>CAVYMT010000006.1:0-399931 GCA_963769655.1 uncultured Rubrobacteraceae bacterium | reverse complement strand
GCCTACTCCAAGTACCTGCGTCAGGCGGGTACGACCTTCAGCCAGGACTACATGGAGGACACCCTCTTCGCCAACCACCACGTGGCGAGCCTCCTCGTCGAGTTCTTCGAGGCCCGCTTCGACCCGTCCCGCCAGGGATCGGCAGAGAAAGAGACGGAGCGCCTCAGGGGCGAGATCGAAGAAGCTTTGGACGAGATCGCGAGCCTCGACGAGGACCGCATCCTGAGGAACTTCCTCGACGTCACGCTGGCGACGGTGCGCACCAACTACTTCCAGACGGAGAACGGCGAGCCGAAAGAGCGGCTCTCGTTCAAGCTGGACCCGCAGCGTATCCCCCTCTTGCCGCTGCCCCGGCCGCGGTTCGAGATCTTCGTCTACTCCCCGCGCGTCGAGGGCGTCCACCTGCGCGGCGGCGAGGTGGCCCGCGGCGGCATCCGCTGGTCCGACCGGCGGGAGGACTTCCGGACCGAGGTCCTCGGCCTCATGAAGGCCCAGATGGTGAAAAACGCCGTGATCGTGCCCGTCGGCGCCAAGGGCGGCTTCGTCGTGAAGCGCCCGCCGACCGAGGGGGGACGAGAAGCGCTCCAGGAAGAGGTCGTCGCCTGCTACCGCACCCTGATCTGCGGGATGCTCGACCTGACGGACAACCTCGAGGACGGGCGCGTGGTCCCGCCCCCCGACGTGGTCCGCTACGACGATGACGACCCCTACCTCGTCGTCGCCGCCGACAAGGGGACGGCCACCTTCTCGGACATCGCCAACGGCATCTCGGCCGAGTACGGCTTCTGGCTCGGCGACGCCTTCGCCTCGGGCGGCTCGGTGGGCTACGATCACAAGGCCATGGGCATCACCGCCAAGGGCGCCTGGGAGTCGGTCAAGCGCCACTTCAGGGAGCTCGGCAGCGACATCCAGAACGAGGACTTCACCGTGGTCGGTATCGGGGACATGTCCGGCGACGTGTTCGGCAACGGCATGCTCCTCAGCCGGCACACGAAGCTGCTCGCAGCCTTCAACCACCTGCACGTCTTTGTGGACCCGGATCCCGACCCCGAGGCGAGCTTCGAGGAGCGCGAGCGGCTCTTCGGGCTCCCGCGCTCGACCTGGGCCGACTACGACGCGGACCTGATCTCCGAGGGCGGCGGCGTGTTCCCCAGGACCGCCAAGTCCATCCCGCTCTCCCCTGAGGTGAAGGAGCTCGTCGGGACGGAAGAGGACTCGCTGACGCCCAACGAGCTGATACTCGCCCTGCTCAAGGCCGAGGTGGATCTGCTCTTCAACGGAGGCATCGGCACCTACGTCAAGGCCAGCGACGAGAGCAACGCCGAGGTCGGCGACAGGACAAACGATCCGGTACGGGTCGACGGCAAGGACCTGCGGTGCCGGGTGGTCGGGGAGGGCGGCAACCTGGGGCTCACCCAGAAAGGTCGCATAGAGTACGCGCTCCAGGGCGGCCGGATCTACATGGACGCCGTCGACAACTCAGCCGGCGTCGACTGCTCCGACCACGAGGTCAACATCAAGATCCTGCTGGATTCCGTCGTGAAGAGCGGCGACATGACCGAGAAGCAGCGCAACGAGCTGCTCGCCGGGATGACCGACGAGGTCGGTAGCCTCGTCCTGCTGGACAACTACGAGCAGACCCGGGCGATAAGCAACGCCTGCGCGCTCGCCCACTCCATGGTGGACGTGCACGCCCGTTACATCCGGCACCTCGAGCAGTCGGGCGCCCTTGACCGCGATCTCGAGTTCTTGCCCTCGGACGAGGAGCTTGCCGAGCGCCGCTCCGAGGGCGGTGGTCTCACGGCCCCCGAGTTCGCCATCCTGGTGTCGTACACCAAGATCACGCTCTACCGCCAACTCCTGGACTCCGACCTGCCGGAGGACCCCTACCTCTCCGTCGAACTCCGGCGCTACTTCCCCACACCCCTGCGCGAGCGCTTCGACGACCGGATGGAGGAGCACCGGCTGCGGCGCGAGATCGTCTCGACCCAGGTCGCCAACGAGCTGGTGAACAGGGGCGGTCCCTCCTTCGCCTTCCGCCTGGGCGAGGAGACCGGCGCGACCCCGGCGGAGATCTCGCGCGCCTTCACCGTCGCGGGGGAGGTCTTCGACCTTCGGGCCCTTTGGGAGGCGATAGAGCCCCTGGACAACCAGGTCGAGGCGCAACTGCAGACCCGGATGCTCCTCGAATGGCGGCGCCTGATCGAACGCGCCACCCGCTGGCTGTTGAGGAACCGCCGCACGCCCCTCGACGTGGCCGCCACGATCTCCTACTTCCGCGAAGGGTCGTCGGGGCTGGCCGATCGAATCGACGACATGCTGCTCGACGGCGACCGGGAGGTGGTGCACGGCGAGGCCGAAGACCTCGCCGCGGCGGGCGTGCCCTCGGATCTGGCGCGTCGGGTCGCAAACCTTGGCGCCCTTTTCTCCGTCCTGGACATCGTCGACGTCGCCGCCACGGCCGGTGAGCCCGTCGATTCGGCCGCGGAGGTCTACTTCGCCCTCGGCGACCAACTCAAGCTCCACTGGCTGCGCGGCCACGTGGAGAACCTGCCCCGCGACAACCGCTGGCGGGCCCTCGCCCGGGCCGCCCTGCGCGACGACGTCTTCGGCTTGCAGGCCGCCCTCACCTCGACCATCCTGCGGGATACGTCCGAGGACGCGACCCCCGAGAAACGGATCGAAGCCTGGACCTCCGACAACCGCGCCGCCGTTGACCGCGTCCTTCAGGTGCTCTCGGACATAAACGCCAGCGGCTCCTTCGAACTCGCCACCCTGTCCGTCGCCTTGAGGGAGGTCCGCGACCTTATGCCGGCCTCCAACCCAGCACCCGCAGAGGTCTCGACAGGGTGGAGCCAAAAACGATCGACACCGTTCCCGCTAGAGGGTGCGATTCCTTCGCAGCCTCCGGGCGAGGCCGGCGGAGCCTAGTCCGTCCCCAGGGCCGTCTCGGCGATGAGGTGGTCGACCACACCTTCTAGCCGCCCACCGCGGTCGTAGGCGTCGCGCTGGCGCCTCGCGCCGTTGCCCCGCCTCAGGGTTTCGTAGACCAGGGTCGAAACCTCATCCCAGTCCCCGTGTTCCTCGAGCGCCGGCCGCACGAAGGCGAGGAGGGATTCGACCGCCGCGCGGGCCGGTACGGCGACACCCGCCCGGGGGTCGACGAGCTGGGCATCGAGGCCATGACGGGAGGCGAGCCAGTGCGCGACACGAACCAACTCCGGACGCGACACAAGGTGAGGCTCCTCGAGTTCGGGGCTCTCGCGGCATACGCGAACCAGAGCCCGTGAGAGGCCCGCTAGCATCACCGTCTCGTCCAGGTCACTGCACACGTCGAAGACCCGGATCTCCACGGTCTCCACCTTCTGGGGACGGCGGATGTCCCAGTAGACCTGGGACTCCTCCGCCGCACCGCCGGACGCCACTAGCGCCTCGACGAGGGCATCGTGCTCTTCGAGCGAGGAGAAGGGCGCCGGCGGGCCGGTCGTCGGAAGCCTGCCCCAGACTTGCGTGCGGAAGCTGGCGTAGCCAGTGTCCTCGCCCAGCCAGAACGGGGAGTTGGCCGAGAGGGCCAGCATTGGTGCCAGCCAAACCCGCGCCCGGTTCATGACCTCTATGGCCGCCGCGCGGTCCTCGAGGCCGACGTGCACGTGGAAGCCGAAGACCACTTGCTCGTGGGCGATCTGCTGCTCCCGATCCACGACCTGCCAGTAGCGCTCCTTGGGCGTAAGACGTTGCTCGCGGTAGGGCGAGAAGGGGTGAGTGCTAGCAGCGGCTATTCGGGCTGACCTCCGCCTCGGCGGCCAGCATCACGCCGCTCCGCAGCCGGACCAGCTCGGCGCGCACCTCCGAGAGCGTCTGACAGGGCGGTGTCAGCGCCTCGACCTGCGAGGTCCACATCTCCGGCACGATCCCGTCCCCAAGGTCCCCCTGCGCCCTCCCGATCACGCGCTCGCCGCGGGTGCTCAGCCCGCGCGTAGCGGGGTCGATTATCTGGTATTCCTCCTCGACCCCGAGGGTGTAGTCTTTCGTCCCTGACGGCAATTCGGCGCCCCTAACGATGCTTCACGGCGGTCCGGGCCAAGTGGTCCCGCCTCCGACGGTAGAGAAAGATAGTACCTCACGCCGCCCGCCGGCGGATCCCCGGCCCGCGGATCGTAGAATACGCGGGTGCCGAATCGCTCCTACGACCCGCCCCGCCGCACCTGGAGGTCGCTGATGCCCGTCGTCCTCGCGGCGCTTTGCCTGGCGCTCTTCGCCGTCTCCTGCGCCCGGACGGACGACCTCGACCGTGACGGGCTCACCACCGCCTGTCCCCTGGGGATCGGGCGCGGTATCCTTGACGGCGGAGAAGACGTCTCGGGAGACCGCGAGGTACGCAGGCTGCTCGCGGATCCCAACTTCGGGGCCTCGACCGAGGCGGCGGGCGACCTGAGGACCGGCGTCGTCGACCCCCGCCTCGTCGACGTCTTGAGGACCGTGACGAGGGAGCACCGGATCTGCGTCGACGCCTTCAAGGAAGGGCACTACTTTGTCGAGGGCGTCGAAGACGGGCCGCGCATCCCCGACGGCTATGGGGATGCTGGAGGACTCCCGAACACCCACTACTTCGGGCGGGCGGCGGACATCTGGTACGTGGACGGCGAGCCCGTCGAGGGCAACGCCACCGCCCCGGCCGTACTGGACGTCGGTCGGATCGTGGCCCGCGTGCCGCCGCGAGAGAGGCCGGACCAGATCATCGGACCCGAGGCGTGGACCCAGAGGTTGGGCTTCGGCTACGGGAGAGGGTGGGTCCTGGACCCGGACCAACTGCCGCTCCACGACGACCACATACACCTCGGCTACAACCAGCGTCGCGGCACCCGCAACACCCGCTAGCCACGCCGGGAACCCGTAGATCACAGAGGAATCTTCGCCGGCCCCGCCCGAATGATCCGGGAGCCATCTCACCGACGTAAACCAACCAGTTGACCGCGAGACAAAGAGGAGCCCGGGCATGATCAGGGTAGCAGTCGAGATCCGCGAGAGGACCGTGTGCCGCCGGGTGCGGATCACCGCCCCGAGCATCGCCCGGGCGCTGCAGATTGCCGGCGACGGGCTGCCGGGAAGGCGGGTGCGAATCGTGTTCCCCATAGCACCGGAAGCGTTCTTCTCTGGGGACGAGCCGCCCGCGAAGGCGGCACCTGTCCCCCCCGAACTCAAGGCAGCCTGAGGAGACATCACCATGAGACGAGCGTCACGCGCCAGCTCCGGCACCAACGCCGCGATCGTCTGCCCGCTCTGCGAGACGGGTGAACTACGGGTCCACGAGGGCGTCCCGATACGGTGCTCGGGCTGCCGCCAGGCCTTCGACGTCGGCGTGCTGGAGACGCTGCGCCAGATCGCCGCGCTCCCAGACGCCTCGGGACGCCATGCCTGCGAGTGCGGCCACCCCGAGATGCGTCTTCTCCCGGACGGCGTGTTCTACTGCCCGGCCTGCGGCGCGGAGGTTCTGCCCGTCAGCCGCGGCGGCAAAGACGGGTGAAGGTCTAGCCCGAAGGTGCCGTGAAGCCGCCTGCCCCGCTCACACCCACCGCCGCACCCGCTCCTTGTACCGCAGGTACTCGTCGGTGTTCAGTTCAATAGACAAAAATGCTCCCACCCTCACCGTGGTCGCCTCAAGCTAAAATGAGGGCGAAGCCTGGACTTCGCCAGGAAACGCCGGACACGCTGAAGGGAGCCCGGCGCATGGACAGGTTACCAAACGAACGTGCCCAGTGGGTCGTGGCGACCGTGGCCGCCTTGCGCGGGCGGGGCGGGTACGGCGAGGACGAGATCGCCGAGAAGGTCGGCTTCGGGTCCGCCGAGGCTTTGCGCGCCCAGTTGGCCGGGTGGGGCATGCCCGCCTGGTTCTTAGGCTCCGCAGGTGCTCCTCGCGGCCGCAGCCCGCCGAACGCTCGCCGAGAAGGGCTTAGCATCGGGCGACTTCGACCGGCTCAAAGATTTCTGAGATTTTTCCCCAACGGGTAGCCATCTAATTTAGAGAAAGCAAGGCTTGGGGCATGCAGCCTTCCAAGCCGCCAACGAATCCAGCGAGCACCGAGCACTGGAGCCGCCTCGGGCTGCTGCTCTGCTCGGTGCCCCGGCCGGGCTTCGAGGACGAGTACGAGGAGTTCGTGCGCGAGGAGGTGCGGCGGCTCGGCCCCCCGGCGAAGATCGTCGGCTGCCCCGAGGAGCGGGACGAGGCCGATGGGTAGGCCGAAGAACGTCGTGGTCGAGCGCGTCTACCGGCCCGACGCCGCCGCCTGCGAGGCGGCCCTCGCCGCGCTGCTGAAGGATGCCCCCAGGAAAAACACGGAGGTTGCCGGACCCGCCCAGGCCGACAACCCCCCGGACGCGAAAGGACCTAAGCATGGTCGCGCCCAGGAACAGCCTACCAGATAGGCGGACGATAGACGCGGCCAAGTCCGCTCCCCGCCCCCGGAGACGAGGATCAGGAGACGAGGATATGAGCCCAACGAAAGCGGAGCGTTTCGCCCAGCAGATGAAGGCGATAGTCGAGCGCGAGCAACGCAAAGGGGACGTACAGGTACGGGAAGCCGAGAACCAGGATGAAGCCGGGGCCAGCGAGCCTACCGCGCGACCGCTCCCGTTCAAGGGGAGCCGGAGGCGCGTGCATGGTTAGCTGGCCGGAGCTGCGCGACGCCGAAGCCACCCGCGCCGACGTGGAACGCCAGCGGCAAGAGAACCAACGCGAGCGGAACAGGCTACAGGCGGCGATCAGGGACGCCGAAGGGCGCGACCGGGACAACGCCGCCCGCGCTCTGCTAGAGGGCCGGGACGCCCCGAAGCCCGAAGCCGACGCCTTGCGGGCGGAGCTGGACGCGGCGATCTCCAGGGCCGCCGTCCTGGATAGGGCCGCGCAGCTCGCAGCCGCCCGCGTGACCGAGACGATGCAAGAGCACGGCGAACGCTGGCGGGGCGATATCCTGGATCGGCTGCCCGAAGCGCAGCGCGAGGTAGAGCAGACCGCGCGGGCGTTCCTCGCGGCGTGCGAGCGGGTCAACGCGGCGGCGGATATGTACGGGCGGCTGGGAGATCCCACGGCCCCGGCCCGGACGCGTGCCCCGCTGGCCCACGTCAGGAGCGCGGAGAACGGCGGCAGAGTATCCGTCAGCGCCGTGGTCAACGAGTGCGCGAGGATGGCCGCCACGCTGGAGCCGAGCAAGCCCAAAGCGCCGGTCGAAGTGGTCCAGGATCAGGCGGGGTAGGGGGGTCCCCGGTGTCCGACCGGCGTTGCAGCGCGATAAAGAGCGATGGTCACCGTTGTGCCGCTATGATTACCAACAGTGACGGCCTGTGCGCCGCCCACGCCCGGCAGGGCATCCCCGGTCGGCGCTCGCAGGTCCCGAGCCCCGGCCGTATAGCCAAAGGCGTGATGGAGGTTCTGGCCGCCGTCCGGCGCGGCGACATCGACCCCCAGACCGGGAACTGCTACTTCAACGGAAGCCGGGTTCTGATCCTGTGCTCCGCAGAGGAGCGGGCGCGGCGCGAACTGGACGAGCTAGAGGACCGTATCAGGGCGCTGGAACAGGCCAGCGCCAACAGGAGCGGAAGGAGCCGGACGTGGGGTTGAAAGATCGCGTGGGCAAGCTGGAAGCCAACGGCCCCGAGCCGGACCCGCCGACGTGCCCGACGTGCGGCACGAGCTACGCAACCATCGTCTACGAGAACGGCCGCTCTTGGGGCAGCGACGCGCTGCCACAGAGCTGCGAGTGGTGCGAGGGGCCTAGAGGCGAGTGGGCCGAAGAGAACGGGTCGATAAACAAGATCGTCGTCACGGAGGCAGCGCCGTCGGAGGTGGAGTTGGAGGTGGAGCGGAAAGGGCACGAGCGCGACGAGGATTAGCGCTCCGGGCCGCCATCCGGTCCGGTGGCCCGGCCCCCATCGGGCCGGGGGAGCTTGTATCAGCGAACTCCGAGAATCCGTTTTACAATCCCTTGGGCGAATAAGGAACCGGACCGGCTTTAGTAGGCGGCGTGTACGATGGGCCGTCGGGTTCCCTAGCCGTTCGGAGGTGTGGTCGTGGTCGGCCTTCTCGTGATGCTGCGTCGGTTCGTTCGCGCCCTCAGGGACGCTTGGAGGAGCGACCCAGAGTTCCGCGTCCTCGTCGCCCTCGTGGTTTCCCTCTTGGTGAGCGGGACGACCTTCTTCGCCCTCGCGGAGGGCTGGAGCGTGTTGGACTCCTTCTACTTCAGCGTCACCACGCTGACCACCGTCGGCTTCGGGGACCCCGCCCCCACCACGGCGGCCGGGAAGATCTTCACCATCGTCTACATCTTCGTGGGGCTCGGCGTCATCGGCGGGTTCATCAACGTCCTGGCGAAGCACACCTTCGCCAGACGGAGGAGACGGGCGGGCGACGGCGATGACCAGGAGGACGCGCCCGGCGGCTAGGGGCCGCAACACGACGGGCTTCGTAGAACCTTGGGCCACCCAGACCATGGAGGTTGGATCGTGAACGAATCCTCGGAATACCCGGCGGGCGAGGGAACAGGCAACGGCAGGGGCGTGACCACCGCGCTGAGCCAACCCTCCTTCTTGCGGGTGATGCTCGTCCTCGCCGCGACGGTGGTCGTGCTGGCGGGCGTACGCCTCGGCGCGCCGATCCTCAACCCCATCTTCTTCGCCGTGGTCCTGGCCCTCCTGTTCAGCCCCGTCTACTCCTGGCTGCTGCGGCGCGGCCTCCCCGCCCCGCTGGCGTTGCTCATCATGCTGGTGCTGCTGGCGGCCATCTTCGTGGGGCTCTCCTTCGTCCTGGGCGGCTCGATCGGCAGGTTCACCGAGCGCGTCGGGTTCTACACGGCGCAGCTCGACGGGCAGGTGGACAGCCTCGACGCCCTGCTCGAGCGCCTGGGGCTCTCGGACGTCGCTCTGCGGGAGGTGGTGGAACCCAGCGCCCTCACCGATGCCCTCGGCGCGGTCCTCTCCGGCATCTCCGCGTTCTTGAGCAACCTGTTCTTGATCCTGATGATCATGCTGTTCTTGCTCGCGAGAGGGACCGGCCATGATGAACCGTTTGCGCGCGAGCGCGAGCATGGACAACCCGCAGGTCGCCAGCCTGGCCGCCGTCGGTCAGAGCGTCGTGCGCCAGTTCGGGCTGCGCGCCGTGGTCAACCTCGTCACGGGCGCCGGTGTGACCGTCCTGCTCTTCTTGTTGGGCGTGGACTTTCCCGCTGCTTTGGGGGATCCTGACCTTCTTCCTGAGCTTCGTGCCCTACATAGGGCTCGTGCTGGCGGTGACGCCCGCGGTTGTGTTGGCCCTGGCCGAGTTCGGCGTGACCCGAGCGGTGCTGGTCGATCGCGGGGGTCGTGGTGATCAACATCCTGGCGGAGAACGTGCTCTCGCCGATGATGATCGGCCGGGGGCTGAACGTCTCGCCGACGATCATCTTCCTGTCCTTCGTCTTCTGCGCGGCGGGCTCCGTCGCGTAACCGCCCACCCACGCCGCGCCTTCGAGGGCGCGCACGACGCCCTCCGCCTCCGTCCGCGCCCGCTCTTCCCGCGCCTTCTTCTTCGCGTTGCGTCCCTTGCGCCGCTTGCTCGTCATCTGCCCTCCGCTAAGCCTTAACTTGACACATCTGTGTTAGATTATTGTACAATAACTGCTAGATATTGGTCAACGGAAACGGAGGTACGTAGCATGATCCGGGACATGAAGATCGACGGCGACAGGTTGCGCGAGGCGAGGGAGCGGGCGTTCCTCTCTCAGGGGGAGCTTGCCGAAGGGGCGGGACTGAGCCGCTTCACGATCTGGCGCATCGAGGACGGCGGCTCCCCAACGGAGGTCTACCCGCGCACTATCCGCAAGCTCGCGAAGGCGCTGGGGGTTGGCCCCCAGGAGTTGGTCCCCGATGAGTAGCGGCGAAGCCAACGGTAGCTCCGCTGCTCCGGACGGCAAGGTGGCGGTGCTGCTGCGCGTCAGTACCGACGAGCAGCGCGAGCGCGAGACCATCGAGTTGCAGCGGGCCTTCCTCGCCGAGTTCTGCAAGCTGTACGGGCTTGAGGTTCACGAAATCTACGCCGACGATGGGGTGAGCGGCACCGTACCGCTGCACGAGCGGCCCGCAGGCAGGCGGCTGCTGGAGGACGCGAGGGCGGGCGAGTTCTCGACGCTCCTGTTCTACAGGCTCGACCGGCTGGGCAGGTCGCTGCTGGTCATCGTGGACGCCCACGACAGGCTCCAGGAGGCCGGTGTCGCCCTGCGCAGCGCCACCGAACCCATAGACACCTCGACCGCGAGCGGCAGGCTCATCTTCCAGATGCTCGCCTCGTTCGCGGAGTACGAGCGCGAGACGATCCGCGAGCGGACGCGGGCCGGGTTCCATCGGGCGATGAGGAACGGCAAGTTCCCAGGACGACTCCCCTACGGCTACGAGCTGGGCGAAGGCCGACGATACCCTCGTCGTCGTCGAGGAGGAGGCGGTGGTGGTGCGCTCCATCATCGCCAACATCGCGGACGGCTCCACGCTCTACGGCGAGAGCAAGCGCCTCAACGACGAGGGCGTTCCGTCGCCGGGAAGGCGCTACAAGAGCGGCGAGCGCAAGCCCGGCCTAACGTGGTCGCGCACCACGGTGAAGGACATCTGCCACCAGAGCGCCTACTCGGGCGTCCACCGCGTCAAGGCGGGCAACAGCGAAGCTGGAGAGACCATAGAGCGCGCGGTCCCGCCCATAGTCGAGCCCGGCCTGCGGGAGCGCTCCGTGGCGGCGCTGGCGGCCAACAAACGCCGCGCCTCCCCGATGCGCAAGAACGCCCGCCGCTACCTGCTCTCGGGGCTCGTCAGGTGCGGTGTGTGCGGCTTCGCCTGCGGCGGGGGCACGACGACAGAGAAGGGCGGCGACGGCTACCGCTACTACCGCTGCTACCGTAAGGGCGACCGTGGGCCGGTCGAACAGCACCACCCCCACGGCGCACCCAACGTCTCCGCGCCGTGGCTGGAAGACCTCGTTTGGACAGACGTTAGGCGGTTCGTCGAGAACCCCGGCGAGGTCCTGGAGCGCGTGCGCGAGCAGCTTAAGGGCGGCGAAGCCGACGACCTAAACGTCCGCCACGAGGACCTCGCCAAAAGGCTCGCGGCGAAGTCCGCCGAGAAGGATCGGTACGTCAGGCTCTACGCGCAGGGGCACCTCGACGAGGCCGAACTGGAGACCTACCTGCTCGACCTCAAGCACCAGACCGACAACCTCCGCATGCTCGTCACGGCGACCGAGGCCGACCTGCTGGAGACCCAAGAACGCGCCGCCCTCGCCGACACGACCCACGCCTGGCTCGCCGCGCTCAACGAGCGTTTGGGCGAGGTCGAAGAGGACACGCCCGAAGCCTTCCTCAAGCGCCAGCAACTCGTCAGGCTGCTGGTGCAGGGGATAACCATAACCAAGGGCGAAGACCGGAGGATGAGCGCCGAGATCACCTACCACTTCGGGCCGCCAGTGCAGCCAGAAGTCGCCCAGGACGTTTTCGGCGATGTAAGGAACACCTCGCCGAACTTGCCCTCGAGATAGCGCTCCTCGCGCTCTATCACCCCGCGGCGCATGATGGCCTGCGCAACCGGGAGCAGCGCGGCCGCCGGAAGCGCGTTCGCCAGGGCGGCAACACCACCGTAAATCAGCACCATCCCGACGTAGAGCGGGTTGCGGGTAAAGCGGTACGGACCGTCCTCGACGATCGCGGTCGTCGGTTTGTAAGGATCCACGTTCGTCTCCGCCCGACGCATCTCCCGAAGTCCGAGAAGCCCTAGCGCGAGCCCGCCGAAGATCAGCGGCCACCCAAGCGCCCGCGACAGGATCCAGGGCAAAAAGCGGATCGGGTAAGCCCGATCAACCAGCAGCCCCACCGATAGCACCCCCGCGTAGATCAGGGGCGGCGGCGCGATCACGCCAGGGTTGTCCCCGTTGCCCCGTCCCTCGTCGCTCATCCCAACCACTCCTCTCAACGCCCCAACGACACACAAGAAGCTGACGGCGCGGTCCGCTTCGCGGACCGCCTCAGACCTCGACCAGCACCGCGTCACCCTGGCCGCCGCCGGAGCAGATCGCCGCCAGCCCCCTGCCGCCGCCCCTGCGCCTGAGCTCGTAGAGGAGCGTCGTCAGGATGCGCGCGCCGGAGGCACCGACGGGGTGCCCGAGCGCCAGGGCGCCGCCGTTCACGTTGACGATCTCGGGGTCTACATCGAGGATGCGCGTCGAGTGGATGGTGACCGCGGCGAACGCCTCGTTTATCTCCACCAGGTCCAGATCCGCGGCCCGCCAGCCGACCTTATCAAGCACCTTCGTGCCCGCGTTGCCGGGGACGGTCAGCAGGTTCGGCGGCTCCTCTGCGACCTTGGCGTGCCCGACGATGGCGCCGAGAGGTTCCAGGCCGCGATTCCGGGCGAATGACTCGCCCGCGAGCACGAGCGCACCGGCCCCGTCCGTAACGCCGGGGGCGTTGCCGGCGGTCACGGTGCCGCCCTCGTCTATGGGCTTCAAGGCCGCGAGCTTCTCCAGCGTGGTGTCGCGCCGGATCGATTCGTCGTGCTCGACGTAGCTCGTCTGTCCCTTCTTCAGCGGGACCTTGATGCCCACGATCTCCTCGGCAAACCTACCCTCGTCGGTCGCCGCGGCGGCGCGCTGGTGGCTGCGCAGCGCCCAAGCGTCCTGCTCCTCGCGGGAGATGCCGAACCTGCGGGCGCCGTCGGTGCCGAAGCGGATCATGTTCACGTGCTCGAAGGCGTCGAGCAGGCCGTCGTGCATCATGGCGTCCACCATCGCGGCGTCTCCCAGGCGCGCACCCCAGCGCGCCTTGGGCAACAGGTAAGGGATGTTGGACATGCTCTCCATGCCGCCGGCCAGGACGACGTCGTAGTCCCCGGCCACGGATCATGGTCTCCGCCAGCGTCGCGCTTCTCAGGCCCGAGGCGCAGACCTGGTTCAGGGTCTCTGTCGTCAGGGTGAACGGGAGACCCGCGTGGAAGTTGGCCTGTCGGGAGGGGATCTGGCCGACCCCGGCCTGCACCACGACGCCGAAGACTGAGTGCCCGAGTGTTCTCGTCTCCCACGCCCGACCGGTCGACGGCCTCCCGGATCGCCACCCCCCCGAGCTCCGGCGCGGAGAGGGAGGTCAGGACCCCGCCGAACCTGCCGAATGGGGTCCGCGCCGCGCCGAGTACTACCGTCCGTTCCACTAGCTCTTCTCCCGTCCGTTGCGCCAGACTCTATCGCCCTCAGTGTAACGAAGAAGATCGTCCCCGGGCGCGACGTCCTTCTCGCGCGCGGCGGCTGGTCCCGCCCCGGATCGCCGATGGAGAGCGGCACACGACCGCCATCCTCTAGAATAGGAGCCTGGAAGCTGCCTTTGGGGAAAGGGAGACGCCATGGCGAACATCGGGGACTACGAGCGCACGTACGCCGGCTTCGGCTGGGAGACGCCCGAGAGGTTCAACTTCGGCCGCGACGTCGTGGACGGTTGGGAGGAGGACCGGCCGGCCATGATCTGGCTGGGCGACGAAGGGGACGAGGGCCGGCTCTCGTTCGGGTTCTTCTCGCGGCTGTCCGACAAGGTCGCCGCCGCGATGCGCGACCTCGGCGTCGAGCGCGGCGACCGGGTCCTTGTCCTGCTCGGCAAGGTCCCCGAGTGGCACGCCATCCTGACCGGCCTGCTCAAGCTCGGCGCCATAGCCATCCCCTGCGCCCCGCAGCTGCGGGCCAAGGACCTCGCCTTCCGGGCCGAGCACTCCGGCTCTGTGGTCATGATCTCCGGTCCCGAAGGCATCGAGGCGGTCGACCAGATCCGGGGCGAAGCCTCGAGCCTGCGGCACTTCGTCTCCCTGGGCGATCGAGCGGGACGGCTGGGAGCGCTTCGAGGACCTCATTGAGGCGGCCCCGGACGGGTTCCAGGCGGAGGACACGGCGGCGGACGACGGCGCGTTCATCCTCTACACCTCCGGGACCACCAAGAACCCCAAAGGCGTTTTGCACACCCACGGCTACACCCACGCCAAGAGGATGCAGGCACGATACTGGCTCGATCTTCAGGAAGGCGACCGTCTCTGGTGCACCTCCGGTACCGGGTGGGCCAAGAGCATCTGGAACGTCTTGCTCGGACCGTGGAGCCTTGGTACGGAGATCTTCTTCCACGAGGGTGGCTTCGAGCCTGGCGAGCGCCTCGACCTCATACAACGATACGGCATAACCGTCCTGTGCCAGGCCCCGACCGAGTACCGTCTGCTGGCCAAGACCCGCGAGCTCGAGGGGGCGGATCTCTCGGGGGTCCGGCACGCCGTCTCGGCGGGCGAGCCCCTCAACCCGCCGGTCATAGAGCGGTGGAAGGAGCTTCACGGCATCACGATCTACGACGGCTACGGCCAGACGGAGAACACCCTGCTGGTCGGCAACTTCCCCGGCCTGGAGGTGCGCCCGGGCTCGATGGGCAAACCCTCCCCCGGCTGCGACGTCAAGATCTTGGACCTCGACGGCAACGAGTGCCCGCCGGACGAGCCAGGGCGACATCGCACTCTCGGGACGCCCGCCCGTACTCTTCAAGGAGTACTGGAACCAGCCGGAAGAGTCGGAGGCGGTCATCAGGGGCGGCTACTACCTCACCGGCGACCGCGCCTACCGCGACGCCGACGGCTACATGTGGTTTGTGGGGCGCTCGGACGACGTCATCCTCTCTGCCGGCTACCGCGTCGGGCCCTTCGAGGTCGAGAGCGTGCTCATAGAGCACCCGGCGGTCGTCGAGAGCGCCGTCGTCCCCTCCCCCGACGAGGACCGCGGCAGCGTCGTCAAGGCCTTCGTGGTGCTCGGCGCCGACCACGAGCCCTCAGATGAGCTAGCCCGCGAGATCCAGGACTTCTGCAAGCAACAGACCGCCCCGTACAAGTACCCGAGAAAGATCGAGTTCATCGACGAGCTACCAAAGACGACGAGCGGCAAGATCCGGCGCGTCGAACTGCGCCAGCGGGAATTGGCTTGAGAAGCTATCAGCTATCAGCTTCGAACGATCCAGGCGTGACGGGGTTCGCGCTTGCTTCCAGGTCTCTGGGGTTCGTCCCTGTATACTGTCGCGTCTCACTAGACACCGATGCAAACAACCGACAGAAAGCTGAGAGCTGACAGCTGACGGCTACAAAAACGAAGACTTCTGTTACCTGACGACAACCGGCCGGGTCACGGGCAGCCCGCACGAGATCGAGATCTGGTTCGCCATCGAAGGCGGAACCCTGTACGTGCTCTCGGGCGGCGGGGACCGCTCCGACTGGGTGAAGAACCTGCGCGCGAACCCGAGCGTGACCGTCGGGATCGCCGGCGACATCTTCGAAGCCCAAGCCCGCGTGATCGAGACCAGCGAAGAGGACGAGCTAGCCCGCGACCTCCTCGTCGAGAAATACGAGCGCACCCCCGGCAGCCTCTCCAACTGGCGCGCGAGGGCCCTCCCCGTCGCGGTAGACCTCAACGCCCAAGCTGACGGCTGAAAGCGAAGGCCTCGGAGAGGCCGGAGCGTGCTGAAAGCCTGCGAAGCAGGCGTGCCGACGGCGCCAGCCGTCGCCAGCGTCAGCCGTCGCCGTGCCCGAGCCCGGCCTCGCGGGCGCGGACTATGGCCTGGGCGCGGTCTGCGACGCCGAGCTTCAGGAAGACGTTGGAGACGTGGTTCCTGACGGTCTTCTCGCTCACGTAGAGGCGGGGGGCGATCTCGGTGTTCCCGAGACCCTGGGCCATGAGGTCGAGGACCTCGCGCTCACGGACGGTGAGCTCGGGGAAGGCCTCGGCGGGCGCCGGCTTGGGGGCCGAGAAGAACCCCATGAGGCGCCGGGCTATCTCTGGCCCGAAGTGGGCCTCCCCCCCGGCCACGGCGCCGACCACCTTTATGACCTCGTCGGCGTCGGCCCCCTTGAGCACGTAGCCCCTCGCCCCCGCGCGCATCGCGGCGAAGACGGAGTCGTTCTCCTCGAACATGGTGACGACCACGACCCCGACGTCCGGGCTGTCCCGCACGATCCGGCGCGTGGCCTCTATGCCGTTTATGCCCGGCATCTGGATGTCCATGAGGACCACGTCGGGCGAGAGCTCGGCGGCCTTGGCGACGGCCTCCTCACCGGTGGCCGCCTCGCCCGCCACCTCGAACCCGTCCTCCGAGGCGAGCATGGCCTTGACGCCGTAACGGAACAGGGCGTGGTCGTCGGCGATAAGCACGCGGATGGTCCCGGCTTCGGGCCTCTGCCCGGACGCCACCACCCTACGCCTCTTCCCGGTCGAAGAGCGGCAGCCGGACGTAGAGGCGCGTGCCACCTTCGGGGGCCGCCGTGACGTCGAGCTCCCCGCCGAGCTCGGCGGCGCGTTCGCGCATGGAGGAGAGGCCCACCCCGGTCCGGCGCTCCTTGGGGATCCCCACACCGTCGTCCACAACCTCGATCCGCAGCTCGTCCCCGCCCTCGTCAACGGAGAGGCGGATGCGGCACGAGGCGGCCCCGGCGTGGCGGGCGACGTTGGTGATGGCCTCCTGGGCGATGCGGTAGCAGGCCACCTCCACGGCCGCCGGCAGCGGCGGGAGTTTCTCTGGGGCTTCGATCCAGAACCCCACGCCTCCGTTGGGACGCCGCGCCGTCCCCGCGTCGAACGGGCCGTCGTGGAGATTGCCGTGGTTCGCCGCCTGCTCGCCGATGGCCGCCACCAGGCCGAGGTCGTCGAGCGCCGGCGGCCTGAGCCCGTAGACCAGGCGTCGAATGTCCACGACGGCATCCTTTGTCTGGCCCTTCAACTGGGCCAGCATCTCCTCGGCCTCCCGCGGGTTCTTCTGCAGCAGCTTCAAGGAGACATCGAGGCCAAGCGTGAGGCTGGCGAGTGTGGGCCCGAGACCGTCGTGCAGGTCACGCCTGAGTCTCCGGCGCTCCTCCTCGCGGGCGGTGACCAACCGCTCGCGCGACCGCTGCAAATCGTCCGTGAGCCGCACGGCATGGACGGCCACCTCGGCGTTGCTGACGAGGTCCTCCAGGAGGCGCCGGTCGTCGGGGGTGAAGGCCTCCCCCGGAGCCCGCGGTGCCAGGATGAGCCGGCCGACAGTCTCGCCCCCGTAGGTTAGCGGCAACACCGTCTCCTCGCCCGTTGGGGTACCGAGGTCGGCGGCGACCTCGAACCGCGCGCCCCGCCTTATGGCCACGGCCGCGTAGGGCAACCTGAGCGCACCAGCCACCGTCTCGACTATGGTGGAGAGGACGGCCTCCGGCTCGATGGTCGCCCCCAGTCGCCTTCCCAGGCGGGAGAGGACGGCGTAGGGGTCGTCGCGCTCGCCGTACATCAGGCGGTTGACGCCCCGCTGCAGCCTCTCGCGCAAGGGCGCGAAGAGGACCGCGACCAGCCCGGCCGCCACGAGCGAGACGAGCAGGTTGCCCCGCGCCTGCAAGAGCACCCCGAGCCCGCCCACCACCAGCGCGTAGACCCCGACCAGGCTCGCCGTGAGCGCGCCGTAGACGAGGGTGCGGTTGATGATTATGTCGATGTTCCACAACCGGTAGCGCAGGATCGCAACACCCAGACACAGCGGTATGACGAGGGCTGAGAGGTTGGTCAAGGTCACCTCGCCCAGAAGGTTGAGCACCTCGGGCGCGCCCGGCCGTTCGAGCACCGGCCAGGCCAGGGGCGGCACTTGGGCCAGGAACTGCCCGGCGAACGACACCGCGAAGCCGAAGACGACCCACTTGGTCTGCTGACGCTCGACGGGCCCAGAGACCCGCCGGTACCGGTAGACCTGGGCGAAGACCACCGACCCGAACAGGCAAAACACCAGCGCGAAGGTGATCGGCGGGGGCCACCCGGCCGGGGCCAGAGGAGAGCCTTCGGGGGCGAGGTAGAGGCAGGCGAAGTACACCGCGCAGACGGCCAGCGGCCAGCGGGTCCAGCGCGGTACGAGGCGTCCGTCGGGGAAGCCGTAGAACGCGGCGAAGAAGGAGACCGCGGCGAAGAAGCCGAAGAACGCGCCCAGCGGACCGAGGACCGGGTGCACGTCGCCCAGGAACTCCATAACCGGCAACGCCCCGAAGGTGACCAGCATAAATGAGAAGAACAGCGCCGGGAGGCTGTCCGATCTCCGCCAGAAGATGACCGCCGCGACGACCCAGAATCCCAGCAGGTAGACGACCTGCGCCGTGAGCCTGTACGCGGCGTAGGAGGCCGCGGAGAGGCCAAAGTCCCGGAGCGCGAGCACGTCCCCGGGCGTGAGACGCCAGTAAGGTTTGCACGTGACGCCGGCGGCGCACACGTCCTGGAACTCGGCGTAGGCGAAGGGCAAGGAGATCAGGGCGAGCCCGACGGTTACCGCGACGGCGGCGCCCCACGCGGCCCGCGCGATCCGCAGCGGCCGCCCTACCAGCCCCGTCCGCGCCTCGGTGGACGGGCCGGTGTTCCGCACGGGGGCCCCTACGCCGCCCACCACCGCCGCCGCGCGTCCCGACCGAGCCCGTTGTCCGGCGGGTTTTCGGAGCGTGCCCTCATTCCGTACGGTCCGCCCGGGCCACCTAGCACGTCCTCGGCCGCCACCAGCACTTCAGGCCGAACGCCACCGGTTCACCCAGCGGGGCGTAGAGCGGTTCCTCTCGCAGCGCCTTGCGGAGCGCCTCGTCTTTGGGCTGTCGGCGGGGGATCCGGTCGTGGGACTGGAAGCGCAGCCAGGTCTCCCGGATCTCGCCGCCGGAGACCCGGAAGATGGCTATCCCGGAGACGAGGATGCCGGGGTCGTCGGGGTCCGTCGTCTGGTCCACGGCCCGTCCACGCACGGTCCACCGGTTCACCACCTTTTCGCCCTCAGAGATCTCATCCTCGATCTCCACCTTGAGGTCGGTCGACATTCGCTGGATTACCCCGGCGAACGCCTTGATGGCGTTTGGGCCCCGATCGTTGGCCGGTCGGAGCGGCAGATCGACCACGTGGTCGCGGGCGAAGAGTTCGTCGGCGGCGTCCAGGTCTCCCTGTTCGAGCACCTCCCGCCAGAAACGCCTGACGGTGTCTTTGTCGTCATCCCCACGCATAGAATGTCCTCCCCGAACTGAAAGTCACCCAGGCTGCAAGCCACTATACACAAGACTCATGGACGGCGGAACGCCCGTCAAGCCGTCCACGCACCGACCGCGTCGCACACCGCGAACGAGGCCGAACCTCGCCGGCCGGCGCCGGTGAGGGAGCCGGCCTCCGACAGCAGCGACTTGATGCGGCGCACCGCCCGCTGGAAGGCGTCGTAGTCTACGCCCTTGTCGATGCTGAGGTCAGCCCGCCAGGCCCGATCCCGGGGCAGCTTACCCTCCTCGCGGGAGACGAGAACCACCACCAGCAAGCCCCTGGTACGCTCGTCCGACCGCAGGCGCCGGAGCACCTCCAGCCCGTCTACCTTGGGGAGGTTGAGGTCGAGCAAGACGAGCCGGGGCGACACGCCGCCGAAGAGGAGGTCGAGTGCCTCCTCACCATCGCGGGCGACAACGACGCTGTCCGAGATACCGTTCTTCCTGAGGGCCCGCCGGGTGAGCAGCTCGTCGTCGGGGTTGTCCTCGACCAGCAGTATCGTCCGGTCGTCGGTGCCCTCTTCTTGGGGCGAAACCGTGCCTCGCACAGCGCGTCCTCTCCTCGCGGGTTCTAGAACCTCGCCCAAACCTTACGCCAGAGGGTGTCCCACCGTCATGGGTACCGTGTCCCGAATGGGCCGGGAAGTATTGTCCCGGACTGTCCCGGATACGGGCGCCTGGATACAGATCGGGGGCTTCTTGTAGGATGGCGGGGTGCGAGCGAGGCCCGCCAGCGCAAAGGACGCCGCCGAGATAGCCCGCATCTACAACCAGGGCATCGAGGACCGCGTCGCGACCTTCGAAACCCGGCCACGCTCGGCGGACGAGATCCAACCCTGGCTCGAGGGCCAGCGCGTAGTCGTGGTCGTCGACGATGTCGGTCAAGTCGTCTCCTTCGCCAACACCTCGGCCTACCGCCCCCGCGAGTGTTACGCGGGCGTGGCCGAGTTCTCCGTCTACACCGCCCGCGAGGCCCGCGGACGCGGCGCGGGCCGGCGGGCGATGGAGGCCCTCATAGAAGAGGCCGAAGAGTCCGGACTGTGGAAGCTCGTCTCCCGGGTGTTCGTCGAGAACGAGCCCAGCCGCGAGCTGCTGCGCTCCCTGGGTTTCCGCGAGGTCGGCGTCTACGAGAAACATGCCCGCCTCGACGGCGCCTGGAAAGACGTGGTCATAGTCGAACGCCTGATAGACGCGAACCTATAGCGAGGGGTTTCCGGGGCGGCGCTCCGGCCAGGCCACGCTCCGTGTATGGGGGTTCTCACGTTCGTGGGGAATGGCGGGTTAGGATCTTGACGTGCGGGGCGTGAAGAAGCGGGATCTACCGGAGAAGACGTGCCCGGTTTGCGGGCGACCTTTCGCGTGGCGCAAGAAGTGGCGCGACGACTGGGATTCGGTGGTGTATTGCAGCGACCGTTGCCGGCGAACGGCCAAGGGGTCGCTCCCTTCGGTCGCTCCTTGAGCGAATAGTGAGGTAGCGAGTAGGGAGTAGAAAGTTAGGAGACCAACTACTCCCGATTCGCTACTCCCTACTCGCTAAACCTCTCTGAATATCTCTTCTGAAGCTGCGATTGGGTCCATCTCCCTCTCGTAGACTCGCTCTAGTATCCCGGCGTCCTCGCGGTCGAGGCGCTCGCGCATCTCCCGCTCGAGACGGGACGTGGCCCAGGAGACCACGAAGTTCTTGAGCGCCGCCCGGCGGCGTTCTTCGAGCCGGCCGCTCTCGAGGAGGTAGGCGCGGTGGTTTTCGATCTCCTCCTTGAGCTCCGCGACACCCTCGCCGGTGTCGCCGCGGGTCATCACGATGGGCGGGAACCAGGGGTGCGGGTCGAGCTCTTGCCCGATCTCCAGGATGGACCGCACCTCCGAAGCCGCGTTCTTGGCCCGGGGCTGGTCGGCCTTGTTGATACAGAAGACGTCGGCTATCTCCATGATGCCGGCTTTGAGGGCCTGCACCGAATCCCCCGCTCCCGGCTGCAGCGCCAGCACGACCGTGTCCGCCGCCGACGCCACCTCGACCTCCCCCTGCCCTACCCCGACCGTCTCGAAGATGACCACGTCGCACCCGTTGGCCTCCATCGCCAGCGCCGCCAGCCGCGAGCCCCCGGCCAACCCCCCCAGGTGTCCCCGACTCCCCATAGAACGTATGAACACCCCGGGGTCCAGGAAGTGGTCCGAGAGCCGGATCCGGTCCCCCAGGATAGCGCCCTTGGAGAACGGGCTCGACGGGTCGACGGAGACCACGCCCACCCGCTTGTCCTCGTCCCGGTACAGTTCTATGAGCTTGGCGATCACGCTGCTCTTCCCCACGCCCGGAGGGCCCGTGAAACCGACCGTCACGGCGTCTCCGGTCTCGGGGAAGATCTCCGCGACGATCCCCGGCGTCTCCGGGTCCTCGCGTTCTATCTTGGAGATGACCCGGGCCAGCGCCCGACGATCCCCCGCCAGCAACCTCCCAACGAGACCGTTATCCGGCATGGACGCTTCTTTCACATGTGCAGCACATGCGATAATATTACCAACATGTCCAAGATGATTCAGATCCGCAACGTCCCCGACGAGTTGCACCGGACGCTCAAGGTTCGGGCGGCGCAGGTCGGCATGACGCTCTCGGATTACCTGCTCTCGGAGATAGAGCAGGTGGCCGACAAGCCGACCTTGAGCGAGCTCATGGAGCGCCTGGCGCACGACGAGCCGGTCGAGGTGGACGAACCCCCGGAGGTGACTATCCGCCGGATGCGGGACGCCGCCGACCCGCGAGATCTCGGTTAGATAACATTGATGGTCCTGGACGCGTCGGCGGCCGTATCCATCTTCCTGAACATCGGCCCCGAAGCCGACGACATCCGGCAGAGGATCTCGCGACCCGACGAGACACTGCACGTGCCGCACCTCTTCGACGTAGAGGTGCTCCACGTGCTGCGCCGTCACAGCCTCAGCGGGTTCCTCTCGAACACCCGGCAGCGGCTAGTCTTGAACAGGCTTTCGAGCACCAGGATGACACGTTATCCTCATGCCTCGTTCGTAGGACGGATCTGGGAACTGAGGCACAACATGACCGCCTACGATGCCGCCTACGTGGCCCTTGCCGAGGCGCTGGAAGCCCCGCTCGTCACCAGGGACGCCCGGCTGGCCCGGGCACCTGGCATCCGCACCGAAGTAGAGGTTTACGGCTAGGCGGGCCGGTCCCGTTCTCCTAGGCCCACTCCGTCTCGAGCCGCGGCGGTTGCGTCAGCGTCTGGAAGACGACGCAGTACTGCTCGGTCTTGCGGCGAAGGTTGTCCAGCTCCTCCCCGGTGGCTCCGGGGGCGTCCACTTCGAAGCGGGTGCGGATGCTCTCGAAGCCGACGGGAACGTCCTTCGAGATACCGAGCGTGCCCGCGAGGTCCATCTCCCCTTCCACGGTCACCTCGATGCGCTCGGTCTCTATGCCCATCGCCCCGGCGACCATCTGGCAGGTCACCTGGGCGCAGGCCGCCAGAGCGCCGAGCAGGAGGTCCCCGGAGCAGGCGGCCGTCCCGGCGCCCCCCACCCCAGCGTGGGCCTGAGCCTCGTAGACCGCGCGCCCGATATCCACGGAACAGGAGACGGGTGTATCTTCCTGGCTGGCCTTCGCCTCCAGCGTGATGCGCGAGGAACTCGGTTCATTGCGGTACTTGTCCTTGAGTGGCTTCTGCACCGACCTGAGATCCACGTCTCCCTCCCTTAGCTGTTCAGCTCCGGTCGTCCCCTGTATCCCCACGAAAAACGGAGGGACCTATCGAGGTATCGAGGTCCCTCCGTGGCAGGTCCGGTTGCGTTCAGCCCTCCAGCAGCAGCGACTCCGGGTCTTCGACGAGGTCCTTGATGCGGACGAGGAAGCTCACGGCTTCGGCGCCGTCTATGACGCGGTGGTCGTAGGAGAGGGCGAGGTACATCATCGGGCGCACCTCGACCTGGCCGTCAACGACCATGGGCCGCTCCTGGATCTTGTGCATACCCAGGATCGCGACCTGGGGCATGGTAAGGATCGGGGTCGAGAGCAGCGAGCCGAAGATGCCGCCGTTGGTGATGGTGAACGTCCCGCCGCTTATGTCCTCGAGGGTGAGCTTGCCGTCGCGGGCCTTGGTGGCGAGCTCGGCTATGCCGCCCTCTATCTCGGCGAAGCTCTTGCGGTCGGCGTCGCGCACCACGGGCACGACGAGCCCCTCGTCGGTCGAGACGGCCACGCCGATGTCGTAGTACTTCTTGAGGAGAAGCTCGGTCTCCTGCAGCTCGGCGTTGACCTTCGGGAACGCCTTGAGGGCGCCAATGGCGGCCTTGACGAAGAAGCTCATGAAGCCCAGGCGCGCGCCGGTCCGCTCCTGGAAGTCCTCCTTGCGGCGCTTGCGAAGCTCCATGATCGGCGCTCATGTCCGCCTCGTTGAAGGTGGTGAGCATCGCCGCCGTCTGCTGGGATTCGACGAGCCGCTGGGCGATGGTCTGCCGGCGGCGCGAGACCCGTACCCGCTCCTCCAGGGCGGCCCGCCCGTCCTCGGCCGGCGCCCCCTGCGGGGCCGGCTTCTGCTCGCGGCGGCCGTCCTCCTCAGGGGCCTCCGGCGGGGCCTCTGTGGCCTGCGCGGCCGGGCGGGACTGCTCCCGGATCAGGCGCTCCACGTCGTCGCGGGTGATCCGCCCACCGGAGCCCGAGCCGGAGACTTCGGTGAGGTTTATGTCGTACTCCTCGGCGAGCTTGCGGACCGAGGGTGAGGCCCGGCGGCCACCATCCTCGCGGTGACCGTTGGCCCCCTCCTCCGCCTCCTCCTCGCTGGCCTCGGGCTCGGGCTGCTCGGCCTCCGCACTCTCCTCAGGAGGCTCTTCCTCGGAGGTTTCCTCTTCGGCAGCCTCTTCCGATTCCGCGGCTGGGGCTCCGCCGTCCTTATCGGCGGCGCCCTCGCCGATGGTCCCGATAACGTCGCCGACGCCGACGGTCTCGCCCTCGCCCTTGGAGATGGATTCGAGCACGCCGTCCTGCTCGGCTTCGACCTCGAAGTTGATCTTGTCGGTCTCCAGCTCGACGAGGGCCTCGCCGCTCTTCACGGCGTCACCCTCGCCCTTGAGCCACCTGCCGACCGTCGCGTCGGCGACGGACTCACCCAACTCCGGGACGTGTATCTCAACCGCCACGCTTCACCTCTCAGTATCCGGCCGGTCTCCGGCGCGTCTGCTGGTCTCTTTGCCCCTACTCGCTCGCGACGGGGGCGTGCTTTTGCGCCTCCTCGGCGGCCCCTTCCCCGCTGTTCGGGTCGGCCTGCACGGTCTCGAAGGCCTCCCGCACGATGGCGGCGTGCTCCTCCTTGTGGAACCGCGCCGAGCCCTGGGCCGGGCTGGGCCGGGCGGGCTTGCCGACGTACGTGACGGGCAGGTCGCCGCCCGCGATCTCGCGCAGCCGCGGCTCCACGAACGTCCAGGCGCCCATGTTCTTCGGCTCCTCCTGGACCCAGACGATCTCCCGCAGGTTCTCGTAGCTCGCGACCAGCTCCTTGACCCGGTCCTCGGGGAACGGGTAGAGGAGCTCGATCCTGGCCACGGCCGTATCGACCGCCTCCTCGCGCAGGTCGCTCACCGCCAGCTCCGTAAAAATCTTGCCCGAGCACAGGATGAGCCGCTCGACCGACTCGGCCCTCTCCCTGGCTTCAGGGTCATCGAGCACGGTCTGGAACCTGCCCTCGGACAGGTCCTCGAGGCTCGAGGCGGCCATCGGGTTCCGCAAGAGGCTCTTGGGGGTCATGATGATCAGGGGCCGCTTCTGGTCCTTGAGCTCGGCCTGGGCGCGCAGCAGGTGGAAGTACTGGGCGGCGGTCGTCAGGTTGGCGATCCTCACGTTCTCGTGCGCCCGCGAGCTGCAGGTACCGCTCCAGCCGGGCGCTGGAGTGCTCGGGTCCCTGGCCCTCGTAGCCGTGCGGCAAGAGAAGCACGAGCCCGGAGGTCTGGCCCCACTTCGCCTGCCCGGAGACGATGAACTGGTCGATCATCGGCTGGCCGACGTTGGCAAAGTCCCCGTACTGGGCCTCCCAGAGGGCCAGGGTGTCCTCGGAGTTGACCGAGTACCCGTACTCGAAGCCCATCACCGCGATCTCCGAGAGCGGGCTGTTGTGGATCGCGAACGACGCCTCCGCCTGCGGGATGTTGTGCAGGGGCACGTACCGCGCGCCGGTCTCCGCGTCGTAGAGGACCGCGTGACGCTGGGAGAAGGTCCCCCGCGCCGTGTCCTGCCCGGTCAGCCGGATCGGGACGCCGTCCTCGAGCAGCGACGCGAAGGCCAGGGCCTCGGCGTGGGCCCAGTCTATGCTGCTCAGGTCGCCGCGGTTCTTCTGGAACAGGCGATCGAGCTTCGAGTTCGGGGTGAAGCCTTCCGGCCGCTCGAGCATGGCGACGTTCAGCGCCTCCAGGCGTTCGGCGGGGACGGCCGTCTCGGGGACCCCGACGAGCGGGGTGTACGGCTCATCGGCGACCACTTCGTCGTCCAGGCCCTCGGAAGTGGGCTTCTTGCGGACGTCGTCCATCTCCGCGGTGATCTCGTCGAACATCTCGTCGGCCTCGCCGGGCTCGATGATGCCCCGATCCTCCAGCGTCTGCGCCCAGACCTCGCGCACCGTCGGGTGATCGCGGATGATCTCGTACATCTTCGGCTGGGTGTAGGCCGGCTCGTCGCCCTCGTTGTGGCCGAACCTGCGGTAGCCGATGAGGTCGATCATGAAGTCCTTGCGGAACTTCTCGCGGTAGGCGAAGGCGAGCCTCACGGCGCCCTGGCAGGCCTCCGGGTCGTCGGCGTTGACGTGGACGACCGGGATCTCGTAACCCTTGGCCAGGTCGCTCGCGTAGGTGGTAGAGCGCGCGTCGCGACGCTCGGTGGTGAAGCCCGAGCTGGTTGTTGGTGATGATGTGGACCGTGCCGCCGGTCCTGTAGCCGGGCAGGCGGCTCAGGTTCAAGGTCTCGGCCACGACGCCCTCGCCGGGGAACGCCGCGTCCCCGTGGATGACGATCGGCAGCGACTGCTCCCCGTCCTGGCGCGGGGGGCCAGCCTCGTCGCGGTCTTCCTGGGCCGCGCGGGCCATCCCCTCGACCACCGGGTTGACGTGCTCCAGGTGGCTCGGGTTCGGCGCCAGGTTGATGAGCACCGCCTCGTCGGCCGCCTCGTCGGGAAGCTGGAAGCCGCGGATGCCCAGGTGGTACTTCACGTCCCCGATCCAGGCCGAGCCCGAGCTCTCGGCGACGGCCGAGGACTCGCCCTTGTCCGGCTGCTGGAACTCGTCGAAGATCTTGGAGTAAGGCTTGTCCAGGACGTGCGCCAGCACGTTCAGGCGCCCGCGGTGGGCCATGCCGAGGGTGACCTCGGGGGTGCCGACGTCGGCGGCGGAACGGATCAGGCGGTTCAGCATGGGCACGACCATGTCGTTGCCCTCGACGGAGAAACGCTTCTGGCCGAGGAACGTCCTGTGCAGGTACTTCTCGAACGCGTCGACCCGGGTGAGCCTGAGCAGGAGCCTCTTGGCGCTCTCACCTTCGAGCTTCTTGGTCAAACGCTCGGACTCAACGGCCTCGCGCAGCCAGAAGCGCTCCTCGGGGTCGTGGACGTGCCCGAAGTCGTAGCCGGTCGTGTCGCAGTAGATGCGCCGGAGCTCTTCGGTGGCCTCCAGGGCCGTCGCGGTGCGCTCGGAGATAGGACCGCCGATGATGAGGGGCGGCAGCGTCTCGAGGTCCCCATCGGAGATCCGGTAGAAGCTCGGGTCGAGGGTGGGGTCGCCGGGCGGCTCGCTGCCCAGCGGGTCGAGCCTCGCGGACCGGTGGCCGAAGTCCCTGATGTGCCGGACGTGCTTGGAGGCCCCCACGGACTTCTCGACGTCCATTTCGGGCGCGACGGCCCCCGCGACGGTGGCAGACCCGTTCGTCTCCAGGCGCGGCGGGCTCCACCCTTCGAAAAAGCTCCGGGTCCGCTCGTCCACGGAGTCCGGGTCTTGCCTGAACTGCTCGTAAAGTTCCAGGACGTAGCCTAGGTTCGGCCCGTAGAACTGGCTCTCTGTTCCTCTCTCCAACTGGATCACACCCTCTGATCTGTTCCCTGATCTTTGCCTGCGAGTAGTCCCGAGCGGCGCACGGGGAGGTGCAGGACCTCTCCCCGCACCTCCCCGAGCCGTCCGTCTTCGAGACGATTAAACATACGAATCTTCTCTATGATACCCCACATAGTCGCTCACGGTTCTACCCGCAAGACCCCCCATTTAGACCTGCCCGGCTCCTACTCGCTCAGTTGCACAAGCGCGAGCCTGAGATCGTCGGCCATCCCGCTGTGCCCGTGCTTTTCCGCCTGCCGGATGCCCGTCTCGTATGCCTTCCGGGCCTCGTCTTTGCGGCCCAGGTGCGACAGGACCTCGCCAAGCCGCAGGTAGGCGTTTCCTTCATCCTCGTGGCCCGCGACGTACCGCTGCAGCACGGCCGCCTCGTCCTCGGGCCTCTCGGCCTTGCCGTACTCGTTGGCGAGCGCCAGCAGGCCCGTCGGGTTGTCCGGGTTGTCCGCCAGCATCCGCTCGAAGTAGTCGATCCTGTCCTCCACCCGACCCTCCTCTGCCCGTTCTCGAGATGGGTCAGTATAGGGCACCGGAACGCCGTCGCAGGGACCGCGGCACCAACAACTGCGCGGACGTGGGTAGCGAAGAAGCCGGCGGGGCGCTCAGCCCGAGGTTCGGTCATTCTCCGCCAATAGCTGCCGGATCTTTTTCTCGGTGGCCTCGTAGGCGCCCTCGCCGAAGTGCCTGTAACGGACGAAGCCCTCGGCGTCGATCAGGTAGATGGCTGGCCAGTAACGATTATCGTAGGCGTTCCACGTGGCGTAGCCGTTGTCGAGCACCACCGGGTACTCTATGCCCGCCTCCGCGACGGCCGCCGCGACGTTGTCGTAGTCCCGCTCGAACCCGAACTCGGGCGTATGAACCCCGACGGTCCGCAGGCCGTCGTCGGCATATTCGTCGTGCCAGGCGTTTATATGAGGCTGGACGTTCTGGCAGTTAAAGCACGTGTAGGTCCAGAACTCGACGAGCACGACCTTCTCGCCCCGCAGAGCGGTAATGGAGACATCCTCGGCGTTGACGAAGCCGCTCGGGGAGGCGATCTCATTCGCCCGCTCGTACGTCTTTTCTTTCCCGGCGATGCGCGCCGCTTCGTCCCGTTGCCCGGTCCGGTCGACGTCCGCCGATCTTTCGGATTCTGCGGCCTTCTCCGGCGCACGCCGCTCCCGGGGCTGCGGCGCTGAGCCTCCGGCCCTCTCGGCCGTTTCCCCGGTCTTCCCGGACGTGGTGCTGCTGGCCGCGTCCGTGGCGGCGCGGGTGGGGTCGAGCCGGAGCTCGATAAACGCGATGGCACCGACCACCGCAATCAGGGTCAGCGCGAGAAGCAAGGGGCGGGGCGCAAGGTACCTCACAGGAACACCTCGTTCAGTATCCGAAGGTTGGCCAGTTGGCTGAGCTCGCCGGTGAACACGAGGACGCCCATCCCTATCAGGACGGCGCCGAACGCCGCGTGCAGGCGCGCCGTCGAGCGGCGATGCGCGCGCAGGAACGAGAACGCCCTGGCGAGGAAGAGGCCGACGAGCAGGAATGGCGCCCCGAGACCCAGGGCGTAGGCCAGCAGCAGGGGGAAGGCGGCCGCCGGTCGGGAGACCGCGAGGGCGAGCGTGCTGCCCAGGAGCGGACCGACGCACGGCGTCCAGGCCACCGCGAAAGACGCGCCGAAGAGGAAAGGCGCGAGGCGACCGGCCTTCGGGGTCCCCGATCCCGCACCGTACTGCCGGTCCAGGAGCGGCAACCTGAGCAGCCCCGCGGTGTGGAGTCCGAGCAGGATCACGACCGTCCCCGCCGCCCGCGAGAGCCACGCTTGAGCCTCGGCCGCGAACCCTTGCAACGCCGCGCTCAGCACCACGCCCACCACCGCGAACACGGCCGCGAAGCCGATCACGAAAGAGACGGACCCCAGGAACACCTCCCGCCGGCCGGACTCCACCCCACCCACCGACGTCCCCGCGAGCTGCGCGAGAAAGGCCGGCACCACGGGCAGCATGCACGGCGAGAGAAAAGACGCCACCCCGGCGGCGACCGCAAGCGCGAGCGTCGGCTCCGACACCCTATACCCCCGGCCTCGTCATGCGACCAATCATCCGCAAACCCCTGATCCGACTCCCGCCCCTACCGCCTTCGCCCCCGAGTCTGGCACGCGCACATGCCGGCCACAACGGCATCCGCGGCGCCAGGGCGAACTCGTAAGGAAGAGTTAAGGTTTGTCGCTCCCTGCGGTCGCTCCGGTTGGGCAGTTAGATGGTGAGGTAGTTAGGTAGTTGCTTTCTATCTCACTACCCAACCAAGCGAGCCGAAGGCGAGCGCCTAACCACCTAACCAGAGGGGAGCGGAGCGACCCCTCTACGCGCGGCGCAAGGTGAAACGGAAACGGGAGCCGCGGTCGGGTTCGCTCTCGACGTCGATGGTCCCGCCGTGCGCCTCGATCAGGCCGCGGGCGATGGCCAGGCCGAGGCCTGCGCCGGCGGTCCCCCCGTCATGTTGGCGGGTTCGCGATTCCTCGCCGCGGTACGAGCGTTCGAAGACCCGCGGGAGCTCGTCCGGGGCGATGCCCTCACCCGTGTCTGACACCTCGACCTGGACCAGCTCCCCGCGGGGCTCCGCCCGCAGGGCCACGGTGCCGTCCGCCGGCGTGTGACGAAGGGCGTTGGAGACCAGGTTGTGCAACACGCGCTGCAGCCTCGGCGGGTTTATCAGCACGGGATCGACGCCATCTGAGACCTTGCCCACCAGGCGCACGCCCCTTCGCTCTGCCTGAGCCCCGAAGCCGGAGATGGTGTCGGAGATCAGATCGTGCAGCGATGCCTCCTCCAGCGTCAACTGCAGCGCCCCGGCGTCTATCCTGGCCAGCTCGAAGAGGTCATCGACGAGGCGGCTCAGGTGCTCGAGCTCTTTGCGGGCCGAGGAGAGGTAGCGGTCCTCCGTCTGGGGATCCCCGGCCACGCCGTCGGCGAGGGCCTCTATGAGGGCCCTGGTGGAGGCGAGCGGCGTGCGCAGGTCGTGGGAGACGGCGGCGATGAGGTCGCGCCGGGCCCGCTCCATCTCCCGCTCCCGCTCGGCGGCGTCCTCGAGGGCTCCGGCCATGCGGTTGAAGTCCTCGGCGAGGCCGGCGATCTCGTCGTGCCCCTCGACGGGGACCTTCGAGCCGAGCTCGCCGCCGGCGATGCTGGAGGTCCCCGCCCGGACCCGCTCGATACGGCTGGCCATCGGCGCGGCGCACAGCAGGCTGAAGCCGGCCGCGAGCGCCGCCGCGAAGACGAGCATCGCCAGCAAGAGCGACAGGTCGTGGCCGGAGATGAACATGGCCCGCGCCCCGGCCAGCATCATGCCCAGCAGCAGCAGGCTGCCGATCAGGCCGGCCCCCACGAGCTGCGCCCGCACGCCGCCCAACCTTCCAAGCACGGCGGGCCGCACGAGCAGCAGCGCGAGGGCCCCGCCTCCCCCACCGGCCCCGGCGAGCAGCAAAGCCACGGCCGGCAGGTCCCCCGTCGGCACCCCGAACAGGACGGCGGAGAGTAGGGCCGCCGACAAAGACCCGGTGAGGAAAAGTAGCGCTATGCCGGCGGTGCGGAGCATCCCCCCTCTAGCCGCCGAACTTGTAGCCGACGCCCCACACCGTCTGCAGGTGCCTGGGGTGCGCGGGATCGATCTCTATCTTCTCGCGTAGCCGGCGCACGTGGACCGTGACCGTGCTGGTGTCGGCGGAGAACTCGTAGCCCCACACCGCCTCCATCAGACGGTCGCGGGTGTAGACCCGACCCGGGTTGGACGCCAGGTGGTGCAGAAGGTCGAACTCCCGGGCCGTGAGCGTCGCAGGTTCCCCACGCACGAGAACCTCGCGTGCGCTTGGGTCTATCCGCAACCCGTCGAAGTCGAGCACCCTCTCGTGCCCGTCCTCGGGCACCGCCTCCGTTCGCCGCATCACGGCCTCCACCCTCGCGGCCAACTCGCGCGGGCTGAAGGGCTTGACCACGTAGTCGTCGGCGCCGAGACCGAGACCGACGATGCGCTCCTCCTCCTCACCCCTGGCGGTCAGCATGATGAGGGGTACCCGGCGATCGGCCTGCATGCGGCGGCACACCTCGAACCCGCTAATCTTGGGGAGCATGAGATCCAGGACGACCAGGTCAGGGACGTCCCTGCGGAAGAGGTCCAGCGCCTCCTCGCCGTCGGCGGCCGAGACCACGGTGTGGCCATCGCGCCTGAGGTAGAGGCCAACCACCTCCCGGATGTTCGGTTCGTCGTCTACGACCAGGATCTTCGCCATCGCGGCCCCCAACTCTCCGCCCTTCCGCATTATATCGGCGCCCCCAGCGTCACCGTTGTGCCGTTTCTCCCGCGTCTTCCTGGACGTTGCGGGCCGTCGGTCCCGACGCGTCACCGGCGACGACCTCGAACCTCACCGGCGTCCCGGGCCTGATGGTGCGGTAGCCCTCGCCCGGTATGGCGGTGAAGTGGAAGAAGACGCCCTCGGCCGAGACGTCGCTCGAGATCCTGCCAACCCCCGCACCTTCATCGAAGGCCTCCACCACGCCGCGCGCCACCGGGAGACCGTCCGCGCCGAGCGGTGGGACGCCGCCGGCCCAAACCTGTTGCGGGATGCGCACGCTCTTTGCCGCCGGGGTGTTGTATGCGTCGTAGCGGTAGTCCTTACGGGCCTTCATTATCTCGCGCAGGTCCCGCCGCAACTCCTCGACCGTCGGGCGGCCGACAAAGAACCAGCCGTCGTAGACCCTGTGCACCGTCAGGTCCGGACGCAGCACGAACGTGAAGGGCCGGGAGACGCCGGCGTACTCGCCCTCGGTCTCGTCCAGGATGCCGAGGCCCTCTATCACCGTCCGTTCTTCGTCGGACAGGAAGGGCCACTCGGCCCCCAGGCCCGCGCGGAACGCGGCCCCCACCCTCGGTGGGTCGGCGCTGACCGTCACGAGCCTGCCGAAGTTCACGGCCAGCTCGGACTGGAAGCCGACGAGGTGGCGCATGTGCTCCTGGTCCCGCGGACAGAAGAATCCGCGGCCGAAGACCAGGATCAGGGGCGAACCGTCGTCGAAGCCGAGCCGCTCTTCCAGCGGCCCGGGCCTCGTGAACCCGGAGAGCCTGCGCGGTGTGTTGCGGTGGTCCGGCAGCTCGAAATCGGGGAAGGCGTTGCCGACGAGCAGATCCAGGGTCATCTCGCTCCATCTCTCCGACAGGGCCCGCCGGGTCGGACGTAGAGGCGCCGTCCCTTTAGGACTCTTCCGGACGCCGTGGTCACGCATGCTAGTGCGCCGAGCCTTGCAAAACCGTTACCGAATCCTTACGAAACGCTAAACTTCGCGTCGCCCCCGCGGTAGACCTCCCGCCCAGATCCTTTAGTATAGGTCGTATGGAGAACCCCAGACACCTGGAGACCCGCGCCGTACACTCCGGCGAGCGTCGGGCGACGCGACCGCAACGGACAGGGGACCGGGGACTTCTTCCCGGTCTCGACCCCCGTATACGCCTCGACCACCTTCTCCCACCCGGACATCGAGACGACGGACCGCGTCCTCGGCGGAGAGCAGGAAGGCTACAGCTACGCCCGCTACGCCAACCCGACGGTCCGCGCCTTCGAGGGCGCGCTCGCCTCCCTGGAGGCGCCGGACGAGGGCCCCGAGCCCCGGGCGTTCGCCTTCGCCTCGGGGATGGCGGCGATGCACGCGGCGCTCTCGGCGGCCGAGCTCTCCGGCGGCTCGACGGTGCTCGCCGCCGAGCAACTCTACGGCTCGACCGCGACGCTGCTGGTCCAGATCTTCGGCGAGGCCGGGGTCGAGGTGCGTTTCGTCGACGCCCACGACCTCGACGCCGTCGAGAAGAAGGTCGCCCAGCTAGAGACCCCGGGCCGTCGTGATCGAGACGATCTCCAACCCCCTCCTGCGGGTCGCGGACGTGGAGCGCATCGCCAAGATAACCCGCGCGGGCGGCGCGGACCTGGTCGTGGACAACACCTTCGGCACCCCGTGCCTGCAGCGCCCGCTGGAGCTCGGCGCGGACATCGTGGTCCACAGCGCGACCAAGTACCTCTCCGGCCACGGCGACATCACGGCCGGCGTTGTCGTCACGCGCCCACCCTATGATGCGGCCGTCGACGGGGTGCGCAAGCTCGTCGGCGCAACCCTGGGCCCCTTCGAAGCCTGGCTCGCCCACAGGGGCCTCAAGACTCTGCCCCTGAGGATCACGCGCCAGTGCCAGAACGCCCGCGAGGTGGCCTCCCGCCTCACGGCCCACCCGAAGATCTCACGGGTCCACCACCCCTCCCTCGACGACCATCCGGACGCCGCCGTCGCCCGAGAGGTGCTCGCCGACACCGGCGGCCTGGTCTCCTTCGAGCTGGCAGACGGACCCGGTCCGGAGGAGCGGAGGTACAACGCGAGGCGGCCTTCCGTTTCCTGAACGCGCTGGAGCTCTGCGTCAAGGCGCCGTCTCTGGGGGACGTCTACACCCTGGCCATCCACCCCGCGACCTCCTCCCACAGGGAGCTCTCCCCCTCGCGCCGCGAACGCCTGGGGGTGAAGGAGAACCTCGTCCGTCTCTCGGTGGGCATCGAGCACCCCGACGACATCATCGCGGACCTCGAGCAGGCTTTGGAGAAGGTGTAAGCCCGAACTCCAGGAAGTCCCCGATGCGTATCCCTCAAGCGTGCCAGGACTTCGGGGCCGTGCCCGCGACTCTCCTCCCTCCCTGGAGCACAAGGTGGATCCTGTCAGGGTCAAGGAGCACCCTCGGTTCGGCCAGCGGATCACCGTCGACCACGAGGAGGTCGGCGGGCGCCCCCGGCGACACCCGGCCAAGATCCTCGCGGCCCAGGGCGGCGGCGGAGCCGGAGGTGGCGGCGACGATCCCCTCCATCGGCGAGAGGCCGCCGTCCACCATCCGTGACGAGCTCGAGCGCATTCCGGCCGAGCGGATACGAGTCGAAGCCCATCGCCAGGCGCACGCCGGCCTCCTTTGCGGCGGCGAGCGTCCGGTAGGCCTCCTCGCGCTGGCGCTCGGCCTGCTCGACCAGCGCGCACGGGTACTTCTCGGCGTTGTCCTCGGAGACGTCGTGGAAGGTCGAGAGCGTGGGCACCAGGGTCTGGCCGCTGCTCGGCCATCCGCTCGAGCAGGGCGGGCTCGCGGTGCAACGAGAGGCCGTGCTCGACGGTGTCCACCCCCTCCTCCACCGCGACGCGGGCACCGTCCGAGGCCTTCCGCGTGGGCGGCGACCCGCTTTCCAAGCCGGTGCGCCTCTTCCACGACCGTCCGGACCTCTTCGCGGGTGAGCTGGGCCGGCTCGGGGTCTTCGAGCACGACGCTGCTCGCCCCGGTGGCCATGATCTTGACAAAGTCGGCGCCGGCGGCGAACTGCTCCCGGGCCGCCTTGCGAACCTCCGCCGGTCCGTCGGCCGGACGGTACATGGTCCCGAAGAGCCGACAGCCGGGGCTGGTGGCCGACACTATGCGCGCGCAGGTGAGGATCCGGGGACCGGGGCACAAGCCGAACCGGACGGCCTGCCTGAGGTGCAGCGCGTGATCCCCCTCGCTGCCGACGTCGCGGACCGTGAGAATGCCCATGGCGACGAGGTCCCGCGCCCAAGTTGGCCAGCTCGAAGTAACGCAGAGCGAGAGAGCGGGGCTCCTCGCCTCGCAGGGGCCCGGGAAGCGTCGGGTAGGAGGAGAGGTGGACGTGCGCGTCCACGAGCGCCGGCATGAGGGTCTTGCCGGCGAGGTCCAGCACCTCCAGTCCCGGACGCGGCGTGACGTCGGCGCCTCGACCCACCTCCGCCACGCGGCCGTCGGCCACCCGGATCGTCGCCCTTTCGGTCTCCAGGCCCAGCCCGTCCACCAGTCGAGCGTTCGCCAGTACCATCCCACCCAAGGCTTCCTCCCCGACGCCGCGTCGCCTGCTCCCCTGGGTCACCGCATCCTACAGCTCCGGCAGCTCGTGCTGCTCGAAGAAGCGGACCATCTCAGCGGAGGCGTCGGGGCCCTTGGGATCGGTGTAGGAGCCGGGCAGGCTTCCGCCGGACCAGGCGTGCCCGAGCCCGTGCACGGTCCACCGCTCCAGGATGGAGCGATCTCCTTCGGCGTGGACAACGGCGCGGGTGTACTCGTGCCCGCCCGGTACCCGGCCCCGCCGAGCGATCGCGGGCGAGGCGGCCACGTCCGGGGACGCCCAGTGGGTGAGAAGGTGATCCGCGTTGCGCGGGTGCACGGTTGAGTCGCGGTCCCCGTGGAACACGATCGCCGGCACGACCCGCCCGGATCCGCCGTTCGGGTTTCCGGGGCTCCCTCCCTGCATGGCAGCGAACGCGGAGGGGAGGTCGCGGGCGGCCCCCGGAGCGAGCCCGGAGTGGACACCGACCGCAGCGTACAGTTCGGGGTAGGTCTCCGCCATGATCGCGGCCATCGCCCCGCCGGAGGACATACCCGTCACGTACACCCGCCCGGCGTCGACCTCGTACTCCTCGACGACCTGGCGCGTGATGCCGGCGATGAGTGCCGGCTCGCCCCGCCCGCGCTGCTGGTCGGAGGCCTGAAACCAGTTCCAGCACTTTTGCATGTTGGCGCCTCCGGCCTGTGCCGGGTAAGCAACGAGGAAGGTGTGAGCCTCCGCGAGCGTGTTCATCCTGGTGCCGACGGCGAAGTCGTCGGGGTTCTGGGTGCAACCGTGGAGCATGACGATCAGGGGCACTGACTGCCCGACGTAGCCGCTCGGGACGTACAGCTTGTAGCCGCGGCTACCGGCACCGTCGGCGTAGGATCGCTCGACGAACCGTCCCCCGCCCGAGACGTCGGCGGGCATGAGGATCTCTTGTTTTTGCGCGGGCGCGGCGCCGGGCTGGCGCGCCACGCCCCGGTAGTCCCGGGGCGGTTTGGGAACCCGCCGCAGGGCATTACCGTCCGTACCCGTCTCCGGGACAGCCGGGGACCTCAAAGCCCCGTTCAAACCGCGGCCGATCTCCTCCAAGAGACCGCCCGGCCCGTCGAAACCACCCGGCGGCGACGATGTCGGCATCGGTCCTCCGCCCCCGAGGGCGCGCTGGATCGCGGCGGTTGCCTCGGTCAACTGGCCCTGCTGCATGAGCCGCATGGCCTCGCCCATTCCGCCCTGTAGTTGCTCGTTCATCGGCATACTCTCCCTCTGTGTCTGCGTCAAGAAGATTGGATCCTGCCCGAAAGCGCCGCCTTTACAGTCCGGCTCGCCCGGAAGGCGCCAAGTACATCCACGGAGTCGATGGTCGCGAGCGCCAACTCCGGGGACACGTCCTCCGCGATGCTGGCAAGGCCGAGTACCTTGATCTCCAACATCTCGCCCGCCGCCCGCACCGCCTCCAGGTCGTCCCTAGAGTAGCGCTGCAAACCCAGCACCAGCGTCTTGCGGGCAACCGTCTGGCGGACCGCCTCAGCGTGCGTGCCGAGCTGGTTGCGGATCGCCGTCCGGATAAAGTCGGTGCGGTTCTGGTAGAAGCCCTCCCCAACCAACAGGTCGATCTGCCCCAGGTCCACCGGCGCCATGTTTATCGTGATCTTCTCGAGCTCCGTCGTCGCCATCCTACACTTCCATTCGCCATCTGTTTACCATCCATGTGGATGTTACAGGGCAGGTGTGCTCCTGTCAAGGATGGTTGGGGGTTCGGGACCGGGGCTACGTCTGGCGCGGCTGGAAAAAGGGGCTGGGAGTTGAGAGTATCCTCCGGGAGAAGGAGAAGATGTAGGAGCTAGAGGAGGTTCGCGGCGATGCCCAAGACGCACTACTTTCCCGAGGACAGGGTCCACTACCTCTGGGACAACGAGCTTGCGCCGGTGCTCACGCTCGAGCCCGGGGACACGGTCGTCTTCAACACGCGGGAGGTGTCGGACGGTCAGATCACGCCCGACTCCACCGCCGAGGCGCTCGCGAATCTCGACTGGGACCGCCTCTACCCGCTGGCAGGACCGCTGGCGATGGAGGGGGCAGAGCCCGGTGACACACTCGTCGTCGAGGTCCTGGACATCCACACCGTCGGGTGGGGCTGGACGGCCGTCATCCCCGGCTTCGGGCTTCTGGCCGACGACTTTCCCGACGCGTACCTCAACATCTTCGACCTCTCCAACGGGGACTACGCCCTCTTCAAGGACGACATAGCCATCCCCATCGAGCCGTTCTTCGGGACCATGGGCGTCAGCCCGCGCGGCCCCGAGAAGCCCGTCGTCATGCCGCCCGGCCCCTTCGGCGGCAACATGGACACCCGCCACATCACCAGAGGCAGCGTCCTTTACCTGCCGGTTCAGGTGCCTGGCGCGCTCTTCTCCTGCGGCGATGCCCACGCCGCCCAGGGCGACGGTGAGGTCTGCGTCACCGGCATCGAGTGCCCGATGTACGCCGCGCTGCGTTTCGGGCTGCTGAAGGGCGGCAACCTGCCGGCGCCCCAGTTCCGGACCCCGGGCACGCTCACGCCCAAGTCGGAGGGCGATGGCTGGTACGCCACGATGGGCGTCAACGGGGACCTCATGCAAGCGGCCAAAGACTCCTTGCGGGCCATGGTGGACCACCTCAGCCGGACCTACGGCCTCGAGCCCGTCGAGGCCTACGTGCTCGCGAGCCTCGTGGTGGACCTCAAGATCAGCGAGATCGTCGACGCGCCCAACTGGATAGTGTCCTCGTACCTACCCCTGTCGGTCTTTAGGTAGCTGGTCAGCCCGCTCCGGCTGACGCCTGCGCTCTCAGCACGCCCCCTGCAGAGGTTTTCAGCCAACCGCAAGGGGCTCGCGGTCCGTGGCGCCCCCGCGTCTCTCCGACCGCCGAACGGCGTGTGGCCCGGAAAGGGCGGCTCGCCGAGCGTGACGGGGAAAGGGGCTCAACGGGAGAAGCTGACGGCTGAAAGCGAGGGCCTGCAAAGGCCCGACGCGGGCTGAGAGCGTAGCCCGAAGGGCGCAGCGGGCTGAAAGCTGGCGCAGCCAGCGTGCTAACTCTCGCTTGTCTTACTCCGTGGTTTCGGGGACGGGTTCGGGTCTCTCGGGGGCGGCGCTGGCCCTATCCAACCCGTCGAAGAACTCCTCGCCTTCGATCGAGAAGTTGGGGAGCGCCCGATCCAGCCACTTCGGCAGCCACCATCCCGCTTTACCTAGCAGCGACATAATCGCGGGCACCAGTAGGCAGCGGACCACGGTGGCGTCGACGGCGACCGCGGCTGCCATCCCCAGGCCGAACTGCTTGATCGTCGGGTCCCCGTTAATGACGAAGGCCAGGAAAACCGAGACCATGATCATCGCCGCCGAGGTGATGACGCGCGCGGTCGACGCGAGGCCGTGGACGACGGCCTCGTGGGGATGGCCGGTCTCCTTCCACTCCTCGCGGACGTGGGTCATCAGGAAGACCTCGTAGTCCATCGACAGACCGAACAGTACGGCGAACATCATCAGCGGCACGAAGGAGATGATCGGGACCGCGCCCTCGAGCCCGATCAGACGCGCGGTCCAATCGTGGTTGAAGGCGTAGGTAACCACGCCGAAGGCGGCGAGGATGGAGAGCGCATTCATGAGCACGGCCTTCAGGGGCACGAGCAGCGAGCGGAAGGCCAGCAGCAGCACCAGGAACGAGAGGGCCAGAACGATGCCGATGACCAGGGGCAGCTTGTCGGTGATCTCGGCCGCCAGGTCGATGTACGAGGCCGTGGAGCCGCCGACGTCGGCGCTCATGTTCTTGCCCTTGGTGGCGGCCGGGATCACGTTGTCGCGGAGCTTGTTGACGAGATCCTCGGTCGCAAGCGCCGAGGGCGCGGTGGTCGGGGTCACGGTGAGGACCGCGGCGTCGCCCTTGTCGTTGACCAGCGGCAGCGTCACGGAGTCCACGCCGTCGGTCTTCTGCAGGTCCTTGCGCAGGGAGACGAGCCGGGGATCCGAGGCCTTCGACTTCAGGAACTCTTCCTGCTGCTCGACCTGCTGCCCTTGTGAAGAAGTCTTGGCCTGCTGCTCGACCTGCTGTTGGACCTGCTGCGCTATCTTCTTGTTCTCTTGCGACTGCGTCTGCTGGGCCTGCTGTTGTATGGTCGTCTCGGCCTGCGTCTGCTGCGCCTGCTGCTGGATCTCCTGGTCCGCCTGGTCCTTCTTCTGCTCCGCCCCCTGTTCGATGGCCGCCTGAGCCGCGGGCCCTGCCCCTTCCTCCAGCTGCTGGGCCTGCTGTTGTATGGTCGTCTCGGCCTGCTGTTGCTGCTGTTGGGCCTGTTGCTGGATCTCCTGATTCGCCTGCTGTTGCTGCTGCTGGGCCTGCTGCTGGATCTGCTGGTCCGCCTGCTGTTGCTGCTTGGCGGTCTCCTGCTGGATGGTCTGCTGCTCCTGCTGCTGTTGCTGATTCTGCACCTCTTCGAGCTGCTTCTGATCGTTCTGTGCGGGCTTGGACAGGTTCACGGCGACCAGCATAGGGCCGTTGGATCCCACGCCAAAGCCCTCGGTCATCAGGTCGTAGGACTCACGGGTCTGGGTGTCCGTAGGCATGGAGCCGTTGTCGACCTGCCCGAGGTGGAGCGCGCGAACGGGCAGGGCAAGGACCGCCAGAACGACGACACCCAGGATCAAGGCGGGCCAGGGATGGGAGCCGACGAAGGCAGCCCACCTGGCCCATCCGTGCGGTCGCTCGTCGTGATGAATCCTCATACCTGGCAGCCGGAGGCTGTTGATCCTGGTCCCCAGGAGCCCGAGGACGGCGGGCAGAAGGGTGATCGCGGCGAGGACCGCGACGACCACGACGATGCTGGCGGTGAATCCGAGCGTCGTCACCAGCGGTATCCTGGCCGCGGCGAGCGAGATCAGGGCGATAATCACCGTGCCCCCGGCGAAGACCACGGCGCCTCCGGAGGTGGTGGTGGCACGCGCCACCGATTCTCGGGGCTCCATGCCGCCGGCGAGCTGGCTGCGATGGCGCGTGACTATGAACAGCGCGTAGTCGATCCCTACGCCAAGCCCGATCATCGTCGCCAGGGCGGGGGCGGACGAGGGCAACTCCAGGGTGTGGCTGAGCAGCGTGATTATGCCCATGCCGATGGCCAGGCCCACGACCGCGGTCAGGATCGGCATGCCCATCGCGACGAAGGTCCCGAAAGTGAACAGCAGGATCACCACGGCTGCCAGCAGCCCCACGACCTCCGAGACATGGGTGGAGGGCTTGGACACCTCTTTACCCAGGTAACCGCCGGCGGCAGGGTTCAGGCCAGCCTTGTCGAGGGGCTGGTCGATGGCGATGATCCGCTCGGCCTCGTCGAGGCCGAGTTCCGACGGACTATCCTTGAGGTTGAGCGAGATGAAGCCGATGGTCTTTTTCTTGTTGAGCAGTGACTCCCCCTGCTCGTCGAAGGGGCCAACCACCTTCGAGATCGCCGGGTCGTTGGCGTAGGCCTTCGTGACGTTCTTGATCGGCTTCTCGTAGCGCGAGTCCGTGAGCTTGTCGCCGGCCGAGGCGCGGAAGACGATCGGTACCGAGCCGTTGGCCTGCTTCGGGAACTTGTCGCTCAGAAGATCGGTGGCCGCCTGGCTGTCAGTGCCCGGCAGCGTGAGATTGTCGTTCGTCTCCTGGCCGACCCTGGTGATCGCGACAACGGCCCCAACAACGGCCACGGTCCAGACCAGGGCGACCAGCCAGGGATGACGCACACAGAATCGGCCAAGACGGTAGAGAACCGGAGCATGGCAGTCTCCTAGGTATGGTGGTGTAGGACCACAAACTGTGACTCTCTCCGGCCACTTATACTAGCCTTCAGGCGCTGGAGCAACTCAAGTGCCAAGGTCTGTTTTTCACCATTCTGTTGCGGCATTCTGCCAGATGGAGGCCCGCTCTGACGCGGGCGCGGGGACCCGCTCGCCTTGTGATCCACAAGCCGCTAGCTCGTTGGCTGGCGGACGAGCTCTTCCGGGTCCGTGGTCAAAGTCTTGAAGGCGTAGCCCTCGCAGAAGCTGAAAGCCCCTGAAAGGGGCTTGCTGAGAGCGAGGGCCTGGAGGACCCAAAGCGTGCTGAAATCGACCGTAGGGAGCGAGCTGACAAGCGGAGGCCGTCAGGTCGGAGCGTGCACACAAGCCCGCCCAGCGGGCGCAGCGTGCCGAAGGCGTCAGCCGTCGCGCCGGCCGAAGGCTGCCCCGTAGACGAACATCCCGGCCAACATCGCTGCGACGAAGGCCAACACGGGCGTTAGTCCTGCGAAGACCGTCGGGCCGAGGGCAGCGACGGCCGGGCCAGGGCAGAAGCCGACCAGGCCCCAGCCGACCCCGAAGAGCGCCGAGCCTCCGAGAAGTCGCGTGTCCAGGGTTTTCTTGGTCGGCAGGTCGAACCCTTCTCCCAGGAGGGGCGTCCGACGCCGGGCGGCGAGGCGAAAGGCGGGGACGGCGACGAGGAGGGCGCCGCCCATGACGAAGGCCAGTGTGGGATCCCAATCGCCGGCGATGTCGAGAAAGCCGATCACCTTCTCCGGGTTCATCATCCCCGACACGGCAAGCCCCAGGCCGAATACGGCGCCGGAGGCGCCGGCCACGAGCAACCGAACCGCCCCGATCCGCTTCACAGGACGTGTGCCGTCACGAACACGGTGAGCATCGCCACGCCAAAGAAAACGGCTGTGGCAACCACCGAGCGTTTCGAGAACTGCGCGAGGCCGCAGACGCCGTGACCGCTCGTGCAGCCGGAGCCCAGGCGGGTGCCGAAGCCCACCAGGAAGCCCCCCGCCAGGACGATTGGCGGGCCGGCAGCCACGGTCACGGTGACGCCGGCCACCAGCGCGTAGGCCAGGGCGCCGAGCACAAGCCCCACAACGAAGGCCGCGCGCCAGCCGTAGCCCCGATCCTTCGGAAGGAGTAGCCCGCCGACGATGCCGCTGATGCCGGCGATGCGGCCGTTCAACAACACCAGCATCGCGACCGCGAGCCCGATCAGCGCCCCGCCGATCAGACCGCTTGCCGGCGTAAAATCCTCCATAGCCGTCTCCCTTTCAGGTGATGACCACCGCAGGTCCGCGACCCACCGCGGGGCGTCTCGCCCGACTCAAGGATACGGTCGCCGCCGCACGGCAACAAGACCGGGGCCGTCGATCGCGGTCGGCCACGAGGATACCGTTTGATCTACCGTGGCAAAGAAAGTAACGCGCGGGAAAGAGGGCAAGGAACGGACCGTTCCGCGAGAACAAGCCACCGCCTACCTGGACACGACCCTCGAAGCCGCCGACCTTTCGCGTGCTGCCCGATGAGAACGCCCCGAGCGGGTTGTTGCGTTCCCCGACTCCGGACGTAGAAGCCACCACCGTCGCCCCCTGACCCAGGACCGGCATGATCCTCCTACCAGTTGCGTACCGAGCGTGTTCGCTACCTTTCTATTGGGCCTGGAGCTGACGGGCGAGCTCTTCGGGGTCCGTGGTTGGGGTCTTGCAGGCGTAGCCCTCGCAGACGTAGGCCGTCGCCCGCCCGTCGCGCGCGTCGCGGTCGGCGAGCAGCGGGATCAGGCCGACGGCCTCCTCGTCTTCCTCGGCGCGGCCCGCGATGACGCCGTTGGGCATGTAGCGGGCATAGACCACGTCAAGGAGGGCCTTCGTGTCCCGGGCGTCGGGGTCCCCGACTATGGCGATCTCCTTCGGGCGCGCGAGGCTGAAATCGAGGGCGGCCAGGAGGCGCCCGAAGGCGCTGGGGAGCTTCTCCATGCCGCCGCCGGCGCCGTCCAGGATAGCCTCGGCGCGGGCGCGGTAGTCCTGGCGGTCGAGCAGAAGCGCCAGCTTGAGGAGAACTTCGGTGGCGACGGAGGTGCCGGATGGGGTGGCATTGTCGTAGACGTCGCGCGGGCGGGTGACCAGCTCTTCGTGGTCGGCCGGGGTGTCGTAGAACGCCTTCCTGTCCTCGTCCCAGAAGAGCTCCATCATGGCGTCGCAAAGGTCCTGGGCTTCGACGAGCCAGCGCGCGTCGAAGGTGGCCTCGTACAACGCCATTAGCCCGTCGGCGACCATCGCGTAGTCTTCGAGGTAACCGTTGAACCGCGCCCGGCCGTCCTTGTACGAGCGCCGGAGGCGTCCGTTCGCGCGGAGCTTGTGCAGCAGGAAGTCAGCGTTCTTCTCCGCGGCGGCCCGATAGTCTTCGCGCCCCAGCACGCGGGCCGCGAGGGCGAAGGAACGCAGCATCAGGCCGTTCCAGGCGGCGAGAACCTTCTCGTCGCGACCGGGATGCACGCGTCCCTCGCGGGCGGCGAGGAGCTTCGTTCGGGCGTCCAGGATCCGGCGCCACAGCTCCCCTTCAGAGAGGCCGAACTCGGCGGCCACGGCCTCCGGTGGCCGGGGAACGTGCAGGATGCTCTTGCCCTCGAAGTTGCCCCTCTCCGTCACGTCCCAGTAACGTTCGGCGAGCGCGGCCTCGTCCGGGTCGAGGACGTCCCGCACCTCCTCCGGCGTCCAGACGTAGAACTTGCCCTCCTCGCCCTCCGAGTCGGCGTCCTCGGCGGAGTAGAAGCCGCCCTCGGGGTCCGTCATGTCGCGCAGCACGTAGTCGAGGGTCTCCTCAGCGATCCGCCGGTAGAACCCATCGCCCGTCGCCTGATACGCCTCCAGGTACAGGCGGCTCAGGAGGGCGTTGTCGTAGAGCATCTTCTCGAAGTGTGGCACGAGCCAGAAGGCGTCCACGGAGTAGCGGGCGAAGCCGCCGCCGAGCTGATCGTAGATGCCGCCTTCGGCCATCCGGCGGGCCGTTAGCTCGACGGCGTCCAGGGCGGCCCGATCGCTGGTGCGGTGGTGATGGCGGAGCAGAACCTCCAGGTTCATCGTCTGGGGGAACTTGGGCGCCGACCCGAAGCCGCCGAACCTGCGGTCGAGCTGGGAGAGCAGCGAGGAGGCAGCGTTGTCGAGGATCGTGGTGCCCTCGGCCTCGGCGGGCGGCATGGAGGTGGTAGTGGAGGCCTGCAGGTACTCGCGCACGCTCTCGGCGCTCTGTAGAACCTCGTCGCGGCGGTTCTCGAAGGCGTCGGCGAGGCTCAGGAGGACCTGCTGGAAGGAAGGCAGGCCACCGCGGGGCACGGGCGGGAAGTAGGTGCCGCCGTAGAAAGGGGCGCCGTCGGGGGTCAAAAAGACCGTCATCGGCCAGCCGCCGTGTCGGGTCAGGGCCTGAACGGCGGACATGTAAATCGAGTCGATGTCCGGCCGCTCTTCGCGGTCGACCTTCACGTTGACGAAGTGCTCGTTCATGATCTCGGCGGTCGCCGCGTCCTCGAAAGATTCGCGCTCCATGACGTGGCACCAGTGGCACGCCGAATAACCGACGGAGAGCAGGATCGGGCGGACCTCCTCCCGAGCCCGGCGCAGCGCCTCTTCTCCCCACGGGTACCAGTCCACGGGGTTGTCCTTGTGCTGCAGGAGGTAGGGGCTCGTCTCTTCCGCCAGCCTGTTGGACATGGATGCGTCTCCCTTCGGGAGCTGTCAGCTCGCTCCGGCCTCTCCGAGGCCTCCACTTTCAGCACGCTTCGGGCCTTCGCAGGCCCTCGCTTACAGCACGCCCGCTGCGCGGGCTCTCAGCTTACCATCAGGGGCGCGGCCGATTGTGTTCGCGCGGTGTGCCGGGGCCGGCGTCTCGGCGTTCAGTCGGAGTTCTGGGCTTCCGTCAGGCGGTCCAGCGCGTCTAATATCGCTTCCAGAGACTCGCCCTTGTCGACAATCGCGTCCGCCCCCGCGTCCAGCGCGGACAAGAGATCGGGCAGCGCGCCGAGCGCCAGCACCGGCATCTGGGGGCGGTGCATCTTCAGCTCGCGGACCAGGGAGGCTCCGTCGCCGTCAAGCAATGCCAGGTCCACGACGGCCGCGTCGAAATTGCCTCCTGGGAACAGTCTGCGCCCCTCCTGCACGGTGTGGGCCACGTCCACGTCCTCGAAGCGCCAGGTCGACCTCAAGACGACCTCTAGGCCGCCGGCAAAAACGCCGTGATCTTCCACCATGAGCAGCCGCTTCGCTGTCAATGTCCCCGCGGAATGCGAGGCTGTCGTGGAGGCTGGCGCGCGCCAGATCCATCCCTGCCGCACGTCCTGTCTCGGACCTACATTCATCTGCTTGACCCCATCATGCTTCGATACCCGCCTTCTCTCGCACTGTTGGTCCCGTTGCCCGACCCCTCGCATGGACTCATAGCTTTGATACGTAATGAACCCGGCGTCGGTTCACCGGACGATGCGGTCGGCCGTACCTCGCCGCACGCCGACCCCACGGTTTTGTCTCCTCGCCTTGCCCCTGGCCGCCGTTCGCCTCGCACTCGTGTGACCACCCGGTGCCCGTAAGCGTTGCGCGTGTGGGCCGAGAGCCCGACGATAAGGACACCGTCGAGAAGGACTCCGTCGTGAGGCGCGCCCCCGTACGGGGCCCGCGCAGCGCAAAGTACGCGCCTTCGTTGAGGGCGCGGGCCCCGGCCGGGTAGATTCACGTCCGTGGGCACGCACGAAGGCCCGTTCATGGGCGTGGAGCCGACCGGCAGGAAGCTGACCTGGACCGGGATAAGCATCGACCGCATCTCCGAGGGCAAGATAGCGGAGAGCTGGGCCAACTGGGACATGATGGGCATGATGCAGCAGCTAGGGGCCATCTTCGCGGCGGGTCAGAACCCCAAATAGCAGCCGGGCTCCGCCCGGCGTGTGTCCCAGAATGAGGGTCAGCGAGGCAGACCACAGGTCCCTGGCGCTCTGGGCCTCCGACTGCGCCGGGGAGCGTGATCGGCAATACCGGCTCCTGCCCGAGCACCTCAGGCCGCTCGCGTTTCCCGACCGGGACGACGAGCGAGAGGGTTTGGATGGATCTCCGCCGGCTGCCGCACAAGGCAGGGCGCCACGGCAGCCGGGCGCAAGATCGGGGCGAAGTCGTGGCCGGGTTTAGGCACGGGTAATGCGGGTAGGAAAGATTCCCGTAGGCAAGCCCGAGCAAGGAGGCGGTAGCGATGTGCTACTCCTACAGGGACCGCCGTCAGGAAGAAGAAGCGCGCCGCTTGAGGGAGCAAGAAGCCCGCAGGCGCCAGGAAGAGCAGGCCCGCAAGGCCGAGAAGGCCAGGGGCGACAGGGAGCGGGATCTGGTAAGGGCTTGACGCAACGCCCGCAAACCGTATAGCAGCGAAGGCCCCGGGCTGCGGTTCGGGGCCTTCGTCGCATTGGCCGAGGAAGGATCGGAGAAAGGAGCGGCGCATGAACGTCCAAGAGCTCGAAACGACCGCCCGGGAACTCGTCTCCCCGGGACGGGGCATCCTCGCGGCCGACGAGAGCTTCGGCACCATCGAGAAGCGCTTTACGGGGGTGGGCATAGAGTCCACCGAGGACAACCGCCGAGCCTACAGGGAGATGCTGTTCACCACCGAAGGCATCGGGGAGTACCTCTCCGGCGTGATCCTCTTCGAAGAGACCATGCGCCAGAGCACCTCCGATGGCACCGTGCTGCCCCAGGTCCTCAAGGACCAGGGCGTGCTGCCCGGCATCAAGGTTGACAAGAGCACCGTGGACGAGCCGCTGGCCCCCGGCGAGAAGTTCACCCAGGGCCTCGACGGTCTGCGCGAGCGCCTGACGGAGTACCGGGAGCTGGGCGCCCGCTTCACCAAGTGGCGCGCCGTCATTACCATCGGCGAAGGTATCCCGACGCGGCGGTGCGTGGAGGCGAACGCCCGCTCGCTCGCCCTCTACGCCGCGTTCTGCCAGGAGCAGGACCTCGTCCCCATCGTCGAGCCCGAGGTCCTCATCGACGGCGACCACTCCATCGGGCAGTGCTACGAGGCGACGGAGTGGACGCTAAGCACCACCTTCGCCGCGCTCTACGAGCACGGCGTCGAGCTCGACGGGCATGCTCCTCAAGCCGAACATGGTCATCTCCGGCAAAGAGGCCTCCGAGCAGGCCGGCGTCGACGAGGTGGCACGGGCGACCGTGGAGTGCCTACTCAGAACCGTGCCAGCCGCGGTGCCCGGGATAGTCTTCCTCTCCGGCGGGCAGAGCGACCGCCAGGCCACGGCCCACCTCAACGCCATGAACACCATGTACGAGGGCCTGCCCTGGGAGCTCTCCTTCTCCTACGCCCGCGCCCTGCAGGAAGGTCCGATGGAGGCCTGGGCCGGCAAGAGCGAGAACATCGAAGAAGCCCAGCGCCTCTTCCGCCATCGCGCCAAGATGAACAGCGCCGCCCGCTCGGGGAGCTACTCGGAGGACATGGAGGCGGCGTAGGAAGCACGCTGGCTGCGCCAGCTTGTCAGCACGCCCGCTGCGCGGGCTTTCAGCTAGTCAGCACTTCAGCTTTCTGGCGCGCTGGCCGAACCCTGTGGGGCGGGAGGCCAGCGCGTCGGAAGGGTTTTGTGAGGGAATTCAGGAGCATTGCTGTCTGGGAAAAGAGTCATCGGTTGACCCTGGATGTCTACGCGGTCAGCGGTGCTTTTCCGCGGCAAGAGACTTACGGGCTGACAGCCCAGCTTCGCCGGTGTTGCGCCTCGATCCCGGCCAACATAGCCGAGGGTTGTGGAAGGAGCGGAGACGCGGAGTTGCGCCGCTTCATGCTCATCGCCATGGGTTCCTCGAGCGAGCTCGAGTACCATGTGCTCCTCGCCCGCGACCTCGGCTTCCTCAGTGACCCTGACTACGCATCACTCTCACGCAAGACCTGCGAGGTAAAACGTATGCTCTCGACCTTCATCAAGAGACTCGAATCTCCGAAGCCCCGTCCAAGCACAAGCTGAAATGCTGAAAGCCGCGAAGCGGCGTGCTGAAAAGCGACCAGAGGGAGCGTGCTGCCTAGCTATCAGCTACACGCGATCTGCTCGGATGATCAGCCTTCGCTGCCAGTTCGGCCCCACACAGGTCTGCAGCGTGACCATGTCGCGGTTGCGCACCTGGCCGGTTACCCAGGCGTCGGCGGGGCTCGCCGTGAACATCTCCCTGACCCTGTACCTGTACCCTGTCCCATCCCGGCTTCTGAGCAGGATCTCGTCGCCGTTCCTGAGGTCGTTGAGGCGGTAGAAGACCAGGTGGCTGCCGGTGCCGGGCCAGCCGAGCCGGTGCCCCGAGAGGTACACGTTCCGCTGCGGCGCGTTCGTCCAGGGCAGCGAGGTCCCCGGCATGTGGCCGATGCCGTTGCTGAGCGCCAGCTCGCCGTTCGAGTCGAAGACCGGGGCGTTGTAGACCTCCAGGGACCTCATCGTGAGGCCCATGATCGCGCCCGGCTGCAGCTTGTAGTGCCGCGGCTCGTTGGCCGACGCGATCTGATCCTCCGTCGGCTCGGGCCAATTCCCACGGTCGGCCGGCTGAGGCTCGGGTTCTGGCTCCGGCTGTGGCCGGGGAGCCGGTTCGGGTTCGGGTTGTGGCGGTGGTGAGGGCTCGGGTTCTGGCTCAGGCTTCGACTCGGGCTCGGGTTTTGGCTCGGGTTCTGGCTCCGGTTCCGGCTTGGAGGAGGTAGCCTTGACCTCCGTCTCCTCCGGGTACACCCGCTTGAGCGGATCGAACGACTGCTCCATGACGGGCTCGGCGGCGATGGCGCTCTCGACCGGCTTGTCCATCAAGACGATGCCGGCTACCACGCCGGCGAACGCCAGCGCCACGACCATCATGATGATGCCGGTCTTCAGCAGCATCCGCGCTAGCCCTCTCCGGCCAACTCAGCCTACCCGGCTGCCCTCAGCGCAGCCCGCCACGGATCACCGACGCGCCAACCAGGAGCGAAGCGAGCCCCAGAACGGCCAGGCCGACCAACGGCGGTCCGCCCGTATCGGGGAGGCCCTTCTTGCCCTTGATCGTCTCGGTGATGACCTCTTCCCTCAGGCAAACCTCGACCCGCTCGCGGACGCTCTCGTCGCCGAAGATGGCGTCATCGTCCCCGTACTGGACGCTGGAGCTAACGGAGTCGTCTTCCCGGAACCGCTCCAGAAGCTCCTCGCACTCCAGGGTCACTACGTCGTCGGCGTGTCTGATCGGGGCGGATCGGGTCCGGGCGGTCGCCTCCGCATCTGATGCCCGTGCGGTGGCCGTCACGGTCGCCGTGTCCGGGTCGAACGTTCCGTGACCTCGAGGTCCAGCCGCCCGGAGCCGTTTCTCGTCACCCGTGACCTGCTCTGCCGTCGCCTGTCGATTGACGACATTCGTCTGGCATCGTCCGTGAATCGTGATCCTGTCGGTCTGTCGCGTGTCGCTAGACCGTCACACTTGCACTCGATCGTCAACGGTCGCAGTCCGGGACATCTATCGTTGCGCGGTTCGGGGGATCCGCTGGCGCTCGAAGGTCGACCTGCGTCCCCTGGCGAGGTCGGTCCGCTGGGCCCCGCAGGCGTCGCGAAGCCAACAGGAGCACGCAGCAAGGTGGCGAGGATGCTCGCCCGGATCGTGATCCGACGCATCACCGTCGGATCACCCCAGTCCCAGCAAGACCGCCAGCAAGCATCGTGACGCCGGCCGCGGGCAGGATCGGGGACCCGCCCGTGTCGGGAAGGATGTCGGCCGCGATGGTCCTGGGATCACCTTGTCCGCGAGTGCGCTATCGAGTCCGCGGCGTCGTCGCCGTTCGGTTGTCATCGTCGTCCGCGTCGTCGTCGTTCGTCGTGGTCTCATCGTCGCCCGTGTTCACGTCCCCGAGGCAAGCGTTGACCTGCTCCTGGGAGATGTTGAGGTCTTGCGCGACCTCGAGGACAGCTTCGGCCTGGGCGTCACGGCGATTCGCGTTAGCGTTAGCGTTCCCGTACTGGCCCTGTTCGGCGGCGACCGATTGTACTTGCGAGCAGTCTATGTACTGGACGTTGACGTCACCGCCCTGGGCCTGAGCGTTGGCCATGCCCGCCAGGACGAGCATCGTCAGGAATGCTAAGGATGCGGTGAAGATCGCTGCTGCCCGATACTGCATACCCCACCATCCTCCGTCTGGTTACGATGGTCGCATTGTACACGCGTTGTGGCTTGGACCGCTACCGGAACAAGTAATCTCGCATAGCTTTCTCGCCCGCTTGCGCCCGCGGCCCGTCAGTGCCTGCTGTCCCGGCTTTCTGGCCGTCATGAGATCGTCCGGTGTGCCGGAAATTTCGGCGTGCTGCCTGCTCTAGAGAGTCGTCAAGAAGGCGTGGTCGTCGAGATCGTCGCCGAACCGGAGCCGGCCATCCACCCTGGAGGCGGAGAAGCTGGCCGTGGCCTCCCGGGACGGGTTGCGCAGAGCGAGGTTTTGGGCGTGGATCTCCGCCCGCAACGCCAGTTCGCGGGCGGAGATCAGATCGAGAAACGTTACCGCGGAGAGGTCCACGACGGTGGGCATTCCGAGGGATGCGACGCCGCCGAGGGTCTTGCGCAGCTCCGTGAGGGAGAAGAGGTCAAGCTCGCCCGAGAGCTCGATGAGCATGCCCTCGCCGGTCTCCATGACCTCTATACCGTGCAATCCAGTCACCCTCCCGCGTGCTCGTGCGATCCGACCAGATACGCCCCGCAATCCGTACGACTCGTCCCTTCCGCGCCGGGTTACAGGCGGGCCGAAAGTAGCTCCGAATCTCCGCGTGTTCCCTGGGATGGGGTCTGCTATCTTTCCCGGCGATGGAGACTTTTGTGGCTACCTCCGTATCTTTTCCGCGCGTCTGGGGTTCTAACTAATTGAGCGCGGCACACCGGGACCTCGTCCAGAGCGCCTCTCGCGGCAACGTGGCGGCCTTCTCGAGGCTGGTCCAGGAGCACTCCGGGCTCGTATACCGGGTGTCCCTGCGCGATGCTCGGGGCGGGACGCCGCCGAGGACGCCAGCCAGGAGGTCTGGATCAGGGTCTGGCGCAACATAAAGAACTTCAGGGGAGACAGCGCCTTCACCACCTGGCTGTACAGGATCACGATGAACACCTGCCTGAGCGTCCGGCAGAAGGAGCCCGCCGCGACGAGCGCGAGTAGGCGACGAGATGCCGTACCTCGCGGAGCCCGCGAGCGGCGAGCGCCGACCCCGAGGCCTCGGCCCTCAACGCCGAGCGCCGCGTCGAGATAGAGGCCGCCCTCGAACACGTGCAGCGCCGAGCACCGGGCCGCCCTCGTCCTGCGCCACATGGAGGGCCTCTCCTACGCCGAGATCGCCGAGGTCCTCGACGTCCCGGACGGGACGGCCAAGGGCTGGGTCAGCCGGGGCCGCGCCGCGATGCTCGTCGCCCTCTCCGAGGAGAGCGGCCGCGACGGGGCGGACGGAGGTCCGCGCCATGATGCCGGACGGCCGAGCAGGAGCGCTGGGAGGTGCTGGAGAAGATCGGGGCCTACGCCGCCGGCGAGCTCGAGGGCGAGGAGGCCCGCGAGGCGGAGCGCCTGATCTTCGAGCGCCCGACTACCGGCGCCTGGCCGAGTCCTACGCCAGGATGCTCGTCGATGCTCGCGACCTTCGGCGGCGAGACCGTCGAGGTCCCGCGAGGCGGTGCTCGACTACGCCCTCAGGCGGGCCTACGTCTCGGCCTTTTTGCGCCAGCGCCGAAGACGTTCCTCGGCGGCCTGGGCCGTTCGTACGTCGACGCCTTCGTCTATTATTTCGGCCTGCGCCCCGGGGCCGGCGCAGCGAGGGCTACGGAGGAGGGATCTGGTGTCGAACGCGATGACCGACCTTCTGGGCGACGCTGGCCGAGTTCGTCCCGCGGCTCGTCGGCGCCGTGGTGGTGCTGCTCGCGGCCCTCGTCGTCGCGCTGCTCCTCAAGCGCCTGCTCGCCCGCTTCCTGGAGAGCCATCGGCCTCGACGACCTCTTCGACAGGACCGGGGCCGCCAACTCCCTCTGGCAACTCGGCTACGAGGGCGGGCCCTCGCGCCTGCTCGGCACGGTCCTCTTCTGGGGCATCATCCTGACCGGCGTAGCGGCGGCCCTGAGCGTCCTCGGCCTCTCCTCGCTCGAGAGCACCATGGACCAGATCGTCAACCTCTCGGGCCGCGCTCCTGGTGGCGCTCGTCATCCTCATAGTCGGCATCATGAGCGCCGGCTGGCTGGCGGAGCTCGTCGCCCGCGAGGCCGAGCGCGCCGGGCTGCGCGGCCCAACGCCTTCCGGCGCGTCGTCTTCGCGACCGTGCTCGCCGTCGCCGCCCTCTAGCCGCCAGCCAGCTCGGCCTGGAGACCTACCTGCTCATCCTGCTCGCCATCGTCGTCCTCGCCACCATCGGCCTCGTCACCGCCCTCGCCCTCGGCCAGGGCCTCGTCCTCCTCTCCGGCAACATCGCCGCCGGCCGCTACGTCCAGGACGGCACCGCGGTCGGGGACGTGATCTCCGTCGCCGGCATAGAAGGCACCGTCGAGGAACTCGGCTACGCCTCCATCACCGTCCGCTCCGAAGACGGCAACCTCTACCGCATCCCGAACCGCACGCTGCTCGAGAACGTGGTCGTCAAGCGCGCTGACGCGCGCTAGCACGCGGGCTCGCTGCGCTCGCCAGCTTTCAGCCCGCTGCGCCCTTTCAGGGCTCCGCTCTCAGCACGCTTCGCCCGGCTTCGCCGGCCTCGCTTTCAGCACGCCTCCTTCGGAGGCTTTCAGCCACAAGCAGGCGTGCGCGGTGCGTGGCGACCCCGTGTCTCCCCAACGGCCGAGCGATGCGTTGCCGCGCACTAGACGTCTCGCGAGCGCGTCAGGGCGGGTTCTAGACGGGGCAAGCTGAGAGCGAGGCGAAGCCGAAGCGGGCTGAAAGCGAGGGCCGCTAGGCCCGACGCGTGCTGAAAGCGGAGGCGAAGCCGGAGCGTGCTGAGAGCGCAGCCCGAAGGGCTGCAGCGTGCTACCTGACTTTGAAGGTCCAGCTCTTCGGCGCGGCTAGCGGGTTGCCGGCCGAGTCGCTGGCACCGGTCGTGACCGTGGCCCTGTAGGTTGCTCCGCGCTTGAGGGGCCTCGCGGGGTTCATGGTTGCCCTGTCCAGGGCCGGGGCGTAGGTTACCGTCCCGGCCACGGGCTTCCCGGCCCGCGTCAGCTTGAAGTTCGCCCGTTTGATGGTGCCGGCGTCCATGTCCTCCGAGAAGGTCGCCGTCACGTTGGCGGTGGGCGCGACGTTCGATGCCCCGTTGTTCGGGGAGAAGCCCACCACCCGGGGGGCTTGCACGTCGACGGTGAAGTCGCGGCGGGCCGCGGGTCCGCCGAACGGGTCGCCGAGTTCGTCGAACCCGCGAACCTGAAAGGTGTAGGAACCCGGTGAGAGGTCCGAGACCCTATGCTTCCCGGCCTCCGAACAGGGCCCGAAGGGCGGCGGGGACTCAGCGCTCGGGTAGACCCGGCACTCGAAGGTGGCCCCCTCCTCCGCCGTGAACGTCCACGAGAGCGTTCCGTCGTTGGTGCTCGCGCCGTCGGCGAGACCCGCGGTGATCGTCACGGCCGGGAGGTTCGCGTCTATGGAGAACCGTCGCGTCTCGACCCTGCTGTTGCCGGCGCCGTCCGTGGCGCGCACCTTGAACTCGTAGGACCCTTCGGGCTTGTCGGAGACCGAGTGCGAGGCGGCACCGCTGCAAGGACCGTAGTTCGGCGCGGCCCCCGTCGTCCTGATGCTGCACTCCACGGCGGGCGGGCCGGTCGTCGCGTCCGCGGCCGAGAACGTCCAGGTCTGGGTCGTCCCCAACGCGAAGGCCTGGCCGTCGGGACCACTGTCGATCCTCAGCGTGGGCGGGATTCTGTCTCGCGTGAAGGTGCGCTGGCGAGAGGCGGTGTTACCCGCGTCGTCCGTGACCTTTATCTCGTAGGTGAAGATTCCATCCGACTCCAGCAGCGGGTTGTACGGCGAGGCACAGGTCTCGTAGGGGATTATGACCTCGTCCCCCTGTTTGACGCGGCACTGCTGTTCGGCGGCCGGCACGTCGGCGTCGGTGGTGAACGCGAGGGGCGCCCTGGCGGTGTTGACGCTACCACCCTGCTGCGGCGTGTCCCCGAGAACGAGACCGACCTCGCGGTCGACGGTCACGGTGGCCTGGGAGAGCGTAGAGCGGTTTCCCGCTCCGTCCACGGCCCGGGCGGCAACCGTGTGCGAGCTACCGTGCGGGTAGATCTCCATGTCGAGGTTCGCGACGTAGGGGGCGGCAGAAACCGTCCTACGGAGCTCATCGTCGACCAGGAACTCGACCCTGAGCCCCCCCGCGACGTTATCTGAGGCGTTCGCCCTCACCGGCATGATCCTCCCGACCTCGGCCCCGTCGGCGGGTTCCACCAGGTCGACGGTCGGCGGCGTGGTGTCGGCGATCCCGAAGCTCCACGTCCTGTCGGCCTCGAGTCCCACGTTGTTCAGATCCAGGACCCCCCCGGGTCCTCCCTGCACGGTGGCCGTATAGGTGTCGCCCTGCACGAGGTTGGAGGTGGGATCCAGGGTGGCCGTCCCGGTGCCGGCGTCGTAACTTACGACCGCCGGCACGAGCGCGCCCGTGCCGTCCCGCAGCACGAATGTGGAGCCGTTTATGGTGCCAGGGTCCATGGGCTCCGCGAAGGTGACGGTCACGTCGACGCCGGCGGGGTTGTTCGCCGAACCTTCTACGGGGGATACGCTCCGTGATGGTGGCGGCGCTCGCCGGTCCTACGAAGGGTCCGAGAATCAGCGCCAGCAAGAGGCCCGCCACCAACGCGGCGCGTTGACACCAGATTCCCCGCGCAACGCTCGGGAAACTATTCCGCATGCCGTCCCACTTCCTGTCTCCACCGGCGGGACTCGGCGCCCCGGTCCGGTTGTGCCCGAACCTACGTTAAGCCAGCTCGCCGGAGCATGCATCCCGCAAATGGGCTAAGTTTTTCTCAACGCCCGCGGCGCCGAGTCTCGGACCCAGACTCCCTGCGCCCCGTACACGCTTTCACCCCCAGGGGTCAAGCCCGGTGTTACAAAAGTTAGTGTGAAAGCAACGCCGGTGTAACTTCTCGAGTTGGGGGCAAAGGTATCCTCAGCGAGGGTACTCAAGGCGGGGCCAGGAGCCATCAACGAGCAACAAAGGAGCTCCATGAAAAGATCCAAGAACACGGACCCGGCGCACGACGTGCTGAGGTACGAGCGGCAGCCGCTGGACGCCATCTTCCGGCCCGAGACGGTGGCGGTGATCGGGGCGACGGACCGTCCCGGGAGCGTGGGGCGCACGATCGTTTGGAACCTCATCTCCAACCCGTTCGGGGGCACGGTCTACCCGGTCAACAAGGGCCGCCAGAACGTGCTCGGGATACAGGCGTACCCGACGATCTCCGACGTGCCGGCGGCCGTGGACCTCGCGGTCGTCGTCGCACCGGCCCCCGCGGTGCCGGGGATCATCGCCGAGTGCGTCGAGGCCGGCGTGGAGGGCGCCATCATCATCTCCGCCGGCTTCAAAGAGACGGGGGCTGAGGGCGCGGAGCTCGAGGAGCAGGTCCTCGAGGAGGCCCGCCGCGGCCGGATGCGGATAATCGGGCCCAACTGTCTCGGCGTCATGAACCCCACGACGGGCCTGAACGCCACCTTCGCCGGGGACATGGCCAGGCCCGGCAACGTCGGATTCCTCAGCCAGAGCGGCGCGCTCATGACGGCCATCCTGGACAGGAGCTTCAGGGAGAACGTCGGGTTCTCCGCCTTCGTCAGCGTCGGCTCCATGATGGACGTCGGCTGGGGGGATTTGATCTACTACCTCGGCGACGACCCGAAGACGGAGAGCATCGTCGTCTACATGGAGTCCATCGGCGACGCCCGGTCGTTCCTCTCGGCCGCCCGCGAGGTCGCCCTGACCAAGCCGATCATCGTGATAAAGGCCGGCCGCACCGCCGCCGCCTCGCAGGCCGCCGCCTCCCACACCGGCTCCCTGACCGGCTCCGACGAGGTCCTGGACGCCGCCTTCAGGCGCAGCGGCGTGCTGCGCATCGACGCCATCTCGGACCTCTTCGACATGGCCGAGGTCCTCTCCAAACAGCCGCGCCCGAAGGGCCCGCGCCTGACCATCCTGACCAACGCCGGCGGCCCGGCGGTGCTCGCCACCGACGCCCTGATCGGCGGCGGCGGCGCAGCTCGCGGAGATCTCCCAGAACACGATGGAGGAGCTCAACGGGATCCTCCCCGCCCCCTGGAGCCACGGCAACCCCATAGACATCCTCGGCGACGCCGACCCCGGGCGCTACGCGCAGGCGCTCCAGACCGCCGCCGGCGACCCCGAGAGCGACGGCCTGCTCGTCGTCCTCACCCCCCAGGACATGACCGACCCGACGGCGACGGCCGAGCAACTCGTCCCCTACGCCACAGAGCACGGCAAGCCCGTGCTCGCCAGCTGGATGGGCGGCGCGGAGGTCGCGGGCGGCGTCTCCGTCCTCAACGGCGCCGGCATACCCACCTTCGACTACCCCGACACCGCCGCGCGCCTCTTCAGCGACATGTGGCGCTACACGGACAACCTGCGCGGGCATCTACGAGACCCCGGAGCTCGCCGACGAGCCGACGTGGACCACGAGCGGGCCGAGGAGATCATCGCCGGCGTCCGTGACGCCGGGCGCACGATCCTGACCGAGTACGAGTCCAAGCGATCTGCTCGCCGCCTACGGCATCCCGACCGTCGAGACGGAGGTCGCCCGCAGCACGGAGGAGGCCGTGGAGCTCGCCGAAGGCATCGGCTACCCCGTCGTCCTCAAGCTCGACTCCAAGACCATCACCCACAAGACCGACGTCGGCGGCGTGCGCCTCAACCTCCAGGACGCCGACGAGGTGCGCCGGGCCTACGAGGAGATGGAGCGGTCCATAAGCGAGAGTTACGCCCCGGAGGACTTCGCCGGGGCCACCGTGCAGCCGATGGCGAGCCTGGACGGGTACGAGCTGATCCTCGGCAGCAGCGTCGACCCGCAGTTCGGACCCGTGCTGCTCTTCGGCTCTGGCGGCCAGCTCGTCGAGGTCTACAAGGACCGGGCCCTCGCCCTGCCGCCGCTGACCACGACGCTCGCGCGGCGCGCGATGGAGCGGACCCGCATCTCCGAGGCGCTCAAGGGCGTGCGCGGCCGGGCGCCGGTCGACACCGTGGCGCTGGAGAAGCTCTTCGTGCGCTTCTCCCAGCTCGTCGTGGAGCAGCCCTGGATCAGCGAGATGGACATCAACCCGCTGCTCGCCTCGCCGGAGCGCCTGCTCGCCCTCGACGCCCGCGTCGTGCTGCACGACCCGGAGACCGCCGAGGAGGACCTGCCGCGGACCGCGATCCGGCCCTACCCCTCCCAGTACGTCTTCCACGAGGAGATGAGCGACGGCGAGCCGTTCGTCGTGCGCCCGATACGGCCCGAGGACGAGCCGCCAGATGGTGAGGTTCCACGGCTCGCTCTCCGACCAGAGCGTCTACATGCGCTACTTCCACATGATGGGCCTGGACCAGCGCACCGCCCACGACCGCCTCACGCGCATCTGCTTTATCGACTACGACCGCGAGATGGCCCTGGTCGCCGAGCGCACGGACCCCGACGACCGGGGAGAAGGAGATCATGGGCGTCGCCCGCCTGAGCCGCCGCGGCGCCGCCCCGAACGAGGCTGAGTTCTCGGTGCTGGTGAGCGACCGCTTCCAGCGCCGCGGCCTCGGGACCCTGCTCGTGGGCAAGCTCCTGGAGGTCGGCCGCCACGAGGGGCTTCGGCGCATCACCGCCGACATCCTCTTCGAGAACTACCCCATGCAGGGCATCAGCCGCTCGCTGGGCTTCGACCTCCGCCGCGACACCGAGGAGATGGTCGTCAAGGCCGACCTCGACCTGTTGCAGCCGGTGTAGGGTTGTTCGCGGAGGGGTTCGACGAACCCCTCCGCGGACGCTGTCAGCTTTCAGCCGTCAGCGATCAGCTTTGAACGCCGAAGGCGGTCGCCCCGTCCCAGTCGTGCGGGAAGTTCTTGTTGGCAACGAAGAGGCCGGGGCCCCGTCAAGGGGTCCCGGCCTCTTTGCACCCTAGTGCTTCAAGCGCTCAGGCGCTTGTTACCACCACCACCACCAGGTGACGCCGCCGTTCCACTGGCTCTGCTCGATGGAGAGGTCCTGGCCGATCTCCGCGGCCGCCGCGCTGCCAACACCGCTGGCGTCGGCCGTCGCGTCGCCCTCGTTGGTCTGGAAGCCAGCCGCCAACTGGGTCTGGGAGGCGTCGACGAAAGTCGCGTCCACGTCGCCGCCGACGGCCTGCGCGAAGGCCGGGGAGGCCGACGCCAGCAGCATCGCCGACACTGCCCCTACCGCAACAAGCTTCTTCATTCCCTGCTCCTCTCTGTACTTCAGTCCCGTCCCGATTCTCCGGCCGCGCCGGCTCTTCCTACACCGATACTCGCACCTTTCTCCCAGGTTCTCAGTCCCGAATGAATGGATGATGCCACCCCGACCGCCGGCGCGTATCACGCAAAGTACGTATTTTCGTACCTGTTTCGAGCGATGTGGGGATCTTGAGAAGCATTCCGGTCCCCAAACAGGACCGTTCGTGGCCGGTTTGTGCACTTTGGGGAAGGTACCACTTGACGTGGTACAGCGCATCCGACGTGGGAGGAAGCCTTGAGCATTTTGAGTTGGATCGTGTTCGGCCTCATAGCAGGCTTCGTCGCCAAGTTGCTCACCCCTGGGCGGGATCCCAGCGGCTGCATCGTTACCATGCTGCTCGGCGTCGCCGGCGCTTTCGTCGGCGGCTTCCTCTATAAGCTCCTGACGGACCAACCGTTCGTCGCCGGTTTCGACCTCGGGAGCTTCGCCGTCGCGGTCGTCGGCGCCATCGTGCTCCTGCTCGGCTTCCGCCTCATCTCCGGCCGGGTCTGACCCTCGGGAACCCGTACGGCCGTACGGGCCGTAAACCGTACCCTTGTCCGGCGCGGAACGCTCCCGTCCGCGCGACCATAAGGTCAACCACCGACACGGGGAGCGAGCAAATGAACGACGAACTGCTAAAGATGGTCGAGCTCGAGGTTGGGAGCTGGCCCGGCGTCAGCAAGGAGATCATGAGCGGCGGCAGGGGCCGGGGCGGGTTCTCGGTCCCCCCGGCCACCGTCTACAGGTTCGGCCGCAGGCATCTCGGGCACGTCCACCACGTCGAAGACGGCCTGGCCGACTTCTCGTTCCCCAGGACCGTCAGGGAGGAGTTGATCCAGTCGGGCAAGGTCATCCCCCACCCCGCCTTCCCGGACAGCCGGACGGACGCAAGCTACGCGATACGAAGCGCGGAAGACGTGCCCGGAGCCGTCGAGCTCTTCCGCATAAACTACGAACGGGCCAGGCAGACGGCCGAACGCCGGAGCGCGAGCACGGACAGGGGCGGCGAGAACCCTGCGAGAAGATAGAGGCACGGTGCGGGTCGAACAAGGGAGCGCGGGGGATCGCGGGGACTTAGATCCAGCCCAGAAGAAAGGGCAGTGGTAACCGTTCCTTCGTTGTGACGCGCGGCGGCCGCGGCACATAGCGCACGCAACACTTCGCGTGGTGTCTATGGGCTGGGACGCAGGATGAGCCTAAACTCCCCGTCACAGCACGGGCGCGTACGGTCCCTCAGCCAGGGGCACCGAACCGGCGGCCTGGCAAGCACGGAGGGATCGGCGTGGGGACGCGCCTGGAGGAGGCGAGATCATGAGGAACTTGACGGGCACGGAGCACCCGGCCACCAAAGCCGTCTGGGCGGGCGAGGAGCGCTACCTGGTCGAGGGCGCCACGCAGGTGCCCATCGTGCAGAGCATCCCGTTCGGCTACGACGACCTCGACGAGTGGAAGGGCGTCGCCCTCGGCGAGCGCGAGGGGCACATCTACAGCCGCAACACCAACCCCACCACCCGGGCCTTCGAGGAGAAGGTCCGCGGCGCTGGAGGGGGCGGAGGACTCGACGAGCTTCGCCACCGGGATGGCGGCCATCAGCAACACCCTCTTCGCGTTCCTCAAGCCCGGCGACCGCGTCGTCTCGGTCAAGGACACCTACGGCGGGACGAACAAGATCTTCCTGGAGTTCCTCCCCAGGGCGGGGGTGGAGGTGACGCTCTGCGACACCACGGACCCCGACGCCATCGAAGAAGAGGTCGCCAAAGGATGCGACCTCCTGTACCTGGAGACGCCGACGAACCCGACGCTCAAGCTGGTGGACATAGGGCGCCTTTCGGAGGCCGGGCACGAGGCCGGCGCCATCGTCGTGGTGGACGGCACCTTCGCGACGCCCATAAACCAGAGCCCGCTCGCCCTCGGGGCCGACCTCGTGCTCCACAGCGCCTCCAAGTACCTCGGCGGGCACGCGGACGCGCTCGGCGGCGTCCTCTGCGGGCCGCGCGAGCTCGTGCGGCGGGTGTACCACTACCGGGAGATCAACGGCGCCGCGCTCGACCCCTTCGCCGCCTACCTGCTGCTTCGCGGCCTGAAGACCCTCGAGCTTCGCGTCTCGCGCCACAACGAGAACGCCATGAAGGTGGCGCGCTTTCTGGAGGCGCACCCCGCCGTCGAGAGGGTCTTCTACCCCGGACTGGAGTCGCACCCGCAGCACGAGCTCGCCAAGAGGCAGATGCGGGGCTTCGGCGGGATGCTCAGCTTCTCGCTCGTGGGCGGGTACGAAGCGGTCAAGGACTTCCTCCCGCGCCTGCGGTTCGCGCACCGGGCGGCGAACCTCGGGGCGGTCGAGACCACCGTGGGGCCGCCCGCCGTCACAAGCCACGTCGAGTCCAGCGCCCAAGAGCGCGAGGCGATGGGCATCCCCGAGGCGCTCGTGAGGTACTCGGCGGGCATAGAGCACGCCGACGACCTGATCTCGGATCTGGACGGGGCGCTATCCGCCGGCGGATCCGCCGGGACCAAGTGAGAATCGCGGAGCCCGAGCTAACAAGGGGTCGGCGGCGACCCGGGCGCCGACCGTAGGGAAACCGGTTGGCGCGGGCAGGACGTTGTCGGTACGGTCCGAGAGCGAAAGAAGATGGGAGGCTCGTTGCGGTTCGAGCAGGGGGCACAGACGTCGGCGGGGTCTTGCATCCGTCGCCAATGAAGGGATGAGCGTGGGTCGCTCCTACGTGGTGACGGGGGGAGGCCGCGGCGTCGGTCGCGCGGTGGTCGAGCGGCTCCTCGAGAACCCCGACGACAGCGTCGTAGCGGTAGAGCTCGACCCGGACGCCCTGACCTGGATGGAGGATCATCCGGCCGGTCCACGCGCGATCTCCGTGTCCGGCGACGCCTCGGACGAGGCCGTCGCGGAACGGGCCGCCGAACTGGCCCAGGAGGCAGGACGGCTTGCCGGCTGGGTCAACAACGCCGCCGTCTTCAGGGACGCCGCGCTCCACTCGGCCGGGCCCCGCGAGGTCCTTGACCTCATCGCGCTGAACCTGGACCCTGCCGTGGTAGGCTCCGCGACCGCCGTCCGCCGTTTCCTCGAGGCAGGCGCGGGAGGGGCCATCGTCAACGTCTCATCTCACCAGGCCCAGAGGGCGGTCCGAGGCGCCCTGCCCTACGCAACGGCCAAGGCGGCCACAGAGGGACTGACCCGCGCCCTGGCCGTCGAGTACGGACCGTTCGGCGTGCGGGTCAACGCCGTAGCGCTCGGCTCCATCCACACCGAACGCCACGAGGCGTTCCTCGAAAGGCAGCCCGCAGCAGCAGAGCGGATCGAGGAACAGATGAGCCTGCTGCACCCGATCGGGAGGGTCGGTCACCCCGAGGAGGTGGCCTCGGCCGTCGCCTACCTCCTCTCGGACGCCGCAAGCTTTATCAACGGCGCCGTCTTGCCGGTGGACGGCGGCCGTTCGGCGCTGGGGCTCGACCCCGAAGCCCGGGATCTCCATCCAGACTAGAGCCAGGCTGGAGCCAGCAGCTCCGCCTAACGCGAACCGCTCCCAGAAAGCCCCCGATACCCACCGCTGGCCTCCCTCTCATGCCCCCACAAACGCTAATGGTTCCCATTAATTAGTATCAATAATTGTTCTTGATTTTTGACGAGATCCCTCTAGAATTAAGGCGTATGCAACTTCGCGTCTGAGGAGGACGGGGTTTGGCGGCTTTGATGGAACGGTTGGGTTTCGGTGGCCGGGAGATGACGGCTTCCGGGCACAGCAAGGCGTTCGTATTGAAGGTCGTTCAGCCGAGCCTCGTCGGGCTGATGGACGGGTCGGTCTCGACGCTGGCGCCGCTCTTCGCGGTGGCGTTCGCCAGCCAGGACACGCGGATAACGTTCCTCGTCGGGCTCGCGGCGGCGGTGGGGGCGGCCATAAGCATGGGCTTCTCGGAGGGGTTGTCGGACGACGGGACTCTTACCGGGCGCGGCAATCCGATCGTCAGGGGCGCCATCACGGGTGTTGCGACCTTTATCGGGGGGATACTGCACACGCTGCCGTTCCTGATTCCCGACGTCGGCGCGGCGCTGTACCTGGCCTTCGCGATCGTAGGCGTCGAGCTGCTGGTGATCTCGTTCATCCGCTACCGCTACTTCAGCATGAGCTTCACCATCTCCGCCCTGCAGGTCATCCTGGGCGGCGCGCTCGTGTTCGCCGCCGGTGTCCTGATCGGCAACGCCTAGGGCGCGGCTCCCAAGCGCCGCCTTCGACCGAACTCGAGTCTCATAAGGAAGCCGACAGATCCTACGCTTCATCGCTCGGCATCCAAGTGGACCCGCCTCGGCGAGTTCCGCGTCCACGCGGCCGGAACGTAAGCCCTGGTTGTTCGAAGTCCAGGCTCTGGGCTAAACTTTCTGCCTGCCCAGCGGCGTCAGGTCTATGGATCGCGTCGAAGTGACGAGCAGCTCGACGCCCCGAGCGTAGGTCGAGCACGTATAGAGAACCCTCTCTCCGTCGGGCCTACCCCCTCGAACCATTCCTCGAGCTTCTCGCCCGATAGGGCACTATTTGCTCGGAAAGGCCCTACCGAAGGCTTCGAAAGAGAAGCCCTTTTCGGCTGAGCTGGAGGGCCGCTCGTATGCAACAACCGTCAGAGGCCGAGCTGGTCTATGGGCTGTGCCAACGCGAGGAGATTGCCTTCGCTGTCGCGGAACCAGATGCCGCGTTCGCCCGTGCCTTTGCTCGGGTAGTTGCCCTCAACCTTGACTAGTCCGTTGACGACCTCGAAACCGGGCACGTCGATCTCCTCGAAAACGACCCCGCGAGCGCGCAGGTCCTCGACTACGGCGTCTATGTCGTCGACCTCAAACCCGAGCTGTGTCGACTCGCCGGATGCCGATCCTGCCGAGAGGTAAACGTGAAACTCTCCGGCCGCACAGCGGTAGCGCAAACCGCCCTCACGCTCCTCAACCGGCGTGAGTCCGAGCCGGTCGCGGTAGAAGGCTCGCGCGCGATCAAGGTCTTGCGCAGGTAGTTTAGTGATCGCTCGACCGCTTGCGAGCGGACCCGGTGTGAAATGGCGCCCAGCTTCTGAGTCCTCGAACACGAACGTCTCCTTTCGTCGGGCGACGGCCAACTTCGCCTCCTGCTTCTCGGCCCTACGGAACCACGTACTCCCGCCCCCCGTTCGAGGTGATCTGCATGATCTCGCCGGAGCGCGAGTCATCTTCGATGAGCTCGACCACGCCGGCCACGATGTCTCCGGGCGCGAGGATGTCACCCGAACGGCGTAGCTCCCCTAACTGCTCTTCACCGAGCCAGAGCGCCAGCGGGGTGTCGACGAGCTCGGGGCAGATGGCGTTGACGCGAATGTTGGAGTCCTCGGCCAGATATCCGAGGGACCGCGAGAAATTGACGACTCCCGCCTTCGCCGCGGCGTAGACAGGGGCGTCCGGCATCGGCCACAGACCGATCAGGGAGGAGGTGTTGACTATCGCTCCGGCACTTCCTGCCCGCCTCATCTTGCGGACGGCGATACGGGTCGCATCGATGACCGCGGTGAGGTCGATGTCGATTACGCGTTTCCAGTCGCCCCGGTCGTCGGCGAAAAGGTCCTCCCCGCCGATGCCTGCGTTGTTGAATGCGATGTCAATTCGCCCGAATCGCTCCGTAGCCAGGTCGAAGGCGGAGTCGAGGTCCTCGGTCTTGGTGACATCGCAGTGGCTGAACACGGCGACGCCGCCGTCCTCGCCGGCCATGTCGACGGTCCGACGGCCGCCTTCTTCGTCGACGTCCGCGACGACGACCTGTGCCCCACGCTCGACCAGCGCGAGGACCGCCGCCCGCCCGATCCCCGAAGCGCCGCCGCTGACGACGGCTACCTTGCCTTCAATCTCCACCGCTTGCCCCTTGCACGGAAAACCCTCCGGGACTCATTGCCTATCCCCTTTCTGAGCCGATCCCCTATCAGCGTAGGACTTCTCGTCACCGAACGCCATTGTTGCGCTCTGCCTGTACGCCGTTACCGAACAAAGTCCTTCCTAGGGGTTCGCCGTCTCGGCCACCCGGCGATAGAAGGAGCGAGCCTCGTAGAGGACCGTGACCAGGTCGCCGAAGTGCTCCTCGCGGGTCGCGGGATCGAAGTGGCCGTGCTGGTCCACGAACCGCTCGAGCGTGTCGAGGAACCTCAGGCACCATTGAGCGTCGGCCGCGCGGGCAACGCGCCGACCGGCGACATCCACGTACACCGGCGAGGTGTGGGCCAGCACCGACTCGTCGAGCGTGTTGGGGTGAGAATCGCCACGGGCCACGGCCGAGATCCAGGTAGGCCCGTTGTCCAGCGTCGTCTCGAACCGGAGTTCGGATGCCGCGTCGCTCTCCGTCACGACCCCGTCGGGCCCGACGAGCGTCAGGCGCTCGGCCCCCGGACCCCGCACGCGGGCCCGAATATCGAGCCGGTCGCCGGGGGCCAGGTCGAGCACGGCGCCGGCTCCTTGCCCGTTCACCTCGAACGTCAACCACGGCCCGTTGGTGACGACCGTGCGCCCGGCCCGGATGGCCTCCTTGAAAGCCTCCACCGACAGGCCCTGGTCCCCGAGTTGCGCGTAGACCCGGCCCCATCCAGGAGGGTTGGAGGCGACACCGGGACCGTGGGAGAAGGACAGGAAGACGTCTGTGCCGGCGGTGGCGGCGAGCCGTAGACCGCAAGATAACAAGCGGTGGTAGAGGAACACCGCGCCCTCATCGTTCGTGGGCGAGATGAGATCTACGGAGTCGACGACGCCAAGCGCGGCGTCCGCGACGAGCTCGCGGGCCTCGACCGAACGCGGGATCCGGAAGAAGCGGTCGGTCGACCAGTCTTCGGGAAACTCCTCGAGCGCGGGGTGGGCGTAGCCGACGGTGGCGCCCACCCCGCGCAACTCGTCGCACGCCGTCTTGTTCGGCGGCCAGTCCTCCGGGTGGTCCGAGTTCTCCTGGCCAGCGTAGTAGCGGGTCGGGGGCGCGCTCGGGCCGAGGGCGTGGACGTGGCCGAGCAGATCGTTGCGGTACTCCACCCCCATGCGCGCCACCGCGTCGTCGGTCGACCACGGCAGGTCGGAGCCGATGGTTCCTTCGAGCAGCTCGCGGTCGTAGACGAGCGACCGGCTCAGGTTCCCCACCGTCAGGTTCATCAGGTGGAGCCCTTCGCCCAGCTGCATCCTGGCCGCATCACCCGGGGCGCAGACGAGGTCGCCGCTGTAGTTCATGTGGACGTGCAGATCGCCGCCGTACCACCCCTCGGCCGCCGGATCGCACAGCCGTGGCGGGTCGCACTCGACAACCCGCGTCTCGCCCGCGGCCGGCAGCACGTCTACCTCCACGCGCCCGAACTCGAGACCCCTGGCGCAGACGACCTCAAGCGGCTCGGCCGGCACGGCAACCGTCACGTCGTGGCCGTGGAAGAAGGGCCGGTGATGGGCGTCCCACTTCGTCAGCACGCCCGCAGGAAACCAGGCCCCGCCGCTGGCGTCGGTCACGGACCAGCGCGCGCAGCGGGGGGACGAAAGCCGGAGTTCGGCCGCCGCGGAGGGCCGGATCGCGCCCTCGACGATTACCGTCTCGTCGCCGAGCACGACGGCGAACGCCGGATCCGCGCCGTTGAGGTCGATAGTCTGGATCGCCGCGCCCCGCGGTCCGACGCATACCTCGTGGCCGGCGACGGTTACGGACAACTCGTGTTCCGCGGCCGAGTCGACGACGACGTCGATAGCGACCGTGTGTCCCGGGATCGCGGGCCGGGCGGGCCCGACGTCGGCGCGCAGGCCTCCGTCTCCGTTCACCCGCACCACGACGATACCTGCTGGGACTTCGTCCCCGATCACCGAACGGACCGCCCTCGCCCAGTCGCCGGTCTCCGCGACCGCCTCGAAGACCGGCCCGAGCAGGGAGAAGCGCGCCCACCGGAAAAAGTCGGGGAGTTGCTCGCCGCCCCAGTCCCACCCGCGCTCGGCATGGAGCTTGCGGTAGTGGGCCAGGGCCTCGATCGCCTCCGGCGGCAAGTTCAGCGTGTTTGTCTCCTGGCAGCACACGGCGCTCCCCCTATGTCTCGTGCGGCAAGTCCTCTACGCGGGTCAGGAACCGAGCCTGTCGAGCATGTACCTGATGCCCTCATCCCAGCCCTCGATGTCGCCAAAATCCTTGTAGAAGGCGACCAGGCAAAGTACCACCTGCAGCGCCCGCAGCTCGGTGCAGCGCGCCATCAGGTCGGGGTCTGGCCGGTGGTGCGCCGCCACGGCATCCTCGTCCATCATCGCGGCGAGGTCCCACTCGACCGGTCCGAGACACACGTCTTCGAAATCTAACCACACCAGGCCGTTGTCGCGCGTGGAGATCAGGTTCCCCGGGTGGGCGTCGCCGTGCAGCGGTTGCACGTCGCTGTCCGGCGCCTCCCACAACGGGCGCAGCCGCTCGGCCGCCGCGCGCACCCGGTCCATGTCCGCCGCGACCAGGACACCGCCGCCGTTCTGTTCCAGCAGCTCCAACCCGCGCGGGACGTCGTCGGCGCAAAGCTTCGGCAGCTCGCCGGGGTACGTCCGCAGGTCCGCGTGCAGGTCGACCAGCATGGCCGAGCAGTCGGCGGCGGTGGGCGTCAGATCCGGGTCCGGACGAACGTAGGTCCAGAAGCTGACCCAGAACCCGTCGCGCTCGTGCGGCCCGGGCGGCAACTCCCGGCTCGGCGGCACGACAGGCGCTCCCCGCCCCGCAAGGAACGTCGTCACGGAGATCTCGCGCTCCAGCCACGGCTCTATCGGTGCCCGCAGCGTCGGCATGTACGTGGCCACCCGCGCAACCACCGGCGCGGGCCTCAGGTGGATCATCATAGAGAACAGGTCGTTGAGGACGACCGGCTCCTCGACCCGCAGCCCGTTCTCGCGCGCCAGGGTCATCACGGCAGCCACCGCTCGCCGCGAACGTTCCTCGCGCCGCCGATCTTGGTCGTGCCCTTCAGATGCCGTCACACCGTCCTCCAGCCCCGCCAGTGGGACAACGGGTTCGGATATTCCTCGCGGGAGCTCGGCCTCGTCTCCCGTGGCATGTCTCGTGGGAACGTCGTTGGACCCTCCTCTCCTCGCTGGATCATCGGTGCCATGCTACCGGAAGGCGGGTATTCGCTCCGCGGCCAGCATGGATGCCGCCCGTCACCCGTCGGCAAAGAACTCCTCTAGCACCGGCGCGAGCACCTCGGGGGGTACGACGTGTTCGTGGCCCTCCAGAACGCGGTGCCGCCCTTTCGGCATGGCATCCGCGAGTTGTCTGCCCACCTCGATCATCCACGGGTAGTCCGCCCCGCCGGTGAGGACGAGGGCCGGGACCTTCACCCTGCTGGCCTGGTCGACCGGGACCGCGCCGCCCCCGCCGACGTCGTCCATGACCTCAGAGTCGTAGGCGAGCGTGGGCGCCATCGCCTCCAACTCCTCCCACCTGGGGGTGTCCCGCATGCCGTCGACCATCTCCTGCGGCATGCCCACCGTCGTAAAGAACAGCTCGACCGCGTCACCGTTGCGGCCCTCGGACAGGATGGTCTCGAGTTTCTCGCCGTACTCCCGCGCGGCCTGCCGCGCCCCTTCGTCTCCATCGGGCGCGTAGGGCGGGTCGTGCAGGACCACTTTCTCGATGGGTAAACCGTGCGCCGCCGCGAGCAGGACCAGCCCCGCGCCGGAAGAATGACCGTACACCGATACCTTTCCCCCCGCCTCGGAGATGAGGGCTTCGAGGTCCTCGATCTCACGCTCGACCGCGTAAGGCGCGGTGTCGCCGCTGTCTCCCCGGCCCCGGCGGTCGTAGTTGAACGCGGTGAATCGCTTCGCCAGCTCCTCGGCGGTCGGATCGGTCAGAGCCCGGTCGCACGCCGCCCCGCCCACCACGATGACCGGCGGTCCTTCGCCCAGCCGGTCGAAGGCGATGGGGGTACCATCCGCCGAGATCACCCTTTCCATGAGCCACCTTCCTCATCCGCCGCACCGCGATCGTCTGATCCCAGCTTACGTCGAGAGTCCTAAAACACAACTATCAAATACGCAATAACTCACTCAAGAACTCGCCTGGCGGACTGTCCCCGCCTCCATGGCACCGCTTGACGTGGGGCCACGGCGTGGCGCATCATTAGCTGCCTCGAGACCAACGAGGGGGACACAACGTGCAACGCTTGCTGGTTCTGGCCGTGGCGGCGGCACTCGGCCTGTTAGTCATAGCGGTTTCGGCGCCGACGCTGGCGCAGACGGTGCCCGGCACGCTCGAGGCATGCCGGGGGACCCAGGCGAGGGTGCAGGCCTCCGCGTTGCCCGAGGTCGTAGCGCCTGGCCGGTGCCCGCTCGAGGGCGGGGTCATCGTCGACAACGGCGTCGGTACCGTCGTGCCCGAGCCGGGGGAGACCATCTACGCCGAGGCGATGACCACCTCCGGCGCCCAGGAGCTCACGGTAACCCGTTCCGAGGACGGAACCATCGCGCTCGAGAGCGTGGGCGACGACACCACGGCCAGGGCCGAAGCCGCGATGGACGCGGCGGTGCCGCCGAGCGGCCAGGGAGCTTGCGACCGCGAGGATCGGTGAACGGGTGCTCCGATTCTGCCTTCGTCAACAATAACTGGCGGGTAGCCAAGTTCCTGCGATACGCCATCAACGTCAGGAGCATCCCGAGCGAGCTCCGCAAGAGGTCGGCCGTCCTCGCCATACGCAAGGGCGGCCGCAACATCTACAACACCAGGAACTCCTGCGGCTTTCGCGACCGGGTTCCGGCGCGCCTGATCTACACGGGCAACACCCGCTCCAGCGCAAACATAAACTCCAACGCCACTTGCAGTCGCCAGAACGGCAAGAGCGTGATCGGCTTCGGCACCCTGCCGAGAAACTACACGTCCTTCTACTGCATGGTCACCGGGGCACGGCCGGGTCCGGACCGCCCCATAGCCAACGACGTCAGGCTGAACAAAGCGTACAAGACCTGGACCACGAACCCCAAAGGTAGATGCGGGGGAAGGTGGGACGTGGAGTCGACCGTCACCCACGAGCGAGGGCACACCTTCGGCCTTGCCCACGTCTCCGAACGGCGGCACGGCAAAGCTCACCATGAGCCCCGACTCCGAGGGCACTTGCCAGTCCTCCGAGAGGACCCTGGGCCGTGGCGATGTCCTCGGCCTTGCCCGCAAGTATTAGATGGCGACACGGTGGCCTTGGAAATACTGGCATTGCATACGAGTTTTCGACTATCGTGCCTTGTCCATGCGCTGCGTCACTAGGTCCACCCACCCCTGCCTACAAGAGTGCAACCGACGTTTAGCCAACAGAGGCGCGGTGCGCAGGGGGCACGGGGCTTCGTACCGCGCCTCCTTTCCATGAACCTGCTGACTTACCTCACTTTACAATGTACGCGTCTGTGTAGGCGGATGGGAGGGTTCACCTGATTGCACGTTCCGGCCTGATGGGCCTTGCCGCTGCCGTCGTGCTCTTATCCTTGTTCGTCGCCGCGATCTGGATCGTGGGCGACGAACGAGAGGCCGTGGGCCAGCCCACTCCGGCGACCACGACGCCGTCCCCAGCGCCTCCTTCGCCCTCCTCGGCGAGCCCCTCGGCTTTCGCCGACGACCTCGGGGACTTCTCGGACCTCTTCCCCGGCGCGTCGGCCAGCGCCTCCGCGAGCGCCGGGGCCGACGAACCGGAAGGCATCCCGGACCTGAGCGTCATGGACGTCGTGGGCAACCTGAAGCACTACCCCACCCGATCGGGGTTCGCCTGCGTCGGACCCGTGCCCGGCGACGGCGACGATGCCGCCCTGTGGTCCTGCTCGGCCGGGGCCGAAGGAGGTGGTGGCGGCTCCTACGACGTCGTCCTGGTCGGCGGCGACCCCCTGACCGTACTTTCGGTCCAGGCGACGGCGCGCGGGGTCTCCGACGAGGAGGCGGCGCGGTTCTTAGGGTACGTGGCGGCCCTGTGCCTTCGGGGCGACATCCCGTTCAACCCCGAGGCTTGGGTCTCGCAAAACGCCCCCTCCGGCGGGCAGACTTTCGCGAACGGGGCAGAGATCTCCATCTACGGCACCGACGAGGAGAGGACGCTGCAGGTCGTGGCCACCGACCTGTGAACCAGGGCGGCCGCCTAGGCCCGCGCGGCCGCGGGACCGCTGGGCGGTTGACTACTTAGCAGCGGTCCAGGAAGCGGCCCACCGAGGTCGCGACCCGCGCCCCCTCCTTGCGCCCAACGTCGCTGTTGAAGATGTAGTTGCCCGTCAGTTCGTTGGCGCCGTTCGCGCTCGGGGCGCTCTCGAAGACCGCCGACTTCCCGCGCTTGATGGTCCGGTTCACCCGGTACGGCTCCTCCGGGCGCGGCTGGTAGACGGAGCCGACCGTCCTGACGGTGATCGCGCGCCTGGTGTTGTTGGTGACGCGGACGGCCTCGGGGTTGGAATCGCAGCGCACGGCCACCTTGACCGCCGGGGCCGCCTCGGCGGGGCGCGGGGATAGCCCCGTCTCGGTGCCCGGGCCGGCCAGCGTCACCGCCAGGGTCGCCGCCAGCGCCGAGAGGAGCACGCACGCGCGGCGGACGAGGTTCGTCCTTGCCACCGAGATCCCGTCCACTTCGCTGCCTACCTTTATCATTGGTTGCCGCCTTTCCCTTCGAAGATGTCCTGCCCACCGATTCCCTAAGCATCAGTGTGCTACGGGGGCCATGATCTACCATGACACATATTGATGCTTCGACTGATCAAAGTTGATCAAGTTCTCGGGACGCCCCGCCAAGGACCGGCTAGCGCCGGTATTTCTCGGTGCCGAGGACGCATATACAATGCGGTACTCGACTGATCTCCGACGAAGGGGGAGGGCTTGCGGCTCTGGGTGTTCTTGGCGGCGCTCGTGCTCCTGCTTGCGGGGTGCGGCCGGGCGGAGCAGCCCGAGCAGCGCCAGGAAGGGAACGCCGGCGTAGAGGAACCCGCGGACAAATCCGAGGCCCCGAACGCCAACGAGAACGTGAAACGCGAGGCGCCCGAGCCGACGAACGGCAAGGACGACGACGGCGAACCTGCTCGGCGTCAGACACGGGACCCGGGGAAGGGCGAGGCGTCGCCGTCGGCCGGTCCCGCCCCGGGCTACAACCTGATCGAGACCCCCGACGGCGGCCTCTCCGCGGAGGTGCCGCCGAGCTGGGGCGTCGAGACCGGGGAGGACTCCGAGAAGGAAGCGCGACGCGGGAAGCTGGTCCTACCACGCCGGGGAGTACCTCACCTCCTCGATAACCACCGCCCGAGCCTCGAGGACTGGTACGGCGGCTCGGGATCGTCGGGGGCGTACTTCGTGGCGTCGAAGGCGTTGGCCGAGTACTCCGACGACGAGATCACCCGCTCGCTGCTCAACGCGACCAAGGGCGATACCTGCGCGGAGACGGGCCCCTACACCGACTACGACCGCGGTCCCTACTCGGGCAAGCTGCAGACCTGGCACGGGTGCGGCGAGGACGGCGCGACGGAGTACACGTTGGCCGCTGCCCCGGAGGGACGGGAGTGCGTGGTCGCGCTTGGCGCCAGGGTATCGGAGGAGGCCGACCGGGAGGCACGTCGAGCACCTCGTCGACACCTTCGAGGCCGACTGCGAAGCCGTGGCTTCGGAACCCTTGCAGGACGCCGCGGCCTCTCCCTCGGCTTCCGCCCCCGACGAACGGGATGAGCCTGCGGAGCCATCTTCCGCCTCGGCGAGTTCGTCTGCCTCAGCCGGCGCGTCGGCCTCCGCAAGCGCGCGGCCTCCTGGGGTAGAGGGCAACCCGTGCGGGGGGTTCGCGCCGGGCTCAGCGGAGGCCGAGGAATGCTACGACGAGTTGGGCATCGGGCCACCGGCCACCGCGTCCCCTTCGGCGGATCCGTGCCCCGACCCCGACTTCCCCAGGGAAACTCCGGACGGTTGCCAAGCGAGCGACCTGCCCGACGTAAGGTTCGGTCCCGAGGCCAGCCCCACGGCGACCGCCCCTCCGGGGGCGAGGTCCTCTAATCCGACCGCCAGCGCGTCGGCGTCCCCCAATCCTTAGCCCGACGTCGACGCGCTGGAGGGCACGGGAGGGGCGTGACCGAGAGACGTGCGCGGGAGGGGCGTGACCGAGAGACGTGCGCGGGAGGGGTCGTCACGATCAGGGTAGCTCCACGGGGTAAGAGCGCCCAGGATTCACCGCGGCGCCGTCCGACCGGGCGCCCCCCAGGAAGGTTGCGCCATTCATGTCAGGGCGCTATCGTGGAATGGGCCAGGCATCGAGGGAATGGAAGGCTCCTATGCTGCGTTGCGGCCTGATGACCGTCGTGTGGTTGCTACTCTTGGCAACCCCCGCCCTGGCGCAAGGCACCGCCTCCGTGATCGTCGAGAGGGTCGTCGACGGCGACACCGTCGAGGTGCGCCCGGCGGTGCCGGGCACCACATCCGTCAGGCTCATCGGGGTGGACACCCCCGAGACGGTCGACCCTTCCGAAGACGTGCAGCCCTTCGGTCCGGAGGCCAGCAGCTTCACGACGAGGCGCCTGGAGGGCGAACGAGTCACCCTCGTCTTCGACCAAGATCGGGTGGATGACCTAGGACGCGCCCTGGCCTACGTGCGCATGGGCGGCTCGGGCGAGATATTCAACGAGACGCTGCTAAGGGGCGGCTACGCCCAGCTGGAAATCGTCGCCCCCAACGACCGCTTCGAGGTCCTATTCCGCCAGGCCCAAGACCAAGCGAGGCGGGAGGAACGCGGCATCTGGGGACTCCCCAAGGCGCAGCAGTGCCAACTCGCCAACAACGGAAACGGGATCGGCGAGGGATCGCCCGGCTGCGAGCAGCTGCGGCAGCCTCCCCGACCCGAGCCGCCTCCCGGCGGGGACAGGGACTGCGGGAGCTTCCGCTCCCAGGCCCAGGCGCAGGCCGCCTACGACGCCGACCCGAGCGATCCCAACCGCCTGGACGCCGACGGCGACGGGGAGGCTTGCGAGGACTTCGATTACCCAATCGATGACCCGGGCCAGACGGGACAAGGCGGGACCCCTCGTCCGGAGCTGCCGGATACCGGCGGCGCGGACCCAGCGCTGCCGCTCGCCGCGGTGTTGGTCGTCTGCGGGCTGTCGGTCGCCAGGGTGTTGCGGCGCGGGTCCTCCGCGTCGTAGACAACCCCGACGTCCTCGCAGGCACCCGAGCGCACGACGTGTTCCTGCCCGTATTGGACCCGCGCCGCGAACCTGCGCCACCCGGCGTCTTCCCCCTATCGGCGGACCCTTGGCCTGGCTGACGGATGCCACGCTCCTGATCGTGACGGCGCTCGTCGTAGCCGCGAGCGCCTACATGCTGGCCCGGTTGGTCGGGTACGTGCGGAAGGGCATGCAAGCAACCGCCGAAGATGCCGGCGACAACTAGGGTCCCGGCTGGGACGCCCCCACGCCGGCCTGACCGCTCCGGCTCGGGTGGACACCGAAACGAGGGAGGAGAATCGTGAAGATAGTGGACGTCGCCGCCCACGTGCTCTCGACGCCGCTCGGGGAGCCGTTCGCGTTCTCGCAGGGCTGGGTGGACCGGCGGAGCGCGGTGGTCGTGGAGGTCTCGACCGACGAGGGCGTGACCGGCTGGGGCGAATCGCTGTGCCACGGGCTGCAACCGCCGGAGCTGGCCGCCTCCTTCGTGGAGCACCTCTTCAAGCCGATGCTCCTGGGCCGGGATCCCTTCGAGACCGAGGTTCTCTGGGAGGAGATGTTCAACCGCACGCGCCCGTTCGGGGGAGGCGCCGCCGTGAACGCCATGAGCGGCGTGGACATAGCCCTCTGGGATGCCGTGGGGCGCACTCTGGGCCAACCCGTCCACAGGCTGCTGGGCGGCGCGTTCCGCACGCAGGTCACCCCGTACGCGACCGGTTTCTACCGCCGCAAGGGTGAGAGCTACCCGCAGGCCGGCGTGGAGGAGGCCGAGCGGCACATCGCCGGGGGCTTCTCGGCGATGAAGCTCAAGGTGGGCTTCGGGGTCGAGGCCGACATAGGGTACGTCCACGCCGTCCGCGAGGCCGTGGGGCCGGAGGTTCGCATCATGATGGACGCCAACTGCGCCTACGACGCTGCGGCGGCCCGGCGCATACTCCTGGAGTGCGAGGAAGCCAGGGTCCACTTCTTCGAGGAGGCGCTGGCGCCGGAGGATCTCGAAGGGTACAGGTCTTTGAGGAACCTGACCGCCACCTACGTGGCCGCCGGGGAGAGCCTGTTCGGCAAGACGGGCTTCCGGCGCTGGGTGTCCGAGGGCGCCCTGGACATCCTGCAGCCGGACCTCTGCTCCTCGGGGGGCTTCACCGAGTGCAAGAAGATCGCGGCCATCGCTCAGGCCTGGAACACCTCCGTTGTTCCCCACGTGTGGGGGACGGGGATAGGCCTCGCGGCCTCGTTGCAGTTCATAGCCATGCTCCCCCCAACCCCGCTGTCCCTAAACCCCGAGGAGCCGATGCTCGAGTACGATACCTCCTCGCACCCCTTTAGGGAGGACCTGATCGGCGGCGCGATCCGCATGGAGAACGGAAAGGTGGCGGTGCCCACAAAGCCCGGTATCGGCGTCGAGGTCGACCGAGACGTGCTCGAACGTTACGGTCGACCAACCGGCTAAACGAGCCCGTTCAGGATCCCGGGCAGGCCAAGATCTGTGCCGCGCGCCAGTACCGCTAGACGGAAGGCGCGCGGTTCCCCCCGCTCAGTTGGAGGGTGCCTCGTAGAGCTGGACGTCGTTGCCCTCGGAGTCCTTGAAGGTCGCTACCCGGCCCCAGTCGTGATCGGAGATCTCGGCCGGGAACTCGACGCCCTGGCCCTTGAGCTCGGTCACGGTCTCATCAAGTCCACCCTCGGGCTGGAAGGTGACCATGGGGCCGCCATCGGCCCCCGTCCCACCGGGCTCCCGGCCGTTGAGGCCGATGGTGAGGCCGTTGGCGTCGACCTCGGCCCACGCGCCGTCTTCGTTCGTGATCTGGAGCCCCAGAGTATCCCGGTAGAAACCCTTGGCCCGCTCTATATCCTCGACCGGCATCCAGACAACCGCAACGCCCCTAAGCATGCGTCCTGCTTTCTCTAGACTACGTTCCGATCAGAGGTTGTCAGGTGGCACCCGATGGGACAGTAAGCGAACTAACCGGGATGCCCTAACGGAACATCCCGCGGAAGCGGACGACGATCTTCTCTTCCACCTCGGCGAGCGCGACCTCGCGGTCCAGCTCGCGGGCCAGGCTTGTGACGCCGAACTCTTTGATGCCGCAGGGCGTGATGCGATCGAACCAGGAGAGGTCCGTCGAGACGTTCAGGGCAAAGCCGTGGGAGGCGATCCAGCCGGAGGAGAACTTCACCCCGATGGCGGCGATCTTGCACGCTCCCACCCAGGCCCCCGTGAACTCCGGGTGGCGCCAGCCTTCTAGCCCGTAATCTGCGAGGACCCGGATCACGACCTCCTCCAGGTCCCTCAGGTATTTGTGGGTGTCGCGGTCCTTGAGCCGCAAGATCGGGTAGCCCACGATCTGGCCCGGCCCGTGGAAGGTGGCGTCGCCGCCCCGATCGCTCCAGAAGACCTCGGCCCCGAGCGAGCGCAGGTAGTCCTCACCAAGCCCCAGGTTATCGCCGTCTCTAGCGGCCCGGCCGACGGTGAAGACCGGCGGGTGCTCCAGTAGCAGGAAGGTGTCCGGTATCTCGTCCCGTTTTCTGAGTCGTACGAGCTCCTTCTGCAGCTCCCAGGCCTCCGCGTAGGGCGTGAGACCCGGCAACCGGCGGACATCCAGGTCACGCCCGGTCTCCCTCTGCTCCCCTAGCAAGGAACGCTCCCCAGTGCCCGGTCGGTTCTCACGACGAAACCTGCACCAGCGCCTGGCACGCCCGGAGCCGGTCCTCGGCCCCGGCCATGAGACGCTCGACGAGTTCGCCGGCGGATGGCAGATCCTCGACCAGGCCCGCGGCCTGCCCGGCGTAGACGAAGTCCTCCGAATAGTCCCCGCGGGCCTCCTCGAAGTCCACGCTTACGGAGCCCCGCTCGGCCGCGAGCTCCGCCTCCTTGCCATGCCACCGCTCGGAGAAAGCGTTGCGGATCGCCCGCCCCGGAAACTCTTCCGGCCAGGGAATGCCCTGCACGAGGTCGAAGACGCGGGTGTGAACCGTCGCCGTCTCGTCGGCCTCCAGGATCTGACGCTTGGCGGCCTCCGTGCCCAGCGACTCCGCGGTGGCGCAGAAGCGGGTCCCGATCCAGGCGCCCGCCGCTCCCATGGCCAGCACGCCGGCGACGGCTTCTCCGGTCGCGATGCCGCCCGCGGCGAGCACGGGCTTGCCAGCGGCTTGGCCCATCGGTAGAACCCGCTGCAGGAGCGGCATGGTACCCACGCTTCCGGTGTGTCCGCCCGCGTCTGTGCCCTGGGCCACCAACACGTCCACGCCGGCGCTCGAGGGCTTGCTCGGCCCTGGCGGCGTTCTGGACCTGGCTCAGGATCACCGCGCCGGCCTCGCGGGCTCGCTCCACGAACGGGGCCGGGTCCCCGAAGGAGAGCGAGATCGCGGCCGGCTTCTCGTCGAGCACCGCATCCAGAAGCTCCGGACGATCCTCCAGCACCCAGGACATCAGGCCGAAGCCGAAGGGGCCGTGCTCCCTGGCGAGCGCCGCCTGCTCGGCGACGAAGTCTGTCGGGGTCGAGCCGCTCACCCCGATCATGCCGAACGCCCCGGCGCGGGCTACGGCTCCGGCCAGAACACCCCCTGACCATCCCGCCATCGGGGCCTGGACGATGGGGTGCCGGACGCCGAGCAGACGCGTCAGGTCGGTCGAAACCACGCCCGCCCTCTCCCTCTAGGCCTGCGCCCCCGAGACGGCGGCCCGGCGGGCGTCGTCCGTCTGCTCGTGGGCGTGGTAGGACGAGCGGACCAGCGGGCCGCTCTCCACGTGCTTGAAGCCCATCCCGAAGCCGACCTTGCGCAGATCCGCGAACTCTTTGGGCTTGTAGTAGCGGCTCATAGGAAGATGGTTCTCCGTCGGCCTGAGATACTGGCCGATGGTCAGGATGTCGACCCTGTGGTCGCGCAGTTCCTGCATGGTCTGGTGGATCTCCTCCTCCGCCTCGCCGAGGCCAACCATGAAGCCGCTCTTGGTCAGCCCGTCGGGGTCGAGCTCTTTGGCGTAGCGCAAGACCTCCAGCGAGCGCCGGAACTTCGCCTGCGGCCGCACCGCCGGGTACAGGCGCGGCACGGTCTCGATGTTGTGGTTGAAGGTGTCAGGCCGGGCGTCGATGACCGTCTTTATGGCGTCGCGGTCGCCCTTGAAGTCGGGCGTCAGGACCTCGACGGCGCATCCGGGGTTCTGCGCCCGGATCTCGCGGATGGTAGCCGCGAAGATCGAGGCTCCCCCGTCGTCGAGCTCGTCGCGGTTGACCGAGGTGACGACGGCGTGCTTGAGGCCCATCTGTTTGGCGGCGTCGGCGACGCGGTAGGGCTCGTCGAGATCCAGGGTGGGCGGCTTGCCGGTCAGGACGGCGCAGAAGCCGCAGGAACGGGTACACACGTTGCCCAGGATCATGAACGTCGCCGTGCGGTTGTTCCAGCACTCGCCGATGTTCGGGCAACGGGCCTCTTCGCACACGGTGTGCAGCCCGAGGCCGCGCATGGTGTCCTTGATGTCCTGATACCCCTCACCGCCCGGGACCTTCGCCTTGAGCCACTCGGGTCGCCCGTGCGAGCCGGGCAAGCCTTTCCGCTGCTGCCGGAAGGGCAGGTATTCCGTCGGCGTCCCGTCGGGGGGCGGCGCAACGGGCCGGTCTTCCCAGCGGTGGCGCACCTCGAAGGTGCGGGTGCCATCGTCCAAGACTTTGAGGTTGATCTGCCTGCGGGCCACGGCTCTCCTCTTCGATCTGTGGGAGTCCCTATTCTATCCGAACACACCGCCCGTGCCGTGAACCCGCACCCCCCGCAGGTCGATATTCACCTGCCGCCACGACGAGCTGCCGACCACTTTACCGCGCAACTTCTGCGGTCCCGACCCGTCGGTACGTGTACTCGTCGCTCTGGCTACCCTTGAAGTGGTCTGCCGCCACCTTGTGCCCTACCCGGTCGAACCCGAGCCGTTCGAGGAGACGGATAGAGGCCCGATTGCGCGTGTCCACCTCCGCCAGCACCTCCGTGGCCCCGTAGTCCGCGTACAGCAGTTCCAGGACGCGCGAGCCCGCCTCCGTCGCGTACCCCCTGCCCCAGAACTCCGGCGCGAGCTCGTAGGCGATCCACGCGGTCCTGTCGGACTGCATTGTCGCCTGGACGCTCCCGACGTATCCGAGAGACGCCCTCAGGCGCACGGCCCAGTTCAACCAGGCCTCGTCCCCGGCGGGTGACAGTCGGCCCTCGAGCTGCCGGTACCTTCGCTCCAGAGCCTCGGGCGAGGCGGGTGGATCCTGCGGGATGAACCGGTAGATCCGATCGTCCTGGAGCAGGGGAAAGAGGGCGGCTGCGTGGTCCCGCCGCAGCGGCTCGAGCAGCAGCCGTTCGGACCGCAATACCCTCTCCGCGTCTACGAGTCGCAGGCCACTCACCCCGCCAGCTAATCTACCAGGATCCCGTGGGGCGGGTCCAGATACGCCTCGAGCACGGGCCTGGCGGTCTCGATCACGTCCAGCCGACCTAGCTGGTCCGGAGAAAAGAACCGCAACTCCTCCGACTCCTCCGACGGTCGGAGGGACGCGAAATCCTCGACCGCAGCCCGAAACACGAAGGTCACCAGCCGCACCACGTTGCCGTCGGGGTAGCGCACGATCCTGGATGGTCCGGGGAACACCACGAACAGCTCCTGATCCGTGACCGCGAGCCCGGTCTCCTCCAGGACCTCGCGGCGCAGTCCGCCCTCCAGGGACTCGTCGACCTCGATGCCGCCGCCGATCAAACCCCACCGCCCGCAGTCGCTGCGGCGCTCAAGGAGCAGCCCCCCGTCGCGCTCTATCAGCGCGAGCACCCCCACCCCTATCGGCCGATTCGGCCGCGGTGCCTCGGGATCCCCGTAGAAGAACTCCGCGTTCACATCAGACAACAGGGGCCACGCGCTGCGGCCCCTGCTGATGGCTGAAAGCTGATAGCTGACAGCTAGAAATGAATCGGATGCCCCTCCGCGGCCATCGCGGCCTCGCCCATCACCTCCGAGAGGCTCGGGTGCGGGTGGATGGTCATGCCGATCTCTTCCGGCGTGCCCTCTACCAGCTTGGCGAAGACGCCCTCGGTGATCAGGTCCGTCACCTTCGGCCCGATGGCGTGCATGCCGAGGATGAGGTCGGTCTCCGAATCGGTGACGATCTTGACGAAGCCGTTGGGCTCGCCCTCGATGAGCGCCTTGCCGATGGCCCTGAAGGGGAACTGGGTCTCGTTGGCCTCGTAGCCCTCCTCCTCGGCCTGCGCCTTGGTGAGGCCGAACGAGGCGACCTCCGGGCGGCAGAAGGTCACGCGCGGGACGAGGTTCCGGTCTTTCGGCATCGGGTCCTCGCCGGCCATGTGCTCGACGGCGGTGATGCCCTCGTGCCCGGCCTCGTGCGCCAGCCAGAAGCCCCCGGTCACGTCCCCGGCCGCGTACACGTCGTCCTCGGCGGTCTGGCCGTACCCGTCGACCTGGATGATGCCGCGGTCGCCCACCTCGACGCCCGTCGCGTCCAGGTTGAGGTCCTCTGTGACGGTCTTGCGGCCGACCGCGACGAGCAACGCCTCGGCCTCCAGCGTGTCGCCCCCATCCGCCTCGCCGGTCGGCGGGTCCTCGCCCCCGTAGGAGGCGCCTTCGCCCTCGGTCTCCTCCTGCTCCTCCGACTCGGCACCGGCGATCTTGATCTTCACGCCCGAGTCGGTCTTCTCCAGGCTCTCCGGGTCAGCCTTCGTGGCGGTCATGACCTTGATGCCGCGGTTCTCGAACTCTTTCTGCAGGGCGGCGGAGATATCCGGGTCCTCCAGCGGCACGATGCGGTCCAGGATCTCGACGATGGTTACCTCGGTGCCGAAGTCGTTGTACATGCTGGCGAACTCGACGCCGACGGCCCCCGAGCCGAGGATAATGACGCTCTTTGGGTAGTCCTCGTTCTCCGTCGCGATGTCGTCACTGGAGATGACCTTCTCGCCGTCGAACTCGAGCCCCGGCAACGAGTTCACGGCGGAGCCGGTCGAGATCAGGACCTTGTCGGCCTCGAGCTCTTCCGTCCCCTCGTCGTTCTCGACCTGGATCTTCTTCGGCTCTATAAAGGACCCGACGCCGTTGTAGACGGTGACCTTGTTCTTCTTCATCAGGCCCTGAACGCCCTTGCGAAGCTGCGAAACGACCGCCTCGCGGCGCTTGGCGACCTGGGGATAGTCGAGCTCCACGTCGCTGACCTTGACGCCGAACTCCTCGCCGGTCTTCGCCTCGTGCATAATTAGAGCCGAGTGCAGCAGCGCCTTTGTCGGTATGCACCCGACGTTCAGGCACGTGCCGCCGAGGTGCCCGCCCTCCCGCTTCTCTATGAGGGCCACGCTCATCCCCAGCTGGCTCGCCCGGATCGCGGGTATGTACCCTGCATTACCGCCGCCGATTATCACTAGATCGAACTTCTCCGCCACCTGTAATCTCCTCTCCTGTACGGGTTTCGAGTGTCGGGTTCGGGCTACCGAATCTCGCCGACCCCTCCCTGGTGCCCGAAGCCTGAAGCCTCCTTACCCCAATTCTAACCCCGCCTCACCCCCCGGACCATCTTCGGGCTGGCAGGCCGGGCACAGGTACGTCGCCCTGCCGCCAACCTGCTCTTTGACGACCTTGCCGCCGCACTCCGCAGGGCACGGCCTGCCCTGGCGCGTGAACACCCGCAGGTGATCCTGATGGTTTCCCTTGCGCCCGAGCACGTCCCGGTAGAGGCTGAAGGTCGTCCCCCGATGCTCGATGCCGGCAGCCAGGTTGTCCCCGAGGGCGGCCCAGATCCGGCCCCACTCGTCCTGCGTGAGCGTGTTGGCCTTGCGCCGAGGATGCACCCTGGCGTCGAAGAGCGCCTCGTCCACGTAGATGTTGCCGACGCCGGAGACGACCTTCTGGTCCAGTAGCAGGGACTTTATCTGGGCTCGCCGCGACCCGACCTGCTCAGGCAGGTAATCCGGCCCGAACTCCTCGTCGAACGGCTCGGGGCCGAGCGACGAGAACCGCTCCTCGAGCTCCCCCGCCCCCAGCAGCCGCGCCCGGGTGAACCCCGTCTCGTCGCGCAGAAACAGGGAGCGATCTCTGTCGAGGCGCAGCACGAGCATCAGTGCCGACGTCGGCTCGGCGACCGGCGGCACGAGGAGGATCTGGCCCCCGATCTTGAGCTGTAAGACCAGGGACTCGCCGGACCCAAGCTCGATGACGAGGTGCTTGGCCCGCCGGCGGGCACCCGTTATCTCGACCCCTTCCATTCGTCGAAGAAACTCTTCGGGCGAAGGCTCTTCGACGAGGCCAGGGAAGGGCAGCTCCGCTCCTCGTATCTCGGAGCCTACGACGAGCTCGCGCAGGTCTTCCTTTATGGTCTCTACCTCTGGCAGCTCCGGCATGGACCTAGCTTATACCCACTCGCGGCAGGAAACCGTCTCGGGCCGGGCGTCGGGCGACGAACGCGGCGTGGTTTTTCGCCAGCGGATAGTCGCCGTAGGCGTGCAGCGTCTGGACCCAAAGCGTCGAAGACGAGGATGCCGCCGGGGACCAGCGCTTCGTAGACGCGCCGGAAGAGCAGCAACAATCCGCCGCCCTCCTCGTCGAACAGGTAGTTGAGGACCTCACCGACCGCGGTCACGGCCCCGCACGGTGGGATCTCGGTATCGTACAGAGACCCTTCCCTGAACTCGGCCTCCGGCGCCTTCTCGCGTGCGAGCCTTATCATCGCTCCCGAGATGTCGATGCCGAGGACCCGGTAGTCGGACGAGGTCAGCTCCCTCGCCCACTGCCCGCTGCCGCACCCGAGGTCGACCACCAGTCCGTCCCTGATCCCCGTCCAGGCCAGGATCTCCAGGATGCCCGGCGCCGACAAGCGGGCGAAATCGGCGTGCCCGACGTCGTGGATGTACGCGAGGTCCTCCCGATACCACCCCACCATCGGGGGATCCGGCAATCCCTTAAGCGCCGCCGACCCGGACTGCGACGCCTGAGAGCGGCACCGGCTCCTTGAAGACCGCCCGGTACAGGCCGTCGAGCATGATTGATCGGGCGTCCAGCGAGCGCATGGCGCCCTCGCGCACCCTGGCCTGCCCCTCCTCGTCTTCGGCGTAAGGGGCGACGGCCTCCATCATGATGCGGGCGTGCTCGACGTCCATGGTGACGTGGCTGGTGAAGATCTCAAGGGCGTCATCCGCCAGGCCGCTCGCCTTCTTGAGCCCCTCGGTGAGACGGACGTAGATCGGGGGAACCGGCCACTCGCTCGCCGGACCCAGTGCCCCGAGCCCCAACCGGAAGTCGGGGTTGCGGCACAGACCGTAGTGGGTGTCGATGTACCCCTCTATCTCGGGGAGCGTCGCCGGCGCCTCCCACTCTTCCTCGGTTATCCCGAGCGCCCCCAGGAAGCGCCGATAAAGCGCGGGATGCGTCTCGTCAGGGTTGAGATGGCCGTACTCATCGAAGAGGATCTCCGCCAGCGCGAGCTGCAACCCCTCGTCGCCGCGGCAGTTCGAGATCAAAGCCGCCAGGTACAGACGGCTCACCCGCACGTGGCGGTAGTACTGGACCGCGAAGGTCCGAACCCCTTCCTCCCCCACATCCCCATCCCCAAACCGCTCCAGGAAGGGATGCACCAGCGCGGGATGCCCGATGACCTCGCGCTTGAGGTGGTTGAGGAACTCTTGCGGACTCGCGCTGCTCGTCCCGGATCGCATACCGCGAAGTTTAGCGCAGAGAGCACGCTCCGGCTTCGCCGGCCTCACTTTCGGCAGACTCCAAGCCCGATTCGCCACGCTGAGGCGCCAGACGTATCGCTCCAAGAACGAGCCTGCCGGGAGCCGTGGCGTCCAACGCGGCCGGGCGAAGACCCAAAGGCAAAAGCTGACGGCTGAGAGCGAGGGCTCGAAGAGCCCGATGCGTGCTGAGAGCGGAGGCGAAGCCGGAGCGGGCTGAAAGCCCGCGCAGCGGCGTGCTTAAATGCCTGTTTTGCAGGCACTTTGCCCTTGTTTCACTGGCTTCAGTGAAGTATAATCTGGTCATGACAGAGAACGGTAACATACGGCAGGAATGGTTGAGTGTTCCGCGGCGGCGGGAGGATGACCGGCTGGATCCCCACGTTTACAAGCGTGGGATCAACGGTCTGACGGTTGAGGAGGGGCTGGCGCGGGCGTTTCCGAGGGTGATGAGCATACTCGAGCGTAGCGGGGAGAAGTACTCCGAGTTCGAGTGGGGGCTCGTGCGGCAGACGATCCGGGCGTGCCTCATCTCGCAGGTGAGCCGGGCGAACCTGTATCGGATCGCGGGCATCCTGGTCGCCGATCGACGGGATGAGGGGGCGAACATCGAGCGCTCGCTCGCGGTGGCCTACGTGGCGGCCTTGAGAGAGGCCTTCTTGAAGGAGCTCTCCGTCGGCGAGCAGGTCAGGACGCCGGCCGGCTTCGGTGAGGTCCGGTACGTCTCCGAGGACGGCGAGAATGCCGCCATCAGGCTCGAGCGCGGCGGGCGCGAGGTGTGGCTACCGTCGGCGGCCCTCAAGCGCCTCTCCTCCGCCGAGGCCTACGGCCTCCGCGCCTCCTGAGCCCATCCCGCCAAGGCGCGCTCGCGCCCTGACCCTTAGCTGCTATATTCGGGTTCTTCCGGATAAAGACCGGGGCAGGCGAGAGAGGGCGGATGCATGGAAGGCTCAAAGACGAAGGCGCGGGTGATCTGCAACCCGTCCTCCGGGGGCGGGGCATACGATCCCGACACGTTGCGCGACGAGCTCGGCGACTTCGAGCTCGACTGGGTGGAGACCGGGGGTTCCGAGGAGGCGGTTGAGGCCGCAAGGGATTGGCGCGAGGGCCTGCTCATCGTCGCCGGCGGCGACGGAACCATCAACGACGTGGTCAACGGGCTTGGCAAGGCCGGCTTTCCCGACGACGTCACCCTCGCCATATTGCCCGCCGGGACCGGCAACGACCTCGCCGCCACGCTGGACATCCCCGAGGACCCGGCCCTCGCCGAGGACGTCATCCGTCAGAACCGGGTAAGGACGTTGGACGTGGCACGGGTGCGTTCCGAGGGGGTGGGCGAGAAGTACTTTATCAACGTCGCCACGGGCGGGCTCGGGGCAGAGATCTCCACCGCCAACGAGGGCGCTCTGAAGGAGCGATGGGGCAAGCTATCGTACCTTGGGGCCTCGCTGGAGGCCGCCAAGGACTTCGACGTGCGCGAGCTCACGCTCTACCTCGACGACGAGGAGCGGCGGGTAAGGGCGGTAAATGTCGCCGTCGGCAACTGTCGTTACGCCGGTGGCGGCTGGCTCGCCGCCCCGAAGGCCAACCCCGAGGACGGCCTGCTCGACGTCGTGATCATAGAGAAGCTCGGGCTCGTTGACCTTCTCCAACTCGCCCCGGCCTCCATAGCCGGGGCGGATTACCTGGGCAAAGATGGCGTGTTCTTCGCGCGGGCCAAGGAGATCCGGGTAGAGACCCAGCCCACGGGACTGGTGTTCACCACCGACGGCGAGGTCATCGGCGACGAGCCGGCCGTCTTCTCCGTCATCCCCCGCGCCCTGAAGGTCATCGTCGGCCCCGAGTACACGCCAGAGCCGGCGGAGTAGGGCAACGGGATGGTCAAGGTGCTGTTCTTCGGCGCGGCGGCGGACCGGGCCGGGACCCGAGAGGCGGACGTCCCAACCGAGGCCGTCACGCTCGACGAGCTGTGGCCCCTCCTGACGGAGCGATACCCTGGTATCTCCCCTATGCGCGGCACTCTGGCCTTCGCGGTCAACGGCGAGTACGCTCGGGGCGACGCGCGCGTAGGGTCGGGCGACGAGGTCGCGGTGCTCCCGCCGGTCAGCGGTGGCTAGGCAATGTTCGCCATAGTCGAGACGCCGATAGACGTCGGCGCGCTCGTGGCCGGGGCGCACAGGCCGGACTGCGGCGCGATCTCGACGTTCGTCGGCACGACGAGGGTGGACGAGGTCGAAGGAAACGCCGTCGCGTACCTCGAGTACGAGGCTTACCGGCCCATGGCGGACAGGAAGCTCGAGGAGATCGGGGCGGAGATCCGGGAGCGCTGGGATGCGCGCCACGTCGCGATCGTGCACCGGCTCGGCCGGGTGGATCCCGGCGAGGCGAGCGTCGCCATCGTGGTGGCCGCGCCGCGCCGCGGGCCGGCCTTCGAGGCCAGCCGCTACGCCATCGAGCGTATAAAGGAGATCGTGCCCATCTGGAAGCGCGAGGTGTGGTCGGACGGGTACGTGTGGGTTGGCAGCCAGGTCGGCACGCGACCGGGGGCCGCAGCGGGCTACGAGAGAAGCACGTAAACGACGAACGCCACGGCGAGGGCGAGGCTGCCGGCTACCACGATCAGGTAGGGCGTAACTGCCGCCACGAAGTCGTCCGTCGAGATCCTGCGCCGGTTGCGTAGGAACTGCGTCGTCCCTATGACCAGGGTCAGCACCCCGAGCAGAACGACGGCCAGCCCGAACAGCGCGGAGGCGTTCAAGGTGCCGGCCTGCACGGAGGTTGCCTGCATCAGCGCTCCGGTCCGTTCGACGACGAGCCCTATCGAGATCAGGCCGACGCCCGTGCGCACCCACGAGAGCAGCGTTCGCTCGTTGGCGAGGTGCTCCCGGATCCTCTCCCCATCGCCCGTCGCGCTCCCGCTCTGCGGCTCCAAGACCCCCATCCTCCTTCCGGCAAACCTCCCGCCCGTTCGACACGACGCAGTATAGACACGACGGAGGGCGGGACATAAACTTTGCCCAGGGCACTTTCCTACGGACGGCCAATTGCGCCTGGGGCGTCGCTTGGTTACAGTTCGTTTTTGTGCTAGGCGTGGCTACCTGGAAGGACCGACCGGGGTGCAGACGAACCGTCGCTTGGGGCTCGAGCAGGAATTTTTCCTGGTGGAGGAGGATGGACGCGCCTCGGCGCGGTCGGACGAGTTTCTGGAGCGTTGCGAGGAGCTGACCGCGGGCGACGAGGGCACCGCGTGCTACGCGCCGGAGTTCGTCATGGGCCTCGTGGAGGTGAGCACGCCCCCGGTCCTCACTTTCCCCGAGCTGGAGCGGGCCTACCTGGAGAACCTGCAAGTTGCCCTCGAGGTCGCGCGCTCCCTCGGGCTGCGCCTCTACCCTCTCGGCACCTATCCCCTCCCGCTGGAGCCCGCCATCCGCGAGGGTCTGGACTACGCGGTGCAGGTTCTCACCGTCGGGTCCGCCAGGTTCGTCGACGCCGGCAGGTGCGCCGGCACGCACCTGCACCTGGAGCTTGCGACCGGCACCGTGGACCCCAACACCGGCATCTCACCTGCCGCCTCGGCCGGCGCGGCGGCCGAGGCACTCAACCTCCACAACCTGGCCACGGCGTTGGATCCGGCCCTGATCTCGCTGACCCGCTCGTGTCCATACTTCGAGGGCCGCGCCACCGGACGCTCCCAACGTACCGTCCACTATCGGGGCGCCGCCGCCTTCGGCTGGCAAGGGGTCTACACGGACCTCCCGCAGGTGGGTGCCCTCCTCCCCTACGCCGGCAGCGTGGAGGAGCTGGTCCGCCAGCAGTTCGCCCGCTACGAAGCGTGGCTCTCGGCCATGGATCAGGCCGGGGTGGAGCAGCGCCTCTTCTCGGAGGCCGGCGGCGACGTCCTCAGGCCGGCGTGGAACCCCGTTCGGCTCAACCGCCAGGGGACGCTCGAGGTGCGCACGATGGACAGCAACCATCCGCGCGTCACCCTGACGGCCGCCGCCCTGATCGTGGCCTCCGCCGAGCGGGTCCGCCGCGAGGGCCTGGTGGTGACGCCCGATGACGGCGTCCACACCTTCGAGGTGGCCGGCGACAGCCTACTGGTTCCCGGCTTCGAGTACCTCGAAACAGGGCTCCTGCGCGCGGCGGCCGAGGAACCTACGGGCTCCGGGCTCTCGACCTACCTGGACTCCGTACTCGAGTTTGCCGGGGGCGAGGAGGGAGCCGAGCGGCTGCGGCAGCTGCGCGAATGCCGCCGCTCGACCGGCGCGTACCCGACCACCGAGACGGACATCCTAGAGCGATTTCCGACCAAGGACGGTCGCATCACCGAGGAAGCGGGTCTTCGCCTCGTGCTGGAGGCCTGCGACACGCTCGAGTCCCAGGTGCGGCAGATGGCCCCCAGCCGCGAAGGAGAGCCGGCAGACGCCCTCTGAACCGGTCCACGGCCGGTCTTGCACCCTTCCCGCCGATGGCCCGTATCTGCAAGCGTATCGGGTCGGGCTGGATCTTCCCCCAACATCCGCAGGGTTATACTCACGGCCGATGGGCAAGGATCGGGCATCGTCGGGCATGGATTTCGGGGTGCGGGTCGGGGCGGTGGTGGAGCGCGGAAACGCCCTCTTGCTGGTACGCCACCGCAAGCCGGACCGCGACCCTTATTGGGTGCTGCCCGGCGGCAGGCTCGAGGCAGGCGAGTCGATCCCCAGGTGCGCCGAGCGTGAAATAGCCGAGGAGACGGGCCTCTCCGGCCGGTTCCTCGGGGTGCTGTACGTCAGCGAGTTCCGGCGGGCGGGGCGGCACACCGTCGACGTCACCGCGCGGGTCGCGGTCGAGGACGACGGCGAGGCCACCCTTGGGAGCGACCCGGAACTCGCCGCGGACGCGGAACCGACCCTGCAAGAGGTTCGCTGGGTCGGGATCGGCGACCTTCCCGAGATAAACCTGCTGCCGGCTGGCATCAAGGCCCGCCTCCTCGAAGACGCCACGAACGGCTGGCCCACGGACGAGGTCTACCTTGGAGGGGACACCGATTAGAGATCCCCAGCAGGCGCTGCTCTCCGTCCTCGCCCTGAACCTCGCGCTCGTCGCCCTGACGGTCGGCGCGTACTGGGGCGGGGTTCTGGTGGCGCGGAGCTTCGGAATAAAGGCTGGCTACTCGCTGGTCCCCCTCGGGTTCTCTCGGCCCCAGGGTGGCTTCCTGGCGGGGGCCGGTATCGGGGTGGCGGTTGGGGTCGGGGGCGTGATCCTGAGCATGATCGTCAACCCCCTGAGCGTCCTGGTCCTCGATCGTCTCGGCTACCAGGCGGAGACCACCGTGCAGCAACCGTTTATGCGGGGACTCGAATCGTGGGTCAGCGAGAGTCCGCAGCTCGCCATCCCGGCGATAATCTTCGTGGTCGTCGTCCTCGGTCCCCTCGTCGAGGAGCTCGTCTTCCGCGGGGCAATCTTCAACGGCCTCTACAAGCTGAGCACCCTGATCTCGACGCGGCGCAACCCATCCACCCGAAACACCAGGATCGTCGTAGGTGTCCCGTTCGTCCTATCCGCCCTCGCGTCCTCGGCATTCTTCGCCGTCCTGCACCTGGAGCCGATCATCCTGCCCGCTCTTCTGGCGCTCGCAGTTGCCCTGTGTTACCTCTTCGCCCGCACCGGGAGCCTGGTCCCCTCCTTCGCCGCCCACGCGACGTTCAACTCTTTCGCGACCTCCCTCATCATCCTCAGCGGCCTGGGCGTCTTCGAAATGCCGGGCTAATAGCCCGGCATTTCGAGCACGCTGCCTTCGGCAGCTTTCAGCCCGCTCCGGCTGACGCCTCCGCTCTCAGCCCGCTTCGGGCCTGACGGCCCTCGCTCTCAGCCATCAGCTTCTACCGCTGGACACGCAACCCAGAAGCGCCAAACGAAACGTTCCATACCGAGCGACGCACCGCTCGGCCATGTGAGAGACGCGCAGCCGTCGGCTTTCCTGCCCCTTGAGGTTGGCTGAAAGCGGAGGCCTGACAGGGCCGGAGCGTGCCGTGGGGGACCTCAAAGGTCCCCCACGTACTTCGCTCTGGGGCGTATGAGGGCGCCGCTCTGGTATTGCTCTATGGCATGGCCGATCCAGCCTATGGTTCGTCCGAGGGCGAAGAGCGCGATGGCTCCTCCTTGCGGCAGTCCGAGCGCGCGGGCGAGGACGACGAGGCCGAGGTCGATGGTGGGACGCTCGCCCAGGAGGTCATCCGCCGTTTCCACGACGGACGCGCAGAGGGCGACGGCCGGCGAATGCGGGCACGCTTCGGTCGTTCGCCGGATGAGCTCCGTTCCGCGCGGGTCGCCCTCGGGGTAGAGCGAGTGCCCAAAGCCCGGCACGCCGTCCCCCCGACGGAGGCGACCGGAGACAACCTTTCGCGCCTCGCGACCGCCGCCGGCGGCCTCGACCTCCCGCAGGAAGGCCTCGACGAGCTCGACCTGCCCACCGTGCCTAACGCCCCCGAGCGCCGCGAGGCCCGCGCCGACCACGGCGTAGGGTGTCGCCCCCGACGAGGCCACGCACCGGGCGGCGAAGGTGGAGACGGGGAGCTCGTGATCGGCGCACAGCACCAGCGCAACATTCAGAAGCTCTGCCGCTTCGGGGTCCGCGAGAGCCCACCCGCGGCGCAGCGTCTCGACCAGGCCCGGACCAGACGCGCCGGCCACGGTGTCGACCATGAGGCGCAGGATGCGGGCGCCGGTCCGGGCTACGGCTCGTGACCGGAGATCGTACGCGGCGGGGTCCCCGGTCGCGACCAGGGGAAGCAGGAGCGTGAAGGCCTCGATCGGCGGCAAATCACCCGCCTCCCGGAGCACGGCCGCCATCCGCTCAGGGATATCGGCCTCGGACGAGAAGAGCGTCGCGGCCTCGACCGTATCCCCGGTCCAGATGAGGGCCGCGACCTCTTCCGCCGAGGCCTCGGAGGCCAACCTAACGACGTCCCTTCCCCTGTAGAAGAGCTTGCCGTCGGCGACGAGCGTGATCCCGGACTCCAGAACAGGCACGCCCCAGTCCAGCGCCCCGTCCGCCACCCGGTCCGGGTCCCGCCTCCGCTCCTTTCTTTCCCTCAAGTGCCGCACGTCCTCCGCCCGGTAGCGCCGGTTGCGCCTGCTCCCCCCGACGGCCTCGGAGCGGATCAAACCGCGGCTCACGTAGGCGTAGAGGGTCCTCACGCTCACGCCCAACTCCCCCGCCGCGGCCTCCGCCGTGAGGTAACGCTCGCCCACCGTCCCACAGCCTTTCCCGACCGGATCGCCGATATCTTCCAGACAAGTTGATTGCTGAATCAACGTTGACTACACATTAAAGGAAAGCTACAGTCTTTGCAAGGCCAACGGGCAGATGGCTCACGGTCCGTCCCAGAAGTGGAGAGGAGCTGGTAGCGATGAGAGAGAACGGTGGTACGGTGGCGTTCGCGTCCGGTCTCGATGGGGTGGTCGCCGTCCGCACCCGCTTGAGCGAGGTGGACGGGCAAGCTGGTCGCCTGACGATCGCCGGCTTTCCGGTGGAGGAGCTCGCCGGTAGGGCCACCTTCGAGGAGGTCCTGCACCTCCTGTGGTTCGGTGCGCTGCCAGACCGGGGAGAGCTCGACGCCTTGAAGGCGGCGCTGGCGCGGCGGCGAGGCTTGCCGGAGCCCACGTTGGAGCTCTTGAGGTCCGCCGCCGATGAACGGGTTCCGGTGATGGACGCCCTGCGGATGGCCGCCGGCACCTTCGACCTCGCTTCGGACGATGCCGCTGGCCTCGAAGATCTTGGGACGCCTGAGGGTTTGTTGCCGGGGGACCTGGGGTCCGCGCTCTCCGCGGTCGCGCGTTTTCCCACCGTCGTGGCTGCGTACCTAAGGCTGCTCGATGGCGGGGAGCCGGTCGAGCCGGACCCGGATCTGGGGCACGCCGCGAACTACCTGTACATGCTGTCCGGGGACGCGCCGACGGCGGTCAGGGAGCGGGCGCTCGAGACCTATCTCAACGCCGCCTCCGATCACGGCATGAACGCCTCCACCTTCGCCGCCAGGATCATCATCTCGACCCGATCCGACCTAGTCTCTGCCGTGGCGGGGGCCGTCGGGGCGCTCAAGGGGCCGCTGCACGGCGGGGCGCCGGGCCCGGCGCTGGACGTGGTCTTTGAGATCGGGGTTTCAGACAGGGCCGAGGGCGTTCTGCGGGACAAGCTCGGGCGCGGGGAGCGGCTCATGGGCTTCGGCCATCGGGTCTACCGGGTGCGCGACCCCCGGGCCGACGTGCTCGCCGCGGCGGCCGAGATCCTGTACGACAAAGACGCCGACAGGGAGCGCTACGCGCTGGCCCTGGAGGTAGAGAAGACGGCGTTGCGGCTCCTGGCCGAGCACAGACCCGGGAGGAACCTCTCCACCAACGTCGAGTTCTACACCGCGCTCCTGCTGCACGGTCTGGAGCTGCCCACGGAGTTGTTCGCCCCGACGTTCGCCGTCGGGCGCGTGGCCGGGTGGACCGCGCACTGCTTCGAGCAGCGCGCGCAGGACCGCCTCATACGCCCGCAGTCGGAGTACACAGGACCCGAAGGGCTGGGCTGGGTGCCCCTCGAAGAGCGGTGATTCGCGGGTGCGAGGGGGAGTTCACTGCTGCCGGCGGATCGGCTACGCGCGCAAAAAAGTGCCCCCCGGCTAGATAAGCACCGGGGGGCCGTACCCTTTTGAGCCTTGCGCAGGTATCCTGTTTCTAGCACGTCCGCCTGAAAAACAAGAGAGGCGGAATAGAGATAACCCAGGACCCCACAGGGATTTGGGCGGGACTTAGGTCAGAGCCACCTCTCCCAGAAGATACCCGCGGCTACTACTGCTCGATGCGTCTATCTGGATCACCCCCTTTCGCGTGCCTTCAACTGGCGACGATTTTACTACTCAGAAAGCTACGCGACAAGAGACAATTCTCTAAGCGCCGTCCTGTTCTTCGACGCGCACCCTGAGCAGGTCGAGTGCCCGGTTGGCGCTGCGCTCCCGGATGGCCTGCCGTGAGCGCGCCCAGGCCGTCAGGTCGACCCTCTCGACCGTCGTGCCGTCGGGGCCGGCGACGCCGACGAAGACGAGCCCGACCGGCTTCTCTTCCGTGCCGCCGTCGGGGCCGGCCACGCCAGTAACCGAGAGTCCGTAGTCGGCGTCCGCGGCCCCGCGCGCGCCCTCGGCCATCTCGCGGGCGACGGGTTCGGAGACGGCGCCGTGCCGGACCAGCGTCTCGTGTGAGACCCCGAGCAAGCGCTCCTTCGAGCCGTTGGAGTAGGTCACGAACCCCTCCCCGAAGTACGCCGAGGAGCCGGGGATGTCCGTCAGGCGCTTGGCGAGCAGGCCCCCGGTGCAGCTCTCGGCCAGGGCCAGGGTCTCGTTCCTCTCGGTCAGCAGGCGCCCGACGGCGCTCTCGAGCGTCTCCTCGTCCTCGCCGAAAAAGTACTCGTCCAGGCGGGAGAGGATCTCCTCGGCCACCGGCCCGATCCTGGCCTCGGCCTCCTCCTGGGTGGCCGCGCGGGTGGTAATGCGCAGGCGAACCTTGCCCTGTCCGGCCAGCGGGGCGACCGTCGGGTCGTCGGCGTCGAGAAAATCCTGCACCTTCTCGGCGAGCGCCGACTCGCCGATGCCGGCGAACCAGAGAGTCCTGGAGACGATAGCGCCCTCGCTGCGGGCCCGGATCAGGGGCTCCAGCGTCTCCTCGAACATGCCCTTCATCTCCGGGGGGACGCCCGGAAGCGTCGCAAAGAGCGTTCCTTCGGCCTCCAGGAGTGCTCCCATCGCGGTGCCTAGAGGGTTCGGGATGAGTTCGGCGTTCTCCGGGAACAACGCCTGCTTGTAGTTGTTGGCCGTGGGTGTGCGGCCGAACTTCTCGAACATCCGGTCAACGTGCTCCCTGGCCTCGGTCCTCTCGACCATCTTCTGGCCGACCACGGCCGCCAGGCACTCGTTGGTCAGGTCGTCCGAGGTGGGACCCAGGCCGCCGGTCGTGATGACGAGGTCGGCCCGGGAGGCGGCGTCTCTGAGGGCGCCCACGATCCTGTCCCGGTTGTCCCCGACCGTGGTGTGGCGGTAGATGCCCACCCCCAGGGTCGCGAGCCTGGCGCTGATCCAGGCCGTGTTCGTGTCTACGAGGTCCCCGAGGAGCATCTCGGTCCCGATGGTGACTATCTCCGCGCTGCCGATGTTCTTCTGTCCCGTTTTGCATGCCGTTATTCTACAATCCGTCGGATGGAGGACCGTGCGAGAAACGACCATCTCTTGAGCTCCGTCGACGATTACGCCCGCGCCGGCCTCTCCGAGAAACGCTACGCCCACACCTTGCGGGTGGCCGACACGGCGGAGGACCTTGCGCGTCGCCCACGGCCTGGACCCTGACCGGGCGCGCCTGGCCGCCCTGCTGCACGACGCGGCCCGCGAGAGGACGCCCGAGGAGTTCCTCCGGCTCGCCGAAGAGTGGGACGTGCCGGTGGGCGAGCCCGAGCGCCAGAGCCCCAAGCTCCTGCACGGCCCGGTCGCCGCGGAGCTGGGGCGTCGGGAGCTCGGCGTGGAGGACGAGGAGGTGCTCGACGCGGTGCGGGCGCATACCGTCGGCGAACCTAGAATGGGACAACTAGCGCTCGTTCTCTATGTGGCGGACAAGATCGAACCCGCCAGGGACTACCCGAGCGTGGGGCGCCTGCGCTCCCTCGCCCGCGAGGACCTCCGCGTGGCGGCCACCGAGGCCCTCAGGCGCGCCATCGCCCACAACACGGCGCGGGGCAAGCCCGTGCACCCCGCGAGCCGCGAGACGCTCGGGTGGCTAGAGGAGGCCGAGGAAACCCACGCCGTCGCGCAGCACCGGGTGAACCAGGAGGAGCGCGTAGAGCGCGAAGGCCAAAACCCCAAGCGCGACGGCGACCTCTAGGGCTCCGCCGGAGCGGATGCCGCCAGGCAACAGCCTGAACGGCCTGCCCAGCGGCCACAGCAGCGGCACGCCCCTGGTGTTGAGCGCGTCCGCGAAGACGTGCGAGGCGTAGCCCGCCACGAGGGCCAGGGAGAGGTCGGGGAAACGGCCCAGAAAGAGCCAGACTGGCAGCGCGAAGAGCGCGATGCCGAGCAAGGAATGGGTCAGCGTGCGGTGGCCGACGGTCCGCAGGAGCGTGAACGACGTCGCCCTCATGGCCCAGCTGAGAGGCCGGGTGATGGCGTTGAGCACGGGGTTCTTCGATCGGCCCAGCCCGTTGCCGAGCTTGCTGCGGGGATTGTCCACGTCTGGCAGCCAGGAGGCCACTATCGCCACCGGGTAGACGTAGGCGGCTGGCTCGACCCCGAGGATCGCGGCCGTGCCGGCCAGAGCCGCCACCCCGAAGACCGCGTGTGTGGTCGCGTTCAAATCGCGGCGCAGTTTAGCAAGCCTGGGCGGAGCCTGGGAGGTCCAGGGAGGAGCGCCCGCTTTGCTACACTGGTCGCGCCGTGCGGGCGCTCTCACTCCGTCTGTCCCTTGCGCTGTTCGCGACGGTCGTCGCGGTAACCATCGCGGTGGACGTCGCGACCGCTCCGGCCGCCCAGCGGTCCTCGTCGGATCGCGTGGTCCTCGTGCTCGTTGACGGGCTCTCCTGGGAAGCGGTCGAGCGGGAGCCGGCGCTCCGCGAGGCCTTCCAGGCCGGTGGGGCCGCGACGCTCTCGGTCGTCCAGGGGAGTCGGCCCCCGGAGGATCCCAGCTTCGGCTACGTCTTTCTCGGCGCCGGAGCGAGGGTGGATACTCGAACCCTGCCCGAGAGGCTGCCCGACGAGCCCGCGGAGGTCCCTGACGCCTTCGACGGCCCCGCGGGCACCGTCGATCCCGGCGCCCTTGGGGCCGCGCTGGACCGGGCCGGCGTAGAGGCGGCGGCCGTGGGAGATCTGGCCACGCTCGTCGCGATGGACCGGCAGGGCCGGGTGCCCATTCGCTACGGCGGCGAGGATCCCGCCGAAGACCTCCGTGCCGCCCTCGAGCGGGGGGCAGGTTTCGTCGCCGTGGAGGCCGCGAACTCCGGGCAGGCCGCCGAGCTGGTCGAGGTCTCCCGAGCCTCGGGTGCCACCACGGCCGTCGCCGCCCCGAACGGTCCCGCGGATAGCAGGAACCTCTCGCCGTTCGCCCTCGTGGGCCCGGGCGTCGGCGGGGGCCTACTCTATTCGCCTGGAACCCGTACGGCGGGCCTGATCTCCAACGCCGACGTCGCCCCGACCCTGCTCGCCGCTCTCGGCGTGCCGGCCCCCCCCGAGATGGCCGGCCAGGCGGCCGAGGTGCGCCCCGGAAGCCTGGAGACCGCGGAGTCCCTGCAACGGCGCATCGCCTTCGTCGCGGAGGAAGGGTTCAAGGTCTGGCTGGTGGTCGGCGGGATCTGGGCGGCCGCCCTCGCCGCCAGCATCGTGTGGGGTGGGAGTCGGGCGGCTTTTCGGATCGTGCTCGCCCTCGCGGGCTTCCCAGCCGGAGCGTTGCTGGCCGCCGCCGTCCCCGTGACCAGCACGCTGCCCGTCGCGGTCCTCACGGCCCTGGTGGCACTAGCCGCGGCGATACTCGCCTACCGGATAGCCCGAACCTTTGCCGGGGCTCTGGTCGTGCTGGCGCTCGCGACGGCCGTCTTCGTCGTACTCGACGCCGCGGCCGGTGGGACGCTCATGCGATTCTCGACGCTAGGCTACAACCCGGCCACCGGGACCCGCTTCTACGGCCTGGGCAACGAGTATGCGGCGGTCCTCGCCTCGGGTCTCGCGTTTAGCCTGGGGACGCTTGGCTTTGGGAGACGACCTCCCATGGTCCTCCTCGCGGGGCTCATGGGCGTCGTGGTGCTGGTGGTAGGGCTCCCGACGATGGGCGCGGACGTCGGCGGCTCTCTGGCCGTTGGCCTGTCCCTGGGCGCTACGGCGGGCATGGTCTACGGCGGTATCCGGAGCGTCGCGCTCTGGACGACGGGCGGGCTGGTGTTCGCGGCGGCGGTGTTCCTGGCGAGCGGTCTGCTTTTTCCCGGCGTTTCTCACGGTTCGCGAGCGGCCGACGGGGGTAGCGGGCTGACGGAGGTCCTGTACCGAAAGCTCCTTATGAGCCTGGAGTACCTCACCAACCCGATCCTGCTGGCCCTGCTCGTCGTGGGGGCCGCCGTCGTGTTCGCGGGCTGGCGCCGCGTCCGCGGGACCGCGCTCTCCGTCGGGATGACGGGGGCGGTCGTCGCCGCCGGCGTCTCGGGCGCCCTCAACGACTCGGGCGTAATCGCCGTCCTGTTCGCCCTGATCTTCCCCTTCGTCGCCGCCGTCGGCATCCTTTTTCCGAAGGAGCCCGCCGACTAGCGGACGGCCCCGACCATCGCCCGCAGCGAGTCGCGGGCGAAGCGCCGCTGCAACCCGCGGGCGAAGGGACGCCCGATCCTGGCGAGGGCATGGTTCGGGCGCGAGAACGCGTACAGGTCGTAGTAGACCGAGCCGTCGCGACGCAGCTCGACGGTGAACCGTTCCTCTCCCCGCTCGCCGTGCCCCGGCAGCGTCCCGTAGGCGAAGCCGCGTCGCTCGAGGTCGCCGCCAACATCCCCGATCGTGTATACGACCCGGCAGGCGTTCAGCGACCAGAAGCCGTAGTGCCGGGCCAGCACCGCCACGGCCGTTCCGACCTCCACGGGTGCTCCGGGTGGCCGGATCCCCACCCAACCGACGTCGAACATCTTCCAGGCCCGCAGGGCGTCGACCGCCCGGTCGAAGGCCGCCCTTCCCTCACCGAGCCTCACCCGATTGTGATCGACCACGTAACCAGGAACTCGCTCCGCCGCCCCCCGCGAAGCCCCGACCTCGTCGTACGAGAAGGGCAACCCGCGTTGCGCATCCAGAAAATCGGCGATCCGCCCATCCGAAGGTTCCCTAAACAGGAACAAGGCGGCTCCACGCATCCTTGCTGACGGCTCGAAAGCTGATAGCTGAAAGCTACTTCCTCGAAGACCCGCTCGAGGCGATCCGAGATCCTCGCCCAGTGCGAGCCGTGCCAGAAGACGCGTCCGCAGCCCTCGCACCGGAAGAACGACTGATGGTCGCGCGCGACGCCTGACGGAACCCGGTCCGACGACGGACGTCCGCGGTACGGCCGCGAGCCTGCCGCCGCACTTCATGCAGCGGCTCGCATGCCACCGCAGGCCGAAGCGCCCGACGACCAGCCGGAGTTGCTCCTCGACCGGTAGGTGCTGCGGGACCATCGAGAAACCGACCCTGCCGTCACGCACGGGGGCGCGCTCGAGAAAACCGCCGTCGGCCGTGAGCAGCACGCGTTCCTCCTCCATCGCCCGCTCCACGAGGCGGCGGTCCGAGACATCGGTCCCCTCGCGGGCGTAGTAGGCGTCGTGGCCGGCCGCCCGCAGCCACTTCGCCAGCCCACCGAGCATCGCGTCGCACAGGAACCTCACCGGACGGTTCCCTCAGGCACCCGAAGATCCGAAGCCCGCCCTCCCCACGGCCGTCGGCTCCGGCCTCCAGAAAGTCGACCTCGCGGAAGGAGATGTCTTCGGCCCGCACCAGCACGAGCTGCGCGACCCTCATCCCGGCCTCGACCCGGAAGGTCTCCTCGCGGTCGTGGTTGATGAGGGGCACCATTACCTCCCCACGGTAGCCGGAGTCGATGAGCCCTGGCGTGTTGACCGGCGCGACGCCGTGCCTTATCGCGAGCCCGCTGCGCGGCAGCACGAGCCCCGCGTACCCGTCGCGGGATGGCCAGCGAGATCCCGGTCCTTACCAACCGCCCGACCCCCGGGCGGCAGAGCCGATCTCCTCGACCGCCCGCAGATCGTACCCGGCGTCCCCATCGTGCGCCCTGGACGGCGCGCGCGCCCCCGGCACGAGACGCCTGAAAGGGACTTGCGTCACCGGGCGAGGCGTAGCGTCGAGGCCATAAGGGACACTATGCTAGCAAAGAGGAAGGCGAGTAGGTAATAGCGAGTAGGGAGTAGTCGGTTTCCTAAGAAACAACTCCCTACTCGCTACCTCGCTATTCGCTAGAGGAGCGAAGCGACGCCTCCCAAGGTGCTATTCTTTCCCCATGGAACAGAACGAAGAGGCCGTTACCTCGTCACCTCGGCGCTGCCGTACGCCAACGGGCCCTTGCACGTCGGGCAGATCGTGGGCGCATACCTGCCGGCGGACGTGTTCGTGCGGTTCCTGCGGGCGCGGGGCCACGACGTGGTCTACGTCTGCGGCACCGACGAGCACGGCGTCCCGATCACCCTGACCGCCGAGCGCGAGGGGAAGGTCGCCGCGGGAGGTCGTCGACTACTGGTGGACGCACATGGAGGAGACCTTCGAGCGCTTCGACATCAGCTTCGACAACTTCTCGCGCACCTCCACGCCGCTGCACGCGAAGAACACCCAGCTCTTCTACCGAGAAGCTCAAGGAGGGCGGCTACGTCTCCGAGGCCGAGAGCAAGCAGATGTACAGCCCGACCGAGGGCCGCTTCCTGCCGGACCGCTACGTCGAGGGCACCTGCCCCGTGTGCGGCTACAAGGAGGCCCGGGGCGACCAGTGCGACAACTGCGGCTCGTGGTACGAGGCCTACGAGCTCATAGAGCCGCACTCCAAGGTCACCGGCGGGCCGGCCGAGGTCCGCGAGACGACGCACCTGTACCTCGACCTCCCGAAGTTCTCCGACCGGCTGAGGGAGTACGTCGACGGGCCGGGAGCCACTGGCGCGACGTCGGTCAAGAACTTTATCCTCGGCATCATCGACGCCGGCCTCGAGAAGCGCCCCATAACCCGCGACATCACCTGGGGCGTGCCGGTCCCCGAGCCCGGCTACGAGGACAAGCGCTTCTACGTCTGGTTCGACGCCTGCATCGGCTACGTCTCCTCCACGATGGAGTGGGCCGAGAACGCGGGCGAACCGGACCGCTGGCGCGAGTACTGGCAGGAGCCGGACACGCGGCTGATCCACTTTATCGGCAAGGACAACACCGTCTTCCACGCCCTGGTGTGGCCCGCGCAGCTGATGGGCGTTGGCGAGGACGGCGAGGAGCCCTACGTCCTGCCCTACGACGTCGCCGGCCAACGAGTTCATGAACCTCGAGGTCGTCGTCGACGGCGAGCGGCGCGCGATGCAGATGTCCACGAGCCGCAACCTGGCCGTGTGGCTGCACGAGGCCCTCGACCGCTTCCCGGCCGACCCGTTGCGGTTCTACCTGGCCTCCAACCTGCCGGAGACAGGCGGACGTGGCCTTCTCGTGGCGCGAGTTCCGAGACCAGGGTGAACTACGACCTGATCGGCAACCTCGGCAACTACGTGAACCGCGTCCTCTCCTTCGCCGAGAGGTACTTCGACGGCGAGGCCCCGCGTCCCGGACGAGCTGCCCGAGGACGCGGTTCGCGGTCCTGGAAGATTTCAGGGAGCTGGAGCGGCGCTTCGAGGAGCGGATGCTCGCTCCGCGGCCGCGGGAGGCCCTCGGGGAGCTGCTGGCGATGGGCCGTCGGGCGAACCGCTTCTTCGACGCGGAGGCCCCCTGGAAGACCCGCAAGGACGACCCGGAGCGCGCCCGCGTTACCCTCTACGTCTGCTCCGTCCTGCTCGGCTCCATCGCCTACCACGCCGCCCCCTACGTCCCCGACGCCATCGAGCGGCTGCAGGGCTTCTTCGACGGGCCCGTGGCCCGGGTCTCGGACCTCGAGAAGTTGCCCGAGGGCTACCGCGTGCACCGGCGCGAAGCCGCTCTTCCAGAGGATCGAGGACGAGGAGGTCCTCGCCGCCGAGGAGCGACTCTCCCGCGCCGTGCGCGGGGAAGTAGCTCGTAGCTGTCAGCTATTGCGCTATCAGCCGTCGGCTTCTCATTGGCGGATCGTGACCCGCGCCGCGCAGGCGAAGCCGCCGGAGGACTCCTCGGCCGGGCTGAGGACGTAGCTCATGGCCTCAGGCCGCGGGTTTGGTCCGTGTTCGGCGGCTGACAGCCGGTAGCCGAGCGTCACGATCAGGGCCCCCGCGGCCGCTATGGTCAGGAGCGCGATCGCAGGCCGACGAGCTCCGCGAGCCCGCCGACGATCACCGGCCCGAGCAGGAACCCGCCGTAGCCCAGAGTGGTGACCACGGAGATCGCCTCGCCGGCCCGTCCGGGCGCGAGGTCCCCGGCCACGGAGAAGGCGATGGGCGCCACCGCGGAGAGCGCGAGGCCCACCACGAGGAACCCGGCGACGACGAGAACGGGCTCGCGGGTAGCGAGCGCGAGCGCCATCCCGGCCGCCGTGAGCAGTCCCGCGCAGAGACAGGGTCCGGCGGTTGCCGAGACGCGTCCTACGCCCAGGCGGTCCCGAGCCTGCCCGACGGCCATCGCCGCGTAGAAGACGGCGACCCCCGAGCCGCCGAGAAGGGCGGAGAGCCCCAGCGTGTCGCGCAGGTAGATGCCGGACCAGTGCTCCATCTCCCCCTCCGAGCCGAGCCCGAGCGTCGCGATCCCGCCGACCAGCAGCAGCGGCGAGGTGCCGGTAGAGTCCGAAGTGAGCTCGTCCTCGCCGACTCCCCCGGGGCACGTCCTGTGCACGGCGGGAACCGGGTGATCGCGACGGCCAGGATGCAGCACCGCGAGCGGCACGAGCAGCACGAGGTAGACGGGTCCGGTAGTCCGCGCCGGCCTGCACCAGGACGCCCGGCCGAGGCGCCCCGGCCATGGCCCCGCCGCGAGAAGGCCGCGTGGCACGAGCGGCATGAAGCGCCGTCCGGTCGCCTGCTCCAGGTCGACGGCGGCCGAGTTTATGCCGACGTCGTAGAGCCCCGAGGCCGAGTAGAGCACGCCACGAGCGTCACGAGCAGGGCGGCGTAGCCCCCGGAGAGCGGCGAGGCCCGAGATCCCGAGCCCCAAGCACGCCGCCGGTGAGGACCAGGAACGCCCTCCGGCCCAGCCGGTCTGACGTCCAACCCAGGGTCGCCATCGCGAGGATGGAGGCCGCCGCCCCGACGAAGAGCGCCGCCCCAAGCGGCCCGGGCGAGAGGTCGAGCGCGCGGCTCAGGTCCGTCGAGCAGGACGGCGAAGACGCCCCAGAAGAGCCCGAAGAAGCCGAAGGCCCCGAGCTCGACGACCAGGAGCCTGCGATACCCGCGGCGCCAGGGCGCTACCTCGACCTCGTAGCCCTTCTCCCTCCAGGCGCTCGAGGCCCGCCCTGCATGTTGGCCACGTTCGCGTAGCCCATCTCCTTGAGGCTCTTCGCCGCCAGAGAGCCCGCGTCCCCCGAGGGCGCAGTGGACGACGATGCGGGCGTCCTTGTCCGGGAGCTGCATCGCCGACTTGTAGCTCCAGGAGCCCCCGGGGCAGCGGCGTCGCGCCCGGGATGTGCCCCGCCTCCCACTCGTCGGGCTCCCGCACGTCGACCACCGTGACGTCCTCGCCGGCCTCGACGCCTCGCGGACCGACTCGACGTCCGTCTGCTCGGTCTCGGCCTTCGCCTCCGAGACCAGGTCCTCGTAGCTTTTCGCCACCGTTCCTCCTCGGGACGCCTCCTCCAGTCGCCGGATGTTGCAGCCGCGAGGGCTCTACGCCTTGCGGTGCTTCGTCCAGACGGTGTAGGTGCCGTCGGGCAGGTCGGCGAGCTCGTAGTCGCCGAAGAGGATCGGGTCGGCCGTCGCGCAGGCAGAGGAAGAGCCTGAGGGCGAGGCCCCGGATCTCGCTCTCCGCGTGCGCGTCGGCCCGCATCTCGATGATGTGCCTCAGGGCCCTGCACGTTCCCCGTGAAGACCATCGGCGCCTCGGTCTCGTTGGGCAGGAGGGAGCGCGCCGTCTGCTGCACCTTCTTGCGGGCGTCGGTCTTCTGGTCGGCGGAGAGCATGGCGTGCCCCCTCTCCCTGCCGCCCCAGCAGCCGCTCGGCCATCTCCGCGTATCCGGCGGCGGCCCGGTCGGCCCGCTCCTCGAAGAGCCGGTGCAGTTCCTCGTCCTCCTGGTACTCCGGCCGCTCCACGAAGCGCAGCACGCTCCCGAGACGTAGCGCTGCGAGATCTGCGAGAATGCCTACCCCGGCCCTGTGGCGCACCAGCTCGTGGGTGACGCTGCGGCTGATCCCGTAGAGCAGGAAGCTGAAGCTCGCGTGCTCGAGCACGGACCCGTGGCCGGCGGAGGTCAGCCGCTCGAAGTAGAGCCGCGGCGTTCTCGTTGGTGGTCCGCCGGGGGCCGAAGCTTGCGTAGCACAAGCTGGCCAGCCGTCTTGCAGAGTTGGGAAGAATCCGGCAACGAGGTCGGGATCGTCGAGGTACCCGGGGAAACCGAGGTCGGGGTCGAAGCCCTCGAGAAAGCCCTCCAGGACCGCGACGTTGATCTGCGGTCTCGCAGAGCATCGCCACGCCAGGTGACTTCAGGTACGGGGTCCCGGCCGCCGTGCGATGCACCGGCGAGTGGACGGCCGGGAAGCCGTCCGCGACTGCTCCGCCCAGCGCTTCAAACGCCTCCGTCGCGACTCCTGGCTCTGATCGGTCGTCTCCAATGGCTCTCTCCTCCGCTCGGGACCTCCCGACGAAGACTAACCGATACGGGCCGCCTCGACAGCACCGGTTCGCTGCGCGAATCGCGCGATCAGCCGTCCGCTCTCAGCTTCTAGCCAAAACGCGAAAAGCTGAAAGCTGAGAGCGGAGGCCGAACGGCCTCCGCGGTCTGAGAGCTGATAGCGCGGTTCCGGGGTGGGGCGCCGCCCCCACCCCCGGGACCGCTTTACACGGCCTCCGAGAGGGCTCGCTGCAGGGTGCTGGCGTAGCGGCCGGTGCGGATGGTCCGCAGGGCCTTCATCTCGACCTGCCGCGCGCGCTCCTGGCTTATCCCGAGCTCCTCGGAGACCTCGCGCAGGGTGTGGTGGGAGCCGCCGTCGAGGCCGTGGCGCATGCGCAGGATCCTGGCCTCCCGCTCGGGCAGGGACTCGACGGCCTCGACCAGCGTCCGCTCCCACGGCCCGATCTCGACGCGCACGTAGTCGTCGCCGCTCTTCTCGTCGGGGAGGAGCTCGCCGACCTCGGAGCCGTCCTCGCTTGAGCCGCCCATGCGGGCGTTGATGCTCGAGATCGGCTGGCCGACCTCGCGCAAGCGCCGGGCCTCCTTGGGCTTGACGTCGAGCCGCTCGGCGAGCTCCTCCTCGGTCGCGTCGCGGCCGAGCTCGATGCTCAAGGTGTTCTCCGTCCGGCGCAGGCGGTAGAGGGAGTCGACGACGTGGGCCGGGAGGCGGACCGTGCGGGCGTGGTCGGCGACCGACCTCGGGACGCCCTGGCGGATCCACCACGTCGCGTACGTCGAGAAGCGATTGCCCATCTCGGGGTCGAACTTCTCGACGGCCCGGATCAGCCCGGCGTTGCCCTCCTGGATGAGGTCCTCGAACGGCACGCCCCTACCCCGGTACTTCTTGGCGATGGAGATGACGAGCCTGAGGTTGCGCTCGATGAGCCGCTGGCGGGCCGACCGATCGCCCTTCCTGGCCCGCCGGCTCAAGTCGCGCTCTTCGGCCGCGTCTAGCAACTTGCCGTCCCGGATCCTGCCGAGGTACTGTGTGAGAACGTCCTGCGCCATCCGCGTCTCCGCCATCTCGTATCCCCTCTCTAGTGTCTCTTAAGCCGCCGGGTGCGAGCCGCCGGCCCGCGGCCCGCCGTGCGTGACGAACCTGTCGAGCACTCGCCCGTCGAGGCTCGACGTTATCCACCACTCGCGGCCGCACGCGCACCCATGCACGAGCCGACGCCGCTCATCCGCCTCCGCCAGGGCCGCCTCCTTGAGCGAGCGCAGGCAGCAACCCGGCAGGGATCCGATGTAGATCTCCTCCTCCGGCCTGCCGGCCGGCGAGAGCGTCGTGTCCGCCCTCAGGGCTGCCTTTTTCCTGCGCTGGCTCATCACGCTGCCCCCTTGCGCTCCTCGTCCTGCCCAAACTCCATGAACGCGTCCGACACCGGCTCGACGGGCTCCGCCGCCTGCCACACCCCGCCGCACGACGGGCACTCGAAGAGGCCGTCGGCGTCTCGGGAACTCCGGTGGCAGCAGGCAGGGAGGTCCTCCGCGTAGAGGACCTCGCCTCCCAGAGCCGCGACCCAGGCTCGCACTAAGCGGCCCTGCCGGAGAGACGGCTGATCCACTCGCTCGCCTCCTCACGGGTCAACTTGTCCACGGGCTTGCCGACCATCTGCTCGAACTTGTCGACGCCCTCCTCGACGACGTCGGAGATGAGGACCTCGAGGTAGTTGAGCTGCTTCTTGGTTGCCGGCAGCTCACCCCGACCATCCTCGCGCTGCGCCCCGTCGGCCTGGCGAGACTGCTCCTTGGCACCCCCGGCCGGCAACGCCTCGCCAGCCTCGTCCCCGCCCAACTCCTCAAAGGCGGTAACGCCGACGTTGATCGCGTCCCGCAACGCGCGCGCCTTGGCCCGCGTCTCGGCCATCCGGATCAGGTGCGGCGCTATCGCGCGGTTGACGTTCTCGGGGCTCGCGTCCCCGATGCCGGAGAACTTGCCCTCCTCCGTCCTGACCGTCGCCTTGACGATCGCGACCCCGCCGTTCTGCACGTCAGGTATCTGCAACAGCTCCGTCTCGATGCTCCTCAAGCCCCGCTCGTGGGCCTCCTCCAACAGCCCGGCGTACAGAACAAACCTCTTGCCCTGGCGCTCGATCATGTGCTCTTCCCGCACGGCTATACCTCCTCCGGTGCCGCCGCACCGTAGTTCCCGCTATCCTCACTGAAACGAGTGAGAGTGAAAGCAAAAATAAACGCTGGCTGCATCAGGCGATCCTCTCGTAGGCGTACTGACGGCCGCCGGGGGCGGCCGTTTCGATGCGGCGCCGGATCAGGCCGAGCTTCGCGAGCCGCGTCGCCCGGTTGTTACCGGCGGTGTGGTTGAGGCCGAGCCTGGCCGCCAGGGCCGCGTTGGTGATGGAACCGGCTTCGTAGATAGCGTTCAGCGTCTCGACCAGGTGCTCGGGCAGCTCGCCCACGATCTTTGGCTCCGCCCCGATCTCGTCTATCCGCAGCATCGCGAGCGACCTCTGCCGCAGCGACGCCTCGACGTTCTCCAAGAGATCCCGGTCCTCCTCGACCAGAATCAGGTGCCGCTCGCCGTACTCCCCGCTCGCCACCCGCGACGCCAGAATGCCCAGCGCCTCGTCGGCGAACGAGTAGTCCATGAGGTCAACGCCCCGGGTGTCCACGTAAAGGACATCGCCCTTGGGGAGCGCCGCGAGCGTCTCCTCAAGGGACTCGCGCACCGCGCGACCCGTCCGCCGGGTCACCATGAGCTTGCCGCCCATGTCGCCCCCAGCCACCTCGAAGACCCGCCCCTCAGGCACCGGCTCCGGCCTCACTGTTGTCAGTGAAATCATATGATGGGATTGTACCCGCTTGGTGGTCGGAGGTCAAGTCCATATTGGGGGGTATTCTGCCTCTATTTCGGGGAGTTTTCTTGGGGGGTGCGTGGCAGGGAGACGCGGACGAAGGTGCCGGGAAATTCCGGGACGTTGCGGGAGTTCTTGCGGCTCTCGTAGACGGTGACGCGGCCGGTACCCGAGCGTAGGGAGAGGGATCCGCCGGAGCGGGCGGCGATGCCGGCGACGAGGGCGAGCCCGCCGCCGCGGCCGATCTCGCCGGTGCTCGAGACGCCCATCTCCAGTGCGTGGCGCAGGGCGTCGTTGTCTGTGGTCGTGTACTCGACGAGGGCGCGGTTGCGCGCGAGCGTCTCGCGCACCCCGACCCCGCCGTCGGCGATGGCGACGAGGACCTCTTCTCCGCGACGCCGGGCGCCGCTGACGATGTGCCCGTAGGCCTGGACTGAGGCGTAGGCGCCAAACGAGGACGAGCCGTGCTCGGCGGCGTTCGCGCAGACCTCCGAGAGGACGGAGCAGATGGCGACCCTCTCCTTCAGGCGATAGCCCTGATTCTCCAGTATCTCGGAGATCCGCTCGATGATGCCGGGTATCTCCTCTTCGTCGTGGAAGTTGATCAGCTCCTGCAGCGTTCCGGGATTGTGCCGCTGGCGTTCCTCCAGGGAGGCCACGTCCGCGTTGGTCCGCACCCGCCCGCCGAAGAGCCTGAAAAAGTTCATGCGCTCCAGGTAGGCTGGCACGTCGCGGCCGGTCAGCGCCAGGTCCACCTCTTCGCTGCGCGGGATCAGGTACTCCAGCAGAGCCGCCAGACCGCACAACCCCGCCGGCTCCACGAATTCGACCGAACGGAGATCCAGGACGACCGGACCGCCGTCCACGCGGGCGGCCGCCTCGAACGCCGGGTCGAGGCTCCCGAGGGTGAGCACCCCGCTCATCGCGCCGCGGCTGCGGACGTTCAGTGTAAGCTGCGTCTTCATCTGTCCCCTATTTTAGTCGGCATCGCGGGCCTGGCGCGCGCTGTCTTCACCTTGGACGACGTTCTCTCTGAGCGCCTCCAGGGGGTATTCTGTCCCCCTCCACTCGATGCCGCCGTACTTCAGGGCCGTGTAGGCGGACCGCCACATCGCGTAGACGAAGGCGCACACGCTGAAGGGGTGGAGCGTGGCGTACCACAGCGGGGTCTTCGACCCCACGTAACGCGACCTGTAGGCGTAGACCGCGAAGATGATGGCCACGCTCACCCCGGAGAGGACCCTGATCCGGCCCCTGGCGACGAAGATGCCCAGGAAGGGCAGCACGTTGATCATCAAGAGCGGTGGCGTGGCGAGCACCACCAGGCTCAGCCTGTAGTTCATGGCGGGAAAGATGCTCTTGCTCAAGCCCCGCACGGCGCCGCCCAGCGTCCGGTGCCACTCCACCTCGATCAGGCCTTCTCCGTAGGCCACGTCCTGCCGGAAGCCGCCCTCCTTGATTCGCTTCGCCAGCCGCATGTCGTCGTCGGGGCGCATGGCAACGGCGCGGTGGGTTCCGATCGCCCGGTACGCCTCCCGCCGGACGAGGTTGAAGGCCCCCACACCCACGTGCTCTTTGGCCCTGGGATCCCGCGCCCGCCACGGCCTCTGGGTGATCTCGAAGATAACCTCGAAGGCCGCCACGAAGCCTTTGAGCAGCGGGCCTCGGGAGACTATGCGCGGGGCGACGGTCAGGTGGTCCAGCCTCTGGCGAACGGTGTGTTCCACGGCCGTTCTCAAGCAACCGGGCGAGAACCGGACGTCGGCGTCGGTGAATAGGAACCACTCGCCGGCGGCCTCCGCGGCCCCGAGCCACAGGGCGTGGTTCTTACCGAGCCAGCCCTCGGGCAGCCCGTTCACCCGGATCTTCCGCAGAGTCTTCGCGTTCTCCGCCAGATACCGATCCAGGATTCCGCCCGTTCCGTCGGTCGAACGGTCATCGACGGCGATGACCTCCAGCTCCCCGGGATAATCTTGGGCGATGAGGGAGGCGACGCTCTCCCCGACGGCGCGCTCCTCGTCGCGCGCGGGCAAGACAACGGACAGGGACGGGTAGCGGTCGAGGGGTTCGGCGACGTCCCCCAGCACCGGGATGCGCCTGATGCCCCGGTACCATCCCAGGCCCGTCAGGATCCAGAACAGGCAGCCGAGGGCGGCGAGCACCCTTGCGGCCCGTCTCACGGGTCGCGGCGGCGCTCGTAGAAGAGTTCGGTGTAGCGGCGGTTGTCGTAGCGGCTGAGGAGCATGCCGTCGCCCACCCTCGAGAAGCCGTTCTTGTCGAAGACGCGCTGCATCCTGCGGTTGTGGGAGAGCGTGGAGCCGCGCACGGTAGAGAGTTCCAGAGTGTCGAAACAGTAGGAGACCAAGAGCTCGACCGCCTCGCTGGCGTAACCCTTGCCGCGCAGGTCTTCGGGCCCGATCTTGATCCCCAGCTCGCAGCCCCCCTTACGGAAATCGTAGAGGGTTGCCATGCCGATAGGATCACCGGACGCGTCTTCGGTGTCCTCCATGATGTAGGTCTTTACCGCCGGGTCCTCCCAACGGGCCAGGTAGTCGCGGCGGGCGGCGGCGAGGGAGATCGAGATCGGGGCCCTCCCGTTCCAGGCAGAGAGCTCCGGATCCCGGTCCCAGGCGTAGACCGCCTCGACGTCGGCTTCGCCCGGAGGCCTAAGGGTCACAACGTCCCCGCGCAGGACCTCTAACTCTTCGGCGTGTACGGCTGCTCCTCTCCGCTCGGCCGCGCCCTTCCGCGTGACGGGCGCGAGGCTTCTCTATTCCCCATTTTAGTTAGAATACCCGCCAGCGGACAATCGGGGGCGGTATTGAGCGGTACCGTGGGGGAGCTTTTCGGGGCCCCCGGCAGGAGAATCCGGGACACGGTCTGGGGGGACGTACCCGTGGACCGGGCCGCGCGGGCCCTGCTCGAGACCGGGGCCATGGAGCGCCTGAAGGGGATGGGTCAGCTCGGGTTCACCTTCGCCTCCTTCCCGAGGGCCCGCCACACCCGCTTCGACCACGCCATAGGCGTCTACCACCTAACGCGCCTGACCATCAAGCGCATCACCGACTCAGGCGCCTACCTCGAAGAACGGGACGTCCGCACGGCCCTGGCCGCCGCTCTGCTGCTCGACGCGGGCCGCTACCCCTACTCCCGCGCCATCGAGGGGATAGCGATCCCCGGCACCCCCACCCTCAAAGAGTTGAGCCGGCGCTGGATCGAGCACTCGGACGTCGCCAAGGTTCTGGGGAGCGACTGGGGGCTCGAGCCCCACAACGTCTTCCGACTAGTCTCCCGGGGCGAGGATCCACCCCACAGCCTGACCCCCACGGAGCACCTGCTCCGGGACATCCTCTTCGGCTCCCTGGACACCGACACCCTCGACCGCCTCGTGCGCGACGCCCACGGTGCCAGGGTCCCGTTCAACATGCTAGAGGTCGAACCCCTGATAGAGAGCCTGCGCATCGTCGGCCACGAGAACCGGGCGGTGCTCACCCTCGGTGAGGAGGCGGCGGGCTCCCTGCAAGCCCTGGTCTTCTCGCGCTACCTGATGCACTACAACGTCTACGGCCACCACGCACTGCGCATCCCCACCGTGATGTTCCGTCGGGCCGTACAGGACGCCGTCGGCGCCGGCACCGTCACCCTCGACAAGCTCTCCGAGCAGGACGACGCCGGAGCCTTCGTCCTCGTCCAGGATTCCGCCGAGCCCGACACCTCCACCGCCGCCCTCATGAAGCGCCTCGCCGAACGCCGCCCCTACCACCTCGCCCTGGAGTTCGACGAGCGCCACCCGAACTTCGCCTCCCTGATCCGGCTGCGCGACGACGCCTCCTGGCGCCGGCGCGTCGAGGAGGCCTGGTCCCGCTACCTTACGCGCTACCGCAAGGGCGTGGCGGGCCCGTTCGACATCCTGATAGACCTGCCCCGCAGGGACAGCTTCCCCGTCGATCTCCGCATGATCCGCAGGACGCCCATGCCGGGCGAGCGCAACCCCGTGAGCTGGCTCAACCTCTCCGGAATGACCGACGAGGACCTCATCCGCTACCACGCCCCCCTCCGCCGGCTCCTCATAGCGGCGGCCGACGAAGACGTCGCAACCTCCGTGCGCCGCCACGCCGACGAACTCTTCACCATCGCCGAAGAGGTGGGATAGCAGGCGAGACCCGAGGAGGGCGCAAAGAAAAAGGGCCGGTGTTCATAGAAGGGTGAGCCCCTTTTCCGGCCCTTAGCGGCCTCTAAGAAAAGGCCGCTAGGATGATACGATCATTATAAGGATGGCCCGCAGGCGGCGCAAGCCCAGTCAACAAACCTTAACTTTCGGCCGCAACGAGCATAACCACGAGCGTGCCAGGGAGCAGGATCAAGCCCGAGAATTGCCCTTCTCCAGAGCTTGGGAATGGCGCCGGGGGCCTGATACAATCGAGACCCGTTACGGGCCGCTAGCTCAATTGGCAGAGCAAGAGACTCTTAATCTCTAGGTTCCAGGTTCGAGTCCTGGGCGGCTCACTCCGAGAAAGCCCCGCAAATCGTGGAAAAATGGGAAGCCGCGCGATAGGACCGGGGGTTCCTGACACCACCGTTGACACCATTCCGGCGGAGGATCAGCCCAACGCGGCGTCCATGGCGGCGCCTGTGCCGCCGTCCATGCCCTCCACCACATGGGAGTAGGTGTCCAGCGTGAGCGCGATGCTGGCGTGGCCGAGCAGTTCTTGGACGTACTTCGGGTGCACGTTGCGGGCGAGCAGCAGCGTGGCGCACGTGTGGCGGAGGTCGTAGAGGCGGACGGTCTCCGGGAGCCCGGCGCGGGAAGCGGCGGCCTTGGACGCCCGGGTGAGGTTGCGCTGGCTCATGTGGGTGCCGACCGTGGAGGGGAAGACGAGATCGCGGTCCTCCCACAGATCGCCGCGCCTCATGCGCTCCTCTAGCTGGCGCTTGCGGTGGTCTCTGAGGGCGTCCGCGGCGCCGCCACTGAGCCCGATGCGCCGGCGGCTCCTCTTCGTCTTGGGCTCGGAGACCGCGCCCCCGGAGAGTGCCCTACGGACCTGCAATGTGCCCACGTCGAGGTCCACGTCGGCCCAGGTGAGCGCCAGCATCTCCCCCGGTCGCATCCCCGTGTGGACCGCCACGGTCCACGCGGCGGAGAGCCGGTCGTTGTGCGTGGGGACTCATGCTCATCGGACCACGGGTGGCGGGGGGGCTCGCGGGACTGGCGGGGCTTGACGAGGCGTGGGTAGCGCTGTGGGCGTGGCTGCGCTTCCCGGTAGCACTCTTGCTGCTCGCGGCGGTGCTGTCGGTGGTATACCGCTTCGTCCCCGACGCCGATCGGTCGTTCTGGTCTGGTACGTCCGGCGCAGCCTTCGCGGTGATCGCGTGGGCGGTCACTTCGGTAGGGTTCTCGTTTTACCTGGCCAACTTCGCGGGTCGCGGCCTGACCTACGGCAGCCTCGGGACGGCCGTGGGGCTGCTCGTTTACCTGTACCTCTCGGCGTCGGTGGTGCTGCTGGGGGCCGAGATCAACGAGGCCGTTTACAACCTGCGCCGAGGACAAATCTCTAAGACCTCAGGAGATGCGCAAGTGTAGCAAGCACCACTATTGCAGGCAGCTTCACCGTTTATCAATCTCCAGCACAGTATCGTGGTGCCTTTGCACGGCAGAGGTTCGAATCTCCTCGGCTCCGCGTTAACGAAAATGGATTACTCCACGGTGATGCAGGTGGCGGAAGTAGCCGCGCGTGAATCTTCCCGATTGCGGGAAGCCCGCCTTTTCCCTACTCGCGCATCGAACGCAACGGAACCGGCGAAGCGTAAGCCACCGCCTGCTGACACCGCTCTGACACCACCGGGAGCGCAATATGGTGCACCACGGAGCAAAGCAGAGCAAAGAAACCAAGTCTCTTGAAGGCTTCTCAGCTATGCTCGGAGAAGACGGACCTTGACACCCTGAACGCGGAGCTCGTGGGACTGGTGAAGGAGACGATGCAACCCGCCCAGTCTCGTTATGGCTACTGGTGCATACGCCTGAGGATGCGGACACCCAGAGATGCGACGCCCCTCGGACGGTGTATTTCTGTCCCGGCGTGCGTTTCGGGGGTCCTTCCTATCTTGCTACCATGACCTGGCATAGGCCGACAATCGTTGCAGGGCCAGCTGATAGGCACCGAGTGCCGCGCGGCTAGAGAGGGACTACGGAGTTCGCCTGTACGGGGCTCTCGGAAATCCTGCTCTCATGCACCGCAGAGCCGAGGGTCATGCAGAATAGGCTAGCAGCCGGCCCTATACTTCGTCTCTGCGATGGAAGATTTCTACCCACTGATCGAGCAATACGGCTATCTGATCATCTTCATCGGCGTGATGCTCGGGACCACGGGTATCCCTTTCCCGAGTGCGGCCATCCTCCTAACTGCTGGCGCAATGGTTCACCAGGGCCACCTCGACCTCAGGGGCGCCATAGTGTTTGGCATCCTTGGGGCCATCATCGGCAACCAGATCGGTTACTGGGCGGGCCACAAGGGCGGACGCCCGTTCGTAGTGAAGTGGGGACGCTATGTGAAGCTCACCCCAGAGCGCCTGGAGCGGGTCGAGCGATTCTTCGTGCGTCACGGCGGCAAGGCCGTCTTCGCGGCGCGTTTCTTCTCGGTCTCCCGCGTACTCGAAGCGCTGGTGGCAGGCATAAGCCGCATGCGCTGGAACACGTTCTTCCTCTACAGCGTCCTCGGCGGCATGGTGTGGGTCGCGGCGGTTGTCTTGGCGGGGTACTTCGTCAGTAGTTGGGCGCTTCCTCGGTAAGGGAGCGCCCCGACAGGCGCCTTTGCGGCGCTCAGCAAACGGAGCTTTGTTTCTCGAGTCTCGTCTTCGGCAGATTCCGGACTTTATCTAGTCGTCGCTGTTGGCTTCGACTTTCGTGGGGTAGGACAATTGGCCGTTGGTGACTGGTTCTCGTTATCCTGTTTATTGTCTGGCCCGAAGGAGCACGAGCAGCCGCAGGACCGAGACGTGGATCTAGATCAAGGAGAGTATCAGTCCGAACGCGTCGTACCACCGCATGCATCTCGGTGCGCCCTCCGCGGCCGCATTCTCGATGAAACCGAAGTCGAGCGTGAGGTCCAGCGCGCCCAGGATGACGATCAAGACGCTCATCCCGATGCCCAGTGGTGTGGGAGCGTACAGAAAGGAGAAATTCACCCCGAGCAGCGAAAGATCCAAGGAAGGCGCATGAGATCCAATGAGACATCCACTATTGACAGGTGCCAGAGGGTGCAAAATACGCGCGAGACTCCGCAACGGCCAAGCGCAACTTGGAGGTTAGATCATGAACGAATCCTCGAGCAACCCTCCAGCCGACAGGAGCAGTATCGGTGAAGTCCTGACGAACGGGTTGCGCCAACCCTCCTTCTTGCGGGTGATGCTCGTCCTCGCCGCGACCGTGGTCGTTCTGGCAGGCATACGCCTCGGCGCGCCGATCCTCAACCCCATCTTCTTCGCCGTGGTCCTGACCCTCCTTGTCAGCCCCGTCTACTCCTGGCTGCTGCGGCGCGGCCTCCCTGCCCCGCTGGCTTTGCCGATCATGCTGGTGCTGCTGGCGGTCCTCTTCGTGGGGCTCTCCTTCGTCCTGGGCGCTTCGATCGGCAGGTTCACCGAGCGCGTCGGGTTCTACACGGCGCAGCTCAACGGGCAGGTGGACAGCCTCGACGCCCTGCTCGAGGGTCTGGACCTCTCGAACGTCGATCTCCGGGAGGTGGTGGACCCCGGCGCCCTCGCCGATGCCGCTCGGCGCGGTCCTCTCCGGCATCTCCGGGTTCTTGAGCAACCTGTTCTTGATCCTGATGATCATGCTGTTCTTGCTCGGAGAGGGACCGGCCATGATGAACCGTTTGCGCGCGAGCGCGGGCAGGGACAACCCGCAGGTCGCCAGGCTGACCGCCGTCGGTCAGAGCGTCGTGCGCCAGTTCGGGCTGCGCGCCGTGGTCAACCTCGTCACGGGCGCCGGTGTGACCGTCCTGCTTTTTTTGTTGGGCGTGGACTTTCCGCTGCTTTGGGGGATACTGACCTTCTTCCTGAGCTTCGTGCCCTACATAGGGCTCGTGCTGGCGGTGACGCCCGCGGTTGTGTTGGCCCTGGCCGAGTTCGGCGTGACCCGAGCGGTGCTGGTCATCGCGGGGGTCGTGGTGATCAACGTCCTGGCGGAGAACGTGCTCTCGCCGATGATGATGGGCCGGGGGCTGAACATCTCGCCGACGATCGTGTTCCTGTCGTTCATCTTCTGGGCGTGGCTGCTGGGGGGCCCGGGTGCGTTCCTGGCGCTTCCCATCACCCTGTTTCTGGCCGTCATGCTCGGGACCTTCCCGGAGACGAGGTGGCTCGCGAGCCTCATGGGTGTAGGCAGTCCGGATACCGAAGCTGCGGGCGGTGCGGCACCCGGCGCTCCTACTCCGGATTCGGAGGCTGAACGTGCGCCATGACCCCGAAAAGCATCGTTCCATCCTCAGATCCTGGGTCGACGTGGATGGAGTTCAACGGGACTACCCGAAAGGCTATGCACCTCGATCCGCCACGCACGGTCGGCAACCGGAATCCTAGGAAAGTTGGCTGATAACCAGGTGCTACTCGGATCGGATGGCGAACCCGGATCGCTCGGAGGCGCATATAGGGACTCGACATGACTAATACCGTCAAACCGACGCGGCAGCCGCCAATTTTCTTGCGGATGATGCTGTTCCTTGCCACGACGACCGTCGTGCTGGCCGGGATGCGCTCGGGTGCGCCAGGGGTGCTTCTGGCCCTCGCGGAGTTCGGCGTGACTCGAACATTGCTGGCCATCTTGGGGGTGATAGTGATCTACCAGCTCGCAGAATACGGGCTCGACCCGTTTCTCCTGAGCAGGGGCCTGCAGCTCCCCTGCTGCCGTCTTCCTCTCCTTCACCCTCTGGGCCTGGCTCCTCGGCGCGCCGGGGGCATTTATGGCCATGCCCATCATCCTGCTGCTGGCCGCCATGCTCGACACCTTCCCGGAGACCCGCTAGCTTGCCAGCCTCATGACGAACAGGCCAGCAGCCGACGCTCCTGTTCCCGGCGTGGAGGTCGAGCGCACAGGATGAGCGGCCAAGCACAAGTTCCGGCCAAGGCCACCGATGAGAGGCACTCACATGTCCTCTCCCGGTTAGGGTGGTGTGCACGTTCCGATGCTACAGGGGATCATCGAACTCGACGAGCTATCGACCAGGACGCTCTTCGAGCACCGCGTGAGTTCATACGCCGCAGCGCTGGCCTACCGCGAGCTCTTCGGGCTAGTTTCCTTTCGTGCTAATCTTCCCGTGCTCACTAGGTCTTTCGGCGTGTACGCTCCGGTAGACGGAGGGGTAGTACTCGTGCCCGCTCTCAGAAGCTCTGCTCGAGGCGCGCGAAAGTGGCTTCCTCTGGCCAAAGAATCGGTGGGCGTCATCGCCGGGCTGGTGGCCCTGCTCTGGCCCGGGAAAACCGCAAGCGGGCAGCTCAACGTCCTCGTGGGATGGGCGGTTGGGACCGGCATCCTCAAGCTAATCACCGCGATCGTGCTGCGCAGCGAGGTAGAAGAGACGGGGGCTGCTTGCCGGCGGCGCGCTGTCGACAAGCTTGGGCGTCATCCGTGCGGCCTTAGCAAGCTCCGATCTGCCCCACTAGCGCCATCCTTCTCGATTCCGCCGCGTCCTCTCCTGTTACCGGATGGGGTCTTGAGAGCTGCAACCGTGCTGCAACCGGAACCAGACACACCCGAACACGGCAGGATTCGATCATGTCTCGAGACGTTGAAAACCGCCTATATAAGCCAAATTGTCGTACGGGATAGAACCCCCATGGAGAGCCCCGAACTAATTTACAAGGAAGAGGTCGCTGGTTGGAACCCTTCATCATCCATCTCTTCTGCCCCCGGATTTGGGGTGAAGCGCGGCGTCCCGGGGAGGCTCGGGGGGAGCCTAGCGTGTCTCCTCCTCGTGAGCTCCCAGCGCCTCGTCGGCAAAAGCCTCTCGGAGTAAGGGGTAGCTCTCCTTCCTACGCTCATGGTATTGCGGCGTGTCCCATGCTTCCCAGCCGTAATCTAGCGGCTCCACCTCCTGCTCTCCGGAGCCGTTGACGGTATCCACGGAGCGAAGGGCCGGGTACACCCGTACGCCTTCGGTTTCCACGGGGGATAACTTTCCGGCTTCGTAGGGATAATCCCACACCCGCAGGCTGCTCGGGTCGGTGCAGCCGAGGAGCATCCAGGGGATGCGGACCTCGAGCACGGCACCCTTGGCGTACCAGTCGGCCAGGTTGTTGAACTCCTCGCTGGACGGGTCCGTGATGCCCCGGCGCATGACGCCGACCTCGATCTCCTCGAAGGGAACGTTCTCCTTTGTCTGCGGCAGGTAGAGGCCCCGGTTCAACGCCAACCTCCAGGGCAGAAAGTCGCCGGCCGAAACCCGCTGGCTGGCCTCGGGTTTCGGCCGCAACTGCAAGCGATGGGCGTAGAGCCAGGTGTGCTGATCGTAGCCGCTGTTCACCAGCAGCCGCGGGTCTTCCTCGCCCCCCATTCGGAGCAAGAACTGTATGCCTCCGTCAGGGAAGATCAGCCCAGGTGCCGCGATCGGCCGTGGTGCTGCCGCCCCGCAGCGTGCCGAAGCCCACGTCGAGTTCCTCGTTCTCGAGGTCCCACTCGCCTTCCCGTTTCTTCAGGAGCAGGTACAGGTAGGCTTCGTCGTGGGCTACCGAGAGGTCGAAGCTCGGGTAGCGCTTCTCGATTGCCCTTGAGTCCTCGCCTGGGAGCAGGTCGGAGAGCCGGTTCAGCAGGCCGGCCCGACGGTCCCAGTCGTTGGTCTCGCCGTCGAGGTGGATCGCCTCGTTCTCTGCGCCGGGTTCGTTGGCGATAACGCCGAAGTGCTCCTCGTTCGTCAGGAGGTTCCGCCACATGCTCCGGCGCCATCCCGGCAGCTCCAGATCGATGGTGTTCCAGGTGAACTTGAACCACTCGTCTTGCCAGGCGAACAGGAGCGCCCCGTCGTAACCCTCGTCGCGGATAGCGTCGAGCATGTCGGCCTCCATACGGCCCTGCTCCTCCTCGGTGTGGTAGCCTTGGTCGCGCCCGAGGGGGCCCCGGTGGGCCATGCCTCGCGAGCTTGGCAGGCCGAACTCCCCGACGAAGAGCGGGATGCCCTCGTGGTGGGCGCGCAGCTCGTCGAGGTACCCGGCGTAGGGGTCCCGGTTCCCCTCGTCGTCGGTGTAGCTCTTGTACTTGTCCTCGTAGCGCAGGAAATCCGGGTAGTAGGGGTAGACGTGGTACTGGGCGAAGTAGCCCGCCCTCCAGGCCGGCGTGGGAGCCACGTGCATCGGGTCCACGGGAACCAGGTCCTCCTGTTCCGGGTCGGGCTCGTTCGGGTGTCTTAGCGGGTCGGTCGTTAGCCAGTTGGTGAAGGAGGCGGGGTGCTGCCAGCCGTACCTCATCTCTTCCTCAGCCAGCGTGTCCATCATCCAGGCCAACCAGCTCTCGAACGGGCTCGCCTCCGCCGTCGCGCGGAAGTACTCTCCGGAGTACGGGGGCCTGCCGATGTTTGCTTCGTTGGTGGCCCTCACGGCGTAGGGGTACCACTCGGTCCCGAGCATCCACCCGAGCAGGTACTCGGAGACGTCCGTTCGGTACCTGCCGCTGGCGTGGCCGGGTCGCTCGGGCAGGTCGGCGTCGCCATGAACGACGCGGACCGCGTCGGAGATCTCGCCTCGGAACTGCCGCGTTATCTCGGGATCGTACGCGTTCCGACCCTCCTCGTTCTCGCCGACGAGTTCCTCGTCCGGGGACCAGACGCCTTGCACGAGCCAGAGCGGGTCTTCGCGCTCGGAGTTGAAGTCATCGAGGGCCTCGTAGAACTCCGGCTCGAGGATGGTGTACACCCTCAGGACGTCGACGTTCATCTCCTTCATCTGCGGGAACCAGCGCAGGTAGTCTTCCCTGGTGGGTGCGAGCTCGCCAGGGGAGTGACCGGGCAGCGTGTCGCCCATGTTTACCCCGGTCCAGAAGCGCTCCTCCCAGTGCTCCCCGTCGAAGACGGCGAGGTGGCCGCCTTGCACCGTGGAGACCCGCTTGACGCCGTCTGCCTCGGCGACGGGCCGCTCGACGTTATCCGAGCGCAGGAACAAGAGCGCGGCCACGAGGATGGCGGCCGCGAGAACGACCAGGGACAGGCGAAGCAGTCGGGTTCCCTTGCCTGGCCTCGTTCTCGGCTCGTAGCGGTGCCCATACACGGCGCTTCCCTTACCTCGAGTCGGGGGATCTCGGCCGGTTCGCCGTGGAGCGGTTTGAGGATCCTCGATCTTCTGGTGGGCCCTTGGGAGGTTCCTCTCCTGTGCTGAAACCCTTGCGCTCCATGGCGCCCCAGTCGGAGTTCTTGCGCAGGAAGGACGCTATGGCCATCACCCGCCAGAAGCTGTTCAACTGCCGGTAGCCGAAGTTCTCCAGATTGGCGTAGACCAAGAGTAGTCCGACGTCGCGCCAACGCACGGTTCGTTCTATGCACAGCGCCTGCAGGAGAATCGCCGCGGTGGAGAGCAGTGTCCCGAGGCCGACGGCGGCGAGGAAGAAGGTGAGGGCGAACTGCATGCTTAGGGCCCCGAGCAATAGGCCGATGACGAAGGCGAAGTAGCCCAGTACCTCGATCGCCGCTCCCAGGAACTCGAAGAGGAAAAAGTAAGGCATGGCCAGCAGCCCTACCGTGCCGTAGCGGGGGTTGAAGAGCATCCTGCGGTGCCGGAAGAGGGTGTCTATGAGGCCCCGCTGCCAGCGGTCTCGCTGGCGACTGAGGACGCGCAGGGTGTCGGGGACCTCCGTCCAGGCCACGGGGTCGGGGATGAAGGAGATGCGATACCGACGGTCGTTTTCCCGGAGGACGCGATGCCCGCGGGTGATCAGCTCCATGTCCTCGCCCACGGTGTCGTCGGCGTAGCCGCCGACGAGGATCAGGTCACTGCGGCGGTACATCCCGAAGGCCCCCGAGATGATCAGCAGGCAGTTGAGCGTGCTCCACGCGGTTCGGCTCGCCAAGAAGGCCCTGAGGTACTCCACCAGCTGCAAGTTGGGCAGCGGAGCTCTTGCCAACTTCGCTTCCGTGAGGAGTCCCTTCTCGAACTCGCAGCCGTTGGCCACCCGGATGATGCCCCCGACGGCCGCAACGTCGCTGGACTCTATCATCGGGCGGGCGATGCGCAGGAGCGAATCCTCGTTGAGTATGACGTCGGCGTCCATGCAGCACACCAGCGGGTACTGGGCGGCACAGATGCCCGCGTTCAATGCGTCGGATTTTCCCCCGTTCTCCTTGTCAACCACGATCAGAGGCTCCGAAGAGGCGGCATAAACGCCGCGCACGGGAGCCGTATTCAACTGCGCGCGGACGGATCGGTCGGAGGCACACAGGTCGAACTCCCTCCGCAGGGTTTCGAGGGTACCGTCCTCGGAGCCGTCGTTCACCACTATCACCTCGTGAAGCGGGTATTGGAGCGCGAGGAACGAGCGGACGCTGTCGGTTATGGTCGCCTCTTCGTTGTGTGCCGGGACCAACATCGATACCGGAGGCACGTAGTCGGAGGCGAAGAGCTCATCGAAGTCGGAGAAATCCTGACGCCAACGGTAGTCCAATATCTCCCGGAAGGAAACCGCGTACAGGGTCAGGTAAACCCCATTGGTGAGCAGGAAGTAGCCGAGGACGAAGTAGTTGACGGCCAGCACGAAGTCGCTAAGCGTCACGGACTTCCTCCATCGCCCGGCCGAGGGCGCTGCGTGCCCTTTCGTCTGGAAACGCCTCGGCGAGGCACTTCAGGTGCTTCGTGGTTCCCGCAAATATCATGGCCCGGATCATGGATCGCGCCTTCTCCCCTTCCTCACCGGGAGTGGCTAGCTCTCCGACCCACCGGCGGACGACCCCCCGGTCCTCCAGGGTGGCGGTGGCCGGATCGCGGCCAGGATGGTCCTCGCTTCCGAGGATCTCGACGAGGGCCCGCTCCCCGGCCGGTCCCATGTTGGCCAGGGCCCGGCTGGCATTCAAGCGTACCCACCACGCCTCGTCGAGCGCAAGACTCCGCAATGTCGGTATCTTGGACGCGTCTCCGATCATGCCTAGGGAGTTGGCCGCCTGCGCGCGCACGGGCCACGCCTCGTCCTCCGCAGCCATCAGAAGGGCAGGAACGTCGTCGGGGTCCGCGATTTTGCCCAGCGCCAGCGCCGCCTGCGCCCGGAGATCGGGGAGCCCCTCGTCGAGCATCGCCTCGCGCAATGCGGGACGCGCTTCGGCGGCCCGGAGGTTGCCCAGCACCCGCACAGCGAGCACCCGCGCCTGGGATTGATCGCCCTTGAGCGTGCTCAACAAGGGTTGGATCGCGATGGGGCCGAGCCGCTCAAGGTTGTCAGCCATCCTCAATCGAGTGATCTCGGAGGGGTTGTCGAGCGTCCTGGCAAGCGCCTCGGCTGCCTCCGAAGTCCCGATGCGGGTGAGCGCACGAGCGGCTACCGCCCGCAGCGTCTCGTCGCGGTGCACAAGGAGTTTCGCAAGGGGGGCGACGGCTCTGGGACCGCCGAAGTATCCGAGGCCCTGGGCGGCCTGAGCCTTCCGCCTTCGCCCCCAGGAATTCAGGTCCTTGAGGCACCTGTCCACCAACCCCGTCTCCTCCGCCACCCGGACGAGGAGGTCTCGCCCTTCACCGCGCAGCAACAAAGACAGGTAGTCGACCATCAGACCGGTCAGGAGATCCGAGTCCGCACGTCCGAGGTTTCGCAGATCGGGGTGGACATCGGTCGAGGAACCGAGCAGCGCGTTCTGTAGCTTGTCGGTTCCGGATGTCTTCCTGCGCCTGACAATGGAGCGTGAAATCTTGGTCTCGAGCGTTAGCCCCACAATGAGCACATTCAGGACGATGAGGACCAGAATAGCCCCGAGCACGGTTTCCAACGTAAGTTCCAAAAGCATCAGGATTGCATTCTATACGAGCCGTGCCGCTTAATGTAGAGTTTGCAGCATTGCTCGTCAGGATGGGTCGGCCTAGCGGGGTGAGTGGTTTTGGAGGGAAAAGGCGCAAGAGTATTGGTAGCCGACGACGAACCCAGGGTGCGCCTGCTAATGGTGAGGAAGTTCTCCAGCCTCGGCTACGACGTAAGCGAGGTTCAAGACGGCCAGGAAGCATTGGACCTGCTAGAAGGCGGTTACGTTCCTGACCTGTTGATCACCGGCAACTGGATGCCACGGGTGAACGGCCTGCAACTCATCCGTACGCTCCGCCAGAGTCCGGACCCCGCCCTTTCCAGAGCGCCGGTAATCATGGTGACCGCCCGGCGTAGCGAGCAATATCTCATAGAGTGCCTCGACGCTGGGGCCGACGACTACCTCGTAAAACCCTTCTCTCCCAACGAGCTCGCGGCCCGGGTCCGTGCGCTGCTCCGACGTTCGAGTAGAGGGTAGGTCAACAGAACGCCGCAGGAGCCCGCCGAACTGGGCCAGAACTTCTCTGCCATCCGACGCGCACGTTGAACCTTTCTGATCCGCTGCAGCAACCGTGCAGCAACCTGGGTTGATAACGTGAATACTCCAGAACATTGACGTCACCGCAAATAGCTCCATTTGCAGGCAATTTGCACACTAGAGATCACGGCGGAAAGGAGTCAATACAGACTCTTGATCTCCAGGTTCCGGGTTCGAGTCCTGGGCGGCTCACTCGCAAGAGTTCCAGATCAGCCGCAGAACTTTGCCCCCGCGAGAATCCCCAGGTATCCCGCCGAGGCTTCTTGTTGCAACCGGGAGTGTTCTGCCGCTCCCGCAATGGCTAGCGGCGCATTTCGGCCAGGATCTCCTCGGCCCGATCCTGGCGCACCTTGCGTTCCCTGACCATCACCTCCACCACCTTCGCGATCTCCTCCGGGCTCGCGCCCGCCGCGGCCGCCACGTTCTTGGCGTGCAGCGACATGTGACCCCGCTGGATGCCTTCCGAGGCGAGCGCCCTGACGGCGGCGAAGTTCTGGGCCAGGCCGACGGCGGCGATGATCTCGGCGAGGTCGCCCGCGGACTCGACGCCGAGGACCTTTACGGCCAGGCGCGCCGTCGGGTGGGACCTTGGTCGCCCCTCCCACGAGCCCCACGGGCATCGGCATCTCGATGCTCCCCGCGAGGTCCCCGCCGGCGTTCTTCTCCCAGTGCGTAAGGGCCCCGTAGCTTCCCGAGCGCGCCGCGTAGGAGTGGGCACCGGCTTCGACCGCCCTGGTGTCGTTGCCGGTGGCGAGCACCACGGCCGATACGCCGTTCATGACGCCCTTGTTGTGCGTCGCGGCGCGGTAAGGGTCGATCTCGGCGAGCTCGTGGGCGAGCAGAAAGCCGTCGAACCTCCTCCTCGCCGCCGAGCGAATCCCTGGATATGATCGCGCGCGCCCGGGCCAGCCGCAGGTCCGCCAGGTTGGAGAGGATGCGCAGGTAGACTCGGCCGCCGGTGATCGCTTCGACGGTCGGGGCCAGAGCCTCGGCCATGGTGTTCACCGCGTTGGCCCCCATGGCGTCGCTGACGTCGACGATCAGGTGCAGCACCACCATCGGCCCGAGGCTCGAACGCAAGACGTGCACCTCGATGTCACTGGCGCCTCCGCCCAGGCGAACCAGCATCGGGTCCTGTTCGTTGGCAAGCTCGAGGAGATCCTCTCTGGCCTCGAACAGGCGGGCCCTGGCGCCGGCGGGATCGCTGACCCCCGTGGCCTGTATCTGCGCCCTCATGATCGTGCCCGAGTTGCTGGTGAAGAACCCGCCGGTTTCGCGTGCCAGACGTGCGGCGTTGCTCGCGGCGGCCACGACCGACGGCTCCTCGATGGCCATCGGTATGAGACGGTCTTTGCCGTTGACCACGAAGTTGGTGGCCACGCCCAGGGGGATCTGCATGGTACCGATGGCGTTCTCTATCATGCGATCGGCGAGCCCGACCCCGGTTCGCTCGTGATCGCGCAACGCGACGAGGTCTTCTTCCGTGAGGCCGCGGTTTTCCACGACCTTCTCCAGCCGCTCCTCGGGTGGCAGCTTGTAGAAACCGGAGATCCTGCTCGACCCTGTTTGCATGAACGGCTTACCCCTGTTGGTTTGTGCAGCTTACGATGATCGCGCTAGCCACCCAACCACTACAGCAAGGGTCGGCAGGAAAAGCAAGACGCTACCGACCAGACTCCTTGTGGATCCGGCACGTCAACGCGCGGTTGGACTGTCCGGGTGATTTCCCTCATCTCCTCCGGCGATGGTTGACTTTCCGTGTGAGGCCCAAACTTCTACCGACGAGGCGGTCTAGCCAGCGGTCGGGCAAGACGGTGGGGATCGTCCAATCCATTAACCGGCCAGAGACGAGGGCGTACTTTGTCCTGGGCCTTCTGGTTTCGAACACCTCGCGGATAAACCTGCCGACCTTTTCGGGCGGGTCACCGGCATCGACCAGCTTACCGGCAAAATCCCGGAACCTCTCCAAGGGAGCGGAATAATCGGTTTGGAGATACCTACCGCCGATCGCGGACGCTGCACCCTTTTCCCAGATCGGGGTCTTGACCGCCCCGGGCCTGACGACGATCACGTCGATACCGTACGGCATCAGTTCACGTCTCAGGGAGTCGGAGATGGCTTCCACGGCGTGCTTGGTCCCCGCGTAAGCACCGATAAACGGTTCGGCCACCCTCCCGCTAACCGAGCCGATGTTGACGATCCTGCCTGGCTGGTGCGCCGGCCGCTCCTTGGCACCCAGCAGCGGAAGGAAAGCCTGGGTCACGGAGATCAAGCCCAACACGTTGACCTCAAAGTGCCGGCGTACCTCGTTCAGAGGCTGGTGCATGAGCGGGCCGGCCAGGGCGATGCCGGCGTTGTTCACGAGGCCCACCAGGCCGGCGGCGCCCACGGCGTCTTCCACTTCGCTAGCGATCCCAAGGGCGGCCTCAACGTCCGTGACGTCGAATCGCAGAGGGACAAAGCCGGGCCCCAGCTCGGCCTTCAGGTTGTTTGCGTCCACTTCTCTGCGCACGCTGCCGAAGACGCGGTAGCCGTGCTCAACGAACTCCCTGGCCGATGCGCGGCCGATCCCCGAGGAAACGCCGGTTATGACGATCGATTCTACCTGGGCTCCTTTCCGAGATCGCCACGTCGCGCACTTTACGCAGCGCTTCGATGGCCTGCTGGACCTGCTCCTCAGTATTGGCCGCGGTGAGCGTGAAGCGCAGCGCGCCGCGGTCGGCGGGTACCGCCGGGAACAGCGCGGGTGTGATCAGTATGCCGTCCTCCCAGAGGACGTTGCACGCATTGACGACGTCGGGGCCGGTGCCGATCCCGACGCTGACCAGCGGAAACAGCCCGTTGTTGTCGACCTCGAAACCCAGGTCACGGGCCCCTTCGACCAGCTGCCGGGTAAGGACCAGCAGTCGCCGGCGGAGATCCGCCCCCTCGTCGCCCCGAGAGATCCTCAGTCCCGTCAGGGCGCTCGCCAGGCTGGCCGTGGGGCACGGCCCGGAGAAGACTGCGGTCGAAGCCATAGACAGCCGCCGCTTCTCGTCTTCGTCCGCGCAGCTCACGAAGGCTACCATCGAGGAGAACGCCTTCGACATGCCGCCCACGTAGACGATGTCGTCGCCGTAACGCATGCCGAGGTGGCGGACGATACCGTTGCCCAGCTCCCCGTAGGGGTTGTCGGGCGTTGGGGACTCTCCGATGACGCCAAGGCCGTGCGCGTCGTCCACGTAAACCCGGGCGCCGTGCTTGCGAGCCAGCCGCGCGAACTCTTGAAGCGGAGGATAGTCGCCGGACATCGAGTAGACGCCGTCTATGGCTATCACCTTCCGGGGCCGCCCCCGATGGTACTCCAGCTGCTCCTCCAGGTCGTGCGGGTCGTTGTGATCGAACCAGGCCACTGCCGTGCCACGAGACCCGGCAAGCTGGGCCGCCTCCTGCATAGAGTTGTGGGCGGCCCGGTCCAGAAGGATGACGCCGTCGCTGCCCGCGAGGACGGGCATAACGCCGCTGTGGAGGAGGGTAACGGTCGGGAACACCAGGGCGTGCGGGGCCTTGATGAACTTTGCTATCTCCTGCTCGAGGTCCTCGTAGATCTGCGGTGAGGCGACGGCCCTCGTCCAGCTCGGGTGCGCACCCCATCGTTCTACCGCCTCGGCGATCGAGGTCTGAACTTCGGGATGCAAGTCTAGGCCCAAATAGTTCGCGGACGCGAAATCCGAGTACCAGCGCCCGTCTATCTTGACGTTGCGCCCATCCTGCTCGCTTACGACGGCGCCGAGCTGGGGGATCTGGCGGAAGATCCGCTCTTGAAGCCCGACGAGCCCGTCGGACGCCGTCGAAGCCGGTGCGCCGTTTTCGGGCGCTTCGCGTACCGCGCCGCAGACGTCTTCCACCGTCCGCAGATCGGAGACGACCGAATCCCCCAACCGCACCCCGAAAGTCGACTCTACCTCGATGAGCAGCTCGGCGACGGCCAGCGAGTCGAGACCCAGATCCGCCTGCAGAGCGTCAGTGGGCTGCACGGGTCCCGATCTTCCCCTGCGCTCAACGAAGTCTCGAACGATAGAGACAACGCGATCGGTCTGGGCGACGTCGTGGAGACCCGTTGCCGAGGACCCGGCAGCGCCGGGCTCCGCCTCGCCGTCTTGCTCGTCGGGACCGTCATCCGAGACGTCCGTCGCCACGACCGCCAGCGTGCCGTCCTCGTAGGAGGCCCGGGTCGCCCGGCGTTGGATCTTGCCGCTAGAAGTTCTCGGGATGCTCCCGGTCCTGACGAGGACGACGGCGAGAACCTGCAGATCGTGGTGCACGGCCACCGCGCGGCGCACGGATGCGGCCACCTCGCCCGCGTCCGCGTTTCTTACGTAGCGGCGTTCCAGCTCCTGGACTACAACGAGTTGCTCGTTCTCATCGTTCGTGACAGAGAAAGCCACGCAACCGCCCGAACGCAGGGCGACGTGGCTTCGTTCTACCGTCTGTTCTATGTCTTGCGGGTAGTGATTGAGCCCCCTGATAACGATGAGGTCCTTTAGCCGCCCCGTCAAGAACAGCTCCCCATCGTGCAGAAATCCGAGGTCGCCGGTTCGCAGGAAGGGTCCCTCGCCCGTCTCTGCCTCGTGCGCCCTAAAGGCGTGCTCTGTGTCCTCGGACCGGTCCCAGTATCCCTGGGCGACGCTGGGGCCCGCCAACCAGATCTCCCCCACCCGGTCGCCTGGACAGCGGGTGCGGGATTCTGGGTCGACCACGAGAATCTTCTGGTTCCCTAGGGCTCGCCCGAGGCCCACCAGCGTCCGGGCACCCTTGTCCCCGGCGGATGCTGGGGCCACCCGATTGCGCTCAAGCTCCGCCCCTTTGACAGGGAGCGCGGTGGGCAATGACGTATTGGGATTGCCGGAAACGACCAAGGTCCCTTCTGCGATTCCGAAGCTGGGATAGAACGCTTCCCGGCGGAAACCACAGGGCGCAAAGGTTGCCGCGAACCGATCCATCGTCTCTTGCCGGATGGGCTCTGCGCCGTTGAACGCCACCTTCCAGCGGCTGAGATCTAGCGTCGCCAGCTCTTCTGGGGTGACCTTGCTCGAGCACTGGTCGTAGGTAAAGTTCGGCCCACCACCGGTATCCGCCCCCAGGCGAGAGATAGTCCGCAGCCACCCGATTGGACGCTGCAGAAAAGAAACCGGCGGCATGAGCGTGGCCGGGAAACCGCCATAGAGGGGTTGCAGAATACACCCGATCAGGCCCATGTCATGGTAGGGTGGCAGCCAGCTGACCATGTGGCTATCCGGCGAGTACCCGAGACCATCGTAGATCATACCCAGGTTGTGGAGCAGGTTGCCGTGGGTGACCATCACCCCCTTGGGCGCGGCCGTGGAGCCCGAGGTGTATTGCAAGAATGCCAACGAGTTGCCGTCTATATCGAGGCAGGTCCAGCCCGGCATCGAGCCTTCGTCTTCGTCGGTGGCCAACCAGAGCAGCGACCTCATCTCCGGGGCATGTGCGAGCCGGCGCTCCAGGCCAGACATGATGTGAGTCGTTGGTGAGGGCAACCGTCGCCCCCGAATCCGCCGCGATGGACTGGATCCGCGACGTGGGCCTGTTGAGACGCGGGGGGTAGGCAGGCACGGCGATAACCCCCGCGTACAGGCAACCGAAGAAAGCAGCGATGTATTCTAGGCCCGGTGGGTAGAGCAAAAGGACGCGCTCTCCAGTCGCGACCCCCTCGGCTTGTAGACGGGCGGCGACAGACCGGGCTCGCCGTTCCAACTCCAGGTAGTCTACGCTCCTTTCCTCCGCCTCCCCATCGTCCAAGAAGGCGTATGCCCTCTGCTCGGGTTGCCGGGTGGCCCTCCACTCTAGGAGATCTACCAGAGTGGCAGGCTCAAAGCCTGACCCGGAGAAGGGCGTCCGAAGATCGGCGTGGGCCCATGCTGAAACGCCATCTTGGGGAACCGTGACTTCCACTACTTGGGATGCCCTCCCGTTTCCTTGGATGTGCCCACACAGCCGCGCGCATACGCCGGTGTTCACGGTCCGTAAGCGCGGGTACAGCTACACATTAGGATACCATTGATACCATTAGCTCGCTTCACAACTGCATCCTAGGGTGCGCTCAACCGGGTTTTGTGTAGGGCTTCCAAAACACTGCACCGCTCTTGCATCGGTCCCGAGGCGTGACTTGCGGGAACCGTTGCAGGAATAAGCCTCACCGTAGCAGGTCGGCGTCCGTCTCGACTTGATGCTCTCGGCAAGCAAGCCTACCGTCGACCTCGAGGTACCCCCATTGATGCCCTTGGCGACGAGGTCGTTTGACAGCGCGTGGGTGACTCTCCAACATCCGATTGTCCGATGTCGTTGCGAGGTTTTTGCGGCGGTATACGTCTGTTCACGCCCGGTCCGCTAGCATCAGCTGGAACGGAAGCCAGTCGGAATCGGTCCGCCGCGCCTCCGCTGTCGGCCTACTTTCCGCCCTCGACCTCCCGTTCGTGGTACCGGATCGACTAGCTCGGGAAAATCGAGCCCATGGACGCAACAGCGGGCTTCTGGGCTGAGAGGGAAGAAGCCGACCCCTACCACGCCCCGGTTCAGGTAGCGCAGTCGGGTTGACCTAAAAGCCAACATCGGTGCAAGACGATTCCATTGGAAAGGTGCACGAGCGTGAGCACTACGGCGGTTCGCACGGGTCTAGGTTGTCTCAAAACGCGGCGCATCAAGGTTGTTTAAGCCTTCTCGAAGGCTCCGTACGGCAAACAACCAGTTGGCATAGGACAGACGGTGGGACGCCGTGTGATCGCACTTCATGTACCATGCGTCTGTTAATTTGTGGTGAGTATAATGTCGTTCGTCCTGGAGAAGGCAAACCCCCCGCGAGGAGGGGACGCAAAGCCACGGACCTCCGGGGTCGGAGGCAGCCGGGCTGCTGGAAGGAGCTGTCACCAAAGTTGTCCTACTCGGGACACACTCATTCTGAACCCACTGAAGGAGTAACCGTCGGTAGGCGGTTGCGCGCGTGGCATGTGTACCTGCTCCTAGGCACGTTCGCCATAGGCGTGTACTTTCTACTCCCGTCACAGACTGCGCAGCAAGTTCTTCGCTTCCTACTCGTCGTGTCCACTCCGGTGGCGTTCGCGGTTGGTATCCTGGTGAACCGTCCAGAACGGCCGCTGCCGTGGTACGTGCTCGCGCTGGCAATGTTGATGCCCGTTCTTGGTTATTTCACCTACGTCTACTACACCAGCGTTTTGGGCACCAGTCCCCCGCCTGTGTCGTTGGCCGACGCGTTCTTCATGGCCAGCTACCTTTGTGCGGCCGCTGCGCTGCTGCTGATTCCAGAGCCGGAGGCTTGCCCGCGATCGGGCAAGCACGATAGATCCGATAATCGTCGCCATAGGCGTCGGGATGCTCGCGTGGGTCTTCTTGATGCAGCCATACGCAGACAGACCAGTCACTGCCACTGTTTCAGCGGCTGGTCTCCATAGCGTATCCGCTTATGGACCTGCTGCTGCTCGCGGTCGTGGTGCGGATGCTGCTCGTGCGCGGCGAGCGTCCGTTCGCCATACTATGCCATGGTTGGGGGTTTGGTGTCGTTACTGATCTTCGACGCCGCGTACTCCGTGGCGGTTCTTTTCGGCACCTACGAGACCGGAAGCCCGATCGACGCCCTGGAGCTACTCCCGTTCGTGCTCACCGGGGTTGCCGCACTGCATCCTTCGATGGCGAAGCTGTCCGACGAAACCGTGCGAAATCCCGAGACGAGGCTCACGCGGCGGCGCCTGGCGTTGCTTGCCGTGGCCTCCCTCACGGCGCCGAGCCTGCTCGTTGTTCAATGGGTGCCACGCGGGGAGACTATAGACGTCCCCGTGATTGTGGGGGGATCGGCGGTGCTGTTCTTGCTGGTGCTAGTCCGCATGGCGGGCATCATGCACACGCGCGAGGCGGCCATCAAGCGCGAAAGGCTTTTGAGGAGGACCGCCGCCGAGCTCGTAGCCGCTCCGGACCGAGAGGGCATCTACGAGGTCGCTCTGGAAGCGACGCGGGAACTGTTGGGCGATGGGTCAAGATCCTGGGTAGGGATCGCCATGGGCTCGCTGGAAGAGGTCACCGTTGTGGCCTCGACCGGTGGCAACGCCGGTGAGATCGCGGGCGCCAGAATATACCTCGACGAGTATCCCGATGCGATTCGGGCGGGCCTGCTCGAAGGCCGCGTCGTCGAAGCGGAAAGCCTCGCTATCACCGACGTCTCGAAGCTCGAGGCGCTGGGCTTCGACCCTGACGCGCAGGCGATCTTCTTGGTACCGCTCCTCGTCCAGGCCCAGCTCCGGGGTTCGCTCATCATCCTCACCGATTCCGTCCTCTCCGACGATAGTCAGGGCCACCCTGGAGACCCTCAGCAGGGAGGTCACGCTCGCGCTGGAGAGCGCCGCCCTCACCGAGGAGGTCCATCGGCGCGAGAGCGAGGAGCGCTTCCGCTCCCTGGTCCAGAACTCTTCGGATGTCGTCGCGATCGTCGGGGCCGACGGCGTTACCAGCTACGTGAGCCCCGTGGTCGAACGGGTCCTCGGCTACAAGCCCGAGCACGGGATCGGCCGTAGCGTCTTCCAGCCGCCCATGATGCACCCCGACGACGCCGACAGGGTGCGCGGCGTCTTCGCGCGCCTTGTCGGGAGCCCCGGCGCCGAGCGCGACGGTCGACTTCCGTCTGCGCCACGCCGACGGCAGGTGGATACAGGTGGAGGCGATCGGCAAGAACCTGCTCGCCGATCCGATCATCGGCGGCATCGTCGTCAACTACCGCGACGTCACCGAGCGCAAGACCTTCGAGGAGCGGCTGAAGCACCAGGCGTTCCACGACCCGTTGACCGACCTGCCCAATCGGGCCCTGTTCATGGACCGGCTCGGGCACGCCCTGCCCGCGCGGAGCGCCGCGAGAAGGCGGTAGCGGTGCTCTTTTTGGACCTGGACAACTTCAAGCTCGTGAACGACTCTCTGGGCCACGAAGCCGGGGACAGGCTCCTGTCGTTGGTGGCGGAGCGGCTGCGCGAATGTCTGCGGGCCGAAGACACCGCCGCGCGCTTCGGCGGTGACGAGTTCACCGTCCTGCTGGAAGATGTCACGGATGCCAGCGACGCGGTGCGGGTAGCCGACAAGATCACGCAGGCGCTTTTGGCGCCTTTCGTCCTCGAGGGCCGCGAGGTGTTCGTCACCACCAGCATCGGCATCGCCCTGGGCACCTCCGGTCGCGAGCGTCCCACCGATCTGTCTGCGCAACGCGGACGTGGCGCTGTACCGTGCCAAGGCCAGGGGCACGGCGACCTACGAGGTCTTCGACCGTCGCATGAACATGCGGCCCTGGAACGCCTGGACCTTGAGGCGGATCTCAGGCGAGCGATCGAGCGAGGAGAGCTCGCGGTCCACTACCAGCCCCAGATTGGAGCTCCAAACGGGCAGGATCGCGGGGTGGGAGGCCCTGGTGCGCTGGATGCACCCCGAGCGCGGTCTGATCCCTCCCGCGGAGTTCCTCCCGGTAGCGGAGGAGACCGGTCTTGATCGTCCAGATCGGGAGCCTGGTGCTCGAAGAAGCATGCCGCATGGCCGCCGACTGGCAAGGGCAACACCCGGCCGACCCTCCCCTGAAGATGAGCGTGAACATCTCGGCGAAGCAACTGCAGCGTCCGGACGAGCTCGTCCACGATGTCGTCCGGGTCTGCGAGAAGACCGGGCTGGCCCCCGAGAACCTGGTGCTGGAGATCACCGAGAGTATGCTGATGGGTGAGGCCGAACAGAACGTAGACGTGCTGAGAAGGCTCAAAGACTTGGGGGTAGGGCATCGCCGTGGACGACTTCGGAACCGGCTATTCGAACCTCGCCTACCTCAAGCGCTTCCCGGTAGACCTGCTGAAGGTAGACAAATCGTTCGTCGACGGGCTGGGACAGAACCCGGAGGACACGGCGATCGTGGAAGCGGTGATCAGCCTCGCCCAAGCGATGGGCCTGCAGACAGTCGCCGAGGGCATCGAGACCACCGGGCAAGCGGACCTGGTACGAGCCCTGGGATGCGAACTGGGGCAAGGGTACTACTTCTCCGAGCCGTTGCCGGCACACGAGGCAAACGCCCTGCTGCTAACCTCCTCTTTCCCTCAGGGTTGATGGATCAGCGACCGTGAGGGACGTAATGGCGCCCGCGCCAACTATGAACCCTGGCAGCTCGCCGAAGCCTCTTCCTTCCGTCTAGAGACCACCTGAGTTTGCCGTCGCGATGGTGCGCGCGTCAGTAGCAAGATGGAGGCTCTTGGCCTTCACGTTAGTGCCGAGTGATACGCCAACACATCGCTAGCCGGAACATGATGCTAGGCTTTGCCCGCCAGCTCAGACGCACAACATGTCCGGATCTCCTTCCGCAGTCCCGGACGACCGCGAGATCGCAACCGCCTCTTTGTGTCACGACCCCTCACAACATCCCCTCGTTCGAGAAGCTAACGGACCTTACGCCCCGGAAAGCCACTCACTACGTTGCTTCGGCCACCCTCCGTACCGTCCCACTGAGGAAAGAGTCCTGCCCCTCGGCGGCCAGCAGGGACAATCCGACTGGGAGGCCACCAGGCCCCTCTGCCAGGGGTAGCGACGCTTGCGGGAGACGCCCGATGCCCGCCACGGAGGTCAGGGAGAGCGCCCGGGGGTAATAGTCGCCCGCGGTGGCGCTGCCGCGCGGTCCCACGGTGCCCTTGATCGGCGCGAAGGCCGGCGTTGTCGGGATACACAGCAGGTCGTTCGGGCCCAGGAAACGCTTGAGCCTTCGGTAGTACCCCTCCCGGCGTCGCAGGGCCTGCCCCAACCGGCGGCGGTCGAGGTTTCTCGCCAGCCCGAAGTTCCGCGTGGCCTCCGGCCCGAACTCGGGGTTGGTCGCATCTATCCAGGCGCCAAGGGAGCTCCATATCTCCGCCCACTGGATCGCACCGAAGGCATCGACCCACGCCTTGAACTCGGCCCCCTCCGGGGCCTGCACCTCGCCGTCGATCTCCCGCACCGAGGTGCGGCGCAGGCGCCGCCCGAAGAGGTCCTTCACGCGTCCCATCGGTTCGTCGAGGGCCTGTCGGACGTCGGCGTCGGCGAGGGAGAATGCTTCCTCTAGCACGTGGATGGTACCGGGTTCCTCGTCCCCGTCATCCTCGCCGACCAGCAGCACCGACATCGCGCGGGCCAGAACATCGGCGCTACCGGCAAGGACGCCGACGGTGTCGAAGGTGGGCGCAAAGGGCATCACGCCGGCGACCGAGGCGATCCCATGCGAGGGTCGGAATCCCCAGACGCCGCAGTTGCTCGCCGGTACGCGGATCGAGCCGCCAGTGTCGGTGCCGAGGGCGAGATCGGCCAGCCCCTGGGCAACGGCCGACGCCGAGCCGCTGGAAGACCCGCCGGGGACCCGATCCGGGGCCCGCGGGTTGAGGGGGGTGCCGTAGAAATGGTTCTCGCCGAGCAGGCTGAAAGCCATCTCGTCCGTCACGGTCTTGCCCACGCACCGGGCGCCAGCTCCGAGCAACTGGTCGACGCACACGGCGTTGGTGGCGGCCGGCGGATGCGTGTCCCGCCAGGCCGGGTTGCCGCACCCCGTCGCGTGGCCGCCGATGTCGACAATGTCCTTGACACCGAAGCTCAACCCGTCGAGCGGGCCGGAACCAATCGGACCGACCTCGAAGCTGTCGACGAACGCCCTGTTCCCAGCGGTGCTCTCCGCCGCGCTAGCCAACCCGCCAGGGTCGCGTCGCCGTTCTCCCACGCTCCCTCTCACCCCCGTCTCTCACCCAACTCAAATGAAACACAAGTGAGGCCGTCGCTTCACGAGTGACACCGTACCCATTCGAGGGACGAATAGCCAGCACCTAGAGCAGAACGAGACTGGCGTAGATTCTATGTAACGCGACGCTCGCAAACCAGACGCCGATAAGTCGCTGAAGGAGAAGTGCCGCGCCTTTAGGGGAGGCGCACTCGCGCACAAAAAAGGCGGAGGGGTGCAGGCTCCTCTCCGCCACTACTGTAATGAAGGACCGGCCCTTGCGGACCGGTCCTCAGTGATTCGCTACGCGATCTTTACCTGCGACGTAGGACCGCGTAGGTCAGGATACCCGAACCCAGCAACAAAGCAGCCGCCGGCAGCAGGATAGCTGGACCGCCGGAACCCGGCAGGTCGTCGGTGGTCTGCCCACCAGCCGTAGTGCCTTCCATCATCGTGCCCATCTGACCGCCGCCCGTCATCATGGTGGAACCTTCCATCATGGTGGTGTCCTGCGCCAGTGCAACCGGCACCAGGACGAGCATGGCCAGAAGGGCGACCGTTGCCAAAATTACCGCTCTCTTCACTAGCCCTCCTTTTCAGTTATTCTTCCAAACGGCCTGCATTGCTTCTCAAGCCAAGAAGCTTACCCGTAGTGTACATAACCGAAACCCAAAAGTCTTCATTATCTTAATATTTTTTAACAGAATTATCACGAACCCCCCCATCGGGTCCTTCCGGGGGGCGGGGAGAGTGGGATTCGAACCCACGGGCGTTTGACCGCCGCTGGTTTTCAAGACCAGTGCATTCGTCCGCTCTGCCATCCCCCCGTGGTCCACCGGCGGGGCGATTATATCCTGCGGGTGCGGGGGCGTTGGGCGTTCCAGTCCCGCCTGGCGGTCCCGGTTCATGAATGGAACGCCGAGGGGCAGACATCGTTGAGGGAGCAGTTGGGGCAGTCGGGTTTCCGGGCCTTGCACACCCGGCGTCCGTGCAGGATCAGGAGGTGCGAGAAGACGGTCCAGGCCTCTCTGGGGACGACCTGCATCAGGTCCCGCTCTATCTTCTCGGGGTCCGTCTGGCTCGTAAGGCCGAGGCGGCCCGAGACGCGGCGGACGTGGGTATCGACGACGATGCCCTCGTCGACGCCGAAGGCGTTGCCCAGCACCACGTTGGCCGTCTTGCGCCCGACGCCGGGGAGGGCTACGAGGTCTTGCATGTTGTCCGGTACCTCACCGCCGTGGTCCTCGACGAGCGCCCGGGCCATGCCCCTGATGGCGCGCGCCTTGTTGCGGAAAAAGCCGGTCGGGCGGATGGCCGCCTCCAGCTCGTCCGGGTCGGCTTCGGCGTAGTCCCTGGCGCTCCTGTACGTCGAGAACAACTCCGCGGTCACGGAGTTCACCTGCACGTCGGTCGTCTGGGCGGAGAGCATCGTCGCCACCAGGAGTTCCAGGGGGGATCCCCAGTCGAGCTCCGTCGTGGCGTCCGGGTACTCCGCTTTGAGGCGTGGGATCACCTCGTCGATAGGGGCCGTGTCCTGGGTGCTGGATTCGGCGTCGCGGTTGGCGTCCTTCTTTGGCACGATGGCCGAGCATTATAGCGTGGACTAAACTACCGGTTCGCAGGGGTCGCGATAGAGGGGAGCAGGGGAATGTCCGAGGTCACGTTCGATTATACGAACCTCGTCGAGGTCGAGGGCGGCCTGGAGGAGAGGGAGCTCGAGGAGCTCCGTCCCCGGCTGCGGGAGGCGGCGGACGTGCTGCTCGGCGACCCGCCGGGCTTCATGCGGCTCCCGAAGACAGGTGAGTACGCGGAGGCTTCCTCGAGGGTTGCCGAGGAGATCCGGGGCTCCGGCGCCACGGACTTCGTGCTCGCCGGTATCGGGGGCTCGGCCCTCGGCCCGATGGCCGTGCACCGCGCGCTCGACCATCCCTACCACAACGTCATCCCCAACCGCGACGGCCCGCGCGTGCACTTCGCAGAGAACACCGATCCCGCGACGCTGGCCGCCATCCTGGACGTCGCGGATCCCGCCAGTACCTGGGTCAACGTCGTGACCAAGTCCGGCTCGACCGCCGAGACTATGGCGAACTTCCTCGTGATCCGGGGCCGCCTCGTCGAGGCTTCGGGCGAGTCAGGCTTCCAGGAGCGCACCATCGCCACCACCGACCCCGAGGAGGGTTTCCTCAAGCAGATCGCCGACCGCGAGGGCCTGCGCGTGCTCCCCATACCGCCCGACGTCGGGGGACGGTTCTCCGTGCTAACCCCTGTCGGCCTGCTGCCGGCGGCCGTGACCGGCCTCGATATAGAAGCCATGCTCGGCGGCGCGGAACGGTGCGTGGACGAGGTGAACGAGCAGGGTGCCGAGCACCCGGCGGTCGTGGGGGCGGCGATGCACTTCCTCATGGACACCGCGCGCGGGCGCAACGTGCGGGTCATGATGACCTACGCCGACGCGCTCGAGAGGACCGCGGCCTGGTTCGTTCAGCTCTGGGCCGAGTCGCTCGGCAAGGACGGCAAGGGATCCACCCCGCACGGCGCCGTCGGCACCACCGACCAGCACTCCCAGGTCCAGCTCTACATGGAGGGCCCGCAGGACAAGGTCATCGAGATCGTCGAGGTCGAAGAGCACCCGCGCGATCTGCCGATACCAGAGGCCTACGGGGATCTGAACGGCGTCGGCTACCTCGGCGGGCATACCATGGGCGAGCTCCTCAACGTCGAGTGCGACGCCACGAGGAAGGCCCTCGCCGAGGCCGGACGGCCGAACGCGACCATAAGGCTCGACGCCGTCGACGAGGATAGCCTCGGCTACCTCTTCCAGGCCCTCGAGGTCCAGACGGCCATAGCTGGCACCCTCTACGGCGTCAACGCCTTCAACCAACCAGGCGTCGAGGCCGGAAAGCAGATCACCTACAAAGGGATGGGCCGTCCCGGATACTAGAGCTTTCAGCACGCTGTGGCCTCTTCGAGGCCCCCGCTCTCAGCACGCTGCGGATCTTCGATCCTCGCTTTCAGGGCGCTTCGGACCTTTCAGGTCCTCGCTCTCGGCTTGTTGGCTTTGGCGGCTCTAATGGTCCTCTCAGGAACGGGCGTTAGGATCCTGGCCGACGAAGGGGAACGGGTGGCGGGGGTTAGAATGCTGGTGCGGGGGTCGGCGAGGAGAAGATGAGACCCGGAACGCGCGTGCTGGTCGTGGAGGACGATCGCTCGATCGTCGACTTCGTCGAGCCCGAGCTCGAGCGCCTCGGCTTCTCGTGCGGTGCGCCTACGATGGTCCCTCCGGCCTGGATGAGGCCCGACGGTTCGAGCCGGAGATCGTCATCCTGGACATCATGCTGCCGGGGCTGGACGGCGTGGGGGTGCTGAAGAGGCTCCGGCACGAGGGCATCCGGGTACCGGTCATCATGCTCACCGCCCGCGACGCCACGCTCGACAAGGTCCACAGCCTCGACCTCGGCGCCGACGACTACGTCACCAAGCCCTTCGAGATGGACGAGCTCCTGGCCCGCATGCGGGCCCTCGCTGCGGCGCGTTGAGGGCGAGGAGGTGCTCAGGGTCGCGGACCTCGAGGTGAACACCGCCACGCGCGAGGTGCGCCGCGGGGAGCGGGAGATAGAACTCACCGCCCGCGAGTACGATCTGCTGGAGTTCATGGCCCGCAACCCCCGGCGGGTGCACTCGCGGGACTTCCTCCTGAGCAGGGTGTGGGACCAGGAGTTCGGCATCACCACCAACGTCGTCGAGGTCTACGTCGCCTACCTGAGGAAGAAGGTGGACGCGCCCGGGGAGCAGCCCCTGATCCACACCGTCAGGGGCGCGGGTTACGCCCTGAAGGGAGCGTAGAAGCCCGTGCCGATCCGGTGGCGTCTGACGCTGTTCAACGCCCTGGCCATCGGGGCGATCCTGCTGCTGCTCGGGCTTCGCGCTCTTCTTCCTCCTGCGCGGCGCCCTGCTCTCGGACGTGGAGGACACGGTCGAGGGCCGCGCCGAGGCCGTCGCGGGCGACATCGAGGACCGCGATGACGCCGGCGAGCTCGCTTCGGACGAGGACGACGAAGAGCTCACCCTGGACGGGGTGTTCGTCGTCGTCCGCGACGCGCAGGGCCGCGTCCTATCCCGGACGGGGAGCCTGCCGACGAGCGCGAGCGACCCGGCGTGGGGACGGGCGCTCGAGACCGGAGAGCCCGCGGGCTGGCACGGCCGAGCTCTCCGGCGACGGATCGGACTTCGTCTACGCCGTGCCGGTGAGATCCCCCGGAGGGTCCGCCGCGCGTGGTCGAGGCCGGGAAGTCCTACGAGGACGCCGAGGAGACGCTCGACACCTTCGCGACGGTGCTCGTCGTCGGGATCGGCGCGGCCTTCTTGCTCTCCATCGGCGGGGCGTACCTCCTGGCCCGGGCGGCCCTGAGGCCGGTGGAGGCCGTGACGAGCCGCCGCCGGAGATCGGGCGAGGGAGATCTCGCGAAGCGGCTGCCCGTCGCGAACCCGAGGGACGAGATCGGACGCCTCGCCACGACGATAAACGGTCTGCTCTCGCGCCTCGAAGCCGCCTTCGCCCGAAGGGAGGAGGCCCTGGAGCGCCAGAGGCGTTTCGCCGCCGACGCCAGCCACGAGCTGCGCACCCCGCTCACGTCCATCAGCGGCCACGCCCGGATGCTCGACGAGTGGGCGCTCGACGAAGACCCGAGACCGGGCGAAGCAGAGCGTCGGCGCCATCCGCCGCGAGGCGCGGCAGGATGCGAGACCTCGTCGAGTCCCTCCTGACCCTCACCCGCGGCGACGAGGGGGCCGGCCTCGACGTCGGGCGCCACGACCTCGCCGCCGTCGCCGAAGAGGCGGTGCAGACGACCCGGGACGCCGCCGACGGGAAGGTGTCCGTCGGGTACGTCCCTCCGGGCAACCCGGTCGAAGCCATCTTCGACCGGGACCGCGTCCTGCAGGTCGCCTCCATACTCCTGGACAACGCCGTGAAGTACACGCCCGAGGGCGGGAGCGTCGCGGTGAAGTTGCGGGAAGAGGACGGGCCGGGCCGTCGCTCGAGGTCTCGGACACGGGGATCGGCATCCCGGAGGATCAGCTGCCGCTCGTCTTCGAGCGCTTCTACCGGGCAGATACTTCCCGGACCGAGGCGGGCGCGGGCCTCGGGCTCTCCATAGCCCGCCAGATCGCCGAGTCCCACGGCGGCGAGATCCGAGGCGACGAGCACGCCCGGAGAGGGCTCGACCTTCACCCTCTTCCTCCCGAAACAGCCCCGAACGCGCGCCTGATCCTTCCTCATCCGCTTCCGGGTGCAACTCTAATCTAACTCTCAACTTCCTCTAAGCCTCCTCTCAGGCTTCGGCCGGATACTGCCACGTACAAGAGCCAACGAAGAAGAGGAGCCGCCGACATGTAGACCCAACCCGAACTCACACGGAGACGCCAGTAATCGGCACGAACGGAGGAACAATGCTGAACAAGAAGAGGCTTATCGCGAGCGCGGCGGTCGCGGCCGCGCTGATACTGGGGACCGGAACGGCCGTGGTGGCTGCCCAGCAAGGAGGCTCCTCCGGGCAGGGGGATGGATCCGCCATCACCGGCAGCGGTGGTCAGTTCGGACCGCGAACGAGGTCGACGAGCGAGGAGAGGCTCCGACGAGACCGACGAACTCGTCCGCCAGAAGGCCGCCGACGCCGCACTTGGAGCCGTGGACGGCACCGTGCTCGAGGTCGAGCGCGACGACGATCCGGGGCTGGCCTACGAGGTCGAGATCCGCACGCCCGATGGCGACATCGCGGAGGTTCACCTCGACGGCAACCTCGAGGTCGTCGCCCAGGAGATAGACGACTGATCGCCAGATGACCCCGAGGAGGGTTCACCTCATGCGACACAGACAGGCCACCGCCATCGCGTTCGCGCTCGCCATCCTCCTCGCCGGCTGCAGACCAGACGGCGGCGCGAACGCCGACCAGGCGCAGGGCAGCTCGGACGCCGGCAACCAGAGGGATCTGCCGCAGGGTAGCGAGCCCGTAAAGCTCGACCCGGCCGACTTCTCGACCAACATCGACAACCCCTACTGGCCGATGGCCCCGGGCGACAAGTGGGTCTACCGGGAAACAGAACCGGGAGGCACGGAGAAGCGCGTCGAGGTGACCGTCACCGACAAGACGAAGATGATCGCCAACGGCATCGAGGCCAGGGTCGTCCGCGACGTCGTCACCGAGAACGGCCAGCGCGTCGAGGTCACCGACGACTGGTACGCCCAGGACGCGTCGGGCAACGTCTGGTACCTGGGCGAGGACACCGCCGAGTACGAGAACGGCAAGATCACGACGAGGTCGGGCTCCTTCGAGGCCGGCGTCGACGGGGCGCAGCCCGGGATCATCATGCCCGCCGACCCCCAGCGACGGCATGGCCTACCGCCAGGAATACTACAAGGGCGAGGCCGAGGACAAGGCCGAGGTCCTGAGCACCGACGAGCAGGTCGAGGTCCCCTACGGCCACTTCGACGGGGCGCTGATGACCAAGGACCTGGTCCCGCTGGAGCCCAAGGTCTCCGAGTACAAGCTCTACGCCCGCGACGTCGGCCCCGTGCTGACCGTGAAGACCTCGGGCGGCAGCGGCCGCGAGGAGTTGGTCAGCTACACCCGAGGCGGTTAGCCAGGGCGGCTAGCCGTCCAGCAATGCCCCGGCCAGGCGGGGAGCCCGATTCCCGGCTCCACCGCAGTTTTCGTACCGGACGACCGGCGCAGCTACTTCACCGCGACGCCGAACACCACCGGAGCGGCCTTGCCGTGGAGCGGCGTCACCTCCCGATCCCGGACGATCCGCCAGAGCGCTGGATCTCTCCCTCGCAGTTCGGCGAAGGCGCGGTTTCTCTCGACGTCGTCGGCAAGGAGCATGCCGCCACCCCGCAGGCGGGGCCAGACCGGTCTCGAACTCGCGCCGCATGTTTCGTCGGGTGTGCAGGCTGTCGTGCACGAAGAGGTCGACCGGTGCCGACCTCCTGGAGGAGCCGGGGCAGGACGCGGCGGCTGGATCCGCGGTGCAGGCTCCACCGGCCGCGCAGCGCCGTCCGGCACGGCGATACCCCAGAACCTCTCGGTACTCTCGTCCTCAGGGGCGGCAGGTCGACGCTGTGGAGCGTGCCGCGGCCGTTCTCTTCCAGGGCCTCGAGGATAAACGCCGAGCTCACGCCGTAGGCCACGCCCGGTCTCGACGACGACGTCGGGCTCGAGCAGGCGGCACGCCAGGTAGCAGCAGCGCGCCAGGAGCGGAGTCTGCGGCCCAGCGCGGGCTGAACGGGTCCTCGCTCGCGGATGTCCTCGAGCAGCCGGCGCGTGCTCTCCTCGATCTCCGCGAGCGCTGGTTCTTCCAGGATCCGTCCGCGTCGTCCCAGGCGTACTTCCAGATCTCGCAGCGCTCTCCTGCCAGCTCGACGTGCTCGTAGGCCGAGGCCTTGCCGCGAGAGCCGATCCAGGCCGAGGTCCGCGTACCCTGCCATCCGGTCGCGAAACTCCGCGGACGGGCGGCCGCAGGTGTGAGGTGGCTTCCGAGTCGAGTACGCACGGCCTGCGAAGCGCTCCCTCGGGTCGACTCGTCGGCTGGACAAGGTCATCCAGGGTGAGCGCCGACGGTAGCGTCTCGGGTACCGGAGTGGCGGGGTATAATTGGTTCGTCGGCGCAAGCGAGAAAAGGATTCTCGGATTATGAAGTGGCTCAAGGTCTACGGTCTACCCCGTCTCCCGCTCTTTCTCGCGCGCCTGGCGATGCGGCTCGGGCTGCCTGGTCCGACGTGGTACAAGTGGAAGGCGGCGAGCGCGGGGACCGGGGTGATCCTGGACGAGATGATCCGGGCCGCCGACGACCTCGGCTACGACGGCCAGAAGGTCGGCAAGCTCGCCATGACGCCGCATCGGCGCAGAAGCAGGGCTCGCGACCTGCGCGAGCAGCTCGGCGTCACGACGATGAAGGACGCCGTCGACGTGATCATGCTCGCCAACCGCTTCTTCGACATCGAGATCACGCTGACCGAGCAGGACGACGGCACCTACGTCATAAACGCCGACCGCTGCCCCTGGTTCGGTGGGATGGGCCACGACGGCGTCCCCGGCTGGGACGTGAAGCCCTGCGCCGCCTTCTCCACCTACGAGAAGGCGATGGTCGAGGCCATAAACCCCAACGTGAAGCTCTCCTACACCGAGAAGCGCACCACCGGCGGCCACACCTGCCGCGGCGTCTACCAGTACCGCGACGAGGAGCTCGGCGACGGCCCCGCCAGCCGGCGTCACCCCGGAGATGGTCAGCATCGGCAAGAAGCCGGGCAAGTAAGGTCGAAGCAAAGACGGAGTAGTCGACCGTGCTCCCGGCACGACGCCCGCTCGCACGGAGACGGTTCTCGTACTTTTCACACGGAGGTCGCAGTTGGAGCGCATCGAGATAGACACCGCAGCGCGGCAAGGAGCGGGTACCGCCGGGGCAGTACCTCGTCGGCGACCGCTGGCCGATCCTGACCTACGGCCGACGCCCGGAGTTCGATCCCAAGACTGGGACTTCACCGTGGGCGGCCTCGTCGAGAGCCGCCTGCGGTTACACGTGGGAGGAATGGAACGAGCTGCCGACCGTCGAGGTCAAGGCGGACATGCACTGCGTAACCTCGTGGAGCAAGCTCGACAACGTGTGGTCGGGCGTGCGAGCGCAAGACCTGCTGGAGATGGCCTAGCCCGAATCCGGAGGCGCGACTTCTTCTCGGTCTTCTGCGACGGTGGGTACACCACGAACGCGCCGCTCGAAGAGCTCTACGAGCAGGACGCGCTCTTCGCGACCCACCACAACGGTGAGCCGCTCGAGCCGGGTCACGGCGACCCGATGCGGCTCGGTGATACCGCGCCTCTACGCCTGGAAGAGCGCCAAGTGGGCGCGGGGAATCGAGCTGCTCGCGGACGACAAGCCGGGCTTCTGGGAGCAGAACGGCTACCACGCCTACGGCGATCCCTGGCAGGAACAACGGTACAGCTTTAGCTTCTAGCACGCCCTCTTCGGGGGCTTGTCAGCACGCTGCGCCCTGCGGGCTCCGCTCTCAGCCCGCATCGGGCCTTGCAGGCCCTCACTTTCAGCCGTCAGCTTTTTGCCGTTGTGGAGCCTCCCAGTCGCGCTTCGCGGGACGGCCTCAGACCGAGACTTTTCCGACGGTTCGGCCGGCGCGAGGCCGCAATGAATCGAACACCTCCTGCGGTTGGCTGAAAGCGCCCGAAGGGCGCGGGCTGACAGGCTGACAGCTCCCGTCAGGGGGCGTGCTGAAAGCGAAGGCGAAGCCGGAGCGTGCTGAGGCGCCTAGCGCCGCCTCAATACCCGTACCTCTTGAGAAGCGGCAGGGTCAGGGCCGTCACCAGCGCCTTCTGGTCGGGCTTCATGCTTTTTTGCCACTCGCGGTCCGTGCGCAGCTCGACGGCGCCGGTGTCGAAGCGGTTGGGGTTACCCGAGACGGTATGGCTGACGCCGAGCTTGACCTCGCGCTCGCTCGCCAAGGGCGGTTCGACGTCCTCGCCCAGAAGCTTGAGGATGCGCTCGAAGCTCTCGCGGGGGCCGGCGACAAAGTCTTCGTAGCGGAGGCGCAGATACCTCTGGGGGCCACCGTTGGAGCGGTGCCACAGGACCTCGGCCGACGCGTTCCAGGAGTCCCACATCGCCGAGCTCATGGCGGGCGAGTAGCGGACCATGAACTCGCGCGTGTCGCTGTCGGGCTGGAGCTTCTTCTTGGACCAGGAGTACGCGGAGGCCCTGGGATCCCTTATCAGGTGCAGCACGTAGAGGTCGACGCCCGGGATCATGCCCATCGCGTAGCCGTGGGCCGGCTCCTTGGAGGAGTCGACGATCACGCGGCTGTCCGTGACGGCGCTTATCGCCCTGTAGAGCCGTCCATAGTTTTCGAGGAACACTTTCAGCCGGCTCTCGAGGATGCCCCGGCCCTTCGGGGTGAGCATCTGGGGTATGTGGCGGGTTCGTGTCCCAGAGGCGGCGAGACGCATCATCTCGCGGGGGTCTATGCTGTCCATCCCGCCGAAGGCCTCGTCCATCACGGGCACCCACACCGGGCACTCGCGGAAGGGCCTCCCGCAACCGCACAGGCGGTTCTCGATCACGTTGTGGCGCCAGATAAAGTTCAACTCCCCGCCGGAGAAGAAGCCGGGGATCTGGCCCAGGGAGTTCGAGAGGATCGTGCTCCCGCTCCGCCCGAGCCCGACGACGTAGAGGACCTTTGTCGGGCGCGTACCGTTCAACCGCCGTCCTCGCCACCGCGCCGCGAGACGCGCCGCAGTTGGCGCTGCGCTACCCGCCAGAAGGCGTCAAGGAATTCCCTGTCGGTGGCGGAGAGGCCGAGGATCAGGAGCAGTGCCAGGTAAGAGAGGCCGAAGACGGCGCCGACTACGGCTATCGTCAGGAGGATCGGCAGGGGCAAGAGCAGGCCCGCGACGTAAGCCAGCGCAGCGGAAACGAGACCGGCGACGAGAGGTTTCGACCACGCCAGGTTGTATGGCCAGAATCCCAAGCGGCGTTTGACGGCCAGAAGGGTCGAGGCGTTCTCCGTGACGATGGCCGAGGCCATGCCGACGGCGGCTCCCAGGATCTGGCCCTCCGGACCCTCGGCGAGCCCGACCAGCACGACGCTTACGACGACGCCCACCACGGAAGCCGCGGCCGTGGCGATCATCGCGATGTTCTGGTTGTCGGTCATGGCGAGCATTCGCGGCGTCGGGCCGACCGAGGAGCTAAAGAGCTGGGCGAAGGCAACGACGATCAGAGCCGTGACGCCGGTCGCGGCCTCCACCCCAAAACCCAGGGTCAACACGTCTTCAGCGAGTAGCAGGATCACCAGAAAGATCGCGAAACCTCCGGTGAAGATCCAGCGAGAGATGTCCTTGTAGAGCCGGCCGAGGCTCTCGCGGTCCCCCTGTGCGTGGAGGCTCGAGATTATCGGTGAGAAGATGCCAGAGAACGCGAAGCGCACGATGGTCGAGAGTGTCGCAGTGCGCGCCGCGGCGGTGAAGATCCCCACGGGCGCTCCGGCCGCGAAAAACCCGATGACCCAGACCGCGCTCCAGGTGTTGAGATACTGGGCGCCCGTGGTGATGCTCATGGGTATCGAGACCGAGAAGAGATCTTTAGTCTCGAACTGCGGTCGGACCTTGTTGTCCAAGAGCGGCGGAAAGAGTTTTCTCAGGTAGTAGACAGCGAAGATGGAGCCCAGAAGCATCGAGATCCCGTAAGCGGCGATCACGCCGACGAGCCCGGCCCCGATCAGGTAGAAGACCGGGAGCAGTGCCAGGTAGAGGACGGGCCGGATCATCTGCTGCACGTAGCTGGCGTAGGTGACCGTCTGGAAGCCCTGCGTTGCCCACAGGACCATCATCATGAAGGTAAAGAACGGCAGCGTGATCGCGAACGCCCGCAACACGCTGCTCATGATCGGCGCGTCGTAGAACCGCTCGGCCATGAACGGCGCACCGAAGAACATGACGAGCGAGAGGATTACGCTGGCAACGAACGAGAAGAATATCGCCTGGATGATGGTGCCCCGCACCCGCGGGGTGTCGTTTCGGGCGCGATAGTGGGCAACGTAACGCACGACGCCGTTCTCCATCCCGAAGCGGGAGATGATCTGCCCGAGGTTGACCGCCGCAACCCCCGAGGTATAGAACCCGAACGCCTCCACCCCGAACAACCTCGAGATCGCCGCCTGGGTGACGAACCCGAGCACGCGCCCGACGCCCTGCCCCGCGGTGCTGATGCCAGCTCCGCGTGCCACGCGGGCAACGTAGGAGTCGTCTTTGCCCCCTCCCAGAGAATCGGCCGCGGCGACACCGGGCACCCCGGATGGCGTATCGCCCGCCGTCTCGGAGGGGCGTCCGGCCCCGCCGTCGGACCCGGGACCCGCCCCAGGTCCCGAGCCGATCGGCCCACGCCCATCGCCGGGTGCGGCCTCGCCTCGCGGTTGGTTATCTTCGGGGTTCACGGCGAGAGATTATAGAGGTTTTTGGCCGGAGGGTTGGCGCCTGGCGTCAACCCTTTCGTCAGTACCTGGGCAGCGATCCTCCGGCGTCGCCCAGGACATACTCGTCGAACATGCGCCTCACGACGCCGGGTTTGTCGGCGGCCACGTCGTTTTCCATGTTCGGGTCGTCCTGCGCGTCGAAGAGGCGGGCTTCGGACCGGTCGTTGCGGCTGAGCAGGACGTACCGATCGTCGCGGGCCTGCACGTAGTCGTCGTAGCCGAGCGTGAAGTGGTCCCGGGGCGGAAGCTGCCCGCCCCCCAGCAGCACCGAGAGGTCCCGTCCGTCCGGCGGTACGGAGGGCGTCGCGCCGAGCACTCCCAGGGTGGTTGGCGCGATGTCGTGGGTGGAGGCGTAGTAATCGCTGGTCTCCCCGGCCCTCCTACCCTCGGGATCCCGGACCAGGAGCGGGATGTCCGTGAGCTCGGGGTAGAGGGCCCAGAAGGGCTTTCCGGTGGCGTCGTGCTCGCCGAGGGCCACGCCGTGATCCGAGACGACGACGAGGAGAGTGTCCTCCATGCGGCCCGTGGACTCCATCTTGTCGAGAAAGCGGCCCAGCCAGCGGTCGGTCATCGTCACCTCGGCGGCGTAGAGCGCCCGCATCCGCTCGAGCTCGGCGTCGGAGATCCAACCCGCGTCGCTGTAGTTGGGCACGATGGGCTCGGGACCTTCGTAGCCGTCGTCGTACATGTCCACGTACTCCTGCGGAGGGTCCCAGGGCTCGTGCGGGTCGAAGCAGTCGACGACCAGGAGGAAGGGCGCTCCCTCCTCGGCGCTGTCCAAAAACTCTATCCCCCGGGAGAAGACCCGCGGGGCGAAGTAGTCCTCCTCGCCCTTGCGGTCCTGTGTGTTGGCCAGGTACTGGCGGACCTTGTCCACCATGCTCCGGTCGTTGCCCGGCACGGTAAACCTCTCGACCTCCTCGTTCGGGACGCGCGTCGCCGGCCGGTAGAAGTCCCTCTCCTGGCCGCGGAACCACTCGTAGACGGCGAAGCCGCGGTGGAAGTTCATCGAGGCCTTGAACAGGTGCTGGTTGTCGGAGAAGAGCACGGTGGTGTAGCCGAGCTCGCCCAACCTCTCCGAAAGGGTCGTCTGATCTTCCGGGATGGGCCCCCAGCCGGCCGGCATGAAGCCCTCGCCCTCCAGCGGGACCCAGTTCCTGAAGGGCCACGTCCTCATCCCCGTGTGGATGGCCCTGCGCGCCGGCAAGGTCGGCACCGACTCGGGGTAGGCGCGGGTGAAGCGCAGGCTCTCCCCGGCCAGGGCGTCGAGGTTGGGCGTCTTCGCCCGGTCCGCGCCGTAGACCCCGACGTGGTCTTTTCTCAGGCTGTCGAGTATCACCAGTACCGCGTTCATCTCTTTCCCCCTCGTGGAGCATCCGCCCCACGGTCGTCTCAGGATCCGGCACTTCGCGCCCCGCGTACTTTATTACACGAAGGGGGCATCAGGACGGAAACGCGCTGAAGGCTCTCCGTCAGAGAATACGCCAGGTCGCACGTGTTGCGTTTGGCACCCGCGGGGGTAAACTGGGGGCCGCGGAACACGGACGACCGCGACGGAGGTGGTGCCGCTGGCGGAAACCGCAGGTACAGACCGCAGGTAGTGTGTCGGTAGGGAGCCACGTCTGGTGGTGAGGAGAGGAGAAAGATGAGGAAGAGGCTTGCGGTAATGGCGATGGTTCTGGCGATGGTGTTGGTCGCCGCCGCTCCGGCCGCGGCGGACACGGTGACCGTGGAGGTCGGCGGCGTCAGCGCTTCGGCCGAGAGCCAGTTCTTCGGCGGCGACGTCGCCGAGGCCGAGGTCGGCGGTGTGGTCGCGACCGCCGAGAGCGAGTTCTTCGACGGCGACGTGTTCGGCGACGACGCGTTCGACAACGTGTTCGACGACGACTTCCCCTTCTAGCTTTCTCGGGGAACGGTACGGAAGGGGTGACCAGGTCGTCGGGTCATCCCTTCTCTTTGCGCCGGGACATCGTCCCTGGGCAGGGCCCGGATCAGTAGGCGCCCTCGCGGCGGGCGACGGCTCCCAGGGTCTTCAGTATGATCTTGAGATCGAACGAGAGCGACCAGTTCTCTATGTAGTGGAGATCCAGGCGGACCATCTCCTCGAATGAGAGGTTGCTGCGGCCGCTGATCTGCCAGTAGCCGGTCATTCCTGGGACGGCCCCGAGCCTCCGCTTGTGCGCCTCCTCCATCCGCAGGAAGTCCCGCACCGGCAGGGGCCTGGGGCCCACAAGGCTCATCTCCCCCCACAATACGTTGACGAGCTGGGGCAGCTCGTCGAGGCTCCAGCGCCGCAGGAAGCAGCCCACGCGCGTGACACGGGGGTCGTCCTTTATCTTGAAGACCGGCCCGTCCGCCTCGTTGCTGGCCTCCATGTCCTCCTGCAGCCGGTCGGCCCCGGCACGCATGGAGCGGAACATGTAGCAGATAAAGGTCTTGCCGTCCGCCCCGATGCGCTTCTGGGAGAAGAAGATGGGGCCTGGCGAGTCGAGCCTGACCGCCACGCCGACGGCCAGCAACAGGGGCGAGAGCAGGGCGATCCCGGCGGCGGACACCGTCACGTCGAGGGCGCGCTTCAGAACCCGCTGGGTGTTGTCCAGCTGCGGATAGCGGACCTCGAGGAGCGGTAGGCCCATCCCCTCGCTGAGGATGGTCCGGCCCCGCATCAGGGCCAGAGCGCCCGGCACGACCCGCAAGAACACACCCCGCAGGCGGGTGGAGCGCAGGAGGTCCAGCAGCTCCTCGTCGGGGATCCTCTCCGCGCCGACGAGGACCACACCACGGGCGTCCGTACGGTCGAGCGCATCGCGCAGCCCTGCCAGGTTCGCCTCGGCTCCGTCCGCCTTGAGGTCCACCTCCCCCGACAGCTCGTAGGCCCCCCCGATGGCCGCCCGCCTCATCGTCCGGCGCACCCGTGCCCGGTCCTCGTCGGCGCCCATGATCAGGACGGGCGTCCGGCCGAGTCCGTGGCGGTAGATCCTGCTGATGCCGCGCTCGTAGAGGAACCGGAGAGCGCCGGCGCACACGAGCCCGAGGAGCGCGGCGGTAAGGACGCCGTCGAGCCCGGGGTCATCGTCCCAGGATAGACGTAGGCGCCAACCGTCACCAGGCCGGCCCACACGAGGGCGCCCCCGATCAGGGCGCCCGGGTTACGCCGGATCGGAGCCTTGTCGTAGAGACGGAAGGCGGCGAAGACGACGATCCAGGCCGCGACGAGCAGCGGCGCGAGGTCCAGGAGGGCGCCGATCCGGGCGCCGAAGACGCGTCCGGCGCCCACAAGACCAATCAGCAGCGCAACGGCGTCTGCGCCGGCAAGACCGGCGACGCTGAGACAGCGCCGCGGGGCCTTCGCGCCCAGCAGGTTCTTCGCGGTGCGCTCGACGAACGGCACGGTTTCCTTCAAGGGACGCAGTATACCGTCTGTACCCGCCCGCCCAGGCTCCAAACGGTCCGGACGAGCGTACCTTCGCCTCGCTGCGGCGCGGGCCCTCTAGTTGCTGACCTTGTACCCCTCACCGCAGCGCCTGCCTTCGCGGCAGAACGCGCCGAACCGGGGCTTGACCCTGTCGAATCGGTAGACGCGGGAACGGACCCGAATGTTCTTGGCCTTGCGGGCCGCGGTGCCGACGTAGCGCCAGCGGTCGACCCGCAGCCCCGCACCACCGTAGGGCGCGTGGCCTCGGGTGAAGCTGGGGTTGCGGTAGAAGGCCTGGTGCACGTGGACCGGTCCCACGGCGATTCTGCCCCCGCCGGATTTGCCCGCGTAGCCGATGATGGTGTTCTTGCCGACCTTGTCGCCTCTGTTTAGGCCCCTCCTGAGGGCGCTGAGGTGACCTGAGAGGCTTACGTACTTGCCGTTGCAGGCGCGGATGGAGACGAAGATACCGTAGTCCGCGTGGGTCCTGTTGCGGCCGGCGAAGGTGACCCTGCCGCACTTGAAGGGAGAGAAGAGGACGTCGCCCTTGTCGAGCGGGAAGTCTATAGCGAACTTGTCGTTGGCCCAATTGGGCCTGGTGCACCTTCCGAAGCCGAGGCTACCGTGGGTGAACTGGTTCCAGAAGTTGGGAACACCGATCCTGCTCCACCCTCGCGGGATGCCGTCCTTGCGGTTGCTGTTGGCCTTGAAGCCGTGCAGGGTCTGCACGAAGAAGCCGGGGGGGGCGCGCCAGCATCCTTCGGCGATGCGGCTCTCTCCGCCACCGCGCCGCCTCCTGCTGTCCAGCGCGCGCGCCTCCCCTTCCAGCCCGGCGAGATCCCGGGGCCCCACTTCTGCTCTAGTGGGTCCACAGGCTCGGCAGACGCCTCCTCGGTCGTGGGGTACAGGGCCTCCGGGGCGTTGGCCCGCTCCAGACCGAGCGAGCTTACTGGGCGCGAGGGCTGGCTGAACTCGAGGGTCGGAGAGCAGCTCCCTGTCCGCCTCCCCAAGACCCTCCTGGCCGGGCTCACGGGCGTACGACGTTTATCAGGTACACCCGGTCGTTCACCGGCACGTAGATCTCCATAGAGGGGGTGCTGCCAGGGATAGGACCGACCGCCACCCCTCGTACCCCGCCTGGCCGACGCTACCGTCTGGCGTCCCACGTTCAGGTCGGGGTAAGCGTCTATCGTCCGTCGGACCTCCGCTTCGATCTGCCCGGGCTCGAGATCGTAGGCCAGCGCCACCCGCAACGCGGGCATGCCGCCGTGGTCATGCGCCTCGTCCGTGTCCGGGTACCAAAGGGTATACCCGTAGGTGTCGTCGTAGGTGACGTTCTCGCGCTCGACGGCCCAGCCCTCGGGATGAGAGACCGAAGCCCCGACCACGTCGCCGCTGGTCCTCTCCGTTGCCGACCCAGCCAACCCGTCCGCGGTCTGCTGGGCCTCCACGCTCGCCCCAGGCCCGACGGCGCACATGACTGCGGCCAGACATAGGGTCGCTAATAGCATTGCCTTGACGTTCAAGGTTCCCCCTCCAGAGAACTCCATCCGTATGTAATGGCATTATCGACCAGGAGCCACGAAAGTTGAAGGGGTTCCTTTGATATTTATGTGATTTTTTTCAGTTTCCCCCGGAACGATTCGGCGAGGCGCTGCCTCAGGACGCGGGCGAGGAACAGGGGGTTGCCGAGTAAGTAGCGGCGCCACAGGCGGTGGGGCTCGACGAGTAGGCGCGCCAGCCACTCGAGGCCGTTGTCGGTCAGGAGCCGCGGGCCCCGGCGCAGCCGCCCGGAGGCGTAGTCGAAGACGGCACCACCGGTCAGGGCGACGCCGACGTCGAGACGGTGCAGGTTCGCCATGAGCCAGCGTTCCTGCAGGGGCATCCCGAGGCCGACGAGCAGGATGTCCGGGTTAGCCGACCGGATCTCCGCCAGGATCGCCTCGTTCTCGGGACCGCCCGTCTCCGCGTCGAAGTCTCCGTCCCTGACGCCGACGACCTTCAGCGCGGGGTGGCGTCTGCGGAGGTTCTCCGCGGCCTCGGCCGCGACTCCGGGCCGCGCTCCGAGAAAGAAGAGGGAGTAGTTTTCCGCCGCGGCGAGGGCTGCGAGGTCTTCGATCCAATCGGCGTAGGTGATCCTCGGGGGCAGACGCCGGCCCAGGATCCTCGCCGCCAGCACGACGCCGGCCCCGTCGCAGAAGACGACATCCGCTCGATGGAAGAGGCCGCGCAGGGCCGGGTCCCCGTAGCAGAGGTTGAGGCAGTGGGCGTTGACGTTGAGCACGAGTCCTGGCCTCCCCGGCCTCGCCAGGCGCCCAACCTCTGTACGAAGCTCCTCGACCGTGAGCGGGTCCACGCCGACCCCGAGCACGTCTACCCTGGGTGCCCGATTCCTCACGGAGCATCTGTCAGGGCGTCATGCAGGGCGTCCTCTAACGCCACGAACCGGGCCTCCCAGGAGTTTTCGCGCGCAATCCGTATTCTGGCCCGTACTCGCTCCTCCGTCTCCAGCCTCCGCAGGCCGCGGAGGACCTCAACGAAGTCACCCGGTTCTCGCGCGAGGTACACGTGCTCCGACAGACCTTCGAGGGAGGGCAGGGGAGCAGCCACCACCGGCTTGCCGGTCGCCAGGCACTCGTAGGTCTTGGCCGGCGAGATGCCGCGGGTGAGGTCGTCGATCCTGTACGGCAGCACGAAGGCGTCCACTCCGGCAAGCGCCGCCGGCAGAAGTCTGTGGGGGATAGCGCCCCGATAGTCTATGCCCGCCGTCCGCAGAAGACCCCTGTCCGATCGATCCAGCTCCCCCAGGAGCCGCACCTCGAAACCCGCCCGCGCCACGGCCCGCAGCACGGAGTGGTCCAGACGCCGCCCGCTGGCGTGTCCCAGAAAGCAGACGGTGTTGACGTCGCCCGGCGGGCGTTCTCCCTGCACGGTGGCGAAGAGCTCGTAGTCCACGGCCGGTCCGCTCAAGAAGGCGTCCGGGCGCGAGGCCCGCACCTGCTCCAAAAGCGTCGTCGAGGTGCACGAGACGAGGTCGGCGATGGAGATCAACTCCCGCTCGGTTCCCGCGATGTCTCCCGGCGCGCCAGGAAAATGCCGGTAGTCGTCGGCGCAGTCGTAGAGGAGAAGGCGGGGGTCGAGTGCGGAGACGAGGTCGAGCGTAGTGCGCGTCGGCGGGTAGGCGACGACTATCGGACGTGGACCCAGGATCTCGGACAGGTCCCGCGCCACCCGCGGCACGAAGAACGCACGATTGAGGCGCCGGAACGCCCCGAGGGTCGGCGGAGCGGTGACCGGCGAGTAGACGACAAGCCCGTTCTCTTGCGGCGCTTTTCTGCCTGCAGCACTCCGGACCCTGCCGAGCACCTTGCGGAGCGTGGCCCCGTCAGGACGAGGGTTGGAGATCCCGGTGGTCTCGACGAAGACGGTGGGGTAACCGGCGCGGGCAAAGCGGTCGGCGAGGGCCTGGTGCCGTTGCCAGAGAAAGCCCCACCGAACGCCCGCGAGGATCGCCACCGACGGCTTATCCACGGCCGTATTCCTACCCTCGGACTCCGGTGTTCATCAAGGACCGGACGCCTGAGGGGTCGGGCATCGGGTCTTCGCCGTAGAGGCGATCAAGCCCGAAGAGGCCCAGTATCTCTGCGGCTTGCCCAAGCTGGCGGCCGGTTACCGAGCCTCGCCAGCCGTCAAGGGGCGCGGGTCCGGGCCCTTCGGGACTGCGGCTCAGGGGCGATGGGCGCCGCAGGGCGCGGCGGACGCCAGGGACGTTGAGGTCCTCGTCCACGACGACGGACAGGCGCCGGAGTTCCTCTTCGGGTCGGACGACCAGATCTTCGTAGAAGACGGGGTGGATACCACCGCGCGCGAACTGCCTCAAAGGGACGAAGTTGTCGATGCACCAGAGAAAGACGTGCCGCTCGAAGGCGCCTCGGGCGGCCCGGATCTCCTTCTCCATCGGGTAGAGGAAATCCTCGACCAAAGCCGGCTGCTCCATGGTCTCCGAGAGGTTGTCCTTCCAACCCAGAGCCAGCCGAGAGGCGACGACGGCGCAGGGGTGCCGCAGCAGCAGGACTATCGGCATACCGGGAAAATTGGACCGCATCCAGCCGAGGAGGAGGTTCGTCCTTATGTCCTTGATCACGCGCCGCCGGGCGACGAAGGCGCGGTTGAGCCGATCCGTCCAGCGGCCGCGCACCCGTCCCGACAGCACCTCCCGCGCCGGCCCGACGAAACCCTCCCGCCGGTCGCCGGGTCTCAGATACTGCTTGCTCCGAAAGCCCCGGCAAGAGTCCACTTTGCCCGGGTGGAAAGGCTCGAAGACGAGCCGGTACCCGCGGCCGCGGGCGATGGCCTCCGCCAGCCACGTGGTACCGCTCCGCCCCGAGCCGGCCACGAAGACGGAGCCCCGATGATCCCCGGCGAGATCCACGTGGAGTCCGCCGAGCAGCCTCGAAGTCCCGCCCGGGATCAAGCGCGCGGCCTCCCGGGTCGGGCGGGACTTCGCAGATCTGCCCCGCGGCATCAGCGACGCGCGCGGGCGTCTTCGGGTTCCGCGCCGTCGGACTCGTCCATCGAAGCGTACTTCACGGCGACGGCGGCGAGTATAAAGAAGAGCAGGGTCGAGGCCGGCAGGTACCAGTGCCACTCGACCACCGAGGAGATCAGGTAGATCACGATCGCGGAGAGGAGACCGGCCAGCAGAAGCCGACGCTCCCCATCCGACCTCCACGTGGCCCTCGCGACGTAGCCGACGAGCACCACCGCGAAGCCGACGAGCGCGACAAAGGCGACGATCCCCGTCTCCGTGCCCTGCTCGAGGTACACGTTGTGCACCTGCCTGACGCTCTGGGTGCCCGTCCTGTTCTCGAGCCACGTAAAGTAGAAGGTGCCGGCCCCCGTTCCTGTGAGCGGTCGCTGCCTCCACTCCTCCCAGGCAACCTCCCAGTACGCCGCCCTGAAGCCCACGCTCAGCGAGGCGAGCCTCTCCCTGGCGTCCTCCGTCTGGTTGGGGTTGCTCACGAGCGCCCCGTAGGCCTGGCCGACGCCGCCGTACCCCCGCACGACCACGAACGCCCCGACACCGGCGACCACCAGCACCCCGGCGAGGACGAGCGCGCCGACGGCCCGGCGCGCCTGGGAGGTGAGCTCGTAGCGGTTGGCCAGGAACGTGTACACCGCCTGCAAGACGAAGGCTGCGATCAGGCCGACGATTAACACGGTCCCGAACGTGGCCCCGTCGGCGACCTCCCGCTCCCTGGTCACGTTGGCCAGGTACAGCCCATCGAGGGCCTGCATCCTTGCGTAGAGCCACGCTCCGGGCACCGAAAGCAGCAGCAGGTTCGTCGCCAACTGCAAGCGGTCCTTGCCGAAGACGAACAAGAAGATCATACCCAACCCGAGCGAGCCGATGCCCCCGCGGGACTGGGTGAGGTAGATCGTCGCGAGAAAGGCCAGAATGAGGGCGGCGTAGAGGCCCCTCAACAGCGCGTTGCGCGTCGTCGGCATCCGCGCCAGCGCCAGCACCACGGCCATGCCGAGCACGATGGCCGTGGTGTTCGGGTAGCCTATGGTCGAGTCCACCCTGACAACGTCGACGCCCTGGATAGGGTACTGGATCGGGCTTATCTTCTGCAGCAACCCGTAGCCGGCGACCGCCGCGGCGGAGAGGATGGAGACATCGATTATCGGACCGGCCTGCCGTTCGGAGGTGAACGCCGCGAGCACCACGGCGAAGGTCGCCAGATACATCGAGGACCTGAGGGTCTCGTTGACGGTCTCCGTCTCGCTGATGGTCCAGATCATGGAGAGCCCCTTGACGCCGACGAGCACCGCCAGGAGCGCCACGAGGACCCAGCCGACCCGCGGCACGCCGCGGTAGTACCCGCGCATGAAGAGGGTCAGGAGCGTGAGGGCGAGCACGCCGGCGGCCACCGGCAGGAAGAGGTCCTCGTCGTAGAGGCCGTCCCTCAGTAGCCCGTAGGCCGTCGCGGCCAACAACGCCAGCAACACGAGGGCCTTGAAGATCGCGTGCAGCCGCCCGGGACGGCGCTCCTTGCCCGCGTCCGGGCGACCGGCCGGCGCCTCGCCGGCTTCGAAAGGCCAGGCCGGCTTGCTCACGACCACCCGTTCAGAACGACGCCGAGCAGGTCGACGCCGGCTTCGATGAGATCGTCGGTGGTCTCGCGGGCGGCGCTCTTCGGGGTGCGTGAGGCGTGGACGACGAGTAGGACCCCGTCGAAGCCCTCCGCCAGGATGGGGGACCTCAGCACCGCCCCCGCAACCGGTGCGTCCAGCAGCACGGCATCCCGTCCCTCCTCTAGCCCGCGCACGGCCGCCACGAGCCGCGGACTCTCAGCGCGGGCCGCCCCGTCGGGAGTGACGGGCCCGGTCGGCACCGCCAGCAATCCAGGAACGACCTCGTGTCCGTAGTGTTCGAGGGGCTTTTCGCTCTCCAGACCGCTGGTCAGGCCTACGAAGTTCGGCTCGCCGAGCGCCCTGTGCAGTCCCGGCTTCTCCAGGTTGCAGTCCACGACCGCGGCCCGGCGGCCCGTACCCGCGAGGGCGCTCGCAAGCCCCAAGCAGATGCTCGTCCGTCCCGCGCCCGGCTCCGAGCTCGTGACAACGACGCTCTTGGCCCCCGTGGACAGCAGGGCCTCGGCCAGCTCTTCATAGTACCGCCTCACGGGCGACCCCGGGTCGAGCAGCAGCCGGGCCTCCCCGGCGTTCCTGGTGATCTCAAGCCCCGAATCAACCACCTCTAGCCGTCCCCGCCCGGGCCCTCGGCAGGCCGCTTCGCGGCACCCTCGACCGAGGCGTAGTCAGGTATGGTCCCGAGCACCGGCGCCTGCAGGCTCAGCTCTGCCTCCCGGACGCCGCGCCAGCCCGGGGTCCTTCCCTCGAGCAGCAGCGCCCACACGCCCCCGAGCAGCAACCCCACCCCGGCGGCGACGGCCGCGTAGAGCAGGGGCCTGACGCTCGAACTCTCCGACGGCGCGGCCGCCTGCTGTACGGCGGCGCCCGCGACGGCGACACCACCGGCGAGACGCTCGCCATCCAGCCGCCCGACCCTTTCGGCGAAAAGCCTGGCGTACGCGTTGACAGCGGCAGCCGCCTGCTCGGGCTCGGCCCCGGAGAAGCTCACCGACACACCCGAACTCCCGTCCCGCGTCACGTAGACCCTGTCGTCCAGCCGCCCCTTGAACTCTCCGACGTCGCCGCCCCAGCCGGCCAGGCTCATCGCCTCTCCCCAGAACCCGGTGCCCGTGACGACGTCGCCATGAACCTCCCTGACGAAGGCCTCTAGCGCCTGCTCGTCGTCGAGCCTCTCCTGAGGCGTCACGCTGACCACGGCCTCAGCGGTGTATACGGGGCCCCGGTAGATCCCGAAGAGCAGCGCCACGCCCGCGAGGACCAGCACGATCCCCAGAACCGGCAGGCGCCGCCCGCGCAACACGTGCAAGATCTCCGAGAGCGAGGCCTCGCCCCTCCGCTCACCGTGCCAGTCCCGCCGGTCAGAGAAGGTCACTGTTGATCACCTGCTCGCGGTACGCCGCCGGGTCCTGCTCCAAAAGCTGGAGCAAAGCCGGTGCCTGCTCTGATGGGCTCGAGGCCAATATCTGGCGGGCCTGCCCGTAGCGTCCCGCGACGACCAGCGCGTCGGCGAGGGCGAGGTCCATGGAACGTACAAGCGCCAACTGCTGGGCCCTCACAGGCCCCTCCAGGCCCGCCAGCTCTCCCCTCGCCTGCCTCTGGGCCCGCCTTATGTCGTTCACGCCCTCCTGGGCCTCACCGGTGCGCGCCTCGATCCGACCCAGATCGTAGAGATCCTGGTAGAGGATCGTCCCGTCCTCCTCGATCCGCTTGTACTCGGCTTTGGCCGCCTCGAGATCCCCCTCCCTCACGAGCGCCCGCGCGAGATAGGCGGCGGCTATGGAGGCCTCGGGATTGAGCCGCAGCGTGTCCCTGTAGCTTTCGGCCGCGTCTGCGTAGTCTTCCAGGTCGAAGAGCTGCAAGTTGCCGAGCAAGAGATAGGGAAGGTAGTAGTTCGGGTCCCGCTCGATGGCCTCCCTCAAAGCCGCGGCGGCGGCCTCGTTCTTACCCTGCTGCTGCAAGAGGAAAGATTGGGCCTGTAAGGGGTCGCTGTCGAACGGATCCAGGCGCGCCGCCAGTTGCGAAGCCTCGAGCGCGCCCCGCATGTCCCCGTCGGTGGCCAGACGGCCCTGCCGCTCGATGAAGATCCCCGAGAAGGAGAGCGACACCGCCAGCAGGAGCAGGACCACCACCAGGAAGCTCGCAGAGATTCTTAGGATAAGACTGCTCAAGAAGGATCACCGCGCATGAGGATATCCACATACCCCCCCGAATACAAGGCAATACAAGGCACCCGCGAGCGGTCACCAGACACGCCGCGGGCACGAAAAAGGCGGGCCCCCGAAGGGACCCGCCCTGGTACCGCTAGATTCGCCGTTAGTTAGTTACCGGACGATCCTGCGGGCCAGCAGACCGCCGGCCACGAGCAGGGCGCCAGCGCCCAGCGCGATGACCGAGGCGCCACCCGTGTCGGGCAGCGTGGCCGCGGAGCGGCGGCGCGGAGCTACCACCGGCGGCGGCAGCGGAGCTGCCAGCAGCGGCGGCGGCGGCGGACGCGTCGTCAGCGGCGGCAGCCGCAGCGGCGTCGTCAGCAGCGGCAACATCAACGTCAGCGTCGACGTCGTCGTCAGCACCGATCTCGCCGAGGCAAGCGTTCACCTGCGACTGATCGATACCCAGCTCCTGCGCGATCTCAGCAGCGGAAGCGCTGCCAACACCCTGCGCGTCGGCGTTAGCGTCACCGTACTGCCCCTGGGCAGCGGCAGCAGCCTGGACCTGAGAACAATCAACGTACTGGACGTCAACGTCCCCACCAACCGCCTGCGCGAACGCCGGGGCGGCGGCAGCCAGAACCATAGCCAGCATAGCTGCCAACAGCATTACTTTCCTCACTCAGTACCTCCTTGCCTGAGGATTGACCTTACAACGAGCATTTTCCTACCCATCCACCCGAATGTCAACACCGTTCAGCATAATTTTTTCTATTTTCTTAAACAAACTTAACAATATTGTAGGCCCGAAGATGGCGCGTTTTGCGGGTTGACCTGACGGTCAGACCCGGCGAATAAGCGCTCGCGCGGCAGCGGGTCCAGAAGTTGGGGACAGGGCCGGGCCGGGCAACGAGAAGGCGGGCCCCCGAAGGGACCCGCCCTGGTACCGCTAGATTCGCCGGTTAGTTACCGGACGATCCTGCGGGCCAGCAGACCGCCGGCCACGAGCAGGGCGCCAGCGCCCAGCGCGATGACCGAGGCGCCACCCGTGTCGGGCAGCGTGGCCGCGGCGGCGGCGGAGCTACCACCGGCGGCGGCGGCGGAGCTACCAGCAGCGGCGGCGGCGGCGGACGCGTCGGCGGCAGCGGAAGCAGAGGCGTCTTCGACGATGACCTCGACGTCGTCGTCGGCGGCGTCGATCTCGCCGAGGCACGCGTTCACCTGCGCCTGATCGATGCCCAGGTCCTGCCCGATCTCGGCCGCGGCGGCGCTACCGACACCGGTCGCGTCGGCCGAGGCATCACCGTACTGCCCCTGGGCAGCGGCAGCGGCCTGGACCTGAGAACAGTCGACGTCGAGTATCGAGACGTCCCCACCAACCGCCTGCGCGAACGCCGGGGCGGCGGCGGCCAGAACCATGGCCAGCATGGCCGCCAACAACATTACCTTCCTCATCTTGGCTCCTCCCTTAACACTTACCTACCTGACAACAGTTCATCATTCTGTAACGGCGTGGGTCGCCATGTCAACGGTTTTTGGAGGTTTTTCTTCAATTTTCTTCAAATTGTTTAACAAAATCACCTTTTGGGCGCGGGTTCTTCGGCCGTCGCCCCCGATCGTTCAGCGTCGGCGGCCGAAGTCGGCGGTCCACATACGCGCGCCGCGGTAACCGCTGTACTTGCCGACGGCGAGGCCGATGCCAACCTCGCGGAACTTGCGGGAGAGGATGTTCGGCCTATGAGAATTGCTGTTCATCCAGCCCTTGAAGATGGCCTTAGGCGAGCCCTTGCTACCGGTACCCCAGGCGATGTTCTCGCCGTAATGGCGCCACCTGTAGCCGGCCTTCCTGAGACGCTTCCCGACGTTGCCGTGCTTGAAGTAGTCGCGCCGGATCATCTTCGCCGAGTGGGCCCGGGCGGCGCGTTGGAGCGCCGGGTGCACGCACAGGCGAGGCAGGTTGCGCCTCGCGCGCTGTCGGTTGTGTAGCTCCAGCATGGACTTCTCTTCGGGCTTCAAGGCAACCGTGCCCTTGGTACACGACTTGACGCGCACCTTGTTTGCGGCCTCGGCCCTCTCGGGCTCCGCCAGGGAAACCACCGTCGCCACCATGACGGCCATGACAACAGACGCAAGCAGCACGAACACGTGTCTCATAAGGTGCGCGACCCCCCTCAGGTATCGGACGGTGCCATCTTAAAGGATGTTAAGAAGCATTGGAAGAGTAGGAACGCCGGCAGGCGAGCCGGGGCGCGGCTCTGGCGCCGATTATCTCAGCGGGAGGAGTCGGCGGGATCTTCCGGCGTGGCGAGGAGCTCGTAGGTGGTCAGAGACATGTCCTGCATCGCGGCGCGGGCGGTCCCCTCGTACGTCTGGGTCGCCAGCACGACGATAAAGTAGCCCTCTCTGACGTCCCGGGAGCTCTCCGGAAACACTATCCCGGCGTCGCCGAAGGTGTCCCCGTAGGAGCCGATCTTGTGGGCGACGCGGGCGTCATCGGGCAGTGGTGCGGGCAGGCGGTCCTCGAAAGACGTGTCCGTCATATGGTCGAGCATCTCGGCGGAGAGCTCCGGGCTGGTGTAGGAGGGGTCCGAGATCTTCTGCAGCATCAGCAGGGTGTCGTTCGGGGTGGTGTAGTTCGGGATCCAGTAGCTGGTCGAAACGGCACCGATGCTGTAGAGTTCGGCCTGCACGTAGGATTTCCCCAGGTAGCGGGTCAGCATCTTCCAGGCCGTGTTGTCGCTCTCCTGGATCAGGAGCCTGGCGCACTCGCGCAGCGTGATGGTGTAGCCTACGGGATAGTCCTGGAGCACCCCGGTTCCGTAGGCCTGCACGTCGGAGGCGAGCATCGTGATCTCGCTGTCGAGGCTTACCTCGCCCCGGTCGGCGGCCTTGTAGAGCGCAAGCAGGGCGGGGAGCTTGCCGAGGCTGGCGGCCAGAAAGCGCTCATCCGGGTTCATCCCGACCGAGATGCCAGAGGAAGGGTCGAGCACCGCGACACCGAAGAACGCCGGGTAGGCTTCGGCCACCGTCGCGAGCCGATCCTCAAGCTCCGCCGCCGAGGGATCCGGTGCCGCCCGGTCCGCCGCGACTTCGCCCTGCGCCTGGTCATCCTGGACCTCGGGAGGGTCGGGGACGGAGGCGGCCTCAGGCGTCCGGGCCCGGGCGACGGGCTCGGGTTCGGGCAAGGCCAGGAGGGAGAGCAACGCGAGGGGCGTCAGTACGCACATGGATACGAGCAGCCACATCCAGACGCGGCGTCGGGTGCGGCGTCGTTCCTTCAACAGCTTCTCTCGGCGTGCCCGGCGGCTCAGCTCGACCTCGGGCGGGGTCATGGGTCTGGAGGTTGGGATCCGGCCTCTCCAAGCGTCGTCGCAGCGCCGGAGGGCCGGCCTGCGGGCTACTTGTTCATCGACCTGATAAAGGTAACGATAAAGATCGCGGAGATCAACATCAGGCCGCCGGCGGCGACGAGACCCAAAGAGACGAAGAAGATGGTGCCGGCCCCGGCCTCGGCGCCCCACTCTCTGGTGGCGTAGACGAAGGCGAAGAGCGAGGCGAAGAAGGTCAGAAGGATCAGGATCATGCCGCCAGGCAGGTCCCTTATCTGGATGGCCGTCTTCTCGACGGCGTAGGCGAGGCGCCCCTTGGTCGGGTAGCCCGTCTCGCGCACGCTCTCGAGGGCGTAGCGGAACTCGCCCTCTGGGGCCAGCCCGATCACCCGCGAGAGGTAGTACGCCTCGGATGGGGTCATACCCTGCCTCAATAGCTCGAGGTAGTTGCGGCGGTACAACTCGACGGCCCCCGAGTGCGGGGAGGCGAGCTGTTTGAGGAATGCGTGGGTGTCGAGGCGGGTGGCGTAGCGGCGGGCCTCGTGCTGGGCAGCGCGGGCCTCGCGGCCACCGGGACGGCCCGTGAGGCGGCCCGAAATCTCGGCAACCTCCAGGAAAAACATCTCGCGCGAGAACTCTATGGCGCTCTGGCGCTCACGCCTGCGGGAGGAGATCTCGGTCCGAATGCCGCGGGTCCTGTACTCCTCGCGCCGGAGGCGGTAGACGTGATCCTGGTAGTGGTCTCTATCGGCCAGCGATTCGGCCTCGTCTCGAAGCCTGTAGGCCTCTTCGAGGTTCTCCGGAATCCTTCGTTCGTCCATAGGCCTAGGTCTCTACCCCACGCTCAACGTCTTTAGCGTTGCAACCCTAATTCCCGGGTACCCCCAGGACCGTAAATGATACCACGCAAGGGTACCGCCCCGCCCCGCCTACCGGGTGTCCCACAGCGAGTAGAACAGCCCGCCGCCGTGCACCAGCACCTGCAGGTGGCCGCCCTCGGCCAGCTCCTTGAGCATGTTATCGGCCTCCGACACCGAAAGCGAGGTCTCCATGGCGGCCTGGGCCGGGGTCAGCTCGCCGTGCTCCCGCAGGGCCTGCAGCAGCTCCCGCTCCTTGCCGCCCCCGCCGGAGATCTCCGTCCGGCCCCCTCCCTCGGAGAGGCCCGCGATCCCCCTGAGCAACAACCCGAAGGCCGGGAAGAGCGTCCAGCCGAACACGAAGATGAGCCACCAGAAGCTTGTGAACAACGTCAGCACCGCGACGGCCGCGACGGCCACGGGGATCAGGACCGCGAGCGAGGTCACCACCTGCGCCCGGGGGCCCATCCTGTCAACGTCCACTCCGACGCCGCTCCAGAACTCGTCCGTGTCGGAGCTCCGACGGCGCTTGGCAGGCGAATCCGAGGCGGTATCCGGGGCGGGGTCCTGTCTCTTCTCGGGTCGTCTATCCAAAGGCACCTCGTCCCCAATACTAGCAGCGCGGATCGTGGCGCGAAACGCCGGAAGTGCTAACCTCGGGGGACCGGAGCCCCGAACCCGAAGAGCAGGACGGAGGAGACCGAGCTTGGACCCCGCAGAGCGCGTACCGCACGTCGAAGACGAGCTTCTCGAAGAGCTCGTGGACTTCCTTCGGATGCCCTCGATCTCCGCCCAGAGAGACGAGGGCGCTGGCTTCCGGAACTGCGCCGAGTGGGTAGCGGACAAACTGCGCGAGGCCGGTGCCGAGGCCCGCCTCATGGAGACCGAAGGGCACCCGGTCGTCTACGCCGAGATAGGTGACGGCGCGAGGACCCTCCTCTCCTACGGCCACTACGACGTGCAGCCGCCCGAGCCTTTGGACCTCTGGGAGAGCGACCCGTTCGAGCCCACGGTCCGGGACGGCGCCCTCTTCGCCCGCGGCGTCGCCGACGACAAGGGCGACGTGCTGGCCCGCATCCAGGCCCTGAAAATACTCCAGGAGGAACGTGGCCCCCTCCCCTTCAAGCTCAAGTTCCTCATCGAGGGCGAGGAGGAGGTAGGCAGCCCGAACCTCGCCCCCTTCGTCAGGGACAACGCGGACCTCCTCGCGGCCGACGCCTGCCTGTGGGAGGGCTCCATGAAAGACGAAGCAGGGCGACCCATGATCGTCTGCGGCACCAAGGGGATGGCCTACGTCGAGCTTCGCGCCCGCGGCGCCTCCCACGACCTGCACAGCATGTACGGCGGCATCGCCCCCAACCCGGTGTGGCGGCTCGTGCAGGCGCTCAGGACGATCAAGGACGAAAACGGCAAGATCACCCTCGACGGCCTCGACGAGCTGATCGACGACCCCGCCGAGAAGACCTCGAGGCGATAGCGAAGATCCCCTTCGACGACGAGGCCCTGAAGGCTTCTGGGGCGTCGAGGCCTTCGACCGCGACCTTTCGGACGAAGACGCCCTACGCGAGATGCTCCTGCGGCCGACGGCCAACATAGCCGGCATCATGTCCGGCTACACGGGTCCCGGCTCGAAGACCATCGTGCCGTCCGAAGCGTTCGTGAAGATGGACTTCCGGCTCGTCTCCGGCCAGAGTCCCGGGCCCGTCCTGGAGCTCCTGCGGACCCACCTCGCCGGCGCGGCTTCGACGACGTCGAGGTCGTGGACCTGCACGGCGTCGAGGCGGCCAAGACGCCCGTCGACTCGCCGGTGGTGCGAACCGCGGTCGAGACGTGGGAGGACCTCGGGCGTGAGGACGCCGTCGTCTACCCCACCATCGGCGGCAGCGGGCCGACCTCGCTCATCGCCACGGAGCTCGGTATACCCACGATCATGACCGGTAACGTCGCCAACGCCGACAGCCGCATGCACGCCCCCAACGAGTCGGTCCGCCTCGACGACTACTTCGAGGCCGTCGCGTACTTCGCCCGCTTCTTCGAGAGGTTCGGTTCGGGGTGACGGAGGAGGCCCGCAAAGAGCAGGGCCGAGGCCTCGACCTGCCCGAGCGCGTCCGGGAGAGCCTCGCGGCTGCCGTGGCCGAGAGAGGGCCGCAGGCGCGCGTGATCTCGACCCAGGGGCGAGGCTCGATGCGCCCCCCGCAGGGCCACGTCGTCGTCGCCGCCCCTCCCGAGGAGATAGACGGCATCCGGGGCCCCGCCCGCATCGTGCGCCAGCTCGAGTTCTACAAGACCTTCTACGGCCCCGTGGTCCGCCTCGCCCTCACCGTCTACCCCATGAGCGGCGAGCCCCGCTCTCGGCCGGAACCCTCCTGAACGTCACGCAGGTCTGCGGGGACGCCGCCCTCACCGGGCTGGGCCGTCAGAAGACCGTCTTCGTCCACTTCTACGACGACGAGAGCGGCGACCTCACCTACGCCTTCTCCAAGGAGATCCCGAACGGCGAGCGAGCAGCGCGCCGAGGCCAAGAAGATCCTCAAGATGGCCCGCGACGCCTACGCCGAGACCCCCGAGGACCGCCGCAGCTTCCGCTCCGCTGTCGGCCTGGCCGAGCGGCAGTTCGAGCTTCCTGTACCTGAACCTGACGAAGAAGGATAGTCTCCGGCCCGAAGCCCGCGTATACTGCGACGCCATGCTGGCGGGGAGCACTTCGAACGACTTCGTGGCAAAGATAAGCCGGGCGCTAGAGGCGGCTGCCCGCAGGGGCATACACGTCACCGCCGGCGCCGGTTCATGCGACCTGGAGGCGCAGCAGTTCGCCCGCGTCCCCCCGGAAGACGAAGAATCGAACCCCGTCGGAAGGCCGCACCACCTGGAGGAGCCCCCCGGGGCGCGGGCCCTGGGGGAACCCGACGGCACGTCGCGGCTGTGCTACTTCCTCGACGGCGTGCAGAGTTCGCGCGAGATCGGGCGCATAGAGATGGCCCCGGTCATCGTGGCGACCGTGGCCGCCGCGATCGTCAACCGCTGCGACCGCCGGTTCTCGCGGGTGCCGCTGGAGGGCCCGCCGGTCGTGGTGCAGGCCGTGATCCTGCCCCGCAGCGCCGGGGAGCCGGCGGTCGAGGCGTTCTGGGATCTCCTGATCGAGGCCGGCTTCTCGGAGTTCGGCCCGGACGAGACCCGTCCTCCCCGCACCTGATCCTGGACTCCGCCGAGTACATGGCCGAGCCCGACCCTTCCGACTACGTCGGGATGAGGGAGCGGGCCCGCGTGAGGGTCAGGGCGCTCAGGGAGCGGCTGGAGGGGGGAATGCTCCGCCAGTGGGAGCTCGACGACCGGACGCTGGAAGATCCGGACGCCTGGATCGCGGTCGACGGGCAGCTCAAGGACATCAGGGAGTCAAACCGCCGCGCCGTCGGCCTCATAAAGAGCGTGGCTCGGCCGGAGTTCGTCGGCAAGGACGTCGGGATGCTGCTCGACCTCGAACCGGGGATGCGGACGACGAGCTTCGTTCCGGACTGGCAGCTCCGGCGCGACCCGAGCGAGCGGCGCACCTCCTGGTACCTGAGGATGTGGCCGCCGCAGACGGGCGCCGACGCCCTCGGCTCGCTCATGCGCATAGAGGCGCCGCGGGACACGGCGCCCGAGACGGTGGACGAGATCTCGCGCTGGGTCCTGGCCGAGCGCGCGCCGCTGGCCAAGCCCGACCCGCGGTGGCCGGCCATGATCTACCCCATCCACTACGTCGAGAAGATACTAAAACCCCTCGTGCAGGGCTCCGAGCGGGCCTACGCGAGGCTGGAGCGACAACTACGCATCGAACGGGAGGAGCTAGATGCTGCACGACGCATTTCCTGGACCTGGATGCCGGTCCCATCGGCCGGGTCGTCACGAGCGAGGACAGCCCGGCGACCGCCCACGAGTTCTTTTTCTGGACGGCCGAGACCGCCGGCGGCCCAGAACCTGGACATCGGGCACATCGTCGCCGCCGAGAGCCGAGGACGCCACGGCGATAGCCGTCCTGGACGACCCTCGCCGCTACTCCGACCTGCAGTGCTTTCTCGACGACTTCTACGCCTTCGACGGCGACCCCGCGCTGGAGGCCCTCTCCGAGAGGGTCGAGATCCTGGTCTTCCGCGCCCGGGTCCTGGCCACGAAGCACCGCCACGAGCGCAAGAAGAGCAAGCGTCCGGTGCGAACCGGGCCCGTGCACTTCGCGCACGAGCGCAGCCATAGAGTTCGCGCTGGGCGCCGAGGACTTCTCGGGGCACCGCATCCCGCATGCTCCTGCACGAGAACGGCAACGAGAGCGAGGGCTCTCCGCAGCGCACCGCCGCTCTACGTCGACGGCGACTACCTGCTCGGCCCCGAGGCCGGGCACCTGAACATCACCGGCATGAGCGGGCTCTCAACCAAGACCAGCCACGCCCTGTTCACCATCGCGAGCACCTTCCAGACCGTGAAGGACATAAAGGTCGCCGCCCTGATGTTCAACGTGAAGGGCGCGGACCTCCTGTACCTCGACAAGCCGGTCGAGGTGGACCCGGCAGAAGACCCCGAGCTCGCCGGACGCTACGAGAAGGCCGGCCAGAGGGGCCTCCCGCCCGATGACCGCGAGATGTACGAGGCGTTGGGGCTCGAGATCCAACCCTTCCAGAACCTCAAGGTCTTCGCCCCGCTCGCCTTCGGCAGGGACGGCGGCGAGTCCATCGTCCACGCCCCCGACCTGCAGAACGAAGGACCTGAACACGCTGCGCAACGCCCGCGGCGAGGACGCCTGCGTCTACCCCATCGCGTGGGACCTCGAGGACGTGCTGCCGCACGCCGGGCGCATCTTCGACCCGACGGACTACGACGACAAGTTCAAGGGCTTCGTCGAGTTCCTGCGGGCGGCGCCGGTGCGGACCATGCGCGGGCTTCCACGCCCAGCTCGACGAGGCGTTCGAGTACTTCGAGGAGAGCGAGAGCTCCTACTGGAACGGCCACCACCAGGCGACGATCGCCAAGGTCCGCAACCGCTTCGGCGTACTGCCGAGCAAGTGCGCCGGGCTCCTGGTGCACGGCCGGGTCGATTACGGTGACTCGCCGCAGGTCGACGGCCCGTTCGGCGACCGCGAGATGCGCGTCGTGGACATCTCGCACCTCTCCGGCGTGCCGCAGGACCTCGTCGTCACCAAGGTCATAAACAGCGTCTGGGAGATGGCCGAGCAGGGCCGGCTCGGGGTGGACAAGCTCGTGATCTTCGTCGACGAGCTCAACAAGTACGCCCCGTCGCGGCGCGAGGACCAGCAGCCTCAAAGACACCCTCGTGGACATCTCCGCCCGCGGCACGCCACCTGAACCTCACGCTCTTCGGGGCGCAGCAGTTCCGCTCCAAGGTGGACGACGAGGTAGTCGGCAACGCCGCCACCAGCCTCTACGGCCGCATCGGCGACGAGGAGCTGACCAACTCCGGCCTACCGCTCCTTCTCGTCCACCACCCGCGACGAGCTCCTCCAGCTGGACAAGGGCCGCCTCCTCCTGCGCCACGCCCACTACGCCGTCCCCGTCTTCGGCCGCTTCCCCCGCCCGCCGGTCCTCATGGGCAAGCAGGGCACGGACATCTTCGGCGGCCGGCAGCAGGACCCGGCGACCGCCGTCCTCGCCGTCATGCGCCTCGCTGGGCGTCCGCCCGCCAGCCATCAGCGACCATCCGCTCCGACATCGAAGGCGTCCCCGAGGAGCAGGTCTACGAGGCCCTGGACGCCGTCCAGCGCCGCCCACCGCACCGGCCACGGCTCCGCCGACCCGTACAAGAACTTCGTCTGGAACGTCAAGCGCGGCACCCAGCGGGGCCGCCGCAACGGCCGCAACTCCTCCCAGATACTCTCCGGGCTCGACCGGATCCGGGACTAGAATCCGGTTCTGAACCGCGCGGAACGGGGATGGCGCAGGACGGCATAAACACCGGGCGAGTCGAGGCGTACTGGCAAGATTACCTCGCGACGCTCCCGGAGGATTCGCCGGCGCGCGGCGAGGCGTATGCAGCCGAAGGTTGGGGCGACTCTGCCACGATGGCAGACGATCTCGGGGCTTTGATCGCCGGCGGCACCAAGACGGCCACCTGTTCGGCGCTCTGGGAGTACGAGGCAGAAGACGAGCCACTGCCACAGGTCGGGGCAAAGACCGTCGTGCTGGACGGGAGCGGTGATCCCCTGTGCATCGTCGAGACCACGGAGGTCGAGGTGCGGCCGTACGACGAGGTAGACGCGCGGTTTGCCTACGAGGAGGGTGAGGGGGATCGGTCGCTGGAGCACTGGCGGGAGGCGCACTGGCGCTTCTTCTCGCGCACGCTGCCGAACATGGGCAAAGAACCGGCGCCAGACATGCCGCTGGTGTGCGAGCGGTTCCGCGTGGTCTACAAGTAGGTCGGGGTTCGAACAAAGCGGCGGAGAACGCCGTTGCGTCATGTATCCTAACGGGAGTGGGAGTGATCCGGATAAACCAGGACCTCTGAGAGCATCGTCCGCGTAGCGCACATCTCGGACACGCATCTGGGGTACACCCGGTACGCGAAGCTCGACCCGGCGTCCAACCGCAACCAGCGGGAGGTCGACGTGCAGGAGGCGTACCGGCGGGCGGTCGACGCCATCCTGGAGCGGGACGTGGACCTGGTCATCCACTCCGGCGACGCCTTCGACTCGGTGCGCCCGGCGACGCACGTGATCATCGGTTTTCTGAAGCAGACGGCCCGCATCACCGCCGCGGGCCGGCATCCCTTACCTGATCGCCGCCGGCAACCACGAGACGCCGCGCCTGCGGACGACCACGGCCGCGCTGGAGTACGCGAACCTGGTGAACGCGATACCCGCCCACGGCTTCGACGTTGACTACGAGCTCGTCGAGACGGACGAGGCGGGCGTGGGCGTGACGCTCGTCCCGCACGGGGCTGTCTTCGGGACCGGGGCGGTGATGCCGGCGCAGGGACGCGGACATCAACATCCTCGTGACGCACGGGATGGTGCCGGGCCTGGAGGCCAAGTCGCACGAGATGGGCGAGGCTAACCTCCAACCCGGGATGCTGGAGGGCGACTTCGACTACGTGGCCCTCGGCCACTACCACGAGTTCCACGAGCACAAGCCCAACGCCTTCTACGCGGGCGCGACCGAGCGGTTCGGCTTCGGGGAGGTCGAACTCCGAGCCCGGGTTCGCCATTGTCGAGTTCGACGGCGGAGGGCTCGCGGGCGTCGAGCACGTACCGATAGAGGCGCGGCCCATGATCGACCTGCCCAAGATCAGCGCCCGCGAGACGGACGCGGCGGAGCTGACGGAGGAGATCCGGTCCAGGACCGAAAACGTTGACCTTGACGGCGCGATGGTACGCCTGCGGGCCTACGACGTGCGCCGCGGCGTGGCGAGCGGGGTCGACCGCGAGCTGTTGCGCGACCTGCAGCGCCGCTGCCTGAATTTCTCCCTGGAGACCCACGCGGAGGAGGTGCCGGAGGAGCGCGGGAACGAGCCCGTCTCGGCGGTCTTCGGGCCGCTGGAGGAGGAGTTCGCGGCGTTCGTGAAGGCGCGGCGGGAGCGCGGGGAGCTCGAGGAGGGGTTCGCCGGGGAGTTCCTGGAGAAGGGACGCGGGTACCTCTCGAAAGCGGCGAGCGAGGAGGTCGCTCCGTGAACCTCGAGCGGCTCTTCATAGAGAACTACAAGCAACTTCGGGATCCCGTCGAGCTGTTCCCGCCCGAGGGGGCCGTCGGGGTCGTGGGTAGGAACGGCGCCGGTAAGTCCACTCTTTTTGAGGCCATCCTGTGGGCGTTTTTCGGCTCCAGGGGCGGCGGGCCGCGCTTCCAGAACGAGCTGATCCCCTGGAGCGGCGGCTCTGCGAAGGACCCTACGAACGTCGAGGTGACGCTGGCCGTCGGGGGACAACCGTACACCGTGCGCCGCTCCCTGAAGAGCAACGCCACCACGGCGGAGGCCAGGGACCCCTCGGGCAAGACCATCGTCACCGGGACCACCGACGTGACGCGGTGGGCCGAGGAGCACCTCCTGCGGATGGACCGGACGGCCTTTGAGGCCACGTTCTACGCCAGGCAGAAAGAGCTCAAATTCTTCGCCAACGACGACGGGATCGGGCGGGTGCGCAAGATCTCGAAGATGCTCGGCATCAGCCGCGTGGAGGACGCCCAGAAGCTCCTGCGCGACGACCGCAACGATCTGCGCGCGGAGGCCCGCGTGATCGAGTCCCGCCTCGCCGAGGCCGACGAGGAGAGCCTGAAGGAGCGATCTGGAGGAGGCCCAGGCGACGTGCCGGCGCCTCGAAGAGGAGCTGGAACGCATCTCCGGCGAGCACGAGGCCGCCCTGACGGACCTCGAGGCCGCCCGCGAGGCCCGCGGCACCCTGGAGGCTTCCCACCGCAAACACACGCAACTGAAGGGCGCCCTGGGCGAGGCCGAGGGCGATCGGCGCCGGGCCGCGGACCGGGTCGAGGAGGCCGAACGGGACCTGGCCGAGATCTCCACCGCCGAAGAGGAGCTTGGGCGCTTGCGGCCGCTGATCTCCCGCCTGCCGGAGCTCGAGGCCGAGCTCGGGAGCCTGGAAGTGAACCGGCGGGACGTCGAACGGCGGGACAGGGAACGCAGGGAGCTGCGTACGGCCCAGCGCAGGATCTCCGAGATCGAGGGCGAGGTCTGGGAGATCCTGGAAGAGCTGGACGGCGCCGAGGACTCCCTCCCCGGTTGGGAGGGCCTGTTCGATCTGGACGGCGCCGAGCTCTTGCAAGAAGCCGTCGCGGTCTTAGAAGGCGTGGAGGGAGAGCTGGCGCGAGCCGAGGAACGGCTCGGGGAGCTGAAGGATCTCGAGACCGCCCACGTCGAGCGGGGCCGGGGCGAGGAGGAGGTGGCGGGGGCCAAAGAGCGCCTGGCCGTGGCACGCCGCGAGGTGGAGCGAATCTCCGGAGAGTTGGAGGATCTCGCCGGCGGTGAGGATCTGGAAGCCCGCGAGCAGGGCCTGCGCGGGGAGGAAGAACGCCTCCGACAACTGGCCGCCGCCCGTCGGGGGACGGCCGCGGCCCACGAACGCGAGGCCAAGAACGTGGACAAGGCCCGCGAGGCCATAGCCAGCGGCGAGGAGGACCACTGCCCCACCTGCCACCGTGAGTTCGAGCGGGGCGAGTACGAGGACATCGTGGATACCCTGAGCCGGCAGGCGGCGGCGATCCGGCGCATCTCCGCCAGGGCGAACGAGGAGGCCGAGGAGCACGCCTCCGATGCGGACGTCGCGAAGGAGAAGCTCGGCAAGGTCACGGCGAGGCTCAAGGACTGGCGCGGGCGTCACGAGGACCTCGTCAAGGCGGAGACGGCCGCCGAGGACCGCGACGAGGCGCTCCGGGAGCTCACCGCGCGCCAGCGCGAGATCGAGGCCCGCCTCTCGGGCTCGCCCGTGCCGACAGAGGAGGACCTGGAGAGGGCCCAGGAGCGCGCGGCGTACCTGAGGAGCCTCCGGAACGCGCTGCCCGGCGTGCGCAGCCTGACGCGGGAGCACGCCGGGCTCGCAGGGCGGGCGGAGGAGCTCGTCGCCGGACTCGAAGAGCTCGCCAGCGCCTCCTACGACGCGGACCTGCACCGCGAGCGGCAGGAAGAGAAGACAAAACTGGATCGGGCACAGGGGACGGTCGAGGAGCTGGAGCGCCGGGTTGCTACCCGCCAGGGGGTCGAGCGGGGACTGGAGGAGGCGCGGCGCGACGAAGCGGGGGCCGGCGAGAAGTCTGGCGGGTTGCGAGAGCAGATCGCCACCCTCGGCTTTGAAGAGGAGGCCTACGACGCCGCCAGGGAGCGGGTGACGGCCGCCGAGGAGAAGGCCTCCCGGCTGCGGGACGCGCGCGAGCACGCCGGCGGGGAGTGGAAGGACGCCGACCACGGCATCGGGATCGTACGGGGGGACCTTGCGAGGCTCGAGGCGGACCGGAAGACGGCCAACGAGCGGGCCGCGGGTGCGGCGAGGATGGACGAGATGGACCGGCTCTTCACCGAGTTCTTCCGCGGCCTTACCGCTCGGGTGCGGCCAATGCTCGAGGTCGAAGCCTCCAACCTCATCAGGGATCTCACCGACGGCCGCTACGAGCGCATGGAGTTCGACGACAACTACCGGGTCAAGCTTTTCGACCGCTTCGACGACGCCTACGCTATAGAGCGCTTCTCGGGAGGCGAGGCCGACGTGGCCAGTTTGTCGGCCAGGATCGCGCTCTCCAAGATCATCGCCGCCAGGGGTTCTGAGGCTCTGGGCTTCCTCGTCCTGGACGAGGTCTTCGGCAGCCTGGACTCAGAGAGGCGCAACAACGTGCTGCTGGCCCTGGAGCGCCTCAAGGCGTCGTTCGGTCAGATCTTCATGATCTCGCACGTCGCCGACGTCCAGGAATCCGCCCTGCTGGACGAGCTCTGGGTGGTGCAGGAGGACGAGGAGGGCAAGAGCACCGTCGGCCGCGTGGACGCGTCGGCGTCGATCGTCCCGGAGATCGCGCTGCCCGACGCCGTCCCCAACCAGTGATCGGCGACGCTCTGTCGCTTGGGGCGCCCTAGTTGGCGGCCCTGGTGATAAAGCCCCTGATGGAGGGGGCGTTCACCTCGGCGTAGACGCCGGGGAAGCCGCGGGCGCCGCAGCCGGTCCCGAAGCTGGTGACCCCTATCTGCGTCCGCCTGTTGGAGGTAGTGACGAACATCGGGCCGCCGGAGTCCCCCAGGCACGTATCCTTCCCCTGGCGGCCCGCGGCGACCATCAAGTTCGGTGCGTAGGTGCGGTAGACGCCGTCCGCCCGTTCGTCGGAGACGATGGGTACCTGCACCTCGCGCATCCGGTCCGACTTATTTGTGGGGCCGCCCCCCTCGGGGGGCTGGCGGATCGTGCTCCCCCAACCGGCGACCGTGGCCGCGCGCCCCGGCCTCTCCAGCCCGTTCTGATTCCCCTTGGCCAGCCTGATCGGCTCGATGCCCGTAACCGGTTTGTTCAGCCTGAGGACCGCGGCGTCGTACCCCGTGCTCGCCGAACCCCTGTAGTTGGGGTGGATAGCTTTAACGATCACCCGGCGCGTCTGGCCCCGACCGGAACTCAGTGACGTCCGCCCGACGGTGACTCGCAATTGGGAGGTTGGCTTTCCTTCCATGCAATGCGCGGCCGTCAGGACGCTGTTCCTGTCTATGAGGGTTCCACCGCAGAAGTGCTGGGCGCGGGCCGAGCCTCCAAGCCTCGCGTCGCCCACCGTCGCCAGGAACCTGTACCTGTTGTTTGAAACCGGCTCCCCGCCGACGACCTCGGGTCGGGGATCCTGTTGCTGGGCGAGGGCCGGCCATGCCGCGAGCAGGCCCAGCAGGACACCAAAGGTCAGCGCCAGCGTGTATCTCCGACGTCGCCCCGTGCCCCTAGCGGGCGAGTAGAACCTTCCTTGCACGCAAACCCCCCTCCGCCCGGATGCCTGCAGGGCCAACAAGTTGCTGACCGGGCGCGGAGGACTGTAGCATATTCGGGATCGCGATTCGAAACGGCGGGGCCCTTCGCCGGTGAGGCCTTTGCACGAATTCGGCACCCGGCCGGCGTTTGAGGTCGGCCCCACGATGGTACGAACCCCTCCGTACCGCAGGCCACCCGCAAGCGCGGGAGAAGGAGGAGCACGCATGGGTCGTGGACGCAGGGGAGATGAGGGTGGCCGCGATAGGCCCGAGCGGCCAGATCGGGGCGGTGGCAGGGACCGGGGCGAGAGACCGGGTGGTGGCCCAGGCGGTAGGGCCGAAGGCAGCGCCAGCGGAGGTTTCGGCGAGCGGATCAGCGACGTTGCCGACAGGCTGCGCGAGCGCATCGAGCGTCAAGACGAGCGCCTGGACAGGTTCGAAGAGCGCCTGGACAGGCTTGAGCAGCGAGGGGGAGGCGGCGGCCGCCAGCAGTAGAGCGTAGAGTGGGGCGCGCCCGTCGGGACACGCGCGGGTCGGCGACTACGCGGGAGCCTAGGCTCGCGCGCCCGGGCTGAGATCCCCGACCAGAGACTCGGCCGATGCCGCCTCGAGGTCCGTGACGGCCAGCACAGATCCGCCGCCGCCGGAGGCCACCTGGGCCCTGAAGGTGGCCAGCCGGACGCGCCGTTGAAAAGGGCTGCGGACGACCTCCCGCGACTGGAGCCTGCGGCGGGTCGCGACCGCCGTCGTGCGGCTGAACCGCCGGAAGCGCACCACCAGCCGGTCGTCCTCGAACGCCCAACCCGCGGCCCGGTAGCACAGCCAGCCGTAGGCGGCGGCCGGTACCACCAGGAGCAACGGCAGCGATGCCAAGACGAGCGGCGCCTGCGCGACGAAGTAGAGGGCGGAGGCCAGCGCTACCACCAGGGGCAGCGCTGGAACCACGGCCCGGAACACGTACCGGCGGAAGGCACGGGCAGGGATCGGGCGCAGCGTCGGCAGACCCGCGAACTCGGGCGCGGCATGGCGCAAGAACTCCTCTACCTCACTCCGCGGTAGCAGCGGGAAAAGGACCGTCGAGACGCCTGCCTCCTCGCCGTAGCCGGCGCTCTCGACGCGCAACGTCGCCAGGCCGAAAGGCTGGCGCAAAGAGCCCTCCACGATCCGGATAGCCTGGATGCGGGACAGCGGGATCGTGGCCTCGCGCCGCTCCAAGAGGCCCCGGCGGACGTACAGGAAATCGCCGTCGCGCGAGAGGGTGAAGCCCGCGTGGGCCAGCACGGTGCCCGCGATCGCCAGCAGCCACGCGAACAGGCCGACGGCGAAGACGAGGACCAGAACCGCCGTCACCGAGCGCGGCGCCGCGACCTCGATCAGGCGCCGCGTCAGGGTCTCCGAAAGGACGTCGTCGAAGAGCTGGGAGGCCACCGCGATCACGGAGAGCGCCACCCCTATCTGGCCGCTCGTCGCGCCCGCGATCAGCAGCTCGCGCGTCCCGAGGCTCCGCAGGACGGTCGGTCCCGCGGCCTCGTCGGTCTCGACCGGGGTCCCCGCGCCGCCCTCCAGCTCGCGCCGCAGCCCGTCCGCCGCCTCGCGCGAGACGGCGGAGAGCGCGGCGTCGGGCTCGCTCGCGCCACCACCGGCCGTCTCCACCCGTACCTCAACGACGCCGAAGAGGCGCTGGATCACGCCCTGCACCGTGTCGACGGACTGGACGTGATCCAGGGGTATCGTCCGTTCGCTCTTCTGGAGGACACCCCGGCGCAGCCGGAAGGCGCCGCCCGAGACCTCGTAGGTCGTCGCCCGCCACGAGAGGAAACCCCAGACGGCAGCGAGAACGGCCACGACGACGAGCCCGAGCAACAGGAGGGCCATGGTCGTGGTGCTAAACCCCTGGCTGGCCAAGAACGCGATGCCGGGGATGACTATCGCGCTCACGCCGCGCCTGACCATCTTGATGGCCTCGAGCAGCATGGCCGCCGGGTGCAGGCGCCGCAGGCCGGGTGCGGGTGGATGCCCGGGCGTCCCTACGGGCGGCCCCGCGGGCGGGGTACCCGGTTCAGAGCTCATCTTGCTCCCGGGTAAGGTCGGAGATCCGGTCTCGCACGTCGGCGGCGACCGGGGCGGAGAGCTCGGGGATCTGGTTCGCTCCGGCGGCCGTGTAGAAGACTACCGTCGCCAGGCCGAACCGGCGCTGCAGCGGTCCGCTCTGGGTGTCCACGTGCTGGATACGGGCTAGCGGGACGAGGGTTCGGGTAACCCAGAAGATCCCGCGCTGGAGATCCACCTCGTCCTCCCGGATCTCGTAGCGCCACCGCCGCCACCGCAGGTCGGGCGCCACCCCAACGGCGACGGCCGTGAGCAGCAACAGCGCGACGAGCGGCAGGGCGGAGACGAGCAGCGGAGCCTCGAACAACCGCAGCAGCACGTAACCCCCACCGAGGCCGATCCCTATCAACAACGGCAGCATCCCCAGGGCGCCCGTTATGCGCCAGAGGGTGCGGGCGCGGGGGTCGAGCCGCTCTGCGGGCTCCGACTTCAAGTCCCGGCTCTCAAGCCCCGATCATGGGCACGGCCGGGCGACCGCGCAGGTCCTTGGCGGCGAGCTGGCCGCAGGCGGCGTCTATGTCCTGCCCGCGGCTCGGACGCAGGGTCGCGGAGAGCCCCAGCTCCCTGGCGTACCGCAAGAACTTCCGCGCGTCCCCCTTCGAAGTCGCCGAGAAGCCAGTGTCCGTCCAGTTGAAACGGAGGAGGTTCAGGTGGTAGAGCGGGTGGTCCAGAAGGTCCGCCAGCCCCTCGACGTGGCGGGGCTGGTCGTTCACGCCAGCGAGCAAGGTGTACTCGAAGAACAGCTTGCGGCGGGTCGTCTCGACGAAGTACCGGGCGGCGTCCATAAGCTCGGGTATCGAGTGCCTGGCGGCGACCGGCATGATCTCGCGCCGCTCCTCCTCGAAGGGGGTATGCAGCGAGATCGCCAGGTGGAACTGCTCGGGCTCGTCGGCGAAGCGCCGGATCCTGTCCACCAGCCCGCTGGTGGAGGCCGCGATGTGCCGCGCGGCGAGGGCGAAACCCTCAGGGTCGTTCAGGACCTTGAGCGCCTTGAGGGTCTCCTCGTAGTTCAGGAACGGTTCGCCCATCCCCATGACGACGACGTTCGAGATCCTCTCCGGGGCGACGTCGCGGGCGGCGACGAAGACCTGCTCGGCTATCTCTCGCGCCTTGAGGTTGCGCTTGATGCCGAGGAGGCCCGTGGCGCAAAACTTGCAGCCCATAGGACACCCGACCTGGGTGGAGATGCAGACCGTGCGACGCCCCTTCTCGGGGATCATCACCGTCTCTATAGCGTGGCGGTCAGCGGTGTGGAAGAGATACTTGCGCGTGCCATCCTCGGCCCGCGAGACGGTTCGCAGGTCTAGCGCCGCCGCGGGCGCCCGCTCGTTGAGCGCCTCCCGCAGCCCCTTGGGCAGGCTCGTGGCCTCCTCCCAATCCCGTGCCAGAGAGACGGTCAACGCGGCGTAGGCCTGCCCGAGGCGGTAGGCGGGCTCGCCTCTCTCCTCGAGGACCGTGCGCACTTCTGGCAATAGTTCCTGCGCTCTCATCCCGGAGATTATAGAGCACGCCGGCTTCGCAGCACGCTTCGGCCCTCGGCCTTGGCCTTCAGCCCGCTCCGGCCTTGTCAGGCCTCCGCTCTCAGCACGCATCGGGCCTTCACAGGCCCTCGCTTGCAGCCTGTCAGCTTCTCCCGTGCGACCCAAGCCCGGCCTCGCTTGGCGTGGCGTTTCCGCGCTCCTCTTGCGGCCAACCGGCGCTGCCGTATAACCGGCGCATCTCGGGCGCGGTGGGGTAAGTGCCGAGCAGGAGAAGCTGAGAGCGAGGGCCGCAGGCCCGACGCGTGCCGGAAGCGAGACCACAGGTCGAAGCGTGCTGAGAGCGGAGGCCGAAGGGCGCAGCGGGCTGAAAGCCGGCGACCGCAGGGAGCCGACGGTCTGAGGATGTAGAATCCCATCCTATGACGATGGTGGATCTCCTGATAGCGGTTTTCGTGATCCTGGTGGTGGTGCGCGGCGCCAGGACGGGTTTTCTTGCCGGGATCTTCTCGCTGGTGGGGGTCGTTGTGGGGGCGTCGGTAGGATCGCGGGTGGCTCCCCTGCTTTTACCGGAGGGCGAGAACCCGATCTACAGGGCCGGGATAACGCTGATCGGCATCCTGGTCTTCGCGGTGCTCGGGGAGGTCGTCTCGCGGACCGTCGGAGGCGCGTTGCGCGAGCGGCTGCACGGTCCGGCCTCGGAGGCCTTGGATGGCCTCGGTGGAGCGGTCCTCGGGGCGGCGCTCTCGCTCGTACTGGTCTGGGCCGTCGGCGTCTTCGCCCTCCAGTCGCCAATGCTCGCGGGCCTGCGACCCGCGGTGGAAGATTCGAGGATCATGCGCGTGCTGGACGAGCGGATGCCGCCTGAGCTCCTGACGCGGGCCGTCGCCCAGCTCGACCCGCTGCCCCAGATTCGAGGCCCGGAGCCAGGCGTGGGGGCCCCGGATATGGCGATCGCCCGGGATCCGGATGTTCGTGCCGCGAGCGCGCGGGCGGTGCGCGTGACCGGTATGGCCTGCGGCTACGGGGTCGAGGGCTCGGGCTGGGTCGCCGCCCCGGACCTCGTGGTCACCAACGCGCATGTGGTCGCCGGGGAGGCGGTGACGAGGGTGCAGGCTCGCGGCGTGGGGCCACTCCGACGGGCTGAGGTCGTACTCTTCGACGAGAGGAACGACGTGGCCGTGCTGCGCGTCGAGAACCTCGGCCTCTCACCCCTGCCGTTCGCCCCGCCGAGACCCGGGCAGACGGCGGCCGTCGTGGGATTCCCCGAGAACGGCCCGCTCGACATCCAACCCGCCCGCACCGGCGCCACGCGGCGCGTCGTCTCCGGCGACGCCTACAACCGTGGCCCCGTCGAGCGCGTGGTGACCGGCTTCCGAGTCTTCGTCCGGCCCGGTAACTCCGGCGGGCCCGCCATCGACGCGAACGGCCGCGTCATCGCCACCATCTTCGCCAGCCGTGCCGACTCCGACGGCTCGGGCTACGGCATCCCCTCGCAGCTGGTAAACCGCCGCCTCGAACTCGCCGCCACCCGAACCGAACCCGTGAGCACCGGCCCCTGTGTGAATTGAGTTAGGCAGCACGCGGGCTCGCTGCGCCCTAAGGTAAGGGCTCCGCTTTCAGCCCGCTCCGGCCTTGTCAGGCCTCCGCTCTCAGCACGCGTCGGGCCTTTGCAGGCCCTCGCTTTCGGCCGTCAGCTCCTCCGTGCGATCCCATCCCGGCAGCGTAAGCCGCAGCCGCTATACGCCTGGGTGCGTTGAAGCTCGGCCGCGCCGGACCGCGCCCTTGCGGTTGGCTGAAAGCCGCCGTGAGGCGGCGGGCTGGTAGTGAGGCCGGCGGAGCCGGACGATGCGGACTGAAAGCGGAGCCCTTACCTTAGGGCGCAGCGGGCCGAAGGCCGTAGCGTGCTGCCTAGCTCTCTTCCTGGACGATCTTCTCCAGTGTCAGGCGGCTGCGGTTGAGTTCGGCTTCGACGGTCGAGAGCCGCGCGAGGGTGGACTCGGCGAGCCGGTCGCGCTCGACCTCGCGGGCGACGGCCGAGGCCGCTTCGTCTATGGCGGTGACGGCGCTCTCCAGGAGGAGCAGGTCTCTCTCGTTCATGCCCGGATCTTACCGGAAGCCGCGTCCCTCGTCGCTGCGTTCGGCGAGGAGGGGCGCGACCTGGATGTCCACCCAGGCGACGGTAAGTTGACGCGAGGCCAACCGGATGCGCCGTATGCCTGGTCACCACCTGTGGCGCTGTGTGAGTTGCTTATTGCAGGGTGATGATCCTCACACTCTCGCAGGTGGTCAGCAGCTCGAGGTCCGCCTCGGTGGTGCCCGCGACTACCCGCTCCGCGTCGCCGTTCTCAGACTGCACGAGATCGTTCAGCGAGACGGCCGCCGAGTCGGTACCAGGACCGCAGGAGAGCACGTCCGGGTTCAGGTCGCGCCCGCCCGAGAGGTCGTCGTTCCCCTCCCGACCCACGAGCATGTCGGTGCCGGTGTCCCCCTTTATGGTGTCCCCACCCTCCTGGCCGTAAATGGTGTCGTTGCCCACGTTGCCGTTGATGGTATCCGCGCTCCCCAGTGCCCTGATGGTGTCGTTGCCGGCGAGCCCGCTGATCCGGTCCGCCCACGCGGTGCCTTCGATGCTGTCGGCACGGTCGGTGCCCACGCACTGATTGCCGGACCTGTTGGGACAGTCCACGTTGGCCGCCTCTGCCGCACCGGCCGTCAAGGCGACAACGGCGACAGCGAGCGCCGCCAGTATCGCCGCCAGCATGGTGATCCTGCTTACAGCGGAGGCGCCGCAGGTATCTAGAGTGTCCTCGTTGTTCACGGGTGCTCCTTTGCATGTCCGTGGGCTCGCTCCGGGGCGCCACTAACGCCCCGGGGCCCATAGTCTGTCCACGTTTCTAGCTTTTCGGGAGTTTCAAGGTGGGGTTACCTTCCGCCTCCTTTCGGCTGCCCGGCCGCCTCCGACCCAAGCGGAGGCCCGTGGGCTTTGCGCCCCCGCCTCGCGGCGGGTTCGCCTTTTCGGGGAGTGGTGCACTTGTGACATGTGCCCCAGCAGGCCGAAAAATACCCCGAAGGCAACCGGATCCGGCTCCAATCCGATAGCTCGATGCCGAACAAGAACCACTGCCAGCCCTTGTATGCGTCGGGCGTCCTCGGCGCATCATGCGAGAGGGCTCCTAGTTGCATCGCCTTTGCTTGGAAGTACGCTTACCCCGTTGAGGAGAGGAGTGCGGCGTCTTGGACGGTCGTAAGCGGTTCGCTCCGGCGGTTTTACTGGCCATTGTCTCCGTCTTCGGTCTGTCGGCGAGCAAACCGGAGGCCGGAGTGTCCCAAACGGTGGAGCCAGCTACCGGCGATCACCCCCGAACAGGAGCAAGATATCGACGAGAAGTACAGGGCGCGGCTACGCAGCCTGCTCACCGTGGACGAAGCCGTGAAGGCCTACGTCCGCGCCCTCTCCGAAGCCGGGGAGCTACAAAACACGTACATCTTCTACTTAACCGACAACGGCTGGCACATGGGCAATCACGCACTCTCCACCAAGGGCAAGAACACCCCCTACACCGAGGACGTCGCGTTCCCCCTCGTGGTGCGGGGACCCCGGGTCGAGCCGGGCACGACCGACCGGCGCCTGGTCTCCAACACCGACGTAGCCCCGACCTTCGCCGACATAGCGAACGCCTCCCCGAGCTCCTCGGTCGACGGCCGCTCCATCCTCCCTCTCCTGCAAGGACGGGACGTGCCCTGGAGGGACGCTCTGCTGGTCGAGGGCAAATACTCGCGGTCGTGGCCGCAGAGCCGGCCGGCCTACAAAGCGGTGAGGACCGGTGGATACGCCTACCACTACTATCCCGAGACCGGCGAAGAGGAGCTCTACGACCTCGGGGCGGATCCCTTTCAGCTGCAGAGCCTGCACGAGGATCCCGCATACGCGACCGTGAAAGCCGACCTTCGGTCGAGGCTAGAGGCCTTGCGGGATTGCGCCGGCGAAGCATGCAGGACCGCGGAGGGCGGCTAACGGCTAGCTAGCGTCCCGCTCGCCCGGCGTCGCAGCCGTGCCCCTGCGGCTTGTCCAAACTCGAGGCAGGGCCATCGAGAACGGCAGTCCCGGAGCCCCTAACCGTTGCGGCGCCGGTGCTCCTCTTTGAGCCGCCGGTACTCCTCGTTGTCGGCGGCGGCGCGCCACTTCTCGTAGAAGATCTGCGCCGCCCGGCCCTTCTCCGGGTCCTCTTCGTCGCGCGGTTGGCTCTTGTTGCCGCCCCTGTACTTGGCGTAGCGCCTGGCGCGGGTGTGCCCCATCTGTAAGTACTTGCGGGCCACGTCCATCCCGACGAAGTCACCCGCCGCGCGGTACTCCTCGAACTTGCCGTAGATCGCCTCCGACGACTCGCGGGCCGACTCCGCCGTCTTGAAGGACCACAGGGGCAGCAGCTCGCCCTTGTACGGCTCGGCGTGGAAGACGCCCTGCTCGCCGCGTCCGATGCGGTACTCCTCCGGGTGCTTTCGCAGGTCGACGCCGTCGTATGGGTAGCCCATATTCCTAGTGTAGAGTAGGCACCAGGAGGTGTTCGAGGGTGGATCCCGGCGCAGACCTGGCGGGGTGCGTGGCGGCGCGGCTCCAGAAGATAGAAGGCGTCGAGGCCGTGGTCCTCGGCGGATCCCTGGCCCGGGGCGAGGGCCACCCCGACTCGGACGTCGACCTCGGCATCTACTACCGCCCGGAGCACCGCCCGTCAGTCGAAGCCCTCCGCGAACTGGCCGGGGAGCTAGACGACCGCCACCTTCCTGACCTCGTCACCGACTATGGTGAGTGGGGGCCCTGGATCAACGGTGGCGGCGGGCTCCGTATCGAAGGCCGGCCGGTCGACTGGCTCTACCGCGACCTCGATCTCTTGGATCGGGCGCTGGAGGAGTGCCGGGCCGGACGCCCGACGTGCACTACCAGCCAGGTCACCCACACGGTTTCCACAGCCACATCTACGCCGGTGAGGTTCACCACTGCAGGGTGCTGTAGGACCGGCGGGAGCTCTTGGGGGCCCCCAATAAGAGGACAGGAGCCCGGCGTTGGACGCGCGGCGCTACCTGGGCTTCAACCCCAAGGACGAGGGGGTGCGGGCGGCGTTGGAGCGGCTGCGGCGCGAGCACCAGTTCCCCTGGATCTGACCGAGGCCCGGCCGTCAGAGACCGGGCGAGGGCCGGCCGCGCCCCGCACCCGGGGCAGCTCCTGACCCGCCCGCCGCGGGGACCGGTTCCCTCCTCGTCGTCGGCGTGCCAGACGAGGTAGCGGGTGGCTCCGAAGGCGAGCAGCCCGCTCCGGAGCCGGCAGCCGCACGAGGGGCAGGGCGTGGCGAGCATGCCCGGATGGTAGGACCGTCCCAGGCCTTCGGTCATGGCCCGGGAGGTGCAATCGGCCTGCGCACTTTCTCTGCCCTTCGCGCTGTTCGCCCAACCTCCTAGAAGACGGGCGCCGCGAAACCAGTCCTTGAAACCCCGACGCTATCCCTAACAATTCGGTTGAGGTTTTACCGATGCGGGGAGGCACAGAGCATGGCGGGGTCCGAGTTCGGCGGCAGAACGTCGGCGGGGTATCAGGCCTTGCCCGAGATGGGCCACGGCCCAGGGGTGCTCGTTCAGCACGCCTGGTGGGGGCTGACGCCCTTTTTCGAGAACGTGTGCGACCGCCTCGCCGCCGTGGGGTCGATGCGGATAGTCGTATCGGCGCCGCGCATGGTCCTAGTGAACCACGCCGCGAGTGCCATCCCGCCTCCCACGAGCGACCGCGTCTGCGGCCCCGAGCGCTATTGAGCCTCGTACACGACGACGTCCCCTTCGGCGAACTCCGGGGACGGAAGAAGCTCGCTCAGGTTCTGACTCACCCACTCCTCGGCCTTCTCGTTGCTATCTTCCGCGCCCTGCGGATCCTCAAAGACGCTAACCGAAACCATCTCGCCCGGCCGGGGAGTCATGACGAAGTACGCCACGAATCCCGGCGTCTCCCTGACGAGGGGCACGAAACCTTCCTTGACCCGACTGATCACCGACTCGAGCGAATCGGGCTCCGTGCGATAGTACCGTATCGCCGCAAACATCTGGCCTTCCTTTCTCCTGTTCCCCCGGGTAATCGGTGTGCCCGGCCATTTGCATACCCGCTAACGGCCGAGTGCAGCGCCGTTCGGGTTCGACCTCGACCCTGGATCTCCGTCATGGGTCGAAAGACTCTGTCCGTCTATCTCCTCCAACTCCTTCGTACGTCGCTCCTCCAGCCGGAAGGTGGCCGCATCGCAACTCAGCCCGACTCGGCGCCGGCATCTGGGGGCCCCAGCAGCTCCGCCTCCGACCTGTGCCGGACGCCTACCTGATCCATCGGCGTCCCCTCTCCGGTGAGGCCCGCTGGCCTTTGAGCGGGTATTTGGCGCGACCCTGAAATCCGTCTGCCAGCGCGGGGTGTCCGTTCTTCGCTTGCCGACTTCTGTGCCAACCACCGCTTTCCCTACCGCGCCTCCTCGTGCGGACAGACCAGAACCGCTACTAACTCCGTCCTGACCAACTTGGTGGAGACGCTCCCCAGCCTCGGACGTGCCCCCGCCCCCTGGCCCCGGCTTCCGACGGCCACGAGGGTTGGTCCCTCTCCTTCATTCGCTGCCTCCATGAGGACCTCTGCAGGATCACCTGCGGCCGTCCTGGTTTGTGGTCGCTGTTGCAGGATGGCTTCCAGCTCACCGGCCCGCCCTTCCAGCTTCGCTTCGACCTCCTCACCGGATGTTTGCGAAAGCTGCGGATCGGCATGCACCAGCAGCATTCGGGCACCGAAGAGCTTCCCCAGGTTCGCGGCAATCTCCGCCGCTCTTCTCGCGTCTTCCGAGAAGTCGTCGCCGGCGACGATCTGGGCGGGCGGCCAGACGTTCTCCCCGCCCGGCACCACCAGGACTGGGCGGTGCGCGTGGTGGGCGATGTCCTCGGAGTGGCTGCCCAACAGAATGCGTCTCACGCCTCGGAGCCCACGGCTCCCCACCGCCAGCAGGCCGGCTTCGAGCTCATCCCCCAGTTTGATGACCTCTTCGGTGGTGCGTCCCCCCCTCAGGTGGGCCTTCGTGACGGTAGCCCCGGCGTCCTCTATCTCGCGCACCTGCCCGTCAAGAACCTCCTGCCCCTGGAGCTGGAGCTCCCGCTTCACGAAGCCGCGGCGGTAGGGACCCGGCACATCGAGCCAGACGTGGACGAGGTGCAGCTCCGAGCCGCTCTTGGTCGAGAGATCCACCGCCGCCTCCGTAGCCTGTTCCGTTGCCTCGGAACCATCGGTGGCCAGGAGGATTTTCGTCGAGAAGCTGTTCATATTTACCTCCTTTCCGCTATCCTCATCAGACCGTTATTGTCTCACTAGGAGCGTGTGCCCCGCAGGCGGCGTGTGTCGGGACAATTCCTTCCTGGCTTCGTGGGCGCGCTTATCCGGTTTCAACGCCCGCCGGCTTACCTTCCGCCAGGGTCTTCGGGCCAGGGTGCCGAATCACCTCTCGTTCACCAAAGCGAACAAGAATTCGCGTTCTCCGAGGTTCGCCGCGTCACACGGACCTGGTCAACCCGCCGTCCACGCGCAGGTTCTGTCCCGTGACGTAGGAGGCATCGGGGGACACCAGGAACGCCACGGATTTCGCGACCTCCTCGACATTGCCCGGTCGTCGCATCGGTATCGAGGCGCGGGTCCGCTCGTCCACCTCGAAGCTGTCTATGAAACCGGGTAGCACGTTGTTCATCCTGACGCCCTCCGCCGCGTAGCGGCTTGCCTGGTGCAGGTGCTGTTCGCGCTCAACGAACGGTACTTGGTCAACGAAAAGGGCTCCGTGAAGACCGTCGACTCATTCTCCCTGCGCCCCGAGGCCTTCGGCGATACGGTCTCCGCGGTGCTCGCCCGTCCCGGAGAACACCCGGCCCAACGGACCGCAAGCATCGAACGGTTCGAAGAGCTGGTTCGGGCCGTGAGAACGATCTCTGACGAGGGACCCCGCCAAAATCCCTAGGAGCGTCCGTCGCCTACGCTTCGAGGTCGTGACGCTTCCCGAAAGCCGGCACGCCGAGGAGCCGCATGGCTCCCATGCCTTCGGGCACGACGGGGTCTGACGCCAGGCCACGGAGTTCGGGGTCGGGCTCGACGCCGAGCATCGCGCGCACCAGCAGGGGTATCGTCCCCGCCGCCCACGCCTGCGGGCTGCACGAGCTCGGGTACTCGACCGGTCCCCCGGTCCCCCTCCGCTGTCCGCCGAAGACCTCGGGCAGCCGCCCGTCGAAATGCGGGGAGGCGTCGAGCAGGGCGGAGGCGACGCGGTTGGCCTCCGCGCGCAGGCCGTAGCGCCTGAGGCCGAGGCAGATCAGGGCGTTGTCGTGGGGCCAGACGGAGCCGTCGTGGTACGAGTCAGGGTCGTAGCCGCCCTCCCCCTCGGCCATGGTCCTGATCCCCCATCCCGAGAACATCGCCTCGCCCAGAAGGTGGTCCGCCACCTGCCGCGCTCGATCCGCGGGGACGATGGCGCTCCAGAGCAGGTGCCCGGGGTTGGAGGTCAGAGAATCGACCCGGCGCCCTTCGCCGTCGAGGGCGAGTGCGTAGTAGCCCCGGTCGGGCATCCAGAAGTCGCGGTTGAAGCGGTCTCGAAACGCCGCGGCCCGCGACCGCAGCTCCCCGGCAAGGTCGGCGTCCCCCCATACATCGTCGGCGAGCTCGGCGGTCCTCGTGTAGGCGTCGTAGACGTAGCCCTGGACCTCGCAAGGTGCGATGGGACCCTTGGCCCTGGTCCCGTCGCGAAATAGCATGGAATCCTTGGAGTCTTTCCAGCCCTGGTTCTCGAGGCCCCCGGTCGAGCGCGTCTCGTAGGCGACGTACCCCTGGACCTTGTCGGCCTCGGTAAGGATCCAGGCCAGCGCCTTCCTCGCCACCCCTTCCAACTCGCGGACGAAGCCATCGTCCGCGCTCCAGCGCCAGACCTCGTTGAGGAGGACCAGGAAGAGCGGGGTGGCGTCGGCGGTCCCGTAGTAGGGTCGCTTGGGGCTCTCCCCGAAGTAGGCCAGCTCACCGGCCCTGAGCTCGTGCGGTATCTTGCCCGGTTCCGCGTCTGTCGGGTCGTCACGAACATCCGCCTGCCACCGCGCCAGCGCCCGCAGCGCGTTCTTCGCCGGCCCCGGAGAGAGGAGCATCGCCTGGTACCCGGTGATGAGCGAGTCCCGCCCGAAGAGCGCCATAAACCATGGCGCCCCCGCCGCCGGGACGAGCAACCCCTCCCCCACGTCGAACGAGAGCGACTCGAGGTCCTCGACGCTCCGTTCCCAGGCGTCTCGGAACGCCCCGGGCCCGGTCTCCAGCCTCGGCGCCTCCCCGAGAATCGGCGAGCGCTCCGGCAGGTACACCTCTTTGCCGGCCTCCTCGAGGCCGACGGTGACATGGAAGGTCCTGCTCTCCTCTGGCCGGAGCCGGACGCCGAAGGAGATCCCGCCCGAACGGGCCACCGGCTCGATCCCCTCGCCCGAGACGCGAACCACCGTACCGCGCGAGAAGCCCCCGCGCCGGTAGGTGAAACGCAGGGAGCGCGCCCCTACCTCCTCCCCAACCTCTCCCCGCTCCGACGCGTGGCGGTAACCCCGCACCTCGTAGATGTCCACAAAGTCCGCCGCGCACCTTAAGGATACGTCGACCCTCAGCACGTCTCCCAGGGGGTTGGATAGCTCGATAGTCTCGTCCATCCCACCCCCGACCTCGCGGCGGCGCGAGACCTCGAGCCCCCGGGGTCCGAAGAGTCGGAACTCGGCCCTCGCCCCCCTGGTCCAGGAACCGTCCAGGATCGCAGCCTCACCGTCAAACAACAGCCGCAACCCGGACAGATGGCGCATGTCCCGATAAAATAGCCCGTGCCCGGCGGCCCCGTCTATGTCACCACTAGCGTCCGAGACGGCGTAGGCTCCGGGCGAGACCACGCTCGCCACACCAACCGTAAGCCCCGCATCGTTGTCAGGCACCGTGGCTCCTCCCCGTCCCGCCGATATTCCCCATCATACAGAGAGACCCGCCACCCGCCCCCGATCACCTCCAGAGCTTCTTGACAGAACGTTCAATCAACGGTATCCTGCGGTTATTGAACGGTCGATCAAGAAGGAGCCGGGATGGCGCAGGAGGTTGATCGGCGGGCGCAGATCCTGGACGCGGCGTTCGAGGAGTTCGCGGCCAAGGGGTTCAAGGGGGCGACGATAAAGAGCATCGCCGCGGCGGCGGGCTTGCAGTCTCCGGCCCTGATCTACTGGTACTTCCCCGACAAGGACGCGTTGTTCCGGGAGGTTCTGGGCGCCAGGATACCCGTCATCCGGGCGATCGCCGACCGCGAGGGGCTCATAGAATCGCCCCCGGAGGAGGTATTGCCGTTGCTCGGGCGGGCTTACTTCGCCTTCGAGCGCATCGACCCCAAGATCCTCAAGCTCATAATCGGTGAGGCCATCCGCCGCCCGGAGGTCGCCGAGACGTTCATCAGGAGCGGCCCGGCACGGGTGCTGGGCTTCCTCAGCGCGTACCTGGAGCGTCAGGTCGAGCTCGGCCGGCTCCGCCCGCACGACACCCGCTCTGGCGCGCGCTGCTTCATGGGGATGCTCGTGCCCCAGCTCGCGGGACGCCTGCTCTTCCCGGCGTTCGTGGAGGACGGGCTCTCCGACGAAGAGCACCTGCGGACGTCGGTGGATATCTTCCTGCGGGGGCTCGCCCCAGAAGACGAGTAACGGCGAGGCAAGAAGAAGGAGGCCCGACCATGAACGACACCGGACAGGGGACCGCCGGTACGGGGACCGTGACGGCGGACGTTGACCAGCGACGACCGGTCGACACGCGGCGGGCGACCTGCTGCGTCGTGGGTGGCGGGCCGGGGGGCGCGGTGCTCGCGCTGTTGCTGGCGCGGGCCGGCATAGACGTCACGCTGCTCGAGGCGCACCCCGACTTCGATCGCGAGTTTCGCGGGGACACGCTGCACCCTTCGGTCATGGAGATCATGGACGAGCTCGGGCTGGCCGACAGGCTGCTGGAGCTGCGGCACAGCAAGATCGAGCGCTTCACCATCCAGACGACGGAGGGGCCCTTCACCCCCGCCGACCTCACGCGCCTGAAGACGAGGTTCCCCTACATCACCACATGCCGCAGACGAGCTTTCTTGGAGTTCGTCACCGCGGAGGCGCAGCAGTACCCGGGCTTCCGGCTCGTGATGGGGGCGCGGGTGAAGGAGCTCATCGAGGAGGACGGTGCGGTGCGCGGCGTCCGCTACGAGGCTTCCGACGGGCCGCACGAGGTTCGGGCGGCGCTGGTGGTAGGGGCGGACGGACGCGGGAGCCGGGTGCGGCGCCTCGCGGGCATCGTGCCGGAGAAGACCTCGCCGCCCATGGACGTGTTGTGGTTCAAGCTGCCCCGCGAAGCCCGGAGACCCGGAGGGCGTGGTTGGCCGGTTCGGGCGGGGGCACATCGCCGTCATGCTCGACCGCGACGACCACTGGCAGGCGGGATACGTGATCCCCAAGGGGAGCTTCCCGGAGCTCGGCACGAGGGTATCGCCGAGCTCAAGCGCCAGTTCGCGGAGCTCATCCCAGAGTTCGCGGACCGCGTCGGTCACCTCACGGACTGGCGGCAGGTCTCGCTGCTCTCCGTGGAGTCGAGCCGCTGCCCGACGTGGCACAGGCCGGGGCTGCTGCTCATAGGGGACGCCGCGCACGTCATGAGCCCGGTCGCCGGCGTCGGCATCAACTACGCCATCCAGGACGCGGTCGTCGGCGGCGAACATGCTCGCCGAGCCGCTGCAGCGGAGCCAGGAGCAGGCTGGTGAACGTGGACGAGCGAGCACCTGGCGGCGGTTCAGCGGCGGCGCGAGCTGCCGACCCGCGTCATCCAGGCGTTCCAGGCGCAGATCCAGACGCCGCGTCCTGGCCCCCGCGCTAGGTTCGAGCGAGCCGTTCTCGCCCCCGCTCCCGCTGCGCCTGCTGCCGAAGATGCCCGTCCTGCGAGATCTTCCGGGCCGCCTCATCGGCTTCGGCCTCTGGAAGGTTCATGTGAGGGACGCAAAGAGCTAGGCGGGGCCGACGCACGTAGGAGCCACCGCCGGCCCGGAGAGGAGAGGCGGATGAAAAAGACGCAAGATGTGGCGAAAGCCCCGCTGACGCTGACTTTCGAGGAGATAGACCGCGCGGCGGTACCCATCGCCGGCGGCAAGGCTGCGAACCTGGGCGAGATGGTGCGCGCGGGACTACCCGTCCCCGGGGGCTTCTGCGTGACCACGGCGGCCTACGGGCTGGTGGCGGACGGGGCCAGCCTGGAGGGCACACTCGCCGCGCTGGCCGGGACACACCCCGAAGACTCCGCGCGCCTCGCGGAGCTCGCGGCGGCGGCGCGGACCACGCTGCTGGAAGCCGGCGTACCAGACGACCTGGCGGGTGAGATCGCCGCCGGCTACGAAGCTTTGGGCGACGACGTCCCGGTGGCCGTCCGCTCGTCGGCCACCGCCGAAGACCTCCCGCAGGCCAGCTTTGCCGGCCAGCAAGACACCTACCTCAACGTCGTCGGCTCCGAGGCCGTCGTGGAAGCGGTCTGGCGGTGCTGGGCCTCGCTCTGGACGGAGAGGGCCGTCAGCTACCGGGCCACCAACGGCATAGACCCCCACGCCGTGCGCCTCGCCGTCGTCGTGCAGCGGATGGTCGCCGCGGAGGTCTCCGGCGTCATGTTCACCGCGAACCCCGTAACCGGCAAGCGCAGCCAGACCGTCATCGACGCCAGCGTGGGTCTCGGCGAGGCCGTGGTCTCGGGCGCGGTCAACCCCGACCACTTCGTCGTGGACGCGGCGAGCGGCAAGATCCTGGAGCGCCAGCCGGGCGACAAGCGGGTGGCGATCGTGGCGGTTCCTGGAGGCGGAACGCAACAGGTAGAGCCGGCAGGCGGCGAGGACAAGCTCTCCATCTCCGACGCGCAGGTGCGCGCCCTGACGGCGCTCGGGTCGCACGTCGAGGCGCACTACGAGGCGCCGCAGGACACGGAGTGGGCCATCGACGGGGAGGGCGGTATCTGGCTGCTGCAGGCGCGTCCGATCACCACCCTCTTCCCCCTGCCGGCCGGCGCCCCGGACCCCGACGTTGACCTGCGCGTGTACTTCTCGGCCAGCGTCGCCCAGGGCGTCTACCAGCCCCTGACCCCGATGGGCTTGCAGACTTTTCGGCTCCTGGCAACGGCCGTCTCCACGCTCCTCGGTTACCCGCCGTCCAACCCCTACGCAGGTCCCGGTCCCCTCACCGAAGCCGCCGGCCGCCTCTTCGTGGATATCACGCCGGCGCTGAAGAGCAACTTCGGCCGCGGTCTCCTGTACCTGGCGCTGCGCAACATGGAGGCGCGCACCGTCCCGATACTCGAGCGGCTCACGGAGGACGACCCCCGCCTCGTAGCCACCACCTCGGGCCGGTGGCCCGTGGTGCGCGCGGTCCTGCCGCCGCTCGTTCGGGCGCGCGTCCCACAACGCACCGTCGCGGCCTTGCTTCGTCCAAAGGTGGCCCGCAAGCGGGCCGCCCGGATCGCGGCGGAGTTTCGCGCGGCGGGCGATCTGCCACCGGCCGCCGGCGCAGCGGAGAGACTCTTGGAGGCCGAACGCCTCCTGCTCGGCGGTCCGCCGCGCATGCTGCCCGCCGTTCCTCCCACCTTCGTCGCCGGCCTCTTGGCCAACGCTTTGGCGGGCAAGCTCTTGGGCGACCTCGCCACCGACGACGAACGGCGGGTCGCGCTGCGCGCCCTGCCGCACAACCCGACAACGGAGATGAACCTGGCCCTTTGGGCGCTAGCCGATCGGGTCCGCGGCGAACCGTCCGCCGCTCGGCGCGTGCTCGACACGCCCGCCCGCGAGCTGGCGCAGGGATACCGCGCCGGCGCGTTGCCCGGCGTGCTGCAGGACGGCCTGGCCAAGTTTCTCGAGGACTACGGGCATCGGGCGGTGGCGGAGATCGACCTAGGCCTGCCGCGGTGGTCGGAGGATCCGGCGCATATTCTGGGCGTGATTTCTAACTACCTGCGCCTCGAGGACCCCGAGCGGGCGCCGGACGTCCAGTTCCGCCGGGCGGCGCGCGAGGCCGAGGAGATGGTCGCAGAGCTCACCCGCCGCGCCCACCGCAAGGGCCACCTGCGTGGCAGGCTGGTGGCGCTCTGCCTCAGCCGGGCGCGGGCCCTGCTCGGCCAACGGGAGATGCCCAAGTTCTGCATAGTCTTGCTCTTCGCCAGGGTTCGGGCGCTCCTGCTCTCGGCCGGGGAGGAGCTGGCGGAGGCCGGACGTCTGGAAGCCGCCGGGGACGTCTTCTTTCTATCGCTGCCCGAGGCTTGGGCGGTTGTGGCCGGCGAAGACACACGCCCCCTGGTCCGCGAACGCCGCGCCGACCACGAGCGGGAGACGCGCCGCCGGCACGTCCCGCGGGTGCTGCTCTCCGACGGCACCGAGCCAGAGCAGGCAGGATCGGCGGAGGGGGATCTCGCGGGAACACCCGCTTCGGGCGGCGTGGTGGCCGGCCTGGCGCGCGTCGTGCTCGACCCCGCGGACGGGGGCCTGGAGCCGGGCGAGATCCTGGTGGCCCCCTCGACGGATCCCGGTTGGACGCCGCTCTTCCTCACGGCCGGCGGCCTGGTCATGGAGATGGGCGGCCCGATGTCCCACGGGGCCATCGTCGCCCGCGAGTACGGCATCCCGGCCGTCGTCGGCGTCCCCGACGCCACCAGACGCATCGCCACCGGGCAGCAGGTGACGGTGGACGGGTCTTCGGGGACCATCGATCTTGGGGACGCAGGTCCCGCTGCTGCTGCTCAGACGTAGCGGACCGGAAGGGCGTAGCGGGGGTCCTCGTGAAGCTCCCAGTAGGCGTCCCGCAATCGTAGGGTAACGGGACCGGGGTTCCCTTCGCCCAGGGGCGAGCCGTCCACGCTCGTTATCGGCATGACGCCGCCGGCGGTGCTGCTGATGAACGCCTCGTCGGCCTCGCGGAGTTCGGCGGCGGGGACGGGCCGCTGGGCGAGCGGGATGCCGAGGTCGGCGGCAAGCTCGATCACGGTCCTGCGCGTAACGCCCTCGAGTACGCCGCGGTCGGGGGTGGAGATTTCGCCTTCCTTCACGGCGAAGACGTTGAAGCCCGGCCCCTCGACTACATTATCGTCGGCGTCCACTAGGATCGCCGTCTCCCCGCCGCGGTCGTAGGCCTCGAAGAGCCCGTTCTGGAGGTCGAGCCAGTGGTAGTTCTTGACGGTAGGGTCCACCGCCGCGGGCGCTATGCGCTCGACGCGGCTGACGACGGCGTGGAGACCCTTCTCCTGTTTGTCGGGGTCGGAGATCCAGATAAACGGCACGACGAAGGCGAAGAAGCGGTTCTTGCAGGCGCGAGGGTCGCGGGAGCCGGGTGGCGGCGTGCCACGGGTGCAGATGATCTCCGCGTAGGCTTCGCGCAGCCCGCTGAGGCGCACGCACTCGACGAGGATGTCCCGGATCTCCGCCCGCGTGTAGGGCAGGCTCATGCGCAACCGGACCATGCTCCGCTCGAAGCGGTCCAGATGGTCCTCTAGCCGGAAGAAGTTTCCCCGCCACACGTGGGCCACGTCGTAGGTCGCGTCCGAGCGCAGAAAGCCCCAGTCCAGGATCGGGACGCGCGCCTCGGCCACCGGCACGAACCCGCCGTCAACGAACGCCGCCCCCGTCGCGTAAGCCTCGCGGTCGACCGCCGTTGCCGTTCCTTGCCGCGTCGCATCGCCCATCACCGTGCGCCCCCTTCTCGACCTCGTGCCCGGCCATCTTCCGACAGCCGGGGCGGGTTGTCCAGCAGCGCTTTGAGTGGCGCAGATGTCGGTGATGTGTGAATGCTTTCGTTTGCGATAGATACGGGCAAACGGTAAGCTATGGTAGCGCGGAGGAGGGGCTTCTTCCGGGCGGAGCAGAGCGACGGATCTTTCGGCGTCTTATGGGCTAGGAGAGCGGGTCTATGTACAAGGAAGTTTACGTCCCGGTAGACAACTCGGACTACTCCAACCAGGCGTGTGTCATCGGCGTCGACGTCGCGCGCCAGTTCGGGGGCAGGGTCGCGGGTTGTCACGCCTACGCGGCCAAGATGCACGACGTGCGCTTCCGGCAGATGGAGTCGGGTCTCCCTGAGGAGTTCCGCGACGAAGACGAGATGAAGCGGCAGCGCAAGATCCACGACCAGCTCATCACCAAGGGGCTGGAGATCATCACCGACTCCTACATCGACGTCCTCGAGCCCCTGTGCGAAAAGTACGACGTCGAGCTCGTCAGGCGCTCTCTCGAGGGCAAGAACTTCAAGGTCATCGTCGAGGACGTCAACGATGGCGACTACGACCTCGTCGTCATCGGCGCGATGGGCATGGCCGCCGTCAAGGACACGGTCCTCGGCACGGTCACCGAGCGCGTCGTCCGGCGCGTCGAGCACGCCGACACGCTCATCGTCAAGGACCTCGACCGCAGCCCCTTCGAGCACATCGTGGTGGCGGTCGACGGGTCGGCCAAGTCGCTCGGCGGCCTCAAGCGGGCGATCGACCTGGCGAGCGAATTCGGGGGGACGGTCGAGGCGATCAGCGTCTTCGATCCGTACTTCCACTACGCCATGTTCCACTCCATAGCGGGTGTCCTCTCCAGCAAGGCGCAGAAGGTGTTCCGCTTCAAGGAGCAGGAGAAGCTGCACGAGGAGATCATCGACTCGGGCCTCGCCAAGATCTACACGGCGCACCTGGAGATAGCAAAGAAGATCGCCTCCGACGAGGGCGTGGACCTGAAGACGACGCTCCTGGCCGGTAAGCCCTTCGAGCAGACGCTGAAATACGTCAACGAGGCCAACCCGACGCTCGTGGTCATGGGCCGCATCGGCTACCACTCCGACGACGAGATGGACATCGGCGGGAACACCGAGAACATGATGCGCTACCTGTCAACCAACGTGCTCGTCGCCAACTACGAGTTCCAGGCGCCGGACCTTTACACCGCCGAGGAGCACATCACCTGGACCCAGGAGGCCCTCGAAAGGATGGACCGGGTGCCCGGCTTCGTCGTCGGCATGGCGACGGGGGCCGTGATCCGGTACGCCATAGAGAAGGGCTACACGGTCGTCACCTCCACCGTGATAGACGAGGTCATCGAGAGCATCCTGCCGCCAGGAGCCATGCAGTCCATGCGCGCCATCGGCGACCAGATGCGCGAGGCCGAGGCCATGGGCGAGGAGAAGCCCATCGACTCCCTCTTCAAGGACTTCGACGAGCGCACCGAGACCACCAACGGCTCCGAAAACGGCAACGGCCACGCCAACGGTCATGTCAACGGGAAGGCCAACGGCGACGACGCGGCGGCCAAACAGGAGATCTTCGAGGCCGGCCGCGGCGGGTTCGGCCAGAGCGAGGACCAGGGCGACATCGAGGGCGTCAGCGCCGACGTACAGGACGAGATCCGGCGCTCCGCCCAGGGCAAGAACCGCTTCGAGTGCGACGTGTGCCGCTACGTGGCCAAGGGCAAGCCCGCCAAGTGCCCCGTCTGCGGCGCCGGCCCCAACCACTTCCACGCGGTGGACGCCGGGATCGCCACCACGGCCGAGGGCGAGAACCTGAACCTCTCGGAGGTCTACGACGGCCGGGAGCTGCACTGGACCGACGACGCGACGGCCCTGCTCGAGAGCCTGGAAGAGTGGCAGGAGAAGCGCCGGGTAAAGGCGAGGGTCGAGAAGAGCGCGCTGAAGAAGGGCTACTCCACCATCACCCGCGAGTACGTCGCCCAGCAGTACCTGGAGGAGACCGGCCGCGAGGCACTCGAGGTCAAGCCGGCGAGCGCCGGCGGCTGCCCCGTCTCGCACGCCAAGCAGCAGGTCCAGGAGACGAGCGGCGCCACGTGCCCCATCGACCACGGCGCCTTCCAGGAGGCCGGCGCTCAGGTCCCCGAGGGCGGCTCTAAGGAGTTCGCCTGGACCCAGGAAGCCATCGACCGTCTCGACCGGGCGCCCAAGGGCTTCATGCGCAACATCTCGCGCAACATGACCGAGAAACTGGCCCGCGAGCGCGGCACCACCCACATAGACCTCCCCCTCGTCGAGGACGCCCTCACCGGAGCCCGCACCACCATGGAGGACGTCATTACCGGCAAGGTCTCCATCGCCGACCTCGCCAGGGACACCGGGGAGAAGATCGAGGCCGACGAAGGCGAGGCCCCCCACCCGCCGATGACCGTCACGATGGTCTGCGGCACCTGCGGCGAGGAGCTCCAGGGCGTCCAGCCTCCCGAGGAGTGCCCCGTGTGTGGCGCGCCCGGGGAGGATTTCGGGGCGAAAGAACTGTAAGTCCAAGCAGCTCTCAAGAGGCCCCGGTCCCGCAGAGTCGGGGCCGGGGCCTTTATCGCAGGAGAAACGATGGCGAGAACGCACAGAGTGACCTTCAAAAAGCGCGGCGTCACCGTGGACGTTGCCGAGGACGAGTACATCCTCGAAGAGGCCGAACACGCCGGCCTCACCCTCCCCTACGACTGCCGCAGCGGCACCTGCACGACGTGCATGCATAAGTGTCTGGAAGGGGAGGTGGATCAGGACCTCGCCTTCGCCATCTCCGACCAGGAGCTAGAGAATGGCTATCGCCTGATCTGCATCGGAAGCCCGCTCTCCGACGTGGTACTGGACGCCTAGACGACCCCAATGAAGAGAGAAATAGCCCGGCCCGCCTGCTCCGAGTTCGACGGCGGGTGAGCGGTGCTGCACCGCAACTTATAATGGATTCTGCGAGCCTGGGCGTGGTCAGGGAGACGGAACCGTCTCGACGGTCTGGCGACAGTGGGGATCACGCCTCCAAAGGACCGAGACGCGATCTCCGAAGGTTGATCCCGGGTTGGCGCTAGTGTTTAGGGCAGTAGCGGAGGAACCATATGACGGCGGTCGTTGGACGAGGGAAGCTACCCCCGCAAGATGACTTCAGGGCGCGCGCCTTCTGGCAGGCCGCCGGTCTGCTCGCGCTTCTCAACGCGCTGCTAGTAATCTGGGTGTTGGTCCAACCGGCCGGCCCCCGCATTTCTCCCATCGTAAGCAACGTGGCGGGGTTCGTCATCCCGTTGCTCGTTTTGCCCCTGTGTTTCGATAAGATCCCGCGGGTGTGGGGACGGGACGCCGCCGGGACGGACGACCGACCGACCGACCGGCGATTCTTGCGGGCCAGAATCGGGCTCCCGTTTTGCTGGGCACGGGCATCCTCATCTACGCCTTCGGGCAGGTGGTCTTTACCTATTACGTGTGGGTGCTGGGCCATCCGCCCCCGATGCCGTCCGTGGCCACGATCGGCTTTTTGGGCCAGTACCCTTTCCTGCTCCTGGGCATCCTGATGCTCCCGGCTCGCACGATACCCGTGGCGGCCCGCACGCGGGTCGCGCTCGACGGGTTGATGATCATGACGGCCGCCGTCACCTTCAGCTGGTACTTCATCCTGGGGCCGATCATCCGCCGGGGAGACGATCCTGTGCTGGCGAAGGTGATGGCCGCGGCCTACCCGCTGGTCGACATCGCCCTGATCGCTTCTTTGCTGGTGCTCACGCTGCGGCCGGGCCAGCGCGCCCTGCGGTCGGCCGTAGGCCTGCTGGCGGCCGGCCTGGCCTTCGTCGTGATCACGGACAGCGTCTACGGTTACGAGAGACTCAACGACATCTACATAACGGGTACCATCGTCGACGTGGGCTGGCCGGTAGGCTACACCCTGATCGGGCTCGGCGCCTTCGTCCTGCGGCTGTATCCCTTGGCTCTCGACGATACGGGAGAGGTCGCGTCTCCGCCCACCGCGCGGGGAGTATGGGACTCGCTCGTCCCGTACGCACTCGTACCGGCCGTTGGGATCCTCGCCTTCTATGCCTGGCGTTCGTCCGACGGTAACGAGGGCCTGACCGCCGGGGTCTACGTCGGCGGGGGGTTGCTGATCTGCCTGGTGCTCCTGCGGCAGATCCTGACCATCGTGGAGAACACGAGGCTCTACAACCGGCTGCAGACCACGTACACGGAGATGGAGGCGAAGAACGACGAGCTGGTCCGCTCGCAGGGCGAGCTGCGCCGGCAGAAGGAGTACTTGGAGGCGCTGGTCCTCAACAGCCCGGTGGCGATCGCGACCGTGGACCTGGATGCGAAGATCGTGGCTTGGAACCCGGCGGCCGTGGGCCTGTTCGGCTACACCCAGGAAGAAGCCGTCGGACGCGGCATCGACGACCTCGTCACCAACACGCCGGAGATGCAAGCGGAAGCCGCCGACTACGCCCAGCGGGTCTCGAACGACAAGCAGATCGCCGCCGTGACCCGGCGAAGCCGCAAAGACGGGACGCTCGTGGACGTCGAGCTTCTGGCCGTGCCCGTCACCGTGGGCGGGGAGCAGGTCGGTACGTACGTGATGTACCACGACATCACCGAGCTCGAGCGCACCAGGCAGCAATCGGAGTCGGCCAACCGGGCAAAGAGCACGTTCCTGGCCAACATGAGCCACGAGCTGCGCACGCCCCTGAACGCCGTCATCGACTACAGCGAAATGCTCGCGGAGGACCTGACGGACGAGGGTGGGCCGGAGGGCCTGATCTCGGACCTCGAGAAGATCAACTCGGGGGGCAACGGCCTCCTCGCCCTGGTCAACGAATCCCTCCACCCCGATAGGGGGCTCCCCGGACCGCACCTGCGCGACGAGCTGCGCGTCCCGATCGAAGCCGTCATCGGTCTGTGCGAAACGGCGCGGGAGAAGGCGGAGGCTCAGGGCCAGTCGGGCATGCTCCCCGACCTGCAGAAGATCCACTCGTCCGCCGAACGCTTCCACGCGCTCGCCGCCGGCGGGCCCTCGGGTATCGAAGCGGCGGCGACGCCTTCCCTGCGACCGCAGGAGCCCGGTGAGGTTCCGAGCGTTGCGGGTCCGCCGCAGGAGGATGCGGCATGGGCGGACTCGGGTCCCCTGATCATCGTGGACAACAACGAGATCAACCGCGACGTGCTGGCCCGCCACCTTCATCGCGAGGGCTACACAACGGCCGCCGCCGAGAACGGGCTTCGGGCGCTGGAGATGGTCCGGGCGCGGAAATTCGACCTGGTGCTCCTCGACGTGATGATGCCGGAGCTGGACGGATACGAGACGCTGCGGCTCCTGAAGGCCGACCCCGAGCTGCGCGAGATACCGGTCATCATGATCTCGGCCCTCGACGACATAGAGAGCGTCGTGCGGTGCATAGAGATGGGCGCGGAGGACTACCTGCCCAAGCCCTTCGATCCCGTCCTCTTGCAGGCCAGGACCGGCGCCAGCCTGGAGAAGAAACGCCTGCGCGATCTCGAGATCGAATACCTGCGCAACGTCGACCGGGTCACTTCTGCGGCGGCGGCGGTCGAGGCTGGGGAGTTCGACCCGAGCTCCATAGAGCGGGTCGCGGCCCGGGAGGACGCGCTGGGGCAACTCGCTCGAGTCTTCCAGAGGATGGCGCGCGAGGTGCGCGCCCGCGAGCAGCGCCTCAAGCAGGAGGTGCGGCTGCTTCGCATCGAGATAGACGAGACCAGGACGGCCCGCCAGGTGGCCGAGATCACCGAGACCGACTACTTCCGGGACCTGCAGCGCAAAGCGGATCGGCTGCGCTCCCGCACGAACCTCGACCAGTGATGGATCACGGATAAGGGGGCGCATGTCCAAGATAATCTCCGTCCACTCCTTCCGGGGCGGGACCGGCAAGTCGAACACGACGGCCAACCTCGCCATGTTGCTGGCGGCCGAGGGACGGCGCGTCGGCGTCGTCGACACCGACATCCAGTCGCCCGGCATCCACGTCCTATTCGGCGTGGATCAGTCGACGCTGGAACACTCCCTCAACGACTATTTGTGGGGCCGGTGCTCGATCGAGGATACCGCCCACGACGTGACGCCGAACGTCCTCGATTCGGACAACGGCCACGAGGGCCGCGCGTTCCTCATCCCGTCCAGCATCCGTCCCACCGACATCGCCCGCGTCATGCATGACGGCTACGACGTGGGCCTACTCAATGAGGGGTGCGCGACCTGATAGACCAGCTCGATCTGGACGCGCTCCTGATCGACACGCACCCCGGCTTGAACGAGGAGACCCTGCTCTCGCTCGCGATCTCCGACGCGCTGGTGATCATCATGCGACCGGACCAGCAGGACTACGAGGGCACGAGCGTCACCGTCTCCGTGGCGCGCAAGCTCGGGGTGCCGCGCATGGTGCTGGTGGTCAACAACACGCCGCTGGTCTTCGACTTCGACGAGGTCCAGAACCGGGTCGAGAAGACCTACGACTGCGAGGTGGCCGCCGTGGTGCCCCACTCCGAGGAGATGATGGTCCTGTCGAGCACGGGCATCTTCGCGCTGCGCTACCCGGACCACCCGGTAACCGAGCTGTACCGGCAGGTCGCGACCCGCCTGATGGCGTAGGGCCGCAAGGATGGCCACGGGCGACGACGACTTCGGGGGTATGCTGGATCGCGAGTCGATCCTGGCCGGCGGCATGCCGGCCCGCCGGGCCAACACGGTGCTCTACCTGATCGAGAACCGTGCCGCCAGCCTGATGGAGCAATCACGGCAGGCCACGCAGCGTTTCCTCTCCCAGGAGGCCGCCGAGGACCGCGAGCTGGCGTTCCTCGAGGCCTTCGCGACGGGCAGCGAACCGCCGCTGCGGCCGACGATCCGGGACCTGGAGCGCTACGCCGCGCAGTGGGAAACCCTCGTGCCCGAGAACCCGAGGGTGCAGGCGGCCCTCGCCCACAGCTTCGGCGTGAAGTACCGGTTCACCCGCGAGTCGGCGCCCGGCATCCGGGCCGCCCTGGGCCTCGACGACGCGGCGGAGCGGCAGGCCTACGAGCGCATGTACCGCGAGCCGCTGGAGAGCGTCTACGCTACCAGCGCCACGCCGGGCGAGCGGCTGCGCTGGGCCTGGACCAGCCTCGCCAAACGCCTGGAGAACCTGCCCCCCTTCTGGACGGTTTACTCGCTGACCGTCACCGAGACCGTCGGCGTCACCATCCTGGCGTTGCCCATCGCCCTAGTGGGGATCGGGCCGCTGGCCGGAGTGGCCGTGCTCACCGTGCTCGGCCTGGTCAACGTGCTGACCATCGTGTACCTCGGTGAAGCCGTCGCGCGCAACGGCAACATCCGCTACGGGAGCGGCTTTATAGGGAAGGTCGTGGACGATTACCTGGGACGGGCCGGCTCCATCGTCCTCTCCGTGGGCATCTTTATCCTGTGTTTTCTGGTCCTGCAGGTCTTCTACGTTGGCTTCTCCAGCGCCCTCGAAGGCGCCACGCGCGTACCGGCCGTATTCTGGGTTGTGCTGCTCTTCCTCATCGGGCTCTACTTCCTGCGACGACCGTCGCTCGACGCGACCGTGGCCTCGGCCCTGCTCGTGGGGGCGGTCAACGTGACCCTGGTCGTGGTCCTCTCGATCCTCGCGTACTTCTATGTGCGGTCGGAGTTCCTGCTTCGCGTCGACGTCCCGTTCCTCAACGGGGAACCGCTCAACCCGTAGATCCTGGGGCTGGTCTTCGGCGTCATCCTCACCGCCTTCTTCGGGCATCTGTCGCTGAGCACCTGCGCCAGGGTCGTGCTGCACCGCGACCAGAGCGCACGCTCGCTGGTCTGGGGCGCCGCCGCGGCACAGGTGACCGCGATACTCCTGTACTGCCTCTTCGTGCTGGGGGTCAACGGGTCCATCGGCCCGCGGGTCTTGCAGGGCCAGACCGGCACGGCCCTCGACCCGTTGTCGGCGGAGATCGGGCCCATGGTCTACGTGCTTGGCTCCGTCTTCGTCGTCCTCGGCATGGGGATGGGTTCGATCCAGTACACGATGGTCCTCTTCAACCTGGTTCGCGAGCGGCTGCCCGCGGTGACCCGTCCGATCCTCGTCCTGCCCCGACGCCAGGGCACGTTGCTCCTCCACGAGCGTAAACGGCCTTTCGCCAACGCTTCCGGCCTGCGCCTCGGCGTGGTCTACCTGGGGACGAGCGGAGACGAAGCCCGCTTCCGCCTGGACGCCGAAGTCGACGGCGCCGTGCGCCGCGTGGAAGCCTCGGTGACCGAACACTGGGAGATACTCGGCAAGGACGGCGACCCGGCCGTTCTCGAAAGGCTCCCGGAGTTGCGAGAGAGCCGAGATCAGCTGGCGCTCGAGGTGGTGGACGCCGACCAGCAGCGTGCGCGGGTGCGGGTGGTCTCCTCCATGCGCCTGGAGTACGAGGGCGCCAGGGACACGGCCGGCATGAGCATGACCGACGTCTTCTCGCTGCCCGACTCGCAGGCCGGGCTGGTAGGGTGGATCACGCGGCAGGGTAGGGTGAGCCTGGCCGAGACGGCAGCTTTCCTGCAACAAGACGAGGACGGCGCCCGGGCGCTCCTCGACGACCTGTCAGACCAGGGTTTCGTCGGAGAGCGGGCAGGCTCCGAAGGCGAGACCCTCTACGAAGTCCGACTGGCCACCAGGCGCGGACGCCAGGGTTCGGCCCAGATCTGGCAAGCCCTGGGAGAGGAGCGTGCCGCGCCTTCGGACACCGACGCGGCGTCTCCGACCCGCGACTCCGGCGCTTCGCGGCTCTTCGGCCGCATTATCTCCAGCAAGTACGGGGGGTTCCTCCTCGCCGTATCCCCCGTGGTCGCGGCCTTCTTGATGTCGGAGTGGTTGTTGTTGACGGACTCGGGCTCTTTCACCGGGCTGTTGAGCATCATCGGGGTGCTCATCGTCCCGCTGCTCGGCGGCATATTCCCGGTGCTAATGCTCGTCGCCAGCCGCCGCAAGGGCGACGCGTCCCCCAGGCCGTCTACAGGTTCCTGAGCAACCCTGTCCTCCTCGTGGGCATCTACGTCCTGTTCCTGGCCAGCATCTTTCTGCACGGGCTCCTGATCTGGTCCGACCTCTTCCAGCGCGGCCTCGCCCTGCTGGTGAGCGTGCTGGTGCTCGGCATGACCTTCGCCATGCGCCGATCCTTCGCGAAGCGCCTGATCGTCGAGCTGCGGGAGGAGGACGGGCTCACCCACTTCTCGGTGATCGAGACGGGCCACCCCGCCACGGCCGACGTGCAACTGAGTTACCCGGACGGGGAACAGCACAGCCGGGCGACGGCCGGAGCGGTTCCCAACCTCACCTCGCTACGCCAGGCGACCTTCCAGCCGGACAATAGTGAGGCCGCCGAGCTGAAGGTGTGGGCGCACAAGGCCACCCCCGAGGGAGACTCCGAGGGCATCGCCGGAACCCTGCGCGTGCGGCAGGGCGACGAGACCAAAGAGTTCGACCTGAAGCTCACCAAGGGCCAGGTGGTTGTGCCCATGACCCCCGAGACGAGCCAGGTGGACATCGTGCCGACAGAGTCGAGAGACCCACGGCCCAGAAATTCTTCCTGAAGCTCGGGAGGTGGCCGCCGTCGACGACGGCCGCCTCCTTCCATCTCAGGCGCCTGACGCCGAGGCTGCGCTCACTAGGCGAGGCGCAGCACGTAGAACATGCCTCCGCTGTCCTTGTCCGACAGGAACCCGTCCGGGCTCGTCGACACATCCTCCAGCGGCTCGGCGCTCTTGCTAACCGTAGGCCGCGCCCGGAAAGGAGCGAAGTGCACGCGCGCCCCGCCCAGGGCTTCGAAGGCCGCCCCGGTCCACTGGTTGGTCGCCTCGGTGACCATGTACCCGTAGCCGAGACCCTGGTAGCGCTCGGCGCCCGCCGCCACGAGCTCGAAGGTGTCCGCCTTGGCGAGCGCGTCGGATCGGGCTATCAGGAGATGGTGACCGACCTTGCCCTCCGCATACGCCTTCCGGAAGGTCGGGTACCGGTCGGACAACGCCGCCAGCGCCTCCACGTCCTGCGCGCCCAGCTGGGCATAGACCGGCTCGTAGGCCGCCAAGGAAGCGCCGAGGAACGGGTCGTCCTCGCGGAGCTCGGGCATCACGTCGAGGGGCGGCATCGTCTCGTTGAACGCCCCGCCGATGACCTGGCCACTCTCGTCAACGATGGCGAGGGACTGGGAAAGTGTCTCCTCGTTGACCTCGACGGCGTCAAGGGGGCTGGTGGGATCGGTCAACGCGGTGAGGCGGATGATCCAGTACATGAGCGTCTCCGCGTCCCACTCGCCGAACGAGGTGGTTCCGAACGGGTCGATGTGACGCGCCTCCATGAGCCCCACGGGCGGATGCTTCGGCGGTCGGAGGTGACGGGCCTGCGGTTCGCGATGGACAAACGAGACGGCTATCACGCGCGCCATCTGCAGTAACTGGGCCCGCGTCAGGTCCGTCGCAAGGACCGTGGCGTACCGGCCGCGGTAGGGTTCTGCCCGCGCGAAATCGACGAGCGGCAAGTGAGCCGGCAGGGGCTGTACCCCGTGCTGCGCTACGTCCCTGGCACCCGGATAGGCGCTGTAGGGCAAATCGCGCGGTTCGTCGGTGGCCTTCCTTCCGGAGAGCTCCGTGGGCCTGACAACGAGCCTGGTCCTCTGGTCGATCATTTGTTCGCTCCTTTCGGTGGAGGATCACCTTACGCCCTCAGGGTAATGACGACGGGGAAGGAGCGAATCGGCCGGAGGACCCGACTTTTGTTGAGACCTTGGGCGTACGGCCACCCCGCCGGACGGCGGCGGACTTAAGCCGCCCACACCAACCCTTCTGAGTCGCCCTCCAGAAACCATTCTGCAAACAGGGACAGGTGCGCTTCAGGACCATCCGTAGGCTAAGATCAAGGAGCATCGCTCTCGAGTTTCAGGGGGCAGCCGTGTCCTGTACCGGTCCGTATCCCTCTGACGCCGAGCGGGCCATCCCCGACATACCCTGGCACCATAAAGGTTCTTCGACTCCCGAAGGGCATCGAAGGTCCGGCCACGCCGCTCCCCCAAAGTGTGTTTCTCGAGCTCAACAACCGTGCATTCGAAGATGCGTCTACCTCTCCTCCTGGGGTATGCTGTTCCTGCAAAACACCGTGCGGATGCGACGGAGGCATAGGAATTGCGCCTGCATGATTTCCTCGACTACTGGGCCGACGCGCGGCCCGGGACGCAGTTCGCGGTGCAGGGCGAGCGCCGCCTGACGTATCGCGAAGCGCGGGCCGCGGTAAACCGACTGGCCAATGCGTTTGTCGCCGCCGGGCTGCGGGTAGGCGATCGAGTCGCGGTTCTCTCCAAGAACAGCATCGAGTACGTTCTGATCTACTTCGCGGCCTCCAAGGCGGGTGTCACCGTGGTACCCCTCAACTACCGGCTGGCGGTGCCGGAGTGGACGTACATTCTCGACGATGCTCAACCACGGGTGCTTTTTGCCGCCCGGCAGTACCTAACCACCATAGATGGCTTCCGAAGCAAGCTCGTGACCGTCGAGCGCTTCGTCGACTTGGATGCGGTAGGTCTCGTAGGGTGGGAAAGCTTCCACGATTGGGTGGCCGACGAGCCAAGCACACCACCCGAGTGCATCGTCACCGAGGAGAGCGACGCCTACCAGATGTACACGAGCGGGACAACCGGGCATCCGAAAGGGGCGGTCCTCACCCACCGCGCCGTGACGGCAAACGTCGGTCAGATCGGGCACGTGCTCCAGCTCGAGCCCGCCGAGCGCAGTCTGGTCGTTGCGCCTCTGTTCCACGCAGCTGCCGTTCCCAGCACCTTTAGTTGTGTCTCTCGGGGCGGATGCCTGTACATCCAGGAGGACTTTGAACCTCCGGAAGTCGTCCGAGCCCTGAGCGAAGAGCGGATCTGCTATGCCGTGCTCGTGCCGTCGATGATCCAAGCGTGTCTCGTCGGGGTGCCGGATGCTGCCGAGCGATCCTACGATTCTCTGCGGTTGGTCTACTACGGCGCGTCGCCCATCGCCGAACAGACACTACGGGGGGCGATGGACGCGTTCCAGTGTGGCTTTGTACAGTCGTATGGGATGACCGAGGCGACCCAAGCCCTGACCTTCCTGTCCCCCGCCGATCACCGGCGTGGGTTGAACGAACAGCCCGAGCTGATGATCTCCGCCGGAAGCCCGGCAACGGAGACGGAGATCCGCATCGTGGCCGATGACGATACCCCCCTGCCCAATGGCGCGCTCGGCGAGGTCGTTGCCCGTGGCCCACAGTTGATGCGAGGCTATTGGCATCGGCCGGATGTGTCGGCGGAGGTACTCCGTGGCGGCTGGCTACATACCGGCGACGTCGGCTACATGGACGACGAAGGCTACGTCTACGTCCAGGATCGGCTGAAGGACATGATCGTGTCGGGCGGGGAGAACGTCTACCCACGCGTCGTCGAAGACGTCCTGTTCCGACACCCGGCCATCGCCGATGCCGCCGTCATCGGGGTACCGGATGAGCGGTGGGGTGAGACGGTGAAGGCCGTCGTGGTGCTACGCACGGGAACGACGACCACCGAGGAGGAGATTATCGGTTTCTGCCGCGGGAAGCTGGGTAGCTTTGAGTTGCCTCGCTCGGTGGATTTCGTTGACGTGCTGCCGCGTAACCCGAGCGGGAAAGTGCTCAAGCGCGTTGTGCGCGAGCGGTATTGGACTGGCCGAGGCCGACGGGTCGCCGGAGCATAGCGAAGAGCAAGAGGGCGCTAGCTGCGGCGCTCGGTTCGGCGGCGCCATGCTTCCCTGGCCGATTCGACATCGGGCGAAGTCAGGCACTCGGCCAACAGTGGAAGGGACTCCTGATAGACCGTCTCGAAAGGCGCGTCGAGCGAGCGCTTCATCAGGTGCTTGGAAGCCAGGCTCGCGGTGCGTGGCGCATCGAGATAGGTCGTGAGTACCTCGGCCACGCCCGCTTCGAAGCGTTCGGCGGGCACGAGATGGTCGATCAGCCCCAGGCGCAGCGCTTCCTCCGGTCCGATGATCTCGCCCGAGAGGATCAAGCGGCGGGCCGGTCCAAGCCCGATCAAGCGCGGGAGTCGGAAGACGGCCATGCCCGGGAACATCCCCTCCTGGACGGCCGGCAAGCCGAGACGACAATCCGTGCTGCAGATGCGGATGTCGCAGGAGATGGCGAGCTGCAGGCCGCCCCCAAGACAGTAGCCGTGTAGGGCGGCTATGGTGATCTTGTCCATCTGCTCCAGTTCGCCAAAGGCGCGCTCCTGGCCTTCGTAGAAGCCGTCCGGCATCCCCTCCCTGCTCAACATCTCCAGATCCATCCCGGCGCAGAAAGCTCGACCGGCGCCGCGCACGAGAACAATTCGCACGTCGGACTCGGATGCTACCGTGCGCACCGCAGCTTCGAGCGCCTGGACCCAGGCTAGGTTCTCGGCATTCAGAACGTCGGGCCGATTGAGCGTGATGCTTGCCAGCGGACCGTCGATTTTCAGTACGACGGTGCTCTGATCCATGGTCACCTCTGAGATAAATTCCACTGCCAGCGTATCGCACCTGGGCTCAATGTTGCCATTATTCACCCAATATCGTGGAGCTGAGAGGTTTCCAAACCGTTTCTAGTCGGATTTCAGGCGGTACAGGCGCTTCGCGTTGCCGCGCAGGATGCCCTCGCCGGCGGCTTCGGCCTCGGCGAGGCTCATCTCCCCGTGGGCAACCGATTCTCCTAGCGCCTCGCCGATCACGCGCCGCCCGTCTATGGCGCTCATCCAGTGCAACTCGGGCACGACTATGCCGTCGGAGCTGTACATGAGCTTGGTAGCCGGGGCGACACCTAGCGCCTGCCGCGTGAAGGAGAGCATCTCGCCGTATCCCAGAAGCGGGATGCCGTAAGAGAGGTCCAGGTAGACGTTGTCGTAGATAGAGGCCAGGTAGCCGCCCTGCCGGGTGTACGGGTAGCACTCGTGCAGCAGCACGACGGGCATGGCGCGGTAATCGGGCCTCTGGAGCACGGGGCGCAGGTAGAGTGGGTTTCCGAGCAGGAGGTCGGTGTCGGCGTCACCGTAGCCGACGTGGAACTGGACCGGGACCTCCTGCCTGGCGGCCCGCGCGAGGGCGACGTGCAGCAGGGTATCGAGCAGAGGCTTGTGGGCCAGGCGCGGCGTTCCTTCCTCGGCATCCCGCCGGTACTCGGCGAGCGAGGCCTCCGCCTCTTCTCGCGTCCACTCCCGGATGTCCAGGCCCGTCCGGTAGGCGGCGATGCTCTTGAGGGCCACGTAGCCCTGGCCCCGCACGTCTTCGAGGGCGGCGGCGAGCGCCTCCTCCGTCTCGGCCAGGGAGTCGTGCTCGGCGAGCAGGTCTTGCATCAGGATCTCCAGCCGCAGCATCGGCTCCGTGCGGCACACCCCGAGCTCCGCCGAGCTCCGGCACCGAGAAGCACCTCCTCGGGCGGCGGGAAGCCGGTGTCGAGGAGGAGGGTGTCGATGTTGGCGGCCCGCAAGAGCTCGGCGGTGAGCTCGCGGCCGTCCTTCTCCTGGCGGGCGGCGAAGACGGCTCTCCTCGTCGGGCTCGCGGTCGAAGAAGCCGGCTAGTGCCCGGACCATCCGTCCGTAGACGGCCGTGCTCGCGACGTGCTCGCGCGGCATCACGGGGTCCGTGGACTCGGTGAGGGTTTGCCGCCAACCCACGATATCCTCGAAAGCCTGGTCGGGCACTATCCCGTGGCAGTGGTTGTCCACCACGGGGACTTGCGTGAGGTCTACCGCTTCCATGCGCCACCTCCGTTCGGAGCGATCTTTCTACGCAGCATTACACGTCGGGACCAGGAGAAGAGGCCGCCGCGAAGGCGACCGCCTGCGCCCGGGCGACCGCCCCCACCGCTTCGTTGGACGGCAGGAACCGGGGTGGTGGAGCGGCACGTTCGGGATGTCCGGACCGTCCTTGAGGCCGACGAAGAGCATGAGCGTCGGCGCCATCGCGCCGTAGAAGCCGAAGTCGTCCGACCCGCAGGACCTCATCGCCGGCGCGCGCTCGAAGCCGGCCTCGGGGAGCAACGCGCGAGCCGCCGCTGCCAGGGACGGCTCGTTGACCGTCGCGGGCTCTCCCTCGGTCACCTCCACCCTCGCGGAGCAGCCGTGCGCCCGGGCCGTGTGCGCGACGATCTCGCGGGCCGCCTCCCGCAGCGGCTCGCGGTCTCTCGGGGTCCAGGGCGCGCAGCGTGCCGCCGGCCTCCGCCGTGCCGGGTATGACGTTCTCGGCCGACCCCGCGCGCAACCAGCCGACGCTGAAGACCGCCGCGTGCATCGGATCCGTCCGGCGGCTCACCAGCGACTGCAGCGCGACGACGGCGTGGGAGAGGGCGAGTATGGGGTCGTGCGCGAGGTGCGGGTAGGCCCCGTGGCCGCCCGATCCCTCGACGACGATGCGCAGGTAGTCGCACGCGGCGTTCACCGGGCCCTCCTCGACGCTAACCGACCCCCAGGGCACCTCCGGATGGACGTGAACCGCCACGACCGCGTCCGTGACCTTCGCCAGTATCCCCTTCCCTCACGATGAGATCCGCGCCCGCAGGATACGTCTCCTCGCTCGGCTGGTAGAGGGCGGCGATGGGTTTCGGTAGCGCCTCCCCGGCCCGGGCAGCGGCCCGGTACAGGGCCGTGAGGGCGGCCATGTGGACGTCGTGGCCGCAGGCGTGCATGAACCCGTTGGTGGCGGCGAAGGGGGCGCCGGTCTCCTCCCGGATGGGCAGGGCGTCGAGCTCGGCCCGCACCGCGACGGCGTTTCCGGGCGGGCCGGAGCGCGCCAGGAGGCCCGTGCCGGCCACGCGCGTCAGGTCCCCGGCCTCGAGGGCTTGGGCGACGAGGCCTGCGGAGAGACGCTCCTCGTGGCTCGGCTCCGGGGTGGCGTGCAGCCGCTCGCGCAGCGCGACGGCCCGCGGAAGCTCCACTTCGCAGGGACGAGAGCAGCGTTCGGAGGAGGTCAGTAGACACGCAGGTACCGCTCGCAGGCCTCTTGAGGGTCCGCGCCGTCGAGGAGTGAGATCTCGGTTCGCTTCATACCGAGGTAGCAGTCGAGGAGGTCTTTCGAGAACCAGGAGCGGACGACCGCATCGGACTCGAGGGCATCGAGGGCCTCCTCGAGCGATCCTGGAAGCGGACGGATCCCCAACCGCCCCCGCTCTTTCTCGTCGAGCTCGGCGGGATCCCCCTCCGCGAGGTGCACCTCTGGTAGCTCTTCCTGGATCCCACGCAGGCCGGCGAGGACCAGCCCGGCGAGCGCCAGGTGCGGGCAGGCCGCGGCATCCGCGGCCCGGAACTCGAGGTTGAACTGGCGGGCGGGATCGCTCTTGGACAACCCCACGAGCGGCGGGATGCGGATGGTGGCCTCCCTGTCACGCTCGGCCGCGTAGCCGAAGCCCGCGCTCCAGTGGTGGGGCCCGAGCCGCAGGTAGGAGACGACGCTCGGCGCGGTGAGGGCGCAGAGGGCCGGCAGGTGCTCCAGGATGCCGGCGGCGAAGCTCGCGGCGACGGCGCTCAGGCCGCCGGGCCGTTCGGGATCGTGGGTTGCCGGCCGTCCATCCGGGTCCACGAAGCTCATGTGGACGTGGACACCGTTCCCGACGCCCTGGGGGTCGGACATCGGCGCAAAGCTCGCCCTGTAGCCGAGCCTGCGGGCCACCTCGCGGACGACCTCCCTGGTCGCGGCGGCCCGGTCGGCGGCGAGGAGGCCCGAGGAAGGCGCGCAGGGGATCTCGAACTGTCCCGGCCCGTACTCGGGAAGAAACGTCTCGGGCTCGAGGTCCGCCTGAATCAGGGCTGCCATCGCCAGCGGCCCGAAGGGCTCGACGAGCCGCTGGGCCTCGAACGAGAAGCCTGGCCCCGGCTCGAAGGTTGGACCCAGCAGCAGGAACTCCTGCTCGAATGAGGCGACCAGGCGCAGCCCGGTCTCTCGCTCCAGCCGGTCGAGCGCGTCCTTGAGGAAGGTACGCGGGCAGGAGTCCCAGGGGCTGCCGTCGGTGTGGACCGCGTCGCAGAGGAAGAAGTGCAGGGGCGAGACCTCGTCCCAGAGGTCCACCCGCGTCTGCGTGGTCCTGTCGGGTAGCAGCCGAAGGTCCCCGGTCGAGCCCCACGGGTTGGGCTCGGCGATGGGCCCGAAGGGCGTGAGCGCCTGGTCGGCCGGAACCCACCCCACGCCCGCCTCGAGGCGCGACTCCAGCTCCGAGGCCAGAACCGACCGTCCCCGGCTCAGGCCCGAAAGGTCGCAGTGGAGAAAGCCGACGAGTTCCTCACCGCGCACGGTGGCCGTCCCCGTCGCGATCCGGCGAACCGTTGTCCCAGTGGCGAAGCTCGAAACCCGCCTCCCCGAGCCGCGCGGAGAGGGCTTCGGCCGCCGGAGGCTCGCAGACACAGAGCACCCCGCCTTCGTGCCCGTCGCCCCGCTCGAGCGCCGCAGCCACGGCCTCGGCCGGTTGCATGTGGTAGCCGCCCCAACCGAGCTGCTGGTAGGTGTCGCGGAGGACGACGAGGGAGCCGCCAGGGCCTTCGACGCGGGCAGCGATCGTCAGGAAGTGCCCGCAATCCCAGTCCGGTGGAGGACCCTCCACCCGACGCCCGGCAAGGTGGTCGAGCAGGAGCCTCGCAGGCGCGCGAGATCCCCACAGGAGGCCCGTGCGCAGGTTGGAGATCAGGACGCACTCCGGCGCCTGCGCGGCGGAGATCTCGACGAGCGAGATCACGCGATCGGCGCTCCACGGGCCCGCAACGGGAACGACGGCCAGGGCGCCCCCCGAGATTTCCTCGATGGCTCGGGCCACCCCCGGCGCGGAGGTTCCCGCCGAAGCCTCGTCGGGCGCGGTCGGGATCTCGGCCGAATAATCGTCGCGGGGCGCGGCGCCCGGCGGCAGCCAGCTCGCGGGATCTCCCGCCGCCAGGGTCGTCCCGGCCAGGAGCGCGACGTCCTCCTGGCTCGTCGTCGTCGCGTGGCCGGCGGCCGAGAGCGTCAACGCGCCCCAGAACGGGCCGCACAGCTGGTCCTTCTGCGGCATCTCCTGTTCGTGCAGCAGGGCGAAGTCCCCAGGACCGGGGATCGTGCGGGCCTTTCCGGCCAGCGGACCCGTCACGCGGACGCGCCTCCTTGCTTCAGGATGGGCCTAATAGAAATCCGCGGCCGCGGCCGCCACCTCCTCCGGCGAGAGCTCGCGAGCTATCGCGGTCTGCGCCCGCCCGACGGCCAGGTGCGTGCGCACGAGCGGCTCGCCTAGCGCCTCCACGAGAACGTCGTCCCTCTCCAGCGCGTCCAGGGCCTCGTCCAGCGACGCGGGAAGCGGCCGGATGCCCCGGTCGATCCGCTCCTCGTCGGTGAGAGAGGCCGGGTCGACCATCGTCGGCTCCCCGGGGTTCAGATTCCGCTCCATCCCGTCCATCCCGGCGGTCAGGACGGCGGCGAGCGCCAGGTAGGGATTCGCCGTCACGTCGACCGGTTTGACCTCCACGTTCGCCGTCGTGGACTCCCTGCCGGCGACGGGCGAGGCGAGCCTTACGGCCGCCTCCCTGTTATCCAGGCCGTAGGCGGCGTAGGCGGAAGCCCACATGCCGGGGGCGAGCCGCTGGTAGGAGTTCGGGGACGGTGCTGTGAGCGCCATGACCGCGGGGAGATGCTCCAGGACGCCCGCCACGAAGCCCGAGCCAGGACCGTTGAGGGTACCGGAGGGGTCGAAGAGCACGGGGGCGTCACCCTCGTAGAGGCTCACGTGCAGGTGGTGGCCGTTGCCGGCCCCGTCCAGGTACGGCTTCGGGGCCATAGTCGTCTCCAGGCCCATCCCTTGCGCCACGCCGCGGATCGCCTCGAGCACCATCACGCGCCTGTCGGCGGCGGCCAGGGCCTCGGTCTCTCCCACGGAGAGCTCCAGGTTGCCGGGCCCGACCTCGGCGTGGCACTGCTCGGGCCGGATCCCCATCTCCTGCAGCGTCAGAGCCAGATCCGCCATGAACTCCGCCGCCGGCGTCAGCGCGAAGCTCGCCGCGTAGGGCGTATCGTCGAGCGGCCCTTCGGGGCCCCATACGTAGAACTCCGCCTCGTAGGAGGCCACCGACCTGTACCCTCGCTCCGCGAGCCGCTCCAGCACCCGCTTGAGGGCGCCGCGCGGGCACCCATCCCACGGCGTGCTGGCGTCCGGCTCCATCATGTCGCAGGTAACCATCGCCTGCCCAACGGCGAACGGTAGAGGGGTGAACGTCGCGAGGTCGGGCACCAGCCGGCACTCCCCCACCGCGGTCAGCCCCGACTCCGGGTTCAGCATCCCGCTCGGGTCCAGGGCCATGACCCCCTTGGCGAGCCCCACCCCGGCCCTCGCCCTCCGCTCGAAGCCGTCCCTGTAGACGGCCTTGCCCTTCGGGATGCCGGCGTGGTCCACGAACACGAACCTCACCCACAGGGTATCTTCCGGCAGGGCCTCCGCCACGTTGTCCGGAGCCTCGCGCTCGGCTTGCATCTCACCCCCAGGATCTAGGTGCATCTCCCCCTCCTCCGCGACGACGCGCCCAATATCTCACGCCAGGGTTCCCTGGTCCACAGCGCCCGTCTACGGACGCCGTTACATCCGGGAGCCGGTCTCGGTGGAGAGGCCTTCCTCGGCCATCAGCCGTTCTCCGGCGCGCCGCGTCGCGGCGTAGCGGATGAACGTGAGCGCGATCCCCACAGCTACCCACGCCGCGGCGATGATCGGGTACCACCTCGCGGCCTCCGTTGGGTAGGGGTAGACGTTGCGGAAGAGCGTGTAGCCGATGACCACGAGCGCCAGGAAGGGCACGACGACCTCCCACATGGCGACCGTCCGTTCTCCCGAGAAGAACAGCAGCTTCGCGGCCCCGATCGTCGCGAGCGCGTAGACCAGGAGCAGGACCAGGGTACCAATCGTCGCCGCCGCCACGAACAGGTCGAAGGGCGCCAGGCCGAGCGCGAACCAGCAGAGGAAGGTGATCGCGTACACGACGATGACGATGGCGGCCGTGGAGCGCACCGGGACGCCGTTCCTGTCCGAGACGGTGCCGAGCGGTGGCGGGCCGACCTCGTCGCGCGAGAGCGCGTAGAGCATGCGCGTGGCCCCGACGACGCACGCCAGCACGCAGCCGAAGGCGCTCACCGCGGCGCCGATGGTGATCAACTCCCCGACCCACCCGGCAACGTACAGGCTGCCGAGGTCACCCAGCAGCGAGCCCGACGCTACAAAGTTCTCCACGCCCCTGGCGTCGGTCCCGAAGCCCATAACCTCGACGGAGGTAACGAAGACGAAGTAGAGGCCGCCGAAGATGGCGACGGCCAGTATCGCGCGCGGGATATCGCGCCGGGGCTGTTCGGCCTCCTCGCCCATCGTTGCCGCCGCCTCGAACCCGGCGAACGAGAGGAACCCGAAGACGATCCCGAGAAAGAGCGCCGACGTGCCCGTCCCGGCCGGCACCGTGAACACCGAGAAGTCTAGAGTGTTGCCGTTGGGGGCCGTGCCCGTCGCGAGCCTGACCAGTATCACGACGCTGACTATCAGGATCAGAGCCACCGTCGTGCCCTCGATCAGCAGCAAGACCCTCGTGCCCTCGCGGATCCTAGACACCGCGAACCCCCACACACCGGCCAGGGCAACGGCCCCGACCACGAACGGCGCCCACTCCGGCTGGTTCGTCCAGATGCCCAGGCTGTTCAGGAACTCCGCGCCGAAGATGCCGGTCGCCATGACCGTGACGACGCCGTAGAAGGTGTACGTGCCCATCAGGGCCCACCCGGCGACGACGCCCGTCCGCGGCCCGAGCGAGGCGCCGACGAAGCCGTACACGCTGCCGGCGTGGTTGAAGCGCTGCGTGAGCCGGACGAAGGTCCAGGCGATCAGGAGCACGCCGACCGTCGCCAGCGCGAACGCGAGCGGGACCGCGCGCCCTACGCTGCCGGCGGTGCCCTGCGGGTTGATGTTGGCGGCCATCGAAGGCGCCATCAGGGCCAGCGAGAGGCCAACCGCCTCCCACAGGTGCAGGTCCCGCCGCAAACGCGGGTCTTCGACCCTGCCGGCCTCGCTCACTTCGGTGGACATGGGGCCCCCTATCTCGGTCGCGGCGGGATCGGGACGTCAATGAGTTGGACGATTAACCGCTCGTACGCGAAGGTAATGGTCGCGGTACGTCCTCCCGTGCCTCGCACCCGGCTTGCACTCCGCCCCCCGGGTCCCGGCCGATAAAGGCTCTCCTCCCGCGAGGGCAAGACAAATATCTCACGTTATGCCTCCGCAATCTACAGTTCCCGCCCACCCGTGCGGGCAACGTTGCCGGCTTGCTAGTCTGTCGGGCGTGGGCCTGTACGTCCTGGATCTGTTCGGGGTGGCGGTGTTCGCGGTGAGCGGGGCGCTCACCGCGGGCCGCAAGAGCATGGACCTCTTCGGGGTGGTGGTCGTGGCGGTGGTCACGGCCATCGGGGGCGGGACGGTCAGGGACGTACTGCTGGACAAGCGCCCGATCTTCTGGATAGAGAACCCGACGTACCTCGTGGTCATCCTGGCCGCCACCGCTGCGACCCTCGTCTACGGTCGGTTCTTCACGCCGCCCCGGATCTCGCTGCTCGTCGCCGACGCCTTCGGGCTCGCGCTCTTCACCTTTATTGGGGCGCGCACCGCCTACGAGGCCGGAGTGCCCGGCTTCATCGTCGTCGTGATGGCCACGATCACGGGCGCCGCGGGCGGCGTCATGCGCGACATCCTCTGCGCGGAAGTCCCCCTGATACTCCGCCGCGACATCTACGCCACCGCCGCCATCGCGGGCGCCGCCGTCTACCTACTCCTCAAGCAGACCGACGTATCCGGATCCATCGTCGCCCTCCTCCCCATCGCCACCGTCTTCGCCCTGCGACTCACCGCCATCCGCCTGGACCTACAAGTACCGCCATTCCGCCCGAAAAGCTGAAAGCGAGGCGAAGCCGAAGCAAGCTGAGAGCGGAGGCCCGCGTAGCGGGCGCAGCGGGCTGACCAGCGGGCCCGCCAGAGGAACTTCCGCCGACCGCCCTACCCTACATGCGGGCCCAACAACGACAGATCCGCCGGTCCGAGCCGGTCCGAGGCGGTCCTGAGCTGGTGCCAGAAGGGGTAGATGAGCGGCGGCGCGCTGACCTCGTCGAGGCGCCGCCGCTCGTCGTCGGAGAGGCGCAGTTCGGCGGCCTTGAGGTTGTCGGCGAGCTGCTCGTCGGTGCGGGCGCCGACGACGATGGAGGCCACGGCGGGACGTCCCATCAGCCAGGCCAGGGCGACCTGGGCGGCCGAGACGCCGCGCCCGTCGGCGATCTCCACCAGGACGTCGATGGTGTCGTAGAGCTTCTCCGCGTCGCGCACCGGCGGCTCGTCCCAGCCCTCGACGTGGCGCCCCTCTTCGGCATCCTTGTCGCGGCGGTACTTGCCCGAGAGCAGGCCGCCGGCCAGCGGGCTCCAGACCAGGATCGAGCATCCCTGGTCGAGGCCGAGGGGCACCAGGTCGTACTCGGCGTCGCGCGACTCCAGGGTGTAGTAGATCTGCTGGCTCACGTATCGCTGGTACCCGAGCCGGTCCGAGGTCCCGAGGGCCTTCATGAGCTGCCAGCCCGCGTGGTTGGACGAGCCGACGTAGCGCACCTTGCCCGAGCGGACGAGGGTGTCGAACGCCTCCAGCGTCTCCTCCAGCGGCGTCAAGCCGTCCCACTCGTGCGCCTGGTAGAGGTCTATATAGTCGGTCCCCAGGCGCCTGAGGCTGGCCTCGCACTGGCGGATCATGTGCTGGCGGGAGAGGCCCGTCTCGTTGGTGCCATCCCCCACCGGCATGCGCACCTTGGTGGCGAGCAGCAGCTGTCGCGGCGGCCGGAGATCGCCTGCCCCAGTATCTCCTCGGACTCGCCGCCGGAGTACGCGTCGGCGGTGTCGAAGAGGTTGACCCCGGCGTCCAGGCAGAGGTCTACCTGCCGGGTGGCGCCGGCGACGTCCGTCGAGCCGACCATGCCGAACTTGCCGCGGCCGCCGAACGTCATGGTGCCGAGGGTCAGGGCAGAGACGAACAGGCCGGATCGTCCGAGACGGCGATACTCCATGGATCCTCCTTGGGTCCCGCTGCCAGTGCGAGCGCTAGCCTAGCACGGGCGTGGACGTCCCCGCTGCCACGAGCCGGGCTGGCCCGCGCGGTCTCGTTCGATTCGCTCTAGGATCGGCCTTCGAGGAAACCGAAGAGGAGCCTCCGGAACTCTTCGGGCTTTTCGACGTGCGGGGTGTGGCCGCAATCCTCGACGACCTCTTCGCGGTAGCGCCCGCCGCTGCCGGCGTAAGCGTCAAGGACGGCCCGGGTCTGGGCGACCATGGGCTGGGGCGGGAACACCTCGGCTCCGGGCCATCCTTCGACGTACCCGAGTTTGCCCAGGTTGCCGAAATCGAGCAGGGAAGCGTCGGAGACGATCGCGTCGTCCGAGCCCCTGACCCAGAGCACGTCCGGCTTGGGACCTATCGCCGAGAAACGGGAGAGGTCGCAGTACCTGGGGGAGATGGCGTTGTTCATGCCCCGCGTGCCGGGGGCCACACCGGGCCAGTTGTCGGAGAAAGTCAGATCGCCGGGGTAGTTGTCCTCGCCGGTCTGCGTCGAGAGGACCGAGGAGAGGAAGACTTCCTCGCGGTCGGTGGCGACCCTGAAAGGCGGCTTGAAGTAGAAGTTGTTCATCACGTTGCGGGGCGAGTTCGGGTCGTCGCCGCCGCGGTCTCCCACTTTCAGGCGCCGGACGAACTCCGGGTTGGCCGTTCCGCCGCCGGAGCCGGCGTGATCCGGCCAGCACAGACGTCCCCGAGCATCCTTCGTCCCCCCGAAACCGAAGGGGGACATTGGGTTGACCAGGACGATCGATGCTACGCCGTCCGGGTGGTCGATAGCGTACTTCATGGCGACCGTCCCGCCGGCCGACCAACCGACGAGGTGGACGCCTTCGAGCCCCAAAGACTCCACCAGCGAGCGCAGGTCGTCGGAGAAATCCGCGAGGCCCCGCGTCGCGTCCAGCGGCTTTGTCTCCGAGCCGCCGAAGCCCCGCAGGTCGGGGGCTATCCCCCGGTAGGCCGGAGGCAGCGCGGCCAGCGTCTCCTCGTAGAAGCGCGACGATGAAGCGTTGCCGTGCAAGAAGAGGACCGGGGACCCGGCCGCGCCACCACCCGTCAAGACGTGGGTCTCGAGCCGGGACGTGGAGATGACCCTGGAACCCACGCCGTCCAACAGAGCCTCTTCGTCCGCGGCCTACTCCTCCTCGGGAGGCCGCCTGCGCCGGGAGCCTTCCCGCGAGGTCCGCCATTCCCTCATAGTCTCGCTCTCGCCGGGACGGAGCTCCTCGGTCTCCCCCTTCGACGGGCTTTCCTCACTGGGCTCCGCTTCAGGCTCCTCCGCAGGCGCTACGGGCGCGTCCTCTGTTTGGGCCTCGCTGCTCGGGCTGGCCGGTTGCGCCGGCGGACTCTCGGTCGGTTCCTCGTCCGCCGCGGCCTGATCTTCGGCGGCGGGTGGCGGGGCGGGTCTGGCGGGTCTCGCCGTCGCTTCCTCCCGGGCTTCTTCCTGGGGTTCCTGTTGAGGCACCTCTCGAGTTGCCTCTCGGGTAGGGGCTTCGATCTGCCTGGTCTCCGCCCCGCCGACGCTCTCCTGCTCATCCTCGGGGAAGACGATGTCGTTGATGGTGGCGTTCATCTCCGTTACGCGCAGGCCCGTCATGCTCTCGACATCTTCCGAGATCCTGCGCCTCAACTCCCCGACGGTCTCGAGGATGTTGTGGCCGTGCTCGATGCTCATCGTCAGGTCTATGGCGGCCTCCACGCTGCCGACCGTGACGGAGACGCCGCTGGTCTGGCCGCCCGAGCCGGTTATGCCGCCGAGGACACCGCCGGCCCTGCCGCCCATGTGCACGCCAGGCACCTCCTGGGCGGCCTTGCCGGCTATCTTGGAGACGACGGTATCCTTGACGGCGGTCTTGCCGCGCTCGGTCTGCAGCGGGCTCTCCACCGTGCCTTCCCGTTCGCTCATAAACCCTCCCTCACCTCTGGCTGACCCTAGCCCCAATTGTCTATGATTCCCCGGACCGTCGCCACGCAACCATTTACGCCCTCTCGCCTGCGCGTTGAAACGTCCCTCGACCCTCCCTATACTGGCCGGCGCGCAGGCGTGTTTGTGGCTTACCCAAAAGGAATCCGGGTCGGCGAGGCCGAAACGTGCGGACGGCGGGCTATAGATCGGAGTGGGGCTAGTGAGAAAGCTGTTCTTGCTCTTGGGCGTCCTCCTGGCGGCGGCGCTGCTCGCCGGTTGCGGGGCGCAGCAGGGCTCGTCGCAGGGCGGTTCGTCCGGGGAAGTAGAATCCAGGGAACCCTGCAACCTCAGCGACCCGCCGCTCTTCGAGGAGGGCGTCCTGACCGTCGCCACGGACAAGCCGGCCTACCCGCCGTGGTTCGAGGGAGATCCCGAGAACTACTCGGGCTACGAGGGCGAGGTCGCCAACGAGGTCGCCGAGCGCATGGACCTGCCCGTGGAGTGGGTCGTCGAGCCGTTCAACAAGTCCTACGCGCCCGGCGCCAAGGACTACGACTTCGACATCAACCAGATCACCATCACCCCCGAGCGCGAGCGGGTCGTCGACTTCTCCGACGGTTACTTCGACAACACCCAGGGCGTGCTCGTCCTGGAGGACTCCGAGTCGCCGACGCCGAATCCGTCTCGGACCTCAAGGACGCGCAGCTCGGGGCCCAGGTCGGCACCACGGCCCTGGACTTCGTCAACGAGGACCTCCAGCCGAACGAGGAGCCCAAGGTCTACGACACCACCAACGACGTCAGGTCCGCGCTGGAGGGCGGCCAGATCGACGTCTTCGTCACCGACCTGGTGACGACGGTGTACCTGCGCGACTTCGAGATAGACAACTCGGAGGTCATCGGCCAGTACCCGAGAAACGAGCAGTTCGGGATGCTCTTCGAGAAGGGCAACCCGCTGGTCGGCTGCGTGAACGAGGTGCTCGGCGAGATGAAGAGCGACGGCACCCTCGAAGACCTCCAGGACGAGTACCTGCAGCAGTACCTGGACGTCCCCACCCTCAAGGAGTAGGGTGACCACGAGGGGGACCGGCCCCGCCGACTCGCTCGAGCCGTCTCGGCCGCCCCCGGACCGGGGCTCGAAGGCCCTCGGCAACCGCGCGGTGCTCGTCTCCGAGCGCGAGCACGGTGCTGTTCTTCGCGGTCATCGCGGCCATCGTGGTGCTGGCGCCGGGGAGCGGGCTCGTCGCCGAGCGGTTCTTCAGCCCGTTCCACCTCTGGCAGTCGTTCGTCGGGACGCCGAGCGAGCCCTCGGTCGTCGGGGCGTTCCTGCTGAACGTGCTACATCTTCCTGATCTCCGAGGTCCTGATCCTCGTCTTCGCCCTCGTCATCGCGGTGGTGCGCGGCATTCCGGGGCCGGTCTTCTTCCCGTTCCGGATGGTCGCCATCGCCTACACGGACCTGTTCCGGGGGGTGCCCCTGATCCTGATCCTCTACATCATCGGCTTCGGCGTGCCGGGCCTCGGACTCGGCTGGCGTTCTCCTACCTCTCCGACGTCACCTACGGCATCATCGCGCTCGTGCTCGTCTACTCGGCCTACGTCGCCGAGGTCTACCGGGCCGGCATCGAGTCCGTGCACGAGAGCCAGAACGCGGCCGCCCGTTCCCTGGGCCTCTCGCGCTTGCAGTCCTTGCGCTTCGTGGTCCTGCCGCAGGCCGTCCGGCGCGTGATACCGCCGCTGCTCAACGACTTTATCGGGCTGCAGAAGGACACGGCGCTCGTCTCGGTGCTCGGCTCCATAGAGGCGGCGCGGGCGGCCCAGATCTACGGCGCCTCCCAGTTCAACTACGCGAGCTACGTCGTCGCCGCCCTCCTCTTCGTCCTGATAACCATCCCGCTCGCCCGCTTCACCGACCGCCTGATCGCCCGCGACAAGCGCCGCCGCCAGGCCGGGGCGGCATGCGCGTGAGCAGCGCCGAGCACCCCGTCCTCGGCCTCGAGGGCGTCCGCAAGTCCTTCGGGGAGAACGAGGTGTTGCAGGGGCATCGACCTCGTGCGTCGACGCCGCACGAGGTGGTGTGCCTGATCGGGGCCTCGGGCTCCGGCAAGTCGACGCTGCTCGAGGTGCGTGAACCTGATCGAGCCCATAGACTCGGGGCGCATCGTGGTCGAGGGGGAGGAGATCACGGCCCCCGGCGTCGACGTGAACCGCGTCCGCCGGCAAGATCGGCATCGTCTTCCAGTCCTTCAACCTCTTCCCGCACATGACCGTGCTGCAGAACATCACCCTCGCCCCGCGCCAGGCGCTGAAGATGGACCGCGAAGGCCGCGGAGGAGCGACGCCGTCGCGCTGCTCGACCGCTTCGGGCTGCTCGACAAGAAGGACGAGTACCCGGACCGGCTCTCCGGCGGCCAGCAGCAGCGGGTCGCCATCGTGCGGGCGCTGGCGATGCGGCCCAGCCTCATGCTCCTCGACGAGGTGACGAGCGCGCTCGACCCCGAGCTCGTCGCCGAGGTGCTCGAACGTCATCAGGGAGCTCGCCCACGAGGGCATGACGATGCTCATCGCGACCCACGAGATGGGCTTCGCCCGCGACATCGCCGACCGCGTGTGCTTTCTGGACGAGGGGACGCATCCTCGAAGCAGGGCCCGCCCGAGAAGATCTTCACCTCCCCCGAGAACCCGCGCACCCGCCAGCTTCCTCGGCCGCATCATCGCCGCCGGTAGGCTCTAGGCGGTTCGCGAAGCGACGCGTGGTGGCCTTCTCCCTTGCGGGCTCGGCCATTCCCCGTCGTATCCGGCGCACTCAATGAGCCGTGTAGCCCCCGTCCACCAGATGGTAGCTGCCCGTGATGAACGAAGCATCATCCGAGGCGAGGAACGCCACCAGGTTGGCCACCTCTTCCGACGTGCCCAGTCGCGCGAGGGCGTGCAGCGCGGCTACCTGCGTCAGGGCTTCCGCAGGAAGGTTTTGCTCCAGCAGGGGCGTCGAGATAAAGCCCGGGCCCACGGCGTTCACGCGAACGCCCGCGGCGGCATGCTCGAGCGCCGCCGACTTGGTCAGGCCGACGACCCCGTGCTTCGCCGCGACGTACGCGGGCGAGTTGGCAATTCCCACGCTGCCCAGCACGGAGGCCATGTTGATGATGGAGCCACCCCCGGCTCTTGACATGGGACCGATCTGCGCGCGCATGCAATAGAAGACGCCGTCGAGGTTGACCGACATCACCCGGCGCCAGGCGTCCACGTCGTACTCCCCCGTCGGCTGCGACGTCCCGGCGATGCCGGCGTTGTTGACGGCGATGCGCAGCGGACCGAGCTCGCTCTCCGCGCGATCGACCATCGCCCCGACGCTTTCCAGGTCGCTAACGTCCGCGGCGTGGGCGAGAGCGGTGCCCCTGTCGCCGGAGATGGCATCGGCGACGCGCTCCGCGCGTTCCTCGTCCAGGTCCACCACGAGCACGGAGGCGCCACTGGAGGCGAGTACCCGCGCGCAGGCTTCGCCGATTCCGGCCCCCGCTCCGGTTACGATCGCCGTGCGACCATCGAGTTCGTATTGCGCCATCAGACCTCCCTAAGGTTAGCGGGCTAAAAAGCAACTTACCCCAAATTCGGGCCGGGTTACCCCGGTTTGCGTTTCGGAGGACGCCGGCAAGGAGAAGGTCCTGAGGTGGCGAGCGCGGTGATCGGCGACGAAGCCCGTCGCAGCCCGGAGGTGGCCAAGAGGAACCTGGTCTTCTACCTCGCGGCCAGGCCGGTCGCCCCCTCGGAGGCGTTTCCGGAGCTCACCGCGCGGGGGCCGGGGTTCTCGACCCAATCGCGCGCGGCACGAGCAACCCCGAGATCGCCCGCCAACCCTACCGAGCCCCGGGACCGTCAAGAACCACGCATCCAACATCTTCCCCTAGCTGCGGGCAGCGGGACGCGCAGCGCGCGGGTTCCACGGCATTTTTCGTGCTAGGGTTGGGCCGCGACACGGCGTACCTCCGTGCGGGGGATTTCTCGGGTGACAGAGAACGGCAACGATGGCACGAGGGAGTTGGACCGGCTCATCTTCTTCAGCGACGCCGTCTTCGCCATCGTTATGACACTTCTGGTCCTTGACATCAAAGTGCCCAACGTGCCGGAGAGTTCGCTGGCGGATCTCCCCCAGCGGGTGCTCGAGCTCTGGCCCGAGTTCTTCAGTTACGTGCTCAGCTTCCTGGTCGTCGGCTCGTACTGGATCGGCCACCATCAGACCTTCCGGTACATCCGGAGCTACGACAGGCCGCTGATGTGGCTGAACCTGCTGTTCCTGTTGAGCATAACCTTCGTCCCCTTCCCTACCTCTCTGCTCGGCGAGTACGGCGAGCAGCAGGTCGCCGTCGTCGTGTACGCGGCGTCGCTAGGGCTCGCGAGGCTGCTGCTCGCCGTGGTGTGGTGGTACGCGACGAGCGGCCCGATCCTGCTGAGCGACGACCTCGACCGCGGGCTAGCCCGTTACCACCTCGTCCGAAGCCTGGCTATACCCGCCGTTTTCGCCATCTCGATAGTCGTCTCCTTCTTCAGCGTCGAAGCCGCGGTGCTCTCCTGGTTCGTACTGTTCGCGGCCGACACCTTGCTCTGGCGCCTGCGATACAGACGCCAGCCTTCGCGCTAGCCGTGCGGGGCAAAGCGAAGCCTGCCGACCCGTCGCTGATGGATCGCCCCTCCCGAAGGGTTTTGCTTCCTGCTAGAGTTCGGGCCGCTCGGTAACGGCGAGAGGACGCTGGATGGAACTTCCTTGAAACGGACGCTTTTCGTTTGGTCGGTTCTGGCCGTCTTCATCGTCCTTGCCCCGTTGTGGGTTTCCTGCTCCGGCGAGCCTCCCGACGAACAAGCGAACAAGGCGCAGCAAGCCGAAGGGGCGCGCTCGGACGGCAGAAATGCAGCCCCGGCTGGGGATTCGGACGAACCATCGCCGCCAGGAGAATCCGAACCGCCCGCCGCCCTCGTCCCCGTCACCCACCTCACCTCCATGAGAGATGGTGTCAGCGTTCGGGAGCTCTCGCAGGTCAGCGGTCTGGCCGTCCCGCAGGGCTCCGTGGATACCGCGGAGCAATCGCTGGATGACCCGGCCTTGCGCAGCTTCGAATCGGCCGGCGCGGTAGTCGACCATGTGGGCCGTACCCCTGACGCGGTGGGGCTCGTTCCCTGGGACGCGGTAGGCCCGGAGGTGAGGGCCCTGGCGCTCGACGGCAGGACGCTCCTCGAACCAGGGGCCGGGCGTTCCGAAGACTACGCGTTGGGGCCCGAGGATGCGACCGTGCCCGATCCGGAAGGCCTGCGCCGCATCGTCATCGGGGGCGACATCGTGCTCGACCGCGGGCAGAACTACATGGTGATCCAGCAGGGCGCCGGCATAGACTTCCCCATGGACGGCGGCTACGCCGCGATAACGGGCCGCGTGCCTGAGGCGAGCATCTACTCGGAGACCGGCACCATCCACCAGTTCACCGCCGCGCGCACGGGCGGCGCGGGCGCGGTCCGCGACTACCTGAGCGGCGCGGACCTGACGCTCGCCAACTTCGAGAACCCCGTGATAGAGGCCGCCGTGTGGCACCCCGACGCGACGACCTTTACCGGCGACCTCAGGCTGATGCCGGTGCTGGATCAGGCCGGAATCGATGGCGTCACCCTTGGCAACAACCACATCCTGGACGCCGGCACCTCGGGCCTGGAAGAGACCCTGGGGCACCTGGACGCCGCGGGCATCGCCCGGGCCGGGGCCGGAATGGACCTCGCCTCCGCGCGGGAGCCCATGATCTTCGAGCTGGGTGGCACCACGGTGGGGGTCCTCTCCTACCTGGACGTCCCCTCCTACCAGTGGGCCTGGGCCACGGGGTCGGCCCCCGGCACGGCGCCCTTGAAGGAGGACGTGATGAGGGAGGACATAGACCGGCTGCGGGAGGAGGCGGACGTCGTGATCGTGATGCCGCACTGGGGCGTGGAGTACACGGCCACCCCCGAGCCGGGGCAGGTGGACCTCGCGCACGCGGCACTCGACGCCGGCGCGGACCTCCTCGTCGGCGGCCACGCCCACTGGCCCAAGGGGGTCGAGCTCCACGACGGTAAGCCCATCTTCTACGGCGTGGGCAACTTCCTCCTCGACCAGTCGTGGTCGGAGGAGACCTCGACCGGGATCTTCGTCGAGATTACCCTCTACGAGGACGAGGTGATACAGACCAGGGCCGTCCCGTTCGTCCTCCTCGATTACGCCCAGCCGAACTTCCTCCTGCCCGAGGCCGGCGGGAATCGGGCGCTGCGCAAGATCTACAACGCCTCCCTGGGACCCGAGTTCGAGGCGTACAAGGTATCCGCCCGGTAGACAGGTCGACCCATGCCCCTACCCCGGCGCCGTCCTCACCGAGCGGCATGCCCCGTAGGCACACTCCATGTGGTATCGACGCCCCGCGGGCGGGGCTAAATGGGCCAAACGGTGTAGTGTAGATCCGTGGCGCGGGGTTCTCGGACGATGATAATATGGTGACGGTTGTTGCACCTCGACTAGGAGGAAAGGGTCCGATGGACTGCTAAGTCAACAACCGTCTGCGGACCCTTGAGGTTCGCGGACCGGGCCGGTGGTCGTCTGCCAAAAGGACGACTTCCCGGCCCGGATTTTTTGCCGCCGCAGATCCTCCGGGCGGCGGAATCGCTGCCCATCTACGCCCTACGCTTCGCGGTTGGACGCCTCCAACGCCTGTGAGACGTACGCCCCCATCTCGCGCGACTCCCGGGCGTCGATGCCGTGGATGTCGTCCTCCTGCTGCCGCATATTGCCCAAAGACTGCCGGATACCGGGATCACCGCCGGTGAACATCTCGATGAGCTCCATCCAACGCCTGGCGAGGGCCTGCACCCGTTCGTCCGCGGGGTCGGTGCCCGCCTCCATCTCCACGCGCACCTTGTCCATCAGCTCGGGCCATTCGGCCTCGACCGCCCGAATCTTCTCCTCCCCGAGCGCCCGTCGCCTCTTCTCCAGGTACTCCAGCTGCTCCGGGGTGTAGTACTTCTCTATCCTGTCCGACATCTCGATCACCTCCATAGCCGTGTCCACCAACTCACCGTCGGGGACGCTCTCCACCGAGCTCAGGCGCGCCGCTACCCTCTCCAGGCGTCGCAAGAGATCGCCTTGCAAGCGGATCTGCTCCCTCAATCCCGCAAGATGCATCTCGATGACCCTACGCACCGAGTACGATGGGTCCTCGAGGCACCCCCGGATCTCCTCCAGCCCGAAGCCTAAGGACCGCAGCGAGCGTATCCGCTGCAACCTCAGAACGTCCTCCCCGGAGTAGAGCCTGTGCCCCGACTCCGTTCGCCGTGACGGCGAGAGCAGCCCGATCTCGTCGTAATGGTGCAGCGTCCGAACGGACAACCCGGTCCTTCCGGCCAACTCGCCCACCTTCCAGACGGCCTTCTCTCCGATCCCTTGCCGCATAACCTCCGTCCCTCGCTTCCGTTGCCAGCGCCAGCAACAGAGAGCATAAATCCTCACGCCGCGTGAGGTTCAAGGGGTTATCGAAAAAATCCACGAAATCCCCGTGCCAACCGCCGATACAGCCCCCAACTCGGCGACGTTGCCTCCAAGCAACAGCCGTGTTAACGTTGTGCATTAAGAGACAGCTTCGCAGTACGCAACAAAGGAGCGGAGGCGTGTCCCACCCGAGGGGCACCAGCTACGGCGAGACCGGGATGTTGGGGAGGCGGTTCCCCGGGGTCGATAATCCGTCTTGGATCCTCCGTCGTCTGCGGCCATTGCGATGCGTTCGTCTTCGCCGGGTGCGTCCCCGCGCGGTGCGCCCGCTCCTGATCCTCAAGTGCTCCACGACGCGGTACCGGCGCAGCTGCCGCTGGATCTACGGTGCCCTCGGGAGCAGTGGCCGGCTGGAAGGCAGCCAGTACCTCGCCGGCCGGCGCGCGCCGCCCACCCCGCATCGGAAGGCTATAGCCAGAACCGATGCGGGAGGCATGCATGACGACCCGTCCAAACATACTGGTAATCCTCGCGGACACGTTCCGTAGGGACCATCTGGGGTGCTACGGCAACCCCATCGTCCGAACGCCCCACCTGGATAGATTCGCCAGCTCGTCGGTGGTCTTCGACCACCACCTGATCTCCTCTTTTCCCACCATGCCCGCGAGGGCCGACATCCTAACGGGCACGTTGTCTTGCACCTTTATGGGATGGGAGCCCCTGCCACAACACCTTATGACCCTGCCGGGCCTACTCTCCCGGGCGGGGTACACGACGATGGGCGTCGTCGACACCCCGTTCTTCGTCCGGGACGGCTTCGGCTATGACCGGGGCTTTGACGACTTCGTCTGGGTGCGCGGCCAGGGAGACGACACCCGCCCGCGCGAGAGGTCTGACGCCCGCGCGTGGTGGCGCTCGGAGGAGGACCGGATGGTGGCGCGCACCATGACGGAGGCCGAGCGGTGGCTCGAGCGCCACTACGACGAGCCGTTCTTCCTCTACGTCGACACCTGGGACCCTCACGAGCCCTGGGATGCGCCGGCGTACTACTCGGCCCTCTACCACCGCGGGTACGCCGGTCAAGAGATCTACCCGTCGTACGGCAGGTGGGGGGAAGCGGGGCTCACCGAGGACGACGTCGAGCTCGCCCACGCCACCTACTGCGGCGAGGCGACGATGGTCGACTTCTGGGTCGGGCGTCTGCTGGCCAAGCTCGACGCCCTCGGCCTGGCCGAGCACACCGCCGTCTTCTTCCTCTCCGACCACGGGTTCTACTTCGGCGAGCACGGCTACTTCGGCAAGGCCGAGTGGGTCCACGAACCCTGGGCCATCATCCCGGACGATGCGGTGTTGCCCGAATGGCTGCCCGAGTCGTGGTTGCTGACCGTCGGCTGGTCGCCGCTCTACCGTGAGATCACCAACGTCCCGCTGATCGCGCGCGTCCCAGGCCTCCAACCGGGCCGGCGGCGGGCGATGACGACCGCCCCAGACGTGGCGCCGACCATCCTGGAGCTTGCCGGGGTCGAGGTGCCGGCGTCGTTGCGGGGGGAGTCTTTCCTGGACGTGTTGTTGGGAGACAGGGACGAGCACCGGCCGTTCGTCGTCAGCTCCTGGCCGTTGTATTTCGCGGAGGGCGCGTTCACGACCGCCGTGGACTCCAGGCCGCGACGCATCGCGAGCCACATGCCGATAACCGCCACCACGAGGGAACTGTCCCTCGTCTTCGGCGGGCCCGAGGACGAGCCGGAGCTCTACGACCTCGAGACCGACCCACGAGAGAAGCGCAACGTCTGGGGATCGCGGCGGGACGAGGGCTCGGCCCTGATGCGCGACGCCATCTCGCACCTGGAGCAACAGGGAACACCGGAGCAGCACTTAGCACCGCGGCGGGCCGCCCTGAGCAGGTTCGCCCGGAACCCTTCCGCGCCGACGGGACCGGCCGAGGTCCCGGAACGAGACGACAGAAAGGAGGCCGTATGAGCGTGGAGGTTGAGGCGATCCGGACGGTCGAGGTCCCTACCAGGATCGTGCACGGTCTTGGAGCCGTAACGAGTCTGGGGGAGATCGTAGCCGGTCTCGGCGTGCGGCGCCCGCTGCTCGTAACCGACCGCGGCGTGGTCTCCGCCGGGTTGGCCGACCGGGCAGCGGAGACCCTCGAGGAAGCCGCCGTCTTCGACGCCGTGCGAGCCAACCCGGACGTCGAGCTGATCGCGGAGGTGGCGACCGTTTACCAGGAGCAGGGCTGCGACGGGCTCGTCGCCCTCGGCGGCGGGAGCTCCATGGATACCGCCAAGGGGGTGGGCATCGAGGTCGCCAACGGCGGGTCCATCCTCGACTACGAGTACGGCGGCGAGCCCATAACGCGTCGCGTGCCGCCGCTCGTCACCGTGCCGACGACGGCCGGGACCGGCAGCGAGGTCACGCTCTGGGCGGTCATAACCGACCACGAGCGCAAGATCAAGTTCAACGTCGGCGGCACGCCCCTGATCGGGGCGCACGTCGCACTCGTTGACCCGACCCTGATGATTGGCCTGCCGGCCGAGATCACGGCGGCCACCGGCATGGACGCGCTCTCTCACGGGATGGAGTGCTACACCTGCGACTACCATCAGCCCTTCACCGACGCGTTCGCGCTGGCGGCCATCGAGTACGTCGGGCGGTGGCTGCGCGCGGCCTGCGAGGACGGCGATAACCTCAAGGCTCGGACGTTCATGGCGCACGGGGCCACGTTCGGGGGGATGGCCTACGGCACCGAGAGCGCGGGGGCCGCCCACGCCATGAGCCAGTCGGCTGGTGGTCTCCACGATTGCCCCCACGGCGCCCTGACCGCCCGCGTCCTCGGCCCGGTCTGCGAGTACAACGCGCCCGCCGCGCCGGAACGCTACGCCAGGATCGCGCGGGCGCTCGGCGTCGACACCGGCGGTCTCACACCGCTGGACGCCGCCGAGGCGGGGATCGAGGAGCTCTACCGCCTCACCGAGAATGTCGGCATCCCGACCATGCGCGAGCTGGGGTTCTCGGAAGGGGAGATACCGCACCTCGCCCGTATCGCCCACGAGGACCCGCAGACGGTCGGCAACCCGCGCGAGGTTACGGTCGCCGACTACGAGGAGATCTACCGCAACGCGTTCGCAAGGGGGGCCTGATGGACACGCAGACCACGCAGCACCAGATGTACGTGGCGGGCGGGTGGTTCGAGGGGACGTCGGGTTTCCGCATGGAGGCGACCAGCCCCGCGACCGGGGAGATCATCGGCAGCGTCCCCGAGGGCACCAGGGAGGACGTAAAGCATGCGATAGCCGCCGCCAACGGGGCCGCGCCGGGCTGGGCGGCGCTCTCCGCCTTCGAGCGGTCGGCCGCGATGGAGCGGGTGGCGCAGGTGATCGGCGAGCGCCGCGACGCGTTGGCCCAGACGCTGACCCTCGACCAGGGCAAACCCCTGGAGGCCGAGGCCTACGGCGAAGTCGACGAGCTCATCGGGTACTTCGAGATGGCCGCCGCGGACGCCACCAGGCTAGAAGGTTCCATGCCGCCCTCGGTGGACGCCGGCAAGCGGGTCTTCCTCTACCGCGTCCCGCGCGGGGTGGTCGGCGTGATCTCGCCGTGGAACTGGCCCTACACCATGCCCGCGGAGCTCGTCGCCCCCGCCCTCGCCAGCGGCAACACCGTCGTCTGGACCCCGGCCCCCTCCACCTCCGTTTGCGCCGTGAGGCTCGCCGAGTGCGTCATCGACGCCGGCCTCCCCGACGGCGTCTTCAACATGGTTACCGGGCTCGGCGCCGTCGTCGGAGACGAGCTGGCCGCCAACCCCGGCGTCCAGGCGGTGGGCTTTATAGGCTCCGTCGAGACCGGCCAGAAGGTCGCCACCCGCGCCGCCGGCAAGACGCTCCTGCTGGAGATGGGCGGCAACGGCCCGATGGTCATCCTCGAGGATGCCGACCTCGACGCCGCCGTCGAGGCGAGCCTCACCTCCGCCTTCCTCGGCGCGGGCCAGAGCTGCACCGCCGGCGAACGCTTCCTGGTGCAAGAGGAGGTCTACGATACCTTCCTCGAGCGGCTGATCGCTGCCATGGAGCGCGGGGTCCGCCTGGGCGACCCCTTCGACCCCTCGACGACGCTCGGTCCGCTGAACAACGAGCCGACGGCCGCGAAGATGGACGTCCACGTCGCCGACGCCCTCGACCGCGGGGCGGAACTTCTGGCCGGCGGCTCCCGCGCGGCCGGTTTCCCGACGGACCTTTACTATCGGCCCACGGTTCTCGGCCAGGTCACGGCCCAGATGCGCGTCTCCGACGAGGAGACGTTCGGCCCCATAGTCCCGGCGGCCGTCATCCGGGACGAGGAGGAGGCGCTGCGGGCCGTCAACTCCTCGCCCTACGGCCTGCTCTCCGCCGTCTTCACCCGCGACCTGGCCCGAGGATTGCGCTTCGCCGAATCGGTACGCACCGGGTGGGTGAACATAAACGCCTCCTCCAACCACTGGGAGAGCCACCTGCCCTTCGGCGGACGCGCCGGGGCGCACTCGGGCCTGGGGCGGGTCGGCGGCCGCTATTCGATGGAGACGTTCACCGAGCTAAAGACCGTCATTGTGAATCTCGGGTAAGGCGGTCCGGGGGATGGCTCTAGAAGCCATCCCCCGGACCGCGCCGTCAGCCGTCAGCTATCAGCCTTCAGCTTTTTGGGTTTTGCTTATAGCTGAGTGCTGAGTGCGCGCCCCTCTGGCGCCAGAGGGGCGCTTCAACCGTGGAAGCCGAGGCGTTGCGAGATCTCCGCGGCCGCCCCCTTGACCAGCTCCCCAGCCTCGTCGAATTCTTCGCTCGGCATCCTGAATGCCGGGCCCGAGATGCTCACCGCGGCGACCACCACGCCGTCGGCGCGGCGGATCGGGGCGCCGACGGCGTTGAGCCCGACTTCGAGCTCCTCCTCGGTGTGCCAGTAGCCGTCCTCTTCGCCGAGGCGGACCTGCTCCAGGAGCAGCCTGGGACTCACGATGGTGGCGTCGGTGTAGCTTGGCAGGGAACGCTTCAGGATACGGCGGCGCTGGTCTTCGGGCATGTAGTGTAGAAAGACCTTGCCGGCCGCGGTGGCGTGCAACGGCGTGTGCCTCCCCGACCAGTCGACGCCGAGGGCCGAGAAGCCCGAGGTGCTCTGGTGGATGATGATCGCGTCGTCCCCCTCGAGCACCGCGACGGTGACCGTCTCCCGCGTCCTCTCGGCGAGCTGCTCACAGACGGGGCTCGACAGGCGCGCGACGTCGAGGTCGGCGGTGACCGAGCTTGCGAGCAGCACGAGCCCGAAGCCCAGCCGGTACTTCTCGGTGGTCGCGTCCTGCTCGACCAGCCCCCGATCCCTGAGCGTCGTGAGCAGTCGGTAGGCGGTCGACTTGTGGATATCGAGCTCCCTGGCGACCTCCGTCACGCCAGACCAGCCCCGGCCGGACAGCATCTCCAGCACGGAGACGGCCCGGTCGACGGACTGCACGGAGGAGCTTCTGCGGTTGACGGTATCCACTGGCTCGCTATTCTACACGCTTATCCCGGGCCGCCCGGGAGGCCGATGCGACGGCAGATTAGGGCTCTCCACAGCACTTCCTTACCAGAACGGCCGGACATCCGGCACCCGCGGGAAGGACGGCGAGTGGCCGTTCTCGTAGGGCCGTCCGCCGACGCCGTCTGCCGGGGAAACCGATGGGCCCGGCGGCCGCCCGGAGGGCCGGGTCAGGCGGTCCAGGCGGAACAGGCTAATGTCGTGTTTCGTGATGCCCGTCTCCGCCAGGTCGGCCATGATCTCGCCGACCACGCTCGCGAACTTGTAGCCGTGCCCCGAGCAGGGCGAGGCGAAGGAGACCTGCGGGTACTCGGGGTGCAGGTCGATGACGAAGTGGTTGTCGGGGGTGTTGGTGAACATGCACGTCTGGAGATCCATCGTCGGCCCGCAACCGTCGGGGAAGTAGCGCTCGGCGAAGTCCCGCAGCAGTTGCTCGTCGCGGGCGTGCGACCTCGCGGTCGAAGCTCTCCGGGTCGACGTCCTCCTGGAGGTGGTGGTACTTGCCGAACTTGAAGCCGGGGACGCCGTGCACCGGGAACCCGTAGAAGCGGCCCTCGTCCACGAGCAGGTTGAAGACGGGGAAGGCGTCTGGCCGGAAGAGCTCGGGGCGGGTGGGCTGGAGCCAGGCGAGGACCTGCCGCTCGGGGACGGCGAGGCCGTCGAGCACGTCGAGGAGCTCGGCGTCCCAGGCGCCGGCGGTGACGACGAGCTTGTCCGCCTCGTAGGCGCCGCGGTCCGTGCGGACGCGCACCCCGCCCTCCAGGGGCTCCCATTCCAGGACCCTCTCGCGGCCGTGGATCTCGGCCCCCAGCGCCTGCGCGGCCGTGACGTAGGAGACTATGCACCTCTCGGGCGTGAGGAACCCGCCGTCGGGCTGGACGAGCGCGAGGTGGTCGGGGGGCAGATGGTAGCCGGGGTAGCGCCGCCGAAGCTCGGAGCCGGTCAGAACCTCGTGGGGCAGGTCGTGCTGCCTGCAAGACTCCCAGGAGCCCTTGAACACCCACGAGTCCTCGGGACCGGCGTCGATGGACTCGGTGATGTGCAGGAGCCGCTCGCCGGCCTTGCCCTGGATCTCGCGCCACAGCTCGTAGGCGCGCTTGAGGAGCAGCACGTAGGAGGGGTGCTCGTAGTAGGCGAGGCGGATGATGCGGGTGTGGCCGTGGGAGGATCCCATCGTGTGCGGCACGCCGAACCGCTCCAGCCCGAGCACCCGCTTGCCGCGTCGGGCCAGGTAGTAGGAGGCTGCGCTCCCCATGCCGCCGACGCCGATGACGATGGCGTCGTAGCGGCCGGCGTAGGTGGCGCTCACGAGCCGGAGCCCCCGTTGAACGACTGCCGCGCCGGGACGTTCTGGCGGGAGTTGGTCGTGGACGCGGTATCGGCGCGACGCTCGTCCTCGGACGGCTCGGAACGCATCCGGGCGTTCTCCGGGTCGAAGAAGGGCGTCGGGGACACTCGAGCGGGGATGGGACGTCCGTTGATCTCGACGACCAGGTTGTTGCCCGGCCAGGAGTGGGCCGTGTCCACGTAGGCCATCGCGAGCATGCGCCCGACGCTGTGGCCCATCGCGCTCGAGGTCACGCGCCCGACCTGCCGGTCGCCGGGCAAGACGGAGTCCTCGACTCGCCAGCCTCGGCACCGGTCTCTATCGGCTCGCGGAAGGTCGCGACGTCGCCGACGCTGTAGACCTTCGCGCCCGCGGTGGCCGGAGCCTCGCTCTCCAGGGTCAGGCCGACCCAGCGGCGTTCCAGGCCCGAGTCCTGCACCCGCAGCAGTGCCTCGCGCCCGATAAAGTCCCGCTTCTCGAGCCGGATCCAGCGCGACAGGCCAACGTGGAACGGGGTGTCGTCCTCGCTTATGTCGGGGCCGTACAGGGGCAGTCCCTTCTCGATGCGCAGGGATTGCATCGCCTCGACCCCGTAGGGTTTGAGGTCGAACTCGCGGCCCTTCTGGAGCAGGAGCTCCCACAGGACCCCGGCCTGATCCGCCGGGGTGTAGAGCTCGTAGCCGAGCTCCCCGGTGTAGCCCGAGCGGGAGACGATGAGCTCGACCTCCCCGATGCGGCCAGGCGCGAAGCGGAAGAACCGCAAAGCGTCGAGGTCCACGCCCTCGACGAGGGACTTGAGGAACCGTCGGGACCGCGGCCCCTGAACCACCGGCAGGGCAACGGCCGCCGTCACGTCGGTCGCGTAGGCGCTCGCGCCACGGGCCTGCTCGGATATCCAGCGGAAGCTCCTAAGCCGCGGCCCGGAGCTGGTGACGATCATGAAGTGCTCGTCGTCGAACTTGTAGACGGTCACGTCGTCGACGATCCCGCCCCGCTCGTTGCACATCGTCGTGTACCTGAGCTGGCCTGGCTCCATATCCTGGACCTCGTTGACGAGCAGGCGCCTCACGAGCCTCTCGGCCCCCGGTCCCTTGATGTCCACCTCCCCCATCGTGGAGAGGTCCTGCATCCCGACGTTGCGCCGCACGTTGAGGTGCTCCTCTGCCGGCGAGGTGTAGGAGGTTGGGAACATGAAGTCCCCGCCCCCCTTGACGATGTTCCTCGCCGAACGGAGGTGGAAGTCGTAGAGTGGCGTCCTTCTCTCGGTCATCGGATAATCCTTTCCCCCTCATCAACTGCTCCGTGCATCTTCATCCTCCGATCCCTGCGGGCTGATTGGCCGAAAAGAATTCTTTCAGGGCCTCGGTGACGACGCCGGGCGCGTCTTCCATCACGAGGTGCGCAGCGTCCGGGATCTTGTGCAGCCGCGAGCCCGGAATCCTGGATCGCAGTTGTTCGCCCTTTTCGGGCGGTATCCAGCGGGCTTCCTCGCCCCACAGGATGAGGACGGGGCGATTGATCTCTCCGTATCGGCCCTGCAAGTCGTCCGTGTACCTCTGGTCGTTCTGGAAGATCTGGCGGTAGAACGCATCCTGGCCTTCAGGACCGAGCCAGGGTTCGATATACGGTTCGAGCTCCTCGTCGCCCATGGGTCGATAGGTTGCGTCTCTGATGTAGGCGGCCACCATGGCCCGGTGCATGTAGGCCGGGATCTGCCTGAAGACGCCGACATGTTCTTGCACGAGCCGGTAATAGGGCGAGCCCCACGGCGAAAGTGCCACCGCGTCGATCAGGGCAATGGCGTTGACGTTTCGGTCCTCCAGCAGGTGCGCCCTGAGCGCGGTCGCGCCGCCGAAGTCGTGGGCGACGACGTCGGGCTCTTCCAGCCCCCAGTGGTCCAGCAGATCCGAGAGCAGCCTCGCCTGAGAGGCCAGCGAGACATCCTGGCCTCCTCGCATCTCCGAAGCCCCGTAGCCGAGCAGATCAAAGGCATAGACGGCATGATCCTCGGTCAACTTGGGCACGATCTTGCGCCAGACGCGGGAAGAGAAAGGCGTGCCGTGGACCAGAACCACGGGAGATCCAACGCCGAAAACGTCCCAGGCTACCCCGCCACCGGAGGAGTCGAAGACCTGGCGCAAGCACCACCCGTGGTTCTCGTCCGCCTCGCTCAAAACAGCCCCACGACCTCGCCGTTCTCGTCGATGTCTATGCTCGTGGCGGCCGGGCGAGGCGCTGAGGCCCGGCATCGTGCGCATCTCGCCGCACAAGGGGTAGATAAAGCCGGCACCCACCGAGGCGCGTACCTCGCGCACCGGCAGCGTCCAGCCCGTAGGTGCCCCCATCAGCGTGGGATCCGAGGAGATGGAGAGGTGCGTCTTCGCCATGCAGACCGGCAGCCGGCCGAAGCCGTTCTTCTCGTAGGAGTCGAGCTGCCCGGCGGCCTTCATGTCGTAGGCCACGCCGTCAGCTCCGTAGACCTTGGTGGCGATGGCTCTCGATCTTCTCGCGCAGGCTCGCCTCTTCGGGGTAGAGAAAGGCGAACTCGGTCTCTTCTTCGGCGGCCTCGGCGACCGCTTCGGCGAGCTCGACGGCGCCCGCTGCCGCCCTCGGTGAAGTGGTTGCAGACGGCGACCCGGGCCCCCATCTCCTCGGCGACCTCGCGGATCGCGGCGTGCTCGGAGTCGTGGTCCGTCGGGAAGGCGTTTATAGCCACGACCGGCGAGACGCCGTGCAGCCTTATGTTCTCGATCTGCTTTCTGAGGTTGGGGGCACCGGCGAACACGTCGTCCGGGTTTTCCTCCAGAAGCTCCGGCGGCAACGGCCGGCCGGCGACGATCTTGAACCGCCCCGAGTGGGCCTTGAGGGCGCGCACGGTGGCGACCAGGACCGCGGCGTCGGCCTTTAATCCCGAGTAGCGGCACTTGATGTTGAAGAACCGCTCCGCGCCCATGTCCGCCCCGAAGCCCGCCTCGGTGATCAGGAAGTCGCCGCCCTTGATGCCGATCCTGTCCGCCACGATGGAGGAGTTGCCGGTCGCGATGTTGCCGAAGGGTCCGGCGTGGACCAGGACCGGCGTGTTCTCGAGGGTCTGCATCAGGTTCGGCTTTATGGCCTCCTTCAGGATCACGGCCATGGCGCCCGCGGCCTTGAGGTCTTCGGCCGTGATCGGCTCCCCGTCGACGGTGCTGCCGATCACGATCCTCCCGAGCCGCTCCCTGAGGTCCTGCGAGGGAGGTGGCGAGCGCGAGGATCGCCATGACCTCCGAGGCCGCCGTGATGTCGAAGCCGGTCTCGCGCGGCACGCCGTCGGCCCGCGAGCCCGAGCCCGGTGATGATGTTCCTCAGGGCGCGGTCGTTGACGTCCAGCACCCGCCGCCAGGTGATGCTGTGGCGGTCCACGTGGAAGAAGTCGTCGTTCTGGTGGACGTGGTTGTCCAGCATGGCGGACGAGCAGGTTGTGCGCCGGCGGTGACGGCGTGCGTGTCGCCGGTGAGGTGGAGGTTGAGCATCTCCATCGGCACGACCTGGCTGTAGCCGCCGCCCGGCCGCCCCGCCCTTGATGCCGAAGGTCGGGCCCATCGCCGGCTGCCGCACGGCGACCGTGGCCGCTCTTGCCGATGTGCTTGAAGGCCTGCCCGAGGCCAACGGTGGTCGTTGTCTTCCCCTCGCCCAACGGCGTCGGCGTTACGGCCGAAACGACCACGTACTTGGCCCGCGGCCGGTCCTGAGAGCTCCTCGATCGCGTCGAGCTTGATCTTGGCCACGCGAATCGCCGTACGGCTCCAGCAGGTGCGGGCCGATGCCCATGCCGGCGGCGATCTCCGTCAGCGGCCTCGAGCCTCGCCCGGCGCGCGATCTCGAGGTCGTTCGGGAACGTCTGCATGGTGTCGGGCTCCTCGTGGTCTTCGCTTCGCGGTCTACGCTCCTTGCGTCTCTGCTCGCGGTCCTGGCGGCCTCGATGCCGTTCGAGCTTCTCCCGCCGCCATGCCTCGGTCTTCTCGACCTCGTTGAAGGTGTAGACGTGGAAGCCGCGGACGTTGCGCTCGGGTTCCCCATCGAGGGGGCCAGCCCTTCGAGCAGGCGGTCGGGGCTGTAGCCGCCCGGGCAAGAAGAACCGCGCAGAACCGGTTGCCGTACTTTCTGAGGAACCGCGCCGACTCGCCGAGCCCTATGCTCGACGGAGATCCGCAGGAGCTTCTGGCAGCTCACGACGCCGGGCATCGCCGACGTAGATCGGCAACCCGACGCCCCGCTCCGCGTACCCGCCGGACCCAGTCGGCGACGACCGCGGCGTCGAAGTTCAGATCTGGCTGATGATGTAGGTGGCGTAGGGCTCCTTCTCGTACATCGCCTGGATGGTGTCCTCGTCGCTGATGAAGGGGTGGCTCTCGGGATAGCCGGTGATGCCGACCTCGTCCAGACCGTGCCCGAGTCCCGCCATCGCCGCGCAGCAGGTCGCCCGCGCCCTCGAACTCGCCGGCGGGCTCCGGCGCGTCGCCGGCCACGACGAAGACGTCCCGGATGCCCGCCTCGCGCAGCCGCGCGAGGATCGTCGCCGAGGTGCGCCTCGTCCCGTACGAGCCGCGCCGAGAGGTGCGGCGCCACCTCGAAGCCCTCCTCGGAGAGCCGCTCGGCCAGCTCGAGGGTGCGCTTCGATGCCCTTCTTCGGCGAGGCCGTCACCGTGAGCTTGACGTGCCTCGGGCACGTGCTCGACGACCGCCTCCTCGACGCCCGGGAGCGGTATCACCTCGTACCTGGGTCGCCGCAGCGCCTCGACCAGCCGCGCTCCCCGTCCTGCATCGCTGATCCTCTTATCCGCTTGGGGTCCATGGCCGCCGCGCCGTTGGCGCGGCGGCCCCTGCTCCGCTGCTCCCGCTACGCCCCCTTGCTGGAGCTCGTGGCGCTCAGCGTCTGCTCGGCGTGCTCCGGCTTGAAGAAGACCCGGTCGGCCACGGTCGGCCGAGACCGTCTCCTCCGGGCGCTCGACCTCGAGCTCGATGCCGATCTCGCCGTACTCGACGGGCACCATGGCGAACCCGATGTTCTTCTCCAGGCGCGGGGAGTAGCAGGCCGAGGTGACCTTGCCGATCCTCTCGCCGTTCTTGAGGACGGGGAAGTAGTCGATCATGGAGCCGTCGTTGTAGGAGCCGAGGTTGCCGCCCCCGATCTCGACGCCGACCAGCTTGCGGCTCACGCCCTCCTCGCTGACCTTCCTCAGGGCCTCCCTGCCGACGAAGTCCTGGTCCTGCTCCAGCTCGACCATCCACTTGTAGCCGTAGCCGACCTCGTAGGGGTTGGTGTCGTACCACATGTCGCAGCCGAGGGCCAGGATGCCGCCCTCGATCCTGCGGATGTGGCAGGGCCCTATCGGGGAGATCCCGTGCGGCTCGCCGGCCTGCAAGCACGCGGTCCCAGAGCTTGAGCCCGTCGCGGCTGGCGTTCTTGAGGTACAGCTCGTAGCCGAGCTCCCCGGAGTAGCCGGTACGGGAGATGACGAGCTCCATCCCGTCGAGCTCCCTGTGGACCATGTAGTAGTAGGGAACGTCGAGGATGCCCTCGCCGAAGAGGTCCGTCATGACCTCCTTGGACTTCGGCCCCTGGACCTGCATCGGGCCGACGTCGGGCTCCCGTGATCTGCGACGTCCATCCCCGCGTTGTAGGCGAGACCCTGCGCCCAGAGCAGCACGTCGCTGTCGGCCAGGGAGAGCCAGAAGTGGTTCTCGTCGAGGCGCAGCAAGCACGGGGTCGTTGATGATGCCGCCCTGGGCGTTGGTGATGAAGGCGTACTTGCACTGCTCGACGTCGCACTTGTTCAGGTCGCGCGGGGTGAGCATGTTCGTGAACTCGAAGGCGTCGGGGCCGGTGATCTCGACCTGCCGCTCGGCCCCGCCGACGTCCCACATCGTGACGCCCTCGAGGAGCTGCCAGTACTCCTCGACGGGGTCCCTGTAGTAGCGCGGGTGGTAGTGGTGGTTGTAGACGCTGTACTTCTGGACCCCGTGACGGCGCGAGCCGTAGAAGTACGGGGACTTGAAGATCCTGGTGTACTGCAGGATTCCCGGGTTGTCGTTTACCGCCATCGTGGAAGTTCTCCTCTCCGTGTTCGTCCGCGGCGCTCTCCGGACGGGCCCTGCGCTTCGACCGGGTCACTACTTCGTCGCATCCGTGCCTCCCGTCGGCGCCAACTGCCCCCCTCAAGCCCCGCATCCGCTTCATCGCCGGGTCGAAGAGCGGCTCCTCGGCGACCGTCGCGCCGTGGCGCTCGCCGAAGTACGCGATCTCGACCTGCTCGCCCTCCCCGGCGAGTCCCGGGCGGCAGCCAGGCGTAGGCGATGCTCTGCCCGATGGAGTACCCGTAGGCCGCGCTGGTGACGTAGCCGACAGCCGCGCCCTCGGAGTAGACGGGCTCGCCGCCCATGACCACCACCCTCGGGTCGTCGAGCAGCAGGCAGGAGAGCTTGCGCCGCGGCCCTACCTCCTTGCGGCGCAGCAGCGCCTCCCTGCCGACGAAGTCGCCCTTATCCGGCTTGACCGCGAAGCCGAGGCCGGCCTCGTAGGGGTCGTGCTCGGTGGTCATGTCCGGCGCCCCACGACCGGTAGCCCTTCTCCAGCCTGAGGCCGTTGAACGCCCCGCGGCCGCCGGCGATCACGCCGAGCGGCCGCCCCGCCTTCCACAGGAGATCCCAGAGCCTCAGGCCCATGTCCGCCGAGGCGTAGAGCTCCCACCCGAGCTCGCCGACGTAGGAGACCCGCAGGGCCACGACGGGCACCTCGCCGACGTAGATGCGCCTGGCCTTGAAGAACCCGAAGGCCTCGTTGGAGAGGTCGTCGGGGCTCAGGGACTGCACGAGCTCCCTGGCGTGCGGCCCCCAGACCCCGACGCAGCAGGTCACGCGCCGCTGATGTCCCGCACCTGCACGGAGCCGTCGCCGGGCAGGTGCCGTCTCCATCCACTCGATGTCCCGCGGCCCGTTGAGGCCGAGCTGGAAGTGGCTCTCCCCGAGCCGCGCGACGGTGATGTCGCTCCTCACGCCCGCCTTCTCGTCGAGCATGAGCGTGTAGGTGACGCTGCCGACGGGCTTGTCGAGCTGGTTGGTGTTGAGGCCCTGCAGGAACTCGAGCGCCCCTGGGCCGGTGACCTCGGCCTTTTTGAGCGAGGCCATGTCGAAGAGCGCGCCCCGCTCGCGGGTGGCGTGGTGCTCGGCCCCGACGATGGGCGACCAGTAGCGCCCGGCCCACTCGTCCATCTCGGGGACGTCGTACCCGGCGAGCAGCGACTCGTTGGCCCCGTACCACTGCGGCCGCTCCCAGCCGGACGCCTCCAGGAAGTACGCGCCGAGCTCCCTCTGGCGCGCGTAGAACGGGCTCGTGCGCAGGGGCCGCGGCTCGTCCATGGGCTGCTGGGGGTGGATGACGTCGTAGACCTCCTGGAAGGACTGCGAGCTGCGCGCCACGCACGTAGGAGGGGCTCTTCTGGAACTCGTCGAAGCGGTGGACGTCGAGCCCGCTCGGGTCGATGCTCGGGGCGCCGTCGGTCATCCACTCGGCGATCATCCTCGCCGCCCCCGCCGCGTGCGTGACCCAGACGGCCTCCGCCATCCAGAAGCCGCGCACCTCCCTCGACTCGCCGAGCAGCGAGCCGCCGTCCGGCGTGAAGGAGAAGAGCCCGTTTATGCCCCGCTCTATCTCGGCTCCGCGCAGGGCCGGCAGCAGCCTCCGCGCCTCCTCCCACGGCCCCTCGAAGTCCTCCGGCGTGAAATCCATGATCGAGGGCATCTCCCCGCCCGGGCGCGTAGCTGCCGCGGGATCTCGTCGGGCGAGACGGGCATCGAGCGGTGCTTGTAGGAGCCGATCCCGTACCGCTCCCCGTGCTGGCGGAAGTACATGGCGTTGTCCTGGTGCCTGAGGATGACGTGGTCGGCCTCCTCGGAGACGGCCTCGAGCCCCGGCACCGGCGTGGTCCAGGCGTACTGGTGCTGCATCGGCGTCAGGAGCGGCACGAAGGCCCCCGCCATCCGCCCGATGCGCGGCCCCCACATCCCGGCGCAGCTCAGGACGTACTCGGTCTCGATGCGCCCCCGCGAGGTCTCGACCGCCCGGACGCGCCCGTCCCTCGACCTCTATGCCGGTCACCTCGGTCTCGCCGTAGAACTTCGCGCCCCGCGCGCCCGGGCCTCCCGGGCCATCGCCTCGGCCACCCTCACGCCCTTGGCGATGCCCGTCGGAGGGGACGTAGAAGCCGCCCTAGGATCTCCTGTCGGGTCCAGAAGCGGGCTCTTCTCGACGCACTCCTCCGGGCGAGAGCAGGTGAGACTCGACGCCCCAGGAGGTCGCGATCCCCTGCTTCCGCTTGCAGGTCCTTCCAGCCGCTCCGGCGTCGCCGCGACCTCGATGCTCCCCACCGCGTAGAAGCAAGGCTTGCCGTCCGCCTCGAGCTCCGAGTACCGCTTCACGCCGTAGGCGGCGAGCTCGCGTCATCGTCTTGGACGGGTTGGTCTGGAAGACGAGGCCCGGGGCGTGCGAGGTCGAGCCGCCGGCCTCGAAGAGCGGCCCCTGATCCAGGACCACCACGTCCCGCCACCCCAGCCCCGTCAGGTGCTCCGCGGCGCTGCACCCGACGATGCCGGCCCCGATAACCACGACCCCCGCGCTAGGTTTCAAGGATTACCCCCGACACAGAACTCCCCATCGGTCTTGTTGCGTATCGTGCACAGCTTGCTTGCATGCGGAACAACTAACACAGGGCGACGTTTGAGTCAAGGGTAGCTAACGGCGCTGCGCGGATCGACGGCGAAGAGCGCTACGGCGGTCCGGAGATCGGTCCGTGCGGCGAGTCCGGCCAGCGGGTTATCGGGGCGCGGGGTTCGAGGGGTCGACCGTACCGTGTGGGCGGCGCGCAGCCTCCGTTGGCGAGGGTCAGGCGGGTACGGCCGTCTGAGGCGGGCTGTATTCGGCACGCCGGCAAATATCGGTGCCCGCTTCCGCTAGGGCAGGTTGACCTGCCACGACACGCCGAAGCGGTCGCTCGCCCATCCAAAACGCTTGCTAAAGCCGTAGTCGTCGAGCGGCATCAACACCTCGCCGCCCTCCGAGAGCGAGGCGAAGACGCGCTCGAGCTCGGCCGGGCTCTCGCAATCGACGAAAATGGACATCGCCGGTGTGAAGGTGAAGTCGTGCTCTACCGGCGTGTCGATGCAAACGAACTCGCTGGCCCCGAGCGAGAAGTTGCCTGTCCTCAGTTTTCCTTCCATCCCCTTGTCGTCCGGCCCGTAGAGCTGCGCATCGAGTACGCGGGCGTCCTCGAAGAGCGAGACGTAGAAGTTCATCGCCTCCTGCGCCGCGCCGTCGAACATGAGGTGGGTGATGAACCTGCGGGCCATTCGCTATGCCTCCTCGTTCGGCCGCTCGATGTCGAAGGTGCCTACTGCACTTCCAGGCCGTCGGGGAAACGGTCTGCCACGAGGTTCAAGACAAGGTCGTGCTCGAGCAGGGCCTTCAGTCCGCAGAGCACCAGCGTGAACGCCTCCGTCGAACCGATGGCCTGTTCAATGATCTCTCTCTCGTCCCCCCCAAAGCCCTTCTCCGTGATGCCGACGAAGGTGGTGTTGTCCGCCCGCGGGGTGAACACAAACTCCACCGTTGTTGGCGTGCCGTCGGCCGGCCATTCGACGAGTATGCGTTCGTTCTCATCGAGCGTTTTCACTATGATTTCCGCCGACGCGCCGTACATCCCCCACTCCCACCGGATCTGCTTTCCTTCTTCCAGCCTCCCGCTGCTACGGGTGAACCAGAACCTGGAAGTGACGGCGGGATCCACGAAGGCCTCGAAGACCTCGGCTACCGGCTTGCGGACGAGCATCTCCGCCCTCGCATGAGGGGCATGGTTTTCGCTCATACTTTCTCCGGATCTTTTTGCGTAGGTGCTGTCAGCCGCCGATCGAGGTGTTCGAGGATCACCGGCCAGGCTTGCTCGTGCCGGTCTCTCGATTCCTCGTCGAGAAAGCCCGCGTGGGTCAGCCCCAGGTGCGTTCCGGTCCTGCGCGGGGTGAGTTCCACGGTCACCACCGTTTCGGCCCCTCTCGTGCCGCCTGCTCCGGTAACCCAGGTGAGTTCGACTAGCCTGTCACGCTCGAGCCTGAGGAATCTTCCGTAGTGCGGATACCGATCGTTCTCATGGTGCACTTCGAAGTAGAAAGGAACGCGTACCTCCGGGTTCATAAAGACCGTTCCGGGCGCCGCAAACCAATCGTCGAATCGTTCGGTCCAGGCCCGGAACAGCTGCCGCGAGGATGCGTCCATCTCACGCTCGACCGTAACCCGAAGCGGTCGAGACGAGAGATCGGGCCGGAGAATCGGCACACCGTCCCCTCTCGGGTTGCCGCCCGCGACCGCATTCGCGAGGCGGTCGAGCATCTTCTCCCAGCCACCGGCGTGCTGTGCGCGCCGGGACTCGGGCAGATCCCGGTGAACCAGCCTGAGCAGGGTGCCTTCCCCGTCTGGCGCGAGCGTCACTTCGACGGTGCTTGAGCCGGGCGGCACGCCGATCTCGGCGTTCTCGTAGCCCCAGGTGAACACCACGCGCGTCGGCGGCGACAACTCAACAAACCTGCCCCGCATCCTGTAGGGTCCATCCGGGTTATCCTCGTCGCCAGGATGCGTCTGGCAGTTGATGCCGCCGGGCCTCGGGTCCACGGTGGCCTCGTCGCAGAGCCAGCGCACCAGCTTCTCCGGATCGGTGAAGAACTCGAACACGGTCTCGGGACGCGCCTCGATGCGCACCTCCCTGACTACCGGCTCAATTCCGACCTCCTCGGTCACGGTCTCTCCTCCTCTCCTCGAGCTCCGCTTCGTGTCTCAGGACCTCGAGCCGTTCGTCCCAGAACTGCCCGAGGAACTCGCGCAGGCCCGCGAAACCCTCGGGACGGGCCCGGTACAGGCGGCGCGTGCCCTCACGACGCTCGCTGACAAGCCCCGCCTCCCTGAGCACCCGCAGGTGCTGGGAGATCGCCGGCCGCGTCACGTCCCCGAACCGGGCCGCGATCTCCCCGGCCGGCAGCTCAACGTCCCGCACCAGGCGCAGAATCTCGCGCCGGCGAGGCTCGGCTATGGCCCCGATGACTTCCTGCGTCGTCCGCACACAGCGATTTTACGGAGGACTTACGTAAGTCACAACTAACAAATACAGGTGGGTGTGAATATTGGCGAGTGGAGTCGAGGATTCAATCCGGCGATCTTGGACCGGACGCGGGCAAGACGGTCCATCGAACTACGGGGCGGCGACCATACCGTATGGCGGAGAGCGGCCGGCCTCGGCGGCGGCGAGGTCTACTACCTCGGGGACGTGTCTTGGTGCTCTCCGGCTATCCCTTCTGGCGCCTCTGTCTGAACCTGCGCCAGAGAACCGGCGCGGCGGCCAGCAGCACCCATGATCCCTGCCGGCAATCCCTGCCCCTATCTCTTCACGCCGAAGGTCCAGCTCTTCCTGGCCGCGCCGCTGGACTCGTTGTAGTGGAACCTGCTCTTCTCGGACCCGTCGAAGTACAGCCCAACGTCCCTCTTGGACAGACCGGTCCCCCGATCTATCCTCTCGGTTTGCCCGGATCCGGAGTCCTTCGCCCTCGTTACCCCGATCGAGGACCAACGCGGGCCGCCGCGGCTGCTGCGGCTCTTCCTCCTCCGTCTTCTGGGCACGAGAGCCCCTCCTCTCGTGGTCCCTGGCGGCGCGGACGCGCACCGGATCCTTTCCTCCGTTGCTCGTCAGCCTACAACGAAGCTGAAGCTTTTTCTTGGCGTTCCTGCTCCCTTCGGCGGCGCCGGCCTCTATCATCCACCGTGTGGGCGCCCGAGGAGAGCTTGCGTGGGGTGAAACTCAGGCTGCCCGTCGTCCGGCGGTATTGGAAGTCCCTCACCTGCTCCCCGTCGAGGTAGACGCGGATGTCGTCCTTGGAGAGGGTGGTCGCGCTGTCGGTCACCGTCGCCTGCACGGTGGGCCTGGAACCACTGATGTTCCCCACGGGGCCCATCGAGGTTATGGTGACGCCCCTCTTGCCGCCGCGGGTCGGGCCGCTTCTGGCGCCGGACCTCGTCCTCGGGTTGGCCCTGCCCGAGGTCCTGCGTTTTCTCGGTCTGCCCACTGCGCGCTCCCTCCTCTTTACCGGTCGCGTTGGATGCACTCGTGAAGCGTTCGCCGCCAACCGGGTCCCAGTCCGTCAGATAGCCGAAAAACTACTGCTTCGAAGCGCCGATGACGTCCCGGACGGTGATGCGCCCCTCGGCCCCGGAACCCTCCACCTGGTTGAGGTCCACGCCCAGCTCCTGGGCCTTCTTCTCGGCGGCGTGCGTGGCGTCCGGCTGCTCTTGCTGGCCTCCCTGCTGCTGGGCCTGCCCTGCCGCCCCGTTCTCCGAGTCCTGGGCCTGCTGGGTCACTCCTTGTGCGGTCTGCTGGATCTGCTGGTTGGTCTGCTGGGCGGCCTCGTTCACCGCGTCTTCGATGCCCTGATCCTGGGCCGCCTGATCCATCGAGCCCTCGAGCTCCGAGTAGGAATCGATCATCTCCTGGACCTGGGCTTGCGCGTCGCCCTCGGGGAGCTGCTGAGAGAACTGCTCGAGTTGCTCGCGGTAGTTCTGGATCTGGCTCTTGAGCCCGCCTACCGATTGCCCGTAGAAGTTCTGGGCGCTCTCCGCGGCTTGCTGCTGCACCTGCTGCTGAAGGTTCTGTCCCTGTGGCGCCATTCTGTCTCCTTTGTTCTCGTTGGCTTTAGCCTTTGGTAGGAGGTGGGGCTGGCCGAAACCAACCCCACCATCTTCGTCACTACGAGGCTATAGGAGGCCCCCGGCGAGGCCGCCGCCTTCTTCCTTGTCGTCCCCGCCACCGCCAGTGAGGCCGCCCACGGTGTCCTGGACCTGATCGACGGGGCCTCCGCCTTCGCCTCCGGTGAGCCCCCCGACGGTGTCCTGCACCTGGTCCACGGGTCCGCCTCCGCCGCCTTCTTCTTGCCCTCCTTCACCCTCCTGGGGGGCGGCTTCCCCTTCCCCGCCGCCCTCGCCCGGGCCGTAGTAGTCCTCGGAGTCGCCCGACTCCACGGTGGTCGTCGTGCTCTCGGCGGGCGGGAGGAGGTCGAGCCTGAGCAGGCCGCCGCCCAGGAGGCCTTCCTCGCCCTTCTTCTCCTCGACCGTCGTGGTGTTGCTGTCGCGAGAGGAGGAGTCCTCGATCGGCTGCTCCTCGGGCTCGCCGTCTTCGACCGGCGCCTGGCTCAACAGGTTGCCCTCGGGGTCGTAGGCAGAGTCCACGAGGTTGCCCGCCTCGTCAGGTGCGCGCTGGACGGTGGCGATGTTGCCCTCCTCGTCCTGGCCTTGAAGTACGATGTTGCCCTGCTCGTCGGTGGTCGGCTCGCCCACCGCCTCGAAGCCTTCGGGCAGGCTCTCGGCCATCTCGCCCACGGCCTCCTGGGCCTGATCCGCGGCATCGCCCGCGGCGTCCTGGGCCTGATCCGCGACCTGGCCGGCCTGCTCGGTGGCCTGACCCGCAACGTCCTGCGCCTGATCGGTGACCTGGCCCGCGGTGTCCTGCACCTGGCCCGCGGCTTGACCCGCGGCCTCCTGGGCCTGGTCGCCGACGTCGCCGGCGATCTCCTGGGCCTGCTCGGCGGCCACGTCGGTCGGGTCCTGGCCGGCCGCCTGGTCGGCGGTCTGCCTGGCCTGCTCGGCCGCCTCCTCCAGCGAGTCCTGCACGCCGGCGTCCTGGGCAGCCTGGTCTATGGTGCCCTCGAATTGCGTGTAGGACTCGGTCATCTGCTGAACCTGGGCCTGCGCCTCCTCGGGCAGCTGCCCCATGAAGCTCTGCAGCTGGGCGGAGTCGCTCTGCATCTGGCCCTTGATGCGGCCCATGGACTGCCCGAAGAAATCCTGGGCCTGCTGCAGCTGCTCATCCTGCGTCTGCTGCTGAGCGTTCTGAGTTTGTTCGCTCACTCTGTCTCCTTCTCGTGGACTTTCGTTTGCCTATCGTCTTCGGGAAGTGACCGGTCGGCGCCAGCCTACTGATCTCCGTCCGTGCCCCACTTCCCGGTGCTTCCGGCCTATTTCTGCTGGCGCCGCTGCTTGAACTTGCGCCAGAGTACCGGCGCCGCGAAAAGCAACGCCCTCCTCAGCAAGTAACTCATGCTCTCACCCCCGATCCTCGGATCCGTTCCCCGTTCTGGGCGCCCCCGTCGTCGCGTCGCCCGTGGAAACGACCTCGGCGTGGGCCTTCTTCAGGGCCGCGTTCGCGCCGGGGAGGTCGGCGCCCTCGAGGCACCGGATTGCCTCCTCGAAGAGCCGGTTCAGTTCCGTGGGGCCGCCGATCTCGTGCGCGGGTTTCAAGGCATGACCTCCTTTTCCGGAATCATTGTTCTGACTTTCGGAAGACGAAGAAGCGGAGGAACAGGAAGCTCATGGTAGACGCGGCCACCATCGAGACGACCTTGGCGACGTTGTCCCCGACCAGCGGCGAGAGGTCCGTGTGGGCGGCGATCCAATGCGCCAGCAGCCAGATCAGGAGCGCCCCCACCGCGACGTTCAGGATCCCCTGCGCGGTGAACAGGCCAACCTGCCGGGCGTCGTGGCGGGCCCGTCCCCTGAAGGTCCACAGGGTATTCCACAGGTAGCTGTTCGCGTTCGTAATGACCAGCGCCATGACGTTGCAGACGACCAGGACCTCCGGGCCGCGGGTGGGGGAGATCAGGAGCAGCAGGTTGAGGGCGCCGAAGTCCACCAGGGCGTTCGAACCCCCAACGAGCGAGAACTGGGCGTACTTGGCCCCAGTCTTTTTCCCTTCGCCCCCCTGCGTTTTACTCATGGCGCATGGTACGGTCCGAGGCCGGACCGTGCCCCGCCACGACGGAACGTCGCTTCGGCTCGCTGGGCGTGGAACCGGCGTGAGCATCGGTCCCTGATCACACCATCTCGGTAGCATCGCGGTTGGGGATCATCAGATGAACGGTGTCAGCCCAGCGCCACTGTGCGCCGCCCGTCTTCCACCGAGACGGTCTCCACCGGGATCAGGAGGGTCTTTCGCGGAAAGAAACCGACCTTGACCGCCACGTACTCGGCCTTGCCGCTCCCGTTGACGACGAGCTTCTCGACCTTGCCGATCTCGCGCCCCAATGGGTCGAGGAGCGCGTAGCCGGCGAACTCCGCCGGTGACACGAACCTCTCGCCGGACTCGTCGTCCAGCACCGCGTAGCCCAGCTGCTCACCCAACACGGGCGGGGAAGCTCCATTGGGAGCTTCCCCGCCGCGCGGTGTGGCCTCGTTCTTCAACGTTATCCCTTCAGCCGGTGGCTGTTAGTACTCGCGGCGCAGACGGCGGGCGTCGGGCCTCTCGCCGTGGACCTCCGTGCTCGCCACGCTCGCGGCAGGATCGTCCTGCTGACCGTTCTGCTGCTGCTGGATCTGCTCTTTGGCCTCGCCGCTCTTCTCGTAGCCCTGCTCGACCACCTGCTGGGCGACGCCCTGGCCGCCGAGACCGAACGCCAGCGCCGCGGCCAGGGCCACACCGCCGAGCAGGATCAGGAACGTCGGGGCTATGAGCTCCTCCGCGATCCCGAGCTGCGTCAGGGCCGCGAAGGCCGCGAACACGATGATGCCGTACTGCGCCACGCTGCCGGCGACGTTGCAACCCGTCGCGCCCCGCACTATCCCGGCCACGAAGTTGGCGAGGAGGGTGGCGAGGACCAGGATCAGGATGGCGGCTATGATCTGCGGGATGTAGGCGATGAACTGCGCCAGCACGTCCGAGATCGCCGAGATCCCCAAGGTGTCCACGGCCATCGTGATGGCGATGAAGAACACGAGCCAGAAGACCAGCTTGCCGAGGATAGAGAGCGGGGTCTGCTGGGTCTGGGACCTGTCGAAGAACTGCTTTATGCCGCCACTCTCCATCCAGCCCTGGAAGCCCATGCTCTCGAGGACCTTGGTGGTGATGCCCTGCAAGACCTTGGCGATGATGAAGCCGATGATCGAGGATGAGGACGGCGCCGATGAGCGCCGGCAAGGCCCCCAGGATGGCACCGAGCCCGTCCGATAGTGATCTGCGTTATTGCTTGCACTCGTTGCTCCTTTTTCTAGTCTGTTTAGCGTTCTTGCTACGGTCGGTTGCGGCCGGTCTTGGCCCCCCAGGCCCGCCCAAAGCCCCGCCGATGAACGGCGCGAGGAGTGCCGCGATGCCGCCCACTAGGGCCGCGGTGCCCAGGCCCTGCGGGACGCTCGTCGGGATGGCCTGCGTGAGACCTGGCGGGACCGCGCTGGCGAGCGCGTCCGCAAAGGTCGCGCCCAGGACGCCGCCGGCGATCGCGACGATTATCGCGACGACGAGGGCCAGAGCAGCGGCCACGAAGAGGCCGTGCTTGGCCCCGGATCGACTCGCCATCCTGCCCGCCACGTAGCCGCCGATCAGGAACGCCAGAAGGAGGGTCACAACGACCCCGACGATGCTCGAGATACCGCCCGAAGACGACCTCAAGTCCCAGCAGGGCGATCAGGCCGCCCACCACGGCGGCAACGATGCCGCTGAAGATGAACGCTGCACCAAGGGCGGCGATCCAACCGAAGATCACGCTCACCCAACTCGTGCCCCGATCGGTGACCTGATCGGTGCCCCGATCCACATTCCGGTTCGTGTCCTGGTCGGCGTACGAGGAGGACGCGGTCGAGTTCTGTTCCGCCTCCCGCTCCTCTCGTACGTCCCCGACGCGGCGGGTAGCCGAACCTTCGCCCCCGTTCGTGCCGCGTTCGTCGGGCTCGGTGTCGACCCTTGGCGCCTCGGTGTTGCTTTCACCGCTTGCTCTCTCGCTCATCGCTTCGCTCCTTCCGCGTGGACTCTTGACGCTTGCCCGGCCCTCAACTCGGGGTCTCGGCCTGCGCCATGGTGCGGTCGTAGAGGAATGCCGCCAGAACCCCGCCGATGATCGGCCCGAGGATGTACAGCCACACGCTCGTGAGGTCGCCCGCCACGAGCATCGGCCCGAGCGCGCGCACCGGGTTGACGGCGCCACCGGTCACAGGACCGGCGATGAAGATCCCGACGGCCAGGGCGAACCCGACCGCTATAGGGGCGATGGCCGCCGGCGCCCGCTCGTCGGTCGCGACCGAAACCACGACGAAGACGAGGATGAAGGTTATGAGTATCTCCAGAAGGAATGCCTGCAGATCGCCCACGCCTTGGGTCGGGTAGGTGGCCGCCAGGTTGGCCTCTTCCCTGCCCGGCCCTCCGAAAGCGAGCCAGGTGCCCACGGCTCCGAGCAAAGCCCCGACGAGCTGCGCCCCCAGGTAGGGAGGCACGGACTTCCACGGGAACTTGCCGGTGGCGGCCAGCCCCAGGGTGACGGCGGGGTTGACGTGCGCCCCGGAGACGTGCCCGATGGCGGCGACCACCGCGGCGAGCGCCAGCCCGAAGGCCAGGGCCACCGCCAGCGAGTCGTAGGCCGCGCCGGCCGTCGGGCGGTTCAGGATGGCGGCGACCGCAACGGCGGTCCCGCCGAAGACCAGGATGAAGGTGCCGACCAGCTCGGCCAGTGCGGCGCCCAGGACCGGGGCGCTCGTGCTGCTCCCGTAGAGCCCGTCGCCCTTGAGCTCCTCCTCCCTCTCGATGATCGCCTCTTTTGCGGCGCGGCGCGTATCGTCCCTGGTGATGGTCCCGTTGGACCCGCCCCGCAAGGCATCTTCCGGCCCGCGCCGTCGGGCCTCTAGCGGCGAGTCGCCTGCTAAGCCACGGTCCACGCCGCTCGCGGGCTGGCCGGTCACCCGACCGAGCTCCGCCTCCCGGCGTAGCCTCTCTTCTCGTCTGCTTCCTGCGGAGTCCAATGTTCGTCCTCTCGTAGAAGGTCTGTGGTAGCAGCTGTAGCTGGTCCCGGTTTGCTCGCTTACTTCAGCGAGCTCGGTATGAGGACCTGCTGTTCGGTATCGAAGTACATGGTGTCGCTCGCTTGTAGCAGCTTGAGCAGGACCTTGGAGTCCTGCACGGTCGGACGGACCACGTACTCCTCCGCGCCGTCGTCCAGGATCAACTGGAACGAGAACTTGCCCGACTCATCCGCGCCCTGCCCGCTCCAGTTGGCGTGGACGTTGGTTACCTGCCGGACCTTGATGGCATCGCTGAAATCAGCCATTGGTTAAGCTCCTCCCGTTTCGTTGTCGTCGACCCGCACTACGAGACGTCCCTGAAGAGGAGGACGTCGCGTCCCAGGTCGAAGTAGAGACTGTCGCCAGCCGCGAACAGATCCATAAGCACGTCCGCGTCCTCCGACGTGGGGCGTATTACTCGCTCCTCGGCGCCGTTGTCCAGGACGAGCTGGAAGGAGAACTTGCCGGGGGCGTCGCTCCCCTGCTCGCTCCAGTTCGAGTGGATGTCCGTTACCTGCCGGACCTGGATCTTCTCCGTGTATTCGGTCATAAGCCACCTTTCTCTGTTTGGCGGACCGGCCCCGATGGGCCGCCCCTTCGCCTACTCCTTGCGCCGACCGGTGTCGTCCTCTATCTCGATCTCCTCGCGCCTGACGTCTTCCTCGACGACCTCGATGTCATCCACCACGTCCTTGCGGATTCGGATCTCCTCTTTGGCCACGGTCCTCTTCTGGACCACAACCTCGTCCTCGATCACCGGCAGGACACCTCGTCGTCCCCGATCTGGGCCTCGGTCGCCCCGCCGGAGACCGGCACCCGTTCGACCGTCACTTCCTCGCGCCTTACGGGCACCTCGATGCGCTCGCGGTCGATGCGGACCCGCTTGCGTACGTTGACGCTGCCGGCCGCGCGCTCGCGCGTCCCAGCCCTAAGCTCCTCCTCGCTCCTCTGCACCCTGATCTCGTCCTCGTCCTCGAGGTCGCTACCCTGGCGCCGAGCGATCCCTTCGTTGTCCGCGGCGTGGCCGCGGATCACGCCGGACTCGGTGTCGCCCATGCTTCATACCGGGTCCGACCCTGCCGGTCGCCTCAAGCTCCCGGTCGGGCCGCCTTGGAGAATGGGTTCCTTTCGTCCGCGTGGTCGGTCTCCCCGGCAACCGGCTTCCGCCGTTCCGTCCCGGTGTCCCGGTCGTAGGCGCGACCGTCTGCTCGGGGCTCCACGACAGGCTCCGCCTCCGGCCTCGGCTGTTCGTGGTGCCGTGCGTCGCCGGTGGTTCCCGTCGGGTACTCCTCGTGCTCCGTCGGGGCCGTCGATGCCGCGCCGGTCGTCCTGGGAGCGCTCCCCGTATCCACGTCCACGTCGGCGTTTTCGTCGTCGTGGGCGCCGTATCCGCCCCTGTCCGTCGAGGATGGCTCGTGCGTCGCCCCGAAGTGCGCGTAGACCCGCTCCTCGAAGTCGGCGGTTATCTCCGCGTCGTCGCCGAAGCTGGGGCCCGCTTGATGGTCTCTTTGTCTGAGGCGACCTCGACGAGCTGACGGACGTCGTTCACCCGCACAATGTCCATGGGGATCAGCGATGGACGGACCGCCGAAAAGTCCGGTCTTGAACGCCGATGTACTCGGGCGGGTCGTTCTCGTCCACGAAGAGGTCGTCGACCTTGCCGACCTTCTCGTAGTGCTGATCGTAGATCTGGTACCCGTCGAACCGTTTGCCTACTGTCGACCGCTGAGCCATCCGTCTACCCTCTCTCCTGAGCCAGCAGGGCCCCTGGGGGCCGCCTCGTTCAGTCCTGATCGTCTATCTCGACCTCTTCCTTGCGCAGGTCCACCTCGACGATCTCCTCGTCCTCGACGACCCGTCTTGCGCAGCCGGATCTCCTCCTTGAGCACGATCCGCTTGGAGACGACGACCTCCTCCTCGAAGACCTGCACGACGACCTCGTCCTCGCCGATCTCGGCCTCCGTGCCCCGCTTCCTCCCTGGCCTCGCCCTCCACGGGCACGCGCTCGACCTCTACCTCCTCGCGCCGCTTGCGGGACCCGCACCTCCTCGCGCTCGGTGCGCACGCTCTTCTTGACGTTCACGGAGCCGGCCTCGCGCTGGCGGACGCCGGTGCGGAGCTTCCTCCTCCGAGCGTTGCACCCTCAAGTCGCCTTCGAGGCCGCCGCTCGCTGCTCGTCGCTACGCGTTCGTCGCGCGGCCCACGGGGTCCGTCCGGCGGCTCGTTCGTCGCGTCCCTCGTAAGCCAAAACGGACCTTTCTGGGCTGGAAGCCTCTGCTCCGAACGACCAAAGCGAAGGGGATGCGCCGCACGAAACGGCGCATCCCCCGAAAGTTTGCCCTTACTACGGTCCGGTACGGCGCCGCGCTCGGTGGCGTCCTCGACGTCGACCTCCTCGCGCCTGACGTCCTCCTCGACGACCTCGGTGTCCTCCACCACGTCCTTGCGCAGCCGGATCTCTTCCTTGGCCACCGCCCGCTTGTCGACGACGACCTCTTCCTCGGTGACCGGGCACCGACACCTCGTCCTCGCCTATCTGGGCCTCGGTCGCCTCGCCGCTGACCGGCACCCGCTCGACGCTCACTTCCTCGTGCTTGGTGGGACCTCGATGCGCTCGCGGTCGGTCCGGACGCGCTTGCGGACCTTCATCGAGCCGGCCTCGCGCTCGCGGGTGCCGGCCCTAGCTCCTCTTCGCTGCGCTGCACCCGCAGCTCGTCCTCGTCCTCGAGGTCGGTGCCGGGTCTGGCTTACGCCCTCCTCGTTGCGGTCGTGCTCGCGGAACTCGCCGGACTCGGTGTCGCCCATGCTCATGCCCGCGCCGACGGTGCCGGCGGTCGGTGGAACCGGTGGTGCCGGCGCCGGAGTGCTCGCCGTTCGTCTCCGTCGTAGTGATCGCCGTAGCACCGCGGTCATCGTGCCGTGGTGGCTCGAGGCCGTAGTAGGAGCGGACCTCGTTCTCGTACTCGGGCAGTGATCTCCCGGTCGTCGTCGAAGGCGGGACCGTTCTTGACGGTGTCCTTGGTCTGGGAGACCTCGATGAAGCCCTGCTCGTTGTCCACCGTGGCGATGTCCGCCGGGATGAGGGTGGAGCTGGTGCCGAGGAAGCCCATCTTCACGCCGAAGTACTCCGGCCGGTCGTTCTCGTCCAGGAACAGGTCGTCGACCTTGCCGATCTTCGACCCGCCCTGGTCGACCACGGTGTAGCCAGCGTACTGGTCCTCGACCGCCGTGTAACCGTCACTGCGCTGATCGTATTCCGTCACTTAACTCTCCTTCGTCGTTAGTCTTGTCTACTCTGCGTGTCCATGCGTCCGCCGCTCTCGTCCATCTCTGCGCCAGCGTGCTGTTGCACCGGTCCCCCGTGCATCTGACCCCTGCGTGGGGCCCGGCGCTCGAAGGATGTGAAAGGGGAAAGGAGGAGCGGGCACCGGATCGCACTACAGACCATACCCCTCTCGGGCGACCGTAACGAGCGCCGATCGGGCCGTTCTTCGGGAAGTCGGACCGGAAGGTGTAGGCTTTTGGACCGAATGGTGTAGCCGCATGTATAAGTCGTCGTGAACCGTGCCCCGTGGGTGATCCGCGGTTGCGCGCGATCGCGCGACGTCGTCGGATGACGCCCGTGGCCGCCGATGAGCCGCTTCCTGCGCCGATTCCCGCAAGCCAACTTCGCGTGGTCCGCGGATTCGCGTCCGTCCAGTTCCGGTCCGTGGTAGCCAGGTGCGCGGCCGAGGGTCGCGAAGCGGCTCGGGGACCCGGATAGCGCATGTTATCCTGCGAGACGCTCAATAGATTTGGTGCCGCCGGCCTTCAGACCACGACTCGCGAAGAGCGGAGAGAGCCTTGGAAAATCGCAGAGAGGTCCTTCGGAGGACAGCCGGAGGCGGCGGAGATACTCGACGAGCGCTTCTGGGAGATCTTCGAGGACTACAAGCGCCGTCTGCGCGAGATGAACAGCCTCCTCGTAGTCGGCGACGGCACCACGCCCGAGCAGCTCGAAGCCAACGCGCGCTCCGTGCTCGGCCGCGCGGCGAAGGTGCTGCGAGGCGAGGAGCGGAGCCTGCTCGCGGTCGAGGAGGAGATCTACCGCAACATCGAGGTCTGCCGACGAGCCCCTGAACCCGCACCCGGACGAGTCCTTCAGGGCGGGGGTCGCTCTGTGCAAGGCGGCCGTCACGGTCGTGGTCAAGAACCTGACGCCCGGCACCTCGCCGGAGAAGATCGCGGAGATCGCCCTGGCCGTCCAGGAGATCGTCATGGACCGGGTCTCGAGGATGGTCATGGCCTCCTACGTGGACTACCTCCTCACCAAGGTCAAGGAGACCCAGTTCGAGGAGCGCAGGCGCTACTCCAGGGAGATCCACGACAGGTTGGCCCACCAGATGACCGTCGTGACCCAGAGCCTGGACCTCTACGACGCCCTGAAGGAAAGCGACCCGAGGCGGGCGCAGCGACGGCTCGCCCTTGCGCGGGAGTCGGCCGCGGAATCGCTGGACCTGATGCGCGACTTCTCCAAGGAGCTCAGGCTGTCCGAGACCTCCGACGGCCTGAGGATCGCGCTCGAGAACCTGATGAGGATCAGCGTGCCCGCGGGCGTGGACTACGAGGTCTCCGTCGAGGGCCAGGAGAAGCACCTACCCGACTACGTGCGCGACCAGTTGTACATGGTCTTGAGGGAGGGCGTGCGCAATGCGGTGGCCCACTCCGGTTCGGACCGGATCGAGGTCGAGGTCGGGATCACCCCGAGGCACGTCGAGGCCCGTGTGCGGGACCACGGAACCGGTTTCGACGCCGAGGACGGTACCACCGAGGGCCTGGGGCTCAGCTCGATGCAAGAGCGCGTCTCGTTGCTCGGGGGCTCCTTCGAGTTGGTCCCCGGGGCCGGGAGGCGGCGCCAGCGCAGAGGTTCAGCTGCCCCTCATGCAGGAGAAGGTTGATAGAGGCACCGTACCATACGGGTGCTCGTCGCGGACGATCACGCCCTGGTACGCCAGGGCATGGCGGAGATGCTCTCCACCGACGAGGACATCGAGATCGTGGGGCAGGCAGGGGACGGACGCGAGGCGGTGGACGTCGCCGGGCGGACGAGGCCAGACGTGGCGATCCTGGACGTGGAGATGCCGGTGATGGGCGGCCAGGTTGCCCTGCGCAAGCTTCTCGCCCTCACCCCCCCGCCGAAGGTCATCATCGTCACCGTCTTCGCCGACCAGGCACACGTGCGCGAGCTCCTGGCGCTCGGGGCGAGCGCCTACCTCTCCAAGAACACCTCCATGCAGGACCTGATCTCCACGGTGCGCTCCATCGCCACGGAACGGAACAGTTCCAGACGACAATGACGTGGTCCTGTTCTTGCCCAGGGGGGCATTCGAGAAGCGAGACGATGCCCGAGAGAGCAAGCTCTCCCGCAGGGAGTCGGAGATCCTGCTCCGCGCGGCGCGGGGCGTGGGTAACCGTCAGATAGCGCGAAAGCCTCCACCTCTCCGAGACGACCGTCAAGCGCCACCTCTCCAACGTCTACAAGAAGATGGGGGTCCATTCGAGGGGGGAGGCTACGAAGAAGGCACTCTTGGAGGGCTGGTTCTCCGCCTGGGACGTCTCTCGGGAAGACTAGCTTACCGTCCGGCTTCGGGAACCTTGACCACGAGCTAGACGGTCAGCAAGGTCGGACGGTCCATCTGCGACTGCCACCCCACGAAACGGGTGACCCCGCATGGCGCGAGCCACCAGCAAGGCCCCGACGTGGTAAGCTAGTGAAAGCCTATGCTGGCCTGGCGCGGATAACGTGCTGCGGGATTGACCTTTCACATTCGTTTCGCGTCGGGCACTTAGGTTTAGTTCCGGGCCTCCAGGGGCCCTCTCCGATCCCACCGGCGCTCCCAAGCCCTACCCCCTGCCACCCTCGTAGCCAGGGCCTGGCGACGTGGTTCTTTGTCGGGCCAGTTCCTCGCCACCGGTGCCCCACCCTCAAGCACCACGGACCGCGGTGGAAGGCTTGGTCCACCGAAGCGCCTAGAAGATCGGTTTTCGGCAGCCGGGGTTGCAGTACAGGGATCTTCGAAACTCGTGCGAGCCGAGCACTCTAGAGAATCGGACAAGAAAGAGGGCCGGGGTGTGATACCCCGGCCCCCAGCATTACCTTCGGAAGGCTTAAGTTACGAGGTGGTCCGGATCTTACGGTCGATCTGATCGACCAGGGTCTCGCGGTCCTTGTGGTCCTTCTCGTACTCGCGGACCTTCTTGAGCTCCTCAGTGGAGAGACCGTTGAGCCTCTTGGAGATCTCGTCGACGGTCAAATCGTCGTAGTCCGCAGTCTTCAGGGAGCCCATGACGGCGGCCTCAAGCTCTACTTGCCTGGTCGCCTCCTCAGTCTGGCGAAGGACCTCCTCGGTCTGCTCGGCCGCCTGCTCGGCCACCCGCAGCCCCTGCCGGGTCACCTGCTCAGTCGCCTCCAACCCGTGCTGGGTGGCCCGCTGGAAGGTCTTCAGGCCCTCCTGGGCGTAAGCGAAGGGGGAGAAAAAGTCCCGGTACGCACCGGTCCACCCCTGGGCGATCGCCCGGAAGCTCTCCTGCTGCCTGCTTATGCCTCGCGCCACGGCTTCGGCCGTGCGCGCGTTCTGGTCGGCCTGCTCCCGCACAGCCTCGGCAGCCCCGTGCGCCCAATTCTGGACGAACTCGGCGTTGCGCTGCTGGTGCTGGAGCAACTTGATGCCATCGGCGACCCAAGCCTGCGCCGCCCGCGCGTTGTCTTCCTGCAGCTTCAGGAGCCCCAGCCCGTCCTGAGCCAGCCCTATGCCACGGCGCTGGGCGGCCGCGAAGTTCTCCGTTACGGCCTCGTAAGCGTCGCGCTGAGCCTCGGTCATCTCCTGAGCCGCGCGGGACGTCCTGTCGATGTATGTGGTCGTGGCCACGTCTGTGCCTCCATGGTTGTAGATCCTTGCACCTATATTCATATCACACATATTCCCACTTTGCACTGTCCCAAACATCGGGCGCGGTACGCAGACGCGCCCCGACGCTTCCTGCGGGGATCTGGAGGGTCTTTGGGATCGCGTGTAGCCCGGCCCGGAAGAGCTTAGCGGGGTTTCCCTCCGGTTGTCTGTCTTCGATGGCCCAACGCTGCTTCGATCCCTTCGATGGTGTTGGAGATCTCCTCCAGTTCGTTTCCGGTCTGCGCCCGTGGATGTAGCAGCAGCGTCGGTGCGGCCTGGGCTTGCGTGCTGGGCGGGCGGCGTGCGTGGCGCGGCCAAGGGAAGACCTGGGGGCGGGGAGTTTTCCGTCGCTTGGCACAACGCGGTCGGGGACTATCCGGAGCCAAGGCTCCTCGCGTGGTAGGCTATATGGGAAACGTACGGTGGGTTTTGTTCCGATGGAAGCGCCGCCCGCACATAAGGGGCGGTTTTTTGTTGTCGCGGGGCCCCATAAAGGAAAGGTGGGCTCCAGCATATGGCCCAAGGAACGGTAAAGCGGTTCGACGAGGGGAAGGGCTACGGGTTCATAACCCCCGACGACGGGGGCGAGGACGTTTTCGTCCACTTCTCCGCGATAGAGGGCGAAGGGTTCAAAACCCTGAGCGAGGGCGAGAAGGTCTCCTACGGGGTGACCCAGGGCAAGAAGGGCCTGCAGGCGGAGAACGTCTCCTTAGCCTAACGCCAGGACGAATTTGGATCGGGCCGGGACCTTGCGGGGTCCCGGCTTTTTTGTGCCCGCACCGGGCAACGGAGCGGCATCCGAGCGCGGTCCATGCTTCCTTGGAGCAAACGAAACGCGACACCCGGCGCGTTACTCGTACCGTAGGCTGCAGCTACTCGCCGAGGAGCATTCATCTTGCCCGCTCTCGCTCCCTCGGCTCTCTATCGAACTCGGATCTTGGCAGTGGGTGAGGGCCGCTTGCATCATTCGGACCATTTCCCCGCCGAGGACCCCAGGTCCGACGCGGGCCGGTGTACACTGACCGTAGGCGACCGTTGTCGACGGCCGCCGGGGCAAACCAGTGGACAATATCTGTGCTCCCTTCAGGCGGGTGTTCCTCCGCGAGAGAGGCAGACGATGCGGATCTTGGTGGCCAACACGCCGCGGATGTATAGGGAGTCTTTGGCGCTTACGATCCAGCGCCACAACCCGGGCTTCGAGGTGATGATCGCCAACCCCGCCTACATGGACGGGGAGGCCGATCGATTCGGCCCCCACGCGCTGGTGCGCGACGACGACGGGGTGTTGTTGGGGGCGCCGGACGGCGTGATCTGCTGGGTCGGGATCATCGTCGACGACCACCTCAACGCCCGTATCAGCGTGGACGGACGGGTCTCGGAAATCCACGATGTAAGCATGGACGAGGTGCTCGCGGCCCTCGATGAGGTCGCCGACCGCCTCTCCGAAAATGGCGCCCGCTAAGGGCGGCACTGATCCCAGGCAGCGGCGGCCTAGCCGGGGCCCCCGTTTTCGGCGGTCTCCTCCTCGGTGATCTCCTCTATGGTGATCCAGTCCTCGGAGAGCGCCATCCTGGCGGCCTCGCTGCGAGAGGAGACCCCCATCTTCTGGTAGGTGTTGGAGAGGTGTCGCCTGACGGTGGCCGGCGCCAGGTACAGTCGCTCGGCGATCTGGCGGTTGGAGAGGCCGCGGGCGGCCAGGAGCAGGACCTCAAGCTCCCTTACCGAGAGCACCCCGCCGGACCCGTCCCCGGCCTCCTCCAGCATCGCCCTGGGCATGCCCACCACCACGTTCTCGCCCCTCGGGTCGAATACCGCCGCGCGGATCGCGCCGATCAGGTGCTCGGTGGAGGCGCTCTTGACCAGGAAGGCGCTTGCCCCGAGGTCCATCAGCTCGCGCAGGTAGCGGGGGCTCTCGAACATCGTGACCACGACGACCTTGGGGGGCGGGCTGACGGCGCGCATCCTGGCGAGCATCTCCCTGGCCTTCTCGAACGGGACCTGCACCTGCATGATGACCACGTCGGGCTTGGTCTGCTCGACGAGGGCGACGGCCTCTTCGCCGTTTGTCGTGCTCCCGACGATCTCCATGCCCCCGTAGGAGGCGAGGACGCCCGCCAGCCCTTCGCGGAACATGGTGTGATCATCCGCGAGGAGCACCGTGATCGGATTGGGCGGCAAGTTGCTTTCTCTCCCCCTTGTGGCCTGCGTTCAGGGCGTTTATGTTAACGCGCCCGTAAGGATGCCGCCAGCCAGAATGCGGGGCCGTACGGGGTCTCAACGGGAGGGACGCGGCGCAGGGAGCCGCGCCAGCCGGTCCGGATTAGGACGGTATCGAACGAAAGCCCCAGGCCCTCGTCGGTGCCCCGAAGGAACGCGCCTCGTCCTTTCGCCGAGAGCGCGATGGGGGCTAGAGGATCGGGGGTCGACGCCAGGCCGCTACACCTTTTGGATCGCTACGTGCACCCTTTCGTCCATTTATTCCCGGCTGTGTCCTCAACACGCTCTCTCGCTGGGCGACGAAGTGTAACGTAAGACCCGCTGATCGGCGCGGGAACCCCGAACGACGGGGTCCCGGTCATCTTGGAAGGAGATCGTAGGGTGGTCGAGAAGGCCGTCGAGGAACGGGGCGAGGAGAGAATGCGGTTCAGAATTTCCTGGCTCATCGTCAGTGACGCGAGTGACCCGTGGGAGATCCTCACGCTCCCGGCCGAGGACGGCGAGAAGACGCTGCCTATCTTCAGCTTCGAGGAAGAGGCCTTGCTCTTCTTGCGCCTCTCCGGCTTGAGTAGCGGTTGGCGGGTTTGCAGGAGCGGGCTTGCGGACCTCCTCTCGATGTTGTCCAACCCGAGCCCGAACGCCGGGCGCGTCGCCCTCGACCCTATACCCGAGTTCGGTCTCTACGGATCGCACGACCTCCTGAGCCTGACGCGGGAGGAGTTCGTCGGGCTACTCGCCGCCGAGTCGTGATCCTGCGCGCGGCGACGAGGGTCTTGGCCGTCGCGTGACCACAGGCTAGATATTCCGGCCCGACGGGCTGGTCAGAGAGGATCACATCACTTGAACTATGAAGAGCTGTCTACCGATGCCAGGTCGAGCGAGGCGAAGGCCCATACCCCTGGCGCCGGCCAGTACGCCGAGCTGAAGCGGCTGATCAAGAAGAACGGTCTGCTCGACCGGCAGCCCGCCTACTACGCGGGCAAGATCTCCTTCACCCTCGGTCTGCTGGCGACGAGCGTGGCCCTGGTGCCGATCTTGGGCGACTCCTGGCCTACAACTCCTGAACGCCGCCTTTATGGCCTTCGCCTTTGTCCAGGTCGGCCTCCTCGCCCACGACTTCGGGCACCGGCAGTTCACCCTCCGTGCGCCCCTGAAGAACGGCTACCTCACCCTGATCTTCGGCAACCTCCTGATCGGCATCAGCCACCAGTGGTGGATCGACAAGCACAACGAGCATCACGGGCATCCGAACGAGGTCGATGCAGACCCGGACATTGAGATCCCGTTGCTCGCCTTCGAGGAGGAACAGGCCCTCGAGAAGCAGGGGCTGACGCGGCTGATCGTGAAGTATCAGGCCGTCCTGATCTTGCCGCTCTCGCTGCTGCAGTCGTTCAGCCTGCACCGCAGCAGCATCAGGTTTCTCATCGAAAGGAAGGCGAAGCGCACGCTGCCGAGGCGCTGGCCCTCGTGGCGCACTTCGCGCTGTACTTCGGCCTGCTGTTCTCCGTGCTAGAGCCCTTGCAGGCGATTGCTGTTCGTCGCCGTTCACCGCGGGCTCTACGGCGCGTACATGGTCTCGATCTTCGCGCCCAACCACAAGGCGATGCCCATCCTGGAGAGGGACCAGCCGGGTGGATTTCCTGCACCGGCAGGTGCTGACCAGCCGCAACGTCGCCGCCCACCCCATCACCGACTTCTGGTACGGCGGCCTCAACTACCAGATCGAGCACCACCTGTTCCCGAGCCTGCCCCGTAACAAGCTGCGCGAGGCACAGCCGCATCGTCAAGAACTTCTGCCTGGACCACGCGATCTCTTACCACGAGACGGGCGTGCTCCAATCCTACCGCGAGATCCTGCACCACCTCCACGAGGTCGGCGCACCACTGCGCCGGGAGGACAGCGCGTAGGACACAACCTCGCAGCTTGCACGCAGGTCGAGCGCCAGGACGGGGATCTCCGGGGACGAAACGGCCACTCTGGTGTATAACCTGTTTGCATATATGTGTGTTCAGAATCTAGTGGAACGGTGCGATCTGGCGAGCACCATGGAGGTATCGGCTTGGTAGCAACGACGGAGAGACGGCCGCAGGGGTTTGCGGGCGGCGAGTGGGGGCTCGGACCGTTCGGGATCTGCGACTACGACGGCCCGGAGACGATCCGCGCTAGAAAGTACGCGACGGGCACGCACGTGCTCCTGCAGGAGATCGGGGTCGAGACGGGGGTGACGCCCAGGGAGGTGGTCTGGACCAGGAACAAGGCGCAGGCTCTTCCGCTACCGGCGCCCGGCGGGCGTGTGGGAGAGAGGCGTCCGGTGCCGGTGCTCCTGATCTACGGGTTCGTGCTCAAGCCATACGTCCTGGACCTGGTACCCGGCAACAGCCTGGTCGAGTACCTGGTGGCGGAGGGATTCGACGTCTACCTGCTCGACTTCGGGATCTCCGGCGCCGAGGACGCGGAGCTGACGCTCGAGGACTTCGTCCTGGACTACCTGCACGGCGCGGTCGAGAAGGTCGCTCGAGACCTCGGGGGCCGAGGAGGTCAGCCTCTTCGGCCAGTCCCAGGGCGGGACGCTGTGCGCCATGTACGCCTCGCTGTTCCCAGAGGGACCGCTCAAGAACCTCGTCCTGCTCTCCGCGCCCACGGAGTTCGCCCCGCGGACCCCGGACCCCTCGGGCTCTGGACGCTCGCGAGCCGCAACGGCGGGGCGTTCTTCGACCCGGCGGTCGTGCCGCTGGTTCTTCGGGAACCTGCCGACCGACCTCGCCAGCCAGTTCATCAACACGGCGGCCTCCGCTGCAGGCCGCCGCGGTCGGCATGGCCGCCCGGGCCGGCGGCTTCGGCGTCTACGATGCGGCGCTGCGGGAGATCCGGGCCCTGGCCGAGCGGGACGTCTCCGCTGCGTTCGTGGCTGGCGGTCAGCAAGTGGGTCGACGACGCGGCGCCGTTCCCCGGCGAGACCTTCCGGAGGTGGGTGCGGGACTTCTACCAGCGCGACAAGCTCGTCGAGGGGCCGGATGGAGCTCCGCGGGCGCAGGGTGGACCTCTCGAACATCGCGGTGCTCCGTGCTCAACGTCTCGGGCAGGTGGGACTACGTCGTCCCGCCCTCCCAGACCAGGGCCACGACCGCCCTCGCCAGCAGCCGGGACAAGGAGTCCGTCTCCCTGGACGCCGGGCACGTGGGCATGCTCGTCGGGCCGGCGGCCGTGGGCGAACTCTGGCCCCGGGTCCGAGGCTGGCTCGCGCCCCGCTCGCGGTAGGAGGAACGGCCGAACCCGACCTCGAACCGACCCGAGGTAGTGCTCACCGACTTATTGCGGTGTCGGGTCCTGAGGGTAGCGGCCGCTCTCGGTGATGACGAGGTCTACCGGGACGTCGTGGTCGTCGCGGGGCACCTCGGGGACCATCTGGGCCTCGAAGGCCCCGGCGACGAGGGGTGCGTTGTCTGGCACGCCGCTGGCTAGCAGACCGTCGTAGAAGCCGGCGCCGTATCCGAGGCGCCCGCCCCGCGCGTCGAAGGCGAGGCCGGGGACGAGCACGAAGTTCGACGGTTTGTGGATCGGCCTTCGGGCAGCGGCCGGGATCCGGCTCCCTGTATGCCCCACGTGCCGGGTGCGAGGTCTCGCGCGAGGTCCTTTACGATGTGGACCTCCAGCCGCCGCGAGCGCCGGTCTACCCGTGGCAGCAGCAGCGTCTTGCCCGACTCCAGCGCGTGGCGCAGGAAATCGTCGGTACGAAGCTCGCTGCCGAAGCCGACGTACGCCAGGACGACGCCGGCCACCGCGTAGTCGGCGAGATCCAAGACCTCCCGGAGGATGGTCCGGCTGTGCTTGGCGCGGTCCTCGGGCGACAGGGCTTCGCGGCGGGCGAGAACCGCGCGCCTCATGCGGCTCTTGGTCTCTCGCAGTCCGTCACCGGTTCCGGGGGCACGCGGTCGACTCGCGCTAGGCGTTCGCCGCGGCGCGGGCCGCCCGCAGGGCGTTGTAGATCAGCATCGCGCGGGTCATCGGTCCGACGCCGCCGGGGACCGGGGTGATGGCCGACGCTTTCGGCTCCACCTCGTCGAAGCGCACGTCCCCGACAAGGCCGCCCTTCTCCCGGCGGTGTATCCCGACGTCGATCACGACAGCCCCCTCCTTTACGTGCTCCGCTCCTACCATCTCCCTCCGTCCGAGGGCGACGACGAGGACGTCGGCCCGCGAAGCGACCCGCGCGAGATCCTTCGTGCGCGAGTGGCACACGGTGACGGTGGCGTTCTCGCGCAGGAGCAGCTGGGTCATCGGCTTGCCGACGAGGTTGGAGCGTCCGAGCACGACGGCCTCCCGGCCCTCGAGCGGGATCCCGTACCGGCGCAGGAGCTGGATGATGCCGTGGGGCGTGCACGGCAGGAGCGACGGAAGACCCATCGAGAGCCGGCCGGCGCTCTCGGGGTTCAGGCCGTCCACGTCCTTGTCCGGGCGTATCCGGGAGATGAGCGGCCGCGGGTCGAGGCCCTCCGGCAGCGGCAACTGCACGATGAAACCCGAGACCTCCGGATCTTCGTTCAGCTCGTCCACAAGGTCCTGGAGACGCTCCTGGGTGACGTCCACCGGGAACCTGTGGACCCGGGAGGCCATGCCGACCTCTCTGGCGTCCGACTCCTTGCCGCCGACGTAGGTCGCGGACGCGGGGTCGTCTCCTGCCAGCACCACGTCTAGCCGAACGGCGACGCCGCTCTCCTCAGCTCCCTCACGCCTTCGGCGACCTCCGCTTTGATCTCCGCCGCGGTCGCCTTGCCGTCCAGGATCTTAGCCATCTCGCCTCACGCCCGAGCGCCGTAGAGGTCGTCCGTCCTTGCCGCCATGATGAAGTCGTTCTGGTGCAGGCCCCGGATCTTGTGCGTCCACCACGTCACCGTCACCCTGCCCCACTCGGTGAGAAGCGCCGGGTGATGCCCGGCCTCCTCGGCCCGTTCTCCCACCGCGTCGGTGAACGCCAGCGCCCCGGCGAAGTCGTCGAACCGGAACACGCGCTCCAGACGCTTGACGCCCTCGCGCTCCACCAGCTCCCATTCGGGGACCTGCGGGCGCAACCCCTCGATCTCCGATTCGGTCAGCGTGGGCTCGCCGCGCCGGCAGGCGGTGCACCTCTTTTCGGCCAACTCGCTCACGGCTTCCTCCTCTCTGACCAGCCCGGGGGCTGGAGCGTTTCGGTAGTGCGCGATGCCCGCGTTCCGGTCGCCGGCGCAAGGTCAGGTCGACAACCGATCTCTAGATCCGGTCCATCGGCGCTAGGGCGCAGTATAGATGGGATGAACCAGCCGTGGTCAAGCGCACCAACTACGCCGCGGAGCCGCGAGCGTCACCGGTATCCCCGGTCCAGATACCCGCGCCGGCGGCGAGCGCGGCGACGCCGGCGAACACGAGGAAGGTCATCCGGAGATCGATCGCTCCCGCGAGGATCCCGGCCAGAGAGGAGCCGAGCACCTGCCCCGCGGCGAGGAGCAAGAAAGAGATCCCCAACCCTGCGGACGGCTGCTCGGCGAAGACGCCGACGGACCACACCAGCAGTATGCCGGTGAGCATTATGTACGTGGTCCCGAAGAGCGCGGCGCTCGCGTAGGCCAGGAGAGGAACACCGGGGGCGACTGCGAGCAGCCCGATCGCGCCGGCCATGGCGAGCAACGCGGCGCCCAAAGACGTCCCGATCCCGAACCTCTGTGAGAGATCCCCCGCCAACCCGCCCGCGAGGCCGAACACCCCGAGCACCACCCAGAAAACGGTCGCGCCGGTCTGGCCGATGTCTCCCGCCCGGACGACCAGCTCGGTAGAGAAGGTCCAGTAGGCGGCGCTCGCGAGCCCCACCCCCGCCGAAGCGGCGAGGAGCGGCGCGGACCGGCGGCCGACGAGCCGGCGGAAGGCGATCCCGGAACGATCCTCCGGTGCCTCCCGGCTCATGCCGCCAGCCGTCTCTGCCCCGTCCGGCCGCGTCTCACGTCCGGGCATGGCCGCAAGGTTCCACACCAGTACCGCCAGGCCCGCCGCGGCGAAGGCCGCCCACGCCAACCGCCACTCCCCCGCGACCCAGAGCGCCACCGGTCCCGAGACAATGATCCCCACGCTCGTGCCGGAGTTGATGAGCGCGTTGGCCCTGTCATGCCGGCCCCGCTCGATCCCGAGCGCCACCGCATCGGCCATCGGCGGCGAGACGAGCCCCGAGCTGAGGCCGGCGACGAGCACCCCTACCGCCAGGCTCCAGGGTCCGCTGGCGACCGCCACCAGGACCATCCCCACCACCGATGAGATCCCGGCCGCGGCGACCATCGCCCGCGGACCGACCCTCGCGGTGTAGACCAGCGAGACCACGATGGCCCCGCCGTAGGCCGCGTAGGAGCCGGCCCCGATCACACCGAGAACCAAAGCGTCGAGGTCGAGGGCCCGGCGCATCTCGGGCAACAAGAGCCCGTAAGCGAACCGCGCGAGACCGTAGGTAACGGCGACCATCGCAAGACCGGGCGCGACCAGGCGCACCATCCCCACCTGCCTGCCGCCCCGTCGACTCACCGCCACCGCACCCGCCCGCCATTCGGCCTCTCACAACGCACCCTGTGCCGCCCGCACCGCGCCCCCTGACGAAAGCCCGCGCGCGAAGCCCGTAAACGGCCCGCCCCAGGCTCCTCGCGACCGTACATCACCGCCATCCCGCGGTTTACCTCGCACATAAACCCCACCAACCACCAGTTCACCCGCCGGACCAAACCCAAGACCTTCCAGCCTCCCTAAGCTAATTGGCATCTCCTAGACAGACCTGTATAATCTATCTTGGCGTATCATACTATACAGGTCTGTCTAGTCAAGGCCGGAGACGGAGGGTTCGGTTGTCGGGCATGGGAGGGTCGCGGGACGCGGGCGGGCGGCGGAGCAGGGCGGCGGAGCGTCTGTTGGAGGCCGCCTCGGAGCTCTTCTACCGCGAGGGCATAAGGGCTGTTGGCGTGGACACCGTCGTCGAGCGTGCGGGGGTGGCCAAGATGACGCTCTACAACCGCTTTGGTGGCAAAGACGGGCTGGTTACGGAGTACTTGCGGGTCCGGGACGAGCGCTGGCGCGTGTCGCTCGTGGAGATCACCGCCCGGTACGAGGATCCCGAGGAGCGATTGCTCGCGGCGTTCGAGGCCTACGGGCGGTGGCTCGTGGGCGACGACTTCAGGGGATGCGCCTTCATCAACGCGGTCTCGGAGCTCCCGGATCCCAACCATCCCGCGCGCGCCGTCGTCCTGGACCACAAGGAAGGCGTCAGGACGCACCTGCGTGCCCTGGCGGAGGAGGCCGGGCTCGAGGAGCCCGACCTCCTGGCCGAGAGGCTGATGTTGCTGCTCGAAGGGGCGACGGCGGCCGCCACCGTGCGGCGCAGCGCCGAGCCGCTCTACACCGCGCGCGCGACGGCCAGGCTCCTCATTGGCGGTTCACGGGGCGGCGATGCCGCCCCGTGAACGCCGTCAGCAATCAGCTTTCAGCCGTCAGCAAGAACAAAAGCTGACGGCTGAAAGCGGAGGCCGCAGGCTATAGCGCGCTGAAAGCTGACGGCGCGATACCCGGAAGCTTGTGCTTCCGGGTATCGCCCTAGCGGGACCTGATCTGGATACGATCGGGCTCGGGGTGGTCCGCGCCGCCCGTCACGCTAACCTCTAGTAGCCCGTTCTCGAAGCTGGCATCGATGTCGCCAGCGTCTATGCCCGCGGGCAGGCTCATGGTGCGCCGGAAGTGCCCGAAGTAGCGCTCCCGCGTGTAGAACTCCATCTCCTCCAGCTCGCTCCTGCGCTCGCCGGATGCTCAGCACGCCGTTGGCGAGCGAGATGTCTATGTCGTCCTGGTACACGCCGGCCAGCTCGCACCGGATCACCAGGTCGTGGCCCTTGGCGAATATGTCGGTGGTCGGGACCCACGCCGTGGCGTGGGTCCTGCGCTGATCCTCGGGCCCTCCCCCGCCCTCGGCGTACTCTCGCATCCGGGCCATCTCGCTCATGTGGTCTATGAGCCCCCGGAACGGGTTGCGCGACTCTGTCATTCTTCCTCCTCCTGATCTCTTCCGTCCCGCTCTCTTCCGGCCAGGGTAACTGCCTCCGGCCCACCGATAGGGCGGGCGGCCGAGCTCGCCCGCCCGAAAGGCTGTCTTGCAGGGAGCGGGAACCCGCTAGGTGCGCGGGTCGCGCTCCTGGGGATCCTCCGCGGACATCTGCTGCGGGGTGGGGGCGCCGCTGGGGCGGGACATCGCCCTGCCCGGCTCCGGCGCCGACGGCCCGGGTATCCTGTCCGGCAGCCGCTCGGCCCGCAGCGCCTTCAAGATGGAGAAGCACAGCCCGATCAAGATGAGCACGAACGGCGCCGCGGAGGCGATGGCCACGGACTGCAGGGCCATGAGCGCCGCGTCCACCGAGCCCTGGATCGCCCCGGCCAGCAGGCAGATCGCCGCCGCCGACCCGGTGAAGACGCCCCACACGACGACGGTCCACGCCCTCGGGTTCAGGTTGCCCCTGGTCGAGAGCATGCCCATCACCACCGAGGCCGCGTCCGCCCCGCTGACGAAGAACAGCGCGACCAGGATTATCGTGATCAGAGCCATCAGCCGGAACAGCGGGAACTGCTCCAGGGTGGCGAACAGCGCCGCCGGCTGGTTGGTCGCGGCGATCTCCGCGATGTTCGCCGTCCCCGAGAGCTGCAGGTCGATGGCCGACCCGCCGAGGACGGCGAACCACACGAAGCTGACCACGCTCGGGGCCAGGATGACGCCGAGGACGAACTCCCGGATGGTCCGGCCGCGGGAGATGCGGGCGATGAACACGCCCACGAACGGCGCCCAGCTTATCCACCACGCCCAGTAGAAGATGGTCCAGCCGGAGACGAAGTCCGAGTCGCCGTAGGAGGCCGTCCTGAAGCTCATCGGGATGATGTTGGCCAGGTAGGCGCCGATCGACTCGGTGAAGGTGTTGAGTATAAACACCGTCGGCCCCAACAGGAACACGAAGACGAGCAGGAACACGGCCAGGACCATGTTGGTGTTGGCGATCCACTGGATGCCGCGGTGCACCCCGCTGATCGCCGACAGGATGAACGCAAGCGTCAGGACGGCGATGACCACGATCGCCAGCCCCACCGCCTCCCGACCGCCGATCCCGAACACGGCGTTCAGCCCCTGGTTGATCTGCAGGGCGCCGAGCCCAAGCGACGTGGCCGAGCCGAACAGGGTGGCGAAGATCGCCAGGATGTCGATGGTCTTGCCTATGGGACCGTAGACCCTGTCGCCCAACAGCGGGTAGAACGCCGTGCTGATGAGGTTGGGCATCCCCTTGCGGAAGGTGAAGTAGGCGAGGGCCAGGCCCATGATCGCGTAGATCGCCCACGGGTGGAACGCCCAGTGGAAGTAGGTGTACTGCATGGCCACCTGGGCGGCACCCCTGGTGTTGGGCTCCGCCAGCCCGAACGGGGGAGCGCCCATGTGGCGGAGGGGCTCGGCGACGCCGAAGAACATCAGCCCGATGCCCATCCCCGCGCTGAACATCATTGCCACCCACGAGACGGTGCTGAACTCCGGCTGCTCGTCCTGCGCCCCCGAGCCGGACCTTCCCGTACCGGCTGAAGGCCAGGTAGACCGCGAAGGCCAGGAACCCGAACGACGACAGGATGAACACCCAGCCGAAGTTGGGCACCAGAAAGCTGAACAGGACCGCGTCGAAGACGGCCGCCAGGCTCTCCGTGAAGAGGATGCCCCACGCCACGAAGATCGCCGAGAGAATCGCCGCGACCCAGAACACGATGGGATCTATCCTCGGACTAGCCGGTCTCTCCATTCTTTCCATTCCTGTGTATCCCTTCTCCGATCTCCAGCGGCCAGTTACCGCTCCCAACGGCGAACGGCCAGGCAATCATTCGCTCTCGTAGCACGTTTCGATTCTTCGGACACCGTCGTGCCCTACCGCCGCGCCGTCGATGCATTATCCCTTGCTTCCAGTTCAATTCCACTCTGGCCCCGCGCAACCGCGTTCGCGGGGTGCGGATCGGCCCCTCGGCGGTGCAACTTCTGGGCGCCCGCCATCGCGGACTCTAACAGGGGTGCGCCAGGCTACTTGAAGCGGTACTGACGGTACATGCCGGCGCTCTCGTCTACGTCGGCCTCGGTGACGTGGGTGCGCCCGCGGCCCGCTACCCGATCCTCGATGCGCTTACGGATAAAGCGGCGCATCAGAAACGGGCTGCGCCTTATGCGCCGGTCGGCCTCCGGATCCCAGGTGATCTCCACCTTCTCTGACATCTCGCCTCTCCCTCCGACCGCGTCGTGGCTGCCCGTCAGATTATAGCCTGCAGCGCGAAGTCAGCAGGTCGAGTGGACCAGCGCCCCGACCGACTCGTCCCGCCGCAGCTGGTTGTAGAGCTTCACCGCCTCCTGGGTCTGCAGCGCGTAGACAACGATGTCCCGCTCCTCCAGAGCTCGCAGCGTCTCTTCGCGGACGCGCAGCCTCTCGTAGAAACCGGTGCCGAAGACTATCGTGGTAGCGCCGCGGGACAGCAGCTCCTCGACGTCTGCGAGCCCCACGCCCGGCTCGTGGCTGGTTCCGGTCTCGTTCCAGTCCCACTCGCGGGAGCCTCCAGGAAAGAGCTTGGCGTCCTTGTAGGTGGCGCCCCCGGCGTGCAGGCGCCCCAGGAGACGCTCTCGATCCGCGGGGAGGAGACGTCGTTCCTAGCCACGGTGCGGCCTCGCGGCCTCGTAGACGGCGGCCATGTCCTCCTCGCCGTGGCCGGCCCGAATCGCCTCGTCGAAGCGGTCGGCGACGGCCTCGGAGATGGTCATGCGGAGGTCCTCGGCTTCGGCGGCCTCCAGCACCAGGCGCGCGTCCTTGCGGGCGAGCTCGAGGAGAAGCTCGTCGGGAAGTCCGACCCGATCATCATCTCCCCCTTCATCTGGGCATAGGGCAGGCCCAGAGGCCCGCCCTCGATGGTCTCCAGGAACCGGGCGGGATCCACGCCGGTCGCCCGCGCGAGCGCGATCGTCTCTGCCAACACGCCGAGGAGGCCCACGATCCAGTTGTTGACCACCAGCTTGAGCCGGCTCCCGGCCCCCGCCTCCCCGAGCCACACCGTCTTGCCGCCGATAGCATCGAAGACGGGGCACACTTTTCGCGCGCAGAATCGGGACCGGAGGCGAGCACGATCAGCTGCCCCTGCTCGGCAGGCGCCTTCGTTCCGAGCACCGGCGCGTCCACGTAAGACACGTCGTTTTCGACGGCTATCGCCTCGAGCCGCTCGTTGCCCTCGGTCCCGACCGTGCTTGTCTGGATCCACACGGCCCCGCCGTTCAGCGCCCCGAGCACCTCGCCGTCCACCACCTCAGCTATGACGTCGGCGTCGGAGAGCATGGTGAGCAGGAAATCGGCGTCCGCGGCGGCCTCGGCGGGCGTGTCCGAGACCGTCGCGCCGTCGTCCGCCAGCGGCTCGGCCTTCTCGCGCGAGCGGTTCCAGGCTCGCACCTCCATGCCCGCTTCCCTCAGGTTGCGCGCCATCGCGGCGCCCATGATCCCGGTCCCCAGCACGGCCACCCTGGAGTTCTCTGCCATCTCCCTGCGCCTCCTGTCTCCGACGGTCGGCACCAGTCTACCCCGCCCGAACAGGGCCGCCGTAAGGCTTGTAATAGCACGATCGATCGTGCTATTCTGTTCGTATGAGCGCGAAGATGGGATCCACGCACAACGCATCCTCGGGCGCGGCCTGGAGATGGTGAGCGAGCGCGGCCTGGAGGGGGTGAGCCTCGGCGGGTTGGCGGAGCGGGCAGAGCTGTCGAAGAGCGGGCTGTTCGCGCACTTCCGCTCCAAGGAAGAGCTCCAGGTCGAGCTCCTGAGCGCCGCCGAGGAGGCGCTGCGGCGCGAGGTGGTCGTCCTGCGATGGAGGCGCCCGAGGGCCTGCCGCGGCTGCGGGCGCTGGTGGGTCGCTGGCTGGGGTGGGCTTCGCGTTCGGGTCTGCCCGGTGGCTGCCCGCTCTACGGCGCCGCCTTCGAGCTCGACGACGCCGAGGGACCCGTGCGCGAGTACCTGGTCGAGAGCAAACGGGGATGGTCGGAGATGCTTGTGGGGTTGGTGGACGCGGCGGTGGCCCTCGGGCAGCTGAGGGGTGACCTGGACGCCGCCCAGTTCGTCTGGGAGCTCGACGGGATCTACCTGAGCCACCACGTGTCGCAGCGGCTGATGCGGGATCCGGGAGCAGACGCGCACGCACGCGCCGCCTTCGAGGACCTCATTGACTCGTCGCGGCCCGAGCGGGCCCGCGGCAAAGGATCGGAGCGAGACCCATGACAGACGGCAAAGGCTTCGCGGACGGGGTGCACGAGCGCGCCACCGCCGGTCGCTCGTCCCACCATCACCAGGCGCCCGTCCACCGACGATGGGTCGCCTTCCTGGCGCACCGCTGGCCGATACTGGTCGGGATCGCGCTCGGGACCCTCGGCCTCGTAGATGACGGCGTAAACGGTTCGGAGGTGACGGCGCAGCTTTCGGTGGTCACCCTCCTAATGGCGGCCGCCTACCTGCCCATCGGGGCGTTTCGCGGGCAGCTGGGAAACTCCAGAGTGCTCGCGCTTGAGACGGCCGGGGTGCTGGTCTTCGCCGCGCTCGCGCTGGCGGCGCTTGTCGCGGACGGGCGGCTCGCCCAGTACCTCCTGGCGGCCGCCTGGCTCGGACACGGCGTCTGGGATTTCGCCCACCACCGGGCCGACAAGGTCGTGCCGAGGTGGTATGCGGAGATCTGCGGGATACTCGACGTATTGGTAGCGGTCGGGATCCTGCTCGCCGTGCCGCACCTTTAGCTTTAGGGCTTACCAAGAAAGCAGGAGGCAGGCGGTCCACAGGGTGAGGGACGTAACATACGGCAGCTTCGAGCGGGGCTAGAATGGCGGAACCATGCGACCGATCCTCGAAGCCGAGAACCTCACGCGCCTGTACAGGAGCAGCGGTCGCGGCATCCAGGGGGTAGGCCTACGCGTCGGGGCTGGCCAGGTCTTCGGCCTGATGGGCCCGAACGGGTCGGGCAAGAGCACGCTCCTGCGCGTCCTCTCGACCGCCGTGGAGCCCGCCTCGGGCGCGTTCCACGTCGGCGGGGCCGATGGCATGAAGGAGAAACGCAAGGTACGCGCCAGCCTCGGCCTGATGGTCGACCGTCCCACCCACTACGACGACCTCTCGGGCATGGCCAACGCCTACCTGTTCGCCCGCGCCTACGGGGTCGAGGAGTCGAAGGCCGAAAGCGTGCTCGGCGAGCTCTTCGAGTTCTTCGACCTCGCGGAGTACGCCGACGACCGGGTGAAGACCTATTCCTACGGGATGAGCAAGAAGCTGGCCCTGATAGAAGCCCTGGCCCACGGACCGGACCTCCTGCTCCTCGACGAGCCCTCGCTCGGCCTCGACTACACCGCGCAGCTCGCCTTCGCGAGGAAGGTCCGGGAGCTCGCGGACACGGGCGTCGCGATCGTCATCGCGAGCAACAACGTGGACGAAGTCGAGTCGCTGTGCGACAGGGTGGCGTTCCTGCACCGCGGACGACTAGTCCAGGAAGGGACCCTAGAGGAACTGATCGCCACGGTGCGCGGCGTGCGGCGGATCCTGGCGACCCTGCGCAGCCCGGTCGAGTTCGGGCCATCGGGGACGTGCCGGGGTGGAGCGGGTCGTTCCGGAGGGCAGGGACCTCGTGGTCCACTGCGACGAGCGGCCCGGCGTCGTCGCCGACGTGGTGGCGGCCATCGTGCGTTCGGAGGGCGAGATCGTCAACCTCTCGGTCGAGCGCCCGAACCTGGAGGACGTGTTTGTGAAGCTCACGGGGGAGGCGATCGAAAAGGATGCTTAGCCGGCCGGACGCCTACTGGAAAAAAGACGTGGCCCTCTTCTTCGGCAAGCGGTTCGCGCTCCTCATAAAGATGGTGTACCCGCTGGCGATCATCGCCCCGGTCGCCGCGAGCGACATCCCGGGCCGGTACGCGGCGGCGGTGGTCGGCATCGTCGCCATCATGGCCGGGACCTTCGGCGCCGGCGAGAGCCTGACCTCGGACATAAACGACGGCATCCTCGTGCGCCTCTCCCTGACGCCACTCTCCCCCTACCGCCTCGTCTTCGAGGTTCTGGCCGTGAACGCCGTGCTCGACTTCGTGCAGCTTCTGCCGGCGTTGCTGGTCGTTTACCTGCTGCACCCGGCGCCGCTCGTGTGGATGCTGGCGGCGACCTTCGGCGGTGTTCGCGACGCTCGTGGCGGCGAACTGCATAGGGGTCTTTATCGCGAACTTCACCTCTTCACCCGCCGACGTGCTTGCTCTACGCGACGGCGATACTGTTCCCCCTGATCTACATCTCGGGCCTCTTCCGGAACACGGACCCAGAGGGCCTCCTCGGCGTCCTGCGCGACCTGGTCCCCTTCGCCTACGCCAACGACGCCCTCAAGGCCGTCTTCGGACTCGCGACGGAAGCGGTCCCCTGGCAGATCTTCGTGTACCTGACGGCGATCTGCGCCGCGCTCGTCGTCCTCGTTTGCCTCACGGCCCCGCGCCTGCTCTCGCCCCGCCTGTAGGGACGGTTCGCGAACCGCCCCTACCCGCGGACCGTTTCGGACGTCCGGCTGGTGGTTTCCCCGCGCGGGTTGCTCTCGGAGCGTGCTCCCTCCCAGAACGCCTCCGGCGAGAGGCCCACAGCCCTGCCGATGAGTCGATCCAGCCAGCGATCCGGCAGGGAGGCAGGGATGGTCCAGTTCGCGAACCTGCCCGAGACTATCGCGTAACGTGTCCTGGGTCTCTTCGCCTCGAACACTTTCCTGACGGACCTTCCGAACTCCTCCGTCGAGTAGCCGTCTTCGGCCAGGCCCATGGCGTACTTGATGAAGCCCTCTATCGCGCTCGCGTAGGCGGTTCCGGCGTACCTCTCGACCCCCACCGCGCCTTTGTCCCAGATCTCCGTCCTCACCGCCCCCGGCCTGATAACGATGACGTCGATGCCGTAAGGGAGCAACTCGCGCCTCAAGGAGTCGGAGATGCCCTCCACGGCGTGCTTGGTCCCGGCGTACGCGCCGATGAACGGGGAGGCAACCTTCCCCCCGGTGGAGCCCACGTTCAGGATCCTGCCGGGTGCACACTTCGGATGTTCCCTCGCACCAAGGAGCGGCAAGAAGGCCTGGGTCACCGAGATCAGACCGACCACGTTGATCTCGAATTGCATCCGTACTTCGTCCAAGGGTTGGTGCATGAGCGGGCCGCCAACGCCGGTGCCGGCGTTGTTGATGAGCCCCGCCAACCCCTCGCCGCCCACGACGCCCTCGACCTCCCGCGCGGCCGCGAGCACGGACTCCCGATCCGTAACATCAAACAGAAGGGGCACGAAACGCTCCCCGAGCTCCTGCTCGAGCCTCTCGGCGTCCTCCATCTTGCGCACGCTCCCGAACACGCGGTAGCCGCGACGGACGAACTCCCTGGCCGACCCGTAACCGATCCCCGACGATACGCCCGTGATGACGATGTTCTTCATGCTCGCTCCTTCCCAGGGCCGGCCGGACGTTCCGCGGCCAGCTCTCATGCTCCCCGCCGTCGCCTCGGCGCCCAACTTTCGGCGAGCAGCGCCGCCCCTTCTGAACCCAGGCCGACCAGTTCCGCGCTCGTCTCCCAGAGCTCCTTGGCGTTCTCTTGGTCGTAGGACAGCTCAGAGGATCTTATCTCCTTCTCTCCCTCAAAGTACCTGCCGGATACGAGTTCGAGCTTCGGGTCGGTGACGAGCCGGGCCAGGGCCTTGCCCGACGCACCGACGGTATGGATGTTCATCCCGAACATCCCGAAGACCGGTTGCAGGAGCGGCAGCACGCGGTCGGAGGCGAAGCGGGCGACGGGGCCGTAGTCTCGGGCGAGCCCAGTGCCCGGCATCAAGCCAGGATCGAAGGCGTTCGACGTGACCCCCAGGCCCAGGTCGGAAAGGCGCCGGGAGAGCTCGTGGGCCGCGTACACGTTGCACAGCTTGGAGGTCGTGTAGCGTCGCCGTCCGACCACACCGACCCCTTCGTCCTGCGCGTCCGAATCGGGGTACCGCTCGGGCCAGGCCAGGGCTCTCGCGCCGGGGTAGCGCGGCGCGGGCATGCCGGTCCTCTGCTCCGGGTCGTGGGTGCCGCTGGAGACGAAGACGATCCTCCCGGGCGATGCCATCTCCCCTACCAACAGGTTGACCAGCAGGTAGTGGCCAAGATGGTTGACGCCGAAGGTGGTCTCGAAGCCGTCTTCGGTGTAGCTGGTGCCGCTAACAACCTGCAAGCCGGCGTTGCACAATACCGCCCTCAGGGGCGGCAGGTCGTTGCGGGCGGCGAACGTTTCGGCGAAAGACCGCACGGAACGGAGCGAGGCGAGATCCAACACCATCCCCTCGACGCGAGGACTTCTACTCTCCGTCCTCATCCTCCCGGCGGCCTCCACCGTATCCTCCTCGTTGCGGCCGGCGATCACCACGTGCCATCCTTCACCCGCCGCGGCGACGTTCTTCGCCGCCTCGTAGCCCAGCCCCCGGTTGCCACCCGTAACGACGATCGTCCGCCCGCCCCCACCGACTCCTTCTCGCATGCCGATCCTTCCGTCACAAAATCATGTTGACAACGTCAACTCTAATCCCGCAAGTTGACGTTGTCAACCCTGTTCGGTAATCTTCTCGTTGGGATGAGAGGGGCCACGGACACGCGGACGGCGCTGCTAGGGGCGGCTGCGGGCTTGCTCGAGGGCGGTGGCATACAGGCGGTGACGCTTCGCGCGGTTGGGGAGCGGGCTGGGGTATCCAGGCAGGCGCCGTACAGGCATTTCGCCGACAAGGAGCAGTTGCTCTCCGTGGTCGCGGCGGGCTACTTCGAGCGGGTTGGGGAAGCGATGGCCGAGGCCGCCTCGGCGGCCGGCGATCCGTTCGGGCGGCTCGAGGCGATGGTGGAGGCATACGTGGGGTTCGCGCTGGCGAGCCCGCCCCGGGCGCGGCTGATGTTCGGGCCGGAGGTGAAGGGAAGCTCGCACCCGGGGGTGCACGAGGCCGCTCGGGCGGTCCACGAGGGGTTCGTCGGGGTTGTTGCTGAGTGCCAACGGGCGGGTGAGCTGCCGGCGGGGGATCCCGTCGAGCTGGCCGCTCTCATGTACGCGACCGCCCACGGCGCCGTCGACCTCACCCTCTCCGGGCACACGGAGGAGGCGAAGGGCTTGGGCGACCCGCTCTTCCTGGTCCGCTTGCTTCTCTCCCACCTGCGCGTCGAATAACCGCCGAAAAGGCGGGTCACTGGCGTGGGCTTCTAGGGCGCGGTATTGCCGGGTGCAAGACGGTTTTTCGTTGTGCTAGCATGACCGCAGAAAGCGTCCTCGGGGGAGGCAGGAGAATAGTATGGGTAGTCGTCTGGGCCGGTACGCGATCTGGGTTGCCATCGCCATCGTCGGGGCGGTGTGTTGGGGGGTACTGGCGCTGGGTCGGGGTGAGACCATCAACGCCGGGTGGCTGCTGTTCGCGGCGCTCGCCTCCTACGCGATCGGTTACAGGTTCTACGCGCGCTTTATCCAGCGCAAGGTCCTCGAGACGGACGATTCCAGGGCCACACCGGCCGAGCGGCTCAACAACGGCAAGGACTTCGAGCCGATGGACCGGCGGGTGCTCTTCGGGCACCACTTCGCGGCGATAGCCGGGGCCGGACCGCTCGTGGGTCCGGTGCTGGCGGCCCAGATGGGGTTCCTGCCGGGGACGGTCTGGATCATCGTCGGCGTCATCCTGGCGGGCGCGGTCCAGGACATGACCATTCTGTTCTTCTCCATGCGTCGCAACGGCAAGTCGCTCGGGCAGATGGCGCGCGAGGAGATCGGGCCTGTTGGAGGCGCCGCCGCCCTGATCGCCGTGCTATCCATCATGGTGATCCTGCTGGCGGTCCTGGCCCTGGTCGTGGTCCTGGCCCTGGCGGAGTCCCCGTGGGGCACCTTCTCGCTGCTGATGACGTTGCCCATAGCGCTGCTCATGGGCGTCTACCTGCGTTTCATCCGGCCCGGGCGGGTTCTCGAGGTCTCGATCATCGGGGTCGGGCTGCTCCTGCTGGCCATCTTCGGGGGCGGTTGGATCGACTCCTCGCCCTACGCCGAGGCGTGGACCCTCGAGGGCAACACCATCGCCTGGGCCCTGATCGTCTACGGCTTCGTGGCCTCCGTCCTACCCGTGTGGCTGCTGCTCGCGCCGCGCGACTACCTCTCGACCTTCATGAAGATCGGGACGATAGCCCTGCTGGCCGTCGGCATCGCGATCACCCTGCCGCCGATCCAGATGCCCCGGGCAACCGAGTTCGCCTTCACCGGCACGGGCCCGGTCTTCGCCGGCCCCCTATTCCCGTTCGTGTTCATAACCATCGCCTGCGGGGCGCTCTCGGGCTTCCACGCGCTCGTCGCCTCGGGCACGACGCCCAAGCTCATCCAGAAGGAGTCGCAGATCCGCATGATCGGCTACGGGGCCATGCTCGTAGAGTCCTTCGTCGCGGTCATGGCGCTCATCGCCGCGACTACCCTCGACCCTGGCGTGTACTTCGCGATGAACACGCCGGCCACGGCCCTCGGCGACTCCCTGCAGTCGGCCTCACAGACGGTCAGCGGATTCGGCTTCTCCGTTAGCCCCGAGACGCTGCAGCAGACCGCCAACAACGTGGGTGAGGACTCCATCGTCGGCAGGACCGGCGGGGCGCCGACGCTGGCGGTCGGCATCTCCGCCATCTTCTCCGGTATCATCGGGCGGAACGGCGCTTCAGGCGTTCTGGTACCACTTCGCCATCATGTTCGAGGCGCTGTTCATCCTGACCACGGTGGACGCCGGAACACGGGTCGGGCGGTTCATGATCCAGGACCTCGTCGGCAACGTCTACCGGCCTTTCGCCCGCACCTCCTGGCTGCCGGGCAACCTGGTGGCAAGCGCCCTGATAGTCGGCGCCTGGGGCTACTTCCTGCTCGCCGGCGTGAACGACCCGCAGGGCGGCATCTACACCCTGTTCCCGCTATTCGGCATCGCGAACCAGCTCCTGGCCGCGGTCGCGCTCACGGTCGGGACCACGATCCTCATAAAGATGGGCAAGCTCCGCTACGCCTGGGTGACGGGGCTGCCGCTCGCCTGGGACGCGGCGGTGACGCTCACGGCGAGCGCGTACAAGATCTTCTCCCCCGACCCGGCGATGGGCTTCTTCGCCCAGCGGTCGGCCGCCCAAGAGGCGCTCGCCAACGACGAGCTCTACGGCAACGCCGAGAGCGCCGCGGACGTGCAGCAGATCGTCGTCAACTCGACCGTCGACGGCGTACTCTCCATCCTGTTCGCGGCCATGATAATCATCGTGATCGTGGACGCCGCGAGGGTCTGGGTCGGCATCGTCCGCGGCCGCAAGGAGGCCGAGCTGAGCGAGGCGCCGTGGGAGGAGTCGAACCTGGACTCCGATGGACAGCCGATGGAAGAGCGCGAACCCGTGGGCGCACGGTAGGGAGGCAAGATCCAGGCGCTCCGCTCCATCTGGGACTACCTGAAGGAGGTCTCGGGCGAGAACGCCTACGACCGCTACCTGGCGGTCCACGCCGCGACCCACCCGGACAAACCGCCCATGGGCCGCGGCGAGTTCTACCGCGCCCGCCAGGACGAGAAGTACATGAACCCCGGCAGCCGATGTCCGTGATGACGCCTTGCGGCCCGGTCGGGCCGCAAGGCAGCTAGTCAGCCCGCTCCGGCCTCTTCGAGGCCTCCGCTCTCAGCACGTGTCGGGCAGGCTTCGCCAGCCCTCGCTTTCAGCACGCTTCGACCTGCGGTCTCGCTTTCAGCTTTCCGCCGTTCGGGTGAGGCCCGTCGAATATCGCCGTGTCGAACCGGGGTCCATAGTGTTTTGAGCCAGCCGAAACAGCTCTACTCCCTCTCTCCCAGCTCTTTGTCCAGCATCAGTAGTGCTGCGCTGTCTTCGCCGGCCATGCGGAGGCGTTCGACTATTTCGGTGGCGGATTTTTCTTCTTCGACCTGCTCGGAGACGAACCAGTTGAGGAGAACCTGGGCAGGATAGTCGCTCTCGGAGACGGCGAGGTCGTAAAGGTCGTGGATGTGGGAGGTTACCCTCTTCTCGTGCTCCAGGGCCTGTTCGAAGGTGTCGAGCGATGAGCGGAAGTCATGGAGCGGCTCTTCGATGGCCCGGAGCCGGACAGGCTCGCCCCGGTCAAGCAGGAAGTCAAAGAACTTGAGGGCGTGGACCTGCTCCTCGGAGGCTTGCGCCCGCATCCAGCGCGCGAAGCCAGGGAGGTTCGCCGCCTCGAAGTGTCCGGCCATCGACAGGTACAGGTAGGCGGCGGAGAACTCGTACCCGATCTGATCCTCCATCGCCTCCCTCACAGCGCTCTTCATCGGCGTCTGCGCAAACTGGCTCATGCCGCTCCTCTCGCTCCACTGTTTAGTTGATACGATATTTACTTTCATCATAAGATCGCACCGTGCAGTTCGCAAGGCAGCTGGTCAGCACGCTCCAGCCTTCGGCTTCCGCTCTCAGCACGCGTCGGATCTTCGATCCTCGCTTTCAGCCTGCCCCGCCGTGCGGGTGCCCCCGGCTTCGCCCAACGGCCCACGAGAGTGCTTACGACGGAGCGCCTATGTCGAGTGCGCCGCGAACCGCTCACGCCTGCTTTGGCTGAAAGCGAGGGCCTGCAAGGCCCGACGCGTGCTGAGAGGCGCGAAGCGCCGGGCTGAAAGCGACCGAAGGCTGGAGCGTGCTGACAAGCCCGCGAAGCGGGCGTGCTCTTCACCCGCTCCGCTTGAGCTTTCCGGTGCGCTTGGCGTAGCGCTCGCCGAGGCGGAAGACGAAGATCCCGCGCGGGAACGAAGACGGCGCCCATGACCAGCAGCGGCCAGATGCTGCTGCCCCAAAGCTCCGCGATGCCGGCGCCCTCCTGCAGCGCCGCTCGCGCGCCCTCGAGGGCGTAGGTCACGGGCGAGACGGTGGCGATGGCCTGCATCCAGCCAGGGAGCACGCTCGACGTCGTAGTAGACGCCGGAGACGAGCAGCAGGACGGAGGCGATGATGTAGCTGACCTGCTGGCCCTTCTCCGGGGAGAGGAGCGGCAGCACGGCGGCCACCACCCCGAAGCCCACGAGCGAGACGCTGGCGACGGCGAGCACGACCAGCGCCCCCAGGTAGTTGGCGTTCGAGAGGTCGAGCTCGAAGAACGCCGCACAGACGACCAGGGTGAGCGCCGTCTGCAGGATGCCGTAGAGGACCGCGTAGAGGCCCATCCCGAGCAGGTGCGCGGTGCGGCTCGAGGGGCTCATGAAGGTGTACTCGATGGTCCCCTCCCAGCGCTCCCAGCTCACCGTCTCGGAGAGCACGTCGAAGAGCATCGAGAGGTAGTTCCACAACAGCGCGCCGACGAGCAGGTACGTCATGTACCGCTCGGCGTCGGTCGCGCCGAAGCTCTCCGCGCCGGCCCCGATGAACGTGATCGCCATGGCGTTCATCGTCACGTAGACGAGCCAGACGATCTCCCACATAAAGTAGCGCTTGGTCAGAAAGTAGTTGCGTTGTACGTAGCCCCAGACGGCGACCATCTCGGTCAGCCACACGGGCTTCAGCGTGCCTCTCATCTTCCCTCTTTCCTACTGCTTTTCTCTACTCCTCTTCCGCGCTGGCTTCCTCGACGGAATAGCCGGTCGCGGCCATGAAGACCTCTTCCAGCGTCGGGACGTGGCCGTTGGCTGGCCCGCGTAGCGGCGCTTGAGCATCTCCGGCTCCTCGAGGGCCAGTATCCTGCCGTCGACCATGATGCCGACCCGGTCGCAGAGCTCCTCCGCCTCGCCCATGTCGTGGGTGCAGAGGAGGATCGAGGAATCGTGGGCGTCCCGGATGCGGCGGATAAACGCCTGCACGTCCTTCTTGCTCCGGGGGTCGAGGCCCGTCGTCGGCTCGTCGAGGAGCATCAGGATCGGGCTCGTCAACAGCGCCCGGGCCAGCGCGATCTTCTGCTGCATCCCGCGGCTGAGGTGCTCCATCGGCTCCGTGGCCCGCTTGCGGGCGAAGCCGATATTGTCGAGGATCTCGGCGATCCTCGGCCTGGCCTCGCGGCTCGTGACGCCGTAGAGCTTGGCCCCGTAGAGCAGGTTCTCCATCGCCGAGAGCTTCTTGAAGAAGCTGGCCTCGACGCTGACCCGGTTCATGATCCGCTGCACCGCCTTGGGGTGCGCGCACCGCGTCCACGCCGAACACCTCGACCGTGCCCGCGTCGGGCAGGACGAGGGTGGAGATGACACGCACCAGCGTGCTCTTGCCGCTCCCGTTCGGGCCGAGGATGCCGACGACCTCGCCCTTGCCCACCGAGAGCGAGACGGAGTCGAGGGCGCGCACGGCCTCTCCCCGCCGCTTCTTGAAGCTCTTCTTAACGTTGCAAAGCTCCAGGGACTTCATCTGCCCCTCTCCCTCCGTGTTGCCCCGCGAGGGGGCCGGACCTACAACCGGCCCCTCGCTTCCAGACGTTCCCACACTTGCCGCCAGGTCTCCTCCCGCTCGGCGACGACCGCCAGCTCGAAGAGCCCTCGCGCCATCCGGGCGCGCAAGGATTGGCGGCCCTCGGAGCGCGCGTGACGCGCACGCTCGGCCATACGATCGGCCCGGTCCTGCTCGCGGAGGTTGCGATCCTGCAGTGCGTAGAATTCCCTGTACATCTTTCGGTCTCCCTTCGTACCTTCGTTTCCCTGTCGCGCTGGACTTTCCGCGGACGACGAGTGTCCGTCCTGGATACGAGGCGGGGACCGAAATCTCGGCTGTAGGGCAAAAGATTTGGCCCCCGGTCCTGATGTCCGGGGGCCAAATCTGAGAAATCTGTTCGAGCTAGTAGCTCACGTTCTCAGTGTGACCTCGCGGACCTCGGGACGCACCTCTCCCTCGGCGAAAACCGGGGTAGCTATCTTTGTGCGACGGATCTCCATTTATCCCTTCGGTCCTTTCGCGACTTACAACAGCCCGAGCACTCTACTCCTCCGCGCCGGCCCTGTCAACAGGGCCTCTCTTCCTCGGCGGAGCGAACGCCTCGGTGCCAGGCTGCCACTCCCCCGGACCCGGCGCATCACGCAAATGGGTGATCTTCGAGCCTTTCACGGGAGCGATCCTCCAGGCTTGCGACCGACCCGACGTCGGATTCTGGGGTCGGCTAAGATGGAAGCCTGCCGGGGGCCAGAAGACGCGCCTTCGCGCCATACATCTCTTCGAGGAAGGACGCATGGCTACCGAAAATCCAGCAGCAGCGCCGCCGCCGGCGATCGGGGACTCGCTGGCGGAGAAACGGTGTTCTCCGGAGGCCGTGCTCGACCACTTCGAGGAGGGCGCCGATCTCATCGTAGGCGCAGTCAACGGGGAGCCGGTCACGGTTGTTGACGCGATCGAGGCCCACGCGGACGAGCTGTTAGACGTCCGGCTCCACCAGATGATTCCCTTGCGCGAGCGGCGCTACATGCACGGCGACTTCCCGGGTTTGCGCCACGTCTCCTGGTTCCTCTCGCCGGCGAACCGCGAGGCGTTCCGCAAAGGGACCTGCGAGCTGGTGCCGAACAACTTCAGCGACGTGCCGACCCTGATGCGCCAGTCAGCGCGCCCCTCGTTGGTGCTCGCCGCGACCTCGCCGCCCGACCGTCACGACTACTTCTCCTTGGGCTGCCACGCCGAGTACGCGGCGGCCATGATCGGTGAGCTCCCGTTCTTCGTCGAGGTCAACCGCCAGATGCCCCGCACCCACGGCGAGAACCAGGTCCACCTGAGCCAAGTCGTTGGGTGGTGCGAGGCGGATTACCCACTCGGTGAGCTGCCAACCCGGCCGCCCCGCGAGACCGACCGCGAGATATCCGCGCTCGTCGCGGAGCGCATCCCCGACGGCGCGACGCTACAAGTCGGCATCGGCGCGATCCCGAACGAGGTGCTGAGACTCCTGGGCGACCACAAGAACCTGGGGGTCCACACCGAGATCCTTCCCGACGGGATCGTGGACCTCGTCGAGAAGGGGGTCGTAACCGGAGCGAGCAAGCGCACCCACCGGAACAAGGTGATCACGACCGGCGCCCTGGGGACGAGGAGGCTTTTCGAGTTCGTAGACGAGAACCCGGGCGTGGAGTTCTGGCCAGTAAACTACACGAACGACCCGCGCAACATCGCCCGTGAAGACCACATAGTCACCATCAACGCCACCCTGGAGGTCGACTTCCTCGGCCAGTGCGCCTCCGAATCCCTGGGCAGCGAGTACTGGTCGTCCTCCGGCGGCCAGCCGGACTTCGCGCGCGGGGCGATCTTCGCCGAGCACGGCCAGTCCTTTATCGTGCTGCACTCGACGACCTCCGATGAGTCGGTGTCACGAATCGTTGCCCAGCTGCACCCGGGCGCGGCGGTCACCACCTTCAAGAACGTGGTGGACCGCGTCGTGACCGAGTACGGCGTGGCCGAGCTTCGCGGCAGCAGCATCAGGGAGCGTACCCGCAAGCTGATCGGCATAGCCTACCCCAAGTTCCGCAACGACCTCGAGCGTCGGGCGCGAGAAATAGGCTATCTCTAGGCGCCTCTCCCCGCAAACTTGCTTGCGAGCCCGGGCTTCACTTTCTTGTTGGGAGGCCGCGACGAGGCCCGTAGACTCAGGACCTGGTCCGCGAAAGGACCGGGGCAACGTCGGATGCCGTCTTGTGGGGAGGAGTCTCGATGGCCGAGGTGGTTCTGTTCCATTCCGCTCTGGGGCTCAGGCCTGGGGTCGAGAACGCGGCCGACCGGCTGCGGGCGGCCGGGCACACGGTGCACACCCCCGACTACTACGACGGTGAGGTCTTTGAAGACCTTGACGACGGCCTGCGCAAGAGCGACGCTTTGGGCTCCGCCGAGATCGTCAGGAGAGCCAGAGAAGCCGTGGCCGAACTGCCCGCGGGGCTGGTCTTCGCCGGGATCTCCCTGGGGGTGGTCCCCGCCGAGTTGCTGGCCGCCTCGAGGCCCGGCGCGCTGGGGGCGGTGTTGATGCACAGTGCCGTCCCCGTCGAGGGGTTCGGCGAGTTTGGCGTAGATCGCTGGCCCGAAGGGGTACCGGTCCAGGTGCACTACGCCAGCGAAGATCCCTGGGTGGAGACGGAAGAGGAGGTGGACCCCCTCCGCAAGGCCGTCACACGGGCCGGGGCTGCCTTCGAAGCGCACACCTACCCGGGCTCGGGCCACCTGTTCGCCGACCCGGACCTGCCCGAGTACGATCGCGCCTCCTCGGAAGCGATGTGGCGCCGGATGCTCGACTTCCTGGATCGGACCGAAGCCCGCGGGTCGGAACCCGCAGGAGCCCGGTAGCCGGCCTCACGTTGACGTTCCTGGGCCGCCAGCCGTCGAACGTCGTTCCGGCGCGGTTTGGCCGCGAGCAAGGAGTAGAATGGCTTCGGATCTCGTAAACAACGGGGTTGGTGGGACAGCCGAATCGCGAAGCTAGCTGCACGCAGGAGGAGGCGAGTTACATGATGCAAAACGTCGAAACGCCTGGGCCGGAGGAGCAGATCGCCCGCGTAACGATCCTCGCCGACGAAGGGCTCTTGCAGCCCGTAGTCGACTTCGCGCACCGGGTCTCGGTCCAGTTGGGGTTGGACGCGACCTCCGCGGGGCGGCTGGACGTGGCCCTTGAGAGGGTCTGCCGGAACGTGATAAAGACGGCGTTTGAGCCGGACGACGACGGCCGCTTCGACGTGCAGATCCTGCGCCGCCCCGGGCAGGTCGTCGTCGCAGTCGAGGATAGAGGCCTCCCCTTCGATTACGCCAGCCTGCGGGAAGGCGAGGCGCTCGGCGAGGCCCGTTTCGTGAACCTCGGCCGGCGCGGAAACCGGGTGGAGCTCGTGGGGAGGTTGGCGCGGTCGGACGTCAGGGACCGGCTACCGGAAGAGGAGCACCGCGAGGCCACCTCCGCGCCGGCCGCCACGCCGGCCGCTACGCAGGACGCGCCGCTGGAGATACGGACGATGCGGCCTGAGGAGTCCTTCGAGCTCTCGCGCTGCGTCTACCGCTCCTACGGCTACAGCTACGACTGGGACGACATCTACTACCCGGACCGGATCCGGGCGCTGCAGGAAGCAGACCTGATGCGCTCGTGTGTCGCCGTGACGCCCGAGGGCGAGTTTGCCGGGCATCTCGCCGTTGTGGTCGATCGCCCCGACGCACCGGTCGGGGAGGGCGGCCAGGCCGTAGTCCACCCGCGCTACCGCGGGCACCACCTCTTCCCCCGACTGAAGACCTTTATGACCGAGCGGATCGCGGATCGCGGCATGTACGGCATCTATAGCGAGGCAACCGCGGTCCACCCCTACAGCCAGAAGGGTAGCCTCGGCCTGGGGGCCAGGGAGACCGGGTTCCTGCTCGGCTACATACCGGCCTCGGTCTCCTACAAGGACATCGGGGAGGACAGGGAAGGGCGCCGCGGCTCCGTCGCCCTGATCTACACGCGCACAAACGAAGAGCCTCACCGTCCCATCTACCCGCCGGCCGCCTACCGGGAAGCCACCTTGCGGGTCGTCGAGCACAACAACCTGCGTCGCGCCATCGAGAGCGAGCCGGACGACGACGTGCCCCCGGCCTCCCGGATAAGCGTTGTCGCCCGCCCCGACCACAACATCGCCTTTCCTCCGCGTCGAGGAGCCCGGTCGGGACCTGGCGGACGAGATCCGCCTGCAGCTACGGGAGCTGTGCCAGCACCGCGTGGACGGCATCTACGTGGACCTGCCCCTCTCGCACCCGGCGACGTCCCGCGCCGCGGACGGCCTGCAGGACCTCGGGTTCTTTTTTGGCGGGATCGTCCCCGAAGCCCACGCCTCCGGCGGTGATGTCCTGCGGTTGCAGTATTTGAACGAGGTCGAGATCCAACGGGCCGACGTCAAGACCGCCTCGGACTTCGGGCAGGGGCTGCTGGACCTTATCTTCCGGCAAAAGGAAGCCCTGGAGCGCTGACCCCGGGATCGTCCTTGGGGGTTTCCGGCCGTAGGGTTGGCTAGCCGGTTTCCAGCTTCAGTTCGCTGGTGATCTCTATGCTGTCCTTGACCGAGCGGGCCACCGGGCAACTATTCGCGTAGACCCCGAGCACGCGCTCGATCTTCTCTCGGTCCTTCTCGTCCGCGGCGAGGTGGAAGATCTGCCGGATCCGCTTGATCACCAGCACCTTGCTCTCGACCTCGATCTCCCCCACCGTGTCGGCGTGGAGCGACTCGAAAGAAACGTGACGCGCTGCCAGCGCGCCGGCGAATGTGCCGAGCAGTCACCCGCCGGCCGCGGCGACCACGTAGTCGAGCGTGGTGGCGTGCGGTTCTTCGTCCTCCGGAGAGATCCCATAATGCTCCGCGACCTCCGAGTGGACCCCGAAAAAGACCGGCTCGTCCACGCCCGGCACGTTCGCCCGCCGGATCTTCCCCTCCACCGGTTCCACCCGCACCCGCGACACGTACCTCACTTCGGACATTCTTGTTCCTCCGTTCCGCACGTCAGCGCGCTAGGGCGTGGTACTCCTCGTTGGGGATCATGCCGCACGCCAGCGACATGCGGTTGGTGAAGTTGTACATGCTGGCGATCTCGACCACGTCCCACACCTCTTCTTCCGTGAGGCCGAGGCCCTTGAGGCGTTTGAGGTCTTCGGGCGAGCACTCCAGGGGGCTCTCCGTGATCTTGACCGCGAAGTCGAGGATGGCGGTGCGGCGCTCGTCGAGGCCCGCGCGGCGATGGTCGAGCGTGATCCGGTCGGCCAGGATGGGATCTCCGAGGGCCTCCCTGAGTGCGGCGCCGTGGGCGACGAGGCAGTAGAGGCAGCCGTTCGCCATCGAGACGGCCACCGCGATCATCTCCCGCTCCGCCGCGTCCAGGTTCTCCGTTGGCTCGTGGAGCTGGCGGTAGTGGGAGAACCACGCGCTGAGGCGCTCGGGCCGGTAACTGTAGGCCCGAAACACGTTGGGAACAAAGCCGACCGCCTCCCGCGCCTTGCGGAAAAGTCCCTGCAAACCCTCGGGCAGCTCCGACTCCTCAGGGATCGGGAACCAGCTGATCGGGACGCCAGCCCCCTTGCGCGAGATGTGCTCGACGTCGGTCATGTGTGTCGCCTCCTTCGGCGGCTCAGGCGAATAGCGAGGTAGGGAGTAGTGGGTTAGGAGACCGACTACTCCCTACTCGCTATTCCCTACTCGCTACCTCCCTACACTCCTCATCTGCTGTTCGGTGTAGCGTTCGCCGGCGGCGGCCCCGCGGGGCATGACCTCGTCGATGCGACGCAGGTCCTCGTCGGTGAGCGTGACGTCGGCGGCGCCGGCGTTCTCTTCGAGGTATTTGCGGCGTTTGGTGCCGGGGATGGGGACGATGTCGTCGCCCTGGGCCAAGAGCCACGCGAGGGCGAGTTGGCCCGGGGTCGCCTCTTTTTCGTCGGCGATCTCGCGCACGCGGTCTGCCAGCTCGACGTTTTTCTTGAAGTTTTCCTCGGCGAAGCGCGGGTAACGCCCGCTCCTAGTGTCGTTCTCGGGCAGGTCGTCAAGGCTCCGCCACCGGCCGGTCAAGAATCCCCGGCCGAGGGGGGAGTATGGGACGAAGCCGACGCCCAACTCGCGGCAGGTCGGCAGGATCTCGTCCTCGATGTCCCGGGAGAACAGCGAGTACTCTGACTGCAGCGCGCTTATGGGGTGCACCGCGTGCGCCTTGCGGATGGTCTCTGGGCCGGCCTCGGAGAGGCCGAGGTAGCGCACCTTGCCCGCCTCCACGAGCTCCTTCATGGCCCCCACCGTCTCCTCGATGGGCGTGTCGGGATCGACGCGGTGCTGGTAGTAGAGGTCTATGTGGTCCACCCCGAGACGCTCGAGCGACGCGTCGCAGCACGCGCGCACGTACTCGGCGTCGCCGCGCACGCCCTGGAAAGAGCCGTCCTCGCCGCGCACGTTGCCGAACTTGGTCGCAAGCTCGACCTCCTCGCGCCTCCCGCCTATCGCCTTGCCAACGAGCCTCTCGTTGGTGAACGGGCCGTACATGTCGGCGGTGTCCAAAAAGGTGACACCGAGCTCGATGGCCCGGTGGACGGTCGCCAGCGACTCGTCTTCATCGCTGGTGCCGTAGAACTCGCTCATCCCCATGCATCCGAGCCCGAGCTCGGATACGACAAGCCCCTCGCCGCCCAGCCTGCGTCTGTCCACGAAATACCCCTCCTGCCGTAAAGCCTTCCGGACCGCCGCCCGAGTTTACATAACGATCCGTGCGCGCGGCCACCAGTGCCCGGGCCTGGATCACCCTTCGGACGAAGACGAGCGGAGACACCGGGCGGTGTCCCGGGCGATCATGGTCTCCTCGTCCACCGGCACGACATAGGACTGAATCTTAGATCTTTCGGTTCCGATCCTGGCCTCAAGCCCCACGGCGCGGGCGTTCTGGTCGGGGTCAAGCTCGAGGCCGCACCAGCCCATGTTCGCGCAGACGCGCTCCCTGATCCGGGGCGCGTTCTCGCCGATGCCGCCGCCGAAGACCACGGCGTCCGCGCCGCCCAGCGCCACAAGGTACGCCCCAATGTACCCGCGCACCCGGTGGCAGAACATCTCGAGCGCGAGGATCGCGGCTTCGTCGCCCCGCGACTCGGCATCGAGCAGCTCGCGGACGTCCCGGGAGATCCCGGAGACGCCCAGGAGCCCCGAGTCCCTGTTCAGCCAGCCCTCGACCTCCGCGGCGTCCACGCCCTCTTGCCGCGAGAGGAAGCCCACGAGTGAGGGGTCGACGTCACCCGAGCGCGTCCCCATCATCAGCCCTTCGAGCGGCGTGAAGCCCATCGAGGTTTCGACCGAGCGGCCGCCGTCGACGGCGGTAACCGAGCAGCCGTTGCCAAGTTGCAGGGTGACGAGCCTGGTCCGCTCTACGGGCACGCCGGCGAGGGCCGCGTGGCGCTCGACCATGTACCGGTGCGCGGTGCCGTGGAAGCCGTAGCGGCGGATGCGGTGCCTGTCAGCCAGGTCTCTGGGGATAGCGTACCGGGTGGCGTACTCCGGCATGGTGCGATGGAAGGCGGTGTCGAAGACCGCCACCATGGGGACGCCAGTGCCCATCGCGGTACGCGCCTCCCGGATCGCCGCGAGCGCCGGCCCGTTGTGGAGCGGGGCCAGATCGGAGAGGGCCTCGATCTCGGACATCACCCCTTCGTCGATAGAGGCAGGCTCGGAGAACCTGTCCGCGCCGTGGACCACCCGGTGCCCGAGGGCCTCGGGACCCTCGGATCCCACAAGCCGCTCCGAGGCGAGCCAGTCCAGCACCCGGCGCACCGCCGCGCCGTGGTCGGGGACCTCCGCCGCGCGCTCCTGGGCCGGACCCTCCCCAGACCGGAAAGCGACGACGGCCACCTCTCCCCCGACGCGCTCCACCTTGCCCTCCGCCACGGAAGTACTCGGAGAGGTGGCAGTATCCCCGTCGGCGACGTCCACCAGCTTGAACTTGAGCGTCGAGCTTCCGCAGTTGAGGGCGAGCACCCTCAAAGGCGCGGTCGGGGGTCGGAGCTGGCGGCCCTCACGCCGAACCGTGGGCGACCTCGCCGCCGACGACGGTCATGGCGACGGGGATGTCTTTTATCTCCTCGGGCTTGACCTCGTGCGGGTCGGCTTCTAGGATGACGACGTCCCCCAGCTTCCCCTCCTTCAAGGTGCCCTTGCGGTCCTCCTCGAACGCGAGGTACGCGGCGTCCACCGTCATCGAGCGCAGGGCGGCCTCCACCGGGATCGCCTGCTCGGCCCCCAGGACGTGGCCGCCGCTGGTCCGGCGGCTTACGGCGGTGCCAACGGAAAGCAGTGCACTCACAGGGGTCACCGGGCTGTCGTTGTGCAGACCGAACCTCATGCCCCGGCGGGCAGCAGATGCGAGAGGGTCTATGCGGGCCGCCCGCCGCGGCCCGAGGAAGATCTCGCGGTGGCGGTCGCCCCAGTGCCAGACGTGCGGGGCGAAGAACGATGCCGTCACCCCGAGGTCCCTCATCCGGTCGAGCTGGTCCTCGCCGGCGGTCTGACAGTGCTCGACGCGGTGCCTGTGGTCGGTGCGCGGGACGCCCGCTATAGCCTTCTCGTAGGCGTCGAGGATCGAGCCGATGGCGGCGTCGCCGTTGCCGTGCGTCCAGATCTGCCACCCCGCGGCGTGGGCGTCGGCGACCATCCCATCGAGCCGTTCTTGCGGCCAGATCGTGTGCCCGTCCGCCGGCTCGGTCTCCCCGAGGTACGGCTCGCGCAGCGCAGCGGTTAGTATCTGGATGGATCCGTCCTGGAAGAACTTGACGGAGACGAGCCGCACCCGGTCTGGGTCGCCCGGCCAGTCGAGGCCCGGGCCTGCGCCGCCCTGCAGCTCCTTCCAGACGTCGTACATGATCGCCGCCCCGTACCGCAGCGGGAGCCCGCCGTCCCCGGCTACCTTCGCGTAGACCTCGGCGTCCTGCATCCCGTAGTTGAACCCGATGGCCGCGTCGACCACGGACGTCACGCCCGCGGCCAGGTATTCGGAGCTCGCGGTCCGCAGGTAACGTTCGATGTCGTCGAGGGCCACCTCCGGCAGGTGCTCCTGCACGAGCCTCTGCGCCCACTCCCAGAAGATGCCGTCGGGCTCCCCGTCTGCCTCCCTACCGAGATGCCCGCCCTCCGGGTCCGGCGTCTTCGCGGTTACCCCGGTGAGATCCAGCGTCACCGAGTTCACGACCATGCTGTGCCCGGTGATGTTCCTGAGCAATATCGGATGGTTCACGCTCGCCCGGTCCAGCTCCCTTCGGGTGGGATGCCGCGATTCTTTGAGCAGCGTGTGATCGTAGCCGTTGCCCGCTACCCACTGGCCGGGCGGGGTCTCGTCCGCCCGCCTCCGAAGCAACCCTACGATGTCGTCTAGCGACCTGGCGTAGCGGCAGTCCACCTCTTCGAGGTAGCGCCCGTAGTAGATAGGGTGGCTGTGGGACTCGACAAAGCCGGGCAGGGCAACGCGGTCCCCGAGGTCTATCGTCTCGGCTCCGGGTCCGGCTTGGCGGCGCGCCTCGTCGGGGTTGCCGGCGTAGGAGATCTCGCCTTCGCGAATCGTGAGGGCCTCGACGGTCGGTCGCGAGGGTTCGAGGGTCAGGATCTTCCCGACGATGACGAGGTTGCCCTTCATGCGGCGCTCCTATCCGGTTCGCGGTCCGTCCCGCGCCCCGAGGTGGCTATCGGGGGGGTCGGCGAGGGGTCTTTGGTTATCGCGCTGACGGCTATCGTGACGGCGAAGTTGATCAGGAGCGCGATCAGGCCGAGGTTGATGCCGGCGATGTTCACCTGCAGGAAGTAGAGCAGGGCCACGGCGGCGTTGCCGGCTACCAGGCCGGCGGTGAGGCCCGTCGCGCTGAAGCGGCGGACGAAGAGGATGCCGAGCAGGGCGGGGAGGAGCTGCGTGACGAAGAAGTAGGCCAACGAGATCAGGTCCAGCATCAACGTCGGCGCGAGGATCGTGAGCGCCGCCGTGAAGACCAAATATACCGTGACGACGACCTGCGTGAGCCGCCGCTGCGAGGTGTCCGTCAGATTCGGGGTGATGTTGCGCGAGAGCACACCGCCGATGGTCAGGCTCAGGACGGCCAGGATGAGAAGGCCCGAGAGCGCCGCGGCGCCCGCCAGGAGCCCGATCAGAACCGGCGGCAACAGCTCGACGGAGGCCGCGAAGAGCGCGGCGTTGGGCTCGGCCAGATTCGGCGTCGCGCTTATTGCGTAGTAGGCGGCGAAGATCAAGAACGGGTACATCAGCATGTACAGCGGCATGACGATGTACGTCCGCTTGACCGTCGCCTCCGAACGCCCCGTGAAGATGAACGGCGTCGTCAGCGTAATGAAGCCGAGCGCCTGGAAGACGATGGTCGTGAGCGCAAACGTCATGGCCTCCCCGCTCGCGATGTTCAGGGATGACGAGTCTACCTCGGCGGCGGCGCCGAAGATGTCGGAGACGCCACCCGCTGCGGCGACCGCCGCGACACCCACGACGACTATGGCGCCGAAGAGGAGGATGTCTTTCAGGATCGAGATGTTCGCCGGGGCCCTGACGCCGGAGAAGATGATGTAGGCAAAGGCTATAACCGCCGCGACGGCCGTGGCCGTCGCCGGGGAGATGCCGAAGCCCAGAGCGCCGAGGGCTATCTGGAGGCCGGTGAACTGGAGCTGGGCCCAGGGGATCAGGTACGCGAAGAACGTCAGCGCCGCCACGACCTCGAGCAGGCGGCTCCGGTAGTGACCCTTGAGCATGTCCGGGAAGGTCATGGCGTCGTAGCGCTTGCCGGCCCGCCACACCAGCGGCGCCAGAAAGTAGCCTACGGGGTAGGCGAGGAGAATGTAGCCGAGAAACCAGACGCCGTAGCCGGCGCCCTCGGCGTAGATGCCGCCGGGGAGGCCGACCATCGTGCCGATGCTGTAGATCTCGCCGACCGCCAGAAAGAAGAGCAGGACCCCTGAGAAGGACCTCCCCGCGACCAGGTACTCGTCGATCTTGAGCACGTCCTTGCCCCTGGCGGCCAGGACTGCCAGGGCGAGCGAGGCGACGATGATCGCGCCGAAGACCAGCGTCGCCATCTACTCCTCCCCCTCTTCGTCCCCGAACTCCCCGCGGTCGAACAAGAACCAGCTCGCCGCCAGGCACACCGTCGTCAAGACGAACCACAGGAACATCCAGAAGTACACGACCGGCATCCCGGCCACGGTCGCCTGCGACCCGCCGAGCACCGCGACCCCGCCGACGACGGCGACGAACGGGAGCACCAGCCCGACGATGATGCTCCCCGGCTTGAAGTAACCCATTATCCTGCTCCCTTCCCCGTTTCGGCCTCGGATCCTCCGGCCCCTTGCAGCCGCTTCCTCATGAAGACGCGCCTGTAGCCCTCCTCCGTACGCCGCCCCGTCTCCTCGAAACCGAGCCCGCCGTAGAAAGCAAAGTTCTCCCACATCTTCTCGTTCGTGTAAAGCCGCACCTCTCCCACGCCCAGCCTCCGGGCTTCACCTTCGGCAAACGTCACGAGCCTCCGGCCGAGACCGCCGCCCTGCCGGTCCGGCCTGACGGCGAGGGTCTCCAGGAAAAGGTGGTCTTCCCGCGGCCTGATCACCAGGACCCCCAGCAACACGCCATCCCGAACCAGAACCCACGCCTCGCCGGCCTCGATCGCGGCGTCGTAATCGGCCAACATGGGCGCGGGTTCGCGGCCTATGCGCCCCACGTATTTCGCGTAGGCCGCGCGAACGCAGTCGCGGACGGCCGGGGCGTCCCCGGCTTGGGCTGGCCTGATCTCCGCTGCCGCGTCCGTCTTCTACGGCTCGCCTCAGCCAGGGTCTTGTGCCGGCGCGGCGGCCTTGCGGCCCCACAGCGCGCGCGGGACGTAGGCCGCCAGGAGCACGGCCAGGCTGATCACGCCGAACAAGAGAGGTCTCTGCTGCTCGGGAATAAACGCCATCGCAACGACTATCGAGACCATCCCCAGGATCGCGAGTATCGTCAGGTATGGGAAGGCCCACATCTTGACCCGCAGCCTTTCGGGGTTCTCCCGCTCGAGCCTGCGGCGCAAAAAGAACTGGCTTATGGCAATCAGCACGTAGACAAAGATCGCGACCGTTCCGTAGGAGCTGACGAGAAAAGCAAACACCGTCTCTGGCGAGATGTAGGACATGATCACCGAGACGTACCCGAATACGGTCCCGGCCAGGATGGCCAGCACCGGAACGCCGTTGCCGCTGAGCCTGGAGAAAGCCGCGGGCGCGTCGCCTTTCCTGGCCAGCGCCATCAGCATCCTGGAGGAGGCGTAGAGCCCGGAGTTTAGCGCCGAGAGCACCGCCGTGAGGACGACGGCGTTCATGATGTTGGCGGCGGCCGGGATGCCTAAAGCTTGCAGCGCGCTCACGTAGGGGGTCTCGATAGCGCTCGAGTTCCACGGGACGATGCAGACGACGAGGAACACCGAGCCAACGTAGAAGATGAGGACGCGTGAGATCACCGAGTTCGTCGCCCGGGCGACGGCCTGCTCGGGCTCGGCCGACTCGGCCGCCGCGATGGTCACTATCTCGGCCCCGAAGTAGAAGCCCGTCGCCGCCACCGCGCCGGTGAGGATGGGCGCGATGCCGTTTGGCGCGAACCCGTCGTTGACGGTCAGGTTGGAGAACCCGGCGCCAGCCTCGGGCCACAACCCCAGTACGAACAAGCCCCCGAGGAACAGAAACACGACGATCGCGGCCACCTTGATAGAGGCGAACCAGAACTCAAACTCGCCGTAGTTGCGCACCGAGAGGAGGTTCGTGATGGTGAAGATGACCATCAGGATCAGGCTGAAGATCCAGGACGGCACGTCGGGCAACCAGAACTGCATCAGCGTCGCCCCCGCCACCGCCTCCAGGGCCACCACGATCACCCAGAAGTACCAGTACATCCAGCCCGTCAAAAAGCCGGCCAGGTTGCCCATGGACAGCCGGCTGTACTCGTAGAACCCCCCGATGGCCGGGTAGGCGACGGCCATCTCCCCGAGCATCCTCATCACCAGGATCACCAGCACCCCCGTGATGATGAAGGAGAGCACCGCCGCCGGGCCCGTCTGGCTCATCACGACGCCGCTCCCGACAAAGAGGCCGGCCCCGATCACACCGCCGAGCGCGATCATGGACATGTGCCTGCGCTTCAGGCTGTGCTGCAGCCCGTCCTCCCGCAACCCCTCACCCTGCCCCCGATCCGCCATGCCACCTCCTCGTATAATTGCCTACCATTTTAGTGAAGATCGCCGAACTCTAGCCGGCCGGGATCGGCCCGTCAAGCCTCCCCGCACGGCTCTGTTCTGCGGGGCTGCCGCATCAGTAGTTCGCGCGCGTCGGGTCTTCGGCCGGCTGGACGTAGCCCGTGCGAGGATCCCTGCTCAGGAGACAGGCGGGCGGACCGGTCGTTCGCCTCCTTCTCCCCCAAAGACCTCTTTGAGGGTTCTTGCCATAAAGTCCAGGTCGTCGTCCGTGAGGTTGAGGGGAGGGCAGATCGTGACGATGTTGTTGAAGCCCGGCGTCGTGTCGCCGTTCTTGCCGACGATGAGGCCCCGCTCCTTGCACCCGGAGATGATGGCGCCCATCCTCTCGGCGCTAGCGGGTTCCCTGGTCTCCTTGTCCTCCACGACCTCGATCCCGTACAGGAGCCCCTTGCCCCTGACCTGCCCCACGTGCGGGTATTCCTCGAGGCCGGCCAGCTGCTCGCCGAGCCTCTTGCCCATCGTCGCGGAGCGTCCGACCAGGTCTTCGTCCTCGAAGATCTGCAGGTTCCGTACGGCCACGGCGCAGGCGCCGGGGTGACCGCCGAAGGTGTTCACGTGCCGCAGGCGGCCGTACTCCTCCGTCCCCTCGAACCTCTCGAACAGCTCGCGCTTCACGGCGGTCGCCGAGAGCGGCATGTACGAGGAGGTTATGCCCTTGGCCATCGTCACGATGTCGGGCTTGATGCCGTAGTGCTGGTGGCCAAAGCGCTTGCCGGTCCTGCCGAAGCCGCAGATCACCTCGTCTATGATGAGCAGCACGCCCGTGGCCTCGCAGACCCTCGCGACCTCTTCCACGTAGCCCTCGGGCGGGACGATGATGCCTCCGCCGGTGATGATGGGCTCCATGATCACGCCCGCCACCGTCTCCGCGAGCTCCCAGTTGATGACGCGCTCTATCTCGGCGGCGTACTTGAGGGCGCATTCTCTACCGCACACGCCGCCGCCGTCGCAGTAGATGCAGCGGTAGCCGTCCGGCGGGGAGACGTGCAGGAAGCCCGGCGCCAGCGGCTCGTAGTGATGCTTGCGCTGCGCGTGGCCGGTGGCGGCGAGGGAACCCAAGGTGTTGCCGTGGTAGCCGCGGTAGCGGGCCACGAACTTCCAGCGGTTCGGGTCCCCGTTCTGCGGATGGTACTGGCGGGCTATCTTGAACGCCACGTCGTTGGCTTCCGAGCCGGAGTTCGAGTAGAAGATCACGTACTCGTCGTCCAGCCACTCGTTCAGCTTCTCGCCGAGCTCGATCGCGGGCAGGTGGCCCTGGATCATCGGGTAGAAGGGCATGGTCTTGAGCTGCTCGTAGGCCGCCCGCGCGAGCTCCTCCCGCCCGTAGCCGGCGTTCACCGACCACTGGCCGGCCATCCCGTCGAGGTAGCGGTTGCCGTTTGAATCTGTCACCCAGGCCCCGTCGGCCTCGGTAACGACCATCGTCGCCGCTTTGGGATTGTGCCCGGTCATGGCGTGCCAGACGTAGCGGCGGTCCCTCTCCAGGAGCTCCCTGGTGTCCTGCATCATCGGCTTCCTCCGATCCTTGTCCGGCCCCAACTATGGAGCGCTGCCGGCACGGCGTCAATCCCGCTCCAGGACCTCGATCCTCTTGCGGCCAGGATCCAACCTCACCACGTCACCCGTCCTGACCGATTGTGCGAGGGTCGCGGGACCACCCCTCCGTGATGGCGATACCGGCGAAGACGGCACCCTGGACCATCACCGGGTTTGTCTTGCCGAAGACGAGCGCCTTCGGGGCTATGCCCTTGCTCTCGAGATCGTAGAAGGCCCACCCGGCGGCTATGCCGCCCTTGGCCGTCGGAAAGAACAGGATCTTGCCGGCGATGTTCTCCCCCTCGATGGCGTGTCCCGGGCGTGAGATCTCTCCGGTCAGGCGGTCGAGGTCGTACCGGGGGCTGAAGCCTTCGGTGGAGACCAGGGCCTCGCCCTCGACGACCGCTACCCGAGGCCCGCTCGACGGCAAGGTCTCTCGGATCGCCCACGGTTTCTAGACCCTCCCCGTGACGGCGACCCGCACGCACTCGTCGGTGCGGCGCAGGATCGGGTTGTACCTGTGCGCCTTTATGATGTTGGCGAGCTTGGCCGAGTTGGTGACGAGGTTGTCCCACCCGTTCTCGGTCCTCATCCGTGGCCACGCCGTCGAGGATGTAGAAGCAAACGCCCTCGAGCACCGTGCCGCCCGCACGCTCTATGTTTTTCAGGTAGCCGAGCTTCTCGCCGGCAGACTTGTAGCCGCGGTTGGTCGTGACGATCAGGTAAGTCCCTTCCCTGATCTCCTGGTTCTCCAGCAGATCCGAGAGCGTTTTGAGCTCGTAGAGGGAGAGCTGCGGGGCGGAGAACACGACGAGGTTGGCGCTCGCCGTCCCGGTGTCGTAGCCGGCGTAGAGCTCTTGGAGGTCGCGTCGGTGACGGTGATGGTGACGCTGGGCTCCTCGCCTCCGAACGCGTCCTCCACGGTCCTCGCCTCGGGGGTGACGCCGACGATGTGGTACATCCCCATCGAGCCGTGGCTGGCCAGGGAGGCGCCGAGGTGCTTGAGCTCGTCCGCCGTCGGGGAACGGTCGATGCCGGTGAAGACCGGGACCGCGGAGTAGTCCTGGTGCCGTTCTCCGACGAGCCTGCCCACGGCGCCCCAGTCAGCCAGGTCGTCGAGGTTAGCTTCGACCTCTGACGAGGATGTTGCCGGTGCGGTTCTCGTCGAGGTGGAAACCGTAGGCGGGCGTACGTCCGGTCAGGGCGGCGGCCAGGGCGGCCGGCCCGCTCTCGAAGTTCGAGCGGGCGCCGAGGACGGAGTTGGCGTAGATCACGGTGCCCGTGTCGCCCCAGGCCACGTGCTCGCCGAGGTGCGGCTGGTAGAGCGGCCTGGTAGTTGATGCAGGTGTCGGTGGTCATCACCCCGATCTCGCGCAGGCAGGAGATCAGGTTCCGCTCCTTAGCGGCGTTCTCGGGGCTCTGGTTCAGGCGCTCGACGTACTCGAAGTCGAAGCACCTGGCGTTGGTGGTGGTGTCACGACGCACCGGGCGCCCGACGCCGCGGTGCGCCGCAGGAACTCCAGGCCGCCGTCGCCCATGACCTCGATGTCGCCCATCATGTGGACGTTGTTCACCGGGACGAGGCGCTCGGCGCCGAAGAACTCGCCGACCTCGATCTGGCCGCGGAGCGCCTCCGCTGACGGCCTCGCCGCCCGCGCCGCGGAGCATGGCCCGTTCTCTTCTTCGGTGAGGCGCACGGTTAGGGGACCCCGATCACGACGAACACCAGCCAGCAGATGAGCGGTGCCAGGAGCGTGACCCCGACGGCCCACAGCAGCAGTTGCCTGAAGAACGTGCGCTCCTCGACGCCCTGCACGTTCGCGATCAGGAGTGCGCCGTTCGTGGAGAGCGGGCTGATGTCGACGATGGCCGAGGAGATGGCTATCGCCGTAACCGTGCCGATGGCCGGGAGGGTCGAGTCTTGCAGGATGGGCTCGGCGAGCGGGATCGAGGCGCCAAGGATCGCCGCCGTCGAGGCGAAGGCCGAGATCACACCGCCCACGTAGGAGGCCGCGAGCGCCGCTAACAGGGGGTTGCCGACGCCCGCGATCACGTCCTGCATGTAACCTATGGTCCCGATCTCTTCGAGCACCCCAACGTAGGTGAGAATACCCGAGATGAGCAGTATGGCCGGCCACGGCATCCTCCCGAGGGCCTCGCCCTGCTCCCTCGGCGCCATGAGCACCAGCACCAGCGCTATGGTGAACGCCGCGAAGCCGACGTCGAACGCGTCGCTCGAACCGAGCGTGAAGGCCAGCACGACGAGGAGGGCTATGCCCGCGAGCGTCGCCGCCCGGTAAGGCGTCAGCCCGCCAACCTCCGGCTCCTCGCTCTCCTCCACGGGCTCTTCGGCGTCGATCCTCCTCCTCAACAACCGGAGGCCGCCGAAGGCGACGAACACCAGCGCCGCGACGACGGTGTTGAAGACCAGGGAGTTCAGCGAACAGGAGCCCTGGAGCCACTGGGAGGTCCCTCGATGCCAGGACGCCGTTGGTGATGACGCCGAAGGGGCTGATCGGGGAGTACGAGCCGGCGGTCGCCCCCTGCACGACCATCACGCCCATGAGGAGCGGGTTGATCTTGTACTGGTAGGCGAACCGCATGGCGACCGGGGCGACGATCGCGACCCCGGCCGAGCTCAACGCCCCGACGGCCGTCAACAGCGTGGTGAGGGCGAACATGATCCAGGGTATAAGCCCGATGTTGCCCCGGACCAGACGAAGCCCCCACTCCGTGAGCAGGTCGACCGTCCCGTTGTTCTGGGCGATGGCGAACAGGAACGTCACCCCCGCCAGGAGGATGAACAGATCGCCGGGGAACACCGCGAAGATGTCGTCCACGGTGAGGCCGCCGAGCAGCGTGCCGACGAGGAAAGCCGCCACGAACCCCATGACGCCGAGGTTGATCGGCAAGAAGGACGCGACGACGAACATGCCGAGCAGCACGAGCAACGAGAGGAGCTCCGGGCTCAAGGCGCACCCCCCGCAATCAGGCCGACATCCCGTTTGTCGAACATCTTTTCCCCTCCTCCTGCCCGCGCCCAGGTCGCAGGCATTACTCGGTCCCTCAAGTCTTCGTCTCGGCCAGGACGGTGCCTAGCAGCTTCCCGACGCTGCTGGGACGGTCGGCGACGAGGGCGCCAGCCCCGGTCAGCGCCGCGACCTTATCCTCGACGGTACCCTTCCCGCCGGTAACGATGGCGCCGGCGTGCCCCATCTTCGTCCCCTCCGGCGCGGTCCTGCCCCCGAGGGAGGCGACGAGCGGCTTGGTGAAAGCACCCTCCTCGATGGCCTCGGCCACCTCTTCCTCCATCGTCCCCCCGAGCTCCCCGATGATGACCACGGCGTCGGTCTCAGGGTCGGCCTCGAAGAGCGGCAGCACCTCGGCGAACCTGGTCAGGGGGACGGCGTCGCCGCCGACGCCGACGAGGGTCGAGGCCCCGAACCCGGCCTCGACGATCTGGGCCGTCACCTCGTTCGTCAGCGACCCGCTGCGCGTCATGATCGCCGACGCGCCCGGGGCTGTAGACCCGCTCGATCCAGTACGGAAAGAACCCCATCATCGCCTCGCCCGTCGAGATGACGCCCGAGGTGTTGCCCCCGATGACCATCGCGCCCTGAGAGAGCGCGGCGGCCCGGATGCGGAGCGCGTCGTGCAACGGTATCCCCTCGCACAACACGACGACCGTGCCGATGCCGGCATCCAGCGCTTCGTAGACCGCATCCCTGGCGAAGCGGGGCGGCACGAAGAGCAGCGAGGCGTCGGCCTCGAACTCGGCGGTCGCCCGCCGCACGGTGTCGAACACCGGCACGCCCTCGACCTCCTGGCCCTCGCTGGCCGGGCGTCACGCCAGCCACGACGTTCGTGCCGTAGTCCGACCATGTGCTCCGTCCAGAAGCTGCCCTCCCTGCCGGTGATGCCCTGGACGAGCACCCGGGTCTCGGAGTCCAGGATCACGCTCATCGTTCGCCGTCCTTGGCTGGAGCTTCTGCCGATGCGTTCGCCAGGGCGACGGCCCTCTCGACGGCCTCCTCGGTCTCTGTCAGCGGTTCGAGGCCGACGCTGCGCAGGAGGTCGAAGGTCTTCTCCTCCCCCGTGCCCCGGATCGCGGTCACGATCGGGAAGGACGGCTCGAGGGTCTCTATCGCCTCGACGAGGCCCTCGGCGATGACGTCGGCCCTGGCGATGGTCCCGAAGGTGACGACCAGGACGACCTCGGGCTCGGTCCGCATCATCAGCTCCATCGCCCTGGTGGCCTTGCGGTAGTTCGGCCCGCCGAACTCGATGTAGCTACCCACGCTGCCGCCGGCGTAGTTGACCAGGTCGTAGATGACGTTCGTCAGCCCCGCCCCGGCGCACATCAAGCCGATGTCCCCGTCGAAGAGCAGGCAAGGGATCCCCTCCCTGGCGGCGTCGAATTCGACGTCGCTGTCGAAGTACTCCCTGCTCGAGGGAGAAGTCGGGCTGCCGGTGCAGCGAGCCGTCGTCGATGGTCATCTTCCCGTCGGCGGCGACGAGCTCCCCGTCGCGCGTCACGGCCAGCGGGTTGACCTCCACCAGCTCGGCGTCGTACCTCGTGAAGAGTTCGTAGAGGCTCAGCAGCAGCCGGCTCCCCTCGTTGGCCTCGTCCTTGGAGAAGCCAAGCCCGAACATGACGTTTCGCGCCTGGAACGGGAGCAGCCCTTCGGCGAGGTCGACCCGCTCCCTCGACTATCTTTTCCGGGGCCTCGCGGGCGAGGTCCTCGATCTCGACGCCGCCCTCCGCGCTGGCCATGACGAGGGCCGAACCCGTCTCCGGCTCGGCGGTGATGGACAGGTAGAGCTCCCTCTCCATCTCCAGCGCCCGCTCGACGAGCAAGCCCCGCACGTTCGCCGGCGACCCGAGTATGCTCCCCGCCTCGGCTCGGGCCTCATCCCGCGTGGAGGCGAAACGGATCAGACCCGGCCTTCCCACGTCCGCCCCGCAGTACCTGGGCCTTGATCACGCACGGCAACCCGACCTCCGAGAGCGCGTCGTCGAGCCCCGAGATGTCTCCGACGAACCGGCGCTTCGGCACGCGTATGCCGGCCTCCTCGAAGAGTTCTTTGACCTGATGCTCGAACAGTTTCACCGCGACGCCCCCTCGCCGACCTCTAGCGCCCGTACCTGGACCAGTAGGAACCCAGAAGCTCCTCCTGGGTCGGGACCACCTCGGGAATGGGCCGGGAGACCTTCGTGATGTTCAGGAAATGTCTGTAGGAGAGGTTCTCCCCGATGTTGTTCCCGGCCCAGGAGCCGCCGCCCATCGAGAGCGTGAAGTTCAGGCCGTTGTCGAAGCTGCCCCCGTTGCCGACGACCTGGACCTGGTTGATCAGGAGCCGGCACACGTCCATCTCGTGCCCGATCTTCTCGATGTTGTCCTCGTCCGTGGTGTGCAGCCCGCAAGAGTGCCCGCGCCCCACGTAGTCGAGTATCCGCCCGGTCAGTTCCAGCGCCCCGTCGAAGTCCTCCGCCCTGTAGACGGTCAAAACCACCGAGAGCTTCTCCCCCGAGAACGGATCCTCGTCTCCGACGCCCTTGCCTTCGACCATAAAGAAAGCGGCATCCTTTGCCGCCGGATCCTCGAGCCCCGCGACCTCCGCGATGACGGATGGGGCCTTGCACAGCGTCTTCGGGCTGCGCTTACCACCGCCGGGCCACATGGCCTCTTTCAGGAGCTCGCGCTCCTCATCGTCGCAGAAGGTAGCCGCCCTCCCGCTTCAGCGCCTCGACCATCGCCTCGTAGACCGGGGCCTCGATCACGACGGAGTTGTCGTTCGAGCAGCTCGTACCGTAGTCGAAGGTCTTGCTCTTGTGGATCCTGCGCGCCGCCGCCTCGAGGTCCGCCGAGGCGTCGACGACGGAGACGACGTTGCCGGCGCTCACGCACGCGTTGGGCGTGCCGCTGGTCTGCCCGTCGCGGACGTTGTTGGCAGACCCGGTGACGGTCAGGAAGTCCACCTGACCCATGAGCTCCTGGGTCATCTCCTTGTTGACCTCGGGCAGCATCTGCACCAGGTCCCTGGGGGCCCCGATCTTGTCCAGCTCGCCGTGGATGTAACCCAGGAGCAACCCGCACGTCGAAGCCCCCTTGGGCGAGGGCGCGATGATCACGGCGTTGCGGCCCTTCAGCGCCATAATCGTCTTGTTGGCCGGCGTCGCGGCCGGGTTGGTGGACGGCGTAACCGCCCCGACCACGCCCACGGGCTTGGCTATCTCCGTGATGCCCTTCTCTTCGTCGACGCCGATGACGCCGACGGACCTGGCCGACGGATCTAGGAGGTCCCGCAAAGTCCCCAGCGTCTTGCGCTGGTTCTTGCTCACCTTGTCCTCGACGTTGCCGAGCCCGGTGTCCTGGACCGCGAGTCGCGCCAGCTTCTCGGCGTGCTCCTGCTTCATGATGGCCCAGGCCGCCGCCTGGACGACCTCGTTGACCCGCCCCTGGTCGTACCCGGCGACCTCATCCATGGCCGCCCGAGCCCTGGAGACGAGCCCGGCGACGACGCCGGCAGCCTCCGTCTCATCCCCCCCGGCACTGGTTTTCTCGGCCGCCATCTCTCGAACATCCTGCGCTACCATGCGTCAACACCTTTGTCGCATTTGTTCACAAATTCAGTTGCCAATGCGAAACCCTAGACGGCCCTGAAACCGCTGTCAAGCCGTGCGGTTCCCGAAATCCACGGGCAGAGATACCTGCAAACTCCAGATAGAAGCCCCCTCCTGAACCCCCAGCGGCCAGCTAGTACGAAAGCTGACCGCTGACGGCTGATAGCTGACGGCGCGGTTCGCCTGCGACGAGCCGCCCTACGCCTGAGCCGTCTCCTTCTGCCAGTTCCGATGGTCCGTCGCGGCGTATTTCTCGAGGAACCGTTCGGGCAGCTTGAGGGCGTCGCGCCTGAACGGGGGGGCGAGCTGGGTTCCGTCCACCCGGATATCCAGGACCGTCGGCCGGCGGGAGCGGATGGCCTCGGCGATGGCGTCGCCGACGTCCTCGGGGTCTTCGACCAGCGCCCCTTCGGCGCCCATGGCCTTGCCCACCTCGGCGAAGTTCGGGCCGTCTATCTCGGAGCCCACGAAGCGGTTGTTGTAGAAGTCCACCTGGTTGCGCTGCTCGGCACCCCACTTCTTGTTGTTGAAGACGCAGGCTATGACCGGCAGGTTCTGTTCGACGGCGGTCGAGACCTCGTGCAGGCTCATGCCCCAGGCGCCGTCGCCGACGACGGCCAGCACGGGATCCGTCCGGGCCGGGCGATCTGGGCCCCGAGCGCCGCCGGGTAGGCGAAGCCGCAGTTGCCGAAGGTCAGCGCCGCTATGAACTTGCGGGGCTGGGTGAACTCGAAGTAGCCGTTGGAGGTCGAGCAGACGTTGCCGATGTCGGTCGTGACGATGGCGTTCTCCGGCAGGACGCGCGACATCTCCAGCAGGGCGCGGCGCGGGTTCATCGGGTCCCCGTCCTCCATCGCCAGGGCGACCTGCTCTTCCCTCCAGGCGCGCTTCTCGTCCTCGATCCTGGCCAGATGCGTTCCCTGTTCGGTCCGCCGTTGGGAGACTTGGCCGTAACCGGCCGAAGATCTCCTCGCCCGGCCTCATCGGCGTCGCCCACGATGCCGACCGTCGATCGGGTGGGTACGCCCGATCTGCTTCGGGTTCACGTCGACCTGCACGATCTTGGCGCTCTTGGGGAACCAGTCCACGTCGTACTGCGGGACGGTCCCGAAGACGGAGAGCCGGGAGCCGAGCGCCAGGACGACGTCGGCCTCGGAGACGAGCTTCATGGCAGCCTTGGACCCCAGGTAGCCGAGGGGCCCGACCGCCAGGTGGTGATCGGCCGGGAAGGCGTCGTTGTGCAGGTACGAGGCCGCCACGGGGGCGGTCAGGTACTCCGCGATGGCCTTGACGGTCTCGATGGCGTCGGCGTCAACCACGCCCTTGCCGGCGATGATCACGGGGTTCTTCGCGTTCGCCAGGAGCTCCGCGGCCCGTTCCAGGGACTCTGGAGAGCCCTTGCTCTTCAGGTCGGCCCTGTACTGGTCGGGGCGCAGTATCTCGTCCTCGAGCTCCCCGTAGAAGTAGTCGCGGGGGATGTCGTAGAGCACGGGGCCACGCTCGGCGTAGGCGATCCGGAACGCCGTGCGGAGCACGTCGGCGGCCCGCGAGGGGTGCGTGACCTCGACGGTCGCCTTGGTGATGGCCTTGAAGATGCTGACCTGGTCGCTCTCCTGGAAACCGTCCCAGCCGATGGTGGCCGTGCCGGCGGACGGGGAGATCACGACCATCGGCGTGTGCGCCATGTTGGCCGCGGCGACGGAGGTGACCATGTTGGTGATGCCCGGCCCGTTCTGCCCGACGACCACGCCGGCCCTGCCGGTCACCCGGCCCCACGCGTCCTCCATGTGGGCCGCGCTCTGCTCGTGGCGCACCGGCACGAAGTCGATGCCCGCCTCGGGGAAGAGGTCCAACGCGTCCATAAATGCCGACCCGACGATACCGGAGACGTGGTCCACACCCTCAGCCACAAGCGTCTCGACTATAGCCTCACTCGGAGTCATCCTAGCCTTCGTCACCGTACAAACCTCCTTTTGCCCCGCGGCCGAGAACGCCGCGCCGTCTACTCCACGTAGTCTACAAAATCGTCGGCCGCCATCGTTCGTGAGTCAAGAGCTACGTTCATCAGCCCTATCTAGGCCGCCATCAGCTTTTCCTATGGCCGCCACGACGACGAACCTCCAACGCCAGTTTATCCACTATACCAGTAGGTAAACCAGGCTAACAGGACCTACCAGCGGCCTCATAGAGGCCGGATTGCCCGCGGCACTGGGCTTTGCTACTGTGGTGCAAAGTAGAGTAATCGTGGAGGATTAGATTCCTTCGCGAGACCAGCGGCCCTTGGCGAGCCGAAGGCCGAAAGCTGGAAGCCGACCGCTCTACTGGGGATACCAGATGCTTTTCAAGCAGTTGGAATGTTTTCTCGTGGTGGCGCGTCGTGGCAGCATGAGCCGGGCCGCGGAGGAGATGTTCCTCACACAGCCGTCGCTCACGGCGCGTCTGAAGGCCCTGGAGCACGAGGTGGGCGACCAGCTCTTCGTGCGCACCAGGTCGGGAATGCGGCTCACGGAGGCCGGTCGCCAGTTTCTCCCCTACGCCGAGCGGTCCGTGGCGAGCGTCGAGAACGGCAAGCGGCACCTCGAAGAGCTGCGAAAGGGCACGGGCGGCCACCTAAAGCTCGGCGCCCTGCCACGCGTCAGCACCTACGCCCTGCCGGACCTCCTGGAGGAGTTCTCGCTCGCCCACCCGAGCGTCGTGCTCTCGGTAAAGACCGGGCACTCCAAGGACATCCTGGACATGGTCTTGACGGAGGAGGTGCAGTTGGGCCTCGCCCGCTCCATGGAGCATCCGGAGGTCGAGAGCGTGCCCATGTACGAGGAGGATCTCGTACTCGCGGTCGGGGTGGGGCACGCGTTCGCGGGGCGACGGGATGTGGTGTTGGAGGAGCTTGCGAACGAGCGCCTGATCCTCTTCGACCGGGCCTCCAGTAGCTACGAGATCACGAGGTCCGTCTTCAAGGACGCTGGCATCTCCGAGCCGGATGTGGTCGAGCTGGACAACATCGAGGCGGCCAAGAGGATGGTCGAGCAGGGGCTAGGGGTCTCTTTCCTGCCCGAGCAGGCCGTCATCCGGGCCGTAGCAGCCGGGAGGCTCGACACCGTCGAGATCGAAGGCTGCCCCGAGCTCCGCCGCTCCATCGTGGCCCTGCGCCGCCGGGACGTGCCGCTCACGGGGACCGTCGCGGCCTTTATGGACGTCGTAGGCGCCACGGGCCGGGCCCTGGGAGATCTTCCCTCCGCATAGAGTGGATCTCTCGCGTCATAGGAAAGTGCTATTGTCGTAGCGCCCACGGCCCGTCTATGATCGGTCCTGTATCTTCGACGCTTGCGGGAAGGAGGCCGGTTGACCAGCTACGGGTTCATCATCGACAACCGCAAGTGCATCGGGTGCCACGCCTGCACCGTGGCGTGCAAGGCCGAGCACGAGGTACCAATCGGCGTCAACCGCACCTGGGTCAAGTACATCGAGAAGGGCGAGTTCCCCGACACCCAGCGGGCCTTCCACGTCATGCGTTGCATGCACTGCGAGGATGCCCCGTGCGTCGAGGCCTGCCCGGTCACGGCGCTGTACATCCGCGACGACGGTATCGTGGACTTCAACTGGGACCGGTGCATCGGGTGCAAGGCGTGCACCCAGGCCTGTCCCTACGACGCCCTCTACATCGACCCGGAGTCTCACACGGCCGCCAAGTGCAACTACTGCGCCCACAGGGTGGACGTTGGCCTGGAGCCGGCCTGCGTCAACGTCTGTCCCGAGGAGGCGATCATAAGCGGGGACATGGACGACCCGGAGACCCCGATCAGCCAGCTCCTCGCCCGCGAGAAAGTAACGACCCGGCGCCCCGAGAAGGGCACGCGGCCCAAGCTCTTCTACATAAACGGCGACGAGGCTGCCCTCACCCCCGACGACGCCCCCGTCTCCTCGGACTACATGTGGTCCAACCAGCGCCGCGGCGTCGGCCACCACGCGCCCGACGGTCGCGGCGGTAACGGGTCCCTGACCCAGGGCGTCATCCCCCTCGGGAAGAAGCCGGGCAAGGGCACCCCGGACCCCGCGCCGGAGCGCCAGCCGGAGAAAGCGCGGCGCACCTACGACGAGCCCAACAAGGGCGTCCAGTGGGGCAAGGAGGTGCCGGCGTACGTCTGGACCAAAGCGATAGCCACCGGCTCCGTCGCCATTCCCTTCCTCGCGGCGGGCCTTGGGTTCGACGTGCCGGGGGCGGCACTGTGGGCCGGCGCGATCCTGGGCCTCGTCTTCATGGCCGCGACCGGAGTCCTGCTCGTCTTCGACCTGGATCGCCCCGACCGCTTCCACTACGTGCTGCTGAGGCCGCAGTGGAGGAGCTGGCTCACCAGGGGCGCGTACATCATCACGGCCTTCGGCGGCCTGCTCTCCTTGTGGGTCGTTCTGCGCCTGCTCGGCGTCCCGTGGGCGACGGCGGTGCTGGCGTGGCCGCTCGTGGTCTTCGCCTGCGCGACGGCGGTCTACACGGCGTTCCTCTTCGGGCAGTCCAAGGGGCGCAGCTTCTGGCAGAGCCCGGCGCTTCCGATGCACATGCTCGCCCACGCGGCGGTCGCGGGCGCGGCGGCGCTCTACCTCGTCTCGTTCGTCGTCGAGGGACTGCAGCCGTTGCGGGGTGCGCTCGGGGTGACGCTCGCGCTCGGCCTGATCTTGGGACTTCTCGTCCTCGGGGCCGAGCTCGGGATGAAGCATCCTGACAGGGACGCCGAGCGGGCGGCGAAGATGATCTACGCTGGCCGATACAGGACGCTGTTCTGGGGAGGTTCGGTCGTCCTGGGATCGCTGGTTCCGCTCGCCCTCCTGTTGACGGGCGTACCGGCGCTCGTGGGGGTCGCGGCGGTGCTCGCCCTGGCCGGCATCCTCGTCACCGAGCACGCCTGGATCGAAGCCCCCCAACTCATACCGCTCGCCTAGAGAAAGGTCCCGATGCGCAAAGAACCCGGAGAGGTCGTTCGTGGAGCGGGCGGCGACGAGGCTCGGCCTCGTCCGCGACGTGGACGGGCCGCGAGGACGATCTGGATCGCCTCGCCCCCGGCTCGGCCCTTGTCGACTACCCACCGCCGGAGCGGTGGGACGACTGGACGGAGTACGAGGCAAGAGGCTGGACCCGCAAGCAGAAGAAGAGCTACCAGATCGTGCCCACCGTCTGCTTCAACTGCGAGGCGGCCTGCGGCCTGCTCTCCTACGTGGACAAGGGGTCGGGCGAGATCCGCAAGTTCGAGGGCCACCCCCTCCACCCCGGCAGCCGCGGCCAGAACTGCGCCAAGGGCCCTGCGACCATCAACCAGGTAAAGGATCCCGCGCGTATCCTCTACCCGCAAAAGCGCGTCGGACCTCGCGGCAGCGGCAGGTGGGAGCGCGTCTCATGGGATGAGGCGCTCGAAGATATTGGCGGGCGGATACGCAAGGCCATCGTCGAGGACCGGCGGGACGAGGTCATGTATCACGTCGGCAGGCCGGGTCACGAGCACCAGCACATGGAGAGGATCTTCCGCGCCTGGGGCGTGGACGCCCACAACTCCCACACCAACGTCTGCTCCTCTGGCGGCCGGTTCGGCTACCAGCTCTGGGGCGGCTTCGACCGGCCCTCCCCCGACTACGCCAACGCGAAGGCCATCGTCCTCATAAGCGCCCACCTCGAGAGCGGCCACTACTTCAACCCGCACGCCCAGAGGATCATCGAGGGCAAGATCCAGGGCGCCAAGCTCATCGTCATGGACCCTCGCCTCTCCAACACGGCCGCCATGGCCGACCACTGGCTCCCGACCCGTCCCGGCTCGGAACCCGCCGTCCTGCTGGCGATGGCGAAGATCATCCTCGACGAGAACCTCCACGACGCCGCGTTCCTGCGCGACTGGACGAACTGGGGGCAATACCTGGAGAAACTGCACCCGGGCAGGGATCGCTCCTTCGAGGTCTTTCATCGAGGCGTTGAAGGCGGACTACGCCCGCTACACGCCGGAGTACGCGGAGAAGGAGAGCGGGGTCCCCGCCGACAGGATCGTCACCGCGGCGCGGGCCATCGGCGAGGCCGGTCCCGCGGTGGCGGCCCACAACTGGCGGGCCGCGGCCGCCGGCAACCTGGGCGGCTGGCAGGTCTCGCGCTGCCTCGTCTTCCTGAACGTCCTGACCGGTAGCTGGGGCCGCAAGGGCGGGACGAGCCCGAACGGGTGGAACAAGTGGCTCCCTACCTACTGGGAGGAGGCGCCCCCGCAGGACGTGTGGAGCAAGCTTCTCTACCCCGACGAGTACCCCCTGGCCCAGTACGAGATGAGCACCCTCTTGCCATACTTCCTGATGGAGGGTCGCGGAAAGCTGGAGGTCTACTTCAGCAGGGTCCTCAACCCCGTCTGGACCTTCCCCGACGGCTTCGCGTGGATGGAGGCGCTCCAGGACGAGGAGGCCATCGGCTGCCACGTCGCGCTCACGCCGACCTGGAACGAGACGGCGTACTTCGCCGACTACGTGCTCCCTCTGGGCCACGGCCCCGAGCGCCACGACCTGATGAGCCAGGAGACCCACGCGGGCAAGTGGCTCTCCTTCCGCCAGCCAGTCCTCAGGGAGGCGGCCAGACGTCGCGGAGAAGAGATCAACCGCACCTACGAGGCCAATCCCGGGGAGGTCTGGGAAGACGACGAGTTCTGGATCGACCTGAGCTGGAGCATCGACCCCGAGGGCGACCTCGGCATCAGGCGCCACTTCGAGAGCCCTTACCACCCCGGCGAGAGGCTCACCGTGGACGAGTACTACCGCTGGCTCTTCGAGAACGCCGTCCCCGGCCTCCCCGAGAAGGCCGCCGAAGAGGACCTCACCCCCCTCGAGTACATGCGCCGCTACGCCGCCTTCGAGGTCCAGAACGAGGTCTACGAACGCAACATGCGCGAGCTCTCCGAAAGCGAGCTCGCAGGGACCCGGGTCGAGCCGGACGGCACCGTCACGACGGAGGAGAGCCGGACGGAGGGCGTCATCAGCTCCAACAGGCTCGTGCCGCACGTCGGCGTCGAGGTCGGGGGGAAGGCGCGGGAGGGGTTCCCGACGCTCTCGGGGAAGCTCGAGGTCTGGTCCCCGACGATGGACGCGTGGGGCTGGCCCGAGCACGCGACGCCCGGCAGCATCAAGAGCCACGTCCACCCGGACGAGCTGGAGGAGGGGCAGCTCGTCCTCAACGCGACGTTCCGTCTGCCGACGCTCATACACACCAGGAGCGGCAACTCCAAGTGGCTCAACGAGATCTCCAACAAGAACCCGCTCTGGATCCACCCGAAGGATGCCGGGGAACGTAATATCGCGTCCGGCAACCTCGTGCGCGTGACGACCGAGATCGGCTTCTCCGTCAACCACGCCTGGGTGACCGAGGGCATAGCCCCCGGCGTCGTCGCCTGCTCCCACCACCTCGGCCGCTGGCGCCGCAAAGCAAGACGCCGCGGACCGCTGGACCAACTCCCTCGTGGACATAACACGCGACGAGGACGGCTGGCGCATGCGCCAGATCGAGTCCCCCGGCCCGTACGAGAGCTCCGACCCCGATACCAGCCGCATCTTCTGGAGCGACGGCGGCGTCCACCAGAACCTCACCTTCCCCGTCCACCCCGACCCCATAAGCGGGATGCACTGCTGGCACAACGCCGTGTTCGTCGAGGCGGCGGCCTCCGGAAGACCGCTACGGCGACATCTACGTGGACCGCGTGAAGAGCCGCGAGGTCTACCGGCGCTGGCTCGCCATGACCCGGCCGGGACCGCAGAGAGATGGCCTGCGGCGTCCCGAGGTCTTTGACAGGCCCTACAGGCCCGCCCGCGCCGCTTTCTACGAGGACGGGACCTGATCCGAACGGCGGCGTAGCCCGGGCCGTCGGATGCCGCCTCCGTCCTGGTGTGTATCTTCCGTCCGGCGAACCTCGCAGGAAACGCGACCTGGTGGCTCCCTTACCAGTTCCGCATGGACTCGCGGAAGATGTTCGCCAGGTCTTCCTCGCCGGCCTCTCTCGGGGCGATGGTTAGCTGGCGCTGCTGCTTGATCGCGCCGGAGACCAGCCCTTCCAGGTCGTCTTCGTCGTAGCCGAGCTCGCTCAGGCCGCTCGGGGCGCCGACGTCCTGCATCAGGCCGAGATCAGGACGTTCGGGAGCGTATCCTCGTCGGCATCGGGAACCGGCTTCCCGGACAGGAACTCCGCGGCGCGGCGGTGCTTCTCCGGGTCGGCCCGGTAGGTGAACCGGAAGGCGGCGGGTGCCGTGACGATCACGGCGAACCCGTGCGGGACGAACGGCTCCTCGGGGTAGCCGGGCGACCGGAACTCGTGTTTGAGGCTGGCTATGGGGTAGGAGCAGGCGTGGGGTATCGCGGTGCCGGCCGAGCCGAACCCGATACCGGCGATGGAAGCCCCGAGCATCATGTGCCCGCGCGCCTCCACGTCCTCCCCGTCGGCGACGGCGCGCCGCAGGTACTCCCCGCTGTACTCGAGCGCCGTCGAAGCCCAGAGGTCCGACACCGGATTGGAGCCCTGGAAGGGCGGCCTCTTCTCCGGGGAGCCCGGAGCGGGGCGAGCGTGGAAGGGCTTGGCCGTGAACGACTCGACCGCGTGGCAGGCGACGTCGAGGCCGCAGGCGGCGGTGACGTCTGCGGGCATGGACGAGGTGAGCAGGGGGTCCACGATCCCGTGGTTCGGGCGCAGGAAGCGGTGCGAGATAGCCGCCTTGGTCTTGAGGTCCGGCAGGTCCATCACGGCGATGGTCGTCGCCTCAGAGCCCGTCCCGGCCGTCGTCGGCACCGCGAGGAACGGCCTGAGGGGGGAAGGAGGCTTGCGCCCCTTCCCGACGGGCGGGAAGATGTAGTCCATCACGGGCGCCGGATGCGTGGCAACGAGGTTGGCGACCTTCGCCGTGTCCAGGCTCGACCCGCCGCCAACGCCGACGAAGCCGTCGAAACCGCCATCGGCGGCGAAATCCGCCGCCTCCTGCATCGACGCGAGCGACGGCTCGACCTTCACGCGGTCGAAGAGCTCGCACTCGATCCCCTCGGCCTCCACGATCTCCTGGACCTTTCCGGCTATCCCGGCCCGGGCCACGCCGGGATCCGTGACGATCATCGCCCGCGTTACCCCGAGCTGCTTGAGCTCCCACCCCGCCTCCTCTGCGGCACCCGGGCCGAAGGTGATGGGGGTGGCCTCCAGCTTGAAGCGGCTCTCGCGCCGCGCGTCATTCGACAAAACAAACGCCCTTTCGCCTAGGCCTTCGCCACCGGCCGCTCTTGCGCCACCGGAAGAATCTCTCTGCGGTAGGTCTCCGGCGCGAAGTAGAGTGCGACCAGGCTTATCACGGTTACCAGGATCATGTACCCGACGAAGAGCCACGGTGAACCGCCGGCGTAGGCGACCAGCGCGGCGCCGATGACGGGCGTCAGCCCGCTCGCGAAGACCCCCGAGAACTGGTAGACTGCCCCGACCCCCGTGTAGCGCACCCGCGTGCCGAAGAGCTCCGACCAGAACGCGGCCAGCGGGGCATAGATGGCGGGGTAGATGATCCCGAGCGCGACAACGATCCCCAGCCACATCCACAACGTCTCCCCGGTGTCGATGAGCAGGAAAGAAGGGACAGCGAAGAGCCCGAAGGCCACCGCCCCCACGCCGTAGACCGGCTTCCTGCCGAAACGGTCCGAGAGCCGCCCGAAGACCGGTACGAGCACCACCCCAAAGGCCGCCGCGATGGTCACCCCGATCAGGGCCGTGAGCTGCGGCAGCCCGAGCTCGTTGACGATGTAGGAGACCGCGAAGACCCCGTAAGCGTTGAAGGCCAACCCCTCGACCCACCGCACGCCCATCCCGAGCACCAGCTCGCGCGGCTGGGTCCGTATCAGCTCCAGGAACGGGACCTCGGCCTCCTCCTGGGCCTCCCTCACGCGTCGGAAGGCCGGGGTCTCCAGGATCTGGAGCCGGATGTACAACCCCACCGCGACGAGCAGGATGCTCGCCAGAAAGGCGATCCGCCAGCCCCACGCGAGAAACTGCTCCTCGGGCAAGAGCGAGAGCAGCCCGAAAGTGCCCGACGCCAGCAGCAGCCCCGCCGGGACCCCGACCTGCGGCCAGCTCCCGTAGAAACCGCGGCGTCCCTGCGGAGCGTACTCGACCGCCATCAGGACCGCCCCGCCGTACTCGCCGCCGACGGCGATGCCCTGGAGGACGCGCATCGCGACCAGCAGGATAGCGGCCCAACCCCCGATCTGCTCATAGGTGGGCAGGAGCCCTATGGCGAAGGTCGCGATCCCCATGATGAAGAGCGTCATGATGAGCATGGTCTTGCGGCCGATCCTGTCCCCGTAGTGCCCGAAGATGATGCTCCCGACGGGCCGCGCCAGGTACCCCACGGCGAAGGTCGCAAAGGCCACGATGGTGCCGACGGCTGGATCGAGGTTGGTAAAGAAGAGTTGGCCGAAGATGAGCCCCGCCGCCGTGCCGTAGATAAAGAAGTCGTACCACTCGATCGTCGCGCCGATGGAGCTGGCGAGCGCCACCCTCGCGGGGGAAACCTGCTCACCCATCTCCTCCCCGCCGAGCCTCTCCATGCCTTCCACCGGGCCCCCTCCTCTTACCCCACCCTGGCTCCTGATCCGCGGCGGATGATATTTTTGCGCCGGTGCGGTGTCAACAACCGCAAGCATGGGAGATCGCGGTGCCGCCACCGGACATCTCCAGGTGGGTGTGCGAGAAATACGCACCACGCGCTGTCGGACCGGGCCCGAACCAGGGGAAGGAAGACGTCGTTCTCGGACGGTTTCGGAAGACGTGTTCTCGAAGGTTCGCAACTTCTGACAACTTCCTAACAACCCACAAGCAACGGCAAACATGGCCCAAATTGGGGATGCACCGAACATGACGAGGGTGCTACGCTCCCCTGTCGAGATCCGCTTCCCGCGTGGGCGGAGGCCAAGAGCTTCGTCCCGCGCGCATGGACGCTTATGGGATGGGAGGAGCCAGTGGTACGACCGGCTAACGCTGGAGAGGCGCGGGCCACGCGGTGGTGGCCGGGTCTCCGTTGACGCGGAGACTCCCAGGGGGGCATGAAGGAGTGGAGGCGAAATGGTTGGTGCCCTGCTCGAGGCTTGTCCTCCTGGCCGTCGCCTTGAGCCCTCTCGCTGTGCGCTGTCGCCTGCGGCGGTGATCGTGGCGAGCGGACCGACGCTGATGGTGCGTCCAAGACAACTGCCGTGGCCCAAGGTTCGGGTGGCGAGGTGCCGGCGGCGCCTCCGATCGAGTGCGCGCTGTTCCCCGACGACAGCTACTGGCACGCCGATGTATCGCGGCTCCCGGTCCACCGGGAATCGGACAAGTACATCGACACGATCGGCAAGGACACCACCCTCCATGCCGACTTCGGTGCCGGCCAGTACGAAGGCTCCTGGAGCGGCATCCCGTACGCGGTCGTCGATAGCGACCAACCCGGCGTGGACGTGTCGTTCCACATCGACGAGGAGAGCGATCCCGGGCCCTACCCGATCCCGGCGGACGCTCCCATCGAAGGTGGTCCCGGGTTCGTCGAGGACGGCGACCGTCACGTCCTGGTGGTCGAGCGGGGCTCGTGCACCCTGTACGAGCTCTGGAAGGCCCAACGGCAGGACGACGGCACCTGGAAGGCGGGCTCCGGGGCCGTCTTCGACCTCGACTCGAACGACCTGCGGCCCGACACGTTCACCTCGGCCGACGCGGCCGGGCTTCCGATCCTTCCCGGCCTGGTGCGCTACGACGAGGTGGCCGCCGGCGAGATCGACCACCCCATCCGCTTCACCGTCGAGCAGACCCGCGACGAATACCTCTGGCCGGCCCGACACCAGGCCGGCGAGCCCGGAGACGACCTACCACCCATGGGTCTGTGGCTGCGCCTCAAGGACGACTTCGACATCTCCGGCTATCCCGAGGAGCTGCAGGTGATCCTGCGGGCCACGAAAAAGCACGGCCTGATCCTGGCCGACAACGGCTCCTCGATGTTCATTACAGGGGTGCCCGACGACCGGTGGGACAACGACGAACTCGCCCTCCTGGGCGAGCTCGACGCCGGCGACTTCGAGGCGGTCGACGTCTCCTCCCTCATCGTCGACCCCGACTCCGGGCAGGTCCGCCGATGAGTGCGCGTGCTCGGTGCGGGCGCAGTCAGCATTCAGCCAAGAAATGAATGGCTGATAGCTGACAGCGACCGTGCCACGCCACTCATCGGCAGTTCGACTTTCGAGGTGTTCCTGAGGCGGTGGGTGGTGGTGCGAGGCATCGCCTGTATCTGCCGCAACCGCCGGCTCGCCAAAGGCTACGAACGGAAAGTGCAGACCAGCCAATGCTGGCTCAAGGTTGGGATGGTCCGGCTCATGCTAGAGCGGCTCGGAATAGTCCAATGACCATTTCCACACACCCGCTAAGGGATGCTTCGGCTAGCGCGAGGCTTTGTCGGGCTCGGGCAGCCGGCCCATGACGGCCCGCAGCCCAAAGTCGCCCGGCAGGTCCGAAGAGAAGCGCCTCAGGCCAAAGCTCTTGCGGGCGTCGATCCTGATCTCGCGCCCGGCGAGGTGCGGGAAGATCGCGCGCGCCGCGTAGACGGGGTCATCCCCCTTGAGGCGCACGAGGCCCTTGCGCCCGCGGACGGTTCGTTCCTTTGCCGCGTACAGGCTCATCTCCCCGGCTCCGGCGCAGCAGATCGCCATCCTGTGCCAATCGAGGACGATCGCCTCGTCGGGCGCGAGTAACCCCCGGCCTGCCCGGTCAGCCGCACGTCGAACTCGTAGCCGTTCATGCAACCATAGTATCAGACGCGCTGGGCGTTCCGGATAAAGCGGTAGGGGTAGGTGTCCTCCAGGGCGCTGGACTCCGAGAGCCTCTGTACCTGCACTTCGTCGAGCTCCCAGCCGGCGGCGCCGAGGTTATCTTCGAGCTGCTCGGTGGTCCGCGCGCCGACGATAGGGGCCGTTACGGCCGGTTGCCTGAGGAGCCAGTTCAGCGCTATCTGGGCGTAGGACTTGCCGGTGGACTCGGAGATCTCGCCGACGACGTCCAGGGTAGACCAGTTGCGCTCCGTGGCCCGCCGGTCCCAGTACTCTTCCTGCCACTCCTCGGCCCCGGCGATGCGCGAGTCCTCCGGCGGACGCTCGTCGCGGCGGTACTTGCCGGAGAGGAAGCCGCCCCCCAGCGGGCTCCAGGGGATCACACCCAGCCCCTCCTCTTCGCAGGCGGGCAGGATCTCGTGCTCGATGTGGCGCTCGATCAGGGAGTACTGCGGCTGCAGACACACGAAGCGTTCGAGGTTCTTCGCCTCGCTGATGCGGACGCTCTTCATGATCTGCCACGCGGTGAAGTTGGAGACGCCGATGTAGCGCACCTTGCCCTGCCGGACCAGGTCTGTCAGCGCGGAGAGCGTCTCCTCCAGCGGCGTGACCTCGTCCCAGCAGTGGACCTGGTACAGGTCGATGTGCTCGGTACCGAGACGGCGCAGGCTCTCCTCGCAGCCCGAGACTACGTGCTTGCGCGAGAGGCCGACGTCGTTGGGACCATCGCCCATCGGGAAGCGGACCTTCGTGGCGAGCACGACGTCGTCCCGGCGCGCGCCCTTCAGCGCGCGGCCGGTGATCTCCTCGGAGACGCCCCTCTCGTAGACGTCGGCGGTGTCGATAAAGTTCCCGTCGGCGCCGAGGAAGCGGGAGACGATCTCGCGCGACCCCTCCTCGTCCGTCTCCCGGCCGAACGTCATGCATCCGAGGCACAACTCGGAGACCATAAGGCCTGTCCGGCCCAGCCGTCCGTACTCCACCCGTCCCTCCTCCAAGGTCGTCTTCGCGGTCCACACTCTCGCACGGTCGCCTCCCGAAACCGGGCTGGCCCCACCCGCCTCGCCGGAGGCAATCTCGGGCGCGCTCCGGTGCGCGGCAGCGGGTACACGGACACGCTAGACTATTCGGCAGGGAAATCGAAGGAAGGTGATTCGGATGACAGACCTGCACAGTCCGCCGGTGTTCAAGCCGGGCGATGTCGCGCGCTTCGGCATAACGCTGAGGGACGATACGGGGATAGGCGAGGTCTTCGGGGTCTTCGCGCGGGCGGGAAGCCCGGAGACCAGCCTCGTCCTGCGCGGCAACGGGGAGGGCGCGCAGCAGGCAACCGTGCCCATCGAGGTGAGGATCGGCGAACGCACGGTCGAGGGCGTGTACCGCTGCCTGTACGTTCAGGCCCACGACGTCAGGGGCCACTACGAGGTCTTCCGGCCCGAGATCGCGTTCACCGTGGACCAGCCGAACGTGGACACCCTCGGGCCCTCCCTGGAGGGCTGGAGCTTCCTCCCCGAAGAGCAACGACAGGGTTAGCTCCTAACCAGGCCCGCCGCAGGCTTCCGCCGGCGCTACATCCCGTGGTGTTGCGGCTATGACTGGCGCCGCCGGAGCGCCGCGCCCATCAGCGCGTCGAACGACGGCGCGGCCTCGATCGGGTCGTGCGATATCCGGTCGAAGATCATGAACTCGCCCGTCGAGACGCGCCGCGCGTAGACGTCCAGGCTGTCTTCGGCGAAGACCAGCAGGTCATCGAACCGGTCGCCTTCCCGAAGGTCGAGGTTAGTCTCCACGATACCCGCCAGGACGTGCTCCGGGTGCCCCGCGATGGGCGAAGTCTCGCTCGGATAAACGTAGAGCCCGTTCCAGTTCATCCCGTCCGTCAGGCGCAGAAAGCCCGCGTACTCCTCGGGTAGCCCGCTCCGCAGCTCATTGCGGACGCGCTCCCGGAGCCGCGCCAGGCGCGCCCCGTCGCACGGGGCCTGCAGGGTGTCGCCGTAGCCCCTTGCCTGATCCTCGACCCGCCGAAGCAGCTCCCGGTACACCACGATGGATTACCTCAGGTCGGACGCTGGCGGGGCGCGTGAGGGGCTAGGACCGCCGTTCCCCGCCCTATTCCTTGCGTTCTCTGTAGCGGTTGGTGATCGGCATCCGGCGGTCGCGGCCGAAGGCACGGCCCGTGACCTTGATGCCGGTGGGCGCCTGGCGGCGCTTGTACTCGGCGGCGTCCACGAGCCGGACGACGCGCCGGACATCCTCCTCGTCGAAGCCGGCGGCCACGATCTCGCCAACACCCTTATCCTCCTCGATGTACGCCTCGAGGATAGGGTCGAGGATGTCGTAGGGCGGCAGGGAGTCGCTGTCGCGCTGGTCTTCCCTGAGCTCGGCCGAGGGCTCCTTGTTCAGGACGGACTCCGGCACGATCTCGCGCCCCTCGACCTCGTTGACGTGCCGCGCCACCCGGTAGACGAGGGTCTTGGGCACGTCCTTTATGACCGCGAACCCGCCGGCCGAGTCGCCGTAGAGGGTAGAGTACCCGACGCTCATCTCGCTCTTGTTGCCGGTGGACAGCACGATCCAGCCGAACTTGTTGGAGAGGGCCATGAGGATGTTGCCCCTGATGCGGCTCTGCAGGTTCTCCTCCGTCACGTCCTCGGGCAGCCCCTTGAAGGGGCCCTCTAGCATCTCCTCGTACGCGTCGAAGGCCGGGCCTATGGAAACGGTCTGGGTGTCTATCCCGAGGTTCTTGGCCAGGGCGGCGGCGTCGGTGTTGCTCAGGTCGGAGGTGTAGCGGCTCGGCATCAGGACGCCGGTCACGTTCTCGGGCCCGAGGGCGCGGGCGGCGACGGCGGCGGCCAGGGAGGAGTCGATACCCCCCGAGAGCCCGAGCACGGCCCGCGAGAACCCGTTCTTGCGGAAGTAGTCCCTGAGGCCGACGACGAGCGCCTCGAGCACCTCGCCCTCCTCGGGGAGCAGTTCCTCGATGCGTGGGCTTCCGGAGCGCGCGGGGACGTCTCGTGTCTCGTGGCCTGGCACGTCGACGATCTGGGGCTTGCCCTCGTGGTTCTCCTTGCGGGGGCGGGGGTCGTGGAGGCGGTGGATCAGGGCCGCCTCGGGATGGATGTCCGCGAGCAGCAGGTCCTCGTCGAACTGCCTGGCGCGGGCGATGACGTCGCCGTTGGGGTCTATGACGGCCGAGGCGCCGTCGAAGACCAGCTCGTCCTGGCCGCCAACGAGGTTGCACCATACGACGTAGCATCCGTGGTCCGAGGCGCGGACCCGCAGCATCCTCTCGCGGGAGAGGATCTTCTGCCGGTGGTAGGGCGAGCCGTTTATGTTCAGCAGCACGCTGGCCCCCGCGAGCGCCTGCTCCCTGGCCGGCCCTCCGGGATACCACATGTCTTCGCAGACGGTAACGCCCACCAGCGCTTCGTCCATCCTGAATACCGGCGCCCCGGTTCCCTCGCGGAAGTAGCGATTCTCGTCAAAGACGCTGTAGTTCGGCAGGTAGTGCTTGTGGTAGCGGTGAAGCACCTCCCCGTCGGAGACGACGGCGCAGGCGTTGTACAGATCCCCGTCCAGGTCCACGAACCCCACCGCCGCCACCATCCCCGCGGGGACGCTCCCCGTCAGCTCTTCCAGGCCCCGCAGGTTGTCCTCGATAAAACTCGAGCGTAGCAGGAGGTCTTCTGGTGGATAGCCGGGGATGGTTAGCTCGGGGAACGCGACCAGGTCGGCCCCGGCCTCCGCCGCCCGCTCCAGGGCACCGACGGCCCGCTCCACATTGCCCCACACGTCGCCGACGGTCGTGTTGATCTGGGCGAGAGCAACCCTCATGCGCCCAATATACCGCGCCGGGCCGGGCCCCGCGAGAGAACGGTCTCACGCCCGAACCCGCGGCACGGTCCAGGGTGTAGAGTGTGCGCCAGGGATCCGGCCTCGGGAGGAAGAGAGCGTGGCGAAGAACGGCCCGTCCGCGGAAGAGGCGAAGCGGCACGTCCAGAGGGTGGTCGTCAAGTCCCGCCCCTGGATCGAGTACCTCGCCAGGTTCGGGCACGCGGCCTACGGGACCGTCTACCTGCTCGTCGGGGGGTTGGCGCTGGTGGCGGCCCTCAGCGGGGGCGGCAAGACCACGAGCCAGGAGGGCGCGCTGCAGACGATCCTGCTCGCCCCGCTGGGGAGGATCCTGCTCGGCATCGTGGTCCTCGGCCTCCTGGCGTACGCCGTCTGGCGCGTTTTTCAGGGCGTTCGGGACCCCGACAAAGAGGGCACGGACGCCAAGGGCATCGCCAAACGCTGCAACCACGTCCTCAACGGCCTTTTCATCGCCGCCCTCGCCTTCACCACCGGGCAGATCGCCCTGGGCTCCGGCGGTGGTGGAGGCGGCGGCTCGCCGGACGACTGGACGGCCACCCTGCTGCAACAACCCTTCGGCCGCTGGCTCACGATGGCCGTAGGGGGCGTGATCGTGGGTGTCGGGCTCTACCAGTTCTGGCAGGCGTACCGGGCGAAGTTCATGAGCGAGCTGAAGCCCGGCGAGATGGGCGGCCGGGAGCGGCGCTGGACCCGGCGCGTCGGCCGCCTGGGCTACTGCGCTCGCGGCGTCGTTTTCATCATCATCGGCGTCTTCCTGGCGCAAGCGGCGATCCAGACCGACCCGAGCCAGGCCACGGGCCTCGGCGGCGCGCTACAGACCCTTGCCCGGCAACCCTTCGGCCCCTACGTCCTGGGCGCCACCGCCTTCGGGCTCGTCGCCTACGGCGTCTTCATGTTCGTCGTCGCCCGCTACCGCCGCATCGACCCGGCCTGAGCCCGGTTCAGAAGATCTTCCCGACCATCTCACCCGAAAGCGCGCTTCGGGCGGCCCGGGCGACGCGCCGCAGGTAGTCGTCGCCGTTGGGGACGAACTCCGACGGCCGCACCGTCGCACGAAAAGAACCTCCGCCCCTGAACTCGACGGCCGGCGCGTCCTGGCCGGCCCCCAGCGCCTCCGCATCATCGAGTCTTAGCCGCAGCACGGCGTCGACCTCCTCAACCTGCAACCGCAGGCTTCCCGGCGGCGTAGAGTCCCGCAGCAGAAAGACCTCGTGCACCTCCCGGTCGCACCCGCCCGGTATCCCGAGCTCGACGCGGCGCGTCCCGAGAGGGACGAGCCTGTCGGGGTCCACCCGCAGGCCGAGCTCCTCCTCCAGCTCCCGCAGGCCGGCCGGGATCACACCCTCCCCGCTCCCAAGGTGCCCGGCGGCCGTCACGTCGAGCCTGCCGGGCCAGGTGTCCTTTGTCGCGGCCCGCCGCTGGACGAGCAGGCAAAACCCTCCGGTATCCGGCTCCACCCCGCAGACCCAGCAATGAAAGCACCGGTGCCACAGCCCCGACCGGTGGGCCTCGCTCTTCCAAACGATCTCTCCCGTCGGTCGCCCGTCCGCACCTAGTACGTCGATCCTCTCGTCCATCCGCGGAGGGTAGCACGCGGCCTCCCTTCGGTCGGCAGCTTTCAGCACGCTCCGGCTGGCGCCTCCGCTCTCAGCACGCCGCCTTGCAGGCGGCTTTCAGCTAGAGCCTCGCGTAGCGCTCCCGGAGCGTAATCACCGGATGGTCCTGGTCGACGATCCGCCTGCCCAAAGCGCAAGGCGTAAGCCCGTAATAAGCTGACAAGCTGAAAGCGAGGCGAAGCCGGAGCGTGCTGACAAGCGGAGGCCTCGGAGAGGCCGCAGCGGGCTGCCGACCGAAGGGAGGCCCCACAATGACCACGGTGCTCGTGAGCAGCTACTTTGAGGAGGAGTATATTCGCCGGATTCGGGGGGTAGATGGGCGGCTGGAGGTGCTCTACGAGGAGGGCCTCGTCCCGCCACCGAGGTGGGAAGGGGACCACGCGGGTCCCGCCGACTGGGAGTGCACGCCGGAGGGGGAGGACAGGTTCCGGGAGATGCTCGGACGGGCGGATGTGATCTACGACTTTCCGCGGGGGCACGTGCGGGATCTCACGCGCGTGGCGCCCAACCTCCGGTGGTTGCAGGCGAGCATGGCCGGGGCCGGGGAGATCGCCCAGCAGGCGGGGCTGGAGAAGACCGGAGTCAGGGTCACGACGGCCAGCGGCATCTATTCCAACCCCCTGGCCGAGTTCGTGCTGATGGCCTTTCTGCAGCACGCCAAGGACCTGGACCGTCTGCGCCAGGACAAGGCCCAGATGTCCTGGAACCAGGGGACGACCGGCACGCTGGAAGGGAAGACCCTGTGTGTCCTGGGGACGGGCAGCATCGGGCGGGCCATCGCCGAGCGGGCGCGCCCGTTCGGGATGCGCATAGTCGGGGTCAAGAGGACGGTGCGCGAGGACGAGCCCGCGCTGGATTTCGCCGACGAGCTCTACCCCACCGGCAGGCGGCACGAAGCCTTTGCCGAGGCCGACTACGTGGCCGCGACCCTGCCAGGAACCCCCGAGACAGAGCGGCTGCTGGACGGGGATTCCTTCGCCGCCATGAAGCCCGGCACCTACTTCTCCAACGTGGGTCGGGGCAAGGTCGTGGACGAGCCAGCGCTCGTCGAGGCGCTGCGGAGCGGGCACCTGTCGGGGGCGGCGCTGGACGTCTTCGAGGTCGAACCGCTGCCCAAAGAGAGCCCGCTCTGGGACATGGACAACGTCATAATCAGCCCGCACTCGACCGACGTCGTGCCCGAGCTTATCAACGGCGCCCAGACGGACCTGTTCTGCGAAAATCTGCGCCGCTACCTGGCCGAAGAACCGCTGATCAACGAGCTGGACATGGGCATACTCTACTGAGCACGCCCAGCACGCTCCGGCTTCGCCTCCGCTTTCAGCCCGGCGCCTGATGGCCCCTCTCAGTCCGCTCCCTCCGGTCGCTTTCAGCACGCATCGGCTTAGCCTCGCTTTCAGCCTCCGCCGTTGGGGCCTCGCCCTGACGCGTCGACGGATCGCCGGATATCCGGCGACACACCTCTCGGTGGCCGACGAAGCGCGAGTACGTCGCGGGCCGCGCGCCCTGGCGTTTGGCTGAAAGCCCGCGCAGCGGACGTGCTGAAAGCGAGGCCTCGTAGAGGCCGAAGCGGGCTGAGAGCGGAAGCCGGAGGCTGGAGCGTGCTGACAAGCCGGCGAAGCTGGCGTGCTAAGATTCGAGGCATCGAGATGGGTTCTGACGAGACATCGAGTACCTGCGCCCCCCCCAGCGGGGGGCGCGTCGGGGATCCGTCGGGTGGGGGGTTGTCCTGGAGGGGCTAGTCGTTCCGGCGCTCCGGATCCTGGCGGCTCTCTTTCTGGTGGCGTTGAACGGTCTGTTCGTCATGGCGGAGTTCGCGCTCGTCAGGATACGGACCACCCAGGTGGACAGGATGGTCGAGGAGGGCAAGCCTTCGGCGGGGCTCGTCAGGGGGGCCAGGCAGAACCTCGACGCCTACCTCGCCGTGTGCCAACTCGGGATCACGATCTCCTCCCTGGGCCTGGGATGGCTGGGAGAACCGGCGGTGGCGACCGTGATCGAACCGCTCTTCGAGGCGCTCGGGATGCCGGGGGGGTTGCTGCACCCCGTCGCCCTCGTCGTGAGCTTCGGGATCATCACGTTTTTGCACGTGGTCTTCGGGGAGCTGGCGCCCAAGACCATAGCCATCGGTAGCGCCGAGGGGGCCTCCCTGTTCGTGGCTCCGTTCATGAGGTTCTTCTACTACCTCCTGCTGCCTGCCACCCTGATATTCAACGGGACCGCCAACGCCGTCACCAGGATGCTCGGCTACCCTCCCGCCTCCGAGTCGGAGGAGACGCACTCCGAGCGGGAGCTTCAGTCCCTCGTCTCCCATTCGGCCCAGCAGGGGATCCTGGAGAGCGACGAGGAGGCCAGGGTGCGGGCCGTCTTCGACCTGGACGAGAAGGTGGCGCGCGAGATCATGGTCCCCCGCCCCGACGTCGTCTCCGTGCCGGCCGAGCATGCCCCTGAGACGTCTGGTCTCGGTGGTGGCCGGCGGCAACTTCACCCGGTACCCCGTCCACGAAGAGGACTCCCCGGACAGGATCCTCGGCGCCGTTCACCTCAAGGACGTGCTGCGCGCCGTGGACTCACAGGACGACCTGCGCTCCAGGGTCAAAGCCCGCGACCTCGTGCGCGAGGTCCTCCTGGTGCCCGAGAACAGGCTCGTGGACGACGTGCTCGAAGACTTTCAAGAGAACAACGTTCAGGTCGCGATCGTCATAGACGAGTGGGGCTCTTTCGAGGGCCTGATCACCATCGAAGACATCCTGGAGGAGATCGTCGGGGAGATCCGGGACGAGTTCGACGAGGAGGAGCCCCAGATCCAACGCCGCGACGACGGCTCCTTCGCGCTGGACGGCCGCCTGCCGATAGGCGCCGCCAACGAGGCCCTGGGCGCGCGGTTCGAGAGCGACGACTTCGAGACCGTCGGCGGCCTGGTCCTCGGCCTGCTGGGCCGCGCCCCAAAACCCGGCGACGAGGTCCGCCTCGACGGCTACGTCCTCCGCGTCGATGAGGTGGACGGGCCCCGCGTCGCCAACCTCGCCGCCAGCAAAGCCGCCGAAGAACACAACATCAACGACTAGCCTCGGGCCGAAGGCTAGCGGCCGCGAGGGCTGATCAGGGGCGGCCGGTGGCTCGGCCGTTGCCCCGCGTGGAGGGTCCCTTGCGGTAGACGGTGACCTCCAGATCCTCCCCGCGATACCACTCCAGGGAGAAGAGTTCCGGACGGTCGTTCGACCCGTGGTCGACCTGCGACAGGTGCAGTAGCGGGGCACCCGCCTCGACCCTCAGCCTGCGCGCCATCGCGTCGTCGGCCACCACCGGATAGAGGTTCGCCACCCCGTGTTCCACGCCGTGGCCCAGATCGGCGAGCAGATCGTAGAGCGAGCCCTCCAGGTCGCGCAGCGCCCCGATCTCGCCGCCGAGCGACGCCGTGGGGACAAACTCCACCGAGTACACGATGGGGACGCCGTCAGCCGTCCTGACCCGCTCCAGACGCGCGACCGGCTCCCCCGGCTCTATCGCCAGGTTCCGCGCGACGGTGTCCGTCGCCGCCTCCTCGGAGACGCGGACGTCCTCGTTGCCGGGCTCGAGGCCCATCCCCCGGATCAGGTGGGTCACGCCGAAGTTGACGTCGAGGTTGTTGCGGAGCCTGGGCTTCTTGGTCACGTAGGTCCCGAGGCCGTGCTGGCGGGAGAGGTAGCCCTCTTCGGCCAGCCCTCTGACCGCCTCGCGGAGCGTGATCCTGCTGACGTTGTAGGCCTCGGCCAGCTCGGGCTCGGCGGGCAGCTTGTCCCCGGGCGCGTACGCTCCGCTCATCAAGTCTCGCCTGAGCTCGTCGCGGACGACGTCCGTGAGGAGCCTGCGCCCCCGAGTCCTCCCCGCGCGCCTCGTTCCGGCCGCGGGATCATCACCCCTCAGGAGGCCACCGATCGGCTGGTAGAGAGGATCCTCTCCACGCCCTCCATCGGGGAGCCACCGAAGCGTCCCTCGAAGACCGCGCTCCCGACGGTGAAGCCCCACACGCCGGCCTCCGCGAGACGTCGGATCCTCTCCTCGCTGTCCACGCTGCCGGCGGCGATAACCGGGACGTTCACCGCCCCGACCACGCCGCGAGCGAGCGCCTCGACGTCGCCGTCGAAGCGGTAGGCGAGCAGGTCCAGCCCGTCCACCCCGTCCATCTGCGCCAGCCGCCGGGCGCTCGACGTGATCTCCTCGATGCTGCCCCGCAGGAGGCTTGGGTGGCCGACGATGCGTCCGGGGAATGGGTAATAGAGGATGCCCGGCCCCCTCGATTATGTCGACGACCTTCGCCGCGCTCGTGCCGCCGAGCAGGTAGTCCACGCCGAGCTCCAGCGCCGCGCGGGCGGAGCGCAGCTCGTCTTCCTCGCGCTCGCTAACGACCTCGAGCATGACCTCGTGGCCGCCGGCGTGTACGGTGTCCGCAAGCTCCTTGAGCCGACCGAAAGGCAGCCCGACGTCCTTGAACCCGACGTAGCGCAAGCCCTCAGCGCCCCGTACCTCCTCGTAGACTTCGAAGGCGTCCTCCACCGTCCTGTCCTCGTGGGTGAGCATGAAGACGAACTCCGGCATCCTGGCTCCTCTCGTCTCAGTCACCCGCCGCGGCGCGGCGCGTGGGGTTCGTGGGTAGCGGCTCTCCGAGACCGCCGAGCACCCTTTCCGGCGCACGCAGGATTGCTCCGTTCAAAGGCCTCCTCCCCCTCGCGCGCCCGCGCGAGAAGCTTCTCGACAAAGGCCTCGTCCCACCGGCCGAGAAAGAAGAGCATGTCGGCCAACGTGAAGCGGTTGCGCATGAGATGGCAGTTGGCCAGCGCCCAGCGGGCGGTCTCGGGGGCGACGGGCGGGTCGAGCTCGGAGAACCGCGTCGGTGCCCCCGCCTCCCCAAGTGCATTCGCCAGGCGTTCCGGGGACAGGACCATCGCGCCCAGCCTCTCCCGATGCGAGGGCCAGTCCCGGAGGAACCCTTCGACGCGCGGACGCGCCGCCCGCCAGGCGGCGAGCTTCTCCCGGTAGTCGCTCCAGCACTCGTCCCCGATACGGCCCGAGGGGTCTATTTCCGCGAAGGCCTCTCGGACCACCGGCTCCGCCTCCGATTCGCCGGGGAAGAGGCGGTCGGTGTCCTCGGTCGTAGGGTCGAACTCCTCCAAAAAGATCTCCCAGGCGGCGGCGACCGGGATGGTGGCTACCGCTACCTGGGCGCCGTGCAGGGCTAGTGGCCGGTGGCCAGCCTCGGCGGACATGTCGACCAGGTGGCTAACGAGATGCTCCGCGCCCGAGAGCGGGGCCGTCTTGCCGGCCACGCCCAGGGAGATCCCGCTGAGGGTCAGCACGCGGGCGAGCCGGTCGAGCGCCGCGGGGTCGCGGTCGCGCAATCCCGCCGCGTCCTCGAGCAGGCCGCGGCTTCCCTCACGCAGCATCTCGACCGGGGCCGGGTGATACGAGTCGTCCATGCCTACGGCACAGGCCAGGTACCAGTCGGCCGGGGCGGTCCAGTGGGCGGTGAGGTCCCCGAACCCCGCGAGGTTCATGGCCGCCGGCGCCTCAGCGAGGATCCGGAGGTCAACGAGCAACGCGTCGGGCCAGCGCGAGGGAACGGTCCTCTTGGCCCCGGCCTTGAGCAGAACGGCCATGTCGTCGGAGAAGGCGTTGACCGAGGCGGCCGTCTGCACGACCACGAGCGGCGGGCGGTCCTCTGGGCCCCCGACCCTCGCCGTCGCCTCCTTGCAGATGTCGGTTATGGTTCCAGAGCCGACGGACACCACGCAACCGGCCCCCGCGACGGCGGCCTCGGCCTCGTCGAGGGCGACCTCATCCGCGTGCAGCGCGGCGCTACCTTCCCCAAGGACCGCGCGCCTCACCTCGAAGCGTTCGGCAAGCAGCCGGGCGGCCTCCGCCTTGAGGTCCTCTCCCCCGCGCCGCATCGGCGTGGCGTCCGTCACCAGCACGATCTGCGGGCCGCGGGCGAGGCGCGCTACGACCTCGGGCAGCAGGTGGAACGCGTCCTGGCCTATCTCGATAGCGCCCATTCCCACGGGCGCGAGCCGCGCGTCGGGGTCGGCCTCGGCGAGGGCGGCCTGCAGGCCTTCTAGATCGGCGGGGTCGGCGCCGGCAAGCCTCTCCGCGCCGCTCACGGTGCGGTTGCTATCTGCCGGTCGAAGACGGGCTCGAGCGCGGCGTAGGCCGCCCGGTACAGCCCGTAAGCCTCATCGTAGGCGTCTTTTTTCGCGGGATCCGGCTCGTAGGTCGCGCCGAACTCGACCAGGCTTTCGGTCGCCTCGTCCAGCGAGGCGAAGACGCCTCCGGCCACCCCGGCGAGCATCGCGGCCCCGATGGCGGTCGCCTCCTCGGCCTTCAGGGCCCGCAAGGTACGGCCGGTGGCGTCGGCCTTGATCCGGCACCAGAACGGGCTCCTGGCGCCGCCGCCCACGACGCGGACCTCCTCGCCGCCGATGCCCATAGCCTCGAAGCGGTCCACGATGTCCCTGAAACCGAAGGCGCAGCCCTCGAAGACGGCCCGGGTCATGTGGCCCCGCCCGTGCTTCATCGAGAGCCCGCAGAACACCCCGCGGGCGTTGCCGTTCCATGTCGGCGTCATCGCCCCGCTCAGGCACGGCAGGAAGACGAGGCCCTCCGAGCCAGGCGGCACCCCCTCGGCCTCGGCGGTCAACGCCTCGTAACCTACGCCGGCCACGTTGTCCGAGTACCACCGGATGGAGCCGCCGGAGACGAAGCCCGGGTTCTCGATGAGCCACAGCCGCGAGTCGGCGTGGGCGTGGGTCTCCACCAGCCCGGTCTCGTCGAAGACGGGCTCCTCGGCGGCGACGGCCACGGGCTCGGCCGTGCCGGTTATGTCGCAGATCACGCCGGACTCCACGATGCCCGCCCCGAGACACGCCCCGTGCTCGTCGCCGCACCCGACGACGACCTTCGTTCCGGCCGCGAGCCCGATCTCGCGCGCCGCCCGGTCCGTGAGGGTGCCGGCCACCTCCTCGGCAGCCGCGACCTTTCCGAGCCTCCCGGCGTCGAGGTCGGCGGCGGCGAGCATCTCCTCCGACCAGCCCTTCTCACGCACGTCGTAGAGCATGCTGGAGGAGGCGTTGGAGTAGTCCACCACCGTCTCCCCCGTCAGGCGGTGTACGAGGTAGCTGCCGGGCAGCAGGAATGCCTCGGCCGAAGCGAAGACCTCGGGCTCCACGTCGCGCAACCACAGTATCTTGGGCGCCACGTGCGAGGAGTCGAGGTTGAGGCCCGTAAGATCGAAGATGCGCCCGGCGGGCACGAGGTCTCCCAGGGCGGCACTCTGGGCCTCGGCCCTCCGGTCCATCCAGATGATGGCCGGCCGCAAGGGCTCGCCGTCAGCGCCGACGGCCACCACGCCGTCCACCTGGGTCGCCAGGCCGATGGACTCGATCTCCCTAGCCTTCACACCCGCGCCGTCGAGGAGCCCGGCAACGACCTCCCGCAGGGCGCCCATCCAATCTCCGGGGTCCTGCTCCGCCCAGCCCGGGTTCGGGAAAGACAGGTCGTAGGGCGCCGCGGCCTCGGCGAGGACGGCACCGTCGCCCCCGACCAGGACACCCTTCAAGCTCTGGGAGCCGACGTCGAAGCCTATGACCGCGGCCACGGCTTTACCTGGGCCCCGCGCCGGCGCGGCCTTCGCGCACGCCGATCCCCCACAGCGGCAGCGCCCCAGCCGCCACCCCAACCATGCCGTCCTGTCGTGCGCCCGGCCCCGCCCCGTCGGTCATGGTTCCTCCGTTTCCGAAAGACATAAGACATCTTATGTCTTTCCGCACTCTAGCCCCTTGCAATGTTGCTGTCAAGCGGGTGAGCTCTCGCTGTAGCGTGGGGGCCGCGGCGGCCGGATCTTCCGGGGCATCGGAGGGCCTCAGAAGTTGGGCAGGGGACCGTTGGCGTCCTGGATCGCATAACCTTCGAGCATGTCCCTCACGACGGCGGGGTTGGACGGGGCGATATCTTCGTCCATGTTGGGGTCCTGGCGGAGGTCGAAGAGCTTCGCCTGCGTGCCGTCGTTGCGGGCGAACATCGCGTAGTCGTCATCGCGGGTCCAGACGTGGTCGTGGTAGCCCAGGGTGAAGTGGTCGCGCGGTCGCGGGTTGCCTCCGTCGAAGAGAACCGAGAGGTTCTGGCCTTCCAACGGCTCAGGCGGCTCGATGCCGAGGAAGCCGAGGACGGTCGGCGCTACGTCGTGGGTGGAGGCGTAGTAGTCGCTCGTCTGGCCGGTGCCCTTGCCCTCGGGGTGACGCATCATGAACACGATATCCGTGACCTCCGGCCAGAGGACGCTCGGGGCCTTGCCGGCGACGCCGTGCTCCCCATGGGCGATGCCATGGTCGGAGATCAGGAGCAGCAACGTGTTATCGAGCAGGTCCCGCTCCTCCAAATCGCCGACGAACCGCCCGAGCCAGCGGTCGACCATGGTGACCTCGCCCGCGTAACGGGCCCGTAGCCGGGTGAGCTGACGCTCCGTGTAGTAGGTGCTCGGTCCGAGGCGCGGGGAGAGGGGCTCGCCGCCGTCGTACGGCTCGTCGTCGTAGAGCGTGACGTACTCCTCCGGCGGGTCGTAGGGCGCGTGCGGGTCGTAGCAGTCGATCACCATGAAGAACGGCCCGCTCGCCGCATCAAGAAACTCCGAGGCCCGGGAGAAAACCTTCGGGGCGAACCAGTCTTCCTCGGACCGGCGGCCGGCTACGTTCGAGAAGTACTGGCGAAAGTAGTCCTCCATCTCCAACGCCTGCTCGACCTTTCCGGGGGGATAGGTCCAGTTCGGCGCGTAGTTGTCGGTGGTCTGGCCGCGGAAATAGTCGAACGCGTCGAAACCGCGCTGGAAATTGTACGAGGGCTTGTACTGGTGCTGGTTGTCGGTAACGAACAGGGTCTGGTAGCCGTTGTCGCGCATAACCTCGGCCAGCGTGGTCTGCCCGCGCGGTATCGGCTGCCATCCCGCGAGAAACACGTCATCGCCCCTCGAAGGTTCGAAATCGCGGAAGGGCCAGGTGCGGGTTCCGGTGTGGATGGCGCGTCGGGCGCAGATGGTGGGGATCGACTCCGGGTAGGCGCGGGTGAAGCGCAGGCTTTCTTCGGCCAGAGCGTCGAGGTTGGGGGTCTGGATCCAGGTGTTGCCGTAGGCGCCCAGGTGGTCCTTGCGCAGGCTGTCTATGATGACAACGACGACGTTCGGTTCGCTCAGGGCGTTCGGGGCATCGTCGAGCAGGCGCGGGAGGCGCTCCGGCGCGTCGCACCCGGCCAAGGCGCCGCCCCCGATGATGGCGAGGCCCGTCCCGGCCCCGGCCGCCTTCAGCAGTTCTTTGCGCGTAAGGGTGCGCCTCAAGTCTCTGCGGTCTCCTCGAGCGACTCGCCGCCGTGCACGGCCCTCATCGTCGGGGCCGGGCGCTATCATATCGCGCCGCACCGGCCCGAACCGGGCGCCGGCTACGACGCGAAAGAGATGTAGATCGCGACCACGAAGATGGTCAGGATCACGGTGATGATGACCAGTTCCCTCACGGTCCTCCCAGGTTCACTAGGGCTGTACGGGGTCGCGTTCTTGCAGGGCGTAGAGCCTCGCGTAGAGGCCGCCCGCGACGAGCGAGCTCCTCGTGGGAGCCGGCCTCGGCGACGCGGCCGTCGTCGATCACCAGGATCTGGTCCACGCTGCGCACCAGCCTGAGCTCGTGGGCGATGACGAAGGTGGTGCGGCCCTCGGTCAGGGCGCGCCAGCTCTCCTCGACGGCGTCGGCGGCCTCGGCGTCCAGGCCGGACTGGGGCTCGTCCAGGATCAGGATCGGGGTACTCCCGCAGCATCGCCCGCGCGATGGAGACGCGCTGGCGCTGCCCGCCCGAGAGGCTCTCACCGCGCTCGGAGAGCAGCGTGTCGTAGCCCTCGGGCAGCTCCCGGATGAACGTCGTCGGCCCCGGCGAGCTCGGCGGCTCGCTCGATCTCCTCCCGCGTCGCGCCCGGCTTGCCGTAGGCGATGTTCTCCGCCACCGTCGCCCGGAAGAGCATCGGCTCCTGGGGCACGAAGGTGATGGAGTCCCGCAAGCGACTTGAGCGTGAAGCCCTTTATGTCCTGGCCGTCGACGAGCACCCGCCCCTCTTGCGGGTCGTAGAGGCGGGCGACGAGGCCCGTGACGGTGGTCTTGCCGGCCCCGCTGACGCCGACGAGCGCGACCCGGCTGCCGGCCTCGACCTCGAAGTCCATGCCCCGCAAGACCTCGCCGGCCTCGTCCTCGTAGGCGAAGCGACGTCCTCGAAGGTGACCCGGCCGTCCAGGGGCGGCGCGGGACGGCGTCGGGCGCGTCCTTGACGGTCGGCTCGGCGTTCAGGAGCTCGATGATGCGCTCGCCGGAGACGAGGGACTTGCCGATCTGGTTCGCCTGCCGGCTCAGGGCCCACAACGGCGAGAGGAAGAGCGCGAGGTAGGCTACGAAGACGGTGAGGTCGCCCAGGGAGAGGGCTGCCGGCGAGCACCTGCCGCGCGCCGAAGTACACGACGAGGGCGGTGCCCGACGCCGCCGACGACGCCGAGCACGGTGCTGAACTTGGCCTCTATCACGGCGGAGTCGACGCTGGCGCGCAGGGAGTCCTCGGCTCTCCGTGCGGAAGCGGCTCCATCTCGTCGTCCTCGCGGGCGAAGATCTTGACCGCCCGGATGCCGGTTATGGCCTCCTGCATGACGCTGGCGATGGCGCCCTCCTTCGTCCGCACGACCCGCATCCGCTCGACCAGCGACCGCCGGTAGCGGCTGACGGCGAGGAAGAGGAACGGGACGGTGACGAGGGCGAGCAGGGTGAGCTGCCAATTCAGCCAGACCATCACGACGAGCATCCCGATCAGGATCATGAACGAGGAGAGCACCTCGACCACCGAGTCGACGAGCAGCGTGCGGACCTCCTTGACGTCGCTCGTCACGCGGGTGATGGTGTCGCCGGTCCGCTTCTTGCCGTGGTAGTCGAGGCCGAGGGCGTGGACCTTCGCGTAAAGCGCGTCGCGCATGTCGAAGACCGTCTCCTGGCCGAGCCTCTGGAGCAGGTAGCGCCGGAACGACGCCACGGTGCGCGAGATGGTGAAGATCAGCACGATGAGCAGGGCTATCGACGGCGAGCAGCAGCGCCTTGTCCTGCAAGTAGCCGGGCAGGAACGTCGGCAGGTGCTTGTTGTCCGTCAGCACGTAGTCGATGGTTAGGGCGAGCGGCCACGGCTGCGCCAGGCTCGTCCCCGTCTCCAGGAGCAGCACGAGCGAGGGCGAAGCAGCAGGCCCTTGCGTCGCGGCCTCAAGAACGGCGTAAAGTTCGAGCTAGGGTCTCCTTCGTGCGCCCGATGGCGGCGCGGATTTCGTTCAATCTTCCCACGCACATATGATACCGCACCCCCCGCCGGCGACCGGTAGAATGTGTAGGTGACAGCGTACCAGAAGAGCGAGGAGGACCACGTGGCGCGAAGCGTGATCGCAGCCGTAGAAGACCTGTTGTTCCGGAGCAAGATCTCCGAGACCGCCGACCAGCTCGGCGTCGAGGCCACGTTCCCCCGCAACCCGAAGAAGCTCTGGCGACGCCGTCAGAGGACTCGCCGCCGGATCTCCTGATCCTGGACCTCAACTCGGCCCGCTTCGAGCCGCTGGAGCTCCTGCAGTCCGTGAAGTCCGGAAGCAACACGGCGAACGTGAAGACCGTGGGCTTCCTCTCCCACGTCCAGAAGGACCTCGCGGTCGCGGCGAAGGAGGCCGGCTGCGACCGCGTGATGGCCCGCAGCGCCTTCACCAAGGACCTGCCGAAGATCCTGGCCGAGGGCGAGCCCGACGACACCGTGGACGAGGCCGGCGTTGGCTGATAGCTCCGCCGGAGCCTGGGAGCGCCTCGCACCGAGACGGCTGCTGGAGACGCCCTACTTCACACCTCCGCTCCGACGGGCTGCGCCTCCCCGACGGTTCCGTGAAGGACCCCTACTACGTCCTCGAGCGCCCCGACGCGGCCATAGTCTTTCCGGTGACGAGGGCCGGGGAGGTCGTGCTGGTGCGCCAGTACCGCCCGCCGCTCGGCCGCATGGAGCTCGGGCTGCCGGCCGGCCTGGTCGAGGACGGCGAAGAGCCGGAGGCCGCCGCCAGGCGCGAGCTGCTCGAGGAGACCGGCCACGCGGGCGACGAGTGGGAGCCCCTCGGCTCGGTGGCCTCCTCCCCGAGCCTCAAGGACAACTGGGCCTACCTCTTCCTGGCCCGCGGCGTCGAGCCCGTCGGCCCCGCCCGACCCCGACGAGCACGAGCTGGTCGAGGTGGTGATGGTGCCGCGTCGGAGAACCTCAGGGCCCTTGTCCGGGACGGCGAGATCGTCAGCTCCAGCGGCGTCGCTGCCGTGATGCTCGCGCTGGAGCGTCTAGAGGCGGCGGACTAGCCAGGGCTGGTCTTGGCTCGGAGGGCAAGAGAAAGGCCCGGGAACAAGATCCCGGGCCTTTCTCCTCTAGGCTGTTGTGGGTCCTAGCAGGTAAACGAGCTGCCGCAGCCGCAGCCGCCCTGGACGTTGGGGTTGTTGACGGCGAAGCCGGCGCCCATGAGGCCATCGACGTAGTCGAACTCGCTGCCCATGATGTATGGGACGCTCATGGCGTCGATCAGGACGCGCACGCCCTTGGTCTCGAAGACCTCGTCGTCGTCGTTGGTCTCGTCGTCGAAGTAGATGTTGTATTGAAAGCCTGAGCAGCCGCCGGGCCTGACGCCGATGCGCAGCCCGAGCTCCTCTTCGCCCTCCTGGGCCAGGAGCGCTTTGACCTTCTCGGCCGCGTTGTCGGTCATAGAGACGATGGTTTCCTGCTTCTGCTCCATCAGCACCTCCTGCGGAATGCTGTAGCGAGTTGTATCTGGATAGGTGAATTATTACACCGCCGTACGCGCACTTCAACGCCGGGAGCGGGATGACGCCCGTAGCCGCCCCCGCAGCGCCTTGCCGAGGCTGCGCCCGCCGGGCCGAAGAGCCCCTACCCACACGCGAGACCAGGGAGGCGGGGTTGAAGGCCCCGAGTATCCTCCGCCACAGCGGCAGCCGGCCGTAGGCCCGCACGGCCCCCCGGTACGCCGACGAGACATCGTCCCCGCCTGAGGTTCCCGGCGCGGCGTAAAGGTGTTCGGTGTAGGCCCGGGCGAACCCCCTGACCGGCCCCTCTTCCACCCCCGCCGCGCCCGCGAGGAGCACCAGCCGCTCCCTGGGGGTGAAGGCCGGCGAGCCTGCCACGGCGGAGCCCGCCCCGCCGGGCGCCAGCACGTCGCGCAGCCGGCCCGCAAGGTCTTCGTAGAGGTCCTCGGGCCGCCCGCGGGCGCGCATCACCGTCTTGGCCAGCGGCACGGCCGCGACCAGCAGCGCCGCCACGATCAGAAGGACCGGGCCGACCGGCACGCGGTCCTGGTCGGTGGAGGCGTTGGCGTTCCGCCGCTCTGCGGGGGTCTGCTGCTGTTGCAGGGCGTTCTGCTCCTGCCGTTGCTGGATGTTCTGCTGCCTGAGGGCGGCCGTCGGGTCGGCGCCGAGGGCCGCCCCCGGGTTGGAGGGGCTCGGACGCCGGGCGTTCGCCTCCATCGCGGTGGGCATCGAGAAGCCGGGGGTCGGATCGAAGGGGTACCAGCCGACCCCGGGGAAGTAGGCCTCGACCCAGGTGTGCATGTTCGCCCCGGTGACCACGTACTCGCCGGGGCTCGCCTGCCGGCCCTCGGTCGAGCCGTAGACCACGCGCGAGGGAACGTCCATCTCGCGCAGGATCAGGGCCATCGACGTGGCGAACTGGGTGCAGAATCCGGTCTTCGTCTCGCCCAGGAACTCCTCCACGGCCTCGTCCGCCCGGCGGTAACGCACGCTCAAGTCGTAGGCGAAACCGCCGTCGTAGACCAGGTAGCGCTCGACGGCCCGCGCCTTGTCGTAGGGCGTCACCGCCCCCGGGTACTCTTGCTCTATGGTCTGCGCCGTCTGGGCTATGACCTCGGGGCGCCCCTCCGGGAGCTGCAAGAACTTCTCCTCGATCAGCGCGGGGTAGGCCGTCCCGCCCCCCCGCAGCTGCGAGGTGGTGGGCTGAGGGATCTCCGAGAGAACCTCGTACTCCATGCCCTCCTCGACCGGTTCGTCGAACGACCAGGAGGAGTCGGAGTTCCGCGTGGCGTCCACCTCGGAGACGGCGCCGATCTTGTACCCCCCGAAGACGAGGTCCGTCTGGGCGTTCAGGACCTCCACGCGCTGGCGCACGATGTCCGTCTCGACGCCGAAGGAGATCTCCTCCCCGTCATCCAGGCCCGGCTCCACGGTGTCGTACCAGCGGACCCCGTCGAAAAAGTCGAGGGTGCCCCCGCGCCACAGGAGCGGCTCGGGGCTCTGGATCCTCATGAGCTCGGCCTCCCGGCCCGTGGTCAGGTAGTCGCCGACGTCGGCCTGCACGTCGAGCCTGCTGGTCCCGCCGGTCCCGATGCGGGTCCAGTCGATGAGCCCGGCGCTGACCGTGGCGTCCGAGAGCGGCACCTTGGGCATCGCGAGAACGAGCGCGACCACGGCCACACCCGCCGCCAGCGCCGGACGACCGGGCCCCTCGGGCCCCACCGAGCCGGAGGAGAGCAGGAGCCCCACCGCGCTCACCAGGAAAAGCGCGAAGAAAGGACCCGCCCCGTCCTCGAAGCTGATGGTGCTGAGCACGCCTATGGTGAGGCCGAGCACGGCCACCGAGACGACGGGGCTCTCCTCGTAGAGGGTGGCCGACGTCGCGAAGGTGACCACGATCATGACGACCGGGATGAGCACGACGAAGAGCCCCGGGGACAGGTCGTAGGGGATGGGCTGGATGTACATGGTGTTGGCAGCCTCGTAGACGTCGGTCCCGATCTCGAAGAAGAACCGGCGCCACCCCGAGAGCGAGAAGAGCGGGATGCTCCCGTAGACGGCTATCACCGTGTACAGCGCCGCCGCCGGGAACAGGAGCACGAAGCGGTACCTGCCCGCCGACCCGACGAGCGCGGCGACGAGCGCGGCCCCGGCCATGGTCCAGAACGCCCCGCCAGCGGCCAGGACGTCCTCGCCGGCGAACGAGCCCGCGGCCACGCCGGTGAACAGGACGGCGAAGGCCCCGCCGGTGGCGAGCGCCATCGCGTAGAGCGGCACCCTCACCAGCGCCCCGCCCACTAGTTTGCCCCCGCCTGACGCGAGCCGGATCCCGAGAGCCCGGCGACCCCCGACTGGCGTTCCAAAATGCGGATCGCGGCGCCGGAAGCCTCCAGACGGCCGACGGAGCGCGAGAACTCGGCCTCGCGGTTGCGGGCGTGGCCCGAGGCTCCCGCCGAGCCCCCCGACATCCTGTAGGTGTGCGTCGCGAGCGCGACCACGGCCACCGAGAGGCCAGAGGCCCTCAGACGCCGCACGGCGTCGGGCAACTGGTCGTCGCGGGTGCGCGAGATCAGGACGACCCCCTCGCCCAGGTCGCCCCGCTCGGCGAGCACGGCCTCCCCGAACGGCCGTCCCCCGTCGGCGCGAACCGTCGCCAGGAGCCTCATGGCGCTCCAGTAGGAGTCCTCGTCCGAGCCGAAGGGTGCGACCGACGTGTTCGCGGAGCCGCCCGTTCCGACGAGGCGGAAGGGCAGGCGCTTGTTCTTGAGCAGGGTGAGCGCCGAGGCCGCGGCGGAGACGGCGTCCTCGACCTCGTCTTCCTGGACGCGCAGCCCCTCGCGGCGCAGGTCCAGAAGGACCGCGTAGCGGCGCGGGGCCTGGACGGCGAACTCCTTTACGTACAGGTCGCCCGTGCGGGCCAGGCTCTTCCAGTGGATGTGCCGCCGGTCGTCGCCGTGCCGGTACTCCCTGAGGCTCGCGAACTCGTCGCCCCGCCGCCCGCGCGAGCCCTGGGCGCCGACCTCCACGTTCCCCCCGCGCAACGGGAAGTCGTGCAGGTCGTGGACGGGCGGGTAGACCACGACCTCGGTCTTCTTCTCGAAAAGGCGCACGAAGCGGAGCAGCCCGAACCCCTCCACGACGCTCACCTCCGCCGGCCCCAGACGATGGATGCCCCTGCGGGCGAAGTAGAGGGGCACGGGCACTGCGACGGTGGTCCCGGCCTCGCCTGGCGGGACCTCGAACCGGCGCTGCTCCGGCAAGCGGTCCATGATGCTCGCCCGCGAGGCGCCAAAGCGCGGCCGCCGCAGCAGGAGATCCAACCTGGCCGGCCGGCCCGCCGTGACGCGCAGTCCCGGCGGCAGGGCGCGGGAGAAGCCCAGGCCCCTGACGCCTAGCAGCCCGACGACGAGCGCGGCCAGCGGCAAGGCCAGCAGCGCGTAGGCGAGCTGGTGGAACTGGGTGGTCCCGATCAGGCGCGCCACGAACAACACGACCACGCCCGCGATCAGCGCCTGCCAGCCCCGCGCCGTCGGACGGACGGACGGCCAGGAGGCGCTCCGCCTCCGCAAGCGCCCGAAGAGGCCTTTCATCCGGACCCCTACACCGCCTCCGTGACGGGGACGGACGAGAGGATCTCGCGCACGATCTCCCGGGACGTCCCGAGGTCGTCCCCGTCCCGGGCCGCGGCGGCGGGGATGATCCTGTGCGAGAGCACGCTGGACGCCATCTCCTTGACGTCGTCGGGGGCGCAGTAGGAGCGTCCGCCCGCGGCGGCTCGCGCCCTGGCCGCGGCGAGCAGCATGCGGCTGGCCCGCGGCGACGCCCCGAGATACACCTCGGCGTGCTCGCGGGTGGCCCCCGTCACGGAGACGACGTAGCGCAGCACCGCCTCGCTGGCGTACACCTCCTCGACGAGGCCCTGCATCTCCAGGAACTCGTCGAGCTCGACCACCGCTTCGAGGTCCGCGGCTGGCTCCCGCGAGAGACGGAGCATCTCCGTCTCCGCCACCTCGTCCGGGTACCCGAGGGCCATCTTGACCATGAAGCGGTCGAGCTCCGCGTGGGGCAACGGGTAGGTGCCCTCGTGCTCGACGGGGTTCTGGGTGGCGACCACGCCGAAGGGCCGGGGAAGGCTTCGCGTCACCCCGTCCACCGTCACCGCTCCCTCCTCCATCGCCTCCAAAAGCGCGCTCTGCGTCTTGGGGGAGGCGCGGTTGATCTCGTCGGCCAGGACCACGTTGCCGAAGACCGGCCCGGCCCAGAACTCGAAATCTCCCTCGCCCTGGTTGTAGACGTTGAGCCCCGTGACGTCGGCGGGCAAGAGGTCCGGGGTGAACTGGATGCGCCGGAACTCGCCGCCCACCGAGCGGGCGAGCGACTTGGCCAGCAGGGTCTTTCCGACCCCGGGCACGTCCTCTATGAGCACGTGCCCCCCGGCGAGCAGCGCCACCACCGCCAGAAACACGCCCTCACGCTTGCCGGAGACGGCGCGCTCGACGTTGCCGACGATGCTTCCGACCCTCTCCGCGAAAACGTTGTAATCCAAGGAAGCTCCGCCCGATCTCTTACAGCGTGGAGAATTATAGCAAGCAGTCAAAAGCGACCCGCGGCCCATACGTAAGGCGCTTGCTACAATAAGATCATGGGCTTGTCCAGACCGCTGCTCTTCGGTTAGAGCGCGGGCTCGGCGAGGGAGGCCTCGCCGTAGAACTGCTCCACGTAGCGGCGCTGAACGTCGTTCAGGCCGCGCGAGTACCAGACCATCACGACGTAACGCGGCTCCTTGGGCGTGGACTTCGGGTACATGCCGCACTCCATCGGGAGGCGGTTCCCCTTCCTCGCGTTGCACTTGGTGCAGGCCGTCACCACGTTGTCCCACGTGTTCTGGCCGCCCTTGGATATGGGCTTGACGTGATCGCGCGTCAGGCGGTCGTTGCGGTTCAGGTTGGTCCGATGCTTGCCGCAGTACTGGCACTTATAGTTGTCCCGGGCGAACAGGATGGCGTTCGTCACGTGGCGCCTCAGGCGCCGCGGTATCTCGACGTACTTGACGAGCCGGATCACCAGCGGATAAGGGTACTCGGCCCTCTCGGAACGGAAGCGGCGCTCCAGGTTGGCCTCGACTATCTCGGCCTTCTCGGAAACGACGAGGACTATAGCCCTCTTGGCCGGTACGAGGGCCACAGGCTCGTAGCTCGCGTTTAGGGTCAGGCATCTCGCCACGGGGCGGATTTTAGCATATGGGGATATCTGGACGTGTGAAATGCCCGTTAATAAAGCTAGTCAGCCCACTCCGACCTCTTCAAGGCCTCCGCTCGTCAGCCAGCCGTCCTCCCCCCTGTCGTCGGCTCACAGCACGCCCGCTGCGCGGGCTTTCAGGTGAACGCAAGGGGTAGGGAGGCCCGACGGCTGCGCGTCTCTCACATGGCCGAGCGGTGCGTCGCTCGGTATGGAGCGTTTCGTACGACGCTTCTGGGGTGCGCGTCCAGCGGTAGAAGCTGATGGCTGAAAGCGAGGGCCTTGAAAAGGCCCGAAGCGTGCTGAGAGCCCGCCCAGCGGGCGTGCTGCCAAGTTGGCGAGCAGCCAGCGTGCAGACTAGCTGTCCAGCACGGCGCGCAGGATCGGCTCGGTCGACGACCGGAAGGGATCGGCGGCGGGAAGCCCTGTCTCGTCGGCTATGGCCCCTACCAGGGCCTCGGACTCGGCGTCGGAGAGGCCCCTGGTGTTCACGCTCACCGCAACGACGGGGGCGGGCTTGACGAGGGCGGCGACCTCCTCGTAGAGCCTGGCGACGTGGGCGGCGGCCGGACGCGGGACGCCGGCGAAGACCGTGCTGTCCTGCGGGGCGGCGCAAAGGACGAGGCAGTCCGGACACGCGCCGTGCAGGAGGCCCAGCGTCACCCCGGAGTATGCCGGGTGGCCGAGCGAACCCTGGCCCTCGACCAGGATCAGGTCGGGCTCCGGCGAACGGTTGGCCGCTTGCAGCACGAGCTGTTCGGCGGCGCCGGCTATAAAGTCCGAGACCACGGCGTCCACGCAGACGCCCCAACCCGAGATCACGATCCCCGTCTGCCCCGTCGCCGCGAACTCCGCCCTTACGCCGGCGTCGCGGGCCGCGCGCCCGATCTCGAGCGTCGCGGTCATCTTGCCGACGGCGGAGTCGGTCCCGACGGTGAGCGCGACCTTGGGCCGCACCCCGAACCCCTCCCCGGAGAAGAGGGGCACGTCCCCGGGCGGCTCCCGGACGTCCCACACCTCGGCGTCGGGGAACTCGGGAGCGAGGCGCTGGTGGAGGCCGCTCACGATCTCTACCCCTGACCCGGCCGCGCGTCCAATAACCTGCATCCACTCCCCTGGCAGCCGCCCGCCCGCCGGGGCGAGCCCGACGAGGAGCGAGGTCGGACCGTGGGCGAGGGCCTCCTCGAGGCTACCGACTATGGGGGCGTCACGCTCGAGCTCGGGCATGACGTCGAGGACCTTCCTCCCCGCGAGCGTGGAGTCGACGACGGCCACCACCTCGTCCTTGCCGTAGCGGATGAGGCCGTGGGCGGTCTTGGCGTTGCGATCGGCGAATCGGCCCTCGGCCAGGACGGCGTACCGGCGCTCGCGCGGACGCGCGCTCGACGGATCCGGCCTCACCGCGGCTTCACCCCGAGCCCCGGCTCCTCCGAGAGCACGAGGCTCCCGTCCTCGTAGTGCGGGCCGGCGTAAGGGTCGTCGGCGAGGAGCATCGCGCCGTCGAGGTCGACAAAGTCGAAGAGGCCCGAGATGTGGGCCGCGGCCGAGATCCCGAGCGAGGTCTCGACCATGCACCCGAGCATGACGAGCATGCCCAGCGAGCGGGCGGTATGGACCATCTCCAGGGCGCGCCTGATGCCGCCGCACTTGGCGAGCTTGACGTTGACCCCGCTCGCGTAGCCGGCCAGGCCGGGCACATCGCCGGCGGTGATGGCGCCCTCGTCGGCGATCACGGGCACGGGGTGGGCCGCCTCGGTCACCCGCCCTAGCGCCTCCGGACCGGCCGAGGCGGCCACGGGCTGCTCCACCATCTTCACCCCGATCCTCCTCAGCTCCGCGGCGGCCTCCGGCGCTTCGTCCGGGGAGAAGGCCTCGTTGGCGTCGACCCAGAGGTCCGCGCCCGAGAACCCCGCCACCGCCCGCACCGTCTCGAGATCTTCCCAGCCGCCGACCTTCATCTTGAGGACCGGGAACGAAGAGAGCCTCCTCGCCTCCTCGACCGTCGTGCCGATGTCCGCTATGGCCAGGGTGTAGGCCGAGACGGTCTCGGGCTTGCCGAGGCCCAGCAGGCGGTAGACCGGCACGCCGAGCCTCTTGGCCGCCAGGTCGTGAAGGGCGATGTCCAGGGCGCTCTTGGCCGCCGGGGGTAGATCGGCGTTCGCCCGCAGCGTGCCCTCGATATCCCAGGGATCCCGCACCTCGACGGACCGCAGCGCCTCGGAAACACCCTCGGCGCTCTGGCCGTAGTAGCCCGTGGGGGCCGCCTCGCCGCGGCCCGTAGCGCCGGCATCGCTGACCTCGAAGACCACGCGCTCGAAGGCGTCGGCCGAGGACCGGGCGATGGCGAAGGTGCGCTCGGTGTGCACCGTGATGGTCCGCACGCTCGTCCGCAGGTCCCCTCCCTCGGTCTCTAACCGCCCGCATTGTAGCGGCCGTGGGCACGGTCGTCCTCGCGGTACCGTTCCTCCCGGACCTTCCGGATTGGGGCCCACGCATGTCCGTCGGCACCGGGTACATTGTGGGGCAAGCGAGGTGCGGGCGCATCCTCCCGATGGACGATGATCGGCGGCCGGAGGGACGAACGACGTGTGCGGCTTCCTCGTGTTCTGTTAAACCCTCGTTAAAGAAGTGAAGGGTGGGGGGGCGGTGTTTATACTGCGGATGCTTCGGCCAAGCGAGGAGGAGAGGCGTGCTTTGGTGGCTAACACGGTAGCCAAGACAGCGGCGGGTGCGGCGGAGATCCTGATCGTCGAGGACGACGAGGTGATCATGGGCACCCTCGCCTACAACCTCTCCCGGGCGGGTTTCGGGGTGAGCCAGGCCGTCACGGGTGCCGAGGCTTTGAGGATGGCGCGCAAGCTCAGGCCGGACCTGATCCTGCTGGACATCATGCTCCCTGGCGAGTCGGGCATCGAGGTCTGCGAGCGTATCCGCGAGCGCGACGGGGGCGTGGTGATCGTCATGATCACCGCCAAGGACGCCGAGGAGGACAAGGTAAGGGGCTTCGAGGCCGGCGCCGACGACTACGTGACCAAGCCCTTCGGTATGAAGGAGCTCATCGCCCGCATAAACGCCAACCTCAAGCGCAGCGAGACCGGCGGGCGGGGCAAGATCCTGGAGGCCGGGGACCTTCAGCTGGACACGAAGAACTTCACGGCGCGGGCCGGAGGGAAAACGCTCGACCTGCGCCTGAAGGAGTTCGAGCTCCTCGCCGCTCTGGCCGCCTCCCCGGGCGAACTCAAGAGCCGGGAGGAGCTGGCCAAGGAGGTCTGGGGGCACGCCGGGGTCGGTTCCTCGCGCACCATAGACGTGCACGTGCGCAGGATCCGGGCGGCCCTGGAGGAACAGTCCTCCTACGAGTACATCCACACCGCCAGGGGCCTCGGCTACCGCTTCGAGGCCAGACCGCGGGAGGCGAAGATCCACGAAGCGAAGGGTCCCGAAGCCGGGGCCGGCGTCGGCGCGGGGGGCCGACCCGGGTAGCCCCGGGCGGCACGCATGGCGCTAGAGAGAGCCGACGACCTCCGACCCATAACCCCCGACGAACTGCGCCGGGTCAACAAGATGCGGCGCGACTTTGTCGCAAACGTCTCCCACGAGCTGAAGACACCGGCGACGAGCCTCAAGCTCCTCGCCGAGAGCCTGGAGGAGACCATAGACCACGACCCCGTCCAGGCGCGCCTCTTCGCCGCGCAGCTGAAGCGGGAGACCGAGCGCCTGGCGCAGCTCACGACGGACCTTCTGGACCTGGCGCGCCTCGAGAGCGAGGACCGCGTCGGGTACCCTGACCTTGTCGACGTGCGCAGCGTCCTGATGGGCGTGCTCTCGCGCATGAGGCGCGTCGCCCGCCGCAAGAACATCTCGCTGCAGTGGAAGCGCTTTGGCAAGGCCGCCCGGTACTCCGTCTACGGCGACGAGACTCAGCTCACCTCCATGTTTACGAACCTGGTAGACAACGCCGTCAAGTACACCCCGCCAGGGGGGCGGGTTGAGGTGGTCGGGGGCTCCGACGGCCCGGAGGTCGTCGTCAGGGTCTCGGACACCGGCATCGGCATCTCCGAGGGGAAGCTTCCGCGCATCTTCGAGCGCTTCTACCGGGTGGACAAGGCGCGTTCCAAAGCCACCGGCGGGACCGGCCTCGGCCTCTCCATCGTCAAGCACGTCGCCGAGAACCATGGCGGACGCGTGACCGTCGAGAGCGTGCCCGCCGAGGGCACGCACTTCACCGTCTACCTGCCGCGCGCGTGAATCCCTAGGCATTCCCTGGAAGCATCCCCGGGACGGCCGGCGTGGTTCGCGGTCCCTCCAGCGCGTAAAATACGGCGATAGAACGTGGGCGGGGACGGGTCAGCACCTCTGGGGAACGCCACGGAAGAGGCCGACGTCCCCCGGCGCTCGAAAGGCAGACCATGACGATAGCGCGCAAGCTGTGGCTGGGGTTCGGGGGCCTGACCCTGCTCTTCCTCCTCGCCGGCCTCGTTATCTTCTTCAGCCAACGGTCCATCGACGCCGCCATCCAGGAGATGGCGCGGGTAGAGGAGCCCATCCGCACCGCCGCCTTCGAGATGGAGGTCAGTGTGGCCAGTATGGGCGGAGACGTCCCGAACTACCTGCAGACCGGCGAGACCCGTTTCCGGGAGCAATTACGAGGGCGACCGTGCGGATTTCGAAGAGGCCAGGGCGCGTTTCGATGCGCTGGTCGATACCCAGCGGGGCAAAGTGGTCGGGGACCGCATCGACGCCGTCTACGAAGAATACGCCGCCCTGGGCGAGAGCCTGATGGCGCGGGGCGCCGGGCAGACGGGACCCTCCGGCGACGAGGCGCTCCAGGCCGACCTGCAAACCTTTCTGGAGCTTCAGACCGAACTCGACCGCATCTTCGACGAGCAGGTCCAGCCGTGGACCGAGCAACGGCTGGCCGCGGCCGAGGCAGACGCCAACGACGCCATCCGCGGCGTCTACGTGACCATCCTCGCCCTGATCTTCGCCGGCCTGCTCGCGAGCTTCGTGGCAGCCTACCTGATAAATCGAGGGATCGTCGGTTCCGTCCGGGTGCTGACCGCGGGGGTAGAACGGGTCGGCCGGGGGGATCTGGATTACAGGATCGAGCCCCGCACCAACGACGAGCTCGGCGCGGTGGCCGCCGCCTTCAACGCGATGCTCGGCAGGCGCCGGGAGGCCGAGGAAGCGTTGCGCGAGAGCGAGGAACGCTTCCGGGGACTCTCGGACGCGACCTTCGAGGGCGTCGCCATCAGCCAGGATGGGACGATACTCGAGACCAACAAGGCCTTCTCCGAGATGTTCGGCTACGAGAGGCAGGAGCTCGTAGGCAAAGACGTTTCGGAGCTCGTGGCACCAGGATCGCACGATCTCGTCCAGCGACACGTCGCCTCCGGTTCGGAGCAGCCTTACGAGGCCACGGGACTCAGAAAGGACGGTTCCACCTTCGAGGGAGAGGTCCGCGCGAGGATGACCTCGTTCCGCGGCCGGCAGGTCCGCGTCGCGGCGGTCAGCGACATCACCGAACGCAACGAGGCCGAGAGACGTCTCGGGGCGGCCGAGGAACGCTACCGAATGCTGGTCGAGAACGTCCCGGCGGTCGTCTACACGGAGACTCCTGGCGAGCCCAGCGTGACCACCTACGTCAGCCCGCAGATGCAGGAACTCCTGGGTTACGCCCGGGAAGCGTTCCTGGAAGACAACGACTTCTGGGAGAGCGTGCTCCATCCCGACGACCGGGAGCGCGTGATGACCGAGGACGCACGCCTCAACCGGATCGGGGACCCATTCTCGCAAGAGTACCGATTCGTTGCGAGGGACGGGCGCGTGGTGTGGGTTCGGGACGAGGCCGTGCTGGTGCGCGACGAGGAGGGAAACCCCCTCTATTGGCAGGGGGTGCTCGTCGACCTTACAGAGCGCAGGGAGGCCGAGAAGGCCCTGCGCGCGAGCGAGGAGCGCTACCGGCTTGTCGCCTGGGCGACCAACGAGACGCTCTGGGACAGCGACATCCTCGCCGACCGGCAGATGTGGGACGGTGCGGTCGAGGCGATGTTCGGCTACCCGGCGAGGCAGATCACCGACACCGCCTGGTGGGAGAATCACCTGCACCCGGAGGACAGGGACAGGGTGATGTCGGGCCTCAACGCCGTCTTGCTCGGCGACGAGGGGATGTGGTCCGACGAGTACCGTTTCCGGCGCGCCGACGGCATGTACTCGACGGTGGTCGACCGGGCCTACCTGGTGCGCGACGCCGACCTTCGCCCCGTTCGCATGCTCGGCTCCATGATGGACGTTACCGAGAGCCGCAGGTCGGAGGAGATGCTTCGGCAGGCCGAGGAGCGGTACCGCTCGCTCATCGAGCGGATGCCGGCGGTCACCTACGTCCAGGAGATCGGCAGCCCCGACGCCGCGATCTACATGAGCCCCCAGATAGAGGACCTGACGGGTTACTCCCCGGAGGACTGCCAGGACCCGGACCTGAGGTTTCGCATGGTCCACCCCGAGGATCGCGAGTGGATGCGGTCCGAAGACGACAGGAGCGGCGAGCCGGGAGAGGTCTTTGCGACGGAGTACAGGATCCTCCATCGCGACGGGCGGACGGTGTGGGTGCGCAACGAATCGGTGATGGTCCAGGTAGAGGGTCGACCCAGGTACTGGCAAGGTTTCATGGTCGACATCACCGAGCGCAAGCGGGCGGAAGAGGAGCTTCGCGAGAGCGAGGAGCGATACCGGCGCCTGATCGAGGCCGTCCAGGAGGGCATCGCCTACATAGGGCCCGAGGGGGGCATCATCGACTACTGCAACGCGGCCTACGCCGAGATCCTGGGCTTCTCCACCCCCGAGGAGGCGGTGGGCCGGTCCTTTTTCGACTTTCTCGACGGAGAAGCGCTGGAGCAGATGTTGCGGCAGAGGGAGCTGCGCGTCGAGGGCGTCGTCTCGGCCTACGAGGTCGCCATAACGACCGTCGACGGCCAGGCGAAGTCCCTCTCTGGCACCGGCTCCCCCATCTTTGAAGCCGACGGCTCGTACGGGGGGGCGGTCCAGACCATCGTGGACGTCACCGAGCGCCGGCGCTACGAGCGGGGACTCGAGGAGGCCCGCGTCGCGGCCGAGGAGGCCAACCAGGCCAAGAGCGACTTTCTGGCCAACATGTCCCACGAGATACGCACCCCCATGAACGGCGTCATCGGCATGACCGAGTTGCTCCTGAACACCCCCCTCTCGGCGGAGCAGCGCGAGTTCGCCGAGACGATCCGGGTCTCCGGCGAGAACCTGCTGGCCATCATCAACGACATCCTGGACTTCTCCAAGATAGAGGCCGGCGCCATGCGCCTGGAGATCATCGACTTCGACCTGCGTCTGGTCGTCGAGGACGTCGTGGCCCTGTTCGCCGAGCGGGCCCAGCAGCAAGGGCCTGGAGCTGGCGTGCCTCGTCGACTACGACGTGCCGACGGCGCTCGCGGGTGACCCGGGGCGCATCCGCCAGGTCCTGACCAACCTCCTGGGCAACGCCGATCAAGTTCACCGAAGCGGGCGAGGTCGTCCTTGCGCGTGAGCGTCGATGGAGGAGACGGAGGACGCCGCGAGGTTGCGCCTCTCGGTGAGGGACACGGGCATAGGCATGACCGAGGAGCAGCTGGGCGCGCGTCTTCGAGTCCTTCTCCCAGGCCGACGCCTCGACCACGCGGCGCTACGGCGGCACGGGGCTCGGCCTGACCATCTCCAGGCAGCTCGTCGAGCTTATGGGCGGGGAGATCGGTGTCGAGAGCGAGCCCGGCGTCGGGAGCACCTTCTCGGTTCACGCTGCCGCTGCCAAGCCGGCCGAGCCGCCCGCACCCGAGCCGACGACCCGCGCCGACCTGCGCGGCCTGCGTGTGCTCGTGGTAGACGACAACGCCACCAACCGCCAGATCCTGCGCGACAGCTCTCTCGCTGGGGGATGCGCGCGGCGCGGCGCGAGGAGCGGCCCGGAAGCCCTCGAGCAGCTGCGCGCGGCGGCGCGCGACGGCGAGCCCTACGCCTCGCGATCCTCGACATGCAGCATGCCGGGCATGGACGGCATGCAGCTCGCCCGCGAGATCAAGGACGATCCCGCCGTCGCTTCGACCCGCCTGATCCTCCTGACCTCCATGGGACATCGCGGCGACGGCGACGAGGCCCGCACGGGCCGGCCTCGAGGCCTACCTGACCAAGCCGGTCCGCCAGTCCGAGCTGCGCGACGCCCTCGTCACCGTGATGGTCGCCTCGGGGGAGGCTTCCGCCGAGAGGGGTGCCCGGCTCGTCACCCGCCACACCCTGCGCGAGGAGCAGCCAGGCGCCCGCGCCGCACGTCCTGCTGGCCGAGGACAACCCCGTGAACCAGAAGGTCGCCGCCCGGATGCTAGAGAGGCTCGGCTACCGGGTGGACGTGGCCGACGACGGCCTCGAGGCGCTCGAGGCCTCGAGCGCAACCGCTACGCCGCCGTCCTGATGGACGTGCAGATGCCCGGGATGGACGGCCACGAGGCGACGGCCGAGATCCGGCGCCGCGAACGCGCGGCCGCAGGGTCCGGCGGCACCCCCGGCTCGCACGCGTCCCGATCATCGCGATGACCGCGAACGCCATGCAGGGCGACCGGGAGAGGGCGCTCGCGGCCGGTATGGACGACTACGTCCCCAAGCCCGTCAAGCAGGAGGCGCTCGGGGAGATCCTGGAGCGCTGGGTCGGGCGGACGCCGCAGCCCGACGGACCGCAGGAGGGGCCCGTGGGCGACTCCGGCCGGGGACGGTGTCCTCGACCCCGAGGTGCTGGCGGGCTTGCGCAAGCTGGGCGGCGCGGGCCTGTTCCGGGAGCTGGCCGAGGTGTTCCTGGGCGACGCCGAGGCGCGCCTCGAAGCCTTGAGGGAGGCCGCGGAGGTCGGCGACGCCGACGCCGTGGAGCGGACGGCCCACACCCTCAAGGGGAGCGCCGGCAACATGGGCGCCAGGAGGATGGCGGAAACCTGCGCGCGGCTCCAGGACGCGGCTTCGGCGGGGGATCTCTCCGGCGTCCCAGGCCTTCTCGAGCAACTGCGCAAAGATTTCGGCCGCGTCCGGCCGGCGCTCGAAGCCGAGGCGGCCGAAGGAGAGGCATCGGAGGCATGAGGATCCTGATCGCCGAAGACGACGCGGTCTCCCGCACGATCCTGCGCCGCGCCGTGGAGAAGCTCGGCCACGAGTGCCTGGCGGCGGAGGACGGCGAGCAAGCCTGGCAGGCCTCTGCGGGACACCCCCGAGGTGGACGTCGTCATAAGCGACTGGATGATGCCGGGCGTGGACGGTCCAGAACTCTGCCGCAGGGTCAGGGAGCGGGAGCGCAACGGGCGCTCCCGGAGAGGCTCGGACACGTACACCTACTTCATCTTCCTGACGGCGCTCGGGGACAGGGAGCATCTGCTGCAGGGCCTCGAGGTCGGCGCCGACGACTACCTCTGCAAAGCCGCTCGACCCGACGAGTTGCAGGTGCGCCTGATCTCGGCGGCTGCGGGTCACCGAGCTCCACCGGCGGCTCGCCTTCCAGAACGGGGAGCTCGAGAAGCTGAACCGGCGGCTCTTCGAGCAGTCCCGCCAGGACCCGCTGACCTCGCTGGGCAACCGGCTGCGCCTTGGGCGAGGACCTCGAGGTCCTGCAGGGGCGGGCGAGCCGCTACGGCCACAGCTACGCCGTCGTGCTCTGCGACGTCGACTTCTTCAAGGCCTACAACGACCGTTACGGCCACCTCGCCGGCGACGAGGTGCTCAAGCGGGTGGCGCAGACCATTTCGGGCAGGCTCCGGGGAGGGCGACTCCGCCTACCGCTACGGCGGCGAGGAGTTCCTGATCGTGCTCCCCGAACAGACCGGCGGCCCCGGCGCTCGTGGCCGCCGACCGCCTGCGTCGCTCCGTGGAGGACCTCGGCATACCGCACGAGGCGAAGGATCCACCCGGGCGTGGTGACGATCAGCGTCGGCGTCGCCGCCCTTTCGGGGACCAAGAGCGCCGACGACCTGCTCAGGGAGGCCGACACAGCCCTCTACCGCGCCAAGCAGGCAGGTCGAAACCGCGTCGTTACCTTCGAGACTGCTGACGGCGGGTAGGGGCGGTTCGCGAACCGCCCCTACCCGCGAACCGCATCAAGCGAAGTGGTCCCATCCCGAGAGGTCGTCGACGGGCTGGCCTCCGCGGACGAAGATCACGTCCCTCTCCGTGACCCGCCCGATGAGCGTCAGGGGCGTCGGCGAGGCCGCGGCTATCTCGTCGAGCACGGGACCGGGGCCGGAGACGAGTAGCTCGTAGTCCTCTCCGCCGGTGGCGGCCAGCGTCTCCGGATCCCGCCCGAAGGCCCGCGCGAGCGCGCGGGTGTCGTCGGCGACGGGCAACAGGTCGAGGTCCACGCGGCATCCGACCCCGCTGCACGCGCAGAGGCGGCGCGCGTCGGCGGCGAGCCCGTCGGAGAGGTCCATCATGGCGCTCGCCCCTAGCCTGGAGGCGGCCAGCCCGGCCTGAACCCTCGGTTCGGGACGCAGGTGCCTCTGGACGAGCCGCCCGGGTTCGCGCCTTCCGTCTTCGAGCGCGAGGAGTCCTGCCGCCGAGGCGCCGAGCTCGCCGGTGACCGCCAGCGCGTCGCCGGGCCCCGCCCCCGAACGCAGGACCGCGGGCCCGGGGAGCTCGCCGAGGATCGCGACGTCGACCGTCAAGGCTTCGGCACGGGTGGTATCCCCGCCGAGCGGATAGACGCCAAATTCCCGGCAGGCCTCGGCGACGCCCCCGAGGCAGCGCAGCACGGTATCCCCGTCGCCGGCGCCGCCCGACACCAGGACGAACCGCGGCACGCCCCCCATCGCGGCCACGTCCGAGACGTTGGCGGCGACGGCTTTGTAGCCGACGTCTTCCGGGTCGGCCCATCCCTTGAAGTGGTGCCCGAAGACGAGCATGTCCGAGGCGGCGACCCAGGTCTGTCCACCGAGTCGCACCACGGCGCAATCGTCGCCGACAGGCACCAGGACCTCCGGAGGCGCCTGGGGCAGGAGGCCGGGGATCCTCGCTATGACCTCGTGTTCATTCACCCTTCGGGCGGTCCCTTGCGGAACCAGTTGCGGGGATCGAAATAGCGTCGGTATCGGGACACCACCTCGCGGCCGAGAAAGAACGCCGCGATCCAGAAGACCGCCTCCGCGCCGATCGCCAGCGCGGCGGCCAGGGTCACCTTCCAGCCGGCAGGAAGCGGGAGGAAGGGGACGGCAAGGACCAGCGTCCACAGCGCCCCCGGCACGACGACGAGCACCGCCGCAAGGGCCCACGCTCTACGGCGATCGGCGGCGGGAGGGCCTCCCGGCCCCGAGTTGCGCTCTTCGTCTAGGACGTCGACTCCCGAATAACGGTCCAGAGGGCGTCCGAATCCAGCGGCGTGTACCAGGTCTGGAGGGCACGCCATTCTTCCTCGGTAGCCCAGAGGTGGGCATCGTGGGCGGCGTCCTCGAGGCGGACTTTGCCGCCGGTCCTTGCGCCCGCCGGCGCGCCGGCGACGAAGCCCACCCCCGCGTAGAGCTGCCGATCGTCCGGGGCCTTCCACGGCTCAACCCGCGTCCACCACGCCCGCAAGGGCCCTTCCGGTGCGAGGCCCGTCTCCTCGCGGGCCTCGCGCCGGGCGCAGACCACGAAGTCCTCCCCGGGTTCGAGGGCGCCTCCAGGGTTCTCCCAGAGCCCGACGGGCGGCTTGCGCCGCCGCAGGAGAAGCGCCCTGGGCTCTGCCCCAGCGTCCCGGTCCACCAGCACCACGCCGGCCCCCAGGACGGCGTTGACCGTACCTCCGTTGGGCCGGGAGACCGGTGTCGGGGGAGGTTCGCGAAGCGTCGCTTCGCGAACCTCCCCCACAGTTTCGACGACGCTCCGGATGTTCTCCGGAGACCACCAACTCGGCAACTCCAGCCACTCGTCAGGGGTGACCCACCGGTATCCCAGGTGCTCGTCGGAGAGCTTGACCTCCGCCTCGTGCGCGCGACCTGCGTAGGTCACGGCGGCGAGGGGGCGGCCGTTGGGAGACTCTCCGACCCAGGTCGCGATGATGGGACCCGGGGTGACGAGCAGACCGGTCTCTTCGTAGAGCTCGCGCACGGCCCCTTCCTCGAAGCTCTCGCCACCGTTCAGGCGGCCGGCTGGTGGTTCCCAGGTACCCGTCGGGCGCTGGAGCACGAGCATCCTCCCGTCCTCGCGGACGGGCAGGAGCCCGGAGACGAGGTCCGCCATCAAGCGGGATTCCGCGCTTCGGGTCCGTGTGCCATCCGCGGAGTATATCCCCCGGCCGGGGGCCTATCGCGGCAGAAGAGTGCGGAGAGAGCGGGCCGCCGCCTCGGGGTCGTCGGCGTCGAGGACCGCGCGCACCACCGCGAAGCCCGGCGCCCCGGCCGCGGCGACCTCGGGGGCGGTCTGGCGCGTGATCCCGCCGATAGCGAACCAGGGGACGGAGGGCCGGGCCCGGGCCACCTCTTGGACGAGGCGCAGGCCCTGAACGTCGGCATCTGGCTTGGTGGGGGTGGCGTAGACGGTCCCGACGCCGAGGTAGTCGGCGCCTTCGGCCACGGCGGCAAGCGCCTCCTCGTGGCTGCCGACGGAGCGCCCTATGATCGCGCCGGGACCCAGGGCCTCCCTGGCCGACGCCACGGCCTCGTCCTCCTGCCCGAGGTGGACGCCGGCGGCCGCGCAAGACCGGGCGAGGTCGACGTCGTCGTTGACGGTGAACAGGGCACCGCCACGGGCACAGATCTCCCTCAGGTCCTCCGCCAGCGCCGACAGCTCCTCCCCCGCGATGCCCTTGTGGCGCAACTGGACGACGTCCACCCCGCCGCGAACACCGGCTTCGACGCGGTCGGGGAGGTCCGGGCGGGGTTCCGTTACCAGGAGCAACCTCGCCTGCCGGATAGACGTCCGGGGCTTCACGGGGCTATCTTGCGCGGGGGCCAGGCGAGCACGTCGAGGCGCTCCGCGAAGTGGAGCACAGGCTCCGAAGGTGGCGGCGCGAGGCCTATCTGCTGCGTCATCGCCAGCGACCGGACCTCGACCTCGGCGGGTCGCAAGGGCCAGAGCTGGTGGTGGATGTCCCCGCGGTACACGTCGCCCTTGTTGCCCGCGCTGTAGAGGCAGTAGCGCTCGGTCAGAAAGCTCTCGAGCGAGCCCGGGCCGCTATCGAACGGCCTGCCCGTCGGGGCGTATCGGGCCACGAACTCGGCGGGCGGCGCGCCCCGGTGGGTGCGCCGGCTGCCGTAGCGAACCTCCTTGCCGACCAGGCTCGTGGACATCTGGGCGTCGAAGTACGGCAGCTTGAAGGCGGCGCGGGCGAGGCGGACGGCCACGGGGTTGCTGGCGTCGAGGGAGAAAAACCACACACCGGGCCTTCCGCCGGCCGTCACGTAGGTGCGCAGGTTGAGCTCCGGGAAGGCCGAGAGCCGCGGAACCCCGGGCAAAAAGCGGGGCCTGACGCCGCTCATGCGGAAGGGCACAACCCCGAGCCAGGCGTCGCCCTCGAAGGTGTCGAGGTTTAGAGCGTCCGGGATCAGGGGCCGCAGCGCCCCCTCCGGCACGGGCCAGTGCATGAACAGCAGGTCGTGCCAGCTCATGCTGAGCGCCCAAGATCCCGTCGGGACGGGGAAGGGGCGGTGCTCCGTCCGGCTCAGGATCGCCGAGGGTTTGAACGTGGAGGCCATACGCTCAAAGGATTCTAGTCCGGCGTCGTTCGGGTGTCCGTGCGCTCACTCACGGACAACCTCTCGCACCCCGAGCCAGCCGGCGAGCCGCCCCGGTTCGGCGGCCAGGTGCGAGAGGGCGTCGAGCAGCGCGGGCTCCAGGGTGCCGGGACCACGGGCGGTCTCGGCCGCGATCTCCCCTGCGCGGCCGAAGAGTGCCAGGGCGTCGGCCACCGTCTCGAGGTCGGCGTCCCCGACGGTGGCGAGGCAGCCAACAACCGCCGTGGAGGCGCAACCGCTGCCGACGACGCGACCCATAAGCGCGTGCCCGTTCTCGACGGCGAAGGTACGGTCCCCGGCGCTCACGAAGTCCTTCTCCCCGGTCACGGCCACCGTGACGCCGAAGGCTCGGGCGGCCGTCTCGGCGGCCTCCCGCGCGTCGCCCGCGAGGCTCTCGACGCCCCGCACCTCCGCGGAGAGCCCGGCGAGCGTTGCGACCTCCCCGGCGTTGCCGCAGACGCAGGAGATCTCCAGCTCCGAGAGCAGTCGCCCGGCCGCCTCCGTGCGCAGCGTCGTGGCCCCCGCCCCGACCGGGTCGAGGACGATGGGCACGCCGCGCTCGTTGGCCCTCCCACCGGCCAGGACCATGGCCTCTATCTGGCCGGGATCCAGGGTGCCGACGTTCAGCACGAGGGCCGAGGCAAGGGAGACCATCTCCTCGACCTCCTCGCGGGCCTGGGCCATAACCGGCAAGGCGCCCGTGGCGAGGGTCACGTTCGCCACCAGGTTCGCCGTCACGTAGTTGGTGATGTGGTGGACGAGTGGTCGTCTCCTCCCCGATCCTGCGCAGCGCCTCCTCGGCCTTCATTCGTGTACTCCTTTCAGGACCCCTCCGAGCGCGTGGACCGGGCCTGCGCCGGCCCCTATCTCCCCGAGCCCGTGGCGCACCGCCTCGGAGGCGACGACCCGCGCCCGGCGGGCGGCCTCTACGACGTCGAAGCCTCGGGCGAGGAAGCTGGCCAGCGACGCGGAGTGCGTGCAGCCCGCCCCGTGGGTGTTCTGCGAGGGATGGACGGGGCCCTCTATCCTCTCGAAACCCTCTCCGGCGTAGAACAGGTCGGCCCCGGTCGAGGTGTGCCCGCCGGTGATGACCACGGCGGCCGGCCCCAGGGCGTGCAGCGTCACGGCGCAGTCCTCGATGCGCGCCTCGTCCACCTCCTCGCCGAGCATGGCGAAGGCCTCGTTCACGTTCGGCGTGACAACGGCGGCGAGCGGGAAGAGCTCGTTCTTGTACGTTTCGACCGCCGCGGGCTCGAGCAGCGTCGCTCCGCTCTCTGCGACCATCACGGGGTCGACCACCAGGTTCGGGAGCCGGAGTCGCTCGACGGCCCCGGCGACGGCGGAGACGATGCCGGCATCGAAGAGCATTCCGGTCTTCACGGCGTCGGCCCCGATGTCCGAGGCTATGGCCTCCATCTGGTCCACTGCCACCTGCGACGGGAGCGCGTGGATGCCCATCACGCCTACGGTGTTCTGCGCGGTGGTGGCCACGATGGACGTCGTCCCGTACACGCCACAGCGCAGGAAGGCCTTGAGGTCGGCCTGGATCCCGGCCCCAGCCCCCGAGTCGCTCGTAGCGACGCTCATGACCCGCTTCACGCCGGCATCCCCTCCCTCTCGTGGATCACGAACACGGTACCCTCCCCCACGCCCACCAGGCCGGACTCCCCGACCAGCTCGTTGTGGAAGCCCAAAGTGTCGTCGACTTCCATCCGGGCGTCCTCCAACGGGTAGGCGAGCCCTTCGAGGTTCACCCCGCCGGCGGCTCCTCCGACGGGGTAGATGGACACGCCGTCCCCTGGCGCGCCGACGACCTTCCGGTATCCGGCCTCGACCACGAAGGCCTGGCCCCACCCGGCCACCAGCGTCGCCCGGAGACCCGCCCGCTCGGCGGCCAGCAGGATGTGTGGCACGGCGAAGACGGCGCTGAGTTGCCCCCCGGTAGCGCAGACGAGGTCGACGTCCGTCGCCCCGCGGTCTGCCGCGGCCAGGATCGCGAGGTGCCCGTCCATCTTGTCCTTCCGCACCGGGTGCCGCTCCAGCGGTATCCCGCGCGCCTCGGCCTCCCGTATCCCCTCCTCCCCGAACGAATCCAGGTCCCCGACGATCAGGTCCGGCCTCACCCCGGCGTCCAGGGCATGCCTGGCCCCGCCGTCTGCGGCGATAACGAGGTCGGCCCGCGAGGCGACGTCCCTCAGCAGGCCCGGCGTATCAGGGAAGCCGTTCAGAAATACGCAAGCCTGCAAGCTAGAGGGTCGCAGAGCGGCCCGCGGAGCGCCCGTGGCGCAGCTGCCTCGGGGAGGGCTGCGCCCCTTCGAGCGCCCGCAGCAGTATCAGCGCGACCACGAGCGCTATGACGAGGCTCGGTATCAGGTATGCCGCGTTGTACGCCGCCGAATAGACGGCGGGGTTCCAACCCTCCGGCGCGTAGGTGGCGAAGAAGATCACGCCGGAGAGGAAGTGGCACGCGAAGCGGGCCAGGACCGCGACGATGGTCCCCATAATGGCGCCGGGCACCGTCGGGCGAAAGAGGCCGGCGAGCCCCAGCGCGGCGAAGGCGAGCGGATAGTCAAGGAGCACCTGGACCGGGTGCACGATAAAGACAGGAGGGGTGGCCAGGTCCAACAGACCGTAGATGGCCCCGGCAACCACGCCGACCTTCCAACCCTGGCGGAGGGCCAGCAAGATCAAAGGCGCCATCTCCAGCGAGACGGAGCCGTCGAACGGCATCCTGAAGATCGTTATCAGGCCCAGCACGAACGACAGCGCGATGGCTAGCGCCGCCTCCGTTAGCACCCTGGGATTCTTGAACGCTTCCAACGCGTCCTCCTATGTCCGGTGGGGACGCGCCGTTCGGGCTAAGGACCTCCCTGCGCCGGCATTACCCGGATCAGGTTCAGCGGGTCGGCGCCTTTCTCGACGCCCTCTCAGCCTTCCGGCTCCCCGGTCTACGACCTCCTAGAGTCTAGTCCACCGCCGGGCGCCGCGCCACCACCGGCGACCCAGAGCAGCCCTGTAACCGTGGGCGCGTCGGTGATGCCCCCACGCCGGACCTGTGCCAGCGCCTCCCCCAGCGGCAGCTCCACCACCTTTATGAACTCCGTCGGCTCGGGACTCGGTCCCACGGGATCCCACACCGCCCGGCACCGGAAGAGGTGGCAGACCTCGTTCGTGCGTCCGGTGCTGGTGTGGATGGAGGTGAGGCGCTCCAGCCCGACCGCCCGGTAACCCGTCTCCTCGAACAGCTCCCTCCCGGCGGCCTCGAACACGTCCTCCCCCGCGTCCACCCCCCCGGCGGGCACCTCGAGCGTGAACGCCCCCAGAGGCTGCCGCCACTGGCGTACGAGCACCACCCCGCCACCGTCCGTGAGCGCCACCACGGAGGCGAACCCCCCGCCCTCGAGGACGCCGTACTCGATAGCCTGGCCACTCGGTAACTCCACCTCGTCCACCCGGAACGCGCACCACGGGTTGCGGTAGAGATACCTCTTCTCGAGCGTGCGCCAGCTCCCGTCTTCCACGCCAGGAGTATAGCCTCGCGTGGCATGTATAATCTTGCTACATGAGCGTATCAAGATCGAGCAAATCGTGCGAGACGGCGTTCGGGGTCGGCGTCTTCGCGCCGGTACCGGCCGAAGAGTTCTACGAGGCGGTTCTCGACGTGCGGGGCTTCCCGGCGTGGGCGCCCGGCGTCCGGCGCGTCGAGATCCTGGCCAACGTCGGGGAGCCCGGCATGCTCTCGGAGTGGGAGGTCTCCGTTCTCGGGGTACGCCGGCGGGTACTGAGCGTGCTGGAGGTGGCCGAGGCCCCGCGCCTTCTGCGCTGGACCTACGATGGACCCGTCACGGGATGGGGCGAATGCTCGGTCGGGCGTATCGGGAACGGCACGCTGGCCGAGTTCAGAACCGCCCTGCGGCCGACGGACCCGCTCGTGGCCGAGCTCGTGCGCAGCGGATTGGCGAGGGACGTGGCCCGGGATCTCCTGAAACGTTCGCTGGGCAGGCTCGGACGGCTGGTCGCCGGGGAGGCCGACAAGGTCTCTGTCGGGCCGGCGTCTGTGACGGGAATAGAGGACCCGGCCGGTACCGGCCCTACCCTCGGCCAGGTCTCCTAGGACGACAAAGAGGCCGGGGAGGGTAACCCTCCCCGGCCTCTCGAGCTCTTGCCGGTTGGTCTACTCGAAGTAGTTGGCGGCCTTGGTGGTGTAGCTCTCCTGGTCGTCGGGGACCTCGTCCTCGGGGTAGATGGCCTCGACCGGGCACTCGGGCTCGCACGCGCCGCAGTCGATGCACTCCTCGGGGTTGATCATGAAATGGTCACCGGCGTCGTAGATGCAGTCTACCGGGCAGACCTCCACGCAGCTCTGGTCCTTGGTACCGATACACGGCTCCGTGATCACGTAGGTCAAAACTCTCCTCCTCTCGAACACTCCGTTGGCGACTTTATACCAGCAGGGTTCTCAACCCAACACCCGCCGTTGACCGCCATCATCGAGGTCCATGATCCGGGTCATCCTCAATTGTGATCCATATCAAATTTGCCGCAAATCGGCATGTTATTGGGAAGGATTCTCAGGTACGGCCGCGGAGTTCGGCCGGTTTCAGGACGGTAATGGTCCTGGCGCCCTGCAGGTCGAGTATGCCCTCCCGAGCGAGGCGCGAGAGTGCGCGGGAGAGGGCTTCGCGGGAGATGCCGGTGGCCTCCGCCATCTCCTGGCGCGAGAGGGAAGGTTCGAAGACCACGCCGCGCCGGGTGACGCGCCCCTCTTCGGTGGCCAGGTCGAGGAGCATGCTGGCGACGCGCTGGGGGGCGCTGTGGAAGACCAGGTTGCCCACGAGGTCCTCCAGTTCGCGGGCGCGGGCGGCGAGGGCCCGGGCCAGGCGGACGGCGGCCTCGGGGAAGCGGCCCATGATCTCGACCAGGTCGTCCCGAAAGACGGCGTAGAGCACGCAGTCGGTGAGGGCCGTCGCCCCCTGGCTCTGCGGCCGGCCTTCCAGCGCCGCCCCGATGCCAAGCACCGACCCGTCGCCGACGACGCCCAGGATCTGATCCCGCGCCTTCGGTCCGCCCGAGGAACGGTACAGCTTGGCCCTACCCTCGCGCATGAAGTAAACGGCCCCAGACGGCTCGCCCTCGCGGTAGAGGGCCGTGCCGGCCCCGATCTCGAGCACCGCCGAGGCGATCGCGACCTCCTGGAAGAACTCTTCGTCTAGCCCCTCAAGGAGCTCGAACTCCTTGAGGCCCTCGAGCTTCGTCAGGTGCTCGACGGCCCTGCAGCGGGCGCCCGGCAACCGGGCCCAGGATGGCGGCGCGTTCTCGCCGTACATCAGACATCCCTCCAGGCCCCTACCGCTTCCATGGGACCTTTATACGCCAAGTGGCAGGGATTTGCATAGCGATAGACGTATATCTGTCCCCCGGTCGCGCCCGAAGACGTGTCGTCTAGCCGGCGCTGTCCATAGGGTGGCCATATTTTGGCGCCCCCCGCTCGACCGCGAGCGGGGGGCACGATCACGGAAAGCTCTCCGGACCCGCCGTCGTAGGGACGGGACGTCGGAGCGGAGCCTTCCAAGCGCTAGCGGGTGATCACCTGCTCGCAGCTGTTCGCGGCCTCGATCGTGGCGTCGACGTAGCACCAGTCGTAGCCCGACCCGCCGGACGCCGCGTCCTTGGTGTCTCCGTCGTCGACGTAGATAAAGTCGTCGTTGCCGAAGCCGTAGAGCTGGTCGGTGTCCCTGGAGTAGGTGTTGGCGTGCAGGCGGTCGTAGTTGCCGAAGGCCCGGATCAGGTCGTTCTTCTTGTCGCCGATCCTCTCGTAGATGACCTCCCTGTTGGAGTTGCCGTAGCAGGGCACCGAGTAGCACTGCTTGGAGCTCGTGGTGGACGGCGCCGCCGAGGCGCTCGCCGACTGGGCCGACGCGGAGTCGGTCGACCCGGGGAGGTACACGATGGCCGCGGCCGCCAGCAGCAGCAGCGCCCCGGCCGTCACGGCCCAGATCCTGACGGAGTTGCTCATCTGTTCTCCTTAGCTTCTTGGGGTGGGATGAGAACGCCTAGGAGGCGCTGCGTCGCACGAGGGCCAGCGCTCCGGCGCCCGAGATCAGCAACGCCAGGCTGGCGACCACGGTAAGCGTCGGGACGTACGAGGCACCGCCGGTGGAGGCCAGCGTTTCGGCCGAAGCGCTTGCGCTGGCACTAGCGCTAGCGCTGCTCGGCGCGACGCTTGCCGCGGCGGAGATGGTTGCGGCCGGGGAGCCGGCTGAGGCGCTTGCCGAGGCGGAACCAGAGGAGTCTCCTCCGTAGGATTGCGCCAGGGCCCCTGACGCCAGCAGCATCACCATTATGGCGACAGCCGCAAACAGCAGTACCGTCCTGTGCACCAGGAATCTCCTTAAAGCGGGGCGCCGCGAACGGGCACCCTTTTCCCCTTGCGGCGGCAGTGTAGTCACGCCGCGTTTCCAGGGTCAAGGGCGGGCGAGTCGTCGAACTTCCTGCGGTCGCAAGGCCACTCGGCGCGGGGTATTCGCGGGTAGCCTTTCGGAGAAAACGGGTAGAGCTGGCCGGAAGACCGACAGGAGGGAGAGACATGCTCGAGGACAAAGTGGCCTTGATCACCGGCGCGAGCCAGGGGCTTGGCAAGGCGTTGGCGCTGGCGTTTGCGCGGGAGGGCGCCGCCGTCGTCCTGAACGCCAGGAGCGAAGACGGCATCCGACCCGTCGCGCAGGAGGCCGAAGGGCTTGGCGCGGAGGCGCTCGCGGTGGCGGCCGACATCTCGGACAGCGATGACGCCGAGAGGCTCGTACGGACCGCCGTCGAACGGTTCGGGCGGGTGGACGTGCTCGTCAACAACGCGGGCGTGCTAGGTCCGCGGGTCGCCATAGAAGAGTACCCCGAGGACGAGTGGCGACGGGTCCTGGACGCGAACCTCACCGGTCTGTTCCTGGTCTCCAGGGCTGCAATCCCCCACATGCCCGGCGGTGGCTCCATAATCAACCTCGTCAGCGGCGTGAGCGTCGAGGGTCGGGCCGAGTGGGGCGCCTACTCCGTGAGCAAGTTCGGTGTCGAGGGGCTAACCCAGATCCTGGCCGCCGAGCTCGAAGAACGTGGCGTCCGCGCCAACGCCGTGGACCCCGGCGGGATGCGCACCGACATGCGCGCCGCCGCCTACCCCGAAGAAGACCCGCAGACCCGCATCACCCCCGAGGAGAACACGGCCGTCTTCGTCTACCTCGCTTCCGACGAGTCGAAGGGGGTAACGGGACAACGCTTCAAGGCCCAGGAGTTCGGCCAGGGCTGAAACGGTGCCAGGCCTACCGGGTCGGACCACCGAAGCCGTAAAGGAGGTGTTCCGTCGTGCTCGACCCGGACGTCCCAGCCCAACCCGCGCAGCCGATCGGACGAACTCGCCGGGCTCGTAGAAGATCTTGACGATGCGGAACTCCCGGCCGTCGTCGAGTCGCCTGGTGGTACTGTAGTCCTCCGGAGCCCGCCGGTAGCGTTCCTTCTCGACCGAGGTTTCGGCGCTCAACGAGTCCACGAAGAACACCCTCCCGTCGGGACGCAGGGCTGAACGAACGAGGTCCCAGAAGCCCACGAAGCGTTCCGGGGGTACGTGCGAGAGCCAGAAGCCGAAGAAGACCGCGTCGAATATCTCGTCGGGCCGCCACCCGAACAGGTCTGCCCGGACGTGTCGCACCGGGGCCCGGTGCGGGGTCTCCTCCAGCCTGGCGCGGTTGATCTCCAGGACCTCCGAGGAGGCGTCCACGGCGACCACACGGTCTGCGTGGCGCGCGAGCTCCACCGTCCACAGGCCCGTGCCGCACGCGAGTTCCAGCACGTCGCCTTCGGGCTTGAAGCACCCGAGGTGGTGGCGAATCTCCTCCAACTGCGCAAACCAGCGGCGGTTGCCTTCGGGGCCGAGGTCGTACCGGCCCCGGCGATCAAACCAGTCGTCGTATTCTGGGGCGCGTGCTCTGTAGTATGCGGCCTGTGTCTGGAGTATGTCCTCGTCCACTACCCGCGTGGAGCCGCGCCTACGCGGCCTTCTCGGCGGTGTCGACGAGCTCGGCCTGGACGATCAGGCGCTGGGAGTAGTCGGGGAGGGTGCAGGTCTGGAGCGTGACGATGTTCTTGCCCGGCTTGCTGGCGGTGACCGAGATGTTGGATGGGCCGACGGTGAACTCCCTGAAGACCTCGTAGGTGTACCTGGTGCCGTCGGCGTCCGTGACATAGACCTTGTCGCCCGGTCCCCACCTTGTTGAGGTCGTAGAAGGTCAGCCAACTCTCGGTGTTGGGATAGCCGAGGCGGTGGCCGGCGATGTAGACGTTCGCCTCATCGTCCCACGGGGCAGCCGGTGCCGGCGAGGTGGATGGCGGCGTAGTTCTTCAGCTTCGATCTCGTCGCCCCCTGTGGCGTAGGGGATCTCGTCGTCCTCGATCCTCGACATGGCGGGGACGGTGAGCTTGAGGGTCTTGTCCTCGGGCCCGGCGTTCGCGCCATCCTGCTGGGTGGTCTCAAGCTTGGGGACGTTGAAGCCGCCAGGGTCGTCGCTGTTCGTGGCGGTGCTGTCCAGGCGGCCCGCCAAAAAGAAGGAAGCTATGAGCGCTATCCCGGCCGCTATCATGGCCAGGCTCACGATCCAGGATATTGCGTTCCTGATCTCTCGGACCTCCTAATCGGACGAGGGGATTGTAACATCGGGCTTGCTTAATGCGAGGCGCGGGAGCTTTGGCTCCCGCGCCTCGCGCTGACAGCGGTCAGCTATCAGCTATCAGCACTTTGTTTTCGGCCGGATGGCGGTAGCGTGCGCGGGAGAATTGAAGCCCGTAAGCAGCTGTACGGCCCGAAGCGAACCGTTCTAACGCTCGGCGGGCAGGTCCTCCCTGGCGCCCCACTCGTTCCACGAGCCGTCGTAGTTGGCGAGGTTCCGGTAGCCGAGCCGGTGCAGCGCGAAGAGCGGGACCGTCGCAGCCACCCCGCCGTTGCAGTAGGCCACCACGGGCTCGTCCTCGTCCTCCGGGACGCCCGGCCGCGCGCAGCCTGCCCTCAGCTCCTCGTCGGGCAGGAAGGTCCCGCTCTCCGGGTCGAAGAGGCTCGTCCGCGTGCAGGTGCTCGGCCCCAGGGACATGCCCGGCTCGCGCCTCGCCCCGCATCACCGCGCCCGTGTACTGCCCCTCGTCGCGGGCGTCGAGCACGAAGGCCTCGCCCTCGGCTCGCGGCGAGCATCTCCCCGGCGTCCGCCCGCCAGCCAGGCCGCGGCTCGGGGTCGAAGACGGCGGGCTGCGGGCTGGGGACCTCCGCGCTGGTCGGGACGGTCCTCCGACATCCACTTGTTCCAGCCGCCGTCGAGGACCGAGACGCGGTCGTGGCCGTAGTAGGTGAGCGCCCACCACAGGCGGGTGGCGAACTGGCCGCCAGCGTGGTCGTAGACGACGACGTGCGTGTCGTCGCCGATGCCCAGAGAGCCCATGAGCGACGCGAAGCGCTCCGGCGGCGCGACCTGGGCGGGCACGGGGTCGTCCGGGTCGGTGATGTCGCGGGTCCAGTCCACGTAGACGGCGCCGGGGACGTGGGCCTCCTCGTACTCCTCGCGGGCCGGCAGGTATTCGGCCCTCTGGCGGCCACCGCCGAGGTCCGTCTTCTTCACGTAGCCGCGGATGTCCACGACGCGCAGGTCCGGGTCGTCGAGGTGTTCTGCCAGCCAGTCGGTTGTGACGAGCGGGTCGGTCATGGGTAGCCTCCTTCGTCGGCTTCTTAGTGAGGAGGGAGTAGCGAATAGGGAGTAGTTGGTCTCCTACCTTTCTACTCCCTACTCGCTACCTCGCTATTCGACCTCCTCAAAGATCGTGTTCGCGGGCGTAGGCTCGGCTAGCTCCCGGGCCCTCTCCGTGTCGTCCTTGGCGAGGCGGCCTTCGATGACCTCGTCCCTGGAGAAAGTCTTTGAGGGTCTTGATCCAACGCCCCGGCGCCGCGGTCGAAGATCTGCATGAGGTCGTTGCCGTCGAGCGGGCTCTCGAGCCTCTCGACGGCGTCTTCGGCCCTGACCTCGTCCACGCGCTCCTTGCAGGCTGCGCCAGGATTCCTCGGCGACGCGGCCGCCTCCTGGGGGCGCTGCCGGTGATGTCGGCGCGGGCGAGCTGAGGAGCATGTCCACGTCGGCGAGCACCCGGTCCGCCGCGCGCCAGGTACGTGTCCCGGACGAAGCGCCTGACGGCCGAGTCGCTCCACGGGTCGCGGCCCGACGGCGTACCCGTAGGGGCGCATGTGGTTGGCGACCAGGTGGGCGACGGCGTCGATCTCGTCCTTCGGGTAGGCCAGGCGGCTTCATCGCCCGCCGCGCGATGGCGGCGCCCGACGTTCTCGTGGCCGTAGAAGTGGATCTTCCTCGGGATCGTGCGCCCGCCGCAGACGCTCGCACTCGCCCTCCTCGGCGGTCTCTCTCGTGCTCTTGGCGCCGCAGTAGGTGCAGCGGTGCTCGTAGACGAGCGTGCGGGGCTTGCCGATGTCGTGGAAAAAGGCGGCCTTGCGCAGCACGGGGTCGGTCTCGACGTTCTGGACCACGATCAGGGTGTGCTCGAAGACGTCCTTGTGGTGGAACTCGGCCTCCTGCTCGACGTCCACCGTCTCCATGAACTCCGGCACGATGTAGGGCATGAGCCCGAGGCGCACGAGGGACCGCAGGCCGCTCGCGACGTTCTCGGAGCGCAGGATCTTCTCGAACTCGTCCCTGATGCGCTCGGCGCTAGATGCTCTCGCAGCCAGTGGGCGTTCTCCCTGATCGCCGCTTCGAGGTCCGTCGTCATGCGCGAAGGGCTTCTCCGGGCCTCGACAGCGTCGTCTCGAAGCGCACGGCCCGCAGCATCCGCAAGGGGTCGTCGCGCATCCGGTCCAGCGGCTCGCCGACGGGCCGGATCACACCGTTCTCCAGGTCCTTGCGGCCGTCGAAGGGGTCGAGGATCTCGCCGGTCAGCGCGTCGGCCGCTATGGCGTTGATGGTGAAGTCGCGCCGGGCCAGGTCCTCCTCGAGGCTCTCCCCGAAGCGGACCTCGGGGTGGCGGCTGCCCTCCGTGTACAGGTCGCTCCGGTACGTCGTAACCTCGACCTCGTAGTCGCCGACCGTGGCGCCGATCGTCCCGAACCGCTCCCCGACGTCCCACAGGTGCGTCCGCGTGCGGCCTGAGGAGGCGCTTGATCTCCTCCGGCCTGCGCCCCGGTCGTCGCGTCCGCGTCCGGCTGCCCCGCCACCCCGAGAAGCTCGTCCCGCACGTACCCGCCGACCAGGTACAGTTCGTGCCCGGCCTCCCGGAACGCCTCGCCGAGGCGCCCGATCGGCCCGGGAACCTCAAGCCTGTTCGTGTCGATCATCACCACGACCCGATTCTAGTACGCAGAGCTTGCCGCGTCAGAAAGGCGCGGTGCTAGCCCCCGTTGGGGAGGGCGGCCTCGCGGGAGGGGAAAACCTCGAAATAGTCCCGGAAGCCGGTGACGGAGAAGATGCGCTCGACCGCGTCGGAGGGGGCGGCCAGGCGCAGGGAGACGCCCCGCTTCTCCAGGGAGTCCTTGGAGCGCACGAGGGCCGAGAGGGCCGTCGAGTCCATGAACGCGACGCCGCTCATGTCCACGACCACGGCTGCAGGCGCCGTCGCTGCCGGCGGCCCGCTCGACGGCGTGCTGGACCTTCGCGGCCGTGTGCAGGTCGACCTCGCCGCGCACCGCGACGACGGAGTAGGCGTCCGCGTGCTCGTCTATGCTGACCTCGAAGTCCATGCTGACCTGTCCCCCCCTTCCTGACCGTGACCGCGCAGCCTCCGGATCTTAACCCACCATCCGTCACCGGTAAACCGCCGATTCTATGGGCCGCGTCGCCTTTTTCTGCTAACATGCGGGCGATGGAGAGGAGGGACCAGACAGAGCGCGTGGCGGTCTTCGTGGACGGGGCGAACCTGTACCACTCGATCAAGAGCTACTACAAGGGCGTCCTGGACTACGATCGCCTCCTCGAGGCAGCCGTCGGCGACCGCAGCCTCCTGCGCGCCACCTTCTACATAGTCGAGAAGCAGGAGGCCGACGACGCGCAGGAGGACCCCGGTTCCACCTCCTCGGCCCGCTCCTTCGTCTACAACCTCAACAAGTTCGGCTACAAGGTGCGCTCCAAACCACTCCATGGTCCACGAAACCGTCGCCGCCGACGGCGAGAAGACCGTCTCCCACAAGGGCGACTGGGACGTCGGGCATCGTCGTCGACATGATGCGTCTCGCCGACCACGCCGACGCCTACGTGCTGGTCTCCGGCGACGGCGACTACGTCGAGGCCGTCGAGTACCTCCAGAGCGAGAAAGGCCTCCGCGTCGAGGTCATAAGCGCCGCCCAGTGCACCTCCCAGGCCCTCCTCGACGTCTGCGACAGCCACACGGACCTGGCGGACATACCGGAGCTGTTCCGGAGGCATGGGTCTCCGAAACAAGCCGTCAGCCATCAGCCGTCAGCTAGTCAGCACGCTCCGGCCTAGCGGCCTCCGCTCCCAGCACGCATCGTCCGGCTTCGCCGGCCTCGCTTTCAGCCGTCAGCTTATTCCGTTCGATGCTGACCCAGCTGCGCTTGTCGTGACGCTTCTGCGTTCTGGGAAAGTGAACGCTCGACAGCCGCGGATCTCGCCCTTGCGGTTGGCTGACAGCTGACGGCTGACAGCTGACGAGCTACGGCTCCCCGATCATCCGCACCTCCGACTCCAACTCGACCCCGAGCTTCTCGCGGACCGTCTCGCGGACGAGCTCTATGAGCTTGAGGGCGTCCTGAGCCGTTCCGCCGCCGTGGTTTACGAGGTAGTTGGCGTGGACGGGCGATACCTCGATGTTTCCCACCCTCGTCCCCTTGAGGCCGGCGGCCTCTATGACGCGGCCGGGGAAGTCGCCCGGGGGGCGTTTGAAGGTCGAGCCGCAGCTCGGCCTGTTGGGTGAGCCCGTCATCCGCTGAACCCTGTAGCCTTTTATCCTGGCCTTGAGCTCGTCGGCGTCGCCGGGTGTGAGCCGGTAACCGGCGCGGAGCACGATCCAGTCGGGGTGGTCGTGCAGGACGCTGCGGCGGTAGGAGAGTTCCAGGTCCCTATTCTCCATCCTGGCGACCTCGCCGCTCCCGGTAGACGTCGGCCCACACGAGGACGTCCGTGGTCTCGCCGCCGTAGGCGCCGGCGTTCATGTAAACGGCCCCGCCGACCGTGCCGGGGATCCCGGTGGCGAACTCGAGGTCGGCGAGGCCCCTAGAGGCGGTCGTGTTGGCGAGCGCCGGGTAGAGGACCCCGGCGTCGGCGGAAACGTCGAGGCCGTCGATGTTCACGTCGGTCAACGCCTTGGCGAGCCGGATGGTCAGGCCGCGGATGCCGCCGTCGCGCACGAGCACGTTCGTGCCGCCGCCGAGCACGGTCACGGGGATGCCGTGTTCGCGGGCCTTTTCGACGGCCTCGATCAGCTCCTCGGCGCTCCGCGGTTCGAGCAGCGCGTCGGCCGGGCCGCCGATCTTCCAGGCCGTGTAGCGCCCGAGGGGCTCGTCGAGCTTGGCCGAGGGAAACAGTTCTTGTAAAGTGCGCGTGTGCATCGGGAAGAATATAGAGCACGCCAGGACGACCTGCAGGTCACGCACGATTCGGTAGCGTCGGACGGGCCGCTCGACCTCGCGGATCTGGCCGGCGTGGAACTGGAGTGCGCGTTCCGCAAGAAGGCCATCCTCGACGACGGCAGGCAATGGTAGGGGTGGCGGGCACCCGATGAAGGCCATGGCGCTCGCGGCCGGCAAGGGGACCCGTCTCTTCCCGCTGACGGGCGAGATCCCGAAGCCCCTCGCCCCGGTCGTGGACACCCCGATCATCGGTCACATCTTCGACCTTCTGGCCGCCCACGGCGTCGACGAGGTACACGTCAACATCCACTACCTCGCGGACGCCCTGCTCGAGGCCTACGGCGAGGAGTCGCGGGTGAACGGCATGAAGATCAGCCTGAGCCGGGAGGACGAGCTTCTCGGCACCGCCGGCGGTGTCAAGCGCCTGGCGGACAAGTTCGACGACACCTTCGTCGTCGTCTCCGGCGACGCCCTCACGGACGTTGACCTGGGCCACCTCGTGGCGTTCCACAAAGAGAAGGAGGCGCTCGCCACCATAGCCCTCCGCCGGGTCTACGACACGTCCGAGTTCGGGGTGGTCGAGTTGGACGAGGAGGGCACCATCCTGGGTTTCCAGGAGAAGCCGAATCCCGAGGAGGCCATCAGCACGCTCGCCAACACCGGCATCTACGTGCTGGAGCCGCGGGCCCTGGAGTACGTCCCGGAGGACACCTTCTTCGACTTCGCCAGGGACGTGTTCCCGCAGTTCCTAGAGAACGGCGAGCGTTTCGTCGGGTACGAGGGCGACTTCTACTGGTCGGACATAGGAACGCTCGAGGCCTACCGGCAGGCCCAGTACGACGTGCTCTCCGGCAAGGTTGGCGTCGAGATCCCCGGCGAGAAGCGCGGCGAGAGCCTGTGGGTCGGCGAGCACGCCCAGATACACCCCGCCGCCAACATAGAGGGCCACGTCCTCGTCGGCCGGGACGCCGTCGTCGGTCGGGGCGTCACCCTCTCAGGCGACGTCACCGTCGGCACCGACTGCTGGGTGAGGCCAGACGCCACCATCAAACGCTGCATCCTCCTCCCGGGCTCGATGGTCGGCGACGGGGCGTACCTCGAAGACTGCATCGTCGGCCACGGCTACAACGTCAGGCCCGGCGAGACGATCCGGGGCGGGGCCCTGATGCGACGCGCTTGAGGCGATCGGGGCAAGGTCCCCGATCGCGCTGTCAGCCATCAGCCTGTCAGCTTTTTGCCTTGGGGCCACGTCTTCGGCTTCTGCCCCGCTCCGGTGACGGCGAGACAGGACCTACTCTCGTGAGGACGAACGCCTACGTGATCCAGCGACGCCGACACTCAAACCTGTCGCCTGATGGCTAGTTCTCTCGGGCTTTACGAGCCGGTACCCGAAGCCGCGGACCGTCTCGATGAGCTTGGGGCTCGTTCGGGTTGTCGCCGAGCTTGTTGCGCAGGCGCTGGACGTAGACGTTCACGGTGCGCTCGTCTATGAACTCGTCCTCGCCCCAGACCTGGCTCAGGAGCGAGGTGCGGGGGAAGACGCGGCCCGGGCTACGGGCGAGGGTGTGGAGCAGCTTGAACTCGCGGGGCGAGAGCACTATCTCGCTGTCGCCCTTGCGGACCAGGACCTGATCCGGGTCGATCTCGAGGTCCCCGACGAAGAGCCTGCCAGGGGGGCTGTCTCCGACGAGATCGCGCTTGCGGAAGATCTGCTTCACGCGCGCCACGAGCTCCCGGGGGTTGACCGGCGAGCGCATGTAGTAGTCGGCCCCGAGCTCGATGCCGACGATGCGGTCCATCGTGTCCTCGTCCCGGAAGAGGGCCACGGTGGAGACGTTCGGTTTCTGGACGGCGCTTATGACCTGGAAGCCCCGTTCGTCGGGCAGGCGGTTGTCCACGACGGCGATCTCGAACTCTTCGCGGCTCGCCATCTGGCGGGCCTGGTTGCCGGAGCCGGCGGGGATCACACGCCACCCCTCCCCCGACAGGGCCCGCCTCAGATGCAGCCTCTCCTCGTCGTCCCCTATGACCAGCAGAACCGACCCGCTCAACGCGCCGCTACCAACCCTGCTCCACAAACTCCCGATATCACAGGGCAAGTATATCCCCAAAAGCGCTCCCCCATTAAGCCCGCCTTGAGAGACCGGCCACCCGGCGGTATCATAAGCGCTCCGATGCGCTCGTAGCTCAGCCGGATAGAGCGTCTGACTACGAATCAGAAGGTCGCAGGTTCGAGTCCTGCCGAGCGCGCCCCAGAAAGCCCTGCAAATGGCAGGAAAACCGAAGAGCCCCCGGCGACCAAGTCGGGGGCTCTTGGCAGCAGTAGGGCAGCAGTAGGCTACGAAAGTGCCCCGCGAACGCGATGGCATCTACGTCCCCCATCCCCGACATCACCCGGGTTTAGGCGTCCATCGTTTCCGATTTCGTGGCCTGACCCATCGCTCGTTCGGGTCCGAACCGTCGCCGTCCCCGGCCTTCCCCTGGGCTTCTAAGGAGCCCGTAGGTCCGAAGTTTCGATAACGTTACTCACCGGAAGGTGGGTGAATAGCGCCCTCACAGGGGGTCACGTCCGTGTCCACCGAAGGCGAGCGCCACGTACGGCGCGCAGAGCGCCGGTGCCCGGGGCGGCTTCAGGCGAAGAAGGTCTGGTACAGGAGGAACACGTTCAGGGAGACGATCAGCGTGACGACCACCGCGGCCACCGCCGTGGTGGGGCGGCGGTTGACCAGGGCGCCCATGATCCCCCGGTTGCGGCAGAAGATCAGCAACGGCACGAGTGCGAAGGGGATGCCGAAGGAGAGCACGACCTGGCTTATGACCAGCGAGCGGCTGGGGTTGAGCCCGATGGCGAGGACGATCAAGGCCGGGGTCATGGTTATGAGGCGCCTGAGCCACAGCGGGATGCGGCGGTTGATGAACCCCTGCATGACGACCTGGCCGCTCAGGGTGCCCACCGACGAGCTCGAGAAGCCCGACGCGAGCAGCGCCACGCCGAAGAGGGTCGCCGAGAGGCCGCCGACCTGCTCGCCCAGGGCCTCGAAGGCCTTGTCTATGTCGCCGACCCCCGTGAGGCCCTCCGCGTTGAAGAGGGCGGCGGCCATGATGAGCATGCTGGCGTTGATGGTGCCCGCTATGGCCATGGCGATCACGACGTCCACCAGCTCGAAGCGGAAGATCTTCTTTCGCTCCTCGTCGTTGCGCCCCACGACCCTCCTCTGCGTCAGGGCCGAGTGCAGGTATATGACGTGCGGCATGACCGTCGCGCCGAGGATGCCCGCCGCCAAGAGCACGCTCTCGGTGCCCGCGAACTGCGGGGTGAACAGGCCGGCGAGGATGCGGTCGGCCTCCGGCTGGGCGTAGAACATCTGGAAGGCGAAGGAGACGACGATCACCCCCACCAGGGCGGAGATCGCCGCCTCGAGCGGCCTGAACCCCCGGCGCTGCAGCTCCAGGATCGCGAAGGCCCCGACCGCCGTCAGGAGGCCCGCCGGGAAGAGCGGTATGCCGAACAGGAGGTTCAGGGCGAGCGCCGCGCCTATGAACTCGGCGAGGTCCGTCGCCATCGCGATGATCTCGGCCTGCACCCACAAGAACAGGGTGACGGGCCTCGGGAAGCGCTCGCGGCAGACCTCGGGGAGGTTCTTGCCCGTGGCGATCCCGAGCTTGGCCGACATCGACTGGATGAGCATCGCCATGAGGTTCGCCGTAAGGATCACCCACAGGAGCATGTACCCGTAGCGCGCCCCCCCCGCGATGTTCGTGGCGAAGTTGCCGGGGTCCACGTAGGCCACCGCCGCGATGAACGCCGGCCCCAGGAACGGCCACAGCCGCGCCAGCCCCTTGCGATCGCCCTTTAGAGACTCGTGCGCCGCCCTCGCCGTGGCGCTCTCGCCCGGCAGGACGCTCTCGACTATCCCGTTGCCGTCGCCGTCGGTCTCGCGGGCGTGTTCGCTGATGGCGGGTCTCCCTATCGCGTGCAAGAGTTTAGAAGGGGCTAACTGTAATACCCGGTCACCCCATAAGGCAAGGCTTCCGTCCTTGATCCGGAAGTTTCGGTCGTCTAACATTGGCGGCGATATGGCCGACGCCACGATACCCCGCTCCCCCTCGGCCTCGGTGGGCGACTACCTGAAGGCCGTGTGGTGGTCCGCCGACGCCAAGGGGGCGGCCTCCACCAAGGACGTCGCCGACCGGCTCTCCGTCAACCCGGCGTCGGTCACCAACATGTTCGGGCGCTTACGGGAGATGGGGCTCGTCGAGTACGAGCGCTACCGGGGCGCCTCGCTCACCGGGCAAGGGCGCGAGGAGGCCCTGCGGCTGGTGCGCCGCCACCGCCTGATCGAGACCTTCCTGCTGGACCGTCTGGGCTACCCGTGGGAGGCCGTGCACGAGGAGGCGGAGACGCCTCGAGCACGCCGTCTCGGACAGGTTCACCGACCGGCTCGCGGAGCTGCTCGGGCACCCCGACCGCGACCCCCACGGCGACCCCATCCCCACCGTCGACGGCACCATGGAGCCGGACGGGTCGTTCCCCCTCGCGGAGGCGGCGGTCGGCCAGCGGGTCGTCGTGGCCCGGGTGGGCCAAGAGGACGCCCGGTTGCTGGCCTACCTGGGGGGGCGCGGGCTCGTCCCCGGACGGCGGCTGGCCGTCCGGGAGGCGCGCGCGCTGGACGGCGTGGTCACGGTCGAGGACGAAGACGGCTCCGCCTTCGCCCTGGGAGGGCCCCTGGCGGGCACGCTCTTCGTCCGGGGCGCTTCGCGCGACGACGGCGGGTAGGGGGCCGCGGCGGATGGCACGCCGACCGCCGGACTGGCGCTCCGCGTGGCGGAGGTTGCTGTGGGCCCTCGTCGGGGCGGCGGTCTTCACCGTTCTCGTGCTGTATTTCAATCTGCGCTGAGCTTCCGAGATCATGCCTTCTAGGACGTTGGGCGAATAAGGACTGGAAGAAGGGCCGGGACCCACGGGATCCCGGCCCGGTTGGTGCGAAGACCCGGCCGGGACGGAGGGGGGAAAGATGCCCCGGCGGATCGCGCCAATACGGAGACCCTACCACCCCGGACTTTAAGCGTTGTTAACCGCCGTTGGGTGCATAGCATCGGATGGCGGGAGGCCCCTGCGGGCTCCGTCCTCCGCGGGGCGGGGCACGAATATGGCCCGAAGTGTGCATGGATCGGGCCGGGGTCCCGTGCGAACATGCCCGGCCACGGCGGGTCGGCGGCAAGAGGAGGGGGCGCCGACCCGCCTCCTCGCCGGAGCTTCCGACCGCGCGGGCGACGTCTCCGCCCCGGTCCGATGGGTTAGGGCCGGGGCTATGCAGGATCCCGTATCCGAACGTCGGAGAACCCGTCTACTAGGCAGTCGGGTGAATAAGCTCCCTCTCAGGGGTTCGCTAGAGCTAACCAGAGCGCTTGAAGATGAGGTAGAGCCCGACGGCTGCGCCTCACCCTCTTCCCGGGCCCTCTTCTACCCGCGTGGTTGCCCCAGGGCCTCCCCCGGAGCGCCTCTTCCACGCCCAGGCGACGGCCAGGAAGAGGGCCGCGGCGGCCAACGCCACGGGCCGCTCGATGGGCTCGTACGGCTCCAGGTAGCGGCGCAGGGCCGCGTCCTGGAACACCATCTCCGCGGCCAAGAACGCGAGCAGGCCCGCGCCCAGGTAGACGAGCACGGGGAAGCGCTTGAGCACGGGGGTCAGCAGCGCGGCCCCGAAGACGACCAGCGGCACGGTCGTCGCCAGGCCTATGGCGAGGAGCACGAAGCTCACCTCCCCGTCGATCCTGGCGGCGCCCACCAGCGCGATCACGTTGTCGAGGGACATGACGGCGTCGGCGACGACGATGATCCTGATCGCCTCCCACGCGCTCTCCCCCGCCACGGCGCCCCCCCGTTTCCCCACGCGGGGGGCGCCGTGGCACAGCCGCCAGGCTATCCACACCAACAGCAGCGCGCCGGCGACCTGCAAGAACGGGACGCCCAACAAGAAGGTGATCACCGCGGCAAAGAAGAGCTTCAGGAGCACGGACCCCGCCGCCCCCCAGACGATGGCCCTCGCGCGGTTGCGCCCCTCGAGCCGTCCGGCGGCCATGGCGATCACCACCGCGTTGTCGCCGGAGAGGATGAGGTTGACGAAAAGCACGCCGAGGAGGGCGGCAAGAACCTCGCCACTGAAGAGCTCCATCGAAGCGCACCCCTTGGCCCCGGGCCTCGCCCATCGCCCGTTCGAGCCACCCGTTCCGGGTAGCCCATGTTAGCAGGGCCGCCGGGACGCCTCGCCGCGTCTCCGTGGGAGGGCACGGATGCCACACCGCCCCGTTTCAGGCCGGTCTAGTTGCGCGGTCGGGGGCCCTCACGGGCCTCCACGAGCCTAGGCCAACCTCGCGCCGCCCCCGCGCCAACCCCGCGCCACCCGGGCGTCACACCCCCAGATAGGCAGCCCGACTTCCGAGAACACGCCTTCCACGCACTCCGGTGAATAAGCTGCTTACGAGGGCCTGCGAGCGATGAGACTCACGTAGGCAATGTGCCCGAAAAACATTCCGGCTTCTACCCGCCGCCGCGCTTCCGCCTTCAGTGCCGACGCTGCATCATCGCCGATTTGTCCGGAAGCGCCCAAGATGTCAGCACCCCGATCGACGATCGTCAGCATGTAATCAGCTTCGGTCGTCTCTACAAACCCGTGACTACGAAAACGCTCCATCTCGAATCCACAGCCGCCTACCAGTGCGGGTAGCCGCCGCCCCAGCCATCGGTCGTGCACGGAGTTGGACACCATGGCATCTACACACGCCTGCAGGGGGTCGTGGTCGCCTAAGGCTACCGTGGTGATCGTATAGTCACCGTCGAAGGCCGCCAAGGAGCCAGATGTGCGCAGCACGCGAAACGCCTCAGCGAGAGCGCGTTCGGGACCGGGCACGTGAGTCAAGGTCGAGTCGAAGACGACCACGTCAAAGGTTTCGTCCTCAAAGGGCAGCGATCTAGCATCAGACTCCTGGAAGCTAACGTTGGGCAACTCAGCGGCCATCTCGCGTGCCTTGGCGAGCAATGCGGGCGCCACATCGACACCCACCACCGCACCAACATTCGGCGCGTGAGCGAGTACCCTCGTCAATACCCCCGTTCCGCAGCCCACTTCCAACACCCGCGCGTTTTCGGGAAACGGGATGTCAGCGAGGAAGATCCGGCGCATCGCCCGTTGCTGCGGGTCGGCCCCGCGCGTCTCCAAGACGCTCGCAAGCCGCTCCTGCATTGTGGCATCGAGCTCGGAGAACGTAGCCCACACGTCCGGCATCGCGGATACCTCCTCTATGCGTATGGTGCCAATTGTCTCATGGGAAGTAAGGTGTGTTGCCGACGCGCCTCAAGTACGTACTTGCTGTGCCCCTGCGAACTTCGCAGAACGCCGACCTTCTACGAGGTTGAGTGAATAAGCCCGTTCAGCCGAAGTAAACGGACGGTTACAAGTACGTTACAAGCTCTTGCATGCGCCGGCGAACCTGTTACGGTGGGTATGTGCAATACACATATACCTACTAACATGGCGGGCCCTTCCGCCGAAGGAGGCCAATGACCGACCGCCACCACTCCACGGAATCTGCCACCGAGCTGCCCACCCCGCTTAGCGTGCTCTACAGCGTCGTGGAGGACGCCCGACGGTACGACGCTTACCTCGAGGAGAATCCCCGAGGGAACTACGACCACGAGCTTGCGGACTTCCTGCTCGAGCTGCGGGACGAAACCGGCAGGAGGGGCAGGCGCGCCGAAGATCTGCTCGCCCAGCGGCTGGCCGACGGCGGGGTCCAGTAGGAGTACGCCGTTGGTTGGAAGAACAGGGCGCGAAGCGAGGGGCCGGGGCCACGGGGTTTACATCGGACATATGTGTGGTAAGAACATAGTAGCAAGCCCTTACAAACAATCATGGAGGTAAACGGTGGAAGCCACCGCGAAGAACGTAGACAAGACGGCCCGCACGGCCTACGAGATGGCCGAGGCCCAGCGCGACTCCTTCGAGGCCCTGGCCGAGAACTTCGCGAGCGCCCAGCGCAGGAGCATGGGACTCGCCGAAGGCGGGTTGGAGTTCGTGAGGATGCAGGAGGACAACGCCCGGGCGGCCCAGGAGTTCTTCGCCCAAGGCGTCAGGCTCCTGCAGCTCCAGGGGCGCAACGCCGAGTTCGTCCAGTCCTGGACGGGGGACGCCGTCGAGGTCATGCGCGAGCAGGCCGAGCACAACGCCCGCACGGCCGAGGCCTTCGCGCGTGCCATAGGCAGGCAGCAGGAGAGCTTCCGGACGCTTAGCCGGGGTTGGGTGGGGGCCTACAGGGACTTCTTCTCCCCCTTCGCCCACGCCCGCCAGGGCATGATGGCCTTCCAGGATGCCACCCGGCAGGGCCTCGAGGCCACCGAGCAGGTAGCAAGGCAGGGACTGCGGGCGGCCGAGGAGACCACCAGGCAGGGCCTCAAGGTGGCCGAGGATACCGCCGAGCGGACCGACAAGGTCCTGCGCGAGACCGAGAAGGCCACCCACGAGGTGGAGCTGAGGACCGCCGTCTTCGGCGCGCTGGGGACCGCCGACTACGACGCGTTGACCGTCGACGAGATCTCCAAGAGGATCGACGGTCTTCCCAACGACCAGCTCAGGAAGGTGCGCGAGTTCGAGAAGAACAACAAGAACCGCGAGACCCTCGTCGCGCAGATCGACCGCAAGATTAGGGTCAACTCCTAAGGAGAGCCCTTCAGAGAACGCTATGCAGAGGGCCGGGAGGTTGATCCCGGCCCTCTTCTCGTGCCACGTCGCGCCGTTCCCGTACCGGCGAACTTCGGGCTGAGGGGGTTCTCGGAAGTCGGCGTCAGCGGGCGGGCGGGGCGCCCGCCGGGAGGCTCACCGCGACGCGCGTCCCCTCGCCCGGGGACGACTCCACCGAGCAGGTTCCGCCCAGCAACGACGCGCGTTCGGCCATGTGGGCGAGCCCCCCGATTTCCTCCGGTCCCGCCGTCTTCTCGAAGCCCCGCCCGTCGTCCTCGACGACCCCCACGACCCTCTCCCCCTCGACGGCCACCGACACGCTGATCTTGGCCGCCCCGGAGTAGGAGGCGGCGTTGCGCACCGCCTCGCGCAGCACCAAAAAAAGCTGCTCGCGGGCCTCGTCGGGGATCGCCCCCTCGTCGCCCGCCACGCTCAGCTCGCGGGCCACCCCCGGCGGGACCAGATCCGAGAGCATCCCGGAGAGAGCCGCCCTGAGACCCTCCCCGGCCTCGTGGCCCCTCAGCGCCCGGGAGAGGTCGCGGGTCTGCCCCATCGCCTCCACGGCCGTCCGCTTGGCGAGCCCCAGCTTCTCCTCCGCCTTCTCGGGGTCGCGGTCCCTGAGGGCCTCGTGGAGCTGGAGGCTCTGGTGGACCACCCCCATGGCGTGGGCGACCCGGTCGTGCAGCTCGCGGCTTATCGCCCTGCGCTCGTGGGCCCTGACGCGCGCCTCGGCCTCGCGGAGGCGGGCGCGCTCCCGCTCGATCTGGTCGGCCACCAGGCGCGCGAGCACCGCCACGAACCGGGCGTCGCGTTCCCGGAGGGAGGGGTCGGGGGAATGGCTCAGGGCGCACAGCGTGCCGTAGAGGCTGCCGTCTGAGAACCGGATGGGCACGCCCACGTAGGAGCCGATGCCCGCCTGGCCGGTCCGTCGAGGCCGCTCACCCGCCCGTCGGCGCCGGCGTCGGGGACGACGGGCGGGAGGCGCCCCTCCGTCAGCAGCCGGCAGAAGGTGTCGTCCAGCGGTACGCTCCCGCCCTCCCGCCAGCCGAACGACCCGCCGTCGCCCACCAGCCTGCGGAACACCATCCGCCGCCGGTCGAACCGCGAGACGAAGGCGACGTCCATGCCCAGCTCCTCCTTGACGGCCGCCAGCGCCCGCCCCAGGGTCTCCGGGGTGCGCTCGGAAGCGACGCCCGAGGCGACCTCCGAGAGCCTGGCCAGCTTCTCGGTGTCTCCGGCGTGTTCTTGCTGCAAGGCGGTCCCCCTTTCCCGAGCATCACCAGGCGCGAGGCTCTTCCGTTCGCGCGTAAGCATCCTACTATAAACCGCCCCTTGCCCCCTATTCACCCGAGTGCCTGGAAGGCTCATTTCCGGAACTTCGCCTGTACGGCGCTCTCGGAGGCGCGCCACGTCGTAACGGCTGGCAACACCCAAGCAACGCCAAAGATGTGCCACCCGGCGCACGGACAGGCCCATCCGCGCGACGCCCGCGGCGCGTACCTAATACTTGGCACCTACCCGTGGAGGGACAAGGGAGGTGCCAGCCAACGAGAAGGGGACGCGCAACCAACGCGGCCCCACAAAGAGGAGGAAGAATGCTGACCCGCAGACGACCGTCCGCCGTGCGCCTTATCGCGCTGGCGATCGCTTTGGTTGCCGCGCTGGCCGTGCTTTTGGGCGCGATGCTCTCGGCGGCCCAGGCCGCGCCGGTTGGGGCGCTCAAGCAGTTCCGGGTACCCACCGCGGACACCGAGCCCCGGAGCATCACCAACGGCTCAGACGGCAACCGCTGGTTCGTGGAGGGCAACCTCGATTCGGTGCTGGAATCGCCCGCGATCGGGAGGATCACGCCGGCCGGCGACATCACCGAGTTCCCCGTCGACTGCTCGTTCTGCAGCCTGTCCGACATCGTCCAGGGCCCAGACGACGTCCTGTACTTCACGTCGAACGAGGCTTTACTCGGGCGCATCAGGACATCGGGCGAGTTCCTCGCGCCCATCCCGATGCCGGATACCGACGTGCTCGCCGGCAACCTGGCGGTGCGTGGCGACGAGATCTGGTTCACCGACTTCAACAACGACAGCCTCTGGCGCTACGACGTGTCGGACGAGGCGTTCACCCAGTTCAACGTCCCAGAGCCCAGCGACGTGGCCGTCGACGAGGCCGGGATCGTCTGGTTCACCGCGCCCCTGGAGCCGGGGATCGGCAGGCTAGATCCCTCGACCGGCGCCGTGACGGTAACGCCGACCACCCTCATCCCGCGGGAGCTCGCCATCGCCGCCGACGGGGACATCTGGTTCACCGCGCGCTTCACCCGAGGGGGTCGGCGAGCTCGACCCGGACACGAACAACGTCCGCGAGTTCCCGCTGCCCAACATCGGCCCGCAAGGCATAGCCGCTTCTCCGGACGGCTCGGTGTGGTTCACCCAGGAGACCAAGGGCAACATAGCCCGGATCACGGACTCCGGCGTCGTCACCGAGGGCAAGGTCGTCAAGAACAGCGAGCCGTTCGGGATCACGGTGGCGCCCAACGGGGACCCCTGGTACACGATGATGAGCGCCAACAAGATCGCCACCTTGCAGCTGAGGTAGGCAGCTACAAGGGCCGGGGCTACGAACAAGCCCCGGCCCCCTATTCACGCAACTGCCTGGAAGTAGACGGGTTCTCCGAAGTTCGCCTGTAGCTGTTCTCTGACGTTCGCCAGAGCTAACAACGGAGCGGCACCACGCACAAAAAGAGGGCCGTGAGGTTGGTCCCGCCCCGTGTAGCCGGGCGCCGAGAAGGACATCGAAGGCTCGCAAGGGCACGAAGCACAGGAGGCAAAGCCGAGTGGACGACCAACAGCACCAGAGGATAAACAGGGCGGCCCAGGAGTTCACCGACGCCCTGGTGGCGGCGTACGAGGCGACCTCCGGGCACGCCGCGGCGGCCCAGGAGGTAGGCGCCCGGCAGATGGAGCTGTTCTTCGATGCCGTGATGGGCAACCTTCGCGCCCACACCGGGGACACCTCGCAGATGGCGCGGCAGTTGGCCGGCCAGCAGCGGCTCGCGCAGGAGGCTACTCGGGAACTCGCGCAGGTGTCCACGGACAACTACATGGACCTCCTCGACTCCGTGTTCTCCTTCTACCAGGGGGGCGCCTCGAGGACCCAGAGGCGCGCCGAGGAGGCCAAGGGGCGGATCGAGGAGGCCGAGGCACGAGCCGAGGAAGCCCAAGGACAATCTCAGGAAACGGAGAGGAGCCTCCGAGAGGCTCAGAGGCGCGCCGAGGAGGCCGAGAGTCGGGCCGAGGAGGCCGAGAGGAGCAGGAGCGAAGCCGAGAGCCGGGGAGGTGACGACGAGGGCGACACGAAGGCCGACGCCGCAAGCTAACCGCGGAGCCAGTGGGTGCGGACCTCCGGGAGGTCGAAGGTCCGGGGGCGGCACACCAGAACTCGGGACCGGTCCTCGGGGAGAAGAGGGTAGGGTCAAGCTCCCCTCCGACGACGACGAGGGCGCGAAGTCCGGCGGCCCGTCGCCTCCGTAAGGCCGCGTAACGGCTCGGGCCGGGGTCCGACCTTGGGCGGGTCCCGGCCCTTCTTGCCTTGTTCACCCGAGTGCGTGGAAGGCGCGTTCCCGGAACCGAGCGGGGCCGGATACCTCGAGAGCCTCCGGCCCCGCTCGGTTTCAGCCTCAGGCCGACGGTATCGGCGTGGCGCGGCTCAGGTGCAGCTCGCCCCCGAGGCCAGGATCGTGGCCGAGTGGCCGTCTGCGCCCGCCTGAGCGCCGCCGACGGCCACTCGTCGATCGCCCGCTCCAGCGCCGCCGTCTTGACCGTGAGTTGGCGGGCGCCGACGAGCTCGGTCAGCCGCCTCTGCTGCTCGAGGGCCGTGTCCAGGTCGACGGGCGCCGCCCAGTCGAACGAGGCCCACACCGCTCGCCCCTCGCCGGCCGCCTCGGCCAGCCGCCCGAGCTCGTCTCCGCGCGCCCCGCCCGCGGCAGAACGGAAGGGGTCGCATGACCACCAGGGCCACAGACAATACCGGGGCGCCGCCGGTCCGCAGGGACGAAGACACCCTGAAGGGCACCGAGACCAAGGCGGCCTTCAAGACCACCGAGTTCGTCATCTACCTGCTGGCGGTGGCCGGCGTGTTGATCGCGGCCGCCGTGGTGACCGACGCCAGCTTCGGGGCGGACCACGCCTGGAGGTACGTGACCTACCTGACGATCGGGTACTTGGTCAGCCGCGGCTTGGCCAAGTCCGGTTCCCGGAATCCGAGAGCGGAAGGCGAGTAGAGTCCCGCAGCGGCCACACGGACGGGGTCGGAGCCTCCGGGCCCCGGCCCTCTCGCGGTATTGACGTAGGCGGCTTTAGCGCGGAACACCCATTAGGAGGGCCGTTGGAGACGAGTAGCAAGACCGATGAGGCCACCCTGGCGTGGTTGGGGGATGCCCTCGGGCACGCACACGCGCACGGGCAGACGCGGATCCTCGCCTACCTCGAGGCGGTCATGGAAGACGCGGTGTTCGAGATAGTGGACGCGAGGAAGTCGGCCGTTGCGTAGGGGTCGCCCACGACGGGAGGAGCGAGCATGACGGATCAGCACCTGAGGACGTCCCCGGAGGGGCAGGCCCCTCCCGGCGAGGACACCAAAGGCACGAACCTGCTGCGGCTGCTCTTCGGAAGGATACTCGGTGCGGCGCTGAGCCTGGCGGGCTTCTTCCTCGGCTCCAGGAGGCTCGGGGCCGCGGCGGCACTTGCGGGCGTGGCGGTGGTGTTCTTCGTCGTGCTCGCGGGCCAGGGCCTCATCCCGGGCGTCGGGGCCTTCGACCACGAGTACCCCCAACAGTAGCCTGGGACGGGAGAGCGTAGTCTTGCTTCGGGTTCCGGGAGGATGCCTGTTCTGGGTGCTGGTGAGCGTCGTGGTCAGCGTGGTTTTGACCGTGGTCCTGAACCTCGGCCTGTTCGCCCTGGGCGGGTAGGCGGAGGAAGGGGGCGCCGATGGTACGTTGGGGGAGGGGCAGGAGCCGAGGCCGAGGATGGTGCGTGGTGGTGCCCATCGGGTGCCTGATGACCGTGGCGCCGGTCTTGATGTTCTGCGGGCTGGCCGTCGCCCGGCTGCTCTAGGCGCCCACGACAAGCCGCCAGGACGAACCGGCGAGGGAGAAGCACGGGCCAGTCCCGCTCGCCTTCAGGATCACACGCCGCCGCTAGACAACACCGTTTGTCCGTAGAGCGGAGAGCCCAGCTTCCCCTTCGTTATGCCTCTGTTCGTCCAACTACCGAGAGGAACTGTTCTCGGAGTTTCGCCTTTTTGAGCCTACGCCGACTTGTGGCACACGACGAGGTCGCCGGGGAGGGCCAGCATCAACGGGGCGATAAGACTCCGGCCTATCCGACGCCCTCCTCGGCCCCGTCGCCTCCTCGGCGGAACGTCGCCGAAGCCTTGACCGATCCTGCCCGCCCCGCCACTTCGCGGATCTGGTGTTTTATGAATCGCCCCCGCTCGCTGCCCTCGGGGAACCGCCCGTAGAGCCTGTGCAGGCGTCCGTGCTCCTCGTCGAGTTCGCGCGAGAGGGAGTCCAGGTTCGCGGGTGAAGCGCCCTCCAGCCCGCGCTCGAACTCCCCCTCCGCGGTGGACCTCGCCCACTCCAACGACAGCGGCCCCGCGCCACCCCGCGCCTCGGGGGGCCCGCGGTCGAGCAGCGCCTCGGGCGCCACACCCAACGCGCGGGCCAGCTTTTCCAGGGTGCCGAAGTGCGGGCGGCTGATCTTGCCGGTCTCTATGCCGGAAACGGTGGCGGGGCTCACCCCGGCCTCCTCGGCCAACCTCGCTTGGGTCCACATCCGCGAGCGACGGACGTCCTCCAAACGCTCGCCCGGTCCGGGCATCCCGCACCTCCGCACCTAAGCCTCCGTCTGCCGGACAAAGGGTACCACAAACTGTATGAAAACTTGCGATTTGTTGTATCCATCCTAAAAGATTGTAAAAATTCTTGGGCAAAACTGGTTGAAAACTGTAGGAGGCGGTTTTACAATGGCCGCGCAGTAGGGAATTTGGCCCCGGTCGGCGGGGCCGCGTCGAAGAGGAGGTGTTAGGGCCATGTTGAGTCCGTTCCGAGGGTTCTACGACGCGCAGAGCGAGGTCGACCGGCTGTTCAACGAGATGCTGGGCGGCCAGGGCCCCCGCCGTCGGCGCGGGGGGTCCCAGCAGCTCGCCGAGTGGGTGCCGGCGATGGACGTGCTCACCAGGGACGGCGACCTGGTGATCCGCGCCGAGCTCCCGGGCGTCAAGCAGGAGGACGTGGACATCACGATGCAGAACGGGGCCTTGACCATCTCCGGCGAGCACAGGGTCGACCAGGAGGAGGAGCGCGGCGGCTACCACGTCAGGGAGCGCCGCTACGGCTCGTTCCGCCGGAGCATGACGCTGCCGGAGGGCACCGACGAGAGCAAGATCCGCGCCAGGTTCGAGGACGGGGTGCTCGAGGTCACCGTGGAGGGCGCCGCCGTGGAGCGGGCGCCCAAGCGCATCGAGATAGAGGGCTCGAGCGGCTAGGGCGCCGGCCTCCCGTCACGAGGGATCGGCGGGGCCGACGCGTGTCGGCCCCGCCTCCTACCGCCGTTTACCCCACGCGTGTAACGCGCCTGGGGCAGGCCTCCGTGCTCGTCGAAGCCTCCTATGCACCCACCTTCCGGTAAGTCGCGTTCCCGGAAGTCCGTACGCGCGATCCCGCATAGCCGCGTTCCTGTAGGCTTAGGAGAGCCCGCTCGAGGGCCTCGGGGCGTAGGACCGGGGGACTACATGTTGTGACGGCGGATGTTTATTCGCGAAGGTGCATGGCTCGACGCGTGATCCTACGCTGCGGAAAGGCCCGGAATAAGCACCGCACGGTCGGGGTCTCTCCGGCGGGGAGTGGCGCAAGCGGACATCGGCGAAAGCTCCACTAGGGCGGGATGTTGATGCGCCCATCGGGCCGGATCTCGGGGTCAGGGATGCCCCCGCCACCCCTTGCTTCGTCGGTAGGCGTATTTCTGCTTGCAGCCCCGGCCTTCGCAGAACACCCTGTCCTTGCGCGTCTTCCGCTTGCCGTGGGCCTCCGCGTCGGGGTCGGCCTCGGGATCTTTCCCCGGCTCGAAGGTCACGACTCGGCGGCAGTCCGGCAGTTTGCAGAACGTCACGCGGCGGCCTTCGCTCTCCAGCAACCACGCCATCTGTATCCAGATCGCCCCCAGCAGACCGTGGAATCCCAAGGACAGTAAGTACCTGCCGGTCGGGTGCCCGCCCCTTGAGTAGATGCTGAACTGCGGGTAGCAGTGTTCGCTCAGGCGCATCTGGACCATCCTGCCGAGCACGCCGAATAGCCACGCCCGCTCGTGGCCAGCCTTAAGCTCCCACGGCCTGAGCGCCTCCTTGGGCAGAGGATCGATGCTCGCGGACAGCTCGGCGAGGTCCAGGTCACCACGTCCTCTGAGGGCTTCGTACGCCCGCAAGCACGTCCTGACTTCCTTGGCCGCCCCCGCGAAGCTCGGCACGCTCTCCCTGCAACCGAAGCCAACAATACGCTCCCGGCCCAGCAAACCGGGCTGTTTCAGTACGTCCTCCGTTCTGGAAGATGCCAGCAAACCGTAGGACTGCGCCCAACCCACGACCGCCTCGGGCGTGATCGGACTTTCGGCAAGCTCTGCGAGGTCCACGATCAACTCGGGGGTTTCCAGGGGGGCGTACACGTTCAGGGCGGCCCTTTCTGGCGCGCGAGCCCTCCACCGCCTAACTCGCCAGCCGCCCTCTACAACGTTTTCCGAGATCTCCTCAAACTGGCTGATCGAAGCCACCACGTAGCTCATGCCGTCCTCTTCGGTGGGCTCGTAGTCTCTGTATACCGGCCACGGACGGCTGGGGGACTCTTTTTTGACCGCTATTTTCAATGCTTCATACGATTCGGTTATATGGCTCACAAATCCGCATTTCCTTTTGTCCGCTTTTGCTTCGAGAACCGCTTGCCTACAGCGTACATCTGGGCGACAATAAACGCAACGGAACGCGGCGGCGAGCCAGGGAGGAGCGCGATGCAGGCGGAGGTTACCCGAGAGTGGGTGACGTACAGGCAGGCCGGGAAGATCTCGGGGCTTTCGAGGACCACGCTCCGAAAGTTGGTGGGCGAAGGCTCGATCAAGGCCCGGCACATCGGCCGGGCGGTCAGGATCAATCGGGAGAGCCTCGACCGCTACATGAACGCCGAGGCCGGCGAATAGCCTCATGGCAGTGGAGGATGGGAAGCGGGGTCGATTCGCGGCAAGTGTGCCGGACCGCCCAGACGGAGGTACGGAGAAGATTCGGAGGGCGCGCCCGTGAGCGGTCGGGGGAGGCTGTCTCCGGCGCACAAGCGGATGCTCTTCGAGGAGTCCGGCATCGGGGCTCGAGTCGCGGTCAAACGTGGATACCGCACCGTCACGAGCAAGGCTGAGCTCATGCGGCTCGGCTTCGGGCAGTCTCAGAGGAGCGTCCCCGCGCTACTGATGCCTATTTACGGCCCGGCCGGGGAGATCGTCCTCTACCAGTCCCGTCCGGACAAGCCGAGAATCGACAAGCGCGGGAGGCCCATCAAGTATGAGACCCCGGGCGGGGCGGGCATGGCCCTGGATGTGCACCCGTCTTGTGGGGAGCGCCTCGGAGATCCCTCGGCGCCGCTCTTCGTCACGGAGGGGATCAAGAAGGGCGACGCCCTGGTTAGCCGGGAGCTTTGCGCCGTGGCCTTGATCGGGGTGTGGAACTGGCGCGGGACGAACGGGCGCGGCGGCAAGACGGCGCTACCTGAGTGGGAGCATGTCGCCCTGAACGGCCGCAAGGTCTACGTAGTCTTCGACTCCGACGTCATGGAGAAGCGGGAAGTCCACGAGGCCCTGCGGCGACTCAAAGGGTTTCTAGAGAGCCGGGACGCGAAGGTGATGCTCATCTACCTTCCGGCTGGGAAGCACGCGAAGAAGCAGGGCGCGGACGATTATCTCGCATCCGGGCGCACCCTGGACGATCTCCTCTCGCACGCCACGCCGACGCTGAAGTACCCTCCGCTCGAAGACGAGCCTAAACATCCTTACCGCGCTACGCCGGTCGGCCTCGTGTGGGACAAGCCGACACAGAACGGGAGCGTGGCCACGCCTCTCACGAACTTCACAGCGCGCATCACCGCGGACGTGGCCGAGGACGATGGTGCGGAGCTGAGACGCTACTTCGAGATCGAGGCCGACCTGAACGGACGGCGCACCATCTTTTGCGTGTCGAACTTTCAGTTTGCCGGCATGGGCTGGGCGACGGAACGCCTGGGGGCCGGGGCCATCGTATACCCGGGATTCGGCATCAAGGACCACACCCGGGCTGCGGTGCAGATGCTCTCGGGAGAGGTTCCGGCCCGACACGTCTACTCCCATACCGGATGGCGAAAGTTGGGCGGCAGATGGCTCTACCTGCACGCCGGCGGTGCGATCGGTCAGGAGGGTCAGGTCGGAGATGTACACGTGGAGTTGTCCGGGGGCCTTCAGGGACGCACGTTGCCCGAGCTACCGGAAGTGGAGGATCTCGTCGACGCCATCCGCGCAAGCCTGGCATTTTGGGAACTGGCGCCGGAGACCGTGACCGTGCCCCTGCACGCCGCAACCTACCGCGCCGCCCTGGGCGATACGGACTTCAGCGAACACCTCTCCGGCCCGACCGGGGAAGGCAAGAGCGAACTGGCCGCCCTGTGCCAGCAGCACTACGGCCCCGAGCTGGACGCCCGGCGCCTAACGTCCTGGGAGTCCACCGACAACGCCCTCGAGGCGCAGGCGTTCCAGGCCAAGGACCAACTGATGGTCTTGGACGACTTCGCCCCCACCGGCGGCTCCCACGACGTGCAACGGTGGCACAAGAAGGCAGACAGGGTGATCCGGGCCAAGGGCAACGCTTCGGGCAGGCAGAGGATGAGACCGGACACGACCCTTCGACCGGAGAGGCCGCACCGAGCCTTGATCCTCTCCACCGGCGAGGACGTGCCCCGCGGGCAGTCCTTGAGAGCCCGTATGCTGGCCCTTGAACGACGACCCCTCGCCGCTGGAGCGCATGCTGGTAGGCTGGATCGTCGCGACGTGGCTGCAGGTCAACGCCTTCGAGGCGTTCTACGTCCGGAGCGCACGGAAACTGACGCTGTCGCAGGGCGAGCACCACCAGAGGCGCATAGACCGGGCGCACAACCGCCACCTCTCCGCGGTGCGGGCGCTGACCCAAGCGCGAAGGTCGGGACCGGCGGCCCCGGTCCAGATCAACGTGGCGGAGCAACAGATAAACAGCGTCGGCTAGCCGACACCCGGCGAGGGGAACGGGGCCGAGGGAGCGTTTCATCGTCGGTTCGATCCGCCGATGATGCGCAACTAATCCCCTCGTGCCATCCATCGGTCGGTTTCTCCGTGCGAGTTAGTGTCCGCCCCCGTCCGTCCAACTGCCGGCCAACGCGCCCAGGTGTTGAGCTCTCTCTTACAATAGCGGCAAGCGCGTGCGTCTCTTGATCGCCTTCTCCGTGGGCGCGGCGCTCTTTGCCGGCGCTGCCCGTCATCGCCTACCCGGTAGCGGCGGAGGGTGATGACCTCGGTCGGTCTTTCTTGCTCGGGTTTGGCGGGGCCGCGGCGATAGGCGCGGCGGTCGTCCTTGTCGCCGGTCGCCCGTTGGCGGCCGTGCTCGGCGGATTCCTGTGCCCCTTGGTCAGGTCGTTGGTCTACGCCGCCTTGGTCTTGGTTCCCAGGTTCGGGTCCGGTCTATCGCCGGCGTTGGTGTGGCTAACATTTCCGCAGTTCCTCCCGTCCGCCGCCTTGGGGGCATTGTCGGGGTTGGCGGTGCTCGCCTTGTCGGCTCGCCTGGGCCGGCGCGGTGGCGACGCCCGGACTTCGTGACTGGCGGACGACCCGACGGCAAGAATACTATCTGCAGCACGGGACCGCCTGCAGGAGGTTCGGGCCCTTCCATGTTCCAGTCCTTGGAGGTGTGGGATGCCGTTTCGATTCCTCGGCAACCTACGCTTTGCGGCCGACCGCGGGTAATTGACATTCTCCGAAGTTCGCGCGATCGCGGTTGGTCCTGAGGGCGTAGGTCCGCCGCGCGATGGGTACCAAAGGCTTCGGCCGGGCGACGACTGCCCCGGCCAGCGGCGAAGAAGCGGACCAACGAAGGAGCCGACGCGTGGACAAGACCGAGGCGGGCAAGTTCGTCCTCTACCGGGACGTCGAAGACAGTTACAGGTGGAGGCTGCGCTCCCCCACGGGCGAGACGCTTGCCGCTTCGCCGTCCGGGCACCCGGAGAAGTCCGACTGCGAGGACGAGGTGCGGGCGGCCATGGCCGCCCGCCCGGGCGCGGGGCTCCGCGACGCGACCGCCAAGGGGGGTGGACACGGCTAGCCGCCCAGCTGCGGGTAAGCCGATTTACCGGAAGTTCGCGCGGCCCCGGTCCTTGCCCCCTCGTCCTACCGGGACCCCGCGCCCTCATCGGCCGGGGCGTTGGGGCAGGAGGGGACGCATGAAGGCGCGGTCGTAGCGCAGCACGCAGCCGCTCTCGTCGCGGATGCGGTCGGCCTCCACGAAGTCCGGGTCGGAGCCGAACCGGCCGCGGTACCGCTCGTAGGCGGCGAGGCTTGGGAAGCTGAACAGGGCGAGGGCCCGGTCGCTGGCGCCCTCGGCGGGCAGGAAGTACCCGTGGTGGGTGCCGCCATGGCGCTCGACGAGCTCGATCCAGCGGGCGGCGAACTGCTCGAAGTCGGCGGTCTTGGCGGGGTCTATGACGTAGTCTACGACGCACGTGATCATGCCCGGCTCCTCGTATCGGTCCTGGCTCATGCGCGAGCCACTTCACCGGGCCATCCTACGTTATTCACCCAACTGCGGGTAAGGCTAGAGTACTAGGAAGTTCGCAAGGGCCTGTTAGGGGCCGGGGGTTTGCCGCCCCGCCGCGCACGGTACAAAACGTCCCCTTCCGAAGAGGAGGAGGGTTCGCATGGTGGTCGGGGGGCGCAAGCCCTACGAGACGGTCTACTGGGGCAAGATGCCCGTCAACTTCTTGCCCCAAGAGTTCTACACGACGGAGGTCGCGGCCGCCGTCGGCCGGGCGGGACGCGCCTTCCCGGACGTCTTGGACCTCGTGCCGGACTTCAGCGTGCTGGAGGTGCGCGGGGCCCGGGGGCGGGGCGGACCAGCGGCGCGCTGATCCTCGGCCACGGCGCGGAGCCCGAGGTCCTGCGCAGCGAGGCGGGGCTGTGGGGGCTGCTGAGGCAAACGGCCGCGCGGGCGCGCCGCGGGCAAGCCTCGACCGGAAGTTCAGGAGAAGTTACAGCGGCGAAAACCCGCGCTTGACCGGTGGGCTCGGGCTGCTCTACCGTGGCTCTGCCCGGCGCCGTGTGCGGTCACCCGCACCCCGCATCCCTCTCTCATTCGGCGCCGGGCCGCGGACGGGCCCGCAGCGGCTATGCACCCGACCGCGAGTAATCACGGTTCTCGGAAGTCTGGACCGCTACTTCGGGCTCGGCAGGCCGCTCAGACGTTGGCGCGGACGGCGTTGCGGATCAGGTCCGCGACCACATCCGGCCGCGACACGTAGATCGCGTGGCTGCCCGTGGCCTCCTCGACGGTCGAACCCGCCCGCTCGGACATCGAGCGCTGGACCGGCGGGGGGATCATCCGGTCCTCGGTCGCGACGAGGTACCAGCTCGGCTTGCTCCGCCACGCCGCCTCGCCGATCGTGCCGCCAAGGGCTTCCACGCCCCACGGGACCTGCGAGTCGGCCATGAACGCGGCCTCTTCGGCGCTCACGTCGCCCGCGAACGATTCGTGGAACTGCTCCCGGTCGAGGAACAGGAAGCCGTCCTGGGGCGGCAGGATGGCGTCTCCCGCGTTCGGCTCGCCGGGCGGGAAGGTTCCCAGGAGCGTTTCCACCGACTCGCCCCGATCCGGCGCGAAGGCCGCGATGTAGACGAGCGCCGCCACCTTGGGATGGTTGCCCGCCTCGGTGATCACCGCTCCGCCGTAGGAGTGGCCAACGAGAACGACGGGTTCGCTCTGCTGGTCGATGATCATCTTGGTCGCCGCGACATCGCCCCCGTGTGAAAGGTTGGGTTCCTGGACGATCCTGACGTCGTGGCCGTCTTTCAGAAGGTCGTAGACGCCCCGCCAGCCGGAGCCGTCCGCGAACCCGCCGTGCACGAGGACGACGGTCGGCCCGGATCCGTCCTGCAGATCGGCGCTCATGTCTCCGCCTTTCTCCCGCTTCCCAACGGGACAACGCTTCGTGGAAGATGAGCGGTCACCGCTGCCGCTCACCCCCAGCCACCAGTATCGACTCGACGGTATCGGATGCGGGCGCGCGTTTTCGCAACCGGATGAACTACCTCAAGCGACGCCCCCGCCTGGCGAAGCGGCAGCGCGGTGTCTTGCCTGTTGCGCCGGCCCCCGAAACCGCGAGAAATGAACCCTCCGCCCATACTCCTCACCTCCTTGCCTTTTGCTTGCGATCTGGCTCTTGTGAAAACCAGGTCTAGCAAACGCCGTAGATGCCGGGACCAAATCCAAGACAATCAATAGACGCTGCCGCGATGACCAGAACCAACACGATAAAGATAACAACGCGTATCATTACTACCCACCTCCCTTCTCTTGCTACTGCAATGACAATGATGTGCTACCCCTCTTCTTCGGGGAGACGTCTGTCTATTCCTCCTGCCAGAAGCACAGCGCCGAAGACGAGCCCACAAGCCGTCCAGAAGGCGACTGTCACCGCTGGGGTAGCGGGTATCGCGCCGACCATAACGCCTACCTCAAACAGCGCGACCAACACAAGCGCCCCGCCGACGATCCCCCACAGGTAAACGTACTTTGGGGCTGCTCTATCCCAGCCGAAGAATCGGTATGCCCCCCACGCCAAGACTAAGCCGACCCAAAGCCCGACCACCAGAGAAATCCCCTCGGATACCGCCCAACCAGTAGCCAATGCAAGGACGACGATGAAGAAAGAGCCCTTGGCAAGGCTAAACGCCAACCGGCCCACGCCGCTACTCATGGTTCTTCTCGCCGCTTCTCATCCCACCGCGCCTTAGCCGCTTTGCAGGCTATCTCTTTTCTCTGTTCGGCGGCCAGCTTTCCTAACATCTTCCGACCTCGCCCCGTGCTTCGCTATCCAGCTTGTAGCCCCTAGATGGGTGAATCGCCTCTGGCGTAGATCAGCCGAACGTGAACGCGAAAGCCTCCACCCCCGAATCGAGAAACTCGGCCGACCGTAGTCGACTGCTGCGAGTTGAGGCACTCGGTCGCGCTGCTTAGAGATGGCCGCTCGCCTTCAAAGGGTAGCCTGGGTCGTATCGCGGCGAGCACGATCTCTCTAGCTTTCACAATCAATGCCCTCCATAAGGTCGTTGGTCCATCTGTCTCTCCTCCAAGGCGTGGAAGCCGATCTTGACGACGTTGTGCGGCCTACACTAGCTGACGCCGGTCAATGCCGTCGACATCCACGACGGCCTCGGCAAAGGCCTGCGGGGCTTCCTGAGGCAGATTGTGCCCAACGCCGCCCTCGATGATCCTGTGCGCATACTCGCCCAAGAATTTGTTGGAATATGAACTGGCGTCCGGGTGGGGTGCGCCATTGGCATCACCCTCAAGGGTAATGGTTGGCACGGTGATCGGCGGACCTTCGGCAAGCCGCTTTTCCAGATCGTCATACGTCGGCTCGCCGTCGGCCAAACCGAGCCGCCAGCGGTAATTGTGGATCACGATGCTGACGTGATCCGGGTTCTCGAACGACGCCGCGGTGCGATCGAACGTGGCATCATCGAAGTCCCACTTCGGCGAGGCGATCCGCCAGATGAGCTTGGCAAAATCGTGGCGGTATTCATCGTAGCCGGCCCGACCGCGCTCCGTGCCGAAGTAGTATTGGTACCACCATTGGAGCTCGGCCTTGGGCGGCAACGGCATCCTGTTGGCCTCTGGGCTGCCGATCAGATAGCCGCTCACGGAGACGAGCGCTTTGCAGCGCTCCGGCCAGAGCGCCGCGACGACGTTGGCCGTCCGCGCCCCCCAATCGAAACCGGCCAGGATCGCCTTCTCGATCCCCAGGGCGTCCATCAAAGCGACGATGTCGAGAGCGAGCACCGACTGCTGGCCGTTTCGGAACGTTTCGCCTGAAAGAAAGTGCGTCGTGCCATAGCCGCGCAGATACGGGACGATCGCCCGGTAGCCTGCCTCCGCCAGCAAAGGCGCTACATCGACGTAGCTGTGAACGTCGTAGGGCCAGCCGTGCAGAAGGATCACCGCAGGACCATCGGTCAGGCCATCTTCGGCGTATCCGACGCTCAGGACGCCGGCATCGATCTGCTTCATCCCCTTCATTTGTTCTCCCTTGCTGCCCGCATAACACGAAAGGTCGCGCGACTACTTGTCACGATAAGCTACATCGCGATTCCGCTACGGCTCGCGGTTTCCTGGCTGGTCGCTCTGTCGCCCATCCTGCTCATTTCCCTCGGTAGCGGCCCGAGCAGGCTGAATTCTTGCATCTCATTCGTCAGAGTCGAATCCTCCGGCGTCCTCGTTGCATTCGATCTGCGGCGGTTCTTCGCCGGGGAATGCGAGGAGGTCGTACTGCGGGGGATCGAAGCCGCGCATGTCCATCGCAAGCGCGCCCATGCGACGCTGGCCGCTGTTACCGTAGACGTATCCGGAGTTGCCATCCCGTGTCCCGGACTGGGTGACGCCGATCGTGAACATGCACTGATCGAACAGGTCGAATTCCTCAACCGGCTCCTGCAGGTCTTCGACGTCCTCCCGCAGGGAGGCAACCTCTTGCCGGAGGTCTACCAATCTGTCCTGGACGGAGGCGTTGCCCTGGGGGGGCTTTGCTTCGACAGTGCCGAATGCTGACAGCACCAGAATGAGCGCTGCGGCGCCGGCCAGAGCGAGGAAGGAGAGTTGGCGCATAGTAGATCCTTTCTATGGGGAGGTTCAGCAGCCTTCGCCGGCTCGGCGTAAGGAGACCAGCCGCGCATACCGGTCTCAATCAACGCCTTCCCCGGGTTCCCCTTCGCACTCGCGGTCGGTGAACGGACGGTCGCGCCCGACGAACGCGAGGAACTGGTAGTCCGGGTCGTCCAACTCGCTGGTGTCCACGGCGATGGCCGGTTTGTAACCTGCCTCGGCCCCCTTCTCGCCGAAGAGGTAGCCGAAGCGCCCGTCCGCGTCGCCGTACTCGGTCACGGGCACCCACGAGAGGCATGACTCCCACTCGTCGAAGCGCTCGGACATCCTTTCGAGGGCCTCGGCCCTTTCGCTGAGTCGCACGACCCGCCTCTCGAGCACGCGAACCCTCGACTCGCTCGAAGACGCCCGCTCTTGGGACGAGGCTACGAGCACCGTCTGTATGGCGTCGGGCGCACCGACCGAGGCGTCCTCGGCGGTACCGCCGGGCTGGGTCGGCTGGCTGTGGCAGTCGTCGCGACGGGCGAACCTGAGGAACGCGTACTCAGGTGTCTCGTCCTCCCGGTCCACGGCGAGCGCGGGCATGAATGTCGGCCCGGTCCCGTCCCTCTCGTCGTAGCCGTAACCGAAGCGGTTGTCGGGGTCCCCGAGCTCGTTCACGGGCACCAGCGAGACGCACGTCTTCCACTTGGCGTAGCGGTCGGCCGTCAGCTCCATGGCCGCCACCTGCCCTTCGAGGTTCTTCACGCTCCTCTCCAGTTTGGACGCCGTAGGTTTGGGGGGCGGCTTGCGCGCGGCCTCTAGCAAGTCGGGGACGTACGTCGCCGAGGCCAGCGCGAAGGCGCAGAGCAGGGCGAGAATTAGAAGGTGTCGCATGCGGATCTCCTTCCCACCTTTCTGGTCGTGCCTGGTGACATCGCACTCGCGAGGCTCACGGTCCGAGCTCCACCGCGCCGACGTCGCACGCCGGTCCCTGGGGCCTGTCGATGCCGCGCTGGTCCTTGGCCATCAAGGCGCGGCGGTCGTCCACGAGACCTTCGAGGTGCTGGTCGCCCTCCTTGAGGACGTCCTCGAAAGGCGAGAGCGCGCAGTCTTCGGCCGGTACGCGGTCCAGCACCGGGCTGCCGGGTTCGGGCAGGCGGGTCTCGCCGAATCCCCCGTTCTCCAGCAGGGCTCCGAGCAGCGGGTCGCCCTCGCCCACGACGTCGTTCGGGTCGTCCAGGCCGCACGAGGCGTCGAAGACGAAGTTGTAGCCGAACGACGTCGTGGAGGTGACCCTGCAGTTGGTCTCGGTGGGCTGGACCTCGCCCGAGACATCGGTGGTCCTCGCCGGCCCCACGATCGAGGCGAAGGATTCGAGGCGTTCCCCCGCGCCGACGTTCGCCGCGACAGACGACACGTTGTCGAGGATCGTGGAGTGCTCCAATCGGACGACGCCGCCCCCGAGGATGCCCCCGCCCTGGCCCTCGGCGTAGTTGTTGGAGACGGTCGAGTTGGCAACGTAGAGGTTGCCGCGGGAGAAGATCCCTCCACCGACGTGGGCGACGGCGGAGTTTCGGGCGATGGTGGAGTTTATGACGAACACGTCCGCCTCGCCCCCGATCGCTCCGCCCCGGTCGTCGGCCCGGTTGCCGTTGAGGGTCGAGCCCACGACCGTGACGTCGCCGTCCAGGGTCCAGATCGCGCCGCCCGGGCCGTCCGCGTCGGAGCCGTCGACGGTGGAGTCGACCACGGTGACGTCGCCGTCCTCGTCGGCGTAGAGGGCCCCGCCGTCGCCGTCGGTGGTGTTGCCGTCGCTGTGGGATCGGACGAGCAGGATGTCCCCGGTCGAGCCTATCGCTCCGCCGGACCCGTCGACGAGGTTGTTGCTGACCGTGGAGTCGAAGACCTGCACGCCGCCGCGCCGGGCGTACACGCCGCCGCCGTCGTCGTTGGCCAGGTTGTTGGTGATCATGGAGTCCCTGATCGGTCGCCCGGCGCATCGAGAAGATCCCGCCGCCGGGCTCCTCGGCCAGGTTCTGCTGGACCTTGGAGCCGACCACCTCGATCTCTCCCCTGGTCGTGACCGCCGCGCCGGGACCGTCGGAGCCGCCCGCGCGTGAGCGTGACGTCCTTGATGAGGAGGTAGCCCGTGCCGTCCTGCCGGAGCACCCGCTTCTCGAAGCAGGTCTGCCTGATCGTGTGCCCGTTGCCGTCGAGCGTCATCGGGCGCGCCGACTCGCGGATGGGGTCGCCGGTCTTGCACTGCCTGAGGAAGATGTCGCCGCCGAGCTCGATCGAGGTCCGCATCGGGTCGGCCCAGGCTTCCCTGAGCTCCGCCTCCGTGATCACCCCGGTGGGCTCCGCGTCTTGTGCGGACGCCGGGGTGAGGTTAGCCAGTGACAGCCCGAGCAAGACGAGCGCAATGGCCGAGAGCCGAACGCGAGCGCTCCCGCTCGGGCCCTGCACTTCTGCATAGTTCCCTTTATCCCATGGGTCTTTCGTAAAGCCTCTCCAGTTCATGCTCATCAGCCTTAGCCTCGCGTCCGTGTTCCTCCCTAGAGGAGGGTCTCAAGCGCTACCTTCTCGATCCTGCAGGGTCAGCGAGCGAGCTTCTTCCTCCCTCTGGGGGACCGCTGCGAGCGCGGCCAGGATTACCTCCGCGACGACCTGTGGCTTCGAGATCATGATCACGTGGGAGCCCTCGGCCTCGGTGATCGTGGCCCCGGCGCGCTCGGCCATGGACCGCACCACATCCGTACCGGCCGCCTTGTCGCCGGTAGCGACCACCGCCCACGACGGCAGGTTCCTCCAGGCGGGTTGCCCGTTCGGCTCCGAGAACGCCAACTCGGAGACGGGGCGCTGGGTGGCGGCCATCACGGCGGTCTGCTCGTCGGGCAGGTCGGCGGCGAAGGCGTCGTGGAGTTTTTCGGGATCGATCGCGAACTCCACGGCCGTCTCCTGGTCCTCTCCGGTCGGGTACTGAAGCGGGACCTGGGCCGTGCTCAGGACGCTGTCCCTGGAGTCGCTCTCGATGTCTCCCAGGGTTTCGCCCTCGTCCGGGGCGAAGGCGGCGACATACACCAGGCCGACGACGTTGTCGGCCTTGGCTGGCGGCGTTGGTGATCACCGCGCCGCCGTAGGAGTGGCCGACGGCGAGTACCGGGCCGGGGATCTGGTCGAGATAGCTGGCGACGTAGGCGGAGTCGATGGAGATGCCGCGGAGCGGATTCGGGGCGGCCGTAACCTGTACGCCTTCCGTCTGAAGCCGCTCGATCACGTCGTTCCAGCTCGAAGCATCGGCGAAGGCGCCGTGCACGAGGACGACGGTGGGCCGGGTTCGGTCCTGCGGGTTTGTGCTCATCGTGTTGCCTCCTAGGTTCTCGCTTGCTCGGACGTCATAGCAGTAGGGCCGGTCTTCCTCGGTGGCTGCCCGAGCAGGCTGGCTTGGCCAACGTCCTCGATGGTGAGCATGCCGACGAGCTCTCCGTTCTCGGTGACCGGCAGCGCCCTGAGGCCGCTCTGCTGCAGGATGGGAAGACCGTCCTCGAAAAGGTCGGCCCGGGAAGAGATCGTGGGGACGTTCGTCTTCATCAGCTCGCGGACGCTCGTGTACCTCTCAGGGGAGTGGGCCGCGGCCATGATCTCCTCGCGCGTGATCATGCCAACGAGCCTCCCGTTCTCGTCCACCACGGGGAAGTCTTCCTGGTAGCCGTGGATGACCATGTCGAGGACCTGCCCGAAGGTGTGAGAAGGCGTAACGGTTTCGGATTGAGATCTAGTGCCCATGACGTCCGAGACGCTCAGCCCGCGCGTCAGCTGTCTTTGTCTGACCATCTGTGCCTCTCCGGTTGCCCCAAAGTAGATGAACACTGCCACCAAGGCGAGCAGGAAGTTGCCACCGAGCAGCCCTATGAGGAAGAAGGCGATGGCGAAGAGCTGCCCCACCCTCGAAGCGATCTCTGTCGCACGGAGTGCTCCCACGCGGGTTGCGAGTGCTCCCCGCAACAAGCGCCCGCCGTCCAAGGGAAAGGCGGGAATTAGGTTGAAGACCGCCAGAACTACATTTAGGTAGCCCAGGTAGAAGAAGAACTGTCCCACCGACCCAACCCCTGTGAACAGATCCGCCGGTATGCGTGGTCCGGCTCCCAACAGAAGTCCCACGCCGAAGAAGATCGGGGCGAGCACCACGTTCACCAAAGGACCGGCGAGCGTTATCTTGACCTCATCTGCAGGCCTCTCGGGGAGGGACTCCAGATTGGAGACCCCGCCTATCGGCAGAAGCGTTATGCTGTGGATCCCGATGCCGAGGCGCTGGGCCACTAGGGAGTGGCCGAACTCGTGCAGCACCACGCAGATGAACAGCGCCACTATCACGGCTGTCGGTGTGAGCGCCCCGGCCAGACTACCTGAAGTCTGGTAGCCGACGAAGACGAAGAAGGCCAGGAGCAGGAAGAAGGTCCAGTGCACCCTCACGTCTATGCCCGAGAATCGTCCTATCTTGAAAGAACCGCCCATGAGGAATCTCCAGCTCGTCTCCAGGTGTCAAATAGCCCCTGCCGCGGATCAGCCGAACGTGAATGCGTAAGCCTCCACGCCCGAATCGAGAAACTCGATCTCGAAGCGCCGATCGGCGATGGGTTCCGGTTGCCGGATCAACTGATACATCCGCTGTTCGCTAACCGTGCCGTTGCCCCGCTCGTCGACGTCGGTTCCGTGAGCGGCGCCCGGCGGCTGTCCGTCGATGTGCACTCGAAACGGCACCGACAGACCTCGCTCGGCCGGTCCCATCACGAGGTTCACGTCGCGCGCGTGGAACCCGATCGCAATCCGTCCGGGCGCCTCGTTGAGCACCGCCGCGTGCTCGGCAAGCGTCCAGACGCCCGACGGGGCCCACTGGTTCAAGCTCAGCCGTGATGGCTCGGGATAGTCGTGAGGTTCGTCGAACCGCTCGCCGTCTGGAGACGCGAAGCCGTAAGCGCGCCCATAGCCCAGGTATGTCTCGGGCGTTCTCACGTTGCTCCAATCCGCCGCCACCTCGGTCCCTTGGGGGTCGACGGATACGAGCGCCGGATCGAAGCCCTCGTTGCCCGCTTCGCGGAGCAGCTGCTGAACGACCATCTCCGACATGGCGTACTCGCCCTCGCCAAAGTGGTGGTACCGGATCCGTCCCTGCTCATCCGCGATGTACAGCGCCGGCCAGAAGTGATTGGCGAAGGCGCGCCAGACAGCGTAGTCGCTATCAAGCGCAACCGGGTAATCCACCCTCGTGTCCCGGGCGGCCGCGATCACGTTGTCGACGTTCCGCTCGAACCCGAACTCGGGCGTATGAACCCCGATCACGGTCAGGCCCTGATCCTGGTACTTCGCGGCCCACTCGCGCACGTACGGCAGCGTTCGCAGCCAGTTGACGCACGTGTACGTCCAGAACTGCACCGCGACGACGCGTCCGCGGAGCCCCTCGGGCGTCAGCGGCTCGGAGTTGAGCCATCCGGTCGCGCCCTCGAAAGGCGGCAGGCGGCCCTCGCTCGGCAAGATCGCCGTTTCGGCCTCCCGATGCGCGGGGAAGAGGCTCCGGAAGAAGCTCATCGCAAGCCCCCTCCGCCCTCGCGGTACGGGGCTAGGAACTCGGTCAGCGCCGCCACCATCTCCTCGGGGGCCTGCTCGGCGACCCAGTGACCGGCAGTCATCCATGCTCGGATGTTTGCTGTCTTCATGTTCACCTTCCTCCGGGTGTGGGCCAGGTCGTAACCCAATCCACGACCCGACCCTTGCTGCCGCATCGGTCATCCGACGCCTGTTGCTCCGCGCTGCTCATGTCACGCTCCGTAATCTCGTAGTTGCCCGACACAGGTCGCGAGCGGCGCGCACGATCTGTGCGCGCCGCCCACGTCCGCCGATCAACGCAGTGAGGTGAATGCGGCTCGCATCTCCTCGGCGAAGAGCTCGGGCTCTTCCCAGGCGGCGAAGTGGCCGCCCCTGTCGGCCTCGTTGAAGTAGATGAGGTTACGGTAGGCGCTCTTCACCCAGTGGCGCGGGGCCTGGAAGAGCTCGCCGGGGAAGACCGTGTAGCCCACCGGGAGCATGACGTGCGGCGGCGGCTGCTTGAGTGCGGCGGTCGTACTCTTGCCGGTCTCCCAGTACAGCCGCGCGGCCGAGGCCGCGGTGTTCGTCAGCCAGTACAGCGTGATGTTGTCGAGGATGTGGTCGCGCGTGAGGTTGCCCGAGGGCTGCCCGTCGACGAAGGCGCGGGAGATCTTCTCGTAGCTGTCCGCGTCGTGATCGAGCATCCAGGCCGCCAGACCGAGCGGCGAATCCAGCAGGGGGTAGCCGATCGTCTGCGGGTGCTCCCCCATCTCGGCGATGTAGCCTCGCATGAAGACCGCGACGACCTTACTTAACTCCTCGCGGTCCTCCATGGAGAACGCGAGCCTGATGTTGAGGGCGGCCATCAGGAGCTCCCGCGGGGCCGCGTCCAGGAAGTTGAAGTGGACGCCGAGCAGCCCTTCTGGTGCCTGGCGGCCCATCGCGTCGGTTACGCCGGCGCCCTGGTCGCCGCCCTGGGCGACGTAGCGGGTGTAGCCGAGGCGGTCCATCAGCTCGGCCCACGCTCCCGCGATGCGGTCGGCGTCCCAGCCGACCTCCGTCGGCTCGCCCGAGAAGCCGTAGCCGGGCATGGACGGAATCACCACGTCGAACGCGTCCTCGCGCTCGCCGCCGTGCGCGGTCGGGTCGGTGAGCGGGCCGACGACCTCGAGCATCTCGACGACCGAGCCGGGCCAGCCGTGCGTGATGATCAGCGGCAACGCGTCCTCGTGCTGGCGAGCGAACGTGGATGAAGTGGATGTCCACCCCGTCGATCTCGGTCGTGAACTGCGGGAGCGCGTTCAGTCTTCGCCTCGCACCTTGCGCCAGTCGTAATCCGTCGCCCAGTAGCGCGCGAGCTCCTGCAGCGTCGCGAGCTGCACGCCCTGCGACTGTCTTCGACGAGTCTCCTTGCTGGGCCAGCGCGTCGCGGCGATGCGTCGGCGGAGGTCGACGAGTTCCTCTTCCGGAACGTCGATGCCGAAGGGTCGGACTGCAGCCTCTTCCCCAAGTTGAGTGGTCATGGTGGTCTCCTTTCCTCCGTAGATCGCGCTTCAATTGCTAACGAAGCGATGGTGCCGGGTGGCAGCGTGGGGGTGGCGCGCACGACGGTCGCGTCACCGCCTCACTGTGACTAGCGCAGTGACCTGAACGCGGCCCGGACCTCGTCGGTGAAGAGGTCCGGCTCTTCCCAGGCGGCGAAGTGGCCGCCCCTGTCGGCCTCGTTGAAGTAGGTGAGGTTGGGGTACGCCTTTTCGGCCCAGCTGCGCGGGGTCCGCCAGATCTCGCCGGGGAACGTGGTGAACCCGACCGGGATCGGAACCTCCGGAGGAGCCTGGGTGACCGCGGCGGCGGGAGCATCGGCCCCGTAGGCCTCCCAGTAGGACCGGGCCGCCGAGGTGCCGGTGCCGGTCAGCCAGTACAGCGTGATGTCGTCGAGCACGTGGTCGCGGGTGAGGTTGCCCGAGGGCTGCCCGTCGACGAAGGCGCGGGCGATCTTGTAGTAGGCGTCGGTGTCGTGGTCGATCAGCCAGGCGGCCAGGGCGACGGGCGAGTCCTGCAGGGCGTAGCCGATCGTCTGCGGCCGGGTGGACTGCTCCACGAAGTAGCCGTTGCCGGTCGACTGGAACGTCCTGATCGCGGCGAGCGCCGCGCGTTCCTGCTCGGTCTGCGCCGGCAGCGAGGCGACATCGTTCAGCGCCGGCACGAGCAGGTTGGTGTGGATGCCGACCAGCCCCTCGGGTGCCTGGCGGCCCATCGCGTCGGTGACGCCGGCGCCCACGTCGCCGCCCTGGGCGACGTAGCGGGCGTAGCCGAGGCGGCGCATCAGTTCCGCCCAGGCCCGCGCCGTCCGGCCGAGGTCCCAGCCGATCTCCGTCGGCTCTCCCGAGAAGCCGTAGCCGGGCAGGGACGGCAGCACCAGGTCGAACGCCTCCTCTGCGCTCCCGCCGTGCGCGGTCGGGTCGGTGAGCGGGCCGACGATCTCGAGCATCTCGACGACCGAGCCGGGCCAGCCGTGCGTCATGATCAGCGGCAACGCGTCCTCGTGCGGCGACCGGACGTGGATGAAGTGGATGTCGACCCCGTCGATCTCGGTCGTGAACTGCGGGAGTGCGTTCAGCTTCGCCTCGGCCTTGCGCCAGTCGTAATCCGTCGCCCAGTAGCGCGCGAGCTCCTGCATCGTCGCCAGCTGCACGCCCTGCGACCGTCTTCGACGAGCTCCTTGCTGGGCCAGCGCGTCGCGGCGATGCGTCGGCGGAGCTCGGCGAGCTCCTCTTCCGGAACGTCGATCCGGAAGGGGCGGACTGCGGGAGGGGTCATGGTGGTCTCGGTGCTGCGTTCTTCTCGAGTAGCCATGTGGTTCCTTTCTGGCTGGGGCTCGCCGGCGTAGCGGACCCAAGAGCGCCACTGTTCTCTGTGGAAACGGAGGTCAGCGCCTGCGGCGCGCCCTGTCGCAGAGGACCTCGATCGAGATCTCCACTTTGTGGATAACCTCCCTTCCTTTCGCCTTCGAGCTACTCCGGAGCCTACAAGGGGAGCGTAGTGAGAACGTAGCGAGGAGCTATGCCGAGCGTCGTGAGGTACATGGTAAAGAGCGTGATCATGCCCATCGGTTGTCTTGAAGTACCAGGGATTTGATTCTGATCGTCCAGGTCTCTCCTCACCGCCAACAGCTCCTCCCTTCTGTATGCTCCACAGAGCTCATACTTAGCGAGCCGGGGTGTCGGGGAATGGGTTTTTCGGAGCCTCACGCTCGCCCGGACCCCCATCGCGCCACGCGAAAAGAAGCTCGCTGCCTGCTGCCCTTGGTAACCGCGCCAAATCGAAGCCGAAAAGCTTGCGCATTGCTCCGCTGTACCATGAGTCGAATGGAGCCTCCGATGCCGCAAGCTCGCCCAGCGCCTGCTCGGGATCCGAGGCTTCCAGGCAAACCACTGCCACCCCTCCCCCGGCCGGCTTCGGCACGAGCCACACCGACTCTGCCGACACGCCCAGACGCCTACGAGATTCCAGGTACTGCCTCCTCGCCCCGAGCGTACGAAAGCTCCTGCAGAAGCCGCCGCCAGGGCTCCTCCTGATCCGCTGAGACGTCCCAGGCCAACAGCAGGGTCCTACCCACCGTTGCCACTACAACCACTGGCGCTCGCCACTGCGGATTCCTTCTTTCGTCTCGGGTGCCAGTCCTCACAATCTCGATAGCACTGTACTGTTGCGTTCCCCCGAAGGGCGCCTGTACAATTCGAGTGGGAAAGAGTCAAGCCAGCGCCCACTTCTGCATGTGCAAGCCACGATAGCAGCGGGGCGTAGCGAAAGCGTGGCGCGTGGGATTCGAGACGAAGGCCCAAGTAGAAAAGCGGGTCGGCCTAAGGCTGCTCGGGCCGCCAGAGGTAAACCTTGAGGGGCTGCCCGTCCGGTTCGGGACAAAGAAGGAGCTCGCGCTCTTGTGCTACCTGGCCGCCGAGGGAGGAAGTCACCCAAGGAGTGAGCTCGCGGAGCTTTTGTGGCCGGAAAGCGAGCAGCGGCACGCCCGTGCTGACCTGCGTGCCGTCTTGCACAAGCTCAGGAAGACCTTGAAGGAAGACGGCGCCCGTGACGGGGTGGGCCGCTCCTTCG
>CAVYMT010000005.1:0-461501 GCA_963769655.1 uncultured Rubrobacteraceae bacterium | reverse complement strand
GCGGAGGATCGTGATCTGGCGCCAGGTCAGGCGGGCGCGCAGGACCAGGCGGTTGAAGCCGTCGTTCTCCACGGCGCCGCGCCAGGCCCGGGCGAAGGCGTCCTGGAAGATGTCCCGCACCTGCCCGGTGTGGAACTCGCCGTCGGCGGCGCCCACGAGGCCGAAGTCGTAGATCCAGACCGGTTCGGAGCTCGCGGGCTCGACCTTGTGCGGGCGCTCGTCCACGACCTCGACGCCCATGTCCTCGAGCTTCGGCAGGACGCTGGAGAGCGAGATCTGGTCCCCCACCCGAAAGAGCTTGAACCCGAGGAAGTCCTCCGGCTCCTCGATGGGATGGTAGAGGCTCATGCCGAGGTCATCCTCGCTGGCGAGCTCCTCGATGCGACGGATGTCCGCGACGGCCGTGCGGGCCAGAAAGCCGGCGCGGTAGCCTGCCGGGAAGGCGTCACGGTATTTGTGGAAGTACTCGGTGCCAAGTTCCTCGCCGAACCCGTCCACCAGGGCGTCGTAGAGCTTGTCGGCCCAGGAGCGGGTGGTCTCGGACAGGCGCTCCTCGAGCTCCTCGACGTCGAAGTCGGGGGCCGCCCCGGACCTGACGTAGACAATGAAGTGGATGCGGGCGAGCACGGACTCCGAGAGCCGGACGTCGAACTCGACGTTGCTGCCGTCGAACGCGTCCTGGAGGATGTCTTGCATGCGCTCCCGGACGTTGGTGTTGTAGCGGTCGCGCGGGACGAACACCAGGCACGAGAAGAAGCGCCCGTAGGTGTCGCGGCGCACGAAGACCCGGGTTCGCTGGCGCTCCTGGAGGTGGAGGATGCCCATCGCGATCTCGAAGAGCTCCTCGCGCGAGATCTGGAACAGCTCGTGGCGGGGGTAGGTCTCCAGGATCTCCAGGAGATCCTTCTCGTTGTGGCTGCCCTCGGGGAAACCGGCCTGCTCCAAAACGTAGCGCACCTTGCGGCGCACGATGGGGATTTCGAAGGCGCTCATGCTGTAGGCCGAGAAGGTGTACAGGCCGAGGAAACGCCGCTCCCCTATCGGCTCCCCGCTCTCGTCGAACCGCTTGACGCCGACGTAGTCCATGTATGAGGGGCGGTGGACGGTGGAGCGCGAATTGGCCTTGGTGAGGTTGAGGAGGTTGGGCCTGCGTGCCAGCCGGCGCACCTCGGGCGGGAGCTTGGCGAAGCTGCGGGAGGCGGGTCTGCTCTCGGTTTGCCGCAGGATGCCGAGGCCGGTCCCCTCGACGCTCATCAGGGCGTCCTCGCCGTTCTCCGTCGTCAGCTCGTACTCCCGATGGCCCAGGAAGGTGAAGTTGTGGTCCGAGATCCAATCGAGAAAGGCTCTGGCCTCGTCGAGGTCGTCGCCGCTTATGGGCGGCGGGTTCTCCTCGAAGCCCGCGACGATCTCGCGGACGTTCTCGACCATGGCGGGCCAGTCATCGACGGCGGCCCTGACCTGGTTGAGGACGCGCTCGGTGCAGGCGAGGAGCTCGTCGAGCACCTCGGGTTCCGTCTGCCGGTCCACCTCGACGTGGATGACGGACTCGGAGAGGGCGTCGTCGGTGTCCGCGGGGAGAACCTCGACGATCCGGCCCTCGTCGTCGCGCCGCACCTTCACTATGGGGTGGAGCATCAGGTGGATGGCGAAGCCCCGGGCGTTGACCTCCATGCGGGTGGAGTCGACGAGGAAGGGCATGTCGTCGGTGACGATCTCGAGCACGGTGTGGGTGGACTGCCAGCCGTGCTCCTCATAGAGCGGGTTGTACACGCGGACCTTGGACTCTCCGGAGGCCCGGACGAAGGCGAAGCTGAAGTGGGCCATCGCCGCGCCGTAGAGGTCCACGGTGGACCTGCCCTCGAGGTCCTCGCGGGGAATCCAAGAATAGTACTGGCGGACGAACTCTTCCGCCTGCGGAGCCCTGTCTTCGGGCATCTGATCCCTCACCCGGTCAACGACCCTGTCGAGAAGCTCGTCCTTGGCAAGCATCGGCACGCACCTCCTCGCGTCTCCCTGTCCGCGGTAGCCATTGTAGCCCAGCCACCGCTCCCGAGCCCCCGAGCGACGCACCTCGACGGGCCGGCGAACTCACTATACTCTCGAAAGGCGGGCACCGGGTTACAGGAGGATTGCATGGACTTTTCTCTCACAGACGACCAGCGGGAGACAAAGGAACTGGCGGCTGCATTCGCCGACCAGGAGGTCGCGCCGCACGCCGCGGAGCTTGACCGTGAGGACCGGGTCCCCTTCGGTACGTTGAGCCGGCTCTCGGAGATGGGCTACATGGGCCTCTGCGTGCCGGAGGAGTACGGCGGGGCCGGGGCCGACTTCGTCTCCTACTGCCTGCTCGTCGAGGAGATCAGCCGCGCCGACGCGGGGGTGGGCGTCACCCTTGCGGTCCACACCAGCGCTGGGACGCTGCCGATCCTCCTGTACGGCAGCGAGGAGCAAAAGGAACGCTGGGTCCCGCCGCTCGCGCGGGGAGAGAAGATCGGGTCCTTCGCCCTCACCGAGCCGACGACCGGCTCGGACGCCGCCGCGATCGGAACGACGGCCGAGAGGATCGAGGGCGGGTACAGGATCTCCGGCCACAAGCAGTGGATCACCAACGGCCGCATAGCCGGCACCATGATCCTCTTCGCCCGGGCGCCGGAGGGGGTGACGGCGTTCGTCGTCCCCACGGACGCCGAAGGGCTCTCCTTTGGCAAGCACGCGAAGAAGATGGGCGTGATCTCCGCGACCACCGACGACGTGCTCCTGGAGGACGTCTTCGTCCCCGACACCGACCGGCTCGGCGAGGAGGGCAGGGGCCTCGGCGTGGCCCTCGGGACGCTCGACCCGGGTAGGATCGGGGTAGCAGCGCAGGCCGTCGGCATCGCCGAGGCCGCCTTCCGCCACGCCGCCCGCCACGCCGCCGATCGCGAGACCTTCGGCAAGCCTATCGGGGAGCATCAGGCCGTTGCCTTCAAGCTCGCCGACATGCAGACGAAGATCCGGGCCGCGAGGCTTCTGGTCCACGAGGCGGCCTGGATGAAGGACCAGGGAATGCGCGTGACAGAGGCCGGCGCCAGGGCCAAGCTCTTCGCCTCGCGGGTCGCCAACGAGGTCACCGACGACGCGGTGCAGGTACTCGGGGGCTACGGATACATGAAGGACGAGGGCCCGGTCGAGCGCCTCTACAGGGACGCCAGGGTCACGGAGATCTACGAGGGAACCAGCGAGATACAGCGGCTCGTGATCTCCCGCGCCATCCTGCGCGAGCAAGCCGGTGTCCTTCGGGAGCCGGCCGGCGTGGAGGCCTCGCGGCCCGTCGTCGGGTAGGCTGGCGCAGGCAACCCGGAGACGAGCGGGGCTGTGCTAGAGTCCCGGCGAAGGGGTTAGACGAGAGGAGCCCGCCTTGGACACCGAGAAGGCCGCGAAGGAACGCTGGAGGGAAGCCTACTCCAAGATCCCCGAGCGCGACGTCGAGTTCTCGACGATGTCCGGCGTGCCGATCAAACCCCTCTACACCCCCGAAGACGTCGATGGAGATCCCGACGAGAAGATCGGCTACCCGGGCGAGTACCCCTACACTCGGGGCGTCTACCCGAACATGTACCGCGGGAGGCTCTGGACCGTGCGGCAGTTCGCTGGCTTCGGGGACCCGGTCGAGACCAACCGGCGCTTCAAGTACCTCCTGGAGCACGGCCAGAACGGCCTCTCCGTCGCCTTCGACATGCCGACCCTCATGGGCCTCGACTCCGACTCCCCGCTGAGTCTTGGGGAGGTCGGGACCGAGGGCGTGGCGGTGGACTCGCTGGAGGACGTGGAGACCCTCTTCGACGGGATACCGATGGGTGAGATCTCGACCTCCATGACCATAAACGCCCCGGCGATGGCGCTCCTGGCGATGTACGTCGTCGCCGCCGAGAAGCAGGGGGTGCCCCCGGAAGACCTTGCCGGCACCAACCAGAACGACATCCTCAAGGAGTACATCGCTCAGAAGGAGTGGCTCTTCCCGCCCGGGCCCTCCATGCGGGTCTTCAAGGACATGCTCGTCTATTCCACCGAGCACATGCCGAAGTGGAACACGGTCTCCATCAGCGGCTACCACATCCGCGAGGCCGGCAGCACGGCGGCTCAGGAGCTCGCCTTCACCCTCGCCGACGGCTTCGCCTACGTGGAGGCCGGCATCGAGGCTGGCCTAGACGTCGACGACTTCGCCCCGCGCTTCTCGTTCTTCTTCAACTCGCACGTAGACTTTTTCGAGGAGATCTGCAAGTTCCGCGCCGCAAGACGCATCTGGGCCACCGTGATGCGCGAGAAGTACGGCGCGAAGGACGAACGTAGTCTGAGGATGCGCTTCCACACCCAGACCGCCGGCGTCTCTCTGACGGCCCAGGAGCCGTACAACAACGTGGCGAGAACGGCCTTCGAAGCCCTGGCCGCCATCCTTGGCGGGACGCAGAGCCTGCACACCAACTCGCTCGACGAGGCGCTCGCCCTGCCGACCGAAGAGGCGGTGAGGATCGCCGTCCGCACCCAGCAGATAGCCGCGCTGGAGACCGGGGTGACGAACACCATAGATCCGCTAGGAGGCTCGTACTTCGTCGAGGCCCTGACCGACGAGCTCGAGCGCCAGGCCTACGACTACTTCCGGCAGATAGACGAGATGGGCGGGATGATAGAGGCCATAGAGGCCGGCTTCCCGATGCGCGAGATAGCGGAGGCGTCGGCCCGCTACCAGCGCGAGCTGGAGGAGAAGACGCGCTACATGGTCAACGTCAACGTCTACGAGCCCCAGGAAGAGCAGGACGTCGAGACCCATCGGATAGACCCCGAGATCTCGCAGCGGCAACTCGAGCGCCTCGAAGAACTCAAGCGGAGGCGGGACAACGACCTGGTCGAGCGGCGCCTCGAAGAGCTCAAGCAGGCGTGCCGGGGCGACGAGAACACCATGTACCAGATCATCGAGGCCGTGCGGGAGTACGCGACGGTCGGAGAGATCAGCGCCGCCATGCAAGAAGTCTTCGGCTCGTACCGCGAGACGCCGGTGATCTAGCGGCTCCAAGGATCCCGTAGAGGCGCGTACCATCCTTCATCGTCCCGGCGCCGACCTTTAAGGGAATCGCAAGCAAAACGTAAGGGCGGCGTAATCACCGATGACTATCGTGACGGACGGGTCCGCGTACCGTCGAGCACCCGAGAGGAGGTACGGACCTTGGAGGCAAGTGAAACGCCGGCATCCGGGGGAGAGGGTACCGTGGGTTACCGGCCTATTGAGGACTACGGGATCATCGGCGACCTGCACAGCGTGGCGCTGGTGGGGACGGACGGCTCCATCGACTGGCTGTGCCTGCCCGCACTTCGACTCGCCGAGCGTCTTCGCGGCGATCCTCGACGACGAGAAGGGCGGCCGGTTCAGGATCGCCCCGGCCGAAGACGAGGCCACCCGCAAGCAGCTCTACTGGCCGGACACGAACGTCCTGATCACGCGCTTCTTCACGCCGGACGGGGTCGGCGAGGTCACGGACTTCATGCCGGTCGACGCCCCGGCGGACGGGCAGGGACGACCACCAGATCGTCCGGCGCGTCGAGGTGGTCCGCGGCGCGATGCGCTTCCGGATGGAGTGTTCCCCGGCCTTCGACTACGCCCGCGACGAGCACGAGACCGAGATCGCCCCCGACGGCGCGACGCTTCCGCTCGCCCGAGCTCAGCCTGGGGCTGGCGACGCTCGTTCCCGCTGGAGCAGCGGGGCGGCGGGGCGGTGGCCGAGTTCACGCTGCAAGAGGACGAGTCCGCCGTGTTCGTGCTCCGGCAGATCGAACCCGGCGACGACTGCGGGGTCTGCTACTCGCGAGCCGGAAGAAGAAGAGCTCTTCATGCGGACCGTGGACTACTGGCGCCGCTGGCTCTCGAAGTGCACCTACACGGGCCGCTGGCGCGAGATGGTCCACCGCTCGGCGCTGGCGCTGAAGCTGCTGACGTTCGAGCCGACCGGCGCGATCGTCGCGGCGCCGACGTGCAGCCTGCCCGAGGGCGTCGGCGGCGAGCGCAACTGGGACTACCGCTACACCTGGATCCGCGACGCCGCCTTCACCCTCTACGGCCTCCTGCGCATCGGCTTCACCGAGGAGGCCGAGCGCGTTCATGGGCTGGCTCGAAGCGCGCTGCCAGGAGCCCGAGCCGGACGGCTCGCTGCAGATCATGTACGGCATCGACGGGCGCCGCGACCTGACCGAGGAGACCCTCGACCACCTCGACGGCTACCGCGGCTCGCGCCCGGTGCGGATCGGCAACGGCGCCTACGACCAGCTGCAGCTCGACATCTACGGCGAGCTGATGGACGCCGTCTACCTCTACAACAAGTACGGCGCCCCGATCTCCTACGACCTGTGGACCCACCTGCGACGCCTGATCGACTGGGTCTGCGACAACTGGCAGCGCGAGGACGAGGGCATCTGGGAGGTCCGCGGCGGGCGGCGGCACTTCGTCTACTCCAAGCTCATGTGCTGGGTCGCCGTCGACCGCGGCCTGCGGCTCGCCGACAAGCGCTCCTTCCCCGCCGACCGGGCGCGGTGGCTGGCGGTGCGCGACGAGATCTACGAGGAGATCATGGACCAGGGGCTGGAGCGCGGAGCGCCAGGCGTTCGTCCAGTCCTACGGCGGCGACACGCTCGACGCCTCGAACCTGATCATGCCGCTGGTCTTCTTCCTGTCGCCCAACGACCCGCGGATGCTCAGCACCCTCGACGCCATCAACCGTCCGCCCGAAGGACGGCGGGCTGGTCTCCGACGGCCTCGTCTACCGCTACGACGTCGAGAAGTCGGCCGACGGCCTCGCGGGGGAGGAGGGCACCTTCAACATGTGCACGTTCTGGCTCGTCGAGGCGCTGACGCGCGGCCGGGCACGGCGTCGACGAGGCGCGCCTGATCTTCGAGCAGATGCTCGGCTACGCCAACCACCTCGGCCTCTACGCCGAGGAGATCGGGCACAGCGGCGAGGCGCTGGGCAACTTCCCGCAGGCCTTCACCCACCTGGCCCTCATCAGCGCCGCCTTCAACCTCGACCGCGCGCTCGGCAGCAGGGGCTAGCCGGAGACAGACCTTGCGACGATTGTCGACCGTCAGGTGGATCGGTGCCCCGAGTCCACCGCCTGCCGGTGCCTTCCCGCATAGTCAGGTCAGAACCCCGCGAAAAGGAGTCTAGAGCCATGGATGATGTGGCAAGCGCACGACACTACGACGCCGTCGTGATCGGGGCCGGCCAGGGCGGGAGTCCCGCTCGCCCGGGCGCTCGCCCGTGCGGGGCGCAAAACTGCCCTCGTCGAGCGCGAGCACGTCGGCGGCACCTGCATCAACGAGGGCTGCACGCCGACCAAGACGATGGTCGCCAGCGCGCGGGTCGCCTACCTCGACCGGCGCTCGCCGGACTTACGGGGTGCGCAACGGCCCGGTCGCCGTCGACATGGCCGAGGTGCGGCGGCGCAAGCGGGACATCGTGGACAGCTTCCGCAACGGCAGCGAGCAGCGCATCGAGGACACCGAGGGCCTGGATCTGATCCGCGGCGAGGCCAGCTTCACCGGCCCGAAGACGCTGCAGGTCCGCCTGAACGACGGCGAGACGCTCGAGCTCAGCGCCGACAACGTGTTTATCAACGTCGGCGCCCGGCCCGGCCGACCCCCCGATCGAGGGTCTGGACGCCGTGCCGGCCCTGAACTCCACCTCGATCATGGAGCTGGACGAGGTGCCGGAGCACCTGCTGGTGCTCGGCGGCGGCTACGTCGGCCTGGAGTTCGGCCAGATGTTCCGCCGCTTCGGCAGCGAGGTCACGGTCGTGCAGCGGGGCAAGCAACTGCTGGGCCGCGAGGACGCCGACGTCGCCGAGGCGGTGGCCGGGATCCTGCGCGAGGACGGTATCGAGGTGCTGCTCGAAGCCGAGACCCGGCGCGTCGAGGGCACCGAGGACGGCAAGATCCGCCTGATCGTCGGACACGCCCGAGGGAGAGCGCGCGCCGGAAGGCTCGCACCTGCTGGTCGCGGCCGGCCGGCCACCCAACACCGAGGAGCTGAACCTGGACGCGGCCGGCGTCGAGACCGACGGGCGCGGCTTCATCCGGGTCAACGAGCGGCTGGAGACCAGCGTCGCGGGCGTCTACGCCCTGGGCGACGTGAAGGGCGGACCGGCCTTCACCCACATCTCCTACGACGACTTCCGCATCATCCGCGCCAACCTGCTGGACGGCGGAAACGCCACGATCTCCGGCCGCCTGGTGCCGTACACCGTCTTCATCGACCCGCAGCTCGGCCGTGTCGGCCTGACCGAGCAAGAGGCGCGGGACAGGGGCCCGAACTTCGGCGTGGCGAAGATGCCGATGAACTACGTGGCCCGGGCCATCGAGATGGACGAGACGCGCGGCTTCATGAAGGCCGTCGTGGACGCCGACAGCGGCCAGATCCTCGGGTGCGCGGTGCTCGGCATCGAGGGCGGCGAGATCATGGCCATGATCCAGCTGGCCATGATGGGCGAGCTACCCTACACCGCGCTGCGGGACGCCGTCTTCGCCCACCCGACGCTCGCCGAGTCGCTCAACACGCTGTTCTCGAACGTCGAGGAGCGACCGGGGGCCACGGTGTGATGCCGCTCTCGCTAGACGCGCCCGCGTCGAGAACGATGGCCGCCCGTCCGCCGGGGTGTCAAGGATCTTGAGGTCGCCGTAATGCCGGAGATATCCCTCACGGGCGTGCTGATCGTTGCGGCGGTCGCGTTCCTGGTGCCTCTCGGGCTCGGCCTGGTGCCGGCCCTGCGCGTTCCCTCCGTCGTCGTGGAGATAGCGGCGGGGATCGTTATCGGACCGGCCGTGCTGGGCCTCGTCGAGGTGGACGGGCCCCTGCGGTTCATGGCCCTGCTGGGGCTGGCGTTCTTGCTGTTCCTGGCTGGCATGGAGATAGACTTCGGCGGCTTGTTGCGGGGCGGGACGCTGCGGAGCGCCGGAATCGGGTTCGCGTTGTCGCTGGCGATCGCCTTCGGCATCGCTTCCCTGCTAGATGTCATCGGCCTCGTACAGGCCCCGCTGCTCGTGGCGGTAATGCTCTCCGCCACGTCTCTGGGCATCGTCGTGCCGGTGCTTGCCGACGCCGGTCAGAGCGGCTCCGCGTTGGGCCGGCTGGTCATCACGGCGTCGTCGGTGGCGGATTTCGGCGCGGTGATTCTGCTCTCGCTCTTTTTCTCCCGGGACGCAACCGGTATCGGTTCCGTGGTGCTGCTGATCGGGGTCTTCGTCCTGGTGGTCGGCGCCATCGGGGTCGCGCTGGCCGAGGCCGAGCGCCTACGATGGCTGAGCGCGATCTTGCAGAGGCTACAAGACTCGAGCGCGCAGATCCGGGTGCGCGGCGCCCTCCTGTTGCTCGTGGGCTTCGCCGTGCTCGCCCAGTCCCTGGGGCTGGAGGTGATCCTGGGGGCGTTCATCGCAGGCACCGTGCTGCGGCTGGTCGACAAGGACGCGATGTTGACGCACCCCCTGTTCCGTCGCAAGCTCGAGGCCGTAGGGTACGGCGTCTTCATACCTTTCTTCTTCGTCGTAAGCGGGGTTGAGCTGGATGTGGGGGCTCTGTTCGCCGGCGGGGGCGCGGCGCTCGCGCCGGTCCCGGTGTTCCTGCTCGCGCTCCTGCTCGCGCGCGGGCTGCCGGCGATCCTGTACGGGCGCGCGGTCGGCACCAGGGGTGTGCTGGCGGCGGGGCTGCTGCAGGCCACCTCCCTACCGTTCATCGTCGCGGCGGTCGGGATCGGTACGGAGCTCGAGCTGCTGAGCCCTGCCACCGGGGCCGCACTCGTGGTCGCCGGGCTACTCTCGGTGGTGCTGTTCCCGCTCGGCGCCCTCACGCTCCTGAGATCCGGCGAGCAGCCGTCTACGAACGGTGAGCTCGATGACGCCGAAGGTGCCCCGCCCGAAACCGGGGAAGCTCGACACGGCAAATAGAAAGTATGGTCGGCTAGCCGCCCACCTCGTCGCCGAGTTCGACGAGTATGCCGTCGGGGTCCCTGACGTAGGCGACCATCTGCCCCCACGGCTTCCGCTTCGGCCCGGCCGTCTCCGTTGCCCCGGCATCCAGCGCCGCACGAAAGGCGGCCCCGACGTCGTCCGAGATCAGGGCGATCTCCATGCCGGCGGGGGGAGCTGCGGGATCGTTCTCGCGGAAGCCACCGGGAAGGTTGGACTCGCCCATCGCGTTGGCAGCGAACGCCAGGGTGGTCGCGCCGGTCTCCATCTCGGCGTACTGCCCGCCCTCGTCGACGAAGCGTCGCTTCAGGCCGAAAGCCCTCTCCCAGAAGGCTACCGTCTTCTCGACGTCCCGCACGTAGGCGATAGCGTACCCGAACCTCACGGCTTCCTCCTGGCGACCTCCGCCTCGCGGGCCTTTCTCTCCGGGGTGAACTCCCACCAGGGCCTCGCCGGGTGGCCCTCGGCGTGGGAGACCACCGCGGCGAACACGTCGCGCACGCACGGGTCGTGCCTCCCGGCGTCCAGGGCACACAGCTCGTGATACATCTCGTCCGGGTCCCTGCCCTCGGCGTCGCCGAGGCGCGTGACGCCAAGCTTCAGGAGATCCTCAGCCATCCTCGGCCCCACGTTGGGGATCTCCTGGAGGCGGACCATCGCGTCGTCGCGCCTCGCCTCTTCGCCCGAACCTTGCCGGGTTGTCTCTCGCATGGCACCCCTCTCACTCGAAGCGATGTCTCACACCGGAGACTACCCTACAATGGTGACATCTAGCGTCACCTAACTGATGGGCCGAGGAGGGGTTTGTCCCGCGCGGCGAGGCTCCTGGAGTTGATGGTCAGGGTGCAGGCGAGGCCGCGCTTCACGGCGGCGGAGCTCGCCGAGGAGTTCGGCGTCTCCAGGCGCACCATCCTGCGGGATCTCGGGGTCCTCTCGGGGATGGGCGTGCCGCTGCGTTCGACGCCGGGGCCTGGCGGCGGCTACTCCTTGCCGCGGGGTGGCAGGCGGCTCTCGCCGTCGCTGACGGTGAACGAGGCACTCGGCCTGATCGTCTCCTACGAGGCCCTCCTGCGTTACCCGGTGCATCCCTTCACTTACGAGGGGGTCTCGGCGGTTACGAAGCTGCGGGCGGCGCTACCGAAGGACGCGCTGGGCGAGCTGGACCGGCTGCGGCGGCACGTGGCCGTCCTGGAACCGGCGCGCCATTACGAGGCGCCGCTGTTGGGGAAGTTGCTCTCGGCGGCGCTCGACGAGGAGCACCTGAAGGTCGTCTACGATTCGATCCGATCCGGATACCGCGAGCGTGTGATCTTCCCCTTCGGTCTCTACGCCTCGGCCGGGTTCTGGTACTGTGCCTGCTTCGACCGGGAGAGGGACGCGAACGTATCCATGAGGGCCGACCGTTTCATCTCCGTCGAGCGCGTCGAGGGATACACGCGCCCCGCTCACGTGCCCCTGGAGCACTGGCCGCACGGCGTCGGGAGCGCGGACGGGGAACGGACGACGTTGCGGGTTCGCGTAACCAGGCGGGGGATGAAGAGCTTCGAGCTAGCCTCCCTCTTCGGCCGCATCTCGCCCGACGGCGACGGAGGTGGGCTTCTCGAGACGGTGGTCCCAAAGCAGGAGCTAGACTACTTCGCCTCGCGCCTCTTGAGCGTGGGGACCGACGTTGTCGTAGAGTCGCCGCCCGAGCTCGTCAAGGCCCTGCGCCGCAAGGCGCGAGGGGTGGCCGGGTTGTACGAAGACGGAACGTAGGGCATGACAACGGAGGTGATCGGGATCGGCCACAACATCGGACACCGGGGGACCGTCGGTCGGGCTCAGTCTCATCCGCGACATCGACGCGGGCCTCAGATGACCACCGGCGCGTCGGACGACGCCTTCGAGCGGGTACGGACGAGCTTCGAGAAGCAGGGCCTGATGCGCCTGCTCGGCGCCGAGGTCGTCGAGGCGGCCGAGGGGCGGTGCGTGATCGAAGTTCCTTTCAGCGAACGGTTGACCCAGCAAGAACGGTACTTCCACGGCGCCGTGACCGGCGCGATAGCGGACACCGCCGGCGGCTACGCCGCCCTGACCCTGGCCCCTCCGGACCGCGAGGTCCTGACGGTCGAGTACAAGGTCAATTTCCTCGCCCCTGCCCTCGGCGAGAAGCTCGTCGCACGCGGCGAGGTCCTGACGTCTGGGCGACGCCTGTTCGTCTGTAAGGCCGAGGTCTTTGCCGTCGCGGACGGGCAAGAGAGCGTATGCGCCGCCGCGCTGCAGACCTTCTCATTATCGCCCGTGCGCGCCTGATCCCACAGCCGCTTGACGTTGTTCCGCAAGGATGCCACGTCTGTTCCACTTCGACGCCGACACTGTGAGCGTCGCCGACCCGCGGATGATCTAGGAGATCCTGTCGAAGCTCGCCGAGCGCCTGCCCGACGTGGAGCTCGAGCTGCACACCTCCACGACACGCGCGGGATGGTGCTTGCCAACGTGCTCGCGGCGCTCCAGGCCGGCGTGACGGGGTTCGACTCGGCGGTAGGGGGCCTCGGAGGGTGCCCGTTCGCGTCCGGGGCGACCGGTAACGTCTCGACGGAGGACTTGGTACACATGCTGGACCTCATGGGGGTGGAGAGCGGGGTGGACCTGGACGCGATGCTCGGCGTCGCGCGGGAGGTGGGGAGGTCGTCGGGCATCCGCTGGAGAGCGCCGTGTCGCGAGCGGGCAAGTCCGGGGAACTGCACGAGGCGCCGAAGGCTCAGGCTTTGAGGGAGTAGCGGCCCGTCCGGAGACGGGCGATACTTACGCAGGGAAGCGGGGAAAGGGGAAACGGGATGAGGGGCATCCGTTCGGCGGGCCGGTGGCTCGCCCTACCGGCGTTGTTGGCGGCGACTCTAGCGATCTTCGGGTGTGCGACCAGCGGGGGTGGGGGGCAATCCGGGGAATACCCCGGCGGGCAGCCCGTCCGGCTCATCGCGCCGGCGGAGCCTGGCAGCGGGTGGGACGTCACGGCCCGAACCATGGCGGAGGTGCTGGAGGAGCAGGACCTCATAGATCATCCGCTGCCCGTCGAGAACCGGGCGGGGGCGACGGGCGCGGTATGGCTCTCCCAGATGGTCAACGAGTACGAGGGCGAAGACGACGTCATTGCCGTCACCTCGACCCCGATCATGTCCAACAAGCTGCGCGGCGACTCCGACTACGGTTACGAGGACGTCACCATGATCTCGCGCATCATCACCGAGTACTACATGGTGGCCGTCCCCGCCGACTCTCCGTACGACAGCCTGGAGGAGCTGCTGAACGCCACGAAGGTAGACCCGGGGTCGGTGCCCGTCGGGGCTGCGGGCGACGACCGGCTGCCGTTCGCGTTGCTGCTGGACGCGGCCGGCGGGAACCCGGAGGAGATCAACTTCGTCGCCTACGAGGGCGGCGGGGAGCAGATCGCCGCGCTCCTCAACGGCGATATAAAGGCCGCCGTGGCGGGCGTGAGCGAGTTCCGCGGCCAGCTCGAGTCCGGCGACCTGAAGGGCCTCGCGGTCCTCAAGGACGAGCGCCTGGATCCGCCGCTGGACGACATGCCCACGGCGCCCGAGGAGGGCTACGACGTAACCCTGGACAACTGGCGTGGCCTCTACGGGCCGCCGGGAATGTCCGACCAGGCGGTGACGTACTGGCAGGACACGCTGCGGGAGATGGTCGAGACCGAAGCGTGGAAAGAGGCCGCCGAGAAGAATCAGTGGGACACGACGTATATGCAAGATCAGGAGTTGCAATCCTACCTCGACAAGACCTACGCCGAGGTCAGGAAGGCGATGGAGGGCACCGGTGAGATCCAGTAGCCAGGTCACGGACCGCGGCGGCGAAAGCCGACAGCGCCCGCGCTTCGGCGGCGATGCCGCCGCCGGGGCCATCGTGCTCGCGTTCGCCCTAGCCTACCTGGCAACGGCGTTCACGATCCCCGAGAGCTCCTTCGGCGACGTGGCCGTCGGCCCCAAGGTGGTCCCGATCGCCATCGGCGCCGCCTTGGGGGCCTCGGGGATCGTGCTCCTGGTGCGGGGCCTGCGGGGAACCACCGGTGGGGTCTCAGAGGATGACGCGCCGCCTCAGGACCTGCGCAAGCTCGCGGTCGTCGCGGCGCTCCTGCTCGGCTACATACTCGTCTTCGTGCCGCTCGGCTACGCGCTCTCTACCTTCCTGTTCGTGATGGGGGCGACGACCTATCTGGACCGGGGGCGCTGGGTACGGAACCTCGTTTACGCCGTCGTCTTCTCGGCGGTGGTGTACTCGATCTTCGTGTTCGTCTTCGGGGTGCAGCTGCCGGCCGGCGTGCTGGGGGTGTAGGGGATGGCCGAGGTGCTCTCGCGGCTGGCCGAGGGGTTCGGTGAGGCGTTCACGGTCGCGAACTTGCTGTTTGCCTTCTCCGGCGTCCTTATCGGGACGCTCGTCGGCGTGCTCCCCGGCATAGGCCCAGTGACGGCCATAGCGCTCCTGATCCCGCTCTCCTTCGGCCTCGATCCGACGAGCGGGCTGATCCTGCTCTCCGGCATCTACTACGGTTCGATGTACGGGGGATCCACGACCTCAATCCTGATCCGGGCCCCAGGCGAGGTCGCCTCCGTGGTGACCACCCTCGACGGCTACGAGATGGCAAAGAACGGGCGCGCCGGACCCGCGCTTTCGACCGCCGCCATCGGCTCCTTCGTCGCCGGGACGTTCTCTACTTTGGGCCTGATGCTCCTGGCCCCGGCGCTCGCTGGCGTCGCCATCGCCTTCGGATCGGCGGAGTACTTCCTGCTGATGTTCCTCGCCCTCACGATGGTCTCCAGCCTGACCACCGGCTCGGCGCTAAAGGGCCTCATCTCGATGCTCTTCGGGCTCTCCATAGCGATGGTCGGTATCGACCCGCAGACGAGCGTCCAGCGGTTCACCTTCGGGGTGCCTTACCTCTCCGACGGGATAGACTTCGCCCTCCTGGCGATAGCCCTGCTAGCGCTGCCGGAGGCTTTCGCCAACATGGCCGCCCGCGGCGGGCACCACGAGGAGACCCAGCACATACAGGGCTCCATCTGGATGACCCGCGAGGACTGGCGGCGCTCTGTCGGCCCGTACTGGCGCGGCAGCATCCTGGGGTTCCTGATCGGGGTCCTCCCCGGCATCGGGCCGTCGCTGGCTTCGTTCCTTTCCTACGGCATGGAGAAGCGCATCTCCAAGCACCCGGAGGATTTCGGCAAGGGCGCGATCGAAGGTGTCGCCGGGCCGGAGACGGCGAACAACGCGGGCGTGGGCGGCGCTATGGTGCCGCTGTTTACGCTCGGGATCCCCGGTTCTGCAACGACCGCACTCCTTCTCTTTGTCTTCATTATGTACGGGCTGCAGCCGGGGCCGCAGCTCTTCGACACGAACTCGGACCTCGTCTGGGCGATCATCGCCAGCATGTACATCGGGAACGTCATGCTGCTCGTGCTGAACCTGCCGCTCGTCGGCCTGTTCGCGCAACTGCTCAAGACGCCCCCCGCGATGCTGTACACCGGTGTCATAGCCTTCTCCGTCCTCGGCGCTTACGCCCTGAACTTCAACACGTTCGATATGGTGATGCTCTTCGGCTTCGGGATCGTGGGGTACGTAATGCAACGCTACGGCTTCCCGATGGCCCCGGCCGTGCTCGCCCTGGTCCTCGGCGTCCTGGCCGAGCAGCACCTGCGCCGCGCCCTGAGCGTCTCTGACGGAAACTTCCTGACGTTCATCGAGCGTCCCATCTCCCTGGCACTGGTAGCGCTCATACTCGCGGTCGCAATCCTGCCGCCGGTCATCAGGGCAGTCCGCGCGCGACGCGCCCCGCGCGAGGACGAGACCGCAACAGGGCCGTGAGCGGAGGCGCTGACCTTATCCCGAAGTCGCGGACCGGCGCGTGCCTCCACCGGGCCCAACAGAGACTATAATCTTTTTGATGCAAGAGTGGCAAACGCCACGAAGGCCAGGAAAGGGGTCGGGCCGTGCAAGCCAGGGTGGTGGACCTACGGATGAGGCCGGTAGACACGAAAGAGATGGTGCGCGTGTATCGGGAGGAGGTCGTGCCCGCCGCAAGGGAGCAGCCCGGATTCAAGGGGGTATTGCTACTCACGGACCCGCAGACGGGGATCGGGCTCTCCATCACGCTCTGGGCGACCGAGGCCGACCGGGCGGCTGGAGAGGAAACGGGATTTTTCGACGAGAAGATCGAGAAGTTCTCGTCCCTGCTCACCGACACCCCCGTCCGCAGGCACTACGAACTCAACATACTCGTGTAGGGGTAGGGAAGAGCACCCGTGTCGGATGTCCGAGGCCTGTTGGCGGCGCGGACCGCGGCGAGGGCGTCTGGTAGGATGAACGTCCGAGGAGCGACCTCCGCTCCGTCGTAGGGGACAGTGGGATCGGGAGGTCATTGTGGCCATCGAGGAGACCAGAACCCGCCACGAAGCGTTGGGCCTGGGCGAGGACGACCTGCTAGCCATCCACCGCCACATGTTGCTGGCGCGCAGGACCGACGAGCGGTCCTGGATCCTGAACCGCCAGGGCAAGGCGTCGTTCGTCATCTCCTGCCAGGGCCAGGAGGCCGCCCAGGTCGGAGCCGCGTACAACCTGCGCCCCGGCTACGACTTCGTCTACCCCTACTACCGGGACCACGGGATAGTCATGACGCTTGGCATGACCGCCCGCGACGAGCTGCTCGCGCTCCTCGGCCGCAAAGAAGACCCGAACAGCGGCGGCCGCCAGATGCCGGGCCATTTCTCCAGCCGCCGGCTCAACATCGTGACCGCCTCGGCGCCCATCGGGCGTGCAGTACCCGCAGGCCACCGGCTCGGCGCTCGCCTTCAAGATGCGCGGCGAGGACGGCGTAGTGCTCGCGAGCGGCGGCGAGGCGTCGACCAGCGGCGGCGACTGGCACGAAGCGATGAACTTCGCCGGCATCCACGACCTGCCCGTGATCTTCCTGATCCAGAACAACGTCTACGCAATCTCCGTCCCCTCGAAGCTCCAGGTCGCCGGATCCATCGTCGGCCGGGCCGCGGGCTACGACATCCCCGGCGTGGAGGTTGACGGCAACGACGTCCTCGCCGTCTACGAGGCCGCGCAGCGAGGCCGTCGAGCGTGCCCGCCGGGGCGACGGTCCGACCCTCATCGAGGCCAAGACCTACCGCATAACGGCCCATTCCTCCGACGACGACGACCGCAGGTACCGGGAGCGCGAGGAGGTGGAGGAGTGGCGTCTGAAGGACCCCATCGCCCGCTTCGAACGTTACCTGCATAGAGAACGGCGTCATCGACGAAGAGCGGCGGGAAGAGATCGACGAGGGCGTCAAGGCCGAGGTCCGGGAGGCCTCCACCTACGCCGAGAACGCCCCGATCGCCGACGTCGAAGAGGGGTTCGCCGGCGTCTACGCGGAGGCCTAGGAAGATGGCGACCAAGAGCCTGCTTCGAGGCGATCCACGACGGACTCGCCGAGGAGATGCGCGCCGACGAGACGGTGATGATCCTGGGCGAGGACGTCGGCCGCGCCGGCGGCGTCTTCCGGGTGACGCAGGGGCTGCAGGAAGAGTTCGGGGAGGCGCAGGGTGATGGACACGCCCCTGGCGGAGAGCCTGATCGTGGGCTCCGCCATCGGGCTCTCGGTCAACGGGATGCGTCCCGTCGCGGAGATCCAGTTCTCCGACTTTATCCCGCCGGCGTTCGACCAGATCGTGAGCGAGGCGGCCATCTTCCACTACCGGTCGAACGGCGCCTACGAGGTCCCGATCACCATCCGCGCCCCCTACGGCGTGGTCCCCGGTGGGGCGCTCTACCACTGCCAGTCCATCGAGGCGTGGTTCTGCAACACCCCGGGCCTCAAGGTAGTCGCCCCGACCTTTCCCGCCGACGCCAAGGGCGCCCTCAAGAGCGCCATCCGCGACCCGAACCCCGTGCTCTTCCTCGAGCACAAAAAGACCTACAGGCTCTTCAAGGGCGAGGTGCCGGACGAGGACTACGCCGTCCCCCTGGACCGGGCGAAGGTCCACAGGGAGGGGACGGACCTCACGGTCGTCTCCTACGGGCTCGTGCTCAGCCACGTCCTGCGAGGCTGCCGAGAAGATCTCGGCGGACCACGGGGTAGAGACGGAGGTCGTCGAGCCGATCTCGCTCTACCCGCTGGACCGCGCGACGATCCTGGCCTCCGCGAAGAAGACCGGCAAGATCCTGGTGGTCTCGGAGGCGAACCTCGAAGGCTCGGTCTCGGGCGAGGTGGCGGCCATCGTCGCCGAGGACGCCTTCGAGTGGCTCGACGGGCCGGTACGGCGCGTCGGCGGGCCGGACAGCCCGGCCGCGCCCTTCGCCAAGCCCCTCACCGACGCCTTCGTGCCGGACGTCGAGCAGATAGGGGCGGCCATGCTGGATCTGGCCCGCTACTAGATGCGGCGAAGGAAGGAGGGGAGATGGCCGAACCTGTCACGATGCCCCAACTCGGCGAGAGCGTCACCGAGGGCACGATAACGCGCTGGCTGAAGGCCGAGGGCGACGAGGTCGAGCTGGACGAGCCCCTGGCGGAGGTGGACACCGACAAGGTGAACACCGAGCTGCCCTCGCCGCTCGCCGGCACCGCTGCAGAAGCTCCTGGTCTCCGAAGGCACGACGGTCGACGTTGGGGTCGAGATCGCGCTGGTCGCCACCGAGGAAGCGATGCTTCCACTCCCGGCGAGGCGCGACGATTCGCCGACCGAGGAGTTCCCCGCCGCCGGGACGGAGGCCCAGCCCGTCGCCAGCGGCGACCCGGACGGAACCGGCGGCGAGGGCAGCAGGGCAGTCGTCCCGTCCTCGACCGATGCGGGTGGGCGCGGCAACGGGCGCGCCGCGGCGAGCGCCGAGGAGCTTCGGCTTCGACGGTCTTCGCCCTGTCGTCCGCAGGCTCGCCGCCGAGCACGGGGTGGAGATCTCGGCCGTCTCGGGCACGGGCACGGGCGGACGGGTCACGAAGAAGGACATCGAGGGCTATATCGAGGAGCGGGAAACCGTCCCGAGTCGGGAAGAGGAGCACGCGCCAGAGCCGACTACCGAACGCGTGGCCGTCCGCGACGGGGACGAGGTGCTCGAGCCCACCGGCATCCGCCGGGCCATAGCGAACCGGATGGCGCTGAGCAAGAGGGAGATACCGCACGCCTGGACCCTCGTCGAGGTCGACGTCACAGGTCTCGTGGCGCTGCGGGAGTCGGAGAAGGTGGCCTTCGAGCGGCGGGAGGGCGTGAAGCTCACCTATCTGCCCTTCATCGTCGCGGCGGCGGTAGAGGGGCTCAAGGAGAACCCGATCCTGAACTCCGTGTGGGACGGGGAGAGGATCGTCTTGAGGAGAGAGATCAACATCGGCATCGCCGTTGACCTCGAGGACGCCCTGATCGTGCCGGTCATCCCCGGCGCCGACGAGCTGAACATCACGGGCCTCGCCCGCCGGATAGACGACGCGGTCAGGCGCGCGAGGAGCCGACGAGCTCGGCCCGGACGACGTCTCCGGCGGCACCTTTACCGTCAACAACCCGGGATCCCTGGGCAGCGTCGCCTCAACGCCCATCATCAACCACCCGCAGGCGGCCATCCTGCAGGCCGAGGCCATCGTCAAGCGCCCGGTGGTCGTGAGCGACGGCGGAACCGACGCCATCGCCATCCGGAGCATGATGAACCTCGAGGTCTCCTTCGACCACCGCGTCCTCGACGGCGGCGCCGCCCTCAAGTTCCTCAACGCCGTCAAGCGGCGGCTGGAGGGCTACGGTCCCCAGAGCGGCCTCGGTTAGCGTTGACCGACCCCAGTGCGCGTCGGAGCGCCGACACCGGATTTCGGGAGCAACGGGACGCCGTCTTGAGCCGCATCGACGGCGAGGAGCTCGTGCGTTTCGCTCAGGAGCTCGTCCGCATCCCGAGCGTCTACCGTCCCGAAGACCCCGAAGGAAACGAGGAGCGTGTGGCCCGGTTTCTGGCGGACTACCTGGAAGGCGAGGGTTTCGAGGTCCAGACGGAGGCCGTCGCGCCGGGACGACCCAACGTGTGGGCCGTTTGGGAAGGGGACCGACCGGGCAAGACCCTGCTCTTCGAGGGTCACACGGACGTCGTGACGGAGGGGGACGCCGGAGGACTGGGAGCACACGCCGTTCGCGGCCGAGCGGGACGGGGGGCGGATCTACGGTCGCGGCGCCTGCGATACGAAGGGGAACCTCGCGGCGGCGGTGATGGCGGTGCGGGCCATAAAGGACTCCGGCGTGCCGTTTCCCGGACGGCTCGTCCTCTGCCATCCGGTGGACGAGGAGGGGATGATGCTCGGCATCAAGCGCTTCATCGAGGCGGGGCACGCCGGCGGGGTGGACGGGGCCGTGATCTGCGAGCCGGAGGAGAACCAGCTCTGCGTCCGGCAGAAGGGGGCCCTGCGCGTAGAGGTCGCGGTGCAGGGGCAAGATGGCCCACGGGGCGATGCCCCTGAGCGGCGTGAACCCCGTGACCCGGGCGGCACGGTTCGTGGTCGCGGTCGAGGAGCTGGAGCGGGAGGAGGTCGAGCGGCACGGCGAGGACCCGTACCTCGGGCTACCCGAGCCTGACGCCGACGATCCTGCTCGGCCCCGACAGCGGGGAGCCCCAGATCAACGTGATCCCCGCGAGCGCCTACGTCGCCCTCGACGTCCGCACCGTCCCCGACCAGTCCCACGAGGAGCTCGTCGGGCGGCTCGAGGGACATCCTCTCCCGGCTCGAGGCCGAGGACCCGGACTTCGACGCGACGCTCGAGGTGATCGAGGAACGTCCCCCCACGGAGACGCCGCAAGGACGACCCGCTGGTGCGGGCGATGGCCGCGGCCTACGTGACCTGACCGGTGAGGAGCCGCGCTACAACGGCGTGCCGGGGGCCACGGACGGGACGTTCCTCCACGCGTGGGCCGGCGTCCCGATCGTGACGACGGGGGCCGGGGGGCGCGAGATGCCGCACCACAGGGACGAGTGGGTCGACGACGACGAGCTCCTCGCCGCCTGCAAGCTCTACGCCGCGACCGCCATGCACTTCTGTCTACGGAAAGGACTAGGGATGTACGACTACCGTTCGATGTTCGACCTCACGGGCAAGACCGTCCTCGTCGTCGGGGCCGGCAGCGGCATCGGGGAGGCCGCGCCCACGGGCTCGCCGCCTTCGGGGCGCGGGTGTACGCCGCGGACGTCGACGCCGACGCCGCCGAGGAGACGGCGGAGGCCGCCAGGGACGAGGGCTGGGAAGGCCGAGGCGATCGAGCTCGACATGACGGACGCCGGGAGCGTCCGGGCCGCGGGCGCAGAGGTCGGGACGCCGGACGTGCCTGGTCAGCACGCCGAGCATCAACGTCAGGAAGCCCCTGTTCGGAGATCTCCGACGACGAGTTCGACCGGGTCATAGACCTGAACCTCAAGGGCACCTTCCGCCTCTTCAAGGAGTTCGGGCCCGGGATGGCCGAGCGGGGCTCGGGCAGCATCGTGGCCTTCTCCAGCATCCGGGGCATGCTCGTCGAGCCGGGCCAGAGCATCTACGCGGCGACGAAATCCGGGACCGTGCAGATGGTCCGCGCCCTGGCCGACGAGCTCGGGCAGCGCAACGTCCGCGTCAACGCGCTGGCCCCCGGCATCGTCGAGACGCCGCTGACGGCCCAGATCAAGAACTCCCCGGAGTGGTGGGACGCCTACGCGAACAAGAGCATCCTCGGGCGCTGGGCCCAGCCGCACGAGATGGTCGGCATGATCGTGTACCTGATCTCCGACGCCGGCTCCTACACCACCGGCTCGTGGATGTTCGTGGACGGAGGCTGGACCGCCGCCGACGGACGCTTCACCCCACCCCTGTAACGCGTTTGACAAACTGCACATAGGTGCAGATACTCTGCGCCCAGGGCCAGGAAACGGAGGAGCAAATTGGCGGCGAATTCGGGCGGTAACGGGGGTGGCTCGGCCTTCGGTCTGAGCACCCGGCAGATAGTCGTGGCCGGCATCGTCGGCGGCGTCGCGCTGTTCCTCGGGGCCACGCGCATCGGCTTCATCCCGGTGCCGATACCCCTCATAGGCAACGCGACGATCATGCACATACCGGCGATCGTCGGCGGCGCGCTGGAGGGTCCCATCGTCGGCATGCTCGCCGGGGGGCATCTTCGGGGTCTTCTCCTTTCTGAATGCCGAGAACCCGGTGTTTCTCAACCCTATCGTCGCGATCGTGCCGAGGCTGCTCATCGGGCTTGTAGCGTGGGCCGTCTTCGTGTCGCTGCGCCGCTGTGAGCGTGGACCTCGCGGCGGCCGCGGCGGGGATACTTGGCTCCCTGGCGAACACGGTCGGGGTGGTGGGACTCGCCGCCCTCTTCGGGCTTGTTGCCGCTGTCGGTGATCCCGGCGATCGCCCCGCAGGCCATCGCCGAGGCGGTCCTCGCGGCCGTGGTGACGGTGCTGGTGGTCAGGGGCGTCATGCTGTTCCGCAGCGGGCGGACCACGGCGCCGGAGATCGAGCCGGACCAAGAGAAACGCTACTAGGAAGCCTGCCGGCGCCGGGATGATAGAGCTCGAGGGCGTCTCCTTTACCTACCGGACGGGCGAGGGAGACGCGGTGCAAGCCCTGCGCGGGCTTGACCTCGCCTTCGAGGAGGGGCAGTTCGTGGCGATAATCGGCCACAACGGGTCGGGCAAGAGCACGCTCGTCAAGCTGCTTACGGCCATCCTGTATCCGACGGAGGGTGAGATCCGGGTCGATGGCGTGGTCGCGCGCCCGGAGAACCAGTGGGAGATCCGGGAGAAGGTGTCGGTAGTCTTCCAGGACCCCGACGACCAGCTCATCATGACCCGCGTCGAAGACGATGTGGCGTTCGGCCCCGAGAACCTCGGACTGCCGCGAGAAGACATAATGGAACGCGTGGGCTCCGCCATGCAGGCGCTCGGCCTCGAGCCCGTTGGGGGGCGCCTGATCGAGGACCTCTCCCCAGGCCAGAAGCAGAGGGTCGCCATCGCCGGGGCGCTCGCCATGCGCCCGCGGTTCCTGATCCTGGACGAGCCGACCTCGCTGTTGCCCGCGCCCCTGGCCGTGCGTCTGATCTCGACGATCAAAGACCTCAACCGCCGGGAGGGGATGGGCGTCCTGCACGTGACCCACTCGATGCCCGAAGCGGTCCTCTTCGACCGGGTGGTGGTGATGGACGAAGGAAAGGTGGCGATGAGCGGGACGCCGGCGGAGGTGTTCCGGCGCGTGGAGGAGCTGCGCGAGATCGGCCTCGACGTCCCCCTGGCCGCGAGCCTGGCCCACCGCCTGCGCGCCCGGGGCGTGCCGCTCGAAGGCGACATCCTGACCGGGACCGACCTGCGGGCCGCCATCTCGGCCCAGCAAGGCTCGCCCACGGAGGCGCCCGGGCCGTGACGGAGGCCGGAGAGATGCGGGACGGAACCCCGATCCTCGAGCTGCGCGACTTTCGCTACACTTACCTCGAGGGAACGCCGCGGGCCAGCGAGGCTATCCGGGGCGTCTCGTTCGGTGTAAGCCGCGGGGAGCGCGTCGCGATAGTCGGTCCCACCCAGTCAGGGAAGTCGACGGTCGTGGACGCCTTCGTGCACCTGTTGCGCCTCAAGCCCGGGCAGGTCTTCTACGCGGGAGAGGACGTGGCGGCCCCGGGCTACGACCGCGGCCGGCTGAGGCGGGAGATCGGGGTCGTCTTCCAGCAACCCGACGCGCAGATCATCGAGGACGTCGTCGGCGCGGACGTGGCCTTCGGCCCGACCGCCGCGGGGATGACCGCCGAAGAGACGCGCCAGCGCGTAGAGGAGAGCCTCGAGGGCGTGGGCCTCCACTACCCCGACTTCCGGCTCCGCTACGTGCACGCGCTCTCCGGCGGGCAACGCCGCCGGGTCGCCATAGCCGGGGTGCTCGCGATGCGCACGCCCGTTCTGGTGCTCGACGAGCCCATGGCAGGGCTGGATCCCAGGGGGCGCGGTGAGCTGCTGGCGCTCTTGCGCCGCATCGCCGACGACCGCGAGCTCACGGTCGTCGTTTGCTCCGCCTCCCTGGGCGACGCGAGCCTCCTGTGCGACCGGGTGGTGGTGCTCGACGAGGGCCGCGTCGTCGCGGACGGTCAGTTGCGGGAGGTTCTGCGCGAGGCGGACCGGCTGGCGGAGCTCGATATCACGCTCCCCGAGCCGACCGCCAGCGCCAGGGAGCTCAAAGAGATCTTCCCCGACCTGCCGGTGGACGTGCTGACGGAGGACGAGCTCGAGGCCGAGCTGGTCAGGAGGCTCGGCGCGGCATGATGCTCGAGCTGCAGCGCAACGTCGTCTTCGGGCAGTTCGTCGACACGGGATCCCCGATCCACAGGATGGACGCCAGGATCAAGATCGCCGTCACCGCCGTGTTCATCGTCGCCTCGTTCCTCATAGACGGCCTGCTCGGGTTGGCACTGGTGCTGCCGCTGCTGGCCATCATCCAGGTCGTCTCCAGGATCCCCTTGGGTTACCTGCTGCGGGGGTCGGCCTTCTTCTTCGGTTTCCTGCTGTTCATCCTGCTCTTCCAGGTGCTCTTCTACACCGGGGAGGTCTCCGACTACCTGTGGCGCTGGGGGATACTCTCCGTCTCGGTCGAGGGCCTGCTCTCGGCAGCGGTGCTCGGCTTGCGGGTCATTATTCTCTACTACGTCACCACGATGCTGATGCTCACCACCTCCCTCGTCGACCTGACGAACGGGCTCGAGCTGATCTTCGGGCCGTTACAGAGGCTGCGCGTGCCGGTCAACGAGTTGATCCTGGTCTCCGTCATCGCGGTGAAGTTCGTCCCCATCTTTATCGAGGAGATAGAACGCCTGGCCCGCGCCCAGACCGCCCGCGGCGTCGCCTTCGACGAGGGCGGCACCCTCACGCGGGCCAGGCGCATAGGAAGGCTGCTCATCCCGATCTTCGTCAACGGCTTCGCCCGCGCCGACACGCTCACGACCGCCATGCACACCCGCAGCTACCGCGGCGGACGGGGCCGCACCAAGCTGCGGCAGATGCGGGCCACCGCCTACGACTGGCTGGCGCTCGCCCTCGTCGTCGCGTGGATGGTCGCGGCCTGGTGGATCTCCCGTATCCTGTAACCAGGCGCTACCGCGCCGGCTCTACCGGACCGGTGTTCCGGGGCGATGGATGAGCAAGACGCGGAGGTCGAGCAGCAACGATACACCAACGATTCCAAGTGCTCCCGCACAGATAGTCTTCAGGCTAGGGCCGCGCGGAACGCGGGCCGCGCCGCACCAGAAGTCCTCGGTTTCGCCGAGTAGCCCCATTTGTAGAGTCGGGAGTCTACTGTACGGTAGACTACAGCCTATGAGTACGACGATCCGGGTCGAAGACGACACGAAGCGCAGGATCAGGGCGTTGGCCGAGGCTACCGGAATGAGGATGCAGGCCGTGGTGGAGGAAGCGGTCGCTGAGTACGAACGAAAGGTGTTCTGGGAGCGTACCAACGCCAGGTATGCCGAGTTGCGCGACGACCCCGAGGAGTGGACCCGTATCTCGGAGGAGCGCGACGCCGAGTCGGGCGTGTTGCGCGACGACTCGGTTTGACGGACGCGAGGCGTGGCGAGGTTTGGCTCGTTGATTTCGGCGTTCCCGTGGGGCGTGAGGGCGGTTACACCCGTCCTGCTGTCGTGGTGTCTTCGGACATGTTGAACGCAGGGCCGGGGGGCGTCGTCGTGGTGGTACCTACGACCACCGCGCGCCGGGGCTTGCCGGTACACGTCGAGATCGAGCCGGGCGCGAGCGGGCTGGACGAGACTAGCTACGCCAAATGCGAGGACGTCAAGTCGGTAGCTACCGAGGGGTTGGTGCGCCGTTTTGGCGTCGCGGCGCCCGAGGCCGTGCACCGTATCGGGCAGACGCTCCGCTACGTCCTGCAGCTGTAAGAGGAAGCCCGACCTGTTGCCGGCTTTCGCGATCGGGGGCCGGTTTGAAAGTCCTCTGCTATCATCCGGGACCATGCAGGGCGAACGGTTGGGGGAAGACACCACCTCCGGAAAACTCGAAGGGCTGCGAAAGCTACGCGAGGCGGCGGAGCATCCCGCGCCGGAGCAGGCCGTGCAGAGGCAGCGCGAGCGGGGGAAGCTCACCGCGCGGGAGCGCATAGACCTCTTGCTCGACCCCGGCACCTTCGTCGAGCTCGACCGCTACAGGGTGCACCGGTCGTACAACTTCGGGCTCGAGGAGAACAGGCCTCTGGGCGACGGGGTCATCACCGGCTACGGCGAGGTCAACGGCAGGAAGGTATGCGTCTTTTCCCAGGACTTCACCGTCTTCGGGGGGTCGCTCGGCGAGGTGTATGCCGAGAAGATCTGCAAGGTCATGGACCTGGCGATCTCGACCGGCTGCCCGATAGTCGGCATAAACGATTCTGGTGGGGCGAGGATACAAGAAGGCGTGGTCTCTCTGGCGGGCTACGCCGACATCTTTCATAGGAACGTGCTCGCCAGCGGGGTGGTGCCCCAGATCTCCGTCGTCATGGGCCCCTGCGCGGGGGGCGCCGTCTACTCGCCGGCGATCACGGATTTCGTCTTCATGGTCGAGGAGACGAGCCACATGTTCATCACGGGCCCCGACGTGATCAAAAGCGTTACGGGCGAGGAGGTCTCCTTCGAGGACCTGGGCGGCGCGGGGACGCACAACACCAAGAGTGGTGTTGCCCACTTCGCCGCGCCCGACGAGGAGTCGTGCCTCTCGGACGTGCGCTACCTGCTCTCTTTTCTCCCCGAGAACAACCTGGAGACGGCGCCCTACTACGAGTCGGCCGACGACCCGGAACGGATGGAGGAGGACCTCGCCTCGCTCGTCCCCGACTCGCCGCGCCAACCGTACGACATACGCGCGGCCGTTGAACTCGTCGTGGACGACGGGGAGTTCTACGAGGTGCAGGAGGGTTGGGCCCAGAACCTCGTCGTGGGCTTCGCCAGGCTTGACGGGCGTGCGATCGGGGTCGTGGGCAACCAGCCCATGGTGCTGGCGGGTACCCTCGACATAGACGCCAGCGTCAAGGGGGCGCGGTTCGTGAGGTTCTGCGACGCGTTCAACATACCGCTCCTCACGTTCGTCGATGTGCCGGGGTTCATGCCAGGCACCGACCAGGAGTGGGGCGGCATCATCCGCCACGGCGCCAAGCTCCTCTACGCCTTCTCCGAGGCGACGGTGCCCAAGATGACCGTGATAACCAGGAAAGCCTACGGCGGGGCCTACGACGTCATGTGCTCCAAGCACATCGGGGCCGACGTCAACGTCTCGTGGCCGACCGGGGAGATCGCGGTAATGGGCGCGGCGGCGGCCGTCGGGATCATATTCCGGCGACAGATCTCCGAGGCCGACGACCCGGAGGCCAGGCGCGAGAAGCTCATCGAGGACTACGAGGAGCAGTTCAACAACCCCATGGTAGCCGCCGAGATGGGCTTCATAGACGACGTCGTGGACCCGCGCGAGACGAGGCCCTACCTCATAAAGGCACTGGCCATGATCCGGACCAAGCGCCCGGACCGTCCGCCGCGCAAGCACGGGAACATACCGCTCTGAAGTCCGCGCCGGGACGGGAAGCGGGCCCCATACAAAGGCTCTGGCCCAGGACGCGGAGGGCCTGGATCTCGATAACCGTCGTCGCCGGCGTGTTCTTCGTCCTCGACGCCCTGGCCCTGATGGGGTCGGAGATAGCCTGGAAGCTCCTCGTCTCCCTCGCCGGGATGCTCGTCGGGGCAGCCCTGGCCTACGCGGCAACCTACCCGTTCAGGGGGCGTATCCGGCGTTCCGGGGTATGGGGGATCCTGGGGATCTTCCTGGGGCTGGCTTCGGTCTTCGGGATCATCCTCGCCGGCTCCGCCCTGTTCGACATCCCGGCCTTCCCAACCGCCGAGGGCGGCAACGCGGGGCTGCTGATCTACGGCCTCGCCTTTGGCTTCGGCGTCTCCGTCCCCAGGGGGCTGGGTTTCGCCCGGGGCACGGGTGTCCCAAACGAACAACGGGGTTCGTTTCGGCCCGAGATCCGGGCGGCGACCCTGGTCGTGGCCACCGTCTCTGTTCTCTTCGCCCTGCTCTTCGCGGCCTACGTCGCGATCGAGTACGTTATTGGACCCATGATTCGGTACTTCGCCACATGACGCGCCGCGTCCGGACGTCCGTGGAGCCCGCGCCGACCATCGAGGAGGCCGCGGCGATAGTGGCGGCTCTAGAAGTCCTGGCGGACCGGGCCCCGAAGGACGGGTCCTCGCTCAAGCGCAGCCGGTGGCGGCTGGCGGGGCTTCTCGGGCACCAGGTGCCGGCGGGGATGGAGCTGGAGGGCTCGCTGTGGTCATACGCCAGTTGGGAGGACATGGTCTAGGTGTTCGGGAAGGTCCTGGTTGCGAACCGCGGCGAGATCGCCGTCCGCATCGTCCGTGCCCTGCGCGAGCTGGGCGTGGCGAGCGTCGCGGTCTACTCCGACGTGGACCGGGGAGCCTTGCACGCCCGACTCGCGGACGAGGCCTACCATCTGGGGCCGACGCCGGCGGCCGAGAGCTACCTGAACGTGGAGCGCCTGATCGAGGTCGCCGAGCGCAGCGGTGCCGAGGCCGTCCACCCCGGCTATGGGTTCCTGGCGGAGAGCGCGGCGTTCGCGCGGGCCGTCGCGGAGGCGGGTTTGACCTGGATCGGACCGCACCCCGAGGCGATCGAGGCGATGGGCAGCAAGGTGGAGTCGAGGCGGATCATGGGCGGGGCCGGCGTCCCGATAACGCCCGGTACGGAGGACCCGATCGATTCTGCCGAAGCCGTCAGGGAGTTCGCCGCGGAGCACGGCTACCCGGTGGCGATCAAGGCCTCCGCCGGGGGCGGGGGCAAGGGCTTCGCCGTCGCCCGCGACAAGACGGAGGCCGAGGGCGCCTTCGAGCGGGCCAGCAGGGAGGGTGAGGCGTACTTCGGCGACGGGGACGTCTACCTGGAGCGCTACCTGCCGAGCCCCCGGCACGTGGAGATCCAGATCCTGCGCGACAAGCACGGGAACGCCGTCCACCTGGGGGAGAGGGACTGCTCGATCCAGCGCAGGCACCAGAAGCTGGTCGAGGAGTGCCCGAGCCCGGCCCTGACCCCCGAGATGCGCGACGCGATGGGGCGGGCGGCCGTCGACGCCGCCGAGGCCGTCGGCTACGATAACGTCGGCACGGTCGAGTTCCTGGTGCAGAAGACCGATGCTGGCGAAGCCGGCGACGAGTTCTTTTTCCTGGAGATGAACACGAGGGTGCAGGTCGAACACCCCGTGACGGAGGAGGTCACCGGGGTAGACATCGTGCAGGCCGGCGTCCGCATCGCTGCTGGCGAGGAGTTGCCATTCTCTCAGGGGGACGTTTCCTGGCGGGGGCACGCCATCGAGGCGCGGCTGAACGCCGAGGATCCGGCGCGGGACTTCGCGCCGAGCCCGGGCGACATCACCACCTACGAGGAACCTGGCGGCCCCGGGGTACGAGTCGACTCCTCGCTCAACGGTCCCGGCCCCGTCCCCGAATCCTATGACCCGTTGTTCGCCAAGCTGATCGTGCGCGGCTCCGACCGCGCGGACGCCCTCAGGCGCCTGCGGCGAGCGCTAGCCGAGTTCAGGGTCGAGGGCATCTCGACGACGCTCCCATTCCACCGGGCGCTCCTGGACGATGACGTCTTTGTCTCTGGCGACTACACGACGGGCTTCGTGGCGGAGCGGATGTCGTCCCTCTCGATGGAGGCAGCCACTGTCAGCAACCATGCAGCGGTGGAAGAGAAGACCGGTCGGACGGTCGAGGTCGAGGTAAACGGCAAGCTCTTCCGGGTCGTGGTCTACGGATCGGAGAGGGAAGGTCGGGGCGGCGCCCCCCGGCGCAAGGGGGCGACGACGCGTCGCACGACGGCCGTCGAGGGGTCCGTCGTCGCCCCGATGCAGGGGACCATCGTGAAGGTGCTCGTCGAGGAGGGGCAGGAGATCGCGGCGGACGAGGCGGTGTGCGTGCTCGAGGCGATGAAGATGGAGAGCGAGATCCGGGCTCCCTCCGCCGGCAAGGTAGCTCGGGTCCTGGTCGAGACCGGCAAGGCCGTCCGCTCGGGCGAGCCCCTGCTGGTCCTGGAGTAACCGACCCGGCCGCCGGGTACGGAGCCCCCCTGCTATGTTCGAGCCCGCGGGAGATTTCGAGTGGCGCGGCGAGGGCGAGGAGGCCGAGGTGGTCCTCTACGCCCCCGACGGGCCGACGGTCGACGCCGCCTCCGCCCGTGCCCTATACGCCGCCGGACTCCCCGGCGTGGAGAGCCCGGCCTACGTCGCCACATCCGAAGGAGGCTTCGGGTTGGTCGCCGCCTCCGCCTCCCACGCCGCGCCGGACCTCGTCTCGGCCCCCGCCCGCGGGTTGCTCCTCGTCGCCGACGTTTCGGTGGGGGACCTTGGCATGCGGCCGGAGGACGTACCGCCCTTCCTCCTGCGCGGTCTCGCCGAGACGCGCCTGCCGAGCCTGAACGACGCCAGGGTGCGCCGGGTCTGCGAGGGCGGGGCGCACGCCGCCGCGGAGGACGGACTCATCGAGGAGGAGGATCTGCCGCTGCTGGGTCCCGCCCCCGGCGACCCCGACACCCTCGCGCGGCGCGCGATCTCCGCCGGCACGCGCGACTGGGGTATCTCCCCGGAGGAGCTGGACGTCTTCGCGGTGGGGGGGTTGTTCGACGCGGAGGGCGCCGGCAGCCTGGGGCTCGAGCCGGGGATGCTCGCGCTGGTTATCCGGGCCGGTAGCGGGGAGCTTGGCCGTCTCGCCCTCGCCGGGCATCGGGAGAGGATCCTGGCCAGGATCATGGGCGGGGAAGATCTTGGTTCGGGTAGGGATCTACCGGCTACTCCGACGGGGACGGAGGAGGCCGCGGATCTCGTCGCGGCGTCCCACGCCGCGGCCAACCTCTCCGACGGCCGGGCGGCGCTCTACCTCTACGCCCTGCGGAGGGTGCTCGAAGACTTCGCCGGGGACCTGGGCTTGCGGGCGGCGTGGACGGTCGGCGGCTTCGAGACGCCGAACGGGTCCCTGGTTCACCGTAGAGATCTCGCCTCCACGAAGGGCGGAAGCGTCCTGGTCTCGGGTGGATTCGTCACCGCCGGTACAGGTAACATGTTGCGGAGCGCTCCCCCCTTCGGCGCCCCGGAGATCGAAGGCCGGTGGCCCTGGGAGGAGGCCGGGTTGCTGGAGCGGTGGGCGGGTCTCGACGCGCCGGGGAGAGGAGTCTAGAGGGTGGACCTGCTGATGGTCAGGGACCGGGGTACGGGCCGGTTCCTGTACACTGAGCGCCTCGAGCGTCGTTCCGGGGAGACTTCCTGGGCGTACGTGAGGCGCACCGTCCGCAGGGAGGCCCACGTCCGGGACCGCTTCGACGCCGCCGCCGTGGACGTGATAATCGGGTACGGCGCCGGATCCGTGGAGGAGTTCCTCAGGTCCTACCCGGAGTATCGCAACGCCGCGACCGACCGTGACCCCCGCGGACGCCTCGACGGTAGGCCCAAGCGTGGGCGACCGGGGACAGAGGAGCCCGACCGATAATCGTCGCGGTGCGGATCCTCGCGCCCATGCCTGAACCGCGGCGTCCGGCCCCGGCTAACAACTAGCAACGATCGAGGACGCGCTTGCAACAACAAAAATAGCTCATTTGGGGGATACGAAGAAGCATAGTAGTGCGAGTATATTGCCAAGTGTCTAGTCGGTCGGCGGGCGGAGGTGCCCGCTCCAAAGGGGAGGATGCGCAGGATGACGAAGAAACTAGTGGTCGTGGCCGCCGTGCTGATGCTTATGCTGGTGGCCGCCGTGCCCGCCTTCGCGGGGAATCGCGCGGTCGGCGGGGACGTCAAGGTTCGGGTGACGAACTGCTCCCAGCTCCAGGCTGCGGCTGCTCGCCAGGAGCAGCGCGGAAACGCCCGGTCGAGGGCTCGTGGGATTGGCAGCGCCTCCGCCGCCAAGATTCACCAGAAGGGGCACATCACGCAGAAGCAGCTCAACGCCTGCCGCGGTAGGGTCCACCACCGCTAGGGCTCAACCGAACGCGAAGAGCGGGCCGGGGTCTCCTGATGGGGATTCCGGCCTGCTCTTTTGTCCACATCCGGCCTGGCGCGCAAGCCAACCCTTGAGGAGCGAGGTGCTTCCTCACTCTCGGGCCTGGTCGGCCGGGCCGCGCTCGCGCTCCTTCATCTGCTCGACCAGTCTGCCGAGGCGTATGGTCACGAACACCACGACGATGGTGACAACGATCGCGTAGAAGAACTTGGCGATCAGATCTCCGGCCTCGGGGAAGATAGCGGTGAACAGCGCCTGTATCGCCGCGTTCCAGGCGAGGGCCGCGACGAGCCCAAAGGCCGCGGTAACCAGCTCGACGAGCTTGTCCAATACCTCGCTGCTCAACGCATCACCATCCTTGGGTCCGGGATCACGCGCGCATCATACAGCGCCGCACGGGCGCGCGGCGCTGTCGGCGTGCTTCGGTCTCGGTGCGCCTGGTGAGGCTACTTAAAGTCGTCCGGGGAGACCTGGTTCATCCAGTCCTTGAACTTGTCCACGACCTCGTCCTCCGGGGTCTCCTCTATCGCCTCCTCGAAGACGACGGCGGCCTCCTCTATCACGTCGTCGGAGGCGTAGATCTCCGCGCCGGAGCGAACGGCGAGGGCTATGGCGTCGGAGGGTCGGGAGTCGACCTCGATGGTACGGCCCCCGATCTGGAGGCTTATCGTGGCGAAGAAGGTCGAGTCCTTGAGCTCGGTAACCGTGATCCTCTCCATCGAGCCGCCGAGCTCGCTCACGAGGCTCAGCGCGAGGTCGTGGGTGAGGGGTCGAGAGAAGTCCTGATTCTGAAGCTTCATCAAGATCGAACGCGCTTCGGGCTGGCCGATCCAGATGGGCAGGTAACGGTTCTCCTCCTCGACCTTGAGGATGACGATGGGGCTCGAGGAAAAGAGATCCAGGTTGATGCCGTAGATAGACATCCGGGTGAAGCCGTTAGAGCTCACTAACTATACGCTCCTCTCGCGCCGCGGATCAGACCGCGATCATTCGATACTCGTCGATTTTACTTCCCGCCCACCAACCCTGCAATCGGCTTGTCAGCACATTCCTCGTGGTGTAAATTATCCCGGCGCGTCTTGGCGGCGCGTTGTCTTCGGGCCTGTAGCTCAGCCGGTTAGAGCGCTTCTCTGATAAGGAAGAGGTCCCTGGTTCGAGTCCAGGCAGGCCCACCCTCGGAATCCCTTTGTTGGTGGGACAAATCGTGAGCTGAGGCAAACGGCCGGAGGTTTCCTCTGCCGTTATTGACACCAACCCGACACCAACCCGGAGGGCATCGGCGCCAGGGTTGCGACCGCCGGGGCGGTTTCTCCGCCAAGGTCATGCCCTCTCCCAGGCATCGCGGCGAGATCTCGACCGGAACGGATTTCGATAGCCCGCGAGGACCGCTTCGGCCCATCTCCTAGCCGGGCTTTGGGCCCTGGGACAGGACGTCCTCCATTGCCTTCGCCGTCTGATCCCCCATGCCCGGCACGACGTGGCTGTAGGTGTCCAGCGTTATGGCGACGGTGGCGTGTCCCAGGAGTTCCTGGACGAACTTCGGGTGTGTCCCCTTTGAGAGCAGGAGCGTGGCGCAGGTGTGCCGGAGGTCGTGGAAGCGGATGCGCGGAAGCTTCGCCCTCTCCAAGAGCGGCGCGAAGGATCTCTTGCGCAGGTTGGACGGGTTGACGGGCCCGCCCGTGTCCGTGGCGAAGACCAGACCCCGGTCGTCGTAGCGATCCCCTAGCGCCTCCGCGTCCCGCAGCTGGCACCCCAGATGGATCCTTAGTGCCTCCGTTGCCCGTGGCGTCAGGCCATCTTCTAGGCACTTGAGTGAATAGCCCTTCCCCTGATGCGCTGGGCTCGGGTAGGTGGCATCATGCCTGTAGGTGGAAAGGGATAATCCGTCGGCCTGGGCGGGGAATAAGGAGGAGTAGCGTGGAGCACCCGGTGTTGCGCCGACTCGTCTTGCTCGGGACCCCGCTCGCCCTCGCCGTCTTGGAGGTCTTCCACCCGAAGCCTAGCGGCGTGAGCGATGCCGTGGAGCAAGGGGCGTGGTTCATGTGGTTCCACATCATCCAGCTCCCCCTCATCGGCCTGATGGTCCTGGCGGTCTACCTGCTCACCGCAGGGCTCGAGGGGCGGGCGGTGGTGGTGAGCCGCTGGGCCATAGGCGTCTTCGCCGTGTTCTTCAGCGCCTACGACGCGGCCGCCGGCATCGCCACGGGGTACGCCCTGCGAGCCGCGCAGGGGCTCTCGGCGGAGGGGCAAGCCGCCGTCCACGGGGCGGTGATAGACATGCCGGGGTTGAGCCTGATCTTCGGCCTCTCGATAGTGGGGACGGGTGCGTGGGTGGTGGCGCTGATCGCGGCGGCGATGGCGCTTCGGCGCGCAGGGGCACCGCTGGGCCCCTTCATCCTGCTGATACTCGCGGGGGTGTTGCTGATGCTAGGGCATCCGTTCCCGGGCGGCACGCTGGCCTTCGGGAGCTTCTTCCTGGCCACCGCGTGGCTCGAGCTCGCTCCGGGAAGGTCCGCTTCGACCGGCGAGCCCTCGCGCGTGGGCTGAAGTTCCGAGAACCGTTCTTCCACGCACTCCGGTGAATAAGTCTTTCGCTAGCGAGGCTCCGGAGGTACGAAGGTGTCATCATGGCGGCGGGACGTGCTTTCCCGCCCTTGTCCAGTAGGGAGAAGGAGGTATGCAGTGGCCGAAGTGGAAATCGCCGAGGACACCCTGAGCGTCCACGTTCAGGGGATGGACCGGCTGTGGGCACTAAGGAGCCGCCTGGAGATACCCCTCTCCCATGTGTCGGGCGCCGAAGCGGCTCCGGAAGTCGCGCGCAGGTGGTGGCAGGGCATCAGGAGTGGAGGGACCCACGTGCCTGGGGTTATCACGGCGGGCACCTTTCACCAGGAAGGCGAGAGGGTCTTCTGGGACGTGCACGCCCCGGAGAAGGCCATCGTGATCCGGCTTAGGGACGAGAGGTACGCAAGGCTGGTCATAGAGGTTGAAGATCCGCCAGCCACGGTCGCTGCCATCCAAGTGGCGATAGGCCACTAGCAGGCAGCGGGCGGAGCTCATCCTCTTACGAGCTTCCGAGAAAACCCCTTACCCGCGGTTGGGTGAATAAGGGCAAGGTGGCCCTACGCTTCGTCCCCGAGCCTCCTGACGGCGGCGAGGACCTCCGCGAAGGTGTTCCCCTTGGAGAGCACCTCGCGTGGCCCCGGCCTTCAGGAACCGCTCGCGGACCTCGGGGTCCTCCGCGAGGGTCATCACCAACACCGGGATGGAGGGGTTCGCGTCGTGCAGATCCCCGACGATCTCGGCGGCGCCCTCGTCGGGCAGGGGGACGTCCACTATGGCGGCGTCTATGCCCCCCTCGGCCATCTTCTCGCGCCCCTCGGCCACCGAGTCGGCCTGGGAGACCACCTCGAGGTCGTCCTCCCGGTCCATCAGGTAGGAGGCGGACTGACGGAACGCGTCGTGGTACTCCACGAAAAGGATGAGCGCGATGCCGGTTCCTCCCGTCCGCTTGTGTCGACGACTCGTGTCGACGAAGGCATCGTACGCCCCCCGTGGGGAAGGGCGCCATCCCCAATATGGGCCAACTTTGCTTGGGGGCGTGGTGGTGCGCAACCTCGCCCATCGGCCCCGAGGAAGGCGCTTCGAAGGGGTCTATTCGTCCATCGGGGCTATACTCGCCCTTGGAGACAGGGTTGCGCGAGGCAAAGGAGAGCACCGTGCGCGACGAGAAGAGCGTCGCCGAGATGGCGGACGAGGTCCTGATGCGCCAGGCCAGGGCGAGGGCCGGCAGGAGCGAGGAAACCGTCGAAGAAGCGATGGAGGCCCTCGTGGACACCGTGGCCGGCAAGCAGCTCACGGACCTCAGGGACGGGCCCCACGGCGAAGAGGGCGTCGAACAGTGGCGGGGGGGCATGGTCCGGGCGAGGGCCCGAGAGCGGGCCGCGGACCTCGGCGGGCGCCTCGCCGAGGTCCCCGAGCGCCCCACGCACGGTTGACGGGGGGAGCTTCTTAGAGATCCTCCCTTACCCGCGGTTGGATGAATGCCCGATAAAGCCCGCGTACCGGACGGACGAGGGGGTGGGGTGGAAGGAGTGTGGCGGTGGGCTGGCGCAGGGAGATCAGGGACACGATCGCGCAGCTGGAGGCCCGCAGGCTCCAGTTGGAGCAGTTGAAACTCCGAGCCCAGTGGATCGGAGGCCCGGAGGGTCGGGGCATAGAGGAGAGGACCCGGGACCGGATCCAAGAGATCAGCCAACGCATCAACGACCTTCGGGCGTCCCTGGAGTGAAGCTAGCGACGCCCCGTAGACTGGGCCCAGCCTAGGCTAGCGAAGGGAGTATCGGGCATGGGAATCTTGGCGAGGCTCGCGGTCTGGGTGCTGTTTGTCCTGGCTTTTTTCACCTTCGTCGGAGCGGCGATCTTTGCCGGTGGGGGCGGCGGAGCCTTAGAGGTATTGCTCTACATCTTGTTGGGCGTGGCGTTTGCCGCCGCAGCCCTCTACCTCCGTTCCAAGTCGATAGGCTGACCGAACTTCCGGGAACTCTAATACGAAACTGTTTGGAAATCCTTAGCCACGTGCCAATCTCCTCACCATCAGACGGATCATCGCCGCGTAGACGAACGCCTCCGCGCTGGCGCACAGCCTCTCGTAGTCCTTGCTCATCCGTCTGTTCTGGCCCAGCCAGGAGAAGGTCCTCTCCACCACCCATCGACGGGGCAGAGCCACGTACCCTCGCGGCGGCATGAGCCTCTCCCGATCGACGTTCTTGCCCTCCTTATGCCACTCCTTGGCCCAGGCGAGCATGACCTTTTCGGGGACCGGCTTCGGGGGCTTGCGCACGACCTCGACGCTCAGGTCCAGGATCTCCTCGGCCCAGCGTTTGCCCCTTCCCTGGTAGCCGGCGTCCAGCCACAGGTGCTTCAGGCGCGGGAGCCCGGTCCGCGCCGACCCTAGTAGCAGCTTCAGGCCGTCCTGGTCGGGCACCTTGGCGCTGTGTACCTTGGCTTTGAGGACCGACCCTTCGGTGTCCACCAGCAGGTGACGCTTCCTACCGCGGACCTTCTTGTTCCCGTCGTAGCCCCTCTGCTCTCCGCCGACGCCTGTGGCCTTCGCGGACTGGGAGTCGGCGATACCCGCGCTCGGGAGCGGGTGCCTGCCCGAGCGAGCCCGCAAGACCTCGCGTAGCGCGGCGTTGAGCCGCTCGAAGGTCCCGTCTGTGCGCCACCTCCCAAACCACCAGTAGACGGTCTCCCAAGGCGGGAAGTCGCGAGGCATAAGTCGCCAGGGACAACCGCTCTTGAGCACGTAGAAAACGGCGTCGAGGATCTCGCGGGCGCTGTGAGTTTCGGTCGTCCTCGTTTGCTGGGAGCAGGAATATGGGGCCCCAAACACCCCCATTCGGCGTCGGACAGATCGGTCGAGTAGCTCCTCTTCATGCTCGGGAGCGTACGTCATCGGCCTACTCCTCTCGCTTTTCCAAACAGTTTCTACGCGCGGTATGCTTAAACCGGCCCGCTCAGGGTGGAGGGGATAGACGGGCTGGGGGTACGGAGGGTACTACACCCCGCTAGCCTAGGCTGTCCCGGTCCTGTGCGTGTGGGAGCGTGGCGGGGGACCCTCGCGGAGCAAGCGCTGGGCGGCGCTCGCAACGGCTACCCCTCGCCCGAACGCCTGCGGTACAGGAACCGCACGTGCCCCGGCCCCACCTCTATCCGCTCGCCGTCCTCGAAGCGGACGGTCCACGCCCTGATGCCCCCCGGCATCCCTCCCCGGCCCGGCTCGCGGGTGAACCCCTCTATGCGCCCCACCCGCCCGGCGTAGGCGCGGCCGTGGCCGGGGATTTCGACCTTGTCTATCCGCACCCGCTGCTTGAGGTATTCCACGTCACCCTCCCCTTGCCCGCGCCTCGTCGGCTGTGATCAAGGGGAAGGGCCGGAGCTACCGCCCCTCGGCCCCCGCGTGATGTCGTCGTAACGCCGGGGCGAGCCTTCCGGATACGCGGCCTCGTCCCGCCGGTGTTGCTCCCCCCGCTCCTCGGCGTCGTGGAACCAGGGGTGGGCGAGCCCGTCCGGCAGGCGGGCTTCGCGTTCCCGGAGGTCGCGGACGAAGGCGCCGAGGTCGGCGCCGCACCGACGGCAGGCGGTCACGGTGCTGGTGGCGGTGAGGGTGGCCTCCTCGCCGCACTCGCACTCGAGGGCGACGCGGGCGTTGCGCCACTGGTAGACCCTGCCGAAAGGCATCTCGCGGCTCTCGTAGCGCGCTTGGACGCGCTCGAGGATGTTGTGCGCCATGGGTCTCGTTGCTCCTTCCCCCGCCGTTCCTTGGGCGGGGCGTCCCTGCCCGGCGGCAGGTAGTTGGTGGGCGGGGGAGCTGCCCCAGGTTCGGTAGGGAGGCGGGTAGCGATCCCGCGCCATCTCACGCGGCGTCCGCGCGTCACGTAACTACCGTATCATACTCCCGTCCCGTCCGGGGGGATGGGACACGGGGCACCGAGTCGGCCGAGGGACTTCCGAGAAAGCATACCTTCTAGGACGTCGGGTGAATAGACCCACGGGAACCCTAACTTGGGCCAACCTGGCGCGTCGGTCCTCGGGCGCTGAGCACTTCGCGGGCGGCCCGCTCGCCAGAGCGTATGGCCCCGTCCATGTAGCCGTTCCACACCTCCGCCGTCTCCGTGCCTGCCCAGTGAATACGGCCAATGGGCTCCCGCAGCGCCTCGCCATAGCCCGTCCACACGCCCGTTCCGAACCGTCCCCCGTAGCAGCCTCGGCTCCACTCCTCGGCGGCCCAGTCCCTCTCGACGTACTCCTCGGGCTCGGCTGCGCGCGGCCCGAAGAACTTCGCGAACACGGAGAGGACCAGCTCCCTTCGCTCCTCGGTTGAAAGCTTGCCGGCCCTGCGCGCTTGGGCCCCCTCTAAGAAGCCCAAGAGCACTCCGCAGCTGAGGTCTGGCGGCGAGTTGTCGAAAATGACGCTCACCTCATCATCGAGGCTGAATGCGGAGCCGGAGAGTCCCTCGGCGCGCCAGAACGGCTCGGGGTAGGCTACCTGCACCTTGGTGACGTAGCCCATCGGCACCTGCTGGGTGAGCTGGTCCCGGAGGGGCGGCAACGCCGGGGAGTATCGGATCCTGCCTGCGAGCGTCGGGGGGACGGCCACTATCGCTCGGCCTGCTTCGACGCCGCCGCCGTCGTGCGTTACATCCACGCCCCCGCTGTCCTGGCGTATGGCCGTGACCGGAGCGCCGAACCGCACGACGTCGGCCAACCGGTCGGCGAGCCTCAGCGCGAGCTGCTGCGAACCGCCCTCCAGACGGCTCTCCTGGGCACCGCCACTGGTAGCAACTAGCCGGTCTAAGGCGCCCCCGGACCGGCAATAAAACAGGAAGTGCAATAGGGACATCTCGTCTGCCTCCGCGCAGAACAGCGCCGGAATCAGCGTCCGCCAGTACCCGAGACCGACCTCGGACTTCGAGTTGGCGGCGAGCCACGAGTCGAGCGTCTGCGCGTCCCACACGGCGGCTTCGGGAGCGCGCCACGGCTCGTCTAGCGGGACGGTGGACGCCATTTCCCCGAGGCGTTGCTGCGTCTCGCCGACGTCGGCGAGGGCGTCCTCTGGCAGGGCGAAGTCGTCCCCGCCGTAGCGCATCACGGCTCCGTCGAATGCGAGGAAGTGCTCGCCATGTATATAGCTTGGGAACAGGCCGACGCCGAGCTCCTCGGCTAGGGCCAAGACGCGGTCCTGTGTTGGCCCGACCCACTGGCCGCCTACCTCGACCACAGCGCCGCGCTTGAGCGTGTGGTTCAGGATGCGTCCGCCGACCCGCTCGCGGGCCTCCAGCACGAGGACCGAGAGCCCAGCGGCCAGGAGGTTGCGCGCAGCGGTCAGCCCGGCCAGCCCGGCGCCCACCACGACTACGTCCAACCGCTCAGAGGGGTCAGGGGGCTGCGTCTCGTCTTGCCACACGGGCGTTCTCCTTCTGTCGCGTGGGGCAGGAGAACGAGAGGACAACCCCGCCCCGATGTTGGGTGTCACGCTAGTGTACGGGGCTTCTGAGTGACGGCACATCCCCCTCTGGACTAGTTCCGGAACCATCTCTCCTCGAGCTTCGGAGAATCTCACTTCCACGCACTCGGGTGAACAGGGGCAAGAGGGAAGGCCGAGGCTAGTATGTCCCGTCCCTCCCTCTATTGCTTGGGTATCCTAGGGTCTCGTCACACGGGGGCGGTGGGCCTTATGTTCTGGTTGACGCGGAAGAGGTTGGTGGGATCGTACTCGTTCTTTGCGGCGACCAGCCTCTCGAAGTTGTCGCGGTAGGTGGCCTTGATGCGCTCCTGCCCCTCGTCCATCATGAAGTTTACGTAGGCTCCGCCGGCCGAGTACGGGTGCAGGGCCGCCCAGTAGTCCTTGGTCCACTCCGTGATGCGCCCGGCGTTGGCCGGATCCGGGTCGATGCCAACATACACCACCGACCAGTTGGCATCGCGGTGGCTGAAGGCCGTGTCGTTGTTGCCGACCCTGTGCACGGCGCCGTCTATAGGGTAGACGTGCATGGTCGAGAGCGGGGTCGGGAGCGCCGAACCGTACCGCACGTGCAGCGCGATCGCGTCGTCGTCGAGCTCGTTTGCGAAGTCTCCCCGCCAGTACCACTGCAAGCCCGGCGGCAGCAGGGGATCGAACAGGCTGTTGAGCACGGGGACGGGCATCGGCCCGAGGAACTCGAAGGCGGCGGGGCCGACCTCCTCGCGGATGGGCCTGAAGGCTTCCTCGGCCTCCTCCACCGGCCCCGAATAGCACCACACCACGGCGCACATGTTCTTGCCGTGCAGGTGCTCGGGGAAGGGGGGACCCGGCGGCACGCTCAGGAACGCGAAGAAGCCGTAGAGCTCCTCCGGCGCCTGGAGGCTGAACTCCCGGTACCAGCGCATGATCTCTTCGGCCCGGTCGAGCTCCCAAAGCATAGGACCGCCGTAGATCGTGCTCACGGGATTGCCCCTGAAGAGGAAGCTGGTGACGACCCCGAAGTTGCCCCCTCCGCCCCGCAAGGCCCAGAAGAGGTCCTCGTTCTCCCCCTCGCTGGCCTTGACGAGGCTGCCGTCCGCCAGGACCACGTCGGCTTCGAGCAGGTTGTCGACGGTGAGGCCGTACTTGCGCGTGAGGTAGCCGTGCCCGCCGCCCAGGGTGAGTCCCGCCACGCCGGTGGTGGAGATGATGCCGGTGGGCACGGCCAGCCCGAAGGCGTGGGCAGCGTGGTCCACGTCTCCCCAGGTCGCCCCGCCCTCGACGCGCACCGTGCGCTCTTCCGGGTCGACGCGCACACCCCTCATGGACGAGAGGTCGATCACCAGCGCGCCGTCGGCCAGGGCCAAGCCCGCGCCGTTGTGACCGCCGCCTCTGACGGCGACGAGCGCGTCGTTCTCGCGGGCGAAGTTCACGCAGGCGATGACGTCGGCCACGTCGGCGCAGCGCGCGATCAGACCCGGGCGCTTGTCGATCATGCCGTTGTAGAGCTTGCGCGCCTCGTCGTAGCCTTCGTCTTCGGGTCGGATGAGGTCCCCCCGTAAACTCGCCCCGAACTCTGCTACGGTCGCTTCGTCGAGCATCGTAGTCCACCTCTTCCCGGGGCCGGGCAGAGGTAACGACCAGCCCCGATAGCCTGCAGAAACCATCCTACAAACCCCACGAAGAGCAGCGCATCACGCAAATGGGTTAGCTTTGTGACTTTTTTGTCGAGTTTCCTGTAACCTCCTACGCCCGAAGTTCCGAGAACGCTAGCCTTCCGCGACGTTAGGTGAATACGCGTCGGGGTCAGTACTCCTTGACCTCCATCGCCTCCACGATGCGCGTCTGCGGCTCGCCCATCAGGGCCGGCGCCGCCTCCCCCGACGACCACACGTTGCCCCGAAGCCAGGCGAGGAACGCCTCCGCCTCGCCTGGGCCGTCGAACCCGAGCTCGACGATGACGTAGTTCGGATCGTCGGTGGGCCGGAGTATCTCGTGTCGGCGCACGCCCGACCGCTGTCTCATCTCAGAAACGCGGTCGAAAGCCCCCTTCCAGGTGTCGAAGTCGCTGATCGGATGTTCGATCTGTAGCACGTGCATGCCTGATGCCCCTTTCCCCACATCCCTGTCGGACGCTTATACACACGGTATCAAGCACGCGAGGATGGCGCTACTTCCGAGAACCCTCCTTCCGAAACTGTTTGGAAACTCTCACCCACGAGCCAACCTCTTGACCATCAGCCGGATCATCGCCGCGTACACGAACGCTTCGGCGCTGGCGCACAACCTCTCGTAGTCCTCGCTCATCCTCCTGTTCTGGCACAACCACGAGAAGGTCCGCTCCACGACCCACCTGCGGGGTAATGCCACGTACCCTCGCGGCGGCATCAGCCTTTGCCAGTCGACCTTCTTGTCCTCCTTGGCCCACTCCTCTGCCCAGATCCTCGCCACCTTCTCGGGGGCCGGCTTGGGCGGCTTGCGCACGACCTCCACGCTCAAGCCCATGCCTTCCTCGGCCCACCGCTTGCCCCGCCCTTGGTAGCCGGCATCCAGCCACAAATGTCTCAGACGCGAGAGCCCGCTGTGCGCCGACCCCAGCAACAGCCTCAGCCCGTCCTGGTCGGGCACCTTGGCGCTGTGGACCTTGGCCTTGAGCACTAGACCCTCTGTGTCTACCAAAATGCGTCGCTTGCGGCCCCTCACCTTCTTGTTGCCGTCGTATCCTCTGTGTTCTCCGCCGACCCCTGTGGTCTTGGCCGACTGGGAGTCGGCGATGCCCGCACTCGGGAGCGGATTCCTACCTCCCTTCACCCGCAACAGCTCGCGCAGGGCGGCGTTGAGCCGCTCGAAGGTCCCGTCCGAGCGCCACCTTCCGAACCACCAGTAGACGGTCTCCCAAGGCGGGAAGTCGCGGGGCAACAGCCGCCACGGGCAACCGCTCTTCAGGACGTAGAAGACGGCGTCGAGCACCTCACGGGTGGTGTGGATCCTCGGACGTCCCCGCCCCTTGGGCGCCGGCACGTGGGGTTCGAGGCACCTCCATTCGTCGTCGGACAGGTCGGTGGAGTATCTCCTCTTCATGCCCCGGAGCGTACGTCATCGACCCGTGCCTCCCGCTTTTCCAAACAGTTTCTACCCGCCGTTGGGTGAACTGCGTAGGATGCGAAGCCTAACGATCGTCCTCTGGGAGCTTTGTGGCGGACCGCGACCCAAACAACGACGCTAACTCTTCGTCGGTCCCCCTTCTCGTGGGTGCGCTCGGGAGGATTTTCCGGGACCATCCAGCGATAGCCGTCAGCCTGCTGTATCTGCAGGAAGCTAGGATGACGCCCTATACGCATCGGCCAGGAGCAGCACGATCAGGGCCACCTCGATCGCCTTGTCGACGTAGCCGAGGATCGTGTACTCCGGGGCCATGACGAAGAAGAGCGCGATCGTCACCGCCGTGAAGGCCACCAGGACCCACCGCGCAGCGCCCCGGAAACGCGCCAGTCGCGGGATGGGCAACTGCAAAACCGCCAGGAGCCCAAGGTAACCCAGCCCGTTGAGGATGAACAGCATGACGCCGGAATTGAACCCCATGAAGGCGACGGCGGTGAGCGCCAGGTAGATGTGGATGCCCGCCGTAGCCACCGTGAGCAGGAATATCCCGACCCCCAAGCCGAGGCCGACGGGAGTGCGCGAAGAGGCCATCCTGTTCCTCCATTCTCGCCTTAAATAGGCTATCGTTGGTTCTCTTTCGGTCTGGCCGGGCGGCCGCACCGATCTCATCGGTCGTGGCGCGGTCCGTGTTGCGCGTTCAGGCGGTGCCTTCTCCGAACAGGGGCCGCACGCCGGCGACGTTGTACTACTCCGACACTACGACCGTCCTCACGAGGACCCCCTTTTCCCTCGAGCCGCGTCCGTCTACCCAGAGCATACGGAGGCGGTCCTAAAAAACAACCGTCCAGTTACAGAGAACACGCGGATGCCGCACCCTCGGGCGGGCCGTCGGCGAGTAGCTTCGGAGAATCGTTAATATCGGAAGGTGGGCGAATAGGGGCAACGGTATAGGCCGGGGCCTCCCCCGCGGGACCGTCCGCCTCGGTCAGTCCTCCTTGAAGAGGGTCTCGCCCAGCCCGAGGTTCGGTTCGGCCAACGAGAAGTACAGCAGCGCGAGGAGCCCCGCGTTCTTGCCCTCTTGGGACGGGGTCTCGGCTATCGCCGTGGGCAGCAGCTCGACGAACCTCCGATCGCACCTCTCGTCGAAGTCGCCGAGGAGGCCGTAGCAGCGGTTGTGCTCCCGGCAGGCGAGGTCCACGGCGTCCACGGGGGGCGTTCGGTAGGTCGGGTCGCCGTGGCCGCGCCCGCAGTAGTTGCCGTAGAACGGGAGGCTCGAAGGCCGCTCGGCCAGCCCGGAGGGATCGGGGACGGGGATCCCCGCCACCGAGCGGGGGGCGCTGGTCGCGGGGGGCGCCGCGCCTGCGCGCTTCGGGCGCCCGGTTCCCTCCTTCGGCCCGCTCAAGCGTGCCCCTTCATCCTTGCCTGGTGAGCTCTATTCCACGGGCTTCGTACCCGGTGCGGTGCCGCGCGACACAGCGGGGTGTGATGCCCCCGGTAGGCATTATCGGGCGGTACGGGCCGGGTGGGGCCGATGGAGGCTTAGGGTGTGCGACCGGGGCCATACGGACTTCCGAGAACCCTCCTTCCACGCGCTCTGGTGAATAGCGCTCAGTCTGCCAGAGGGACCCAAACCTCTACCACGGTGCCGCTCCCGGACGCCGAGTCGAGGTTCAACCGTCCGCCCAGCAGTTCTGCGCGCTTCCTCATAGACCTGAGGCCGACGCCCTCATCGGGACCGCCGTCTCCCTGGCCGGAGCGCGTGTCATCCGGACCTTCGGGCCGTAGGTCGAAGCCCTGCCCGTCGTCCTCCACGCTCCCCCACAGTCCCGCGTCTTGGACCTCGATGCTTACCTCCACGCGCCCGCACCCGGAGTGTTCGACCGCGTTGCGCACGGCCTCCCTCATCACCAGGTACGCCTGATCAGCGACGTGCGGGGGGACGGACGACTCGTCGCCCTCTACCGAGAGTGCCGTCTCCACGCCCTCGGGAACGTAGGTGTCCAGCAGCTCGCGTAGGGCTGCTCCCAACCCTTCGTGCGTCTCCGTTCCCTGTCGGGCGAGTTGCGCGGAGAGGTCGCGCGTCTGATCCAGGGCGGTCTGGATGGCGTCCGCGGCGAGCTTCAGCTTTTCGTCGGCACGCGTCGGGTCGCTCTTCGCGTAGACCGTATAGAGCTCGAAGCTCTGGTGGGCGACACCCATGGTATGGGCCACCCGGTCGTGGAGCTCGTGACCGATCCTCTGGCGCTCCGCGGCCTCGGATCGAGCAGAGGCCTCCAGGGCGTGAAGCCTGAGGCGTTCCTCCTCGGCCTCCCTGCGGCGGGTGATATCGGTGAAGAGGATGGCGACCGTCCGCTCCTCCGGGGTGCCGATGCGGAAGGCGTAGACGTCGTACCACCGGTAGTCCAGGTACCTCGCCGCGTTTTGGAACCGCTCCGGCTCGCCAGTTCGGGCGATGCGCCCGTAGGTCTCGAACCAGTGCTCCTCGTGGCGCGGCTCGAGCTCCCGCATCCGCTTGCCCGCGGCGCCGTGCAGCCCGGTGTGCCGCTCGAAGGCCGGGTTGACTTCCAGGAAGCGGTAGTCGACCGGCTCGCCCACCCTATCGAAGATCATCTCTACGATGCAGAACCCCTCGTCGATGGACTCGAAGAGCGTGTGGTACTTCTCCTCCGAGGCGCGCAACGCTTCCTCCGCCCGCTTGCGCTCGGTGACATCGCGTACGGTGGCGAGGAGTCCGCCCACGTCCGGATCGTCGAAAAGGTTCGAAAACGTCCCCTCCACCCAGCGCCACGTTCCGTCCTTGTGCCTGACGTGGTGCTCGAGGTGGAGGCTCAGGCCGGGGGTGTTCGCCAGCTCCTCGAAGGCCTCCTCGCAGCGGGGGAGGTCTTCGGGGTGCATCCGCTCAAAGGGGTCGAGCGCCAGAAACTCCTCGGGCGTGTAACCGGAGACGCGCTCGGTGGCGGGGTTAGCATAAACGATCCTGCCCTCCCGGTTGCTAATGGTGACCATCTCCGGGAGGTGGGCCAGGAGATTTCGTCCCGCCGGTGGCTCTCCTCTACGTCCTACCAAGCCCGATCCACTTCTGCCGGCATCCACCGCCTCCGGCTTGCCCCTCGGAAGCCCTCCACGTGTATGCCCGCTTGGTTGCAAGCGATTGCCTCTGCCGGATTATAGCGCTCCGAGACCACGAGTCCTTGCTCCTCCACCCCATCTCTCGAACCGTATTTGCATCTTTGGGGCCATGTCGCTCGCGCGGTAGTGTGCGATAAACGGTGGCATGGGGCGCACTGGCGAAACGGCCGACGTGGGACGGGAGGCACCCCTGCGAGTGGTGCTGGCAGAAGACCACGCCGAGTTCCGCCTTGGCCTAAAGGAGATGCTCGCAACCGACGGGGGCATCGAGGTCGTCGGAGAGGCCGAAAACGGCGCGCAAGCGGTCGCGCTCGCCAGGGAGGTGCGGCCCGACGTGGTCGTCCTTGACCTGGTGATGCCGGTAATGGAAGGCACAGAGGCGCTGAGGCAGATCCTGCTGGATGTCTCTCCCCCGCCCGGGATCGTGATACTCACGATGCATAACCAGCCCCATCTGAGGCGCGAGCTCATGAGGATGGGGGCCAGCGCCTTCCTCACCAAGAGCGCCTCCCTGGCCGAGGTCATTAGCGCAGTAAAGGGGTCGCGTCCGATGCGGGCGCCGCGAGAGGACTCTGGCGAGGCGACGCCGGCATCTTAGGATACTTCGAGAAGTTCTTTGCCCGAACTTCCTAGAACCCCGTGCGTCCGAAGTTCCGAGAACCCTTATTCTAGGCACTTGATTGTATAGGTTAAGAGGAAGGGTCGGGATGAGGGGCCTCGACCCTCCGATAGCTTCAGCTCTGCGTCGGCTGGTAGGTAAGGACGACGACGCCCGTGCCCACAGTCTTCGACGCCGACATTCTTAGAGTTCGCTGAGACTGCTCGTCTCGAACCTGTTCAGCACCAGCTCGAAGGCCTCGGGGCCAACTCGGGCACCCCCAGTGTAAGGGATGGTCCATGGCGGCGATGGTGAACAGCACCAGCGCGATCACCCCCGCCAGCGCCACCACCATCAGCGCGTGCGCCACCGTGTTCTCCATGCCGAAGAGGTATGCGAAGCCCACCACCACAATCCCCCCAACGATCAGAACAACCCACAGGACGGTCGGTAGTCCCTCCTCGGCCAGCGACCAGGCGCGTCCTCCTGGCGTCCGCCAGCCGCTGGACCTGGTCGAGCCCCTCTGCGTAGAGTTGCTCTCCGGCCGCCGCGCGCGGGCTCGACCCTGGACGGTCGCCCGGATGTCGTCGATGAGGACCCACCCCTGCGTAACCCCTTCGGTTTCCTCCATGAGGGGCGTTCGTCCCTGCTCCATCAGGGGCCACTCGTCGTCGAGCACCTCTACCGCGTAGGATCGGCAGAGCTCCTGGAGCTCTCGCCCTTCGGGTTCGGGGAGCTGCATGGGCGAGCCAGAAGATCTCTGCCAGCGCGTTGGCCTCGGCCTCTGCCGTGATGCGCGCACGCCCGAATTCTTCCCACGTTGCGATGACCACGAGCGCCAGCAACACGGCGTAGATGACACCCAGGACGGCGTAGATGAAGCCGGCCACGTCGTTGTGCTCCATGCGGATCGGCACGGGGACCAGGCGCTGCACCAACGCCAGCCCCCCGACCGCGGCGAGACAAGCCCCACAAACCACCAGAACGCCATAGACGACGCTCATCGTCAGAGGACTACCCCCTTCCCTGATCGCGGGCGGACTCCAAGATACATCCTGGAGGATGTAGGAGCAAACAGGTTTCTGCGGAAGCCAGGAGGACCGAAACCACGGCATCAGCAGAAAGTCGGACTTCCGCGAACGCCCACCTTACCCGCAGTTGGGTGAATAAGCCTCCGAAGAGATGCGCCGAGCTTCGTGGTGTGGCATGCTCCGAGGTGCTCGTAAGGGAAGGCACATGCGTCAGGTGTCGCGAAGGGAGAGGGCATGAGCGAAGTACCGGCCGGTAGCGGCGGGCGCTCCGATCTGGAGCGCAGGCTGATCCAGAGGACCATGGAGGACGAGGACTTCAGGCGGGGGCTGCTCGACGACCCCAAGGGGACCGTGGAGCGGGAGCTGGGGGGCCGGCTGCCGGAGGGCGTGGAGGTGAGGGCGGTGGAGGAGACCCCCGACACCGTCTACCTGGTGGTTCCCAGCGCCTCGCCTAGCTTCGCTGGCGGAGGCGGCGAGCTCTCCGACAGGGAGTTGGAGGCGGTGGCCGGAGGCTGGGACGCACAAACCGCGGGGTTTACTTGCACTGTAGAACAGACTCGTTGCGGAGTGGAATGCGCCTGAACGGGGTCAATGGCCGACCACCGAGCCGCTGCTTAGGTCGGCCGGATCGCTGGAGTAAGGCCTCTCGTTCATGTTCTTGCCGCCCGTTCTACTTACAGGTCCTATCCGGCCAGGATACCTTCCACTTCTCGGGGCATACAAGAGCAAGCTATTCACCCAACTGCGGGTAAGACGTGTTCTCTGAAGTCCGCATCCAGGATCGTGCATGGCCTCGGTCCTATAGGCCCCTGAGAGCCCTTCTAAGGCCCCAGGGCGATGGGACCGGGGACTAAATGTTGTGGGGGTGCATGGATATTCAGCCGAGACGAATAGGGACGCCCCGGTCCCGCGGGGGGTAGAGGACCGGGGCGGGTCGGGACCGGCTCGTTCGAGCGGAACGCGCCGATCGTTCCTCACCTCGAAGACCACCTCGTCGGCCACCGCCGACAGGTAGTCGTCCCGCAGGGCGGGCCTGTCGTGCGCGAAGCTGAAGGAGAACGCGTCCACCAGCCAGGCTAGGGTCTCTATGTTTTCGGACCGCAGACGGTCGGCTTGGCGCACCGGAACAACGTACACGACGGCGCGTATACGAACCGCGTAACGGCCCGCCCGGTCGGGCGGTCTACCCTATCGGGACCGGTGGCACCTTTTTACCCACCTCCATACGCCGCCGGGTCCTCTCTCACCGGCCGGGCGTGTTATTGTCCGGCCGGGCACGCGAAAGCCCGGCCGAGAGGGGATCAGGGCCGGGGCGGGAGGATGTGGGCTAAGGGTACCGGACCGGGGCCAAGCTACCCACCCCGTTTACCCGGGCGGTCGGTCGCGGCCCCCAAGCGCGCCGCCGGTCCGATCGGGGCGCGAAGGACCGGTTATTCCACAGCGATCGCCTCGATCTCCACGAGCATGGCAGGCGAGGCGAGGGCCTTCACGTACACGAGGGTCGTGGCGGGAGGGGGCGTCGGCAGCAACGGCCCGCCCGCCTCCATGAAACCTTCCAACAGGCCTTCGTCGGTCAGGAATATCGTGAACTTCGCGATGGCCGAGGCGTCCATCCCGGCATCGGCCAGGACCGCGGTGAGGTTCTCGATGGCCACGCTCGTCTGCTCCGAGATCCCTTCGGCGAGACTCCCGTCGGGCCTGACCCCCACCTGTCCGGAAACGAAGAGCATCCGCCGGACCGAAGAGGCTTCGACCCCGTGGCTGTAAGGGCCGGGAGCGGCGACCCCTTCGGGATTGAGATGTCTCAGCATGGGGCGAGTCTCCTTTCGGGCACGACCAAGGAGAGGGTGCGCCGGGTCGGGGGATGAGGGCCAAGGGTACCCGACCGGGAACCGGCTTCCCACCCCCACCTACGCACAGGAGCGGCTTGCGAGCCAACGCACAGCGGTGTTTCGAACAGGTTTCACGCCAACGCTGACACCAACCCGGCAGACATCCCGCGCCAGTCGGCGGACCGAACGTTTGTGATCGGTGCGCAAGAGCGGCGAGGATTGGTTCCAGGACCCTAAGGCGCGGTCGGCAGCACGAATCGAAAACGGACCTTTGTCCCTGATAAGGAAGAGGTCCCTGGTTCGAGTCCAGGCAGGCCCACCCTCCAATAGATGCCGTTCTGCGGCATAAAAGCGCGACGTAAGCAGAGGCCCCGGGATGCACCCGGGCCTCAGTGCGGCAACCGTGCAGCAACGCACTTGCGGGGTTGCTTGAGGGCCTCCTCGAGGGCGCGCGGCGCTCTGCCGTATGGTGGGGAGCACGTGGGAGTAGGTGTCGAGCGCTACGACGATAGGGGCGTGCCCGAGGAACACCTGGATAGACTCGGGGCAGACGTTCCGCTGAAACAGGAGCGAGGCGCAGGTGTGGCGGAGGTCGTGTGAGGTGATCCCGGCCTGCCCCGCCCTCTCGCTAGGGAAGGCTGTTCAAGACCCACTGCCCCGGGCGGGCAACTCTGCCGGACCCCGCGGGTTCGTGGTCTTCGCCGGGCTTCCCGAGATGATCGCTCTCCACCCGCGGGGCGGAGGAAGGGAGGAAAGAGTCAGGGTTGGAAGAGGACGGCTCGTGGGCGGCATCATAGCTCCACACGCTGGGTAGTCGTCGGCTCGTGGGTGCGTAAGGGCCCCTCGGGCTCGTCCCCGATGTGGAGGAGGCTCGCGGTCTCGTGGGCCGTCTCTATGCTTCTCGTGGCCGCCGTGTGCGCCGGACCCGCGGCGGGCGGGTTCCTCGGAGGGATGACGGTGGCGCCTTTGGGCGCCGACCCAGGTCGCCGTCTTCCTCGGCCTCGTTCACGCCGCCCGGAGCCCGCACAAAAACTGCTGGGGGCCGTCACGCGCCCGCGAGGACTCGCCGGTGGCGCGGGGCTCCGGCGGCTGGGGCGGCGGATCCTGACGGACGCGACAAGAGAATTGGCCGGTCGGAGGGGCGACGGGGTGTAGCTCGTCCGGCTCATGACCCGGTCGCGGGTTTAAATCCTGCCCCCACAACTACCGACCTCCGGCTCACGGCCGGGGCTTTCCTCACGCCGTTTTGCCTTGGCGTCCGCGTTTCGCTATAGTTCGGCGAAATCCGGGGAGCACCGGACCCGCTCATGGGGATGGCGGATCTTACGAGGGGCTCGACCGGGAAGATGAGCCGGGGGAGGAGCGCATGGGAGGAGAACCGGGTCCTGGACGGCGCGCGGGAGGTCCGTCGTGACGCGGCGCAACGCGTTCTTCGCGCGCAGGGTCGCCGCCGTACTGGCTTTGATGGCGCTTGTGGCCCTGATCGTCTTGTTCGTCCCCCGCGCCTGCGGGGCTCTATACGGTCCAGGCGACGAGCAGGCGGGATCATCCGAAATCGCCGCCCGGGACGAGGAGCCCGTCCGCAAAGACGACCGTTCGGGGGGCGGGACGACCGCCGAGCGCACTCCCTCTGCCCCCGGCTCGAGCGGCGAAAAAGCCGAGGACGACGAGGCGCGCAATGAACCCGCCCCTCCCGAGGACGATAAGGACGCGGGTAGCGGAACCGATGCGGCATCCCAAGAAACCGACGGTAGCCCGGAAGACAACATCGGAGGCGGCGGCGAGAAGCCAAGCGGGAGCGAAGGCGACGCCGCTGACGCGGACGAAGGGGACACAGGAGAACAGGGCGATGAAGGGCAGCGGGCTACAGAGGAGCAGGGCCCCGAAGAGGCCGAATCAGCAGACGCGCAGGTCGGGGCGCAAGACGAAGGCGTCGCCTCGTCTCCCGCGCCGGCAGAAACAGTCTACGTCCTCGCCGAAACCACGCCAGTGAGCCTGGCTCAGGATGTCGCCACGACGGACGCGGTCACACCGACGGACGTTATCGAGACGGAAGCGGCCGTCGGGAGCGCCACCTACACCGCGTCGGCCCCGGCCACAGCGCCGGCGACTTCGGCGGACGCTGGCCCGACCGCGACAAGCGCTGCCACGACACGACCGGAGCGTCGTTTGGAGCGGCCCGTGGCCGTTCCGGAAGTCGCGCCGCAAGCCGCGCGGCGCGACATGGGTGACGCGCGCGGGGCCGCCGCTTCCGTCGCGGTAGCCCCGAGGGGCAACGCGCCCGCGAGGGCCTACGACTCGGACACGTACGCGGACCCCAGGGGCCCGGCGAGGGGCAGGGCTAACGCCACTGCCGCCACCCCCGGCGGCGACGCCTCCGCCAGCGCCGCGGCCTACGTTGGCAAGGGGCACAGGGCGAGGACGAAGACCTCGGCGCACTCGAAGGCGGTCCTGGGCGAGGGCCAACGCAGGGCGGAAGCCTCCGCGTACTCAAGCGCCCGCATGAGGACCAAGGCCCCCGACGGCACCACCTCCTGGTCGAGGTCCTGGTCGTACCACAGTAGTTGGGCAACCTCCTCCGGCGGCTGAACGCGACGCGTAGGGCGTCCCTGCCGCGCCCACCCGCACATCGCCTTCGCGACGTGGCCTCGACGCCGCGGAACAGGCCCCGGCGGCGATCGAGTCCAGGCAGGTCCACACCGGCATTCGCTTTGCCCGAGTCGGATGCCCGAAGTAAGGTCCAGGACTTCGATCCGTCTCGGACCCCTTCGACGACGACCGGACGCCAACGCGCAGACTGTCGCAGCCTGCGCCTCCAATGCATTATCACCGCATCGCACAGTAGGCGACACGTATCGTAGCCGCGATCCGGGCGAAAGCTTGTCCCATCGAGCGAAGCTCCCACGGACCCCAAGGCGCGGTCATTTGGGAAGTCGCCCGATGCGAAGGTAGGGTTAACCCTACGCCGAAGTCTCCCGTCCTCCCCATTGGTTGCGGGTCTTCCCGGATCTATCCTCGAAGACGACGTACCAGACGATCGGGAGGCCGATTTATGTCGCCGTTCGAGAAGCACCCTAGACGCTCGGGCTCACTCCTTTCGCTGCTGGCGGCGGTCATCCTTGCCGTTACGCTGGCGACGGCTTCGCTCGCGCTGGCCCAGACGCCGCAAGGTCCCTCAGACCCGGTGCCCGCCGAGGCGGGGTCCGAGCCCGGCACAGACCAACCGGCCGCCGGAGCAACCGCGGAGGACGGTCCCACCGACGCCCGGGAGGTGGAGGACTTTATGGACGGGTTCTTCGCGCGCCAGCTCAGGGAGGAGGAGATCCCCGGCGCCACCGTCTCGGTGGTCAAGGACGGCGAGGTCATCTTCGCCAAGGGCTACGGGCGGGCCGACGTCGAGGAGGACGAGCCGGTCGTCGCCGACGAGACGCTCTTCAGGATCGCCTCCACCAGCAAGCTCTTCACCGCCACCGCCGTCATGCAGCTCGTCGGAGGAGGGTAAACTGGACCTCGACAGGGACGTCAACGCGTACCTCGACGACGTCGAGATCCCGGACACCTACCCCGGGCGGCCCGTCACCCTGCGCCACCTGCTGACCCACACCGCCGGCTTCGAGGAGAGCTTCACCGGTACCGTGGCGCGCAACGCCGACGACGTGGTCCCCCTCGGGGAGCACCTCTCGGAGAACGTGCCGGCGCGGGTCAGACCGCCGGGGGAGGTTACCGCCTACTCCAACTACGGCATGTCCCTGGCCGGCCACGTCGTGGAGGAGGTCTCGGGCGTGCCCTTACGACCGCTACCTCGAAGGGAACGTCTTCGAACCTCTCGGCATGCGGAGCACCACCACCGCCCAGCCGCCCGCCCCGCGCTCTGCGGCAAAGGGTCGCCACGGGCTACGAGGTCGGGGACGACGGACCCGTCGCGGGGCCGTTCGAGTACATCGACGAGGCGCCCGCCGGTTCCGCGAGCACGACCTCGACGGACATGGCACGCTTCATGATCGCCCACCTGAACGATGGGAGCTACGAGCGGGGCGCGCGTCCTCGATGCGGCCACCGCCCGACAGATGCACGAGCAGCAGTTCACCAACGCACCCCGGCCTGGACGGGATGGGCCTCGGCTTCTACCGGCATACCATAAACGGCGAGCAGACGATCCAGCACGCCGGCAACCTGATCCGGTTCCACTCGCTCCTCACGTTGGTGCCGGAACACGACGTCGGCGTCTTTGTGGCCTACAACTCCTACGGGGAGGGCGGCGACTTCGCCGAGTACGAGCTGGCGGACGCCTTCTTCGACCGCTACTATCCGGAGGAAGCACCGGCCACCCTGAAGCCATCGGCCTCCGACGCCGCCGAGAACGCCGAGCGCATCGCCGGGAGCTACCGCACCACCCGCGCCAACAGCACCGGCTTCGAGAAGTTCAGCACGCTGTTGACCGGCGCCAGGGTGACGGCCAACCCGGACGGCAGCATCACCACGAACGGCTCTTACCTCGCCGAGGACCCCGCGAAGACGGAACAGCGCTGGATCCGGGTCGCGCCAACGGTCTTCCGCGCCGAGGACGGCGACGAACGCATAGCCTTCCAGGAGTCGGGTCCAGGCCAAGCCACGTACCTCGCCGCCGCCGCGGACCCGACGACGGCCTACGAGAAGCTGCCGTTCTACGAGGCACCGAGGCTCCACCTCGGCCTGCTGGCGGGCAGCATCGCCATCCTGCTCTTCTCGGCCCTGGCATGGGCGGTCGCGGCGGGGGTCTCCTGGTGGCGCGAGAGGCGGGACCGCAGGCTCCACGGGGAGCCCGTCGGCAACCGGAAGGTCAACAGGCCCGCCCGCCGGGCCCGGCTGCTGGCCTCCGCCGTCGCCTTGCTCGTCCCACTATTCGTCGCGGGGATGGCGGTTGTCCTCTCGAACGCCGAGACGGTACTGGGCTTCGGCGCCTCGCCTCTCCTGGTCGGAGTCCTGGCGCTGCCGATCCTGATCTCCATCCTCTCCGCGGGGGTGCTGGTCCACGCCGCGCTCGCCTGGGGACACGGCTACTGGGGTCTCCTCGGACGGCTGCACTACTCGCTGGTGGCGCTCTCGACGCTGACCCTCGTCGCGCTGCTCGCCTACTACAACCTCATCGGGTTCCAGTTCTAGGCCCGCGATCGGTCCGCCCGGGATGCCACAGGTGTTCCGGGCGGACCGGTGACGGTGACGGGCCGGATATACTTGGCGGGAGAGATCTTATGAACCACGCAGAAGAACCCCTGACGACAGACGAGGGTTTCGCCCGGGGAGAAACGCCCGGCAGACCTCTACTCACCCGGGCCTTGCTCTCGACGCTCTACTTGCTTTCAAGCTTTCCCCTCGGCCTCTTCTGGTTCACCACCCTGGTGGTGCTGCTGTTGGTCGGTCTTCCGCTGACGATCGTGTGGATCGGGCTGCCCATCCTGGCCTTCGCCATGCTTGTGTGCGTCCTGGGCGTCCGCACGGAGCGGTGGCGCCTGGCCGCGCTGCTCGGTACCCGACTGGCCTCCCCCTTCCGTCCCTTGCCCCGTGGATCGGTCCTCGCCCGCGCGCGGGCCCGGGCGACGGACCCCGCCCTCTGGCGCGGCCTGCTGTACCTGCTCTTGCTGCTCCCCGTCGGCCTGGTCGAGCTCGTCGTCGTCCTCGTCCTGGCCATCTCGGCGGTACTGATCAGCTACCCGCTGTGGTTCTGGACGCTCCCCGCTGGCCAGGGCGTGATGTGGACGGGCGTCTTCGTGGCGGACACCGCGCCGGAGGCGCTGCTGGTCACGCTCGTTGGGCTCGTGCTCGCTTTGTCCACGTTGGTCTTCGTCTTGCAGGTCTCCCAGGTGCACGCCTCGCTGGGCCGGGCCCTGCTCGGGCCTCGCAGGCGCGAGATGCTCGACGAGCGGGTGGAGGTCCTGACGGAGAGCCGCACAAAGGCGGTGGAGGCCGCCATCGTGGAGCGGCGCAGGATAGAGCGCGACCTGCACGACGGCGCCCAGCAGCGTCTGGTCTCCTTGTCGATGGCGCTCGGCATGGCCAGGCAAAAGCTCGAGAAGAGCTCGACCGGGGGCGCCGCCGGAGATCCCGAGTCCGCGCGGGCGGCGGAGCTCGTTGGCGAGGCCCACGAGGAGGCCAAGCGCGCCCTCGCCGAGATCCGGGACCTCATCCGGGGCATCCACCCGGCGGTCCTCACCGACAGGGGCCTCGACGCGGCGATCTCCGCGCTGGCCGGCCGCTCCCCGGTGCCCACCTCCGTGGAGGTCGAGCTCGACGAACGGCCCCCGGAGGCCGCCGAGATCACCGCCTACTTCGTGATCGCCGAGGCCCTCGCGAACGTCGCCAAGCACTCGGGCGCCTCTGCAGCCCGCGTCTCGGTGCACCGTCAGGGGATCGCCGGGGGCGGAGGGCGTCCGGGAGACCTTCTCGTCGTGGAGGTCGAAGACGACGGCGTAGGTGGGGCGGATCCCGCCGGCACCGGCCTCGCGGGGCTGGCCGACCGCGTGGTCGTCCTCGACGGTCGTCTGACGGTCGAGAGCCCGGTAGGTGGTCCCACCAGGGTGCGCGCGGAGTTGCCGTGGGGAGACCCGAACGGTGGGTGAGGAAACGTCCCAGAGGGCCTCGCTGAGGGTCGCGATCGCCGAGGACTCCGGCCTGTTGCGGGCCGGCATCGCGCGCCTCATAACCGACGCGGGCCACCGGGTCATAGCCGAGGCGAGCGACGGGCCGGGTTTCTTGAAGACCGTCGGCGAGCAGCGGCCGGACGTGGCCGTCGTGGACGTGCGCATGCCGCCCGGCTTCAGAGACGAGGGCCTCAAGGCCGCCCTGGAGGCGAGGCGGCGGACGCCGGGCCTCGCGGTGCTGGTGCTCTCGCAGTACGTCGAGGAGCGCTACGGCAGGGAGCTGTTGGAGTCCGGGATGGAGGGCACGGGTTACCTGCTCAAGGACCGTGTCGCCGACGTCCCCGAGTTCGTCTCGACGCTCGAGACGGTCGCCGCGGGCGGGACCGTGCTCGACCCGGAGGTTGTCGGACAACTCCTGGCCCGCAGGGGGCGCAACGAAGGCCTACTCTCCCTCACCCCGCGCGAAGGCGAAGTCCTCGCCCTCATCGCCGAGGGCCGCACCAACCAGGCCATAGCGGACGCGCTCTTCATCACCGGAGGAGCCGTGGAGAAGCACGTCAAGAGCATCTTCGGCAAGCTGGGCCTCGCCCAGAGCGAGGCCGACCACCGCCGCGTGCTGGCGGTGTTGGCCTACCTGGGGGACTAGGGTTCGTCCGTAAGCCGTACCTCGATGGGCCGGCGTAGGGATGAGGGCCCAATGCTCTGGTTCGCGCCGTTCGTCGCAAGGCGGCCACTAGAACCTCGCCACCTCGTGCGGAATTTCATCCGTTGACACAGCCTGACACCGTCATTAATATGTACGTACATTAGATGGTGTGGCTTGGGGCGTGGCGGTCCTGGCGTGGCGTTGGTAGAGGGTCTCGAAGGGATGAGAAGGGTCGCTTGGATGACTTCCTAGGGGCTTGCCGGTAGCCGTGACCGGGGTCATGATCACCCTGGAGGTGGTGTCGAGAATGGCAGTATCGCCGGAAACGAAGATTATCGACTCGGACGTGCACCCCTGGATCAACGGTGACGTCAAGGGGCTGATGCCCTACTTGAGCGGCGCTTGGCAGAGGCGCTTCGAGGGGGCCAAGTCCACGCTGCCCGACCACCCGTTGCGGCCGCCGCTGGCCGGGGCAACCTCCATCCGGCGGGACACCAAGCCGCCTGGCGGAGGCGTCGGTGGCTCGGACCCGGAGTTCATGCGAGAAGACCACCTGGACCGGTACGGTATCGAGTACGCCGTGCTCTCTTCCATCCAGGCCGGAAAGATCGCGACGCTGCCGAACGCGGACGAGGCCGTCGTTCTGGCCAGGGCCTTCAACGACTACTTCGTGAACGAGTGGTTGACCGTGGACCCCCGCTACAGGCTGGCCATGAGCGTGGCCCCCCACGATCCCTCCGCCGCCGCCGAGGAGATCCGGCGCATCGGAAGCGAGGCAGGGATCGTCGCCGTGTTCGTGCCGCTGCTCAACATCCTTATGGGCAACCGGCACTACTACCCGATCTACGAGGCCGCCGAGGAGCACGGGCTGCCGATCTTGATCCACCCCACCGGCACGGAGGGGGGCTTCCAGACCAGCGTCGCCTTCGCCGGAGGGATCCCGGGCACCTACATCGAGCGGCACACGGTCTTCCCCGAGGTGGCGATGGGCAACATAACGAGCATGGTCTTCGACGGGGTCTTTGTCCGTTTCCCCGGTCTCAAGGTTGTGGCCGCGGAGTTCGGCTACAGCTGGGCGCCGCACCTGCTGTGGAGGATGGACCAGAACTGGAGGGAGTTCAGGCGCGAGGTGCCCTGGATCGAGCGCGAGCCGAGCGGGTACGTCCTGGACCACGTCCGCTTCACGAGCCAACCGGCCGAGGAGCCCGAGAAGGAGGAGTACCTGCTGCAGGTCCTCGAGATGGTCCACGCGGACCGCACGATGCTCTTCAGCACGGACTACCCGCACTGGGACACCGATTCCCCGAAAAGCACGTTCAGGCGCGTGCCCGAGGCGTTGAGGCGCCGGATCTTCTACGATAACGCCGCGGAACTCTTCGGCCTTGGAACCCCCGCGCCGGTCTGACGGAGGGGGCTTGAAGCATCACGTGGGACACGTCGGGGAGATACCGGAGCGGGAAGCCCTTATCGTGGACGTCGGCGGCAGGTCGATCGGCGTCTTCAACGTCGGGGGCAGGTTCTACGCCGTCAGGAACTCGTGCCCCCACAAGCAGGCGCCCCTGTGCCGGGGAACGGTGGGGGGTACGATGCTTCCGAGCAGGCCCGGAGAGCTGGAGTACGGCTACGAGGACAGGGTCTTGAAGTGCCCCTGGCACGGTTGGGAGTTCGACCTGGAGACGGGCGAGTGTCTTTTCGGGGTGAGTGGGAGGAGGGCCAGGACCTACCCGGTCGAGGTCAGGGACGGCCAGGTCTACTTGGAGGCTTAGCACCCAGACCGTCCTGGAGGATGGAGATCGTGCGGAGCAGGGAATCCGGGTGAGACGCAGCCAGCAAAGGAGCGAGGCGATGCCGTCGATCTTGCTAGGGAGGTCTTCGAGGTGAAAGGGAAGGTCGCGGCGCTGGTGGGGCCGGAAGAGGTCGTCGTCAAGGAGTTCGAGGTTCCGGAGCCGGAGCCTGGGGCCGTGGTCATGAAGGTCCGGCGCGCCCAGGTCTGCGGTTCCGAGGTCCACATCTTCCACTTTCACCACCCGCTTATCCGCGAGTGCGTCCTCGGCCACGAGTTCGTCGGGGAGATTGCGGCCCTGGGCGAGGGCGTGGAGACGGACTACGCGGGGAACCCGGTGCGGGTCGGCGACCGTATCATCGCCACCTACTTTCTTACGTGCCGCAGGTGTCCCGCGTGCCTGCACGGCGACTTCAATCTCTGCCAGGACGTCTACGCGTTCTGGTCGCAGCCGCCGGAGAACGAGCCGCACTTCACCGGGGCGTTCGCCACGCACTACTACGTCCAGCCGGATCAGTACTTCTACAAGGTGCCCGACGACGTCTCCGACAAGGTCGTCGCCGGGGCGAACTGTGGCCTCTCGCAGGTCCTGTTCGGGTTGGACCAGATCGCGCTCACAGCGGGGGAGAGCCTGGTGATTCAGGGCGCAGGTGGCCTCGGCCTGTACGCCGCGGCGATCGGCAAGTACATGGGGGCGCGGGTCACAGTTATCGAGGGCATCCCGGAGCGCATGGAGCTGGCCCGCCGCTTCGGGGCCGGGGAGATCGTGGACATGCGCGAGCATCCGACGGCCGAAGAGCGGGTGGAGCGGGTCCGCACCCTGACCGGCGGCCAGGGTGCGGACGTGGTCCTCGAGGTGACGGGTGTTCCGGCCGCTTTTGTGGAGGCGTTGCAGCTCGCGCGGCCCGGCGGGAGGGTGGTGGAGATCGGGAACGTGAGCCTCGGGGAGGAGCACGAGGTCTCGCTCGCCCCAGGGCTCATCACCCGCAAGTGTCTGCGCGTGCAGGGCGTCGTGCGCTACCAGCCCTGGTACCTGCACAAAGCGTTGCGATTCCTGGAGGAAAAGCACCGGGAGCACCCGTTCGACGAGCTCTCCGACCGGGAGTACGGCCTCGAGGAGGTCGGCGAGGCAATCGGGCTGGAGGAGGCGAGAGAGGTGGCGCGCCCGGCCATAGTGCCGGCGTAGGGGACGGCCTGGCCCGCTAGGCCCCGAGAAAGTCGCGGACGTCTGGCTCCCCGTCGAGGTTCCAGGCGCGCTCGATGACCCGTTGGGTCTCCTCTACGGACGCCCCGTCCCGGAACGCGGCCAGCCGGTGCGCTTTGGCCTCTAGCTCGGTCCGGCTCAGCGGATTGCCAGGGTCGCCCTTCGGGACCTCGACCCTGGAGGTCAAGAGGCGGCCATCGGTCGTCTCGACTTCGACGAGCCCGATCCACCGTCTGGGATAGGCCGCGTCGATCTCGGGGTCGAGGACCATCTCGACCTTGTCGTGGAACGCGCGGAGCTCGGCGTCCTGGATGCTCTCCTCGGTGAAGTCGTCGATCCCGGCGCCGCCGCGCAGGGCGATCAGGGCGAGGACAAAGCCCATAGAGAACTTGGCCTGGTGCACGGTCCGGGGATCGGTGACCGGACCCAGTACGTCTATGGCCGCCTGGTGCACCCGGGCGCGGACGCGCGAGATGCCATCGGCGGTGAGGTCGTTTTCCCGCATGGCCTGGAGCAGGGCGTCGGCGGCGGGGTGGGTGTGGCGGCAGGAGGCGTGGAACTTGAACGAGGTGTCGAGGACGGCCCAGCGCTCCCCAAGATCCTGGACGAGCCTGGCCGGATCCGCATCGGAAGACATCCCGGCCGCCATGCCCTGCGAGCCTTCCAGGACCCGCGCCGCGCCGGTGAGCCCATCGCGGGCGACGTAGGCGGCGAGAAGGCCGTCGGCGGCGGCCTTGGCCGTGTGCAACTGCTTGGAGTCCGCGGCGTCGCGGAGAAACTCCCACAGACCGGCCGCCTGCGTCCCGGCCGAACCGAGGGCGTGAAGCATGGTCTCCTCGTCGGCGCCGAGCAGGCGCGCAACGGCGGCCGCGGCGGCGAGCGTGCCCGCGGTGCCGGTCGTGTGGAAGACCTGGTAGTGGGAGCGGCCGAGGAAGGTGCCGACCCTCACACCGGTCTCGTAGCCGGCGACCGACGCGGTTATGAAGTCCCGACCCGAGGCCCCGGTCTCTTGGGCGGCGGCGAGCGCCGCGGGGAACACAACGGTTCCGGGATGGAAGACTGACTCATTGTGGAGGTCGTCCTGCTCCACGACGTGCGACGTAGCCCCGTTGACGAGCGCCGCGAAGAGGGGGGAGGTGCGCCGGCGCGAGACCAGGACCTCGCTCGGTCCCCCGTCCGGGCCCATAGTCCGCGCGAACCGCTCGAGCGCGACGACCGGCCGGGCGTCGCGGCCCGCGAGGGCCGAGGAGATCCAGTCCAGAAAGAGTTCCTTTGTGCGGGCCACTACCTCGTCGGGGAGGTCCTCGAACCGGAGGTCCGCCAGGTAGGAGCCGAGCTGGCGCGTTTCGCCGGTCGTCGTTACGGTCATCTCTCCTCCGCGGTGGGGTAGACGGGCTGCGGCGCCTGGCCGCTCTTGTAGACCATCAGGGTGCGCTTGAACGTGATCACGACCGTGCCGTCCTGCTTGTAGCCGGTCGTCTTGACGGTCACGATCCCGACGTTCGGCCGCGACTTCGACTCCCGCCTCTCCAGGACCTCGGACTGGGAGTAGATGGTGTCCCCCTCGAAGACCGGCGCGGGGAGGCGGATCTCATCCCAGCCCAGGTTCGCCATCACATTCTGTGAGACATCCGTGACGCTCTGCCCCGTCACGAGAGCCACCGTGAACGTCGAGTCCACCAGCGGCCGGCCGAACTCGGTCTGGGCGGCGTAGTGGTGGTCGAAGTGGACGGGCGCGGTGTTCTGGGTCAGGAGCGTGAACCAGATGTTGTCCGTGGTCGTCACCGTCCGCCCGAGCGGGTGCCGGTAAACGTCCCCAACCTCGAAGTCCTCGAAGAACCTCCCCCGCCAACCTTCCTTTAGCGCCATGCGCCTGCTCCTCCGCCCTCGCCGAACACCTGCCGGCCCAATGGTACCTTTTCGTATAATGTACGTACATATTACTCCGGGTTCCCGGCACCTGTCAACGGGGACCGAGGCGCGGGGCAGGCGCACGGGGATGGGGGGCAGTTCGAGCACGGATGGTAACATGATGTGTCATATGGCCGAGGGTTCGGGGACCAAGCAGGGGCGGGGGGCGCCGGCGTACCGGCGGCTGTACCGCGAGTTGCGGGACGCCCTCGAGGGCGGCGAGTTCCGGGAGGGGCGCCGGATGCCGACGGAGGCCGAGCTTTGCCGGCGGTACGGCGTCAGTCGGCACACGGTGCGGCAGGCGTTCCAGGATCTCGTCTCCGAGGGGCTGGTCTACAGGGTTCCCGGCCGTGGCACCTTCGCCACCCACCTCTCGGAGCGCGGCAGGTACCTCAGGTCCATCGGCACGGTCGAGGACCTGATGGTGTGGTCGGACACCAGCGTGGAGCTTCTGCGCCCGATCTCCATCCAGGAGGATGAGGCGGCGGCGCGGCTGCTCGGGCTGCGGGCGCCGGAGGTGGCGTTGCTCTTGATGCGTCGCCACCACGACGGTCTACCGTTCGCGCTCGCCAGGGTTTACCTGGCCCCGGAGCTCGGCACGCAACTCGCGCAGAACGACACCTTCGCACGGAGCACCCCGAACGCGACCGTTATCGGCGCCATCGAGCCGCTGCTCGAGCGCCCGATCGCCGGCGCGAGCCAGGAGATAACGGCCGAACCCGTCCCAGCCGACGTGGCCGGCATGATCGGCAGCGCCCCAGGCGAACCGAGCCTCCGCATTCAACGCCTGTACTTCGACACCCGCGAGACCCCCGTCGAGCTCGCCATCTCCCACTACCATCCCGAACGATATTCCTACCGCATCGAGCTGCGCCGTCGAGTGTAGTAGCGAAGCCCGGCGAATACTTCGGATCCCGCAGCGTTCGTTAGGTAGTTAGGCGCTCGCCTTCGGCTCGCTTGGTTAGGTAGTGAGATAGAAAAACGGCCCTTCCCGGTTGAGCGTAGTTGATGGTAGCGGGCTGTTTGGCGTGTCCCGGGGGTGACCTCCCATGGTCTTCCGCAGCTGCTGCAGATGCGTCGGCCGCAGGTAGTGGGCGATGTCGTGCATCGCCTCCGCGGTCAGCAGGCGCTGCACCTCCGGGACTACCTGGAGAAACGTCCGGCCGTTTGCCTCGAACGTCGAGACCACTTCGGTGGTGATCAGTCGGTAGGGGCGTCGTCCTGACCGGTCGGGAGGAGGTAGGAGTACCGGAACTCAGCGTCAGCCACGGCCGACGAGGATATCTGCCGTGATGTCACAGATCGGCCTCGGCCGGTGTCTTCATGCCGAGACCAGCAGACGAGGAGGAGACATGACCAGCAACACCCGGGTCCCCAAGGCCGAGATCACCGGCGTCTACGGCGCCGTACTGAAGAGGTTCAGCAAGAAGATGTTCGGCGAAGTGCCCGACGCCCTCGGAGTGATGTGGCACAACCGGCCGGTGCTCAAGTTCAGCCTCGGCCTCGGCCAGAAGGCCGCCAAGTGGAACGAGTGCGACGAGGACCTGAAGTCCTACGCCCACATGGCGGTGGCATCCCTGATCGGCTGCTCGTTCTGCCTCGACCTGGGGTACTTCCAGGCGCACAACGAGGGACTCGACGAGGCCAAGGCCCGCGAGGTGCCGCGGTGGCGGGAATCGGACGTCTTCACGCCGTTGGAGCGCGACGTCATGGAGTACGCCGAGGCGATGTCGCAGACGCCGCCGACCGTCACCGACGAGCTCTCCGCTCGGCTGCTCGAGCAGCTCGGGGCGCCGGCGATGGTCGAGCTCACCGCGTGGATCGCGCTGGCGAACCAGTATGCGCGGGCGAACGTCGCCCTCGGCATCGAGGCCCAGGGGTTCTCGGCAGCGTGCGGCCTGGCGCCCCTGGCGCAGCCGAGCAGCGTAGCGTCGCAGGCATGACCGACGACCCGTTCGTCGCCCACCGCAGCCTGCTGTTCACGGTCGCCTACGAGATGCTCGGCTCCGCCGCCGACGCCGAGGACGTCGTGCAGGAGACCTGGCTGCGGTGGGCGGACCTCGGCGCCGCGGCCCGGGCAGACGTACGCGACCCGCGGGCCTACCTGGTGCGGATCGTCACCCGGCAGGCGCTCAACCGGCTGCGCACGCTGGCGCGGCGGCGCGAGGAGTACGTCGGCGAGTGGCTGCCCGAGCCGCTGCTGACCAGCCCCGACGTGGCCGAGGACGTCGAGCTCGCCGAGAGCGTCTCGTTCGCGATGCTGACCGTGCTGGAGACCCTGGGCCCCACCGAGCGGGCGGTGTTCGTGCTGCGCGAGGTGTTCGAGACGCCGTACGACGAGATCGCAGAGGCGGTCGGCAAGACGCCGGCGGCGGTGCGGCAGATCGCCCACCGCGCCCGCGAGCACGTGGCCGCGCGGCGGCCGCGGGTGCAGGTGAGCCGGGCCGAGCAGGAGGCCGTCGTGGAGCGGTTCCTGGCCGCGGTCCGCGGCGGCGACCTGCAGGGGCTGCTGGACGTGCTCGCGCCCGATGTCGTCGTGGTGGCGGACGGTGGCGGCGTGGTCGCCGCGGCTCAGCCGCCCGATCGAGGGTGCCGACCGGGTGAGCTCCTCTCTGGGCGGCCTGGCCAAGCTGGCCGGCGACTTCGAGGCGATGCCGATGTGGCTCAACGGCGGCGCCGGCGGCGCGGTTCGACCTCGACGGCGAGCTGGACACGGTGGCGAGCCTGGTGATCGAGGACGGCCGGATCACCCGCATCTACGCGATCCGCAACCCGCACAAGCTGGCCCGGCTCGACGAGGAGGCCGAGCTCAGCCGGTGACCGGGTTTACTGGTCCTTCCCAGTTGAGCGTGGTTGAGGGTTGCGGGCTGTTCGGCGCGTCCAACGGCGGAACCGAAGCCATCAATGGAGTCATCGAGAAGGCCAGATGGCTCGCGCACGGGTCCCGCAACTTCACCAACTACCGCATCCGGATCCTGCTCGCCGCCGATGGCACCAGCTCCTACCGGCGCCTGCCAGCGGTCAGTCCCGAACCACGCTGATCTGGGAAGTGCCAGAAAAACAACCTCCCAATTACCTAACTACCTAACCGGGAGCGGAGCGACCCCAACGCGTTTGACACCCAACATTTGTACGTACATAATGGTTGCTCGACTGATGTGTTCGAGAAGAGTCCGTTTATCGCCGGTGTGGATGTCAGGGGAGCGAGGATGGAGCGGCGCTCGACGGTAGGTTTTGTCGGGGTTGGGAGCATCGGGCGACCGATGTGCGTGAACGTATCGAAGGGTGGCTTCCGGGTCGTGGCCTACGACGCGAGCGCGGAGGCGCGGGCCCGGCTCGAGGGCACGCGCGTGGAGGTTGCGGGGTCGATCTCGGAGGTGGCGCGGGCGGCGGAGGTCTGCGTGCTGTCGCTGCCGGACTCGGGCGTTGTGGAGGAGGTCGTCTTTGGGGAGGGCGGCCTGGTGGAGGGGCTCTCCGAGGGGGATGCCGTCGTCGACACGTCGAGCTCGCGGCCGTCGTCCACGCGGGAGGTCGCGCGCAGGCTCGCGGAGAGGGGCATCGGGATGCTCGACGCCCCCGTGAGCGGGGGCTTGTTGCGGGCCGAGACCGGCGAGCTTGCCGTGATGGTCGGCGGGCGGCCTGAGGTGTTCGACGGGTGCCGGGCGGTGCTGGAGGCGTTCAGCGGCGAGATCTTCTACGTCGGGGAGAGCGGTGCTGGGCACATGGCGAAGGCCATCAACAACCTGCGTATCGGCGACCACGCTGGCCAGCGCGGCGGAGGCGGTCTTGCTCGGGGAGCGGGCGGGCCTGGATCCGGAGAAGCTAGTGGAGATCATCAACGCCAGCAGCGGGCGCAGCGCCTCGACGGAGGTCAAGTTTCCCCGCTACGTCCTCAACCGCGCGTTCGAGGACGGTTTCGCCGTCGGACTGATGAACAAGGACGTCGAAGATCGCGCTGGACGCCGCCTCGGAGCTCGGTTTCCCGACCGTCATCGGTTCTGCCGTCGGCCAGGTGTGGCAGGCGGCGGTGGCGCAGGGTTTCGGCGGGAAGGGGCACACGGCGATCTACGAGTTCCTGGAGGAGTTCACCGGGGACGACGGTACAAAAGACGACTAGTAGAGGGAGTATCAGTGGCCGGTCAGGAAGAGAAGCAGGCGTACGTGGACGACATGGTCCGCGAGCGCGGGTACGTGCTCGACTACCACAAGGTCATGGCCAGGCAAGACTTCGACGTCTTGCAGGCCACCAACGGCCTCGTCGAGGCAGCCTACCTGAAGGAGCGCAGGCTGGACCGCGCGACCAAGGAGTTGATCTTTATCGTCAGCCTGACGGTGATGAGGGCGAGCAAGGGCCACATAGCGAGCCACATCAAGGTCGCCCTCGACCTCGGCCTCAGCAAGGAGGAGATCCTCGAGGCGATAGAGATAGCCCTCCCGCAGGCCGGTATCGTGGCTTTTCAGGTCGGCTTCGATGCCTGGCGGGAGGTCACGGGGGCCGAGGGCATCGAGCCTAGCGTCGAGGCGTTCGAGGGCGGATCCGGCTCCGACGGCTAGAACGTTCGCTTGTGTAGGGCCCGGCCCGGTGGGGCATTATCTTTGAGGGGCGCGGCGTCGGGTGTTGCGCGGGATCGGGCGCGACAGATGAGATTCCTTGGGTGAGATCCGGTACGAACGAGGAGGGCAGTTGGACACGGCTGTAACGCGTGATGGGCTCAGGGAGAGCGTCAGGGAGATCTGCGCGCGGTTCCCGGACGAACTACTGGCGCGAGCTGGACGCGAGGCGCGAGTACCCGGAGGAATTCGTTCGGGCGATGACCGAGAGCGGCCACCTCGGGGCGCTCATACCCGAAGGAGTACGGGGGGATGGGCCTGGGGCTCGCCGACACCTCCGTGATCCTGGAGGAGATCAACCGCTCCGGCGGCAACGCCCAGCCGGCCCACGCGCAGGTGTACACGATGGGGACGCTGCTCAGGCACGGTTCCGAGGAGCAGAAGAAGGAGTACCTGCCCAGGATCGCGAGCGGCGAGATCCGGCTGCAGGCCTTCGGTGTCACCGAGCCCGAGGCCGGGACCGACACGACCTCGCTGACGACCACCGCCGTGCGGCGACGGCGACCGCTACGTCGTGAACGGGCGCAAGATCTACATCTCCCGCGTCCAGCACTCCGACTGCATGATCCTGCTGGCCAGGACGACGCCGCGCGAGGAGGTCAAGCGCAAGTCCGAGGGCCTCTCGGTCTTCCTCTTCGACCTGGACGAGGCCGTCGGCAACGGGCTCACCGTAAACCCCCGGCGGGTGATGATCAACAACGAGACCAACGAGCTCGTCTTCGAGGACCTGGCGATTCCGGCCGAGCGCCCTGATTGGGGAGGAGGGCCAGGGCTTCCGCTACGTGCTCGACGGGATGAACGCCGAGCGCGTCCTCATCGCCGCCGAGTGCATCGGCAACGGCCGCTGGTTCGTTGATAGGGCCACTGAACGCGCCAAAGAACGCGAGGTCTTCGGCCGGCCCGATAGGCCAGAACCAGGGCATCCAGTTCCCCATAGCGAAGGCGCACGTGCGGGTCGAGGCGGCCGACCTCATGCGCTTCCGGGCGGCGGAGCTCTTCGACGGGGACGAGCCGTGCGGGGCCGAGGCGAACATGGCCCTGCTGCTCGCCGCGGAGGCGGCCTGGGAGGCCGCCAACGTGGCGATGCAGACCTTCGGCGGCTACGGCTACGACGCCGAGTACGACGTCGAGCGCAAGTTCCGCGAGACGCGGCTCTTCCAGGTGGCCCCGATCTCGACGAACCTGATCCTCTCCTACGTTGCCGAGCACGTCCTGGGAATGCCGAGGTCCTTCTGATGCTGCCCCTGAGCGGCATCACCGTGGTGTCGCTGGAGCAGGCGGTGGCCGCACCCTTCGCCACCCGCCAGCTCGCCGACCTCGGCGCCAGGGTCATAAAGATCGAGCGCCCCGGGGTCGGGGATTTTGCCCGCGGCTACGACACGACCGTGAAGGGCCTCGCCAGCCACTTCGTCTGGCTCAACCGCTCCAAGGAGTCCCTGACGCTGAACCTGAAGGAGGAAGGGGCGAAGGACGTCATGAACCGCCTGCTCGCGCGGGCCGACGTCTTTGTCCACAACCTTGCCCCCGGCGCCACCGAGCGGCTGGGGTTCGGGGCGCAGAGGCTGAGGGAGGAGCACCCCCGGCTCATCGTCTGCGGCATCTCGGGGTACGGCTCGACCGGCCCCTACAGGGACAAGAAGGCCTACGACCTGCTGGTGCAGTGCGAGGCCGGCCTGGTCTCCATCACCGGCACCGACGAGACCCCCTCGAAGGTCGGCATCTCGGCGGCCGACATCGCGGCCGGGATGTACGCGTACACCGGCATACTCACGGCGCTCTTTCAGAGGGAGCGGACCGGGGAGGGGACGGCCTTCGAGGTTTCGCTTCTGGAGGCCCTGGGCGAGTGGATGGGCTTTCCGGCTTACTTCACCGGCTACGGCGGCAGGCAGCCCCCGAGGACCGGGGCGAGCCACGCGGCCATCGCCCCCTACGGGCCCTTCGAGGCCGGCGACGGCAAGACCGTCTTTCTCGGTCTCCAGAACGAGCGGGAGTGGGTGACGTTCTGCGAGGCGGTGCTCGAGAGGCCCGAGCTGGCGACGGACCCGCGCTTCGACTCCAACTCCGCGCGGGTCGAGAACGCAGAAGCCCTCGACGAGGCGATAGAGGGCGCGTTCGGGGACCTCTCCTCCGAAGAGGTCATCGCTCGTCTCGACGGGGCCAGGATCGCGAACGCCCGGATGAGAACCATCCAGGAGTTCCTCGACCATCCGCAGCTAGAGGCCCGCGACCGCTGGCGTGAGGTAGGGACGCCGGCGGGCCCGATACGGGCGCTCGTCCCCCCGGTAACCATGGAGGGCGTGGAGAGCGTCATGGGACACATCCCCGAGGTCGGGGAGCACACCGACGCCATACTCGCCGAGGTCGGACTGGATCCCGCGCGGGTGGCCTCCCTGCGCGAGGCGGGCGCGCTCTGAGGCAGCGCTGGATGGAGGCCCCAGCAGTGTTTCCCTACCGGTGGGCGATCCTGCTGCTCGCGACCCTCGTGCAGGTCGGGGTCTCCATCCTGCAACAGGCCCCGGCGGCGCTTGGGCCCGTTCTCACCCAGGACCTCGACATCTCGCGGGCCCAGGTCGGGCTTCTCTCGTCGGCGATCTGGGGCGGGATGCTCTTCGCCATGCTGCCCGTCGGGCTCCTGATCGACCGCCACGGAGAACGGAGACTCATCGCGGCCGGGGTGACGGCCATGGCGCTGCTGGTCCTGCTGGCCACAAGGTTCGACGCGTTCGTCTGGCTGCTGGTCCTCTTCCTCCTGGCGAGCCTCGGGGCCTCGACCTCGGCGCCGGGTGGATCGAAGGCCATAGCCGCCTGGTTCCCCCGCTCGCGGCGGGGTGGCGCCATGGGCGTGCGGCAGACAGGAGTCACGATCGGGGGTCTCATGGCCGCCTTCATCCTGCCGCCCGTGGCGGTGAGGTACGGCTGGGGGGCCGGGCTCGGGCTGGCCGCCGGTATCGCCCTCGTCGCCGTGCTGTGTTTCGCCCTGTTCTACCGGGAGCTGCCGGCGGGCGAGGGCACCGATGGCGAGGCATCCCCGCCGCGCGTTCCGGTCCGTTCGATGTTGCGGGATCCCGGCTTTCTCGCCGCGACTGGCTACGCGTTCGTCTTCATGGGCGTGCAGGGTTCGTCTGCCTCCTACCTGGCCCTCTCGGTGCACGAGGAGGTCGGCCTCTCCGTCGTCGTGGCCGGGGTCTTCCTCGCCGTCTTCCAGGTCGGTGGGATCGCGGGCAGGATCGGCTGGGGCGTCGTCTCGGATCGGGTCGGCAGGCGCGGCCCGGTGATGGTGCTCGTTGGCCTGGTCGCGATGGGCGGTTGTCTCGCCATGGCCTTCACTGGGGAGGACACCCTGATCCCGCTCGTCGCCGGCTTCGCCTTTCTTCTGGGACTCTCGGCCATGGGTTGGAACGGCGTCTACCTCACGCTCCTTACCGAGTCGGTCCCGATGCACGCCGCCGCGACCGCGATGGGGACGAGCCTCACCATCGCCTTCGTCGGGATGTTCCTCGCCTCGCCGCTCTTCGGCCTGGTCGCCGACATGACGGGATCCTACGGCGCCTCGTGGCTGGGCCTCGCCGGGTGGGCGGTCGTCGGGGTCGTGCTCGGGCTCCTGGCCCGCGAGACCCGTGAGCCGCAGGAGGTCGCGAAATTGTGATCGGCTCCGGCAAAGCCGTCTCAGACCCAGGGGCTGCTTCGGGCCGCGATTCGGCCCGGGCGTGGACGGTGGTCGCGGCCGCCTTCGTGGCGCTGTTCGTCGTCTTCGGCGTCGCGTTCAGCTTCGGGGCGTTTCTGGGTCCGATCTCGGCCGAGTTCGGGACCGGCCGGGCGGCGGCCTCGGTGGTGTTCTCGCTGACCTCGCTGCTCTTTTTCTCGCTCGGCGCGATCAGCGGACCTGCGGCGGACCGCTTCGGGCCCCGGCCTCTGCTGCTGATCGGTGCCGCCGCGTTTGGCGTCGGGTTGGTCGCCACCGCCGGCGCCGACCGATTGTGGGTCGCCTACCTGACCTACGGCATCGGGGTGGGCGTCGGCGTCGGCTGCGTGTACGTGCCGATCATCGCCGCCGTCGGCGGATGGTTCGAGCGCCGGCGCGCTCTGGCTGTCGGCGTCGCCGTCTCGGGGATAGGTCTTGGCACCCTCATCGCCGCGCCGCTGGCCGCGTGGCTTGTGGACGCCTACGGGTGGAGGACGGCATACGTCTCGTTCGCCGTTGTCGGCTCGGCCGCGCTGTTGGCGTCAGCGCTCGTCATCTCCGCCCCGCCCGCTGGGACCCCTGGCGTGCCGCGGCGAACGACCGCCGCGATACGTACCCCGTCCTACCGCTGGCTGTACCTGGCGAACGTGCTGCTCTGCCTCGTCCTGTTCGTGCCGTTCGTTCACCTCCCGACCTCCGCCCAGGACGTGGGCGTCGGGCCTACCGCCGCGGCCGGGCTGGTCGGAGTAGTGGGCGCGTCCAGCGTTGTCGGCCGGCTCGTGATCGGCGCCGTCGCCGACCGCGCCGGGCCCTTGCGCGCGTACCGGATCAGCTTCCTGCTCGTCGGCGCGAGCTTCGCGCTTTGGTGGATCGGTGGCGGCCTCCTGCCCCTCGCGGCGTTCGCGGCGGTGCTTGGCGTCGGGTACGGTGGCTTCGTCGCGTTGAGCCCGGTCGTCCTCGCGGCCCTGTTCGGCGTGGAACGGCTCGGGGGCCTGCTCGGGGTGCTCCTCACCGCGAACGCGATCGGCTCCGCGCTCGGCCCGCCGGCCGTCGGGCTCGCGGTCGACTTGACCGGCGGATACGACGCGGCGGTCGCCGTGCTGGGGTTGCTCGGCCTCGCGGCCTATGCCGCGCTCCTGCCCGTAGACCCGGGCTCCGATGAACCGGCGAACCAGGAGGTCTAAGGGGCCACTCCAAATAAGCAAAGTGGCCCGCGTATAATGCGTGCCGGGTCGGGTGGGCTCGGGAGAAATTAATGGAGAGGAGAGGCATGGATAGGGTTGGTGGGGAACATCAGGGTCAGGTGTCATCCGTGAGGCAGGTGGCGGTAGCCAGCCTGGTTGGGACCGCCCTGGAATGGTACGACTACTTCCTCTACGGGACGGCGGCGGCGTTGATCTTCAACGAGCTGTTCTTCCCCGAGGCCGACCCACTGATGGGGACCCTGCTCGCGTTCGCCACCTTCGGCGTCGGTTTCGTGGCCCGGCCGGTAGGGGGGCTCGTCTTCGGTCACTTCGGTGACAGGGTCGGGCGGAAGGCGATGCTGGTCATCACGCTCATCATCATGGGCGTCGCCACCTTCCTCATAGGCGTGATGCCGACCTACGAGACTATCGGGATCTGGGCGCCGATCCTCCTGGTCGTGCTACGCCTCGTGCAGGGCTTCGGCGTCGGCGGCGAGTGGGGTGGCGCCGTGCTGATGTCGGTCGAGCACGCCCCGACGGGCAGGCGCGGGTACTACGGGAGCTGGCCGCAGATGGGGGTCCCGGCGGGGCTCGTGCTCTCGACGGCCGTCTTTACCGCGTTCCAGGCGCTGCCTGAGGAGCAGTTCCTGGCGTGGGGCTGGCGTATACCGTTCCTCTTGAGCATCGTCCTCGTGGCGGTAGGGCTCTACATCCGGCTGCGGCTCATGGAGTCTCCGGCCTTCCAGGAGGTCGAGGACACCGACACCGAGGCCTCCATGCCCATCGTCGAAGTTCTTCGCACGTACCCGAGGAACATCCTCATCGCGATGGGGGCGCGCGTGGGCGACAACATGCTCTTCTACATCTTCAGCGTCTTCGTCCTCACCTACGTCACCGAGGAGCTCGGGTTGCCTGAGAGCACGGCGCTCATCGGCGTCCTGATCGGGGCCTCCATCGAGTTCTTCCTCATCCCGTTCTTCGGCGCGCTCTCGGACCGGATCGGCCGGAGGCCCGTGTACATGGGGGGCGCAATCTTCTGCGTGCTGTTCGCCTTCCCTTACTTCTGGCTCTTGAACACGGAGGTGCCGGCCCTGATCTGGCTCGCCATCTCGGCCTCGCTCTTTGTCGGGCACGCCGCGATGTACGCCCCGCAGGCGAGCTTCCTCTCGGAGCTCTTCGGCACGCGGGTGCGCTACTCTGGGGCCTCGATCGGCTACCAGCTCGCGCCGATCGTGGGCGGCGGCATAGCACCCTTCATCGCCGTGGCGCTGCTCGCGCGGACGGGCAGCTACTGGCCGATAGCCGTGTACATGATCGGGATGGCCTGCATTACGATCGTCTCGGTCTTCCTCGCCACGGAGACGTCCTTCGCCGAGATCTCCGACGTCCACGATCGGCGCGAGCTGATACCGGACAAGTCGTAGGGGCGCGGTCTGGGAACCGCGCAAGCTTCGCCACCAAAAACTGCGGAAGGAGCGACCAGTGGTTAGCCAGCTCGTGAAGGCCCCGGAGGCCGGGGAGGTGCGCGGGTACAAGATGCTCGTCGGCGGCGAGTGGGTCGACGCCCTCTCCGGGCGGACCTTCGAGAGCGTCAACCCCTACACGGGCAAGGCGTGGGCGACGGTCCCAGAGGCGGGCGACGAGGACGTGGACCGTGCCGTCACGGCCGCCAGGACCGCCTTCGACGAGGGGCCGTGGAGCACGATGACAGGCACCGAGCGGGCGCGCCTCATGCGTCGCCTCGCCGAGCTGCTCGCCGACAACGCGGAAGAGATCGCCACCGTCGAGAGCACCGACAACGGCAAGCTCTTGCGGGAGATGGGCGGCCAGCTAAAGGCCCTGCCGGAGTGGTACTACTACTTTGCCGGGGCCGCGGACAAGGTCCAGGGCGACACCATCCCTTCGGACAAGCCCAATTTCTTCGTCTACACCAGGCGCGAGCCTATCGGGGTTGTTGGGGCCATAACCCCGTGGAACTCGCCGCTCCTCTTGCTCACCTTCAAGCTGGCTCCCGCGCTCGCGGCCGGCTGCACCTTCGTGGTGAAGACCGCCGAGCAGACGCCCGCCTCGACCCTGGAGTTCGCCCGCCTCTTTGATGAGGCCGGCTTCCCGCCCGGCGTCTTCAACGTGGTCACCGGCTACGGCCCGACCACGGGTAGCGCCTTGGTGCGTCACCCCGGCGTCGACAAGGTAGCCTTCACCGGCTCGACGGAGACCGGCAAACAGGTGATGAAGGATGCCGCCGATCACCTGGCCAAGGTAACGTTGGAGCTCGGCGGCAAGTCGCCCCAGATCGTCTTCGAGGACGCGGACCTGGAAGCCGTGGCCAACGGCGTGGTCTCCGGCATCTTCGCGGCCACCGGCCAGACGTGCATCGCCGGCTCCCGGCTCTTCGTCCAGGAAGCACGCCACGACGAGCTCGTCGAGCGGCTGGCCGAGAAGGCCGAGGCCATAAAGCTCGGCAACCCGCTCGAGGCGGAGACGGAGATGGGTCCCGTGGCCTTCCTGGAGCAGCTCGAGAAGGTCCAGGGCTACATCGACACCGGCACAGAAGAGGGCGCCGAGCTGGTACGCGGGGGCAAGAGGCCCGACACGCCCGAGCTGCGGGACGGCTACTTTATGGAGCCGACCATCCTCGCCGGCGTGACCAACGAGATGACGGTGGCGCGGGAGGAGATCTTCGGCCCCGTCCTCTCCGTCATCCCCGCCGGGGGCGAGGAAGAGGTCGTCCGCCAGGCAAACGACACGCCCTACGGGTTGGCCGCCGGCGTGTGGACCAAGGACGTCCAGCGGGCCCATCGGGTCGCCCACGCGCTCAGGGCCGGGACGGTCTGGGTCAACTCCTACCGCACCCTCTCGTTCACCACGCCCTTCGGCGGCTACAAGCAGAGCGGCCTCGGTAGGGAGAACGGCCTGGAGTCGGTGCACGAGTACACCCAGACCAAGGCCGTCTGGATCGAACTCTCCGGCCAGACCCGCGACCCTTTCACGCTGGGCTGAAGCGTGCCCGACGCCGACGCACCGGCCGGAATCACGGATGTCGCGCGGCGGGAGAGGCCCCTGGAAGGCTTGCGGGTCCTCGAGCTCGGGGCCCTCATAGCCGGCCCCTTCGCGACCAGGATCATGGCCGAGTTCGGGGCCGAGGTGATAAAGGTCGAGCGGCCGGGGGTGGGGGATCCCTTGCGTACCTGGCGTTACGTGGACCCTCGTACCAACACGTCCCTGTGGTGGTCACTCCAGTCGCGCAACAAGAAGCTGGTCACGCTCGATATCGGGCGCCCGGACGGCCTGGATCTGGCCCGGCGCCTCGCCGCGCAGTGCGACATCCTGGTAGAGAACTTCAAGCCGGGCACCCTGGAGAAGCTGGGGCTCGGATGGGACGTACTCCACGAGCTGAACCCCCGGCTCATCCTGGTGCGCGTCTCGGGCTACGGGCAGACCGGGCCCTACAAGGAGAGGCCCGGTTTCGCCAACATCGGCGAGGCGATGGGCGGCATCCGCTACGTGACCGGCGAGCCGGGCCGGGCTCCGGTGAGGAGCGGCATCAGCCTCGGCGATTCGCTCGCCTCGCTCTACGCCGTCGTAGGGGCGCTCATGGCGGTGCACGCCAGGGACGTTCGGGGTGGCGGCGAGGGTCAGGTCGTCGACGTGGCGCTATATGAGGCGGTCTTCAACCTCATGGAGTCGATGGTTCCCGAGTACGACGTGGCCGGGATCGTGCGCGAGCGTACCGGCAGCTCGCTCCCCGGCATCACCCCGAGCAACACCTATTGCTCGGGGGACGGGTCCTTCGTCGCCATCGGCGGCAACAGCGACGCCATCTTCAAGCGCCTCATGGAGGCCATAGGAAGGCCCGAACTGGGCGACGACCCGCGCTACGCGACGAACGCGGACCGCACGGAGCACGCCGACGAGCTGGACGCCCTGATCGAGGGCTGGGTCGAAGGTCGCCCGACGGAGGAGATCATCGGGGTCCTGGACGCGGCGAACGTCCCCGTGGGGCCGATCTACACGGTCGAAGACATCGTCGAGGACGAGCAATACGAAGCCCGCGAGATGCTCCCCGAGGCCGAGGTGGAGGGCGTCGGGCCCGTCAAGATGCCAGGCCTGGTCCCCAAGCTCTCGGCGACGCCCGGGGCCGTCGAGTGGTACGGCGGCGCTTTGGGGGCCCACAACGAGGAGGTTTACGGCGGGCTGCTCGGCCTCTCCGCCGAGGAGATCCAGACCCTCTACGAGGATGGGACGATCTAGTGAAGCAACCGGAGTTCGTCGAGGCCGGCCCCCGCGACGGGCTCGACAAGCTCTGCCGGTCGACAAGACCTGGAGAGGAATAGCATGAGCGACACATTGATAGTGCTTCACACGGCGATTGCCATAATCGCGATAGTGTTGCTAATCCTGGTGGTCCGCGTCGACCCGGTGATCGCCCTGGTAATAGGCACGCTCTATCTGGGCGTCGCGGCGGGGCTGGGGTTCGACGGCACGATAGGAACCCTGGTACAGGGCTTTGGCGACATAATGGCCGAAGTTGGCTTACTCATCGGCTTTGGCGTCCTTTTGGGCTCGCTTCTGATCGCCATGGGAGCCCTCCAGAAACTGGTCGCGCTGTTGCTGAGAATCTTCGGTCCCCGACGACTGCCCTACGCGTTCAGCGCTGCCCTCAGTAGCATTTTCCCCGCTATCTACGTGGACGTACAACTCGTGCTCGCGGCCCCCCTGGCTCGATCTGCTGCTCCCCGGATGGGCCGGGACGGGCTTGCGATGATGGGCGGGGCGCTGACCGCCGGCATACTGGTCGGATACGTGTTCGTCGTCCCCGGTTTGGGAACCGTGGCGATAGCAGGATTGCTGAACGTGCCGCTGGGCACGATGTTGATCTACGGAACCTTGATAGGGCCTCCTACCGCCGTACTTACCACGTTCATCTACGGGCAGCTACTGAAATACGGGCTGTGGAACAAGGACAAGGATGAACCGCACCTGGAGGAGGATGAAGCAAGCCTTTCCGTCCCTGACGAGGAGGAGGAAGGAAGTCCCGCCGCAACAGAGCGCCAGGAGACGGAGAATTCCCCTCCCCTGTACATCTCGCTCTTGCCCATCCTGGGCGCGCTGTTGCTGATAGCGTTTGGAGCAGTTGCCGAGACCGCTGGTCTGGATTCCCCCGTGATTGTGTTCCTCGGGGATCCCGTCTTTGCCCTCTTTGTGGGCTTACTCGGTGCCTACCTGCTAGCGTGGCGCACGCTCCACAACGAGAAGGTCGAAGAGGCGATGAACAGAGGATTCAACGCGACCGGCCAGATCCTGCTGATCACGGGCATCGGGGGCTCGCTGGGAGCGGTGATCGGCGAGACCGGACTCGACAAGATCCTCGGGGGATTCTTCTCGGCAGAGGCAGGCACGCCGGTCCTGTTAACGATTCTGTTGGCCTGGGTGATCGCGGCCGTCTTGCACCTTGCTATAGGTTCGATCTCGGTTGCCGCCATCACGGCAGCAGGCATACTGGCCCCGATACTGGGCAGCCTCGAGGTGCCTGCGGTGGTGATCGGCCTGGCGATCGGCTCCGGGGCGCTGTTCGCGTTGCAGGTAAATAGCAACTTCTTCTGGATGTTCGAGACGCTGGTAGGACTGACTACTCAAGGAACACTCAAAGCGCTCACGCTCGTTACCGCGATGGCGTCGGTGGTCTCTTTGTTCCTGATCCTGGCGCTCAGCCTCCTGGTGTGAGTGTCGGGGGCGCGCAATCGGAGGGGTGAGCATCTACGATCTGACGGACCAGAACCGGGCGGTCCGGGCGCGGGCCAGGGCCTTTGCGGAGGAGGAGATCTCGCCCAACCTGGCGGCGTGGGAGGAGCAGGGCGAGTTCCCCTACGAGGTCATCCGCAAGATGGGGGAGGAGGGGTTCTACGGCGCCTGCTTCCCGGAGGCGTACGGCGGCTCGGAGCTTGGCTTCCTGAACCTGGCGATAATCTGCGAGGAGATCTCGCGGGCGAGCCCCGGCATAGGCTCGACGTTCAACGCCCAGGCGATGACGGTGCCCTTCACCATCCTGAACTGGGGCACCGAGGAGCAAATCGAGCGGTACGTGCCGCCGCTCGTCCGTGGGGAGAGGATCGGCTTCTTCAGCCTCACGGAGCCCGGCGGCGGCTCGGACGCGGCGGGGTCCATGCAGACGACGGCCGTTCGCGGCGACGACGCGTACGTCCTGGACGGGCACAAGAAGTGGGCCTCCTTCGCCGGCATCGCCGACTGGGGGGTGCTGTTCGCCAAGACGGACCCCGACGCCGGCCACAAGGGGGTGTCGGCGTTTATCGTCGAGGCCGACACCCCCGGTTTCGCGCCGCGCAAGATCCCGACCACCCTCGACGCCCACCTCTTCCCCTCGTTCGAGGTCTTGCTGGAGGATTGCCGGGTGCCGGCAGGGAACCTGCTCGGCGACGAGAACGACGGCTTTCGGGTGGCGATGAACGCCCTCGACTTCGGGAGGCTGACGATCCCGGCCCGGGCGGTCGGCGTCGCCCAGGCCTGCCTGGACCGGGCTGTCGAGTTCTGCAACGAACGTGTGGTGGGCGGGAGCCGGCTCGGCGAGTACCAGATGATCCAGGGCCTCATCGCCGACATGACGGTGGAGATAGAGGCCGCCCGGCTCCTCACCTACAAGAGCGCCCACCTGAAGGACAGGGGCGAGGCGACGACGCGGGAGAGCGCCCACTCCAAGTACTTCGCCGCCGAGACGCTGTGGAACGCGGCCGGGGCGCTCGCCGAGATCTACGGCGGCCGCGCCGTCGCGCTGGAGGACGAGTACCCCGTCTCGAGGTACCTCTCCTGGGCCAACCTGTTCCGCACCGGCGAGGGACCGCAGAACATCCAGCGGGTCCTGATCGCCGAGGACGCCATTGGGCTTCAAGGACGCCAACCGCCACAACATCGGGCGCCGCTTCTCCCTGCGGAGCGACCTGTAGGTGGCGTCTCTCGGGCTTGAGAACCGAAGACGTGGCGGGCGTTCGTTGGATCCGCTTCGACCGCCCCGAGGCGCTGAACGCCCTGAGGCGCGAGGACATCGTCGAGGCGCGCTCCCTGGTCGAGGAGGCCACCCGCTCGCTCGACGCCGTGGCGTTCCGGGGCGCCGGGGAACGCTCGTTCTCCGCCGGGCTGCACGTCGAGGAGTTCGTCGGCCTGACCCCGGAGCGGGCGAGAGAGCTTATCGGGGAGCTCAAGTCGCTGCTCGAGGTCGTACGCCGGGCCCCCATCCCCACCCTGTGCGCCGTGAACGGCTACTGCCTGGGCGGCGCCATGGAGCTCGCGATGGTCTGCGACGTACGCGTGGCCTCGAAGAACGCCGTGTTCGGGATGCCCGAGATAAAGGTCGGCATCCCCTCCGTGCTCGACGCGGCCCTGCTGCAGCAGCACGTGGGCCTGAGCAAGGCCAAGGAGATGCTGCTGACCGGCGACCTTTACGGCGCGGAAGAGATGGAGCGTCACGGTTTCCTCAACAAGACTGGTCGAACCGGACCGCCTGGACGACGAGGCGGCCCTCATGCTCGACCGCCTGACCCGCCACTCCCGAACCGCGCTCGCCGCCCAGAAGCGGCTCTTCGAGACGTGGCAGAACGAGAGCCTGGAGGTGTCGATCCGCGCCAGCGTGGACGAGTTCGCCCGGGTCTTCGAAAAGGAGGAGACCCGGAACGCCATCGCGGACTACGTCGGCAGGCTGCGGGAGAAGGAGTCTCGACGAGAGGGGGCATAGCGGTTTGTTGCAGCGGCACGAGCCTGTGGAGCGGATCGGTACGGTGCGGACACGGTCCCGGCGGAGGGGCCTCCTGAGGTGATGACCTTGCCGCTCGACGGGATAAGGGTCCTCGACCTCTCGCGGGTCCTGGCCGGCCCCAACTGCGCCGCGTTCCTCTCCGACATGGGCGCCGACGTGGTGAAGGTGGAGAGCACCGACGGCGGGGACGAGACGCGCGGCTGGGTGCCGCGCAGGGATGGGGAGTCGGCCGCGTTTCTGGCGCTCAACCGCAACAAGCGGAGCATGGCCCTGAACCTCAAGACCGATGAGGGTGCGGAGATCCTGCGCGGCATGGCGGGCGAGGCGGACGTGCTGGTGGAGAACTTCCGCGCCGGCACGATGGAGCGCCTGGGCCTCGGCTACGAGGACCTCTCCGCCCTCAACCCGCGGCTCGTGTACTGCTCCATCTCGGCCTTCGGCGAGACCGGTCCCCTGAAGGACGAGGCCGGTTACGAGGCGATCATGCAGGCGTTCAGCGGCGTGATGAGCATCACCGGCGAGCCCGACGGCGCCCCGGTCCGCTGCGGCCTCTCGTTTATCGACCTGGCGACCGGCGTCATCTCGGCCTACGCGGTATCTGGGCGCCCTCATCCAACGCGGGCGGACCGGCGAGGGGCAGAAGGTCGAGACCTCGCTCCTGGAGACGGCCGTCTCGTTGCTCAGCTACCACGCCGAGGCCTACCTCCTCGACGGCACCGTGCCGGAACGGCTGGGCTCCGGTCACCCCTCGATGGTCCCCTACAGGAACTTCCGCTGCCGGGACGGGAGGTTCATCTTTATCGCGGCGAGCAACGACCGGCTGTGGGAGCGCCTGTGCGGGGCGCTCGGGCTCGAAGCGTCTGCTGGACGATCCCCGCTTCGGGGACGCCATCAGGGCGGGTCGAGAACCGGGAGGAGATCGAGGAGCATCGTCGCGGCGAAGGTCGCCGGGTACGACCTCGACCGCCTCCACGAGGTGCTGCGGGAGGGCGGGGTGCCGGCGGCGCCGGTCAACACGGTCGACCGGCTCATGAACGAGCCGCAGGTCGAGCACCGGCGACATGGTCCAGACCGTGACCCACTCGGCCCTCGGGGACATCCGCGTCCTCGGTCAGCCCATGAAGTTCTCCGCGATGGAGACCCGCGAGGTCGCCGCCCCGCCGGCCTACGGGGAGCACACCGACGAGATCCTGCGTGAGGCTGGGCTACGCCGACGATGACGTCGCCGCCCTCCGGGAAAGAGGGGTCGTGCGCTAGAGATCACCCCACGGATGACGGGCCTTGGCCAACGCAACACAACCGGGAGAGGAGCGCGGGAGATGGCGGATCTGGAGTACCGGGTGGAGAACGGGGTAGGGACGATACTGCTGAACCGCCCCGAGAAGAAGAACGCCTTCACGCTGCAGATGCTCCACCGCTGGGCCGAGGTCTACAGGGAGGCCCGAACCGACGACAGCGTGGGCGCGATAGTCCTCACCGGCGCGGGGGACACCTTCTGTTCCGGGCGGAGACCTGGAGAGTCTCGCGCCGGGCGAGCCGACCCCGTACGACCGGAAAGCCTTCCTGACGGACCACGTCCACCGCGTCGCGTACGCGCTCGAGGAGCTGGACAAGCCCGTGATCGCGGCCGTCAACGGCGCGGCGGTGGGTGCCGGGATGGACATGGCGCTGATGTGCGACATGCGCTTCGCCGCCCGTTCCGCCCGGTTCTCCGAGGGCTACGTCCGCGTCGGCCTGGTCCCGGGGGACGGCGGCGCGTACTTCCTGCCGCGCCTCGTGGGCACGGCGAAGGCCCTGGAGCTGCTGCTCACGGGCGACTTCGTGGACGCCGACGGAGGCCCACAGGATCGGTATCGTCAACCGCGTCTACGAGGACGAGGAGCTTGGGCGGGAGACGCGCCTCTTCGCCGAGCGGCTCGCCGCGGGCCCGCCGCTGGTGACGCGCATGATCAAGCGCACCGTCTACCAGTCGGCCCGCAGCGACCTGCGCACGAGCCTGGATCTCGTCTCCTCCCACATGGCCGTCGCCCAGTCCACGCGAGGACTCGCAAGAGGCCCTGAGCGCCTTCGTGGAGAAGCGCGAGCCGAAGTTCGAGGGAGAGGTGAGCGTGCCCCTCGCGACCGGCACCGAACGAGGCCCCATGTACGGGCCGCCGATGTCCGGTCACCTGTAGCCGTCGGCGTGGACGGGAGGGCGACCACCGATGCAGGCCGACCTCGGGCGCCGGCTGGGCCTGGGACGGGCCCTTCCGGCGGGCGGTTGCGGCCCTGTTCGTCGGAGGGTTCGTGACGTTCGCGATCCTGCACTGCACCCAGCCCCTCATGCCCATCTTTTCGGAGCGTTTCGGGGTCTCTCCAGCGACGGCCAGCCTCTCGATGTCCGCGGCCACCGCGACCCTCGCGGTCTCGCTGCTCGTCGCCGCGACGCTTCCCGGGAGCCGGACCTAAGGTGATCATGATCGTCTCCCTGTTCGGGACGGCCTTCCTCGCCCTGCTCCTGGTCTTCAGCCCGGATTCGTATCGTTGCTGGCCGTGCGCGCCCTGCAAGGTACTGGTGCTCGCGGGGCTGCCCTCCGTCGCCATGGCCTACGTCGGCGAGGAGTTCCGCCCTGAGGGTCTCGGGGTGGCGATGGGGCTCTACGTGAGCGGCACCTCTCTCGGGGGGATGGCGGGCAGGATCTCGTCCGGCGTCCTCGCGGACGCCTTCTCCTGGCGCGTGGCCGTGGGCGCCGTGGGCGTGGTCGCCTGCTCGGCGCCGTGTTGTTCTGGGTCGCGCTCCCCGCGCCTTCGAACTCGTCGCCCAGAGCGACCGCGAAGCAGGGGTCGCGCGAAGGGGCTCTTTAAAGCCGCTTCTTCGGCCGCTCAGGGACCCTGGGCTCGTGTGCGTCTTTGTCCTAGGGTTCTTGCTGCTCGGCTCGTTCATGATCCTGTTCAACTACGTCGGCTACCTGCTGCTGGGACCGCCCTACGGCCTCAGCCAGGCGGCGGTCAGGCATGCTGTTCTCGACCTACCTCGCCGGCACCTTCAGCTCCGCCTGGATGGGGACGGCTCGCGGACCGGCACGGCCGGCCGAAGGTGCTTGGAGCCGGGGTGGCGATCATGCTCCTGGGCGCCTCGCTCACCCTGCTGGGGAACCTTTGGCCGATACTGCCGGCATCGTCGCTTCGTATTCGGCTTCTTCGGGGCCCACTCGGTCGCCAGCGGGCTCGTGGGCGAGCGGGCCGACAAAGACAGCAAGGCGCAGGCCTCCTCCCTGTACCTGCTCTCCTACTACGCGGGCGCAAGCGTGGTCGGGACCGCGGGCGGGCTGCTCTGGGATCCCTACGGCTGGACCGGGGTGGTGATCTCGATCATCGCCCTCCTGGTCCTGGCCCTCGTCGCAACGGCGGCCCTGTGGACCTTTCCCGCGCGGAACCTGGCCCGCGGAGAATAGGGAAGGTTCTGGAGCGCGCCGGCTTGCGTCTGTCTCTACGGAGCAGAGGCGTTCCCGATTCTTGGCAGTGCCTCCGGGTGGGGGCCGCGAGCGAGCTGCGGGCCGGCCGCCAGGAGGATGGCGAGCACCAGCACCCATTTCGCTGCCGCGGCGAGCAGGGGTAGGGTGAGATCGTCCGCGCTGGCCATGGTCGGCGAGACGACGAACAGGTTGGCCGCCGCGTGCAACAACATGGCGAGGAGCACGCTTCCCCGGGTATGGAGAAATACCCAGGTGAAGATCACCGACTCCGCCACCATGTCCAGCAGGAGCAGCCAGAAGGGTTGCTCGTAGAGCGGGGCCCCGACCGTCCAGATCAAGGGCAGGTGCCAGGCGGTCCAGAGCACGCCGAGTATCATGCTGGCCGCCAGCGCGTTGTACCGGACCAGCAGCCGCGGGAGGGCGAACCCCCTCCAACCGAGCTCCTCGCCCAACCCGTCGGTGAGGACCAGTACCAGAAGGAGGGGTATCAGACCCAGGAGCCCCCCGCCAGTCGCCCACGGCAACCCGGCCTCCCAGGAGCCACCGAGCAGCGCGTAGATTCCCGCCACCGTAAGGGAGAAGGCGGCGGGCCCGGCGAGAACCACGACGTACCACCGCCAGCCGACCCGCCACCGCACCAGGCGCGCCCCCAGGTCCCGCAACGCAGGGCTGCCACCGGTGAGTGCCGCCGCGACCAGGGCTGCCACTGCCGGCATCCAGCTCCAAAACTGGCCCACGGCTATCGGCAGGTCGCTGGCGATCAGGTCTTGCGTCGCGGCCGCGCGCGGCACCCACACCGCCCACGTCAGTGCGAAAGCGAGCAAGAAGAAGGTCGTCAGGGGATGGCGTGCGGCCTGCCGGACCACTCCTCTACGTCCTGGCCGCGAGAGGTGGGACGGAAGCTAACCGGTGCGAGTTCTGGTCACGCAGACTCACGGCGATCGGCTTGGTGCGGGCCTCGACCGTGGCCGAGCGGCCCGCCGCCTCCTCCTCTCCTGGCCCCTGGCGTTGCTCGCACCGCATTCTAGCCCCTCGAGGGATCCGACACTTACCTTCGTGTCCGACACGCGCCGCATCGGCGGCGATCCTTGACGCGGATTTTGGGTACCACTATTTTTGGGTCCTGATGTCTTCGCGTGGCGGGATCCGGCCCGGTAGCCCACGTACGCAACGTCTGGCCGGTCGGCGTCTAAAGGTCCGACGAAGCGGACCTCGATGGGCCTGAGGGGAATTCCGGGGCGGGGGAGAGGCGGGTAATGGGGACAGAGATTGGCGTGGGGGTGGTCGGCCTCGGCTGGATGGGCCAGGTGCATAGTCGGGGTTACCGGCGCCTGTTCGACCACTATCCCGATTGCGCGCTAGCGCCGAGGCTGGTCCTGGCGGCGGACGCGGTCGAGGACCGGGCCAGGGAGAGCGCCAGGCTGCCTCGGTTACGAGGGCTGGACCACCGACTGGCGGGAGGTCGTCGAGCACCCCGAGATCGAGGCCGTCAGCATCACCTCGCCCAACCACCTGCACCGCGAGATCGCCGTCGCCGCCGCCCGGGCGGGCAAGCACATCTGGCTCGAGAAGCCGTGCGGGCGGTTCCCGGCCGAGACCTACGACATCGGGCGGGCGGTCGAGGAGGCCGGGGTGAGGAGCATGATCGGCCTCATGTACCGCCACGCCCCGGTGGTCGAGTACGCCAGGGAGCTCATCGCGGCCGGGGAGCTAGGGGAGATCACGCACTACAGGGGCTACTTTCTGGCCGACTACGCCGCCGACCCGAACGGCGCCCTGACCTGGCGCTACAAGCTGGAGCGGCGCCGGCCTCGGGGTGCTCGGCGACATCATGCCCCACACGGTGGACATGGCCCAGAACCTCCTCGGACCCATCGAGAGCGTCTCGGCGCAGAAGGAGACGTTTATACGGGAGCGTCCGGAGGTGCCGGAGGGCACGGGGACCGGCCACTTCGTGGTCGAAGGCGGGGAGATGGGCCCGTGGAGAACGAGGACTACGTGAGCGGCCTCGTGCGCTTCGCGAACGGCGCCCGCGGTACGCTGGAGAACAGCCGGACCTGCGTCGGGCCGCACGTCAGGAACAGCTTCGAGGTCAACGGCACGCGCGGCGCCCTCTCCTGGGACTTCCAGCGGCTGAACGAGCTGGAGCTGTACCGCTCGGACGCGACGGGCGACCGGGGCTACCGCACGGTCTTCGCCGCGCCGGGCATGGGCGACTTCGCCAACTTCCAGACGGGCGCCGGCATCTCGATGGGCTACGACGACCTCAAGGTGACCGAGGCCTACAACTTCCTCTCGTCCATAGCCGAAGACCGGCAACGCGAGCCGGGCATGCGCGAGATCGTCTCGACCATGCGCGTCGTGGAGGCGATGGACCGCTCCTGCGACATCGGGGGTCTGGGAGAGGGTCGGCGGCCGCGGACGGGCGCGGCGCGCGAGGGACCGGGGCATGAGCGAGGGTCGGGACCGCGCGCTGGACCTCGTTTGCATCGGGCGCACCTCCGTGGACCTCTACGCCGAGCAGGAAGGCGCCCGGCTGGAGGACGTCCAGTCCTTCCGCAAGTACGTCGGCGGCAGCGCGACGAACATAGCCGTCGGTACCGCCAGGCTCGGGGTGAAGAGCGCCATGCTCACCCGCGTGGGCAACGAGCAGATGGGGCGTTTCGTGCGCCGGAACCTGGCCGACAACGGCGTGGACGTTAGCCGCGTCGACCTTCGACCCGGAACGCCTCACGCCCTACGTCCTGCTCGCCGTGCGGGCCATAGACGACTTCCCCAGGGTCTTCGTCTACGGCGACGCCGCCGACCTCGCCGATCGAGGACGGACGACGTCGACCCCGAGTTCGTGGCGTTCCTCGAAGGCGCTGCTGGTGACGGGCACGCCCTTCTCGCGGGCCGGGAGCCGGGCGGCCTCGCTCAAGGCCATCTAGGCGGCGAGGGAGGCCGGGAGCCGGGTGGCCTTCGACCTCGACTACCGGCCCGTCTTCTGGGGCGTGGCCTCCCACGAGCAGGGCGGCGAGATGTTCGTCGCCAGCGAGGAGGTGACGGAGGTCTACCGTTCCGTGCTGCCGGACTGCGACCTCGTCGTCGGGACCGAGGAGGAGATCCGGATCGCCGGCGGCTCCACCGAGACGCGCGAGGCGCTCCTGAGCATCCGCGGGCTTTCCGGAGGCGACCATCGTGCTCAAGGTTGGCGCGATGGGGGCGATAGTCTTCCCCGGGGAGATCCCTGCCGACCTCGAAGACGGCGTCAGGGTGCCAGGCTTCCCCGTCGAGGTCTTCAACTCCGTCGGCGCCGGCGACGCCTTTATGAGCGGCTTCTTGAGCGGTTGGCTGCGCGACGAGCCCCTCGAGGCGTCTCTGCGCCTGGGGAACGCCTGCGGCGCAATTGTTGTCTCCCGGCACGGGTGCTCCCCGGCCATGCCCACCAGGGACGAGCTTGAGTATTACCTGGGTCTGGAAGAGAAGCCGTATCGCCTGAGGGACGACGCGTGGTTGGATCACCTGCACCGCAAGTCGACCCGCAACGAACCCGAAGAGCTGCGCGTGCTGGCCATAGACCACCGCTGGCAGCTCGAGGAGGCGGCCGACGAGGTCGGGGCGGACCGCGAACGCCTGCGGGAGCTCAAGGTCCTTCTCGGGCGGGCGTTTCTTGATGCGGCCGAGGGCGATGCGTCGGCGGGCGTACTCATCGACGACGTCTACGGGGACGAGGCGCTGGCGGAGCTCACGGGTAGCGGGGCCTGGATCTCCCGCGCCATCGAGGTGGCGCAGCGCCGGCCCGTCGAGTTCGCCGGGGGTCCGAACCCCGCCGCGACGATCAGGACCTGGCCCGAGGAACAAGTGGTCAAGTGCAACCTCTACATGCACCCACAAGACGACCCGGAGACCAGAGAGCTTCAAGAGCAGAGGGTGGCACAGCTCCACGACGCCTGCATCAAGAACGACCGGCGGCTGCTCCTGGAGGTCCAGGCGACCCGGGGCACGACCTACGACGCTCACAGCGTGGCCGAGCTGCTGGAGCGGTTCTACGAGGTAGGGGTGCGTCCCGACTGGTGGAAGCTGCCGCCGAACGGGGAGCCGGGGGTGTGGGCGAGGATCGGGGACGTCTTGCGCAGGCACGACCCCTACTGCGCCGGGATCCTGGTCCTCGGGCAGGCGCTGGGAGAGGAGGAGCTCGAGGAGTTCTTCGCCGCGGCGGCCTCCGAGCCGCTGTGCAAAGGGTTCGCGATAGGACGCTCCATCTACGGTGAACCGGCGCGCCGCTGGCTGGCCGGCGCGATAGACGACGCGGAGCTCACGTCCTCGGTGGCCGACAGGTACAGGCGCATGGTCTCACTCTGGAAGAAGCGGACCGCGCGCCGGGCCGGTGAGGGCGCCGCGGGATGACCGCACCAGGCGGCCGGGCCCAAACGGGATCCACGAACCACAAGGAGGATAAGATGGCGGACTCTGGGCCGCGGGTGGCGGGCGCCCCGGTATCGTGGGGGATCATCGAGATACCGGACTGGGGCCACCAGATGCCCGCAGACCGGGTGCTCCGCGAGGCCTCATCGATAGGCCTGACGGCCCTGGAGGCTGGGCCCGAGGGCTTTCTACCCAGGGACCCATCCGCGGTCTCCGAACTCCTCTCCCGGTACGACCTCGAGCTCGTCGGCGGCTTCGTGCCCGCCGTGCTGCACGTACCGGACCTGCGCGAGAAGGAACTGGCCCACGTCGAAGAGCTGGCCGGGTTCTTCTCCGCCGCCGGGGCCGACGTGGTGGTCCTGGCCGCGATGTCGGCCTCCGACGACTTCGGGGAGCTCGTCGAGATCGACGAAGGATCTTGGAGGGCGCTCTTTGAGTCTCTGAAGATGGTGGAGGAGGTCTGCGGCCGGCACGGCATCATGGTCTCGCTGCACCCGCACTACGGGACCGTGGTCGAGCGCGACGACCAGCTCAAGCGGTTCCTGGAGGGCTCGGAGATGGGCCTCTGCCTGGACACCGGGCACCTCGCCATCGGGGGTAGCGACCCCGTCGGAGATCGCCATCATCGCCGGCGACCGGGTGAACCACGTCCACCTGAAAGACGTGGACCTCGAGCTGGCCGGTAGGCTTGCCGCCAGAGACCTCGGCTTCAAGGAGGCCGCGCAACAGAACGCGTTCAGGCCCCTGGGCGAGGGCGACGTGAACGTCGGTGCGGTCCTGGACCGGCTTCGGGGGTCCGGTTATTCGGGGTGGTACGTGCTGGAGCAGGACTCCGTCGTCGAGAACGAGCCGCCCGAGGGTGAGGGGCCCGTCGCGGAGGTCCGCAAGAGCCTCGACTACCTGAGGGAGAAGTTGTAGCCGGATGCGAAAGCGCGCAAGAAAAGAGGAGACCCGATGACGGTTCGGTTGACGATGGCCCAGGCGCTGGTCCGCTTCCTGGCCAACCAGCACGTCGAGCGCGACGGCGACGGAGCAGCGCTTCTTCGCCGGCTGCTTCGGCATCTTCGGGCACGGCAACGTCGCCGGCGTCGGGCAGGCGCTGCTGGAGTACGAGGACGACCTCACCTACTACCAGTCGCGCAACGAGCAGGCCATGGTCCACACCGCCGACCGCCTACGCCCGCCAGAAGAACCGCCTGCAGACGATGGCGTGCACCTCCTCCATAGGACCGGGTGCCACCAACATGGTGACGGGTGCGGCCCTCGCCACGATAAACCGCCTGCCCGTCCTGCTGCTTGCCCGGCGACGTCTTCGCCTCGCGCGGGCCCGACCCCGTGCTGCAGCAGCTCGAGGCGCCGCACGACGGGGACCTCTCCGTCAACGACGCCTTCAGGCCGGTCTCGAAGTACTGGGACAGGATCAACCGCCCCGAGCAGATCATCCCCGCCGCCCTCGCCGCCATGCGCGTCCTGACGGACCCCGCCGAGACCGGGCGCCGTGACCCTCGCGCTTCCCCAGGACGTCCAGGCCGAGGCCTACGACTACCCCGAGGAGTTCTTCGAGAAGCGTGTCTGGCGCGTCAGGCGCCCGTTGCCCGACGGGGCGGAGCTAGAGCGCGCGGCCGAGCTCATCCGGGGCGCCCGGCGGCCCATGATCGTGGCCGGCGGCGGCACGATCTACTCGGAGGCGACGGAGGCCCTTCGGCGCTTCGTCGAACGGACCGGCATCCCCGTCGGCGAGACCCAGGCCGGCAAGGGCTCGATGCCCTACGACCACCCGCTCGCCCTCGGGGCCGTCGGCGCCACCGGGACCTTCGCCGCCAACCGCGCCGCCCGCGAGGCGGACCTCGTCATCGGCGTCGGCACCCGCTGGAGCGACTTCACCACCGCCTCCAAGACCGCCTTCCAGAACCCCGACGTCGCGGTTCGTCAACGTAAACGTCGCCGACCTCGACGCCGTGAAGCACGCGGGCCGTCGGCCTCGTCGGGGACGCGCGCGCCACCCTCGAGGCCCTCGACGGGGCCCTCGCCGGCTACGAGGTGGAGGACGCGTACAGGGAGCAGAGCGAGAAGGCGAACGCCGGAGTGGGACGCCGAGGTCGGGCGGCTGTACGCGCTGGAGCACGGGCCGCTCCCGGCGCAGAGCGAGGTCATCGGGACGGTCAACTCGTTCTCCGAGCCCGAGGACGTGGTGGTGTGCGCGGCCGGGTCGATGCCGGGTGACCTGCACAAGCTCTGGCGGACGCGCGACCCGAAGGGCTACCACGTCGAGTACGGCTACTCGTGCATGGGGTACGAGATCGCCGGCGGCCTCGGCGTCAAGATGGCCGCCCCCGAGCGCGAGGTCTACGTGATGGTCGGCGACGGCTCGTACCTGATGATGAACGCCGAGATCGTCACCTCCATCCAGGAGGATCAGAAGCTCACCATCGTCCTCGTGGACAACTCCGGCTTCTCGTCCATCGGCGCGCTCTCCCGCTCCGTCGGCGCCCAGGGCTTCGGGACCCAGTACCGCTACCGCAAGAACGGCTCCATCGGCCTCGACACCGAAGACGCAGCCCGGCGAGATGCTGCCCGTGGACCTCGCGGCCAACGCCGAGAGCCTGGGGGCGTACGTGATCCGGGCGAAGAGCGTCGGCGAGCTGAAGGGCGCACTTGCGGAGGCGAAGGACGTGGACCGGACGGTCGTGATCCACATCCCCGTTGACCGCTACGAGGGCGTGCCGGACTACGAGTCGTTCTGGGACGTACCGGTGGCCGAGGTCTCGGAGATGGAGACCGTGCGCGCGGCCTACGAAGAGTACGCGGAGAACAAGCAGGCCGAACGGCGGTACCTGTGAGGGAGGCGGTATGGGAGCGTGACGGATCTATGGTCGGCATCAACGAGAGGCCCGACGAGAACGGCAGCGTCGTGAAGGTTACGCCGGAGTCCGCCGGGTGGGAGTACGTCGGGCTTCGAGGTGCTGAGGCTCGCGGAGGGCCGGACCGTCGAGCGCCGCATCGGACGCGCGAGGAGGTCTGCCTGGTCGTCCTCTCGGGCTACTGCAACGTCTCGACCGCCGACGGCGACGAGTGGCGGGGCATCGGCGAGCGCGACAGCGTGTTCGAGGGGCCGCCCTACGCGGTCTACCTGCCGCCCGGCACGGACTACACGGTGGAGGCCGTGAGTTACCTGGAGCTGGCGGTCTGCTCGGCGCCAGGGAGGCCGGGGGCGACGCCCTTGGATCCCCTGCTCGTCAGGCCCGAGGACATCGAGGTCGAGATCCGCGGTTCGGGGAACGCCGAGCGGCGCATACACCCCATCCTGATGGGCGACCGCCCGGCCGAGAGGCTGCTGGTCGTCGAGGTCCTGACGCCGAACGGACACTGGTCCAGCTACCCGCCGCACAAGCACGACCAGGACGACCTGCCGAACGAGAGTTACCTGGAGGAGACCTACTACCACAAGATCCAACCCTCCCAGGGCTTCGCCGTCCAGAAGGTCTACACGGAGGACCGCTCGCTGGACGAGACGATGACCGTCAACGACGACGACACCGTCCTCGTCCCCCGTGGCTACCACGCCGTCGCGGCACCCCCCGGCTACGACCTCTACTACCTCAACGTCATGGCCGGCCCCTCGCGCGAGTGGAAGTTCAAGAACGACCCCGACCACGAGTGGCTCTTCTAGCCGCGCAAACGCGACCGCAAAGCGTGCCGCGGGATAAAGTGCCTGCGGCCTCCCCACGAAACGGGCAGGGGTGATCGAGGATGAACGATTTTCATAACGGTATCTCGGTCGGCGTCATCGGGACGGGCGGCATGGGCACCAGGCACGCCGAGACCCTGAGCACCGTGGTATCGGGCGCGAGGGTGGCTGGCGTGACGGACCTGGACCGCGCGCGGGCCGAGGAGCTGGCCGAAGCGCGCGGTCCGGGCATAACGGTCTTCGAGAGCGAGCGGGACCTGATCCGGCACGACAGCATAGAAGCGGTCGTCGTTACGTCGCCGGACGAGACCCACGCCGAACTGGTATTGGAATGCCTGGATCGGCAGAAGCCGGTCTTCTGCGAGAAACCCCTGGCGACCACCGCAAAGGACGCGCGCCGGATCGTCGACGCGGAGGCCGAGCTGGGCAAGAAACTCGTCCATGTCGGGTTCATGAGGCGTTTCGATCCCGGGCACCTCGCCGTGAAGGACGCCATCGACTCCGGGGCCATCGGCACCCCCGTCCTTTTCAAGGGAACGCACCGTAACCGTGGTGCCGCGGCGGGATCCAGCTCCGAGTCGATCCTGGTCAACTCCGCGATACACGACCTCGACTCCGCGAGGTGGATGCTGGGCCGGGAGATCGAAGGGGTGCGCGTGCACGGGACGAACACCCCGGCGGCCGCGGAAGATGGGGTCCTCGACCTGCAGATCGTCCAGCTGGAGCTGGGCGGGGGTTGCCTGGCCACCATCGAGGTCTACGTCAACGCCGGCTACGGCTACGAGGTGGACCTCGAGGTCGTCGGGGACTCGGGCACCATGAGCATTGCCCCCGCCAATGCCCCCGTGTTGCGCAGGCAGGGGTCCGCCGGACAACGCGTGGAAGACGACTGGCTCGAAAGGTTCCCGGCAGCCTACGCCCTCGAGATGCAGCGGTGGACGGAGGACCTCCGCGCCGGAGCGACGCTCCGGCCCGGATGCGTGGGACGGGTACACCGCGCTGCTGGCGGTCGAGAGCTGCATCGCCTCCCTGCATTCCGGCGCAAGGGAGCCGTTCGAGAGCCCGGAGCGCCCGGAACTGTACCGATAGAATCCGAACGCTCGCGCGGAAAGCCGGAGATGCGGGGGACCCGACCCGCCCGAGGACGGCGGAGCGGAAAATATCACCCACTTGGGGGATGCGTCGGGTGCGAGCTCGATATATGGTGCCCTACCGTCGGGCGTGGGGCCCGGCGGGTAGATCCAGGAGGTGTTTGAGAACATGCGAGGCCTGTTAAAGATTCTCGTGGTCCTCGTGATCCTGGTGGGGCTCGTGTCCTACTTCGTGCTCCCGAGCGCGATCGAGAACGCGGTCGCAAACAGGCTGCAGGCGACGTTCGGGCTGCCGACGCCGCCCGTTGTCCAGATCGACTCGAGCTTCCCGCCCGAGTTGCTCCTGGGACGCATAGACGGGATCCACGTGAGCATGGACCAGTTGAGCCTGCAAGGCATCCCCTTCTACAACGCCCAGGCGGATCTGACGGGCGTGGAAGTCTCGGTGCCGAGCCTCATCGAGGGCAACCCCACGTTCGTGACCCAGAGTTGTTCCTTGAGCACCGAAACGCCGGCGGTGTTCGTGGATCAGACCGAGTTGTGCCTGAGCTACCTGGGCCTGTGAGCTGCTATTGGACCCGCAGGTAGTCTCGGTTCAGAGGCTCCCGGACTGGCGCATCATGCCGCCGTCCACGAAGAACGTGCTTCCCGTGGAGTATGAGGAGGCGTCCGAGGCCAGGTAGACGGCCAGTGAGGCGACCTCTTCGGGCTGACCGATCTTGGCCAGCGGGATCTCGGCGAGCAGCTCTTTCATCTGGTCGGGGTTGTCCTTGAGGTTCTGGTTCATGGGGGTCTCGATCGCGCCCGGGGCGATGTTGTTGACGGTGATGCCGTGCGGAGCCAGCTCGACGGCGATGGTCCGCATAAGCATCATCACGCCCCCCTTGGAGGCGCAGTAGGGAGAGTTCGTGGGCGCGGGAAGGTCCTCGTGCACCGACGAGACGTTGATTATGCGCCCCCCGTCGCCCTGGGAGACCAGCTGGCGGGCGGCCTCCTGGCAGCCGAGCCACACGCCGGTGAGGTTGACGGAGATCACCTTCTCCCACACCTCGAGCGGCGTCTCCAGAAAGGGCATCTTCTCTTCCAGACCGGCGTTGTTCACCATGACGTCCAGGCGGCCGAACTCCTGGACCGTTCTCTGGACCAGGGCCTTCACGTCATCGGGATTCGAGACGTCGGCCTGGACGGAGATCGCCTTGCCGCCCTCCTTCTGGATCTCTTCGACGGCCTCATCCCCTTCTTCGGGGTGGCTCCTGTAGTTGACGGTGACCGAGGCCCCCTCCCGCGCGCAGGCGACAGCGATGGACCTGCCTATGCCCAAAGAGGAGCCGGTGACGATTACGACCTTGTTCTCGAGCTGCACGATTACCCTCCCTGGTGGCTAGCCGTCAGTATGCCCGGCGGGTGCGCCTGCCGCCCGACCGTCGCCGGAGAGCTGGAGGGCGCAGTTGACGAGCGCCAGGTGGGTAAACGCCTGAGGAAAGTTGCCGACCAATCTACCGGCCCGCGTGTCGTACTCCTCGCTCAGCAGCCCCACGTCGTTGCGCAGCTCGAGCAGCCGCTCGAAGAGCTCCTCGGCCTCCCGTCGGCGACCGATGCCCCAGAGCGCGTTGACCAACCAGAAGCTGCAGATCAGGAACGAGCCCTCGTGGCCAGAGAGACCGTCGTCGGACTCGTCCGTGCGGTAGCGCAGAACGAGCCCGTCCTCGGTCAGCTCGTTTCGGATGGTCTCGACGGTGCCCACGACCCGCTCGTCGCTGTAGGGCAGGAACCCGACGCGCGGGATGAGCAGCGCGCAGGCGTCCAGCGCCTCGGAGCCGTATGCCTGGGTGAACGTCCCGCGCCGGTCGTCGAAGCCCTTCTTCAGGACGTCGGCGTGGATCTCGTCGCGCACCTCCCGCCAGCGGTCCACCGGGCCCCCGAGCCCGAAGCGCTCCACGCTCAGGACGAGGGAGTGAAACGCCACCCAGCACATGACCTTCGAGTACACGAAGTGCTGCCTGGGGCCGCGCGACTCCCAGATACCGTTGTCCGGCTCCCTCCACGCTTTCTCCAGGCGTTCGGCCAGCCAGCGTTGCAGCTCCCAGCCTCTCTCCAACGGAGCGATACCCGCGGCGCGGCCAATGTGAGCGGCGGAGAGCACCTCGCCGGGGACGTCGCCCTGGACCTGGCCGGCGGCGTCGTTGCCGACGCGGACGGGGGAGGCGCCTTCGTAGCCGGGCAGCCAGGACAATTCGAACTCCGGCAGCCGGCGGGTGCCGTCGATGCCGTACATGATCTGGGCTCCGGTGGGATCTCCGGCGACGGCCCGCAGCATCCACTGCTGCCAGGCGCGGGCTTCGTCGAGCAATCCGGCTCCCACCAGCGCGTTGAGGGTGAAGGCGCTGTCGCGCAGCCAGCAGTAGCGGTAATCCCAGTTCCTGGAGCCGCCGAGGGTCTCGGGGAGGGAGGTCGTGGCCGCGGCCACGATGCCGCCGCTGGGCGCGTAGGTCAGCCCCTTGAGGGTAACCAGTGAGCGTCGCACGGCGTCCTGCCAGCGGCCCTCGTAGTCGATCTCGCCCGACCAGTCGAGCCAGAAGTGCTCCGTGTCCTCAACCGCCTGGAGCCCGTCGATGGCGACCGGGCGGTCGCCGTAGGATTGCGCCCAGGTCAGCACGAACGGGACGCGCTCTCCCTCCGAGACGGTGAACTCTGAGAGGATCTCTCCGCCCGTCTCCTGGTGCGGGGCCGAGGCGCGCAGCCACAGGGCGTCCGGCCCCGCTACCGCGTGCACCTCCCGCCCGTCTATGGTGACCCAGGGCGGAACGAGCCCGTAGTCGAAGCGCATCCGCAGCTCGCTCCGGACCGCCACCCGGCCCTTCACGCCCTCGACCACCCGTACCAGATCCCGCGCGGCGTCGTGGGGCGGCATGCAGTCGGTAACCCGTACCGTGCCCTCGGTGGTCTCCCACTCGGTCTCGAGCACGAGCGTGTCCGGACGGTATCGGCGCCTCGTGCAGCGGCCGCCGGTGGCAGGAGCGATGCGCCAGCGGCCGTGGGAGTCGTCGCCGAGCAGCGCGGCGAAGCAGGCCGGCGAGTCGATGCGGGGAAAGCACAGCCAGTCAACCGAGCCGTCGGCGCCCACGATGGCCGAGGTGTAAAGGTCGCCCACCATCGCGTAGTCCTCGATCTTGCTGGGCATCATGGCCTTCTTTCTGATGTTGGTCGGTGCTCCTGGACGATCAGCGGTCCTGAAGCCGCTCCGGGCGGTCCGTCAATTCCGCGGCCAGACGTCGACGCGGTAGCGCTGCGAAAGCTTGAGATCCTTCATCCAGGCCTCGCCCTTCTGCTCGTCGGCCCCGCTCTTGTCCCGGTACAGAGCCGGCGTCACCACAGAGATGTATGATGGCGCCGTCCTGGATCCGGCGCCACACGGCGTCTTGCTGGGCGGCTAGGGGGTCTCCGCCCCCCGGATGTCGAACACGTTGCCGAGCACCGGGTGCCCTGGCGGCTGTGGTATCGGCCCGTAGGTCGTCTCGCTCATCTCTCGCTCCTCCCGCCGGGGGCTTCTTTGGGCTCGCCGCGGGACCGTGGAGGCTTGCCTTCGGGAAGATCCTGCCCGGACGCCTTGGAGGGGTGCTTGCGGGTCAGTCCTGGTCCCTGCCCCGTGGTGGCCCACGTCCACCGCGAGCGGCGGCTGAAGATGTGTGTGGGGGCCATGCGGTCGTCCTTTCGAACCAGCAGCCAGCAGGCTATGGCGCCCACGATCGCCACCGCGCCCATGAGGACGAAGGTCAGCTGGAAGGCGTGGACGTGAGCCTCCTCGAACTGGCCGAGGACGTCGCGGATGCGGGGCGGCGGATTCACCTGCCGCAGGCCATCCTGCTCGGCCCGCAGCACGAACTCGCGCCCCAGCTGCATGTCCTTCTGTGTGACCGTGATGCCGCGCTCGGCCAGCAGATCGAAGAGCCGGCCGTAGTAGATGTGCAGCAGCACCACGGTGAACACGGCGATCCCGACCGCCCCACCCAGCTGCTCGCCGGTGTCGTTGATCCCTGAGGCCGCCCCCTGATCCTGCGTCGGCACCGAGCCCAACGCCGTGGGGTCGTTCACCGTGAGGACGATGCCGAGCCCTATGCCCTGGAGTATGAACCCGGGCACCAGGGGGAGGAGCGACTCGGTGGGAAACGCGGCGGCCAGCGCGAGACAAGAAGCGGCCAGCACCAGGAAGCCCACCACGAGCGGCGCCCGGCCGCCCGAGCGGTCGAACCAGCGACCGGCCAGGGGGGCCAGGACGATTATGGGCACCGTGGCCGGGATCAGCGCGAGCCCCGCTGGCCCTGGTGCGAGGCCTACAACCAGCAGCAGGTAGAAGGGCAGCAGGTACGCGGTCGCCAGCTCGATCGACCCGGCCAGCAACTGGCTGATGTTGGCCGCGGTGAAGTTCAGGCGCCGGAAGAAACTGAACCTGATCAACGGGTCCCGGCGCCGGGGCTCGATCACCACGAAAGCCGCCAGCCCCGCGACCCCCAGCCCGAGTGAGATCAGCGTGGCCGGAGATGTCCATCCCCACTGCTGCGACTGGCCGAGCCCCAGGGTGAGACCGCCGACCCCGACGGCGAAGGCGGCCACTCCGGGGAAATCGAGCGCCGCGCGCGTGCCCGGCCCGGGCCGGAGCGGCGGGGTGTAGAGAAGGGTGAACAGTATCGTGGCGGCGGCCAAAGGCACGTTGATCAGGAACACCGCCCGCCAGTCAACGTACTGGGTTAGGAGGCCTCCCAGGACCGGCCCCAGCGCGGCGAAGAAGGCGGAGGCTCCGGCCACGATCCCCAGCGCTCGACCCCGGTCGCGCTGGGGGAAGATGGCGCTGACGATGGCCAGCGTGGTCGGTAGCATCAGCGCAGCCCCAACCCCCTGGGTGGCGCGCACCGTGATTAGCTAGACCATGTCCTGCGCCGCCCCCGCCAGCGCCGAGGAACAGAAGAAGAGCAGCGCCCCCGCGAGAAAGACGCGCCTGAGCCCCAGCAGGTCGCCCAGGCGGCCCGCGAAGACCATGAAGGCGGCCAGGGGCAGCACGTTGGCGGTCATCACCCACTGGGAGGTCGAGAGTGATCCGTTGAGGCCGGCAACAGCGTGCGGGATGGCCAGCGGCACTGCCGTCTGGTCGACGAGGATCATGCTGTTGGCCAGGGTCATAGCGGCCAACGTCAACCAGCGGGCGCGGGCCGAGGTTTCGGCGGTCCGATCCATCACCCATCTCCTTTCCCGGTACGACTCGAACGGTAGCACGCCGGGAAAGGGTCCTGCGACCGCGCCCGAGTACGGTGACGTTCAAGGACCTGGTGGCGACCTCCAGGTAGGAATCCAGGCCGGCAGGCACCGCGTTACGCGCCGGGTAGGGCGGCGCGTCCAGGTCGCTCAGACGAGCTGTCAGGTAGGTGTCGATCGCCGTGGAGGAGAGTCGCGCGGAGAGGGTGATCGGGCCGACCATCTCCGCGTCCTGGGTGAAAGGCTCGGTGGCGAAGCCGAGCACCTGCGCCTCGTAGCGGTCCACCTCCTCGGGGTAGAGCGTGTGGCGTGGTAGCGCGAGGAAGGAGGCCTCCGCGGCCCTGGCAGGCGCTTCCGAAGAGAGGGTGTGGGTCGCCTGGGCGTCGGAGGAGCGCGGGACGGGGTAGAAGCGCGCCTTCCGGGTGTCGGGCAGCGGCCAGTCTTCGGCCTCGCGCCACTCGTCGGCGCCCTGCAGCCAGTAGCGCACCGGCGCCAGCCCGTCGTAGCCGTTGTCTATGCCCTTGAGGTGGTGGTCGTAGAAGGCCAGTATCTCCTCGTGGAAGGTCTTCCACGGCCTCGCGGCGTCGGGGGGCCCGACGAACAGCTTCCTCGGCGCCCTCATGCGGTGCCAGGCGTCGTAGGGGCCGAACTGGTGCAGCCCCACCGCGCCCTGGGTCACGCCCAGCCCGGTCGGAATCTCGATCTTGTCGAGCACCGGTCCGGGCGAGCGCTCGTCGTACCACTCGCCGCCGTATGGCTCGTCGGCCATGAAGCGCGGGTAGGCAGACCACGACACCAGAGCGGGGTAACGGCCCGTCTCCCGCGGACGGAAGACGTCGGCGCGCAGGACGACGCCGTCGGGCAACGGAACGGCCACATCCGCGTCCTCCTGCACCCTGTGATCCGCGGGCGGGGTTGTCCGTGGGGTCCACCCCGCAAGCTGCGGGCCTTCGAGGTCAACGCGCGGTTCTATCGGCATGGGCGTACCTTTCCTCTACGGATCCGTGGGCACAAGCTAGCATCCCTCGGAAGCTCGGAAGTGGAGCCTCGAACTCCGAAGCCTCGAAACACCCCATTCACCCACCTTCGGGCAAGAACGCTGTCTAAGCGTTGACGAGCTAGGCGGCGGGCGGCAGAGGCGCCGGCTCTGGCAGCGGGAAGAGCTTCAAGAAGCGCGCGAACGCGGCCTGGTCGCCCTCTATCATCACGCTGCCGGATCGCACCGCCTCCGATAGGTCCTCTCCCTCGTAGACCAGCGAGATCAGCGTCCCGGCGTCGGCCTCGATTATCGCGTCGGGCCTCACGGCTTCCCCGCGTTCGATCTCTAACCGTCCGCCGGACACGGCCGCCCGGAAACGGTCCTCGCCGATCCGCAGCGCGTAGGTGGCGTCCAGACCCTCCGCCGCCAGGGGGTCGAACATGGTCCTGAAGGACAGGATGAGCGAGTCGATGCCCATCCCGGCGTCGTGGGGCCTCAACGGAGAACGGGCGCCCCACCTGCCCAGCGAGACGATCACCGGCTCCAGCTCCAGCCCCCAGTCGGTCAGCTCGTAGATCCTGGAGGCCGCGGGCGGGGGAAGCTTGCCCCGCCGCACCACCCCGGCCGCCTCGAGCCCCCTGAGGCGCTCGGCCAGGACGTTCGGGCTCACGCCCGGAAGTCCCGCCCGCAGGTCGGTGAAACGCTTTGGGCCAAGCACGAGCTCGCGTACCACCAGTAGCGCCCACCGTTCACCTACCAAGTCGAGGGCGTGGGCCGAGGCGCACGCGTCGTCATAACTGCGCCCCTTCGGTCTTCTCTCCGCTGCCACGCCGCAGATTCTACCATTGAGAGTCCTGATCAGCATTTATTTGGATGTTCCTTGTGATTCGGTGGTTGTACTTTAGGACCGTCATCCTATGCTCCGAAGAGAAGATCACGAACGGGCGAGGAGGTACCCGGTGAGAAAGCTGGTCGCGGTGGAGCTGGTATCCCTTGACGGCGTCATGGAATCGCCGGAAGGTTGGGCCTTCTCCTACTCCAATGAGGAGATGGAGGAGGCGAACGCTTCCGGGATGTCCGGGTCGGACGCGCTGCTGCTAGGGAGGGTGACCTACGAAGGGTTGGCCGCCTTCTGGCCGCACCAACCGGGCGGGACGCCCATGGTCGACTATATAAACGGCGTGCCCAAGTTCGTCGTCTCGACGACCCTCGACGTGGCCGAGTGGAACAATTCGGCCATCATCCGGGAGAACGTCGCGGAGGAGATCTCCGAGCTGAAACGCGAACCGGGCAAGGACATCACCATCCTTGGCAGCGCCGCCCTCGTACGGTCGCTGTTGCGAGAAGACCTGCTCGACGAGTTGCAGCTCATGGTCCATCCCGTGGTCCTGGGTAGCGGCAAACGCCTCTTCGACGAGGGGGCGGACCCGACGTCGCTGGAACTCGTCGATTCGAGGGCCTTCAGCACGGGCGTCGTCTTCCTCACCTACCGGCCGGCGGGCGCGTAGATCCAGGCGGCGACGCAGCGCCGTATCGCAGGCAAATTCCGGTGCTCGATCTGGTACTCGGGGGGTGTGCGCGGTACGCTCCTGCGGGTCGGCGAACGATCCTGCCCGCGAGAAGAGAACAGGGTTGGATCGCGCCGAAGACCGGTCGGGTCAACGATCCCGAGCTAGAAGGGCGGTAGGGCAGTACGTGAAGGAAGATCGCAAACGCTGGCTCGCGCTGCTGCTGGTCTGCGCGGCGCAGCTCATGATCGTTCTTGACGGCACGATCGTCAACGTCGCGTTGCCCGCCATCCGCGATTCTCTGGGCTTCTCCGCGGTCTCGCTCTCGTGGGTCGTAAACGCCTACCTGTTGACCTTCGGCGGTTTCCTGCTCCTCGGCGGCAGGGCGGGGGACCTCTTCGGCCGGAGGCGGGTGTTCATGATCGGGCTGGCCGTCTTCACGGTGGCCTCGCTGTTTTGCGGGCTTGCGGGCTCGCAGGCGGCGCTGGTCGCGGCGCGCGCGGCGCAGGGGTTGGGCGGGGCGATCATCGCGCCGGCGGCGCTCTCCATCATCATAACCACGTTCACCGAGCCCGCGGACCGGGCCAGGGCCATGGGCATCTGGGGGTTCGTGGCCTCCGGCGGGGGCGCCATCGGCGTGGTCCTTGGCGGGGTCCTCGTGGAAACGGCGGGGTGGCCCTGGATCTTCCTGGTCAACCTCCCCATCGGCGTCGTCGCCCTGGCGCTCTGCCGGCCGCTGCTGGACGCCGGCCGTGCCGAGGACGCGGGGGCGGACGGCGGGTTCGACCTGACAGGAGCCCTGCTCGTGACCGCGTCGCTCGTGGCGGCCGTCTACGCCATCGTTGGGACCAACACCGTCGGATGGGCCTCCGCGCAGACCGTCGTTCTTCTGCTGGTCGCCGCCTCCCTGATGGGCCTCTTCGTCCTTGTCGAGGTGCGGTCGCGGGTCCCGCTCGTCCCCCTGGGCATCTTCCGCTGGCGCAACCTCACGGTGGCCAACGCGGTCATGGTGCTCGCCGTGGCGGGGCTCTTCGGATGGTTCTTCTTCGGCGCCCTCTACCTGCAGCGGGTGCTGGGCTACGACTCGTTGCGGACCGGCCTGGCCTTCCTGCCCGCGATGCTTGTTCTGGGGTTCCTCTCCTACAGCGCCGCCGCGAAGGTCGTCGGCCGCTTCGGAATCAAGCCGATGCTGGCGGTCGGGATGGTGCTGCTCACGGGGTCGTTGCTGAGCTTCGCCCGGGCTCCCGTCGACGGGCGCTACCTCGTGGACGTCCTGCCGGGGATGATCCTGCTAGGGTTCGGGGTCTCCTTCGCCTTTCTCTCCACGATACTGGCCTCCGTGAGCGGCGTACCCGAGCGCGACGCCGGCCTGGCTTCGGGGCTCGTCAACACCGCCCAGCAGCTAGGCGGGGCCCTGGGCCTCGCGTTGCTGGCAAGCATCGCGGCCGCCAGGACCGAAGCCCTCGAAGCAGCCGGGACCGCGCCGGTGGAGGCCCTGAACAGCGGCTACCACGCCGCCTTCTTGCTGGGCTCGATCCTGGTCGCCGCCGGCGCCGTCCTCGGTACGGCGCTATTGAAGCTCGACAGCGACGAGGGGAAGGTCGATTCCTAGACGCCCAAACCGGCCACGCAGCCGGTTTGCGGAAGTGTAGTCACCACTAACTTTCCACCCATTCGACCTTGGGCAGCATCGAGGTGTCGAACTCGGAGATACGGTCCCGGCCGAGCTCTTCGAACTCCGCGAGGCACCGTTCGCTCTCCCTGACGAGTCTGGCGACGTCTATGCCCGAGGTCTCGGGCTCGAACTCTTTGAGGCGGACGATGCCGTTTCTCAGTACGCCGGTGGCGCCGCGCCAGTTGCCGTTCTGCTGGTGGTAGAAGCCGACGCCGACCTGGAGGATGCCCTGGTAGAGGAATCGGACGCGGCGGGGTTCCTCCATCCAGGCCTCTTCGAGGTATTCGTGGCACTCGAAGAACTCGCCCCGGTTGAACTCCTCTATGCCTTTGAGGGCGAGGTGAGCTCGGGGAGCCCGTCTGGGGTTTCGCTAGCCGCAGCAGCTCCCGCCGCAGCAGCCACCGCCTCCGCCGCCCTGGCCATGCGGGCGTCCATCATGGGGTTCGTGTTCATACGCGGAGGCGCCCGGGGTGATGGAGGCGAAGTTCGAGATCACGCGCCGAGACTCGGCCGATCCGCAATCGGGGCACTCCGCGGGATCGTCCGCAGCGCTCATCGAGCGCATAAGATCGAAACGCTCCTCGCACCCGGCGCACTTGTACTCGTAGAGGGCCATCTAGCTCCACCTCTCGTTCGGCAACTTTAGGCACCGGTATTGTACCCGTCGAGAAGTGCCGGCCGTGCGTTGAAGAACCTACACCCGCCGCGTAAACTCGTCCTCGCAGCGTCGGGGCCGTAGCTCAGTTGGGAGAGCGCCGCCTTTGCACGGCGGAGGTCAGGGGTTCGAATCCCCTCGGCTCCACCCCAAGAAATGGCCCAACTGTAGGAAAAACGAAGGAAAACCGTCAGGGTCATCCCCAGACCAATGCTATGCAACCGTACTGCAACGCGCTACTCGAAGTCGATGTCGAGGCAGGCGACGTCCGCACCGGAGCTCGCGAAGCCGAGGACAATGGCCTTGCCGAGCCCCGAAGCTGCCTCCGTGACGACGGCGCGCCGGCCGTCGAGAAGATCCGGGCTAGGTCCACCGTCAGCCGCTTGAGAGGCTCCCTCCGCCAAACAAACTGCGCCGCGATGGTCTCTGCGCCGGATCCTATGGGAGACTGCTTGTCGCGTGAGAGCTTGTGCAAGGCAGGAAGGTCAACCGAATGCTCGGCGGTGAGTTGGAAATGTCCCAAGGTCCGAAGGCGTACCAAGAAGGTCGAAGAAGAGGCGTTCACGGGTCAGTGTACGAGATTGCTGCTGCGGTCGTTTGCTGGTACGCTGAAAATGTAGTTGGTGGCGGTAGGGGGTAGTAAAGGGAATGGGTGAGGCGACGGTTTCACTCTGGACCGATGGCGCCCGGAGGATGCTCGGGCGCATCGACGACACGGCGCGGCGCGTGGAGAGCGGATTCCCGAACTTCGCCGATCCAGATACGGGAGAATGGACCACTTCTCCGCAGGGAGACTGGACGGGTGGCCACTGGGTAGGCGAACTGTGGCTCGCCCGTTGCGTTACGGGCCAGGAACGATACGAGGAACGGGCCTGGGAGTGGTGCGAGGCGCTGCGTCCCCGCGCGACCTCGAACACGGTGTTTCGCAGCTTCCTGTTCTACTACGGTGCGGCGCTCGGTGAGGTACTGGTTCAGGATCACCGGGCGAAGGACGTGGCACTCGAAGGCGCGAATGGGCTGATGGCCTCGTTCAACTCGGAGGCCGCAGTCATACCGCTCGGCACGGACGCCGAGGAAGCCTCTGACGTAGGAGACGAAGACACGAGCATCGATGCCGTCGGGTCGATCTCCGCGCTCCTTGGCTGGGCGTCGGAGATGACGGGCGACGCGTCGTACAGGGAAGTCGCGAGGCGGCACGCGGAGCGGCACATAGAACTGTGCGTCAGGGACGACGCATCGGTGTGCCAGTCGGCGTCGTTTGACCCGGTATCGGGGGAACTAACCCGCAGATACAGCCACAAGGGATACTCCGAAGACAGCACGTGGGCGCGGGCACAGGCGTGGGGCATGCTCGCCTACGCGCTCTCCGCCCGGTGGATGCCCGAGCGCACCGAGTTCCTGGACACCGCAACGCGCGTCGCCGACTGGTGGCTGGAACATGTCCCCGAGGACCGCGTCGCCTTCTGGGACTTCGCGGACCCCGCTATCCCTGACGTCGAGCGCGACACGTCGGCGACGGCCATAGCGGCCGCGTCGCTCCTCAAGCTGAGCGAGCTGGTTACGGACCCGGATCTTGGCTCCCGCTACCACGACGCCGCGCAGGAGACGGTTCGGGTGTTGCTGGAAGGCTATCTGACGCCTACGTCTCCGGACGATTCTCGTCAGCCGGGTATCCTGACCGAGGGCTGCTACAACAAGCACATCGACCTCGCGACCCGCAACGAGCTCATCTGGGGCGACTACTACCTCTTCGAGTCGCTGCAGGTCCTCGCCGGCAACCTGGAGGCAACGGGCGTCTGAGTCGCGGGTGAGGGTCGGGCTCTGGCCGTCAGGCTCGTCGCTCGAGCAGGCTGGTACTTGCGGGGCAGAGGGTGAGAAGGCTGCTGGGGGGCGCACGAGGCACCGAGGCCTCAGAACGGAGATGAGATCTTGGCAGATGGGGATGGGGAGAGGGTAGAGGGGCCGCCCAACCACGAGCCGGACTACAGTCCAGACACCATTCGCCGGGTAGTCTCCGCGAGCACCGCCGGCACCGTGATCGAGTGGTACGATTTCTTCCTTTACGCCACGGCCGCGGCCCTGGTCTTCAACACGCTGTTCTTCCCGAGCAGCGACCCGCTTACCGGCACGCTGGCCGCCTTTGCAACGTACGCGGTCGGCTTCGCCGTCAGGCCTATCGGGGGGCTGGTCTTCGGGTACTACGGCGACAAGGTGGGCCGCAAGACGATCCTGATCGTCACGCTCCTGTTGATGGGTATCTCCACGACGCTGATGGGGCTCATCCCGCCCTACGCCACCATAGGCGTGTGGGCCCCCATACTCCTGGTAGTACTGCGAATATTTCAAGGCTTCGGGGCCGGCGCTGAGTTCGCCGGTGCCGCCCTGATGATCGTCGAGCACGCACCGCCCGGGAAGCGCGGCCTGTACGGCAGCTGGTCCCAGGTAGGGGTCGCCCTCGGGCTCATCGCCGCGACCGGGATCTTCGCCCTGGTAAACACATTGCCGAGTGAGCAGCTGCTGGCGTGGGGGTGGAGGATACCCTTCCTGCTGAGCATCGTGGTTGTGGGAGTGGGCATGTACCTGAGGCTCCGCATCATGGAGACGCCGGTCTTCCGCGAGTTGGAGCAGACCCGTTCGGTGGCCAGAAACCCTCTTCTCGATGTGCTGCGCGACTCGCCAAGGAGCCTGCTCGCGGTCATAGGCGCGCGGTTCGCCGACAACGCGGTGCTTTACATCGGCATCACCTTCGTGCTCACCTATATAGCTCAGCAGCTGCAGATCACGGGCAACGTGGGGCTTATCGGCGTCCTGCTCGCGGCCATCGTGCAGGTCTTCGCGATCCCGCTCTTCGGGGCGCTCTCTGACCGCGTGGGCCGTCGGCCGGTCTATGGGGGCGGGGCCGCCTTCGCGCTGCTGTTCGCTTTCCCGTTTTTCTGGCTTATCGACACCACGTCGACGCCCCTCATCCTGCTCTCTATCGTGATCCTGGCGGGCTTCGCCTACTCCGCGATGGCCGGCAGCCAGCCGGCGTTCTTCTGCGAGTTGTTCGAGGCGCACAACCGCTACAGCGGGGTCGCGGGCGGGCGCGAGATGGGGGCTATCCTGGGCGGTGCTTCGCCGTTTATAGCGACGGCCCTGCTGTCCGCGTTCGGCGTAGGCTGGCCCGTGTCGCTCTTCCTGATCGGGATGTGCTTCGTCACCGTGATCTCCATCGTCCTGACCAGGGAGACCTTCCGCACCAGCGTCTTCGAGCCTGCCGAAAAGGGCGAGGTACGCGAACCTACTGCGAACTGAGAGAGGACCGACGCATGTCCGAACCGGGGTATTAGGATCATGCTGGATGTACGGGTAGAGGGCAACATCGCCGTGCTGACCATAGATCGTCCACAGGCGCGCAATGCCCTGAATAGCGAGCTGGTGGAACGGCTGGCCTCTGCGCTGCAGGAACTGGACGGAGATCCAGGCGTGCTCGCCGTCGTGCTCGAGGGGACGCCGCCGGGTTTTTGTGCCGGCAGCGACCTCAAAGAACTCGGACAGATGAACGTCGACGAGATGCGCGTCCATGAGGCTCGTACAGGAGCGGTGTCACGCGGTATCGCGATGCTCGATACACCGGTAATAGCGGCCGTGGAGGGGTTCGCCCTGGGTGGGGGGCTCGCGATCGCGATCTCGTGCGACGTCGTAGTGAGCGCGACGGGCGCCAGGTGGCACATGCCGGAGGTGTCGATCGGCTGGATCCCCCCGTGGGGCCTCGGCGCGCTGACCGCCCGGGTAGGTCCCGTCGCGGCCCGCCAGTTGACCTGGGGTACGGAACCCATCGATGGGGTCGAGGCGCATCGGCTTGGCGTTGTGGACCACGTAACCGACGACGGAGAGGCTTCGGCCAAGGCTCGCGAACTCGCGGGGAAGTTCGCCCAGATGCCGGCGCCCGCGGTCACCTCCACGAAACGGTTCTTTGCCCAACTGGTTCTGGATAGCGGGGAGATCCTGGACGCCGAAGCCAACCGCCTGTTCGTTGAGGACTGTTCGCACGAGCAGGCCCAGGAGACGCTCGAATCGTTCCGGAGCAAGTCGACCGGGACAGAGTAGAGAGACGCGAAGCCTGCGAAGGTGGAGCCAGCAGCGCGCCGGAAGGACGGGTAGGAGGCTCATGGACATCGTCGGCGGCCGAACCCTCTACTCGAACTTTGCCGCGCATGCGTCGCATCAACCAGACCGAACGTGGATGATCTTCGAGCGCGATGACGGGCGCGTCCTTCGTTGGACGCGGCGCGAGTTTCTGGATACCGTGGTTCAGGCTGCGAACCTGTTGCGCTCAATGGGTATTCGTGCCGGCGACGTCGTCAACGTGCACCTCACCAATCATCCCGCCTGTCCGCAACTGGTGCTCGCCGCCTCGCGTGTCGGTGCGATAGTCGTGCCCACGAACCCCAAGAGCACCTACGACGAGCTTTGTTATCTCATCGAGCACTCGGGGAGCAGGGTCATCTTTACCGAGCGGTCGAGCTTGCCGTCGGTGCAGTCTGTCCTGGCGGCGCTCTCGGACCGTGAGGTCTTGTTGTGCAGGACGGACGATGATCCGCTACCGGCCGGGGTCAGGGTGTATGAGGACGAGTTGGCCGGACAGCCAACCTCACCGCCGCCGGACGAGGGATCCGCCGAACGCGTTGTCCAGCTGCTCTACACCTCTGGCACCACCTCCAGGCCAAAGGGCGTGATGCTGACCAACGCCAACTTCATCTACGGTGGTGAGGTGTTTCGAGCAGCCACGGGGCTGCGCGCGGAGGACCGGCACATCATCAGCCTCCCGCTCTTCCATGCCGCAGCCCAGTGCCACGCGCTGTGGCCTTCCCTGGTTACGGGGTGCAGTGTGGCGCTGATGTCGCGCTTCAGCGCCTCGCGGTTCTTCGAGCAGGCCGTCGCGTACGACGCGACGATGGCGGCCCTGTTCGGCGCGCCACTACGCATGCTGCTCAACCAGCCGCCTGGATCCGCTGACTCGGCGCATGGGATCCGCAACATCACCTTTGCCCAGAGCCTTACGGCCGAGCAGTACGACGAGTGGCATAGGCGGTTCGGTGCCTCGCTACAACAACTCTGGGGAATGACCGAGACGTGCTCTTTGCCGATCATGAGCCCGCTGGTCGGCGAGCGCCGGCTCGCGGCCATGGGTCGACCGGTGGTCGGGTACGAGTCCAGGATCGTGAACGGTCAGGGGCTCGAGTGCGATACCGGCGAGGCCGGCGAGCTCATCGTTCGCGGTACTCCTGGACGCTCCATTATGAAGGGTTATCTCGACGATCCGGAGTCGACCGCCGAAGCCATTCGTGAGCAACCCTCGGGGACCTGGCTCTACTCCGGGGACACCGCGTACCGCGACGGCGATGACTTCGTCTACTTCGTAGATCGGGCGAAGGACCTGATCAAACGCAGCGGCGAGAACATCTCGAGCACCGAGGTCGAGTCGGTCCTCCTGTCCATGCCGGGCGTGCAGGATGCCTCCGTCCTGGGGGTGCCGGATCCCATACGGGATGAGACCGTGGTCGCCGTAATCGTGCCCAGATCCCCTGGTGAGTTGTCGGCCGAAGATGTAATCGGGTACTGCGAAGGTAACCTGGCGGGCTTCAAGGTTCCCACGGAGATAAGGTTCGTCAATGAGCTACCGCGCACGAGCGTCGGAAAGATCCAGAAGAACGTTATTCGCGAAGAGATACTCGAGACAGAGGAGCTGTAGTGGAGAGCAATTCGGGTGAGCAGGGAACACGCGGGGCCTCGATCTCCCTGGAGCGGCGCATCGAGTGGGTGGATACTGACGCTGCGGGCCGCTATCACTATGCGACGGCTCTCCGCCTGGTCGAAGCCGCCGAGACCAGCCTGATGGCTCGGCTCGGGCTCGAAGAGATCTTCCCTCGGATGCCGCGGGCACACCTCGAGGCGGACTTCAAGCGGATGGTCAATTTTCGGGATCCTGTCGAGGTCAACCTCGAAGTGGTCTCGGTGGGGAACAGCTCCATCGGTTACGAATTCGAACTCTTGCACGAAGGAGAGCTGTGCGTCAGCGGGAAGCTGGTCGCTGTGTTGGTCGACCCGGATGGACGCCCCACTCGTTGGCCGGATGAGCATCGACAGCTGTTAATGTCGGACGGTACCTAGGCTCAGGAAGTTCCATAAGCCGAAGTCGCCAGGAATCGCACAAGGGGCATCGTTGATATGATGCGGCCAGCTAGAGGTGCGAGGACGAATGGGTGAGACAGTCCCACCTATGCCGGTACTTCTCGCGGTCGATGACGACGCCCGCGCTCTCGCCAAGATAGAGCGTGAGCTCTCCGACCGGTACGGGAAAGGCTACCGCGTGGTGTGCGAGGCCTCGGCGAAGGCGGGCCTGGAGGAGCTCGAGCGGTGCAAAGCCGATGGCGAGGACGTGGCGCTCGTGCTCGCTGACCAGTGGATGGCCGAGATCAGTGGCCCCGAGTTTCTTGGACGAGCCCGGCTTCTCTTTCCCACGGCAAAATGCGTTCTGGTCATCGCGTGGCGGGCGTGGGGAGACCGTGGGAGTGCGGAAGCCATACTCCGATCGATGACCCTGGGAGGTATCGACTCCTACCTGATCAAGCCGTGGTGGGAATACCCCGACGAGAATTTCCACAGGACCATCACCCAGCTCCTATACGAGTGGGCGAGGTCTCACCGCTCGGGGGTTGCGGAGATCAGCGTGATAGGGGAGCGCTCGTCGACCCGGTCTCACGAGGTGAGGGATCTCCTGCAGCGCAACGGTACCTACCACGCCTTCTACCCTGCCGACTCGGAGAAGGGGTTAGAGCTTCTCGCCAGATCGGGACAGACTTCGGCGCGTCTCCCCGTGATGGTCATGCTCGACGGCCAAGTGCTAGTCGACCCCTCCAACGCCGAGATCGCCCAGGCGTTCGGGGTGAGCACCCGCCCGCAGCGACGACGGTTCGATCTTGTGGTCGTCGGGGGAGGTCCCGCGGGCTTGGCCGCAACCGTCTATGGGGCTTCCGAGGGCCTCTCCACCCTGACCTTGGAGCGGGAGGCCGTGGGCGGACAGGCGGGCTCGAGCTCCTTGATACGCAACTACCTCGGCTTCCCCTGGGGGGTGAGTGGATCCGAGCTCGCTCAACAGGCCTACCTGCAGGCCTGGGTGTTCGGCGCGGCCGTCAGCTTCATGATGGAGGGTTCCGGGTTGCGCCGCGACGAGGACGGGCTCGTGGTAGAGCTCTCGGACGGTACGCAGGTCAAAAGCAGCGTCGTGGTCGTCGCTACCGGCGCCTCCTACCGTCGCCTGGGGGTGCCCTCCCTTGAGACCTTGATCGGGGCGGGCGTCTTCTACGGGTCGGCGGTGACGGAGGCTCAGGCGACGGTGGGACAAGAGGTCTACGTGGTAGGGGGCGCCAACTCGGCGGGGCAGGCGGCGATGCACCTCTCAAAGTACGCTTCCCGGGTGACGCTCCTCGTGCGGGGCGGGTCGCTTACCGCCAGCATGTCCGATTACCTGATCAAAGAGATCGAGGCCACCTCCAACATAAGGGTCCGCCTCAATACGCGGGTTGTGGATGGTGGTGGCAAGGGGCGGTTGGAGCACCTGGTCCTCGAAGACTCTGCGCAAGGGAGTGTCGAGACCGTCTCCGCCGCCGCGTTGTTCGTTCTCATAGGCGCCGAGCCTTGCACCGGGTGGCTCCCGGAGGAGGTCCTTCGAGACGAGAGGGGTTTCGTCCTCACCGGTCAGGACCTCCAGCACGACGGACTCTCTGGGTTCGCCCCGGAGCGGGCTCCCAGGCCGTTGGAGACGAGCGTTCCCGGGGTGTTCGCGGTTGGGGATGTGAGGCACGGGTCGGTGAAGCGGGTCGCGTCGGCGGTGGGCGAAGGCTCGATCGCCATACAGATGGCGCACCAGCACTTGGCCGAGACTTCGAACCGCGATGGCGCCGGTCCCTTACGTTAACGGAGCCGAGGTGTGGACGGCGGATCGTGACGGCTGTTGAGCGTCTCCGGAACACGCTCGCGAATTGTCAGAGTGCTAGATCGGCAGCTCCTCCGTCTTGGTGCCGCGATCCGTCGCGAGCGTCGCCGTCCCCGATGGCGATTGACTGACTGGCAATCGTTCGGGGGTGGGACCGTGTCGCCACGGCCGCGGCGAATGGGCGACCGGGTCCTCCAGCACGGCGGCCTGCGGGTGCTGCGCATCGCTTGCCCGGTGCGCAGGGGCTTCGACGGCCACACCGTAGAATGCGGTTGACGGGACACTGGGCGTGGCGCCACCCGGCCCCCGGCTCGCCAACGGCGATTCCTGACCTTCTGGCCGACTCTGGCGGTGGCCGAGGTGTGTGGCGCCCGACCGTACTGGGTAGAAGAAACCCCCAAGGGCAGGTGCATGCCCCGAGGAAAGGAGCGGAGGACATGGCGGACCAGAGCAAGGCACGCGACGTGAACGACGCGGCCCAACGCTTCGCGGAGATCCTGGCCGATTCCTACAGGACCGTTTACGACCAGGCCGAGGGTTCCAGGGAGAGCCAGGAGAGGCTCGCCCAAGAATTCTCGGACCAGGTGAGTGATGCCCTCAAGCAACAGGGCGAACGCGCCCGCGACGCGGCGGAAGGGCTGGCCGAGCAAGGGCGGGCGCAGCGGGAGACCGCCAGTGGTTTCGCCCGGGAGTCGGCCGACGCCTACCTGGGCTTCCTACAAACCGCGCTCTCCTACCAACGCGCGTCCGCCGACGAGGCCACGCGCAGCGCCCAGGAGGGCACGCGCGCCGTTACCGATGCCGCCACGGGGCTGGTGGGCACCGCGACCGGGGCTGCAGGCGCCGCCGCGGGGTCTCCCGCCTTCCCGCTAGCCGGCTACGACGAGATGAACGTCGACGAGGCCTCCAAGGCCCTCAACGACCTCTCCGTCGAAGAGCTCCGGGTGGTGCGCGACTACGAGGAGCGCAACAAGAACCGCGAGTCGCTCCTCGAGCAGATGGACCGCAAGATCCGGTCCGCCTAAAACGCAGAAAAGGCCGGACCGCCGCGGGAGGGCACGACCGATCGGCCAGGCTACTCCAGGGAAGCCCGCAGGTCGTTGATGCGCCGGCTGACCTCCAGGATCTCGGCCCGGAGCCGTTCCTCGCGCTCCGGGCCCTCCGGCGTCCCTGACTCGCGGGCCAGATCCCGGGCTGCTTCCAGCCGTAGCCTCTCGGCCTCCAGCTCCGCGATCAGGTCCCGTACCTCTCTGCGCCAGCCCATCGCCACGCTCCTGCCCCAAGTTCTAACATCCCCGGCCGTCCAGTAGCGGATCGAAGGTGGGGCTCAGGGCGGAGTCGGTTCTTCCGCGCGAGGAGTCGGGCGTCGGGACAACGTCCTATGCCAGCATGGAATCCGTGCCGCCGCGGATCTAGCGACGCGTGGAGCCGCTGGGAATCCTGCGACGGCGATGGCCACCGCCCGCTCGGTCTTCGTTGCTCTACCCTTTGCGACATCGCCACGGGTCCCCACGCTTCCGGTCGGCTCGCCGCGAGCCAAAACCCTACCCCGATGCTGCTGTAAAGTGCGTCGCTAGAGATGGCCGAACGAGCTAGAAGATCCTATGAGCGTGGTCGCCCACCGCGACGGCCGGTTGCTGGGGCCTCCGAGGGGCGCCGGGGCGGCCGAAGGCGGCGGGCGCCGCGACGCGGTCTCTGGGCGCTGCTGGCGCTAGGCCTGCTCACCTGCCTGGTGGTGGGCGCGATCTTCTTGTGGTCTCAGGGGCGGGCGGCAGAGCCCATGACGGTGAGCGGCCGTGGATCGACCCGCCTCGGCGCGACCCCCCGAGCCTCCCCGTCGACCCTGCCGCTCGGGCTCGCGCGGTCGCGCAGCTCGAAGAGGATCTGCGGGCCATCTCCGGGGCGCACGCCGGCGTCCACGGGGTGATGATCTTCGACCCCTACTCCGGCGAGAGCGCCTCGCTCAACGCCGACCGGCGCTTTATAGCCGCCAGCCTCAGCAAGCTCTACGCCCTGCTAACGCTCTACAGCGCCGCCTCGCGCGGCGAGTTGAGCCTGGACGACGAGATAACCATGCAGCCCTCGGACGTCTGGGCGGAGGGCACCGGCGTGCTCTACAACTACCCCGTCGGCACCACCATGACCCTGCGCGAGTGCGCGACGTTCTTGGTCAAGGAGAGCGACAACACCGCCGAGGTCATGCTCAACCGCTACCTCGGTGAGGAGGAGATAGAGGCCGAGCTCCGGGGTCTGGGCGCGGATTCGACGAGCTACTGGTTGCCAAACATCACCACCGCGAACGACGTGATGCTCGTCTTGAAGGCCATCTCCGACCCCTCTTACACCAGCCCCGAGCTCTCCGCCGAGATGCTGGACATCATGACGGGCACCGCCTTCGAGGACCGCCTGCCCCCGCCGCTACCCGAGGGGGCGCGCGTCGCGCACAAGATCGGCTCCTACGAGAGCACCTTCTCGGACGCCGGGGTCGTCTTCCCCGAGGGCGCGGACGGTGCCGACCAGAGGTACTACGTCGTCGTCTTCTCCGAGGGGGCCTCGGAGGGCGAGGCCAGGGAGACGATCCAGGACGTCTCCCTGGAGGCCTACCGGGCCCTCGCTCCCCCCGACGCCCCATGACACCCGACTAGAAAGCGAGGACGGGGATGCAGGCAAGCGCGCCAGAGGCCGCGAAAAAGGCGGTAACCGCGGGGGCCATAGGCAACTTTATGGAGTGGTACGACTTCGCGGTCTACGGCTACTTCGCAACGATCATCGCGACGCAGTTCTTCCCCTCCGAGAACCGGGTGACTTCTCTGCTGGCGACGTTCGCCGTCTTCGCGGTCGCCTTCTTCATGCGTCCCCTGGGGGCCATCGTGTTCGGGTCCTTTGGGGACAGGATCGGGCGCAGGACCACGCTCGCCGCGGCCGTCATCCTGATGGGCGTCTCGACCCTCATGATCGGGCTGCTCCCGACGTACGACCAGATCGGCGTGTTCGCCCCGCTCCTGCTGGTCGTCGCCCGGCTCTTGCAGGGCTTCTCGGCCGGCGGGGAATGGAGCGGCTCGGCGGCCTTCATGGTCGAGTACGCGCCGCCGGACCGCCGCGGGCTCTACGGCAGCTGGCAGCAGTTCAGCATCGTTGCCGGCCTGCTGTTCGGCTCCCTGGTTGGCAGCCTGCTGGGCACCGTCCTCTCCGGAAGACGCCCTCAACGCCTGGGGCTGGCGCGTGCCCTTCATCCTGGGGATACTCGTCGGTGTGGTCGGCCTGTACCTGCGGCTGCGCCTCGAAGACACCCCGGCATTCCGTGCGATCGAGGAGAAAGAAGAGGTTACGGACGCACCCGTCAAGGAGTCGTTTACCACGCACGGCGGGGAGAGCTTCACCGCCTTCGGGTTCACGATAGCGTGGACCGTCTCCTACTACATCCTCCTGACATACATGCCGACCTACGTCTCCGAGACGCTCGGGCTCCCGCTCGCGTCGGCGCTCACGGCCAACGCCATCGGGCTCGTGGTACTCATGGTCCTCATACCCTTCACGGGCGCCCTGTCGGACAGGATCGGGCGCAAACCCCTGCTCATAGCCTTCTCCGCCCTCATTGCGCTCCTCTCTTACCCGCTCTTCCTGCTCGTGTCGACCGGGACCTTCCTGTTCATCGTGATCGGGCAGGTCCTTTTCGGTTTGATCATCTCCCTGTTCTCGGGCCCGGGCCCGGCCGCGCTCGTCGAGATGTTCCCGACCAACGTCCGCTACAGCGCCCTCGGCGTCAGCTACAACCTGGCCGTCGCCGCCTTCGGGGGCACGGCCCCGTTCGTGGCCACGTACCTTATCGCCCGGACCGGCAACAACCTGGCCCCCGGCATCTACCTGATCGTGGCCGCCCTGATCACGCTGGTCTTCGTCGCGAGGATGAGGGAGACCTACAGCGAGCCGCTGCGGGAAGTGTAGGGGTGGCAGAGCGCTCCGGGCTTCGGGACAGGGTCGCCGTGGTGACCGGCGCCGCGGCCGGGCTGGGACGCCGTATCGCCCTCGACCTGGCCGCGGAGGGCGCCCTGATCGTCGCCGTGGACCGCGACGGATCGGGCCTGGACGAGACGCGCGCCCTCCTCGACCCGGATCGCTCATCGTCCTACCCGGCCGACCTGCTCGAAGACGCCTCCGCGCAAGCTATCGTAGAGGCGGCCGTCGACGCCTTCGGCGGCCTGGACATCCTCGTGAACTGCGCGGGCGTCTTCCCTACCTCCCCGGCCGTGGAGATCACCACCGAGGAATGGGACGCTGTGCTCGGCACCAACCTCCGGGCGCCTTTCCTCCTCTCCCAGGCCGCGGCGCGCTGGATGATAGACCACGGCAGGTCGGGAACCATGGTGAACATCGCCTCCTCCGCGGCGTCGGTGGCTAGGCCCGGCATCGCCCACTACTGCGCCTCCAAGGCCGGCCTCGTCATGCTGACGAAGGCGCTCGCCGTCGAGTGGGCCGAAGACAAGATTCGGGTCAACGCTGTCGCCCCGGGGCTCGTGGAGACGCCGGGGGTCGAGCAACTACTCCGGACGGACGAGGGCCTGGCCGAACACCGGCGCAAGGTGGCGAGGATACCCATGTCTCGTCCCGCGGACGCGCGGGAGGTCTCCGAGGCCGTGCTCTTCCTGGCCTCCAACGCGGCCGGCTTTGTCACCGGGGAGACGCTGTTCGTCGACGGCGGCTACTCCGCCGGGCGCACGTTCAGCGACTAGAACGCCGAAGGTAGGAGAGGAGAGGGTTTGGACGAGACGCTCGAGTTCTTGAGGTGGCGCCAGGGCGAGATGGTCGAGGATCTCCGCGCCTTCGTCGAGAGGGAGACGCCCTCGACGGACAAGGGGCTTCTGGACGGCTTCGCCGAGTTTCTCGCCGGCTACGCCACCGAGGCCGGCGCGCAGACAGAGGTCCTGCCCGACGAAACCTCCGGCGACCACGTCCGGGCGCGGTGGGGCGCGGAGAACGGAGAGGCCCCGATCCTCCTTCTCGGGCACTACGACACGGTTTGGCCCGTTGGGACGCTCGACAAGATGCCGTTCGAGATGAGGGGTGGGACGGTAACCGGCCCCGGAACCTTCGACATGAAGTGCGGCCTCGTGCAAGGTTTCTGGGCCGTGAAGACGGCCAGGGAAGTCCTTGGCGTCCGCAGGCCGCTCGTCTTCCTGTGCAACTCCGACGAGGAGATCGGGAGCCCCGGATCCCGGGACCTCATAGAGAAAGAGGCCCGCCGGGCGGCGGCCGTGCTCGTGCTGGAGCCCAGCCTGGAGGGCGCGCTCAAGACGGCCCGCAAAGGCGTGAGCCGGTATCAGGTCCGTGTCACGGGAAAGCCGGCCCACGCTGGGCTGGATCCGACGGGCGGCGTCAGCGCCATAGAGGAGATCTCCAGGCTCGTCCTCGAGTTGCACGGCCAGTCCGACCCCGAGGGCACGGGCACGACGGTCAACGTCGGCGTCGTCGAGGGCGGGACCCGCTACAACGTGATCGCCGCCGAGGCCTGCGGCGAGGTCGACGTCAGGGCCGTCACCCGGGCCGAAGTCGAGCGGATAAGGACCGTCTTCTCCGGCCTCCGGCCGTCCAATCCGGACGCCAGCGTCGAGGTGGAGGGCGGCGAGATCTGGCCGCCCATGGAGCGCACCGAAGAGATAGGTAGGCTCTACGAACGGGCCCGCAAACTCGCCACGGACCTCGGTTTCGATCTCCGGGAGGGACTCGCCGGCGGCGCGAGCGACGGATCCCTGTGCGCGGCTGTCGGCGCCCCGGTCCTCGACGGCCTCGGCGCCGTGGGCGCCGGCGCGCACGCCGCGCACGAGCACGTCAGGCTCGAGACCATACCCCTGCGGACCGCCCTCGTGGCGCGCCTGCTCCAGACGATCTGAACCCGCGACGGCCAAGGAGACCCCGATGACAGAACAGAGCGAGGTCAGGGGCCGGATCCTGGGCTCCGTGTCCGCCGAGCGGCTGATAGCCGACACGCAGGAGATTGCCCGCTGGGTCCGGCTCACCGGCACCGAGGAAGAGAGCGCCGCCTTCGACTACGTGGAGGAGACGCTGGGTGAGCTGGGCCTACGGACGGTGCGGCACGCCGCGCGGGCGTACGTGAGCCTCCCCGAGGGCGCGGAGCTCTCCGTGGCGGGCGAGGACGTGCCAGCCATTACCCACTCGATGGCGCCCTCCACCCCGGCCGGCGGATTGGAGCTTCCGCTGGTCTACGTCGGGGCGGGCACGCCGGAGGACTACGCCGGCAAGGATGTTGCGGGAGCGGCCGCGCTCGTGGACGGCATAGCCATACCGGGCAAGGCGATGGCCGCGGAGGAGGCGGGGGCCGCCGCGTGCGTCTTCGCCAACGCCGACGAGCACGTCCACGAGATGATCGTCTCCACCCTCTGGGGCTCGCCGACGCCCCAGGATCTCGAGCGACTACCGAAGATCCCGATGGCCTCCGTCGGGGCGGCCGGGGCGGAGACGCTGCGCGCCGCCTGCGAGGACCAGAACAGGCCGCCAGTACACCTCGAGACCCGGGTCTCGACGGGGTGGCGCGAGATCCCCACGCTCGTCGCCCAGCTCGATGGGGCAGAGGAGCCGGAGAAGTTCGTCCTGTTCTCCGGGCACATCGATTCCTGGCACCGCGGCGCGATGGACAACGGCAGCGCCAACGCCCTCATGCTCGAGGTGCTGCGCGTGCTGGTGCCGGAGAGGGAGAGCCTGCGCCGCAGCCTCAGACTCGCCTTCTGGTCCGGACACTCCCACGGCCGTTACGCCGGCTCGACCTGGTACGCGGACAATTTCTGGGAGGACCTCGACGACAACTGCGTCCTCCACCTGAACGCCGACTCCACCGGGGGACGGGGCGCCACGGTCGTCACCGAGGGCCAGGCGATGGCCGAGACGAGCGGTGTCGCCGCCGACGCCGTGCGCGAGGTCACCGGCGAGGTTTTCGAGGGCTCGCGCTTCGGCCGCTCGGGCGACCAGTCTTTCATGGCGCTCGGCATCCCATCCCTCTTTATGTTCGTCTCGGAGCAACCCCCGGGCCAGGACGCCTCCGCCGGCGACGTTGTCGCGCTCCTCGGCGGGCCTGGGGCCAAAGGCGGCGGCGTCGGATGGTGGTGGCACACAACCGAGGACACGCCGGACAAGGTGGACCCCGAGCTGCTGGCCAGGGACGCGAGGATCTACGCCGCGAGCGCCCACCGGTTCTTGTCCGAGGCGGTGATCCCGCTCGACCTCGAGGCGTCCGCCGGTGAGCTGCTAGGTCACCTGCGAGACTGGCAGGCGAGGGCCGAGGGACGCTTCGACCTCTCCTCCGCCGTCTCCCGCGCCGAGGAGGTGGCGGACCTCGCCGCCAGGTTCACCTCACACGCGTCGGCGGCGCGGGAGGAGGCGGCGGCGCGCGTCAACGGGACCATGACGCGGGCGGACAGGATCCTGGTCCGCCTCAACTACGCGGTCTCGGATCCCTACGGGCACGACCCTGCCGTCGGTCAACCCCCCCTGCCGCTCCTGGCCCCGGTGGACCGGCTGGGATCCACGGAACCGGACGGCGCAGAAGAGTCGGAACTCCTCGTGCTTCTCGTGCGTCGCCGCAACCGCGTCATGCGCGAGCTCGCCAGGGCCGCGCGGGAACTGCGGCGCGGGCTCGAAACATGAGCCTTCGTGGGAACCTTGCCAGGAGGGAGGTGAGGTGGCCGAAGACGTCGAGCTGAAAGATGAGCGCATCTCGGTCGTGGGCGCTGGGGCCATAGGGGGGACGGTCGGCGCGTATCTCCACGAGGCCGGCTACGACGTCCTGCTCGTCGACGACGACCGGGAGCATGTGGCTGCGGTAAACAGGAACGGCCTGAGGTTCACGGGCTGCAGGGGAGAGAAGACCCTGCGTCCCCCGATAGTCCGCGTGGAGGACCTTCGCCGGCCGCTGGGTGTGGTGTTCTTGTGCGTCAAGGGGCACCACACGGCCAGGGCCATGGGCGGCATCTCGCCGCTCCTGGCACCGGACGGCTGGGTCCTCTCCTTGCAGAACGGCCTGAACGAGGAGACCATAGCCGGACTCATCGGACGGGAGCGCACCATCGGGGCCTTCGTCCACTTCGGCGCCGACCTGATCGAGCCCGGCGTCATCCAGCTCGGCTACGAGGCGACGATCCACGTCGGCGAGCTCGACGGCCACCGCACCCCTCGGGTCGAGGCCCTGGCCTCCGCTCTCGAATCCGCCATGCCGGCGGAGGTGACGGATAACATCTGGGGCTACCTCTGGGGCAAGCTGGTCTTCGGGTCGCTGGGCTTTCTGGTCTCCTGCGTCGACGCCCCAGTCGCCGAGGTGCTCGACGATCCGCTCGGCCGGAGCCTCGGCCGGCGTATCTGCGCCGAGGCCTACGGCGTGGCCCGCACGCAAGCCGGGCGCGTCGAGTCCATAGGCGAGTTCGAGCCGGAAGCCTTCGCGCCGGGTCCCGGCTGGGAGCGACGCGCCGACGCGACCCTGGACGCGCTCGCCGACGCCTGGCGCCACAACATCAAGCGGCACATGGGCATCTGGCGCGACCTCAGGATCAGGAAGAGGAAAACGGAGGTGGACGAGCAGATCGCGAAGGTCGTCGCCACCGGCGAGGCCGAGGGCGTACCCACCCCCATCAACGCGGCCGTTCTGGACGTCGTCCACGAGATAGAGGAGGGCAGCCGGGGCATGGCGTGGGAGAACCTGCGGGAGATCGCCCGTCTCTCGGGAGACCGAGGCTAACAGCGGACCGGAGCGCCGAAACGCACCGGGAGCGGGCCCCCAGAGCAGTCCCCGTCGAAGTTCCTCCGTCCTCTCGAAGCGGAGTAGACGGTCGTGGGGGCGACTGGTGGCCGCGCCGGAGCCGGCAAGTACCACGTCACGATGGACATTCGGCGCCAAGGGTCCGGTAGACCCGGACGCCGCTGGGGCTGTGCGCCCGCAACTCGGCGACCAGCTCCGGCAGAACGTCGGGGTGACGCGGCGAGCCGGGATCTAGGAGCAGTCCCAGGCACGGACCGCTGTGCGTGGCGACCACCCCTAGCGCGTTGTAACGGTCACGCAGATCCAGGAACAACCGCAGGTGCTCCTTGGGAACCACGTCCTGGTTGAGGACCGCGCTGCGGGTCGCGACGGCGCCCACGGACGGCAGGTGGCGCCATCTTATCGCACGCCGGAGGTCGCCCAGCAACCCGTCATACTCGGACAACCTGATCTCGCTGCAGAAAGCGCGGTCCCTGCACAACTCCGTCGTCTCGGCCGTGCCTCCCTCGTCGAGGGCGACGATGGTCAGCGGGGGCAGGGTTCCGAGGCGGCCGCGCAATACCCCTTCGCGCTGGTGGAAGGCGACGATCCCTTCGTACATCACGCCGTCCGTTGGCTCTATGGCGCTCATGATGCGGGCCAGGGAACGCCTGGGTATCTGGACGCCGAACGCGGACCGGATGGCGCGGGCCGTTGCGACCATGTCGGCCGACGAGCTGGCGCACCCCTTGCCCTCACACAACCCGCTCTCGATGCGTAGCTCGCCGCCCGCTACCAGATCGTGGCGCCGCAACAACTCCTCCGCCAAGCGCCGGGACTTCTCCTTGTGAGCGGGAGAGACGCGCACGTCCCTATACCCTGGCACCGGCGTGAACTCTGCTATCGAGCCCTCGGTGATCGGGAGGGTGACCAGGAACTCGCGTCTCTCCGGCGGAAGCGCGCCCTGGAGCAGCTCGCCGAACGTCCCCGGGCACCTGCCGATGCCGGTCGCACCGGTATCGCTAGACATCGTAGTTGCTGCCGGCGCCTCTCTCACCGGGATCTTTCCCTAGAACACGGGGGTTTCCGTGTACGTACCGAAGACCTCTTTGAGGGCGTTGACGATCTCTCCCATAGAGGCGCGGGCCTTGACGGCCTCGATGGTCACCGGCATCAGATTGGCGTCGTCGTCGCGGGCGGTGTCCTGAAGCTTCTTGAGCAAGCGCTCGACCTCGGCGTTGTCGCGCTCGGCTTTGATACGCTTGAGGTGTTCGATCTGCCGGTGCTCCGACTCGGGATCCAGCGCGTGCGTCTCGACCTTCTGCTCGTCTTCCTCGTCGGCGTACTTGTTCACGCCGACCACGGTACGCTCGTTGTTGGCCTTGCTCTGGGCCAGCTCGTAGGCGAAGTCGGCGATCTCGCGCTGGAAGTAACCCTGCTCGATGGCGCCCACGGCCCCGCCCATATCGTCGGTCTTCTCCATGATCTCCCAGATGGCGCGCTCCATCTCGTTGGTCAGCGACTCGACGTAGTAGGAGCCACCCAGGGGATCGGAGACGTTGGGTATGTTGGTCTCCTCGGCGATGATCTGCTGGGTGCGCAGGGCGACCTTCATGGCGTACTCCGAAGGTATCGTGTAGGCCTCGTCCAGCCCGTTCGTGTGCAGGGATTGGGTGCCGCCAAGCACCGCGGAGAGCGCCTGCAGCGTGGTGCGGACGATGTTGTTGACCGGTTGCGGCTTGGTGAGCGTGGCGGCGGCCGTCTGGGTGTGGAAACGCATGCGCATCGACTCGGGCTTCTTGGCGCCGAACTCTTCCTTCATCATCTTGGCGTAGGCCCGGCGCGCGGCGCGGAACTTGGCGATCTCCTCGAAGAAGTCGGCCTGGGAGACAAAGAAGAACGAGAGCCGCGGCGCAAAGTCGTCCACGTCGACGCCGACGCCCGTCACGTCCTGGACGAAGGCCTTGGTGTTCGCCAGGGTAAAGGCGACCTCGTGCAGGGGGCTCCCGCCGGCCTCCGAGATGTGGTAGCCGCTGATGTTGATGGCGTTGTAGCGGCGCATGTTGCGCGAGCAGTACACGATGGTGTCGCGCACGATACGCATGCTCGGGCGGATCGGGTAGACCCACTCCTTCTGGGCCGTGTACTCCTTGAGGATATCGTTCTGGATCGTGCCGGAGAGCTTGTTTGGGTCGTAGCCCTTCTGTTCGGCCAGCGCCACGTACATAGCGAGCAGGATCCAGGCGCTCGGGTTGATGGTCATGGAGACGCTGATCTCTTCGAGGTCTATGCCGTCGAACAGCGCCTCCATGTCGTCGAGCACGTCGATCGCCGTACCCTCGCGGCCGACCTCCCCCCAGCTCATGCTGTCGTCCGAGTCGTAACCCATCAGGGTCGGCATGTCGAAGTCCACCGACAACCCGGTCTGCCCCTGCCGGACCAGGTACTTCAGGCGTTCGTTGGTTTCGGCGCCGGACCCGAAGCCGGCGATCTGACGCATGGTCCAGGCGCGGCCCCGGTACATGGTCGGGTAGGGGCCGCGGGTGAAGGGGTAACGCCCCGGCAGCCCGATCTCCTCCCACGGCGTGTCGGCGACGTCGGCCGGCGTGTAGACGCGCTTCACGCGGAAGCCCGAGCCGCTACGATACTCCTCCTTCTGTTCCGGCACGCGATCCAGAAAGCCGGCCAGTTCGTCACCCTCCCAATCGGCCAAATCTTCCTCGACCTGCCGGACGACGCTCTCCTCGATCAGCCGGGTGAGCTGCTCGCTATTGAGCCTGGAGTACGGGGTTTCCACGCCGCTCCTTTCGGTTCGTTTCGCTACACGCTGCTTTCGAGCAGGTCGAGCGCGACGGTGAAGGGGGCCCGCTTGCGAAGGCGGACCTCCTCGACGGCGTCGTCGAAGTCGGAGCCGGTCGAGGGATCCTCTATGCGGTCGAGCGCGACGTTCTGGATGATGGTCTTGAGGCGGTGGGCGGCCATGGTCCGTTCCCGGTCGTCGATCTCGCCGGTTTCGACCAGGTGGCCGTGATGGCGCTCCAGGGCGTCGACGAGCTCGTCGACGCCCCCGCCATTCTCTGCGGTGGTCGCCAGAACGGGCACGTTCCAGCCGTCGGCGGAGAGCTGCCCGGCGTCCTGCAGCATCGTCTTCAGCTCGCGGATGGTCCTGTTGGCCTCCGGCCGATCGGCCTTGTTGACCACGTGGACGTCGGCGATCTCCAGGATCCCGGCCTTCACTGCCTGGACGTCGTCACCCATCCCTGGCGCGCTGACCACGACGGTGGTGTGGCAGGCACGAACGATGTCTACCTCGTCTTGGCCGACGCCGACCGTCTCCACCAGCACCACGTCCTTGCCCGCGGCGTCCAGCACGGTCACGGCGTCGGTCGTGGCCCGGGTGAGGCCGCCGAGCGCCCCCCGGGTGGCCATGGAGCGGATATAGACCTCCGGGTCGTGGTACAGCTCACTCATCCTGATGCGATCCCCGAGTATGGACCCCCCGGAGAACGGGCTCGACGGGTCGATCGCAACGATGCCGACGGAGTTCTCCCTGGCGCGCAGCTCGCGCACGAGCGAGGTAAGCAGGGTGCTCTTGCCGGCGCCGGGCGGGCCGGTGATGCCGACGATACGGGCCTGCCCGCCGAGCCTGTGGAGCTCGGCCACCTGCTCGACTACGTCGTCGGCCCTCCACTCGATGCGCGAGATCATGCGGGCTATCGACGGAACATGTCCGGCCTGCACCCGCTCGGTGAGGCTTTGCGCCGAATCCACGCCTCTAGCCACGCCCGGGCGTTTCTGGTGCGGTCCGCGCGCGGTGCAACGGGTCGGAGCCCGGGCGTTTGACGCGCATCAGACCCGCGCCCCCCGTTCCTCCACGAGTCTACGCACGGTCTCGACGACCGTGTCGGGCGGCGTGTCCTGGCCCAGGATCTCGGCGACGCCCATCTTTTTTAGCTCCTCGACGTCCTCGTCGGGCATCACCCCGCCGCCGAGCAGCAGGGTGCTCTCGTCGGCCCCTCCCTCCTTCAGCAGCTCGATGATGCGCGGAAAGACCGTCATGTGGGCCCCGGAGAGGATGCTGACCCCGATCACGTCGACGTCCTCCTGTATGGCGGAGGTCACCACGTCCTCCGGCCTGCGATGCAGGCCCGTGTAGACCACCTCCATCCCGGCGTCCCTGAGGGCGCGCGCGATGACCTTGGCGCCGCGATCATGCCCGTCAAGGCCCACCTTGGCGACCAGGACGCGAATGGGTCGGTCGTTCTCTGCCATACGTCACCCCCGTGGATCCCCAGAATCCAAGACAACCCGCTCGTCGGGGCATTCTACTTGCCCTAAGGCGAGCGGAGCAAACGAGCCTCCGGCCGCTATTCTATGGGCTGGATACCTGTCCCGCTTGTTTGTAACCTGAGGTCCGGTAGCAGGGAGCCAGCGATCGGCCTTCGCTTTGCGGGGCCGCGCCAGGAGGGGATGAGCCGTGCCGCTTGAGCGAATCGACACCGAGGTGCACCGCAAGAGGCTGGAGGACCTGCAGGCCAACCTGCGGGATGAAGGCTGGCAGGCGGCGCTCATAATGCAACCCAGAGACCTCTACTACTATGCTGGTACGGCGCAACCCGCCAACCTGTGGGTGCCGGAAGAGGGAGATCCCACCCTCTTCACGCGCCGGGTCCACGAGCTGACCGGGCGTGCGACCTGGATAGATCTCACGGCGAGCGCCGGCGGTTTCGGAGAGATGAGCCGGGCGCTCGCCGAACGGGGCCTGGCGCTGCCCTCCGGTGCCGCTCTCGGCGTCGAGCAGGACGTGCTGCCCTACCGTCTGATTGAGGGGCTGAAGAGGCATCTGGAGGGGGTCGTGCTGGAGAACGTCTCCCCGATCGTGCTGCGCCAACGGCTCGTGAAGGACGCCGGGGAGGTTGCGCGAATACGCAAGGCGGTCGAGCTGTGGGAGACGGGCCACGAGGCGATCATGGAGACCCTGGCCGTGGGAGCGGCGGAGTACGAGGTGGCCGCAGCCATGGAGTACGCGGCGCGCATGGGTGGGGGAGACGGTACGGTCTGGCCGCGCCGCTGGGACTCCCACCTGCCCGCCGGAGGCATCGTTGCCTCGGGACCGAACGCGTGGGTGGTGTCGGGAGAGGCCATGACGGTTACCGGCGTCGGCCTGAGCCAGGCCCTGCCCTGGGGACCTTCGTCCCGGCGGTTGGAGGCGGGAGACCTCGTGGTGGTGGACTTCACCCTCTCCTACGAGGGCTACCACTGCGACATGACGCGAACCTACTGCATCGGCGATCCCACCCGGGAGCAGAGGGATCTATGGGAGCGGCTGCTCGAGATCCACCTCCAGGTGGTGGACGAGGTAAGGCCTGGCGTCACGGGGGAAGAACTCTACCTGCTAGCGAAGGGAATGGCGGAAGAGATTGGGCTCATCGACAACTTTATGGGGGTGGGGAGCGAGAGGGGGAGCTACATAGGCCATTCTATAGGCCTGGAGCTGGACGAGTGGCCGGTTCTCGGCGCGGGGTATCGAGTCCCGTTGCCGGTGGGGGCCGTGATCACGATAGAGCCCAAATTCATGGTCCCGGGAGTGGGGGCCGTGATGGTCGAAGACGACATCCTCGTGACGCCGGACGGGCACGAGACTATCGGCACGCTGGAGCGGGAGATCTTCGTCCCCTGAGCCGCGATCCGAAGGACGGCTAGAAGAGGTCCGGAGGCCGCTCAGAAGCCTGGATGCTTCCTGACACGCCCTTTCGCTGGTATGCAACTCGTGTTGACTCTAGCATGGCGCTCCATTAACATCCCGGAAGATCTGGTGGAGGGGAACAAGGGAGGAGATCGCGTGGCCCGCACCGGAGGGCCGTACCGGCCAGCACCCGTCCTACCCCTCGAAGACGGCGTCGCGGTCGGGATCCGAAACGCGCGCGGTCGTCTACGCTGCGGCGAGGCGTGATGCCAGCGCCTTCCAGAGCCTCGTTCATTCTGCGCGGCGTCGTCGTTCGGCGGTCGGATCCGTCACACCTCCGCTCCGGGACCCGGTGCGAGGTTCCTCCTTCTCCTCCCTAGAGCGGAGCGAGGGCGCTCGGACCGAGCGTGGGCAGGCGGGGTTCGCAAGGGAACGCGGGCCGGAAAGGGAGACGAGCACGTGGGAAGAGACAGGGAGCCGGGCAGTCCGCTAGAGAGGGACGAGTCCGGGACCGGAGGTGCGTCCGGTTCCGTGCAGACTACCGAGGATCACTACGAGGGCATTCCGAGCCAGAACCTGACGCCGATGCCGTTCAAAGACATACCGGAGCCGTTGCCGCTAGGCAAGGTCCTTGGGCCGAGCGTGATCCTCGCCGGCCTCGGCGTCGGTTCGGGCGAGTACATCATCTGGCCGTTCATCGCCGCGAACGTCGGGGTCACGATGCTGTGGGCCGCCGTGGTCGGCGTCACCTTCCAGTTCTTCCTCAACATGGAGATCGAGCGCTACACCTTAGCCACCGGCGAGACCGCCGTCGTCGGCTTCGCCCGCTACTGGAAACCGTTTGGGATCGTGTTCTGCTTCCTGGCGGTCTTTCCGTTCGTCTTCCCGGGCTGGGCCACGAGCGCGGTCACGATCGCATCCTTCCTGGGTCTTTGGGGCGAGGGCGCCGTTCCCTTAGTCTCCATCATCGCGCTCCTCGCTATGGGCGCAGCGCTCACGATCTCGCCCGTCGTCTACAACACCATAGAGAAGGCGGAGTTCTTCAAGGTCGGCCTGACCATAGTATTCTTGCTCGTCGCCATCTTCGCCGTCCTTTTGCCCAGGCCCGGCACCCTGGCGGACGTCGGCTCTGTGGCCACCAACTTCGGCACCATCCAAACCTCGGATACGGTCACGATCTCGGTCCTCCTGGGCGGGATCGTGTTCGCTGGCGCGGGCGGGGCGATCAACCTCGTGCAGAGCAACTACATCCGCGACAAGGGCTTCGGCATGGGGCAATACATCCCGAGGATCGTCTCGCCCATCACCGGCGAGGAGGTGGCGGAGCCCGCGACCGGCTCGATGGTGCGCCAGGACGAGGCGAACCTCGAACGGTGGCGGGGATGGTGGCGGGTCGCCAACATCGAGAACTTGATCTCGTTCTGGGCCATCTGCATCTTCTCCATCAGCATCTTCTCGCTGGTCGCCTACGCCACGGTGTACGGCAGGGAGATCCCAGAGGCGGCCGACTTTACCTTCATCCAGGCCGAGGGTGAGGCGCTCAAGAACATCGTCGGCGGCTGGTTCGGGAACCTCTTCTGGATCTTCGGCGTGCTCTCGTTGCTCCTCACGGCCCTGGGCATTATCGACAACATCTCCCGGCTCGTGGCCGACGCGCTCAAGACCATCCACCTCACAGACAGCGCCATAAGCGAGAGCCGTGTCTACTTTATCGTGGTGTGGGCGATAATCGCCATCGGGGTGGCCATCCTTCTTGCGGGTTTCGACCAGCCGCTAGTCTTGCTCGTGCTCTCCTCCGTCCTCAACGGCTTTGTCATGATCGTCTACATCGCGATGCTGCTCGTGCTCAACCCCGCGCTGCCGGAGGCGATCAAGCTCAAAGGCCTGCGGCTGGGCATCATGGTCGGCTGCCTGCTCTTCTTCGGCTTCTTCGCGGGGTGGCTGATCATCGCGTCGGTCCGGGGGCTGCTCGGTGTCTAGGCTAGGGAGGAAGCGATCGAGGCGACGGCAATCCCCGACCGGAAAACCGGCTCTCGCACGGTAGCGCGCCTGATCGCGGAGTATCTCGTGGGCCGGGACGTACGCCGGGTCTACGGACTCTGCGGGGGACACATCCAGCCGATCTGGGACGAGGCCGCGCGTCTGGGCATCCGGATCGTCGACGTGCGCCACGAGGCCGCCGCCGTTTACATGGCCCAGGCGGAGGCCGAGCTTACCGGGTCCATCGGCGTCGCGATGGTGACCGCCGGCCCCGGCGTTACCAACGCCATGACGGGCATAGCCAACGCCAGCGTCTCCCGCTCGCCTGTTCTCGTCATCTCCGGGCGTCCACCGCGGCCGCAGACCGGTATGGGCGCGCTACAGGACATGCCCCAGGGTGACCTCGTCCGGCCGATCTGCCGCAGGGTCGAGGTCGTCTCCCAGAAGCACCACGTGCTCCCGCGGCTGGAGGCATCGGTCCGGGCGGCCGAGGGCGCCGGCACTCCCGCGGGCCCGGCCTACATAGACTTCCCCACGGACCTGCTCAGGGAGACGGTCGACGACGCGGACGTGGACGATCTCTTCTTCCGGCCGCGCCCCCCGGCGAGGATCCTGCCTACCGAGGACGCCGTCTCGCGGGCGGCGCGGGTGATCCGGGACGCCCGTCGGCTCCTCGTTGTTTCGGGCAAGGGCGCGAGGAGGGCCAGAGAGGAACTGGCGGCGTTTCTGGAGGCCACCGGCGCGTTGTACATAGACACGGCCGAGAGCCGCGGCGCGGTGCCCCTGGACCATCCGGCCGCGGTCCCCGCGGCGCGGGGCAAGGTCATGTCGGAGGCCGACGTGATCGTCACGGTCGCCCGCAAGCTAGACTTCCAGCTCGCCTACGGGTCGAAGGCGGTGTTCGCGGCCGACGCGAAGTTCGTCCGGCTTGGGACGACGGACGACGAGTTGAGCGACAACCGCCCCGGCGACGCGGAGCTCTGGGGCGACGCCGCGGCTTCCCTGGGTGCGCTGCTCGAAGCAGGAGCCGTCCCGGAGGACCCGGACGCGGATTGGAACGGGTCCATGCGAGACTACAACCGCGAGAAGACCGAGAAGTTCGTCGCGAGGCTCGGAGATCAGGGCCCCGGCTCCGATGGGCGCATGCACCCCAACGCCCTCCTGGCGGCGGTCAACGAATTCGTCGACGAGAGCACGATCGTGGTGGCCGACGGCGGGGACGTCCTCTCGTTCGCCCGGGCCGCCCTGCGGGCGGAGACTTATCTGGATCCCGGCGCCCTCGGATGCCTCGGCGTCGGCGTCCCGTTCGCCACGGCGGCGGCGCTGAACTTCCCGGATCGGCGCGTGATCGCGGTGATCGGCGACGGCTCTTTCGGGTTCACCGCCATGGAGATCGACACGGCGGTTCGCAGCGGCGCCAGGGCGGTCTACATCGTCGCCAACAACGGGTCGTGGGGCATCGAGCGTAACGACCAGCTTGCCGGCTACGATGGCAACCTCGTAGGGGTTGACCTGCCGAACTGCCGCTACGACCTGCTGGCGCGCGGCCTCGGCGCCCACGCCGAACGCGTCGAAGACCCCGAAGACCTGCGCGGGGCCCTCGAGCGCGCCCTCGCCGAGGCTCCCGCGCTGCTCGACGTCGCGACCACCATGGACGCCGAGTCACCGGACTTCAAGAACGGCCTGGCCGGCGTGCCGGACCGCCAGGCGCTGGAGGCCTGGGACCGGGCGGAGAAGGAGCGTCGAGCCGCGGGTGCGGGCCGGGCCTAGCGCCGGGGGCAACACGGTTGGGATACAGGTGACGAGCGGGGAGACGAGTGTTGAGGAGGATGGCCGTGGGATCTTCTGAGGAGATACTCTCAAGAGTGGTCAAGGATGGCTGGACGATCGGCAGCGTGCTCTCCCGTCAGGCCGTCGAGCGGCCGGATTCCCCCGCGCTGCAGTGGCAGACCGAAGAGCCGATCTCCTACGGCGCGCTGTACGAGCACTGCCTGCGCCTGGCCGGAGGACTGAGGGGGCTCGGGGTTCGGTCCGGCGACCGGGTCTCGATCATGCTGCCCAACAGCATGGAGATCGTCCTGTCGTGGTTCGCCACCAACCTGCTGGGGGCCGTCGAGGTCCCCATAAACATCCACTACAAGGAGAGCTGGCTCGTCCACGAGGTGAACGACTGCGGGTCACGTCTGGCCATCGTGCACGAGCAGTACCTGGAGCGCTTCGAGGACGTCGCCGACCAACTCGAGCACCTGAGCACCTTCGTTGTTGTCGGCGGGGACGCGCCGGCGACTCCGCGGGCGTCGGGGAAGACGTGGGACATGCACACCTGGGAGGATCTTGAAGGTGTGGGAGCGATAAGCGGTCCGGTAGAGACCCGTCATCACGACACCGCGGGCATCCTGTACACCTCTGGGACGACGGGCCCCTCCAAGGGCGTCGTGCTCCCTTACGGGGTCGGAGGAAACTTTGCCCAGGGGGTCATTGACGTGGCGAAGCTCACGAGCGACGACGTCAACTACGTGGTCCATCCGCTGTTCCACGGGAACGCGCAGTACATGCAGGTCCTCCCCTCGCTGCTCGTCGGGGCCCGCGTCAGCTTGTGGCCGGGGTTCAGCGCCTCCGGGTGGCTCGAGCAGGTAAGAGCGTGCGGCGCCACGATAACCAACGCCATAGGGTCGATCTGCAACTTCATCTACGCCCAACCCGAGCGAGAGGACGACGCCGACAACCCGCTACGCGTGGTGATCACCCAACCGATACCGGCGGACATCGCCGAAGACTTCGAGAGGCGGTTCGCCGTGAAGTGCCTGGAGGACTACGGCACGACGGAGGTAGGGGTCGTGACGTACCGCCGCCTGGACGAGCCCTTGCGGCCCGGCTCGTCGGGTAGGGCCCTGGACTGGTGCGAGGTCCGGATCGTGGACCCCGAGACGGACGAGCCCCTGCCTCCCGGCGAGGTCGGCGAGATAGTGGTCCGTCCGAGGACCTCGGGGATCATGATGAAGGAGTACAACAACGTGCCCGCCAAGACCGTGGAGGCCTGGCGCAACCTCTGGTTCCACACCGGGGACGCCGGCCGGATGGACGAGGAAGGCTACCTCTACTTCGCCGACCGTACCAAAGACGTCATCCGGCGGCGAGGCGAGAACATCTCGTCGTTCTCAATCGAGAGCGTAGTCAACGCCCACCCCTCCGTCGCCGAGTGCGTCGCGGTCGCCGTCCCGGCCGACGACGGGGAGGGGTCCGAGGACGAGGTCAAGATCTGCATCGTGCTGGAGGAGAGAGCGGACCCTGAGCCGGTGGAGATCGTGGAGCATTGCGTGCAGAACATGCCCTACTTCGCTGTCCCGCGCTACGTCGAGTTCATCTCGCAGATACCCAAGACGGCCAACGAAAAGGTAAAGAAGAACGTCCTGAGAAAAGCAGGGATCACCCCGGACACCTGGGATCGTGAGGCGGCGGGCATTCGGGTCCGAAAGTAGGGTGCATGCCCTTCACGGGTAGCTGCCTACCGGGGACGGTTTCTCAGGTAGCGGGCCAGGCCCTCGACGCTCATGCGGGACCCGGCGACTAGCTCGTAAGGTTCCACGAGCGCGTCGCTGCCGGTGGTGGCGACGATCTCTTCGCGTTCCCTCTCGATGAACTCGGCAGCGAGAACCGCCATTTCCTGCTCCGTTGCCAGGCTCGCCTCGGTCCAGCCGGCCATGAAGTACAGCCGCGACAGCAGGAGATCGAAGTGGCTCTCCGGGTCGCCGTAGGCCCCGCCGTGGGTGAGGTAGAGCCGCCGGGGGCGGAGGCCCCGCAGGCGGGTGACGCTCCGGCGCCAGAGCGTCAGGTCGACCTCGGGCGGTAGCGTCGGCGGCCGGAGAAAGTCCGCGTCGCTCAGGCGCGCCCCGGCGACGTCGCCCGTAAAGATAACGCCTCGCTCGGCGTCGTGGAAGGCGAGGTGATGGGAGGCGTGGCCCGGCGTGTGGAGCGCCTTGAGGACGCGGCCGCCGATCTGGAGCGTCGACGCGTCGTCGAGGATGACGACCCGTTCTTCTGGCACGGGCAAGATCTCGCCCCACAGCCGGGCCATGTCCTCCCCGAAGACGCGCGTGGCGCTCGCCACCAGCTTGGAGGGGTCGATCATGTGCGGGGCGCCGACCCGGTGGACGAACAATCGCGCCCGCGGGAGGCGCTGGATCATCGACCCGGCGGCCCCGGCATGGTCCAGGTGGATGTGGGTGACGATGAGCCGGGTGATCCGGTCGGGATCGAACCCGGCGGCGCGGACGCCGTCGAGCACCGTCTCCGTGGTCGTTGTCGGGCCGGTCTCGATCAGCGTCGCGTCGTCCCCGTCGGGTAGCAGGTAGGACGCGATTGTTCCGGGCACGCCCTGGAACTTGTGGTCGATCAGGAACAGGTCTGGCTCGAGTTGCCGGATCATCGGTCCGGCCTTCCTTTGCCCAGGTCGCTTGCGTCCCGACTTGCATCGGAAGAGTGAGCAGCGCCAGGCGTGGGCATCGAAATCAGCATGCTATCCAGTGTAGCAAACCGCCCTCGAAACACGCCGGATTGACCCGGGGATCCGGACCGTCGGCGCAGCCCCTATTCGCCCCTCGCCGGCTCGTAGGTGAGGACGAGAACCCCGTCCGGACCTACCGGTTTCGTGTCCACGAGCCGCAGATCCCTGATCTCCCCCACGTCCCCGAAGAGGCGCTTGCCTTTCCCGACGACGACGGGGTGGATCATCAGGCGGTACTCGTCGACGAGGTCGTGCTCCATCAGGGTGTTCACCAGCTCCCCGCTGCCGAAGACCAGGATGTCCTTGCCCTCCTGCTGCTTGAGCCTGGCGACCTCCTCGGCGACGTCGCCCTCGATCAGGGTGGAGTTCTTCCACTCGAGCGGCTCTTCGAGGGTGGTGGAGGCCACATACTTGGGGTAGCCGTTCATCCATGCGCCGTAATCGCCGGTCTGCTCCTCCATCTGGGGCCAGGCAGCGGCGAAGCCCTCGTAGGTGACCCGGCCTAGCAGGAGGGCGTCGGCGGCGGCCAGCTCATCGAACTTGAACTTGTTCCCCTCGGGTCCGCGGTCGGACCGGAACGACCAGCCTCCACGGTCAAAGTCGCTGCCGCCGCCCGGGTCTTCGAAGACGCCGTCCAACGACACAAACTCGGACACAATTACCCTTCTCACGTCAAACCTCCTTCTTGGTGCGGTACGCGTAGCACGTTAGTTGGGGGCGCCGATCGCCCCGGGCCTCTCCGATCGCCGGCGAACGTTCATTCTGACGCCGTCTCCGGCGGAGGAGCGTCGAGGAACGGTGGGATCATCGCTAGCAGCCATCCTGCGCGGTCCAAAACACCGCTGCCCGGCGGGATAAAGTGGGCGGTGCCGGGGAGCACCGCGAGTTGGTGCTTGGAGAAGCCGGCCAGGTCCCCCATCGCTCCGCCGCCGAGCAACCGGAACATCTCGACGGCGTGCTCGAGGCGGACGACGTCGGCGTCGCCGGCGACGATCATGGTCGGCGCCTCGATCCCCCGGATGTCCTCGGCCGGCCAGGAGAAGGGCGTAGCGTCGAGCTGCTTCAACTTCTCGACGAGCCGGGGGAAATCTTCGGGGATCGGCGCGATCTCCAGGTAGGCTTCTTCGATCGGGGACCCGGCGAACGTCTCGGGCGTGATGCTAGGGATCATCTCGTGCAGCTCCGGCTGCGCGCCGTCGCTGGTGGAGGCGGCCGACACGATCACCAGCTTGCGTGCCAGGCCGGGGTGGCGGACGGCGAGCTGGATGGCGGCCGCGCCGCCCATGCTGAAGCCGAAGACGTCCGGGTGGTCGAGGTCGAGGTGCTGGATCAGGACGGCCACGTCATCGGCCATGTGCTCGTAGGTGATGGGACGGTCGATGTCGGCCGTCCGGCCGTGTGCTTGCATCTCGGCGGCGATCACCCGTCGGGTCTCGGCCAGGCCGGGCAGGATGGGTCCTAGGGTGTCTATGGTCTGGTAGGCTCCGTGGAGCAGGACCAGCGGCCGGCCGGTCCCGTGGACCTCGTAGTACATCCTCAGGCCGTTGACCTCGGCGTAGCCGTTCGTGGCGTCGTTGCTCATCCTGTCTGACTCCTTTCGAGCCGGTAGGTCCCCATCGAAGGCGATCGGGGCCACGTTTCTCCCGGCGAACTCCTCGAAGCCGTTTTCTCCCTACACACCTGCGACGAACGGAACACCGCGAAATCGACAACTCTTCCGAAAATTCATGCATCGCTCGATTCGGCCAGCCGGGCCGAGAGGAAGGCCCGTTCGGCCTCGTTGTCTGTGAGGTCCAGCGCCGCACGGTAGGCGAAGGCGGCTTCCTGGTGGCGCTCCAGGCGTCGTAGCAGGTCGGCCTTGGTCGCTGGCAGGTAACGGTAGCCGGAGAGGCGGCCGTCGTGCTCGAGGACCTCGACCTCGTCCAGCGCGGCCTCGGGTCCCCGCACCATCGCCACGGCGACCGCCCGGTTGAGCGCCACCACCGGCGAGGGCCAGACCCTGAGCAACTCGTCGTAGAGAACGAGGATCTGGGGCCAGTCGGTCTCGGCCTGGCTCGGGGCCTGGGCGTGTAGCGCGGCGATGGCCGCTTGCAGCGCGTACCGGCCCGGTTCGCCGCCCTTGAGCGCGTCGATGACCAGCCAGTGTCCCTCCTGGATGGTGGCCCGGTCCCACGCCGACCGGTCCTGCTCCTCGAGCAGGAGCAGGCGGCCGTCGTCGCCCGTGCGGGTGGAGCGCCGGGCGTCGGTCACCAGGAGCAGCGCGAGCAGCCCCTTGACCTCCCGCTCGTCGGGCATCAGCTCCCTTAGCATGCGGGTCAGGTCCAGCGCGCGTTGAACCAGGTCTCCCCGCACGAGCTCCTCCCCGGACGGGGCCGTGTGTCCGGTGGTGTAGAGCAGGTGGATGGTGGTGAGGACCGCGTCCAGGCGGTCCGGTAAATCGTGGGCCTGCGGCACACGGTAGGGGATTCGGGCGGCCGAGATCTTCTTTTTGGCCCGCGTCACGCGCGCCGCCATCGTCGGCTCTGAGACGAGAAACGCCCGCGCGATGTCGCCCGTGCTCACGCCGCAGACCAGGCGCAGGGTGAGCGCGACCTTGGCCTCCGTGGAGAGAGCCGGATGGCAGCAGGTGAAGATCAAGCGCAGCCGGTCGTCGGGGATCGTGCTGGGCGGGTAGTCCATGTCGGCCTCATCAGGTTCGTCGGGCTCTACGAGCAGGGGCAGCTTGGAGCGGAGCGTTTGCCCGCGCCGCAGGGCGTCCAGCGCCTTGCGCTTGGCGGTGGTGGTGAGCCAGGCGCCGGGCTTGCGCGGCACGCCGTCGCGAGCCCAGGCGTCGAGCGCCGACAAGTAGGCTTCCTGAACGCACTCCTCGGCGAGGTCGAGGTCGCGGGCGACGCGCGCCGTCGCGGCGAGTACGAGGGCCCACTCGTGGCGGTGCGCCTCGGCGACGGCTCGTTCGACCGCGGCCGTCCCGCCGTCGCCGCTCACTCGGCCGGCGGGACGAACAGCGGCCTGACCTCGACGCCGCCAGCCAGAGTGGCCGGGTTGAGCTTGGCGATCCGCAGGGCGACGTCCAGATCGGGTGCCTCCAAGACGAAGAAACCTGCCACAACCTCCTTGGCCTCCACAAACGGGCCGTCGGTGACGACGTCGGCGCGAACCGAGGTGGCCGTGGTGCTGGGTTGCAACGCGAACCCCTCGACGATCCGGCCGCCCAGCTCTTCGACCTGGGCCGGGTACCGGTCGAGCAACTCCACGTAGTCGGGCGTCAGTTCCATCGGGTCGGCCGGCGCCGGCGAGTAGATCAGGATCGCGTACTGGGGCATCGGTTTCCTCCTTGCTCCCGTTTTGGTCCGTCACACCCGCGACGAACGGGCCGACGCGGAATCGACAACGCTCCCGAGAAATTTCGCAACCTGGTCCATCTTGGTGCGGATGAGCACCGCCCGTCAAGGCGGGCGGGATCTGGGTTCGGAGCTCAAACCGAAGGGCGGCCGCCAGGCCTGGCCTTCGGCCTACGTTGCTTTGATCCTCAGGCGGTTCGGCGCTCGGGCCGCCGGCGGCGGAAGTACGAGCGGCGAGCTGCCGGGCGTGATGCTGCCAAGCACCACCGGCGAGCCCGCCCCGGTGCAGGAGGGCACGTTCGCGGGCAGGCCGTGCATCGTCAGGAAACCCATGAGGGCGAAGGCGTAGGCCTCTTTGCTGCTCGGGGGGATGCCCCACGCCTCCGTTGTGCTGAGTGCCACCCCAGGCGCGGCCTCCGCGAGCATGCCCATGAGTGTTGGGTTGGCCGTGCCGCCGCCGGCGGCTACCACCTCCTCCACGCCCCAGCGCGCGAACTCCCTGGCCACCGTGCGCGCGGATCAGCGTCGTCAGGGTGGCGATGATGTCGTCCTCGTCCAGGGGGCCGACTTCGTTGAGAGCATCCAAGAGGTACGGCAGATGGAAGTGCTCCTTGCCGGTGGATTTCGGCGGGGGAGCGTCGTAGTAGGGATCCGCCAGCAATCGCTGCAGCAGACGCTCGTGGACCTCGCCTCGCCCGCCCCGCAGCCCGTCCCGGTCAAACCGCTCGGCACCGCCGGAGAAATGTTGAATCGCCGCGTCGATGAGCGCGTTGGCTGGACCTGTGTCGTAGGCCAGGGCGGGGCGTCCAGCGGAGACCACGGTCATGTTGGCGATGCCGCCGAGGTTCAGCGCGGCGCGCGTCGTCGGGCCCTCGCCCAGCAGCAGGACGTCGAAGAGGCTAACGAGCGGGGCGCCGTGTCCGCCGGCGGCTATGTCGCGGCTGCGCAGGTCCGACACCACAGGAGAGCCGGTGCGGGCGGAGATCCAGGCCGGCTGCCCCAGCTGCAGCGTCCCGAAGGCCCTGCCGCCCTCGACCCAGTGAAATACCGTCTGCCCGTGCGAGACCACCAGGTCCGCCTCCCCGCCGCAGAACTCCTCGGCGGCCCCGAAGGCGGCCTCGGCGAACGCCTGCCCGAGAAGGGTATCCAGCCGGGCTATGGCCTCGGCGCTGGTGGCGGCAGGGGGCAGGACGCCGATCAGGTCCTCCCTCAGCCCCGCGTCGTAGTCGTAGCTGCGCGAGCCGAGGGGCCGCAGGACTACGGTCTCCCCTTCCAGGCGCAGGTCCGCGGCGGCTGTCTCGATGGCGTCGTAGGACGTACCGGATATGATGCCGACGATCTTCACGGGTGTCTCCTACGGCTCTCCGGTAAGCGCTTCGGTCAGGACCTCCCAGACCCTCTCCGGCTCGCGGGTCCCGAGATAGTCCATGTGCCCGCAGGCCTCGTAGCCCCAGGTCCAGAGGTCGTCCACGCCGGCCTCTCTGGCGGCGCGGGCGGCGGCGCGGATGCCGGCTTCGTCTTCGGGACCGAGCTTGAAGCCCTGCACCCAGATCTGGGCGTTGACGCCGTGCTCGTCGGCGAGGCTGCGGACTTTGCGGGCGAACTCCCCGACGAACTCCCCGGCGTCGTGGCCAAAGAACTTCCAGTACGGGTCGGTCGCCAGGGTGTCGAGCCCGGGTGCCGCGGCCACCGGCGACCAGTCGGAGATCCCCTGCGGTCCTTCCGTTAGCGGCAGCAGGCAGACCGTGCTGCGTCCGTCCTGGGAGGCGACGTGTCCGACCATCTCACGGATAAAGTCCACCAGCGAAGCCTCGCGGAACGCGGCGACCTCGGGCGTGAGTTCGGCTGGCAGCGACTCGCCGAATCGCTCCTCGAAGCCCTCCAGGCAGCGCTCGCAGCGGCAGCTCCACCTCTCGGGCGGCGCGTCGAACTGGCTCGGGTGCGCCCAGTGCGGCTCGTCCCAGAAGATGCGGTCGGCGCCGGTCTCGATGGCCGCGTCGGCCCAACGGCGCACAAAGTCTCTGAAGGCTGGTTGGTTCGGGCAGCCGGCCCCGATGCGCCTGCCGTCGTCGAAGACCTGCCCGGCCTCCGGATGGGCGGCGAGGAACAGGCTCTCCGCCTCGCCGCCGAAGGCGTGCCCGAGGCCCCACGGCCCGATCTGGACCTCAAGACCCGCGGCGTGGGACGCCTCCACGATGCGGCCCATCTGGCCCCTGTAGTAGTTGAAGTCGTTCTCCGAGAAGGTGTGCAGCACGCCGGTAAAGCCGCGGGCGGCAAGGTCCTCCATGTCCGCCGCCACGTGGCGCAGGATGCGGTTCCCGAAATACGAAGCTCCTATGCTGATGATCCCTCCATTCGTGCGGAATCCGAGTGGTGATACCGTAACCTTAGCTGCCCGGGAGTACTGAGATAGGGAGTCTGGAGTAGTCTTTTTTGACCCCTGACTCCCTACCTCATGGCTCGAGAACGGTCGTCGCCCCGAGCTCAAGTACTTGAGGAAGTGCTCCCGAGATCGATCTCCGCCATCGGAACTCGCCCCAGCGCGCCTCCTCGGCCGTACCTGCCACAGCCCGACCGGATTCTAAGCTCCCCGCAACATGTTGTCTAAACCGATGGCCCGCCGGGCCCACTTGCTTTCGCCGGCGCATGTTCTTAACCTGTCGTCCAAACCGATTCGGGGTGTCGGTTTGGGCCAAGGAGATTGTGGTTCGCCGGAAGGGGTAGGGGATGTCTGCGGCGGGGGATGTAAGGAGCACCGGGGGGGCGGTAAGGGCGTTGGCGGCCGGGTGTGTGGGGAACTTCGTGGAGTGGTACGACTTCGCGATCTACTCCTACTCGGTCACGATCATCGCGACGCTGTTCTTTCCCGAGGGCAATCGGGCGGCGGCGATCGTCGCGGCGTTCGCGCTGTACGGGGTGGCCTTCCTCGCGCGGCCGGTGGGCGGGGTGTTCTGGGGCAACCTGGGGGACAGGATCGGCCGGCGGACGACCCTCGCCGTGATCGTCCTGATCATGGGCGGGGCGACGATGCTCATAGGGCTCTTGCCGACCTACGGCACCATCGGCATCTTCGCCCCGATACTGCTCGCGCTCCTGCGGCTCGTCCAGGGCTTCTCCGGCGGCGGCGAGTTCACCGGCTCGACCTCGTTCATCTCCGAGTACGCTCCGGACGAGAAGCGGGGCTTCTTCGCCTCCATCTCGGCGACCTTCACGACCCTGCCCTCCCTGCTTGGCGGCCTGACGGTCTTCGCCGTGGCGGCGCTGCTCGGCGAGGCGACCTACGCCTCCTGGGGTTGGCGGATACCGTTTCTCATCGGCGGGCCGCTGGCCCTGGTCGGGCTCTTCATCCGGCTCAGGATGGACGAGACGCCGGCCTTCAGGCAGGCTCAAGGAGAGCGAGGAGCGGGTCGAGAGCACCCCGGCGCAGGGAGGCCATAAAGGAGCACGGCAGGAGCATACTGCTGGTCTTCGCGATCGCCTCTCTGAGCGCGCTCGGGGCGTACACCCTTGGCACGTACTTCGTGACCTATCTTCAGGAGGTCGTCGGCCTCGGCAGGACAACCGCGATCGCGGCCAACTTCCTCGCGTTCTTCGTGACCGTCCCGCTGGTCCCGCTCGTCGGGATGCTCGGGGACAGGATCGGGCGCAAGCCGCTGCTCCTGATCGGGGCTCCCGGCTTCGTCCTGCTCAGCCTGCCGGGCTACATGCTGGCCTCGACCGGCAACTTCTTCCTCGCCATCCTGGGCCAGCTCCTCGTGGCGCTGCCGTGGAGCTTCGTCGTCTCGGCCGTCGTCGTGATAATCGTCGAGATCTTCCCGACCAGGGTCCGCTACTCCGGCGCCTCCATCGGCTACAACCTCGGGTACATGATCTTCGGCGGCACCGCGCCCATCGTGGCGACCTTCCTCGTCTCGGCCACGGGCAGCGCCATCGCGCCGGCGATCTACCTCATCGTCGTGGCCTTGCTCGTGCTCCCGGCCGTCTTCCTGCTCCCGGAGACCCGCAGGCTCTCGACCTGCTGCGGGGCGCGGACAAGGCGCAGCCGGCGCAGACGGGGAGCCGTCTGAGACCGGATGGCCTCCGATACGAGGAGGTTACGCGGCCGATGAAGGAGCTTCCGACCACCGAGCGGCGAAACCCGGCCAGCGCCCGGCTCGACGAGATGACCGCGGCGGAGATCCTCCGCCTCATGAACGAGGAGGACCGCAAGGTGCCGGACGCGGTCGCGCGGCCCTGCCCCAGATCGCCGAGGCCGTCGATCTGCTGGTCGAGACCTGGAAGCGGGGCGGGCGTTGGATCTACGTGGGCGCCGGGACCAGCGGACGCCTCGCCGCCCTCGACGCCGCCGAATGCCCGCCCACGTTCGGGGCGCCGCCCGACCGCGTCCTCGCCGTGCTCGCCGGCGGACGAAACGCCGCCACGCGGTCCGTGGAGGACGCCGAGGACGATCGCTCGGCGGCCGTCGGCCGATCTCGAGGAGCGTTGGCCTCGAGCCGAACGACGTCGTGGTGGGCCTGGCGGCCAGCGGCCGCACGCCTTACGTCGTCGCTGCCGTGGAGCACGCCTCCGGGATGGGATGCGCCACCGTCGGGATCAGCAACAACCCCGGCGCCGCTTTGAGCGGGGCGGCGCGGGTGGGGATCGAGGTCGTTACCGGGCCGGAGATACTCACGGGCTCCACCCGGCTCAAGGCCGGTACCTCGCAGAAGCTCGTGCTGAACATGCTCTCCACCGGCGCGTTCGCCCGTCTCGGCAAGGTATACGAGAACCTGATGGTGGACGTGCAGGCCGGCAACGAGAAGCTACGAGGACGGGCGAACCGCATCGTGCGGGAAGCCGTCGCGGTAGACGAGGCAAAGGCCGCAAGCCTGCTCGAGGCCGCGGGCGGTTCGGTAAAGGTCGCCGTGGTGATGGGCCATGCGAATGTTGGTGTGGACGAAGCGTGCGAGTTGCTGGGCGCCGCGGGTGGTAGCGTGCGCCGGGCGCTCGGGGCGGCCGATGACTGAAACGTTGAACGCCCTGCGCTCGGGGGTCGTGGTCTCGTGCAAGGCACACGGGGACCATCCCTTGCGTGCCCCGGCCATCATGGGAGCCTTGGCGAGGTGCGCCGAGATCGGCGGGGCCGCGGGCATCCGGGCGGACGGACCCGAGGACGTCGCAGAGGTAAAGAGCCGGGTCTCCGTGCCGGTGGTCGGCATCCACAAGGTTCCCCTCAACGACGAGCGTTTCCTGATAACGCCGACCCTGGATCACGCCCGCGCCATCGTCGACGCGGGCGCTGACCTCGTCGCCCTGGAGGCGACCTTCGATAACCGGCCGGACGACGACGAGCTGGAGCGTTTGATCCTGGGCGTTCAGGGAAGGCCTCGGGGTCCCCGTCATGGCGGACGTCTCCGTCTTCGACGAGGGACGACGGGCCTGGGAGCTTGGAGCCGATCTGGTGGGCACCACGCTGTCGGGCTACACGCGCGCGAGCCTGGACGCGGAGAAGCCGGATCTGACCCCGGTGGAGGGGCTCTCGGGAGCCGGCGTGCGGGTCGCGTGCGAGGGGCACGTGGCGACGCCGGAACAGGCCGCCGACGCGCTCTCACGCGGGGCGTGGTGCGTGGTCGTGGGCACGGCCATCACGGATCCGGTCAGCATCACGGCCCGGTTCGTCGCGGGAGCTGGCGCAGCTGGCGCGAGGGTGAAGCCTTGAGCTACCTTTGCGTGGACGGGGGCCAGACCAAGACCGCGGTGGTCCTGCTGGACGAGGACGGCGAGGAGATCGAGGCCTGGCGCGCGGGAGCGTTGACCACGCCATCGAAACCGGGTGCTATGGACAACCTGCGCTCCGTCGTCTGTGGTATCGCGGAGGAGTTGGACCGGAGGCTCGGGGTGGCCGATCCGCCGCGGGCCGCGTGCTTCAGCCTCACGGGGTACCTGCAGGGCGACCAGACCATACCGAGCCTGATTCGGGAGGAGATGGACAGGACCGCTCCGGGGATCGACCGAATCCACACCGTCCCCGACTACGTGGGCAACTGGGCCGCGGCGACGGGCGGCAAGCCGGGCGTCATGGTGATCAGTGGCGGAGGGTCCGTAGCCTACGGCCGCAACGCCTCGGGCGAGGCCTTGCGGATCGGCGGCTGGGGGCACCTGCTCGGCGACGAGGGGAGCGGGTTCTGGATCGGGCTGGAGGCGATCAAGGCCGCGCTGAAGTCCGGGGCCGGCGCGGGCCCGAAGACCGCGCTCGAGGACGGCGTCATGCGCGAGTTCGGCACGGAAGACGACCGCCGGATCGTGGGCGACGTTTACTCGGCCTCCTTCTCGGAGGCGCAGGTGGCCGGCCTGGTGCCACTGGTCTCCTCTCTCTCTCGGGAGGGAGACGAGACGGCCACCCGCATCCTGGACGAGGCGGCCGATTACCTCGCGGACATCGCGCGCGCCGTCCTCCATCGTCTCGGCCCACTGCCGGTCTACCCGTCGGGTGGCGTGTTCCGCGCGCCGACGATGCGCGAGCGTTTCGAGGCGGCCCTGATCCTGCGCGAGGGCGGCGCGGAGGTCACGGACGCTGTCAACCCCGATCCTTTGGACGGGGTGTTTCTCATAGCCAGGCAGGGTTTCGGATAGCGGGGAGGGACGGTAATGTCTGAGGCTCGCACGCCGGTGGTGGTCACCAACAAGACGGGCTACGTCTACGTCGTCGCCGGGCTCACCGCTCTCGGCGGCAGCGCGCTGACCATGGACGCCGCCGTGCGCAACGCCGTGGAACTCTTGAACGTACCCTTGCACGCCGCCGTGCGCATGGCGACCTCGACCCCCGCCGCGGTCCGCGGCCTGTCCGAGAAGGGCAGGATCTCCGCCGGGGCAGACGCGGACCTCGTGTTGCTCTCCGGGGACGGCGTCGCGCGGGAGACCATCGTGGCCGGCGAGATCGTCCACGAGCTTCGAAAGGAGGCCCCATGACCAGCAAGATGCTCGCGGAGATACACGAGCAGCCGGAGGTCTTGCGGCGCGTGATAGCCGACGGCTGGGGACCGGTGCTCGCCACCGCCCGACGGCTGCGAGGTCGGGGTTTTCGCTCCGTCATGCTCGCCGCCCGCGGCACGTCGGACAACGCCGCCTACTACGCCAAGTACCTCTTCGAGGTGATTCTGGGAGTTCCCACCGCCCTGGCCTCGCCGTCCACCTTCACGATCTACGAGAGCGCGTTGGAGCTCGAAGGGGTCCTGACCATAGGGATAAGCCAGTCGGGGGAGAGCAGGGACGTCCTGGAGACCATCCGCGAGGCCCGGCGCCAGGGCGCCGTCACCCTCTCGCTCACCAACGACGAGGGATCTTCGATGGCGGCGGCCGCCGACCACCACCTGCCCCTGCTCGCCGGCAAGGAACGGAGCGTCGCTGCCACCAAGACCTACACCTCGGAGCTGCTGCTGCTCTACCTGCTAGTGGCCGCCCTCTCGGGCGAAGAAGGGCCCCCGGAGGCGGCACGGAAGCTCCCCGACCAGGCAGCGGAGGTTCTGGCGGAAAGCTGGGCGAACATCGCCAGGTACCGGTACGCCGAGCACCTCGTAGTCGTCTCCCGGGGATACAACCTCGCCACGGCAAGGGAGGCCGCGCTCAAGCTGATGGAGACCTCCTACGTGGTCGCCCAGCCGTTCTCCGAGGCCGACCTGCGCCACGGGCCGATGGCCATGGTCACCCAGGACTTCCCGGTCGTCGCCATAGTTCCCCCCGGCAAGGCGCGCGCCAGCATGCTCGAGCTTGTACGAAACCTGGACGAGCGGGGCGCGGAGCAGGTGATCATCGGCGCAGACGAAGAGCCGCTGAGAAAGGCGGCCGCGGGCTTTCGGGTACCGGTCTCCTGCCCGGAGGAGCTCTCGCCCGTGCTCTACATCCTGCCCGCCCAGACGCTCGCCCAGGAGCTGGCCGTCATCAGGGGCCTGGATCCGGACTCGCCAAGGGGCCTCAGCAAGGTAACGGAGAGTTGGTAACCCGCCGCCCGGGCCCCACACGCGCCACCGTTTGGCACGGCTTTTACGACCTGGCGGGTTGACATCGAACACGGGGGCCCGCGCTCTTGGAGTAACACCTCCCATCTACCGGCCTTAGGATGGACGGCGTGGGCATCTCGGGCGCGACCGAACTCCGGTCGCGCCCGGAAAGCCTAAGCGTCCAGGAGTCGGTCTATCTTGGGAACCGGAACAACACCCTCTCGCAGTCTCTCGATATCGCGTCGGCCCTGTCGGCGAAGACCCTGTCGCGTCCGGGGCCGCAGGAGACCTGGTCCCTGCCCCCTGGCTCGTTGACCGGCAGGAGCGTGTCGTTGCCCGAACCTCCCGACAGGATGTCCTTGGGCCCGCGCCTGGGCTCGCCGTCGGCGAGGGTGTCGTTGCCGGGTCCACCGATGATGATGTCCGCACCCTCGAGGCCGGTCATGAAGTCGTTCCCCTCGCCGCCGTTCATCGAGTCGCTTGCCGCGGGCCTCTCCACGCCTCTACGCGTGGCGGGGCCGCCGAGCATCTGGTCGTTGCCGTCTCCGCCGTCCATGGCGTCGGGTCCCGTGCCGCCGGCCATCCGGTCGTTGCCGCCGAGGCCCAGGACCGAATCTGGCCCGCCTCTGCTCTCCAGGGTGTCCCTGCCGTCGGTGCCCACGAGGGTGTCTGGACCGTTGGTGCCGGTTCTGTTCACCGCCAAGGCTATCCCGCTGGCCAGCACCAGCGCCGCGGCCATCATCGCCAACGCAAGTACGAGTCTTCGCATCCTCGACTCCTCCTTCTCTGGCGGCGGAAGTGAGGTCTCGCCGCACGTGCAGACGCCACCACCGTAGCAAGCGGACGGCACGCAACGTATCCCCCAGATGGCACAGTTCCTATCCTTTCTTGCGCGCTCCTAGGAGCGCGCAAGTCTCGGCAACCGCTGCCTTTCTTTCTCCGACAAGGGCTTGACGGTGACCAGGGTCGGCGTTCGGCGACGACTTCGGGCGCTCTGTGCGAGAAACGCGTCTATTAGAATGGACCTTCCTGAAACTGGCCTGTGACCGCGATGCCAGGGGGCTAGCCCGCGGCGTTGCGGGCCGAGAAGCGACGGCGCATACTCCCGTCCAGGGGACGAGAAGGCGGTGGCCTGCGAAAGGAGGCTGGACATGGTGCGCCTTTACGCCGCCGGAGACGCCGCGGTTGTCTTGGTGGACGGAGATCGCGTGGGGCTCGCTCTAGAGGGGCGCGGTGCCCGGTGTCTGGCGGCGGATCCCGGAGAACCCGACATCCTGTACGCCGGCACCTCCGACGAGGGGCTCTTCAAGAGCGTGGACGGTGGGGTCGCTTGGGAGCAGTTGTCGGGGATCGAGCACCCCAGGATCACGTCGGTCGCCGTCTCTCCGGTCGACGGGACGGTCTACGCGGGCACCGAGCCCTCGGCCCTGTTCGCGAGCCGCGACGGGGGCTCCTCCTGGCGGGAGCTTGAGGGGCTGAGGAACCTGCCCTCGGCGCCGACCTGGAGCTTCCCCCCGAGGCCCTGGACCTCCCACGTGCGGGCGATAGCGCTCTCGCACGAAGACCCGGACCTGGTGGTGGCCGGCATCGAGCTCGGGGGCGTGGTCCGGAGCGCCGACGGCGGTAGGAACTGGCAGGATCAACGCCCCGGCGCGTACGCCGATTGCCACGCCCTGGCCGCCCATCCGGCCGCCCCGAACCTGCTTTACGAGTCGGCGGGCGGCGGTTTCGCCCGGAGCCAGGACTTCGGGGACGTCTGGGAGGCCGCGGACGAAGGGATGGGCCTGCGCTACGCGTGGGGGCTGGCCGTGGACGCGGAGGATCCCGACCTGGTCTACGCTTCGGCGGCCTCCGGTCCCGGGAGGGCCCACGGCCGAGGTCGCTCCGACGCGACGGTCTACCGTCGGAGGTCCGGCGGACGCTGGGAGGCGGTTCTGGAAGGCCTGGACGCCTTCCCGTACGCGCTCTGCCCCGTGCCGGGGACCGCAGGCGCGCTGTACGTCGGCCTGGGCGACGGCACGATCCTCCGCGGCGCAGATCGCGGAGCCGAATGGAAAGAGGTGGCCCGCGTTCCGCCGGGCCTGGAGGCGCTCGTCGCGGTGACCGCGTAGCGCGAGTTTGGGGAGAGGTCCTTGATGGCATCGGCCCACGCGAGGTCAGCGCTCTGTGCTGTATGGATTGGAAGGGAGCACGCGTGACGACGCAGGGAAGCGATACGGGCAGGAGGGGAGGGGTGGGGTGGCGGGAGGCGTCATCCTCGTCGGGATCGGCATGCTCGCCCTCACCGGCTGGTGGTGACCGGGGATCATGCTGGTGATAGGGTGCGGCATCGCCGCCGAGCGTTTCCTGAGGGCAGAGACGCTGCAAGCATTGGGAGCCCTGGCGATCTTTTCCTGGCCATCCCTCTGGCCATCTCCGTGCTGCAAAGGATAGACATCCCCTGGAGCCTCGTAGGCCCGTTCGTGCTGATAGCGTTGGGGTTGGCGATCTTGGTCAGGGCGGTGACGAGGGGCTAGGGACTGTGGGGCACCTCTGACCGGATGGGAACCTTTACCCAGCTCGGCATACCCCCGGATGCAGGATAGGTATCGCTCGCCGTCGAGCGTCGTGCAAGCCGATTTCGCGGAGGTCCGTGCGCACGATCCCGAATAAGGCTGGGTCTCCCCGGTCCGCCAGGGGGTCAGGCGATCGGACCGGGGCTGTGCGGGATCTCGGGTATTTTCACGCCCTGTGATCCGCCGACACCTGGCGATCGTATAAGAGAGAGTGTCCGGCCGTTTTCCACGTGCCCCGGCCGGGTGCTCCATCGTCGGGGGAGGCTCTCTGCAACACTTTCCGCTCCCCCCGAGCTATCTTCTCCAACCACGGGTAACGAGACATTCTCGGCGGTTGGTAGGGAGCGTGAAGTATCGACCTAGGGCCGCCGCCAGCGTCGCCGTCGTCTTGCCCCCTTCGCGACCCAGAGGTCCTAAGGGGAGGCTGTCCAGCCGTGCAGGACGTAGAGGAGGATGAGCCAGATCGGCACGATCACGTCGTACCAGAAGATGACCCCCGCGTTGCCCGGCGCAAAGTTCCTCTCGACCACCATCTCTCTTACATGGATCACGACGGCGCCAAAGTAGAAGACCGAGAACGCCATGATGGCCGCCAGCCACCATGTCCTGCCGTATGTGCCCGCCATGACGCCCAGGACACCGTAGGAGATGTTGGCGAGCCCCGACCTCCAACTGGAAGGGGCTGCCCTTCTGCCAACCGATCGACTCGGCTATGGGATCCGGGAAGAACAGGTGCCCGCTGCCGACCACAAAGCAATTGACACCTACCAGGTAGGTCAGCGAGGCGACGAGCAGGGCCTCTTGCCAGTCCGCGGCGCCGTTCTGGGCAAACCGGATGACCACGGCTATGGCAAAGGCGATGAGGCCCGCGTACTGGGCTAGGCCCAAAAGGCGTTTCAACACGAGGCTCACCATTCCCTGCCTACCCGCGCTTTCGGAGAAACATTCTACAGGAGCGTGGACCCAAAAGAGGCCTCCAGACCTCACGTACCAGACTCCATGATCGACGCTTCCAAACGGCTCTTGGACCTGGCCGGGATACACCTCACCTCCAGGTAACCGCCGATGTCGAGACCACAGTTAACGCCGGTTACCCTGCCTGATAGCATCTGGTATATACCAGAAGGAGCCGACGATGACCGAGTTGCTTGTGGGCGCCGCGGTGTGGGCGTGGATGGTGCTCGTGGCGCGCACGGTCGAGGCTGGCGAGCTCGGTGACGCAGAGGTCGCGGCGCGCCTGGGGTTATCGGAAGGCGACCCGGTGCACGTGATCCAGCGGATACGCACCGGCGATGGGGAGCCGCTGGTCCTCGAGGAGAATTACCTGCCGGAGCAACTCTTTCCGGGGTTGCTAGAGGAGGACCTGACCGCGGGCCTGTACGCTTCGATGCGCGAGAGGTATGGGATCTCCCCGGCGCGTTCGCGCCGGGAGCTGGAGCCGACGCTGATCGACGCGAGGGCCGCGACGGCGTTGGGGATCGGCCCCGGCGCGCCGGCGCTCAAGGTGACGCGCGTCGCCTGGGACGGGCAAGGGAGGCCGATAGAGTTCGCCCGGGATCTGCACCGCGGCGACCGGCTGCTCTTCGTAGCCGAAGAGTCGGCGGAAGGTTGAGCCACCCAGGAAGATCCTTCCGCCGTGTCGGCCGACACCTGCTACCGGTGCCGAAGCGGCGCCGCAATCTTGGGCGTCGCGCTACGTATACATCGGCGGCCTGCTAGGGCGCTCGGTCGATCGGACCGCAGTCTGCGGGCAGCGACACCTCCAGGGCGTTGTCGTAGCGGCCATTGCCGTTGAGATCGACACCGTGCTGGACGATCGCGAACCTGCCCAGGTTCCTGGCCACCTCGGCCGGCACACGGAAGCTGCGCGAGTAGTCGAGCCTTCCCTGGTCATCGGCGATCGGGAAACGATCCAGGGCTCCACCGCTGGCCGCGCTAGTATCGCCCCTGGTGGTCAGGGACACCCGGACCGGCCCGTAGAACGGAACGCCCTCATCGACGCTCACCAGCCCGTCGCCGTTCGCGTCCGCCGACGGCCTCGGGCACGTGCTCACGCCCTGGGGCCTGGCATGGATGTGCTGCAGGTGCTGAAGGTCCGGCGCCAGGCGCGCGGACTCGATCCCGGTTTCGAGAAGCCTCCCTTGCACCCTGTGTTCGGCGACACCGTTGGCCCTGGAATCGTTCTGCTGTCGAAGGTTGGCCTCGAAATCGGCCCCGCCTCCACTCGCTTGCGCGAACGCCAGCGAAGCGAGACTGATGGCTGTGACCATGGCAAGTAGCAACGAGACGCTCAGTTTCTCCAAGGGTGATCTCCTCCGTGCTCAAAGTAGCGGGTTGCCGAGCTCGCTCCTTGATCGCTCCTTTCCCACGTATGTCAAGCAACAATTGATACGCACCTTCGCGCCCATCGGATGAGCGAAGGCCAGAAAGGGGAGAACGGTGCGAATGCTATCTGGATCTCCGAAGGAGGGTCCTGGTGGCCACCAACCCAAACCTGGCCGCGGCGTCCCGGCATCGGGGTAACGCCAGGCGCCGGCGAACTCCTGGCGCAATGACTGCTCGGGTGAGCAGTCATTGCGCTGGCCGCGACCCGCGCGGTATGCCGCGATCTATCTCTGGGCAGCCCAGTCTTGCTCTTCGGCCCACTCCTCGAAGCTGTGCCACCCCACCGACGGGTACTCCTGGCGCAGTGCTTGGATGTCCGCGCTGTAACCTACCTGGTCGAACCACTCGAACATACGCGCGCCGTCTTCTCCCATCGCCTCGCGCACCTGCTCGAGCGGTAGCTCGACGTAGCGTACCTCGTGCCCGGTCACCTTCGTCAGGACCCCTGCCGTCTCCTCACCCGTGAGCTCGTCCGAAGCTATGTCCACGCGACGGCCGGCGAACTCCTCACGGTTCTCCAGAACCTGCGCCGTGAAGGCCGCCAGGTCCGAGAGCGCTATCTGCTGGAGTCGGCGCGAGGCAGGCAGCGCCACCGGCAGCCTGCCCTCCTTGATCTCCGGTAGCGTCCAGGGGGCAATCAGGTTCTCCATGAAGTAGGCGGGGGCCACGATCGTGTACGGAAGCCCAAGCCCTTCCACGTGCTTCTCGACCTCGCGCTTGCTGTCGAAGTGCGGAATGCCGGTGTCGTTGTTCGCGTCCGCCACCGAGCTGTAAACGAGGTGTCCCACGCCCGCGGCACTTGCCGCGTTGGCCGCGGCGATCCCGTGTCGCACCTCCGTCTCCGGACCGGCCTCGAAGGGGGTGACCACGACGAAGGCGGCGTCCATGCCCCGTGCGGCCTCCTCCAGGGTGGAAGGCTCTTCGAAGCTGCCCTCTACCAGCTCGGCGCCGAGGCGCTGGAGTTCTGCCGCTTCCGGGGAACCGGGCCTTCTCACGAAGGCCCGGACCTCGTGCCCTCTCCCGAGTAGCACGCGAGCTAGCACGCCGCCCTGCTGGCCGGTGGCACCGCAGACCAGTACCGAGAGCGAATCCGCCATGGCTAATGCCTCCCCTGTAGGTGGCGAATGTCAGAGAAAGGTATCAAGCCTTGAGTCGGTAGCCGGTCTTGAAGATCCACCATACCGCGGCCAGGCACAGGACCAGGAAAAGGATGGTCATGCCCAGGCTCAGGCCGACGCTCACGTCGGCGATCCCGTAGAAGCTCCATCGGAAGCCGCTGATCAGGTACACGACCGGGTTGAACAGGGTGACCGTCTGCCAGAAAGGCGGCAACATGTCGACGGAGTAGAAGCTGCCGCCGAGGAAGATCAGGGGCGTGATGATCAGGAACGGCACGAGCTGGAGCTTCTCGAAGCCCTCGGCCCAGATGCCGAGCAGAAAGCCGAAGAGGCAGAAGGTCAGGGCCGTTAGCACGAGGAACGTGATCATCCACAGCGGGTGCGCGATCTCGATGGGCACGAACAGCCCCGACGTGGCCAGGATGAGCAGCCCGAGGACTATCGATTTGGTAGCGGCCGCCCCGACGTAGCTTATGACGATCTCGATGTAGGAGACGGGCGCCGAAAGCAACTCGTAGATCGTGCCCGTGAACTTGGGGAAAAAGATCCCGAACGACGCGTTGGAGATGCTCTGGGTTAGCAGGGAGAGCATGATCAGGCCCGGCACGATGAAGGCGCCGTAGCTGACCCCGTCGATGTCGGTGATGCGCGAGCCGATGGCCGCGCCGAAGACCACGAAGTAAAGCGAGGTCGAGATAACGGGCGTTACGATGCTCTGCAGCAGCGTGCGCCCGGTCCTGGCCATCTCGAACATGTAGATCGCGCGTATAGCGTGAAAGTTCATGATCCTTCTTTCACCAGGCTGACGAAGATTTCTTCCAGCGAGCTCTGCCCCGTCCTGAGGTCCTTGAACTCGATGCCCGCCGCGTTGAGGTCAGCGAGCAAGGCGTGTATGCCCGTGTGCTCGGACTGCGTGTCGTAGTTGTAGATCAACTCGGTGCCCTCGGCCGCGAGCTCCAGCCCGTAGCCGGCGAGCGTGCCCGGGATCTCGTCCAGCCTGCCGGCCAACTGCAGCGTCAACCGTTTCTGGCCGAGCTTGCGCATGAGCTCTGCCTTCTCCTCGACCAGGATGATCTCGCCGTTGTTGATCACCCCGATCCTGTCGGCCATCTCTTCGGCCTCGACGATGTAGTGGGTGGTCAAAATGATGGTCACTCCGGTCGCGCGTAGCGAACGCACCATCTCCCACATGTCCCTGCGCAGCTCGACGTCGACGCCCGCCGTCGGCTCGTCGAGGAACAGGATCTGCGGCTCGTGTGAGAGGGCCTTGGCGATCATGACCCGGCGCTTCATGCCGCCGGAGAGCGTCATGATCTTGTCGTCCTTCTTGTCCCACAAGGAGAGGTCTTTGAGCACCTTCTCGATGTACCCGTGGTCCGTCGGCTTGCCGAAAAGCCCCCGGCTGAAGTTGACGTTGCTCCAGACGGTCTCGAACGCGTCGGTCGTTAGCTCCTGGGGGACCAGCCCGATCAGGGACCGCGCCGCCCGGTACTCGGAGATGATGTCGTGGCCGCCGGCCCGTACGACGCCCCCCGACGGGTTGACGATGCCGCAGATGATGTTGATGAGGGTCGTCTTTCCGGCGCCGTTGGGCCCGAGTAGCGCGAAGATCTCCCCGCGCTGGATCTCCAGGTCGATGCTCTTGAGCGCCTCGAAGCCGGAGGCGTAGGTCTTGGAGAGATCCGTCACGGAGACGACGGGCTGCGCGATGGAGGGGGCCGCCTGATGGTGCTCGGCGGCTTGCTGGATGCCGTCCACTTCTCGAGGTCGCCATTGCTCGGCCGACCCAACCGGTGCCCGGTCGGACCGAAGTTGCGTTCGATTGTCGTTTCGCCGTTCGTCTTTCAAACTGCTCCTACTTCTCGCGAGTACTCCGGCGTCAAGCAGCGGCCGGATTCTCTCCGCCAACAGCCTCCGTGCCCCTATCGTCGCACGGAGGGGCGTCCTACGCGCCAGACGGGGGTACGGTCTTTGGCATGTACCTCCGTACAGGTCGAGAGACGCCAGGCCCCACATGCGGCCCCGCGCCAGAACACCTCGACCGATACCTGTGCAAGCGCCATCTGACTGAGTGTAGTTTATCGCGCGCGACATCCACCACCGTATTTTCTCTGAGGTGAGTGGGTCGCGTTGCGGAGAGCGGTTTGCGGGCCGAGCGCGGGGACCGGGCGTTTTTCGACGCCCGATGAAGAAACCGAATGAATCCTTTACCTGGGTTTGGTACTGTCCGTCGGCTACTGATCCTCGCTGTGGGTCTCGTCTACTACCTGGCGAACCGCATCGACCACGAGCTGGGGCTGCTCCCCCTGGATAAAGTGGCTGCTGTTGGTGTCGGTGATGTGCTCGGCGTCGAGAACCGTAGCGAGACGATCGTGAGCCGCCCGCCACGCCTGGCATGTTGCGTCGGCTCCTCCTCCGTCCGGGACGAACTCGAAGCACATGTCCGAGGTGAGCACGACGACGGGGATCTCACGCACCGGAGGGGCGGCGCGGAGCGCATCCACGCTGGGCTGGTAGTCGGCTGCTTCCAGGTCTTTGGGCTCGCCCGGCGTCTTCGCTCCTTCGACGAACTTCGCCCACTGCTTGGACGTTAGCGTGTCCTGCAAAAACTCCGAGCCGGGGTCGACAAGGACAAGACCGGACACGATGTCGGGGTGCCTGCTTGCGAAGAGCCTGACGTTGAGAGCGCCCCACGAGTGTGCGACGAGGACGTAGGGGCCCTTTTGCCTGGCTGCCTTCAACAGGGTATGCAGGTCCGCGGCCCCGTCCTGCGCGGTGGTCGGCTGCGGCACCGGGGTAGAGGGGCTCAGCTCGCCGTCAAGCGTCGTGGTTCCGGGACGGTCGTAGGCACACACCCGGGTGAACTTGCCGACCTCGGGGAACACCGCAGACCCGCTGGGCTTCGGCTCACCGCCGGAGTCGATCACGCTAGCCCAGTCATCATGCGAGCCTCGAAGGCCGGAGACGAGCACGACGGGGGGGAGCCGGTGCCGCGGCACTCCATGAAGATCTCGCGTCCCCCGCCGATGTCGACCAGGCCCGCGAAATCGCCATCGGTCCCCTCGATCGTGACGGACCGCGTCGCCTCGCCGGACCCGGACGACGCGGGGGCATCGGAACCGCTGACGGCGCATCCCACCGCGAGGAACGAGACGGCGAGGACGGTGGCAAGCATCAGGCGCATCGAGAGGTTCCTTCAGATCGGTGACTCCACTTCACTACAACTGCTTAAATTGGACCAACGCCGCCTACTCCGAGGTTGTGCCGCTTGGTACGTCGGCGTTAGCTTTCAGGCTCTTTTCCGCGACGTCCAGAGCCTCCTCATCCAACTTGGCCTCTTGCGCCATGTTCCATACCTGGGCGACTATTACCGGCCAGAAGACCAGCAAGGTGATCGCCGTCGGGATGGCCTGCTGGCCGAAGATCCCGACCCCCGCATCTACCTTGGTCCCGTCTGTCGCGGGCTCTATCTTCACGTTCAGGGCGGTCTTCAGGCCAATGATGGCCTTGAAGGTGCCTCCCCTACGGATGCTGACCTGCACCCCTCCCGCTTCGAGGGGCGTTTCGGTCACCTCGAAGTCTTGCTGCTCGAAGTGACGCATCACGTCCTGAGCGACGGGAACGAGGTCCTCGACTTCGTAGGGAAAGGTTTGCGTGGAGTTGAAGGTCCCCATGCAGTGCCTCCTTTCAGGGTTGGCGTCTGTGCCTCACCGGCATCTTCTCTGTGGCCTACTACCAGAATCTCCCTTACCGCGGTATCACGGAAGCGTCTTGCAGGCGCTTGACTTGCAGGGCGTTGAGCACCGCCAACTCGCCCAATGCCTCCGTGGCGGTGGCTTTGGCTTCAGGCGATAGCGCCTCTTCTAGCTGCCGCAGGAGCGAAGTTACCTTTCGCGTCTGTTCTTCGAGCTCGGCGTCGGTGATTGCCTCGTCTTCGACGATCCTCCGGTAAGAGTCCATCTCGACGACGTACTCGTCGAGCAACAAGGTGCCGGTCTCCGGGTCGAACCACGGTCTATCCATCGATGCGTTCTCCTTCCACCCCGAGCGCGGGTCCGTCGCGTGTCGAGCGTCCGCAGCCGCGCCGGCTTCCCCGGCACGACCCTTATAGCATGGGTAACTAGATGAGTTGGTGCATTAGAGCACTAAGTGCTGCAAGCTACAGACCAGATACGTGTCGCGGCTTCCGCGATTCGGAAGCCGGAGCCGGCGAAGTTGAGGGAACGACCCCCGCTACGCGTCCCAGGCGCGTCCGTAGCCGGCAGTCGCCCTGAGGGACTCGATGTCCTTGACGTAGATCAATCGCCGCTTCAACTCCACGACCCCCTCGTCTTGAAGCCGCCCGAACGCCCGGGTGACGGCCACCCGGTTGGCCCCGATCATGGTCCCCAGCCTCTCGTGGGTGTAGTGGGCGGGTATCCTGTAGCCCGTCCCCGCCCTGACCCCCTCGCTCTCGACCAGGAGCACGATGATGCTTGCGAGGCGGGCCCTGACGTCCTTCATACTGAGGTCCTCGAGGCGTGTCTCCTGGCGCCTGAGGCGCTCGCTCAGGACCTCCATTATCCTTAAGCCCACCTCGGGCTTCTCCAGCACCAACCGCTCTAGGTCCGCCCTTGCCAAGGTAGAGACCACCGAGGGCTCCATCGCCTGGGCGTAGGCACCCTCCAGCCGTTGGCCCGTGAGCGCCATCTCCCCGAACACGCTCCCGGCCTTCACCACGGCGAGGGTGAACTCTCGCCCGTTGGGAGCCGTCCTGTACACCCGCGCTTTGCCCTTCTGCAGGAGGAAGAGCCTTTCGGAGCGGTCCTCGGGACCAAAAAAGACCTCGCCCCGCTGCAAGCGGTGGTCGGGTAACTGGCCGTCGAGACGCTCGATCTCGTCCTCGGACAGCGGCTCGAAGATGTCCACCAGGGAGAGAAGCTTGATCCTATCGTCCTCGCGCTCCACCGGCACAACACCTCAACACGGGTTCTGGCCCGCAGTTCGACGGTCTCCAGCCACTCCGAAGCATTCTACTCTGGGCCGGATCCTAGTGCACCTTTCGGGCCATCGACGTACACCGTTGGAGCCAGTTCGGGTCGCGACGGGTCGTGCCTCGGCGCTCACGGTGTCCTGAGACGGGAGTTGTTGCTTACTGCGAACTTCGAGACGCGAGCGTGACCCTAGAGCTGACTTATAACACTGCACAAACACCACATAAATGCTACGCTCCGCATCGGTAGTCGTGCGCGTGTCAGCCGGGGGTGGTCAGGATGAAGGTTGTGTTCGTTCATGGGGCTCTGGTCTTCGACGGGGCGTGGTGGTGGCACCGCATGGTCGGACCGCTGGCCGCGCTCGGGATTGACACGCGGGCCGTGGAGCTGCCGAGTTGCGTCGCCCCGCCGGTCCCTCCCGTCGAGGAACTGGGGGACATGCACGCCGATGCCGACGCAGTGCGTGCCGCGCTTGACGAGGACGAAGAGCCCGTCATGCTCATCGGCCACTCCTACGGGGGCATGGTCATCACGGACGCCGCGGCGGGTCAGGAGAACGTGGAGCATCTCGTGTACGTGACCTCCGTGATGCCGGAGCTTGGCGAGAGCGCGGCGAGCCTTGCCGGATCCGGGGAGTCGGGGCCGTGGATGGACCCGCGTCCCGACGACGGCACGATGGGCATTCGGGCGGAGTTGACTCCGCAGGCCTTTCTTCAGGACTGCGACGACGCGGCGGTTGAGGGGGCGCTCGAGCGCCTTACCCGTCAGCCCCTAGCGGTCTTCGGGCAGGGTCCGCGGGGGGTCGCGTGGCGGGAGAAGCCTTCGACGTACGTCGTGTGCGACGAGGACCGCGCGACACCCCCCGAGGCGCAGCGCGGGCACGCAAGAAGGGCGGGAAGGGTGGTTGAGTTGCCTACCGGGCATCACCCGATGCTCTCGCACCCCGAGCTGCTCGCCCGTGTGCTCGCCGAGGCGGCAGTCACACCGCGCGCCTGAGCACACGTCCGGCGCACCTGCACCCTTTCCGGCGGATGGTGTACCGGGCGCCGTAGGATGGTAGAAAATACCTGCGCGTTGGCGGATCGATAAAGGCTTTTCGAGGAGCGTCTGGCCCACGCTGGGCGGCCTTCGATGCGGAAAGGGGGGGTTGGGTGACGGCGCTGCCCGTTCTCCTGCCGCTGGCCCTGGCGCTCCTCGCGGCGCCCGCCGCGATGGCCGCTGGGGCGTGGCGGTCCGCCTTTGCGGCCCCGGTGGGAGCGGTCTTCGCCGCGGCCGCCGCCCTGGCAACGTTGTGGGGTTGGATGGTTGGTGGGGGCGAAGTAGATCTCGCCTGGGTCCCGAGCTGGGACGCGCGCTTCGTCCTTGCGCTCGACGGACTCGCCGCCCTGTACGCCCTGCTGGCGACCGGGATCGGCTTCGCCGTCCTCCTCTACTCCTCGCGCTACCTGCCGCTGCACCTCGAGCATCAGGGGCGTCCGGTGGCCGACGGCGTCGGCTTCTACTTCTTCGTGCTGCTCTTTATGGGTTCGATGGTGGGGTTGGCGATGGCGCAGGACCTGATCCTCATCTTCGTCTTCTGGGACCTCACGGCCATCGCGTCGTACTACCTCATAGGTTTCGACCGCCAGCAGGCCGAATCCCGCGCCTCGGCGCTCATGGCCCTGCTCGTCACAGGAGTAACGGCGGTGCTGCTCCTGATCGGGGCGGTCCTTCTCTACGCCGCCCACGACACCTTCTCCGTGCCGGAGCTGGCCGAGAGGGTAGAGCCGGGCCCGCTGCTGACGACGGCGGGGTTCCTCATCATGCTCTCAGGCCTGGCCAAGAGCGCCCAGGTGCCGCTCCATTTCTGGCTGCCGCGGGCGATGGCGGCGCCCACGCCGGTCTCCGCCTACCTGCACTCGGCGGCGATGGTGGCCGCCGGGGTGCTCCTGATCGGGCGCGTGTACCCGCTCTTGCAGCAGAGCGAGTTCCTGCTCGGCGCGCTCCTGGTGTTCGGGGCGGCCTCGATGGCGGTCGGGGGTATCCTGGCCCTCACGCGGGACGTGCTCAAGCAGCTCCTCGCCTACTCGACGATCGCCCAGTACGGGTTCGTGGTCACGATGTACGGCCTCGGCGGCGAGTACGGGGCCGGCGGCGCGGCCTACTACGTCCTCACCCACGCCATCGCCAAGAGCGCCCTGTTCCTCACCGCCGGGACCGTTACCGAGGCGACCGGAGAGAACCACCTGAGCAAGCTCGGGGGGCTGCGTGGAGCCATGCCGCTGCTTGCGGTGGCGTCGGGGCTAGCCGCGGCCACGCTCACCTCGCTGCCCCTGACCGTCGGTTTCTTCGCGGACGAGTTCTTCTTCGCTGCCGCGCTGGAGGACGGTCCCATCTTCGCCGGCTTGGCGGTGGTATCGGCGGCGATCACGCTCACCTACACGTGGCGGTTCTGGAGCGGCATCTTTCTCGGCGTGGCCGGCGCCCCGGCACGCCCTGTACCGGTGTTGCTCGTCGCCCCGGTCGTGGCGCTTGGGGCCCTCGGGTTGATCGGGGGCCTTTTCGCCGGTCCCTTCGAGTCCCTGGCCGAGGCCGCGGGGGAGGCATCTTTCGGGGCCGCGACGCCGCTGGATGCCACCTACCACCTCGAGGTACTCCCCGAATACGTAATGGCACTGGCCGCCTACGCGCTTGGCGCGGTGTTCATACTCTCGCGTCCCGTGTGGTCGCGGGTTGCGCTGGGCTTCAGCAGGCTCGGGAAGATCGTGGGTCCCGAGCGGGCGTACGGATTGACCGTCCACGGGCTCAACGTCCTGTCGGACCTCGTGCACCGGCTGGAGATCCGGAACCTCAGGGGCCGCGTCGCGTCGGTGCTCTTGCCGACGGCCGTGCTGGTAGGCGCCGCGGTGCTGGCGACGCCGACGGCCGGGTCCTACGACGTTGGCGCCCTCCGGGCCGATCAGGCACCGCTGATGCTGGTGATGCTGACGGTGGCGGTGGCCGCGCTCGCGACCACCGTTACGCGCCGCCACGTCACGCTGGCCCTCGTGCTTTCCAGCGCGGGCTTCGCGCTCGCCGTGGCCTACGCCTTCTACGGGGCGCCGAGCGTGACGCTCGTGGCGGTACTCGTCGAGACCCTGCTCACGGTGCTGCTCGTCGCCACCCTCAAGCTGATCCCCTACGACGTCCTCCACCGTCAGGCGGAGCTTCCGCTGGTGGGGACCGGCCGCAAGATCTTCGTGTCGCTGGCGGCCGGCGCCTTCGCCTTCGTCGTGGTGTGGGGCGCGCTCTCGCAGGTTCCGGCCGATGAGACCGTCGCCGAGGAGCATGTGCGCCTCGCCCCGCAGGCGCACGCCAAGAACGTGGTGACGGCGATCCTGGCCGACTTTCGCGGGCTCGACACTTTAGGTGAGATCACCGTGATAGCCCTGGTCCTGCTGGGGGTTGGGACCCTGCTCGGGGGCGTAAGGCCGCAGACCCTGCCGACCGACAACGCGCCGCCGGGGACGAGCGGCTCGGCTCGGCCGGCGGCGAGGGCCGTGACGCAGGAGGTGGCCCGGTGGCTGTACCTGCCGACGTTGCTGATCGCCGCGGCGATCCTCGTCAAGGGCTTTGTCCAGACCGGGGACGGCTTCTCCGCCGGGGTGGTCGCCGCCCTCGGGGTGCTGGTCCGGTACCTCGCCTTCGGCCACGAGGAGGCCAAGAGGCTCCCGGCCGTGCGGTACGCGACGGCTATCGCGTTCGCCGGTCTGCTCCTGGCCCTGGGCGTCGCCGCTTTTCCGCTCTTCTCCGGTGAGGCCGTCCTGACCCACAGCCCGCCGCCCGGCACCGAGCCCGTCCACCTAGGAACCCTGGAGTTCATGACCGCGGTCCTCTTCGACCTCGGGGTCTTTCTGCTGGTCTTCGGTTTCGCCGTCGGGGCCGCCTCTTACTTCGCCCGCGCCGGCGAGGCTTCCGGGGAAGAGCCGGCCTCGGGAGGCGAGCCAGGATGACGCTCTTCTCGGCCCTCGTGGTCGCCGTGATCTTCGCCTCGGGGACCTTCCTGCTCTTGCAGCGCGACCTGCTGCGGGCGGTGGTGGGCATCGTCCTCGTCTCCAACTCGGCCACGCTGTTCATAATCACTGCGGGGCTGACGAGCGGGCCGGCCCCGATCTACCCGCTCCCGGAGAACGGCGCCGTGAGCGATCCGCTGGTTCAGGGAATGGCCGTTACCGCGCTGGTGATCGGGTTCGGCGTCGCCGCGCTTCTCCTGGCGATGGTCTACCGGCTCTACGCCTCGCACGGCACGGTGGATGCCGAGGAGATCTCGTCCGCCGAGATGCGCGAGGCCGAGGCGCTGGAGCGCGCGGACGACCCCGAAGTGGAAGAGGTGCCGGCCCAGGAGCAGGACCCCGAGGGGGAGACCGCGGAGGAGGCACGGGCGCGGTGACGGGGGAGGTCCTGCTCGTCCTTCCGGCCGGCATACCCTGGGTGCTCGCCGCCGTTCTGGCGCTCGTGGACGGCCGAAAGAGGTGGGTGGGACTGCTGGCGGCGGCGGGCCTCGGGACGAGCCTCGTCGCGCTGCTCCTCCTGACATCCCTGGTGCTGCGCGAGGGACCTGTCGAGGTGGTCGCCGGCGGATGGCCCCAAGGGGTGGGGATCTCGCTGCGGGCCGACGCCCTTGGCGTGTCCTTCGCCGCCGTCTCTGGCGCGGTGATTCTGGTCTGCATGCTCTACGAGGTCTCGCTCGGGGTGCGCTGGCGCGTCTTTCCCGCGCTCGTTCTGCTCGTGGCGGCCGGCCTCAACGGGCTTTTCCTCACAGGGGACGCCTTCAACTTCTACGTCTTCTTCGAGGTCTCGATGATCGCCTCCTTCGTCCTCGCCGGCTACAGGGAGGAGGATGCGCAGGTGAGGGCCGCCTTCCTCTTCGCGGTCGTCAACCTGCTAGGGTCGGTTATCTTTCTCGCCGGCATAGCGGCGCTCTACTCGATCACGGGCAGCCTGGACATGGGCGTGATCTCCGCCAGGGCGGAGGGGCTACAGCCGAGCTCTGTGATCGTGGTGGCGGCGGTGATCTTCGCCGCGTTCTGCTTGAAGCTCGGGCTGTTTCCGTTTCACTTCTGGCTGCCGTCGGTCTACGTTGGCAGCCACGCGCCGGTGGCCGCGATCCTCTCTGGCGCTTTAGCGAACATCGGGAGCTACGGCCTGCTGCGCTTCGGCGCGGGCATCCTGCCCAGGGAACTCGCGCTCGGGTCCGTCGCGGTGATGGCCCTGGGCGCCGCGAGCGTCGTGTACGGGGCGCTGCAGGCGATCTCGCGCCGCGACACCTCGGAGGTGATGGCCTACTCGGCGATCGGGCAGGTCGGCTACATCCTCCTCGCCCTTGGCATCGGGGGGCCGGTCGGTTACGCGGCGGCGGTCCTCTACTCGATGGTCAACTCGCTCAACAAGGGGGTGGTCTTTCTCGCGGCCGGGCTGCGCGGACCACTGGTCGGTGGGGCCTTCGCCGTCGGAGCGTTCAGCATCGCTGGCGTGCCCCCGGCCGCCGGTTTCGTGGGCAAGCTGGCGATCCTCCAGGCGGCCGTCGCGACGGGCCCGCCGGCCGCGACCGCGGCCCTCGTCGCCCTGATCTTCATCGGCAGCGCGCTCTCCTTCCTGTACGCGTTCCAGGTCTACCAGCGGCGCTTCATGAAGCCCGACCCCGCGGCCCAGGCCAAACCGAGCCCGCGGGCGGCGCGCCTGCTCGTCGTCGCGCTGGCGGCGCTCGTGGTGCTCCTTGGCCTCTGGCCGGAACCGCTGGTCTACGTGAGCCAGGCCGCGGCGGCCGTCTTGACCGGGGGCCCCGGATGACGCGGTACCTCCCGGCGGTCGCGGCGCTTACCCTCGTCTATGCGCTTGCCCTGGCGAGCTTCCATCCCCTGGACCTCCTCTTCGGCGCGGGCCTCTCCGCCGCGCTAGTCCTCGCGTCTCGCCGCTTCGTCTTCGACACCACCCCTGGGCAGGGACCCGGGATTCTCCGGCGAGCCGTGGCATTCATTCCCTTCGCCGCCAGGATCTTCCTCGACATACTGGTCGGCACCTGGGAGGTCACGCTCGTGACGCTGCACCTGCGACCCCTGGCGCAGCCCGGTGTCGTGGCCGTGCCCGTAGGAGAACGAAGCCCGACAGGCGTGGCGGTCTGGGCGATCGCCACGGGGCTCCCACCAGGCTCCTTCTTCGTCGACGTGGACCGAGAAAAGGGCGTGGCCCTCATCCACCTCCTGGACGCCAGCGACCCCGAGTCGTTCCGCCAACAGCAAGAAGATTTCTACCGCCGGTACCAGAGAAAGGTGTTTCCGTGAGTGAGCGAGTGGGGGGTAGCGAGTAGGGAGTAGTAAGCTAGGAAACCAACTACTCTCTACTCGCTGTTCCCTACTCGCCGGAATAGCGACCGAAGGGAGCGACGACGTGCACGAACTAGTCTTCTACGCGGCCTTCATCTGGATGACGGTGTTGCTGGTGGTCGGGGTGGGGGCGGTGATCCGGCTGCGCTCGACGGCGGGGCGGATCCTGGCCCTCGACATTGTGACGCTCGTGCTGGCCGCGCTGCTGGTCCTGTACGCCGATGCCAACCGCTCTTCCTACTACATGGACGCTGCACTCATCCTCTCGCTGCTGGCCTTTCTGGGGACGCTGGTCCTCGCCCGCTACTATGGGGAGAGGAGGATCTTCTAATGGCGTCTACGTTCGAAACGGTGGCGCCGTACCTGGCAGATTTTCTGGTGTTCCTGGGCGTCTTCGTGATGACCGTCGGGGTGTACGGCGTGATCCGGATGCCCGACACCTACACGCGGCTACACGCGGCGGGCAAGGCGGTGTTCCTGGGCGTGGTCTCGCTGTGCGCCGCCTCGGTGGTGACGGGGGATCCGGCGATAATCTCCCGGGCGGCGCTCGTGTCGGCGTTCCTGCTTGTCACCACCCCGATCTCGGCCTTCGTGATCGCGCGCGCCGCCTTCCTGCGCGGGGAGCGGATGGAGGCCCCCGACGCCGTCGACGAGTCCGGACGCGGTCTCACGCAAAGGAGGGGATAGGTGGGCCCGGTGTAATCGCCTGGAGGCGGTAGCGGGCAGATTTGATCGAGACACAGGATAGGTGGTGCGCGTGGACCTGTTGCTGAACCCCGAAGTTTGGGTGGCTTTCCTCACCTTGCTGGCCCTGGAGATAGTGCTGGGCATAGACAACATCGTCTTTATCTCCATTCTCGTTGACAAGCTCCCCGAGGAACGCCGGCCGCTCGCCCGACGTCTCGGTCTCGGGCTGGCGCTCATCATGCGCGTCCTCCTGCTCCTGTCTTTGAGCTGGGTCATCGGGCTTACGGCTCCCCTGTTTACGGTCCTGGGGCAGGAGATCTCCGGTCGGGACCTCATCCTGATCGGCGGCGGCCTCTTTCTGCTTGGCAAGAGCACCTTCGAGATCCACGAGAACCTCGAGGGCGAGGAGGGCCACAGCAGCGCCAGGGTCAAGGCCACCTTCGGCAGCGTCCTGGTCCAGATCATCATCCTCGACATGGTCTTTTCGTTGGATTCGGTGATCACCGCGGTCGGCATGGTCGACCAGGTCTCCGTGATGATCGCCGCCGTCGTGGTGTCCATCGGCGTGATGCTGGTCTCCGCCGAGGCGATCGGCGGCTTCGTCAGCCGCCACCCGACCGTGAAGATGCTCGCGCTGAGCTTCCTGCTCCTGATCGGCTTCGCCCTGCTGCTGGAGGGCTTCGACCAGCACGTCCCCAAGGGCTACATCTACTTTGCGATGGGCTTCTCCGTCTTCGTCGAGTTCCTGAACCTCAGGCTCCGGCGGCGGCGTCAGCGCCGCGACGAACCCGTCCACCTCCACCAACGCTACTCGAGGGAAGACGAACAGAGCGATCCCGCAGAGACCTGAGGCCCGACGCTCGACGACGAGCGAGGACGAGCGAGGACGGAACTCGGGGTCGTCCGTCGTAGCTCTGGCTTCGTCGCCGCGCTACTCGTCCCGTTCACGCCCCGGTGCCCAGGCGCAGGACGCTTATCTTCCCGTCCCGGAACTGCGCCTCGGCGACGCCTTCCGCCCGGTTTGCGGGATCGCCCGGGCGCGACCTCACCGACCAGGCGACCCCGTTGCGCGCCACCTGCTTCTTTGTGAGGTCCACGCGGACGTCCGCCGCGAGATGCTCCGCCGCGAAAGTCCGTATCTGTGATACCCCCCTGTACCGGCCTTCCCCCGGGAACGGGGCGGCCGAGACGAGCTCCGCGTCGTCGGCGAAGAAGCCCATCACGGCGTCCGGGTCGCGGCTGCGCCAGGCGTCCTCGAAGGCGAGAGCCGCGAGGAACTCCTCGGCCCTCTCCTCGCCGTGCGCCATCAGGTCCTCTATGAAGCGCGGGTCGCGGTTCAGCTTCGAGGCGGTGCCCAAAGAGAGGGGGAGTCGGGAACGGGAGAGCTCTATCAGGCGCACCACGATCTGGCGGTACTTACCGCCGGGGGAGATGTGTCCCTCCTCGAGCATCTGGTCGATCTTCTCTATGAAGTACAGCTCCTGGTGCAGGGAGAGGTTGCCCGAGAGCTCGTTGCGCCGGTCGGTTATCTCGGCGACCGTCTTCGGCACCGTCGCGCGCTCCCTGGGGTTTATCTGGATCACCCAGATCTCGTCCGGTCCCGAGTCGATGAGCTCCCTGACCGGCGGGTTCTGCGAGAAGAGGCCATCCCAGTACGTCCCTTCGCCCACGGGCACCGAACGGAAGAGGGTGGGTATGGCCGCCGAGGCCAGGATGGTGTCGGCGGAGATCCTGTCCCGCCGGCTGTTGAAGGCCCGGAACTCACCGGAGAGGACGTCGACGGCCCCGACGAGCAGCACGGGGTGGGATCCCTCGGGCTGCACCCCCACCTCGCCGAAGTCCACCCGCCGCTGCAACAGTTTCCTGAATTCGTCAAGCCCTAGAGAGGAGAAGTAATTGTCGTAGGGGCTGACGGAGGGCGTGACGATAAAATTCTCCAGGCTGCTCGCCCAGACCATCCAGTCGTTCCAGAATTTTTCGTGCGGCGCGGTGGCCGAGTTGTCCTCCCAGAACGCGGTCAGTGCCTTCGCCGCCCCTGGCGCGTCGTTCTTGATGAGGTGATGCCAGGCAAGCAGGGCACAAACCGCCCCGCCCGAGGTGCCGCTGAGGCCCACCACCTCGTACCCTTCCATCTCCCTGGCCGGCAGCAGCCTGCGGAGCACCCCGGCCGTGAAGGCCGTGTGGCTGCCACCGCCCTGACACGCTATCGCCACCCGCCTGGTCCCGTTCCCGGCGCTCTCCGCCAAGTTCAACCCCTCTCCGACTCGCCGCCCCCGCGAAAAACCCGGGTTGTCGCCCATTCTCGCCCAATCCCGGGCATAAGCAAGCCGCGAACAGGCGCCGGACTAGGGGACTGAGGGCTCCGTCGCCCCGAGAGCGTTACGGTCTGGGTTTGTAGGGGTCGTGCCTCTCGTACGCTTCCAGGGTCCCCGCGACGTACTCCCTCTCCTCGGCGATGTACTCGCCGATGGCGCGCCTGAAGGCCGGGTGCCGGATCTCGTGGGCGCTGTAGGTCAGGGTGGGGAGGAAGCCGCGGGCGAGCTTGTGCTCGCCCTGGGCGCCGGCCTCGAAGAGCCCCATGCGCCGCTCGATGGCGAACTCGATCGCCTGGTAGTAGCAGAGCTCGAAGTGCAGGTTGCGCACCCCCCGGTCCGATCCCCAGTAGCGGCCGAAGAGCGATCGCCCCTTGAAGAAGTTGAGCGCGGCCGCGACCGGTCGGCCCGCCGCGTCCCTGGCGAGGACGAGCAGGATGCGGTCGTTCATCGTCCGGAAGACCTCCCGGAAGAACTCCCCGTTGAGGTACGGAACGCCCCACTTGCCGTCGAGCGTGCGCAGGTAGAGCCGGTACATCATGGCCGCGTGCCCGTCGCCGAGGGCGTCCCCCGTGAGGCGCTCGATGCTGAGCCCCTCCTCCGCGAGCTGGCGGCGCTCACGCGCGACCTGGCGCCGGCGCTTGCCCTCCAGAGCACCCAGGTAGTCGTCGAAGTCGTCGTAGCCGCGGTTGCGCCAGTGATACTGGAGCGAGTGGCGCACGTCGAACCCGCGCCGGGTGAACTCGCCGAGCTCCCGCTCGGGCACAAAGAGCGCGTGCGAGGAGCTCACATCTGCATCCTCGCCGAGCCTCCGCCCTGCCTCGAAGAGGGCGCCCGCCACCGCCGGCCGGGCGTCCTCTTCGACGTCCGGCCTCACCAGGAGCTTCGGGCCCGTCGCGGGCGTGAACGGCACGGCGGAGACGAGCTTGGGGTAGTAGGGGAGACCGTGCTCCCTGTAGGCCCGCGCCCACTCCCAGTCGAAGATGTACTCGCCGTAGCTGTCGGTCTTGAGGTAGAGCGGGAGCGCCCCGAGGACGCGGCCCCCGTTGCCGGCGTCCCGGCAGACCAGGTGGGCCGGCGACCACCCGGTCCCGGGGCCGACGCTGCCGGAGCGTTCGAGGGCCCGCAGGAACTCGAAGTCGAAGAACGGAAAGTCCGGCGGCTCCAGCGCGCGCCAGGCCGCCTCGCCCGCGCGCTCGACGCCGGAGAGACGCTCCACCCGCAACGTTCGGGATCTCCTCAGCACCGGCTTCTCGCGTCCACGCGGGGAAGATCCTCTCGTCTGGTGGAAACCGTGGGCGACCTCCGCGCAATGTCTGGGACAACGACGCATATCATAACCCGCGTTCGTGCCCTGCAAGGGGGCAGCGGAGAGGTCGAACCCGGCGACGGCCGTATACTCTCTCGGCCGTGCCCGCGTACGGGAGCAGGTAGGGAGTGGCGAAGAACAAAACAGGGTTCGGCGCGGCGGGCGATGGCGACCGGGAAGCGTTGCTGTCGGGACCCATGGTCTTGCTGGCGCTCGCGACCTTCGCGACCTTTCTGGGCCTCCAGCTGTTGCTCTCGGTCGTCCCGCTGTACGCGGAGGCCGCCGGGGGCGGCAGCTTCGGGGCGGGGCTGGCGACTGCGACGTTGATGCTCTCGACCGTGCTCACCCAGGTCCAGATGCCGCGCCTCCTGGACCGCTTCGGCTACCGGGCGGTGATGGCGGCCGGGCTGCTCTTTCTCGGGGCGCCGGCGTTCCTGTACCCGCTGGCGGGCGGGGTGGGGAGCATACTCGCCATCACGCTCGCGCGGGGCGTGGGGTTCGGGATCTCGACCGTCGTCTTCGCCGCCCTGGTTATGGAGCTTGCCCCGCCGGGCCGCCGCGGCGAGGCGCTCGGCTACTTCGGGGTGGCCATCACGCTGCCCACCATCTTCTGCAACCCTCTGGGGCTGTGGCTCGTGGACACCTCCGGGTACGGGCTCGTCTTTATCCTCGGAGCCGCCGCCCCCCTGGTCGGTCTGCTGGCCTCGCTGCGGTTGCGCGCCGAGGACATCTCCGAGCGTCGAGGGGTTCAGGCCCGATTTCTGGAGGGGCTCGGGCGCGGGCCGCTGCTCCGGTTGTTCCTGATCTTCTCCGCCGCGACGGCGGCATCAGGGGTGCTGGTGACCTTCCTGCCCCTTCTCGCCCCCGGCGCGGGTCCTTTCTCCTCCGCCTCGGCGCTGCTCGTCTTCGGGGTAGCGAGCGCCGCGACCCGCTGGTGGGCCGGACGATTCTCGGACCGGCGTGACCCGTACCTGCTCCTCGTCCCCGGGCTCCTGGCCTGCGCCGCGGGCATGGCTGCCCTTCCGCTCGGCGGCCTCCCTATGCTCGCCGGCGCGGGGCTCTTCGGCAGCGGCATCGGGTCGCTCATGAACTCGACCCTCATCCTCACTATGGATCGTGTCTCCGAAAACGAGCGGGGACTCGCCAGCACCCTTTGGAACGTTTCCTTCGACGCCGGCACCGGCGTGGGCGCCTTCGCCTTCGGGCTCCTGGTCGGCGTGACGGGTTTGCCCTCCGCCTTCTACCTCTCGGCGGTTCTGTGCCTGGCGGCCCTGATTCTAGTTTACGTGGATAGCCGCCCGCCAGCGGCGGGCGGCTAGCACGCTTGGGCTCCCTGCGGTCGCCAGCTTTCAGCCCGCTCCAGCCTTCGGCTTCCGCTCTCAGCACGCTTCGGGTCTTCTCAGCACTTCCTCGCTTTCAGCTTTTTGGTCTGTGACCTCCCTGGACGTCAGTGAGGTGACGGGAAGAGCTGATAGCTGAAGGCCGATAGCTGACAGCTCTCACTCGAAGCGTACTTCGAGGCTCGTTTTGTCGGGTTCGGTTGCGAAGCGCAGGAGGTTCTCTCCTTCTTCGATCAGGGCGTCGCGGTCGGGATCTGTCAGGGGTTCGAATGGTTCGATCACGAGCGTTGTGGGCTCATCGGCGCGGGTCTTGGGGATGGTCCATGCGCCGCGCACGAAGCCGTCGATGAGTATGGTGGGTCGCACCCTGCCGGCGGAGAGAAAGACCTTCTTGCGATGCTCGTCGGAGATGACGCGCGTGCGGTCGGCGTGGGAGAGGATCAGGTTGTCGTAGGCCGGGACGAAGCGCGGTGGGGCTGGCTCATCGGCGGCCGGCAGGGGCGCGTCCGGCAGGTCGAGCAGCTCTACGTCTCCTTCGTCCCGGAACGTGCGTAGCTCTCCCCTCATCTCTTCGAGCGGGTCCTTGAGCCGAACCATGCCCGTCCACGCCTGGACGTCTTTGACGCTCGACGGGCCGAACGCCGCCAGGTAGCGCGGGACCAGCTCTCGTGGCGCCTCGGGTCCCGAGGGCGCCCGGCCGAGCCACGATTCGGGGAGGGCGTAGGCCAGCCTGCCGCCGGAGCCCCAGGTTCCACCCGGTGGGACCTGGACGAGCGGCAGGTGCGTGCGCACGGCGTAGGCCAGGGCGTCCGGGTCGCGGTCCGGTTCGATCTCCGAGAGCCGGACGCGCAGCTCGGCGAAGGTGCATGGCCCTTCCTCGAAGCGTTCGCGCGCTACTTCGACCAGGCGGGCTACGTCGAGGCCCCTGGCCCGCTTGCCAAAGAAGGCACCAAGGGCCCGGGTCAGCGCCGGTTGCAGAGAAGGCCTGAGGAGCAAGTAGTCCTCGGATGTCACGAGGTGGAGGGTGGAGCGCATGAGCGTGGCCCGAACCACGCGCCGCTCCTCCATGGCCCGGGTAAGGTCGCCCTGGCCAAAGCCCCGCAGCCTGGTCCAGAGGCCGACGTAGGGAGGGTTCGTCTCCTGAGCCTGGAGGCCGACGAGGCGTCCGACGGCGTCGGGGACCGGGAGCGTCTCGCGGCCGAGGAGCAACTGGCGGGACAGGGTCGCCCGGTTGAGTTCTCGCAGAGTCAGGACGCGGTCTGGCATGTGGTTCCTACACCTCCTCTCGCCCACAGGGTGGATCCTCGACGAGACTGTCTTCGTGGGCTCCATTCCGCGTTACCAGGGTATGGGCTTGCCGTCGCGGAAAAAGCCGCCAGTCGGGCCCTCGTCGGGGAGGGTAGCGGCCCACACCACGCTCGCCGCGCCCTCCGGCACGGGCCGGGCGCCCATCTCTTCCATACCCGGGGCGGTCGCGGTCAGGCCCGGGCAGACCGAGTTGACCAGCACGCCGGTACCCTCCAGCTCGGCCGCCAGCTTCGAGGTCAGGGCGTTCAGGGCGGCCTTGGAGATCCCGTAGCTCGCCACCGATCCGTGGCCGGTGGTCAGCCCAAAATCCTCGTCGCCGTGGGAGCCGGCCCCGCTCGAAACGTTGACGATGCGGCCGTGGGCGCTGCGGCCCACGAGCGGCGCGAACGCCTGGGAGGTTCGCCACCCGCCGAGCAGGTTGGTCTCGAGCACCGCGCGGGCGTTGTCCAGCTCGGCGGTGAGCGCCGTCTCGGTCCAGTCGACGTAGGCGGCGGCGTTGTTGACCAACACGTCGAGCCGGCCGAATTCGGCCTCGATCTGGGAGGCCAGCCAGCGCACGCTCTCGTCGTCCGTGACGTCCAGCGCCTCGTGACGGACGTCGAGGCCCTCCTCTACCAGACCTTCGGCGGCGGCCGCGCTCTTCTCGGGGCTCCGCGCCGTGAGCACCACGGTAAAGTCCCGTTGGGCCAGTTGGCGCGCCACCTCGAGGCCGATGCCGTGGCTGGAGCCGGTGACCAGCGCCACGGTCGAGAAGTCGCGTCCGTCGGTGGCCATGCGGCCTCCCTCCTGCCCGGGATCCCGGCGCGTCGAGTGCTTCGCCTAATTGTATGTCGTCCCGGACGGGCGCAACCCTGGAGTCGTAAGGGCCTCCCGGTCAGCAGGAGACCAGGATGACCGTGCGGTGAGATATCACGTGAGGTCCGGAGTCCAGAAGCCGCGCGGCGTGGTTGGTCAGGCTCGTCGCGGTTCAGCCGGGTGGGCTGGCGTTGTCGGAGAAGTCGCGCTGGTCGATTGCCCCGTCGTGGCATCCCTTCCCAGCGCGCGTGTCCTGGGCTGGACGTTCGGTTCGCAGGACGCGATCCGCTCGGCGATGTACGCGGCGTCTCTGTCAACCCCGCCGATCAGCGAGGACGTGAACGCGAACTGGAAGTACAGGCCCACGAAGTACAGGCCGGGCTCGCCCTCCACGACGCCGCGATCGTGCAGCGGCAAACCGTCCTCGCCGAAGACCGGGAGATCTATCCACCCGAAGTCGGGCCGTAGTCCCGTGCACCAGATCACGTTCGACGCCTGCATGACGCGTCCGTCCTCGAGCAGCGGGAGCCCGCCGCGCGCGCCCACGGTCCTCGGAACGCGCTCGACCCCGGCGGCGGCTAGATCTTTCGGCCTTACCCGTTCGAGCGGCGCGCTCGCGGTCAGCATCTTCGGTCGAGCCCTCCGGCCGATAGGCGTGCCCGTGGTGAGCACGCGCGAGGCGACGAACCAGAACGGCGGCGTGAGCAACCGGTCCCATACACCCCCGGTTCTAAAGGGGATGTGGCCCGTGTCCCTGCCCGACAGCCAGGTCGGGCGCGTACGGGACACCTCGAAGGCGATCTCGGCCCCAGAGTTCCCGGCGCCCACCACGAGGACGGTGCCTTCCCGCAGCTGGGAGGGACCCCGGTACTCGGTTGAATCCAACTGCGTGATGGACGGATCCAGCTCCGAGGCGAATGCCGGCACCCTGGGGCTGCGGTATGCGCCGGTCGCCACCACCACGTTGTCTGCCTCGAACCGGCGATCGCCTGATACGAGGACGTAACTTTGTCCTCCCCTATAGAGCGCGTCGATCTCGACGCCGGTCCGGACGGGAAGATCGAAGCGCGCCGCGTAGGCCTCGAGGTAGGCGGCCACCCCGTCCTTGGTGGGATACGACCCGCGCGGCGCGGGGAAGGGCATGCCGGGAAGCCCCGAGAATCGGGCCGGGGTGAACAAGCGCAGAGAGTCCCACCGCCTGCGCCACGAGTCGCCTGTACGGTCGCTGGCGTCCAGGATCACGAACGGCAGACCGCGCCGGGCCAGATGGTATCCGACCGAGAGTCCAGCCTGACCACCGCCGACGACCACCGTCTCGAAGCGCTCCGTACCTGCGGCGGTGCGCTGGCCACCGGAACCTGGTCTCGCCCTCAAGCGTCTATCCTGCGCGCCGTATCCCATCAGTCTTCCAGACGATCGCAGACGTAGTCGCGGGAAGGGTCGTAGTCCCGCCCGTCTATCGTCCCGAGCCGCGGACCGTAGAGATGCACCGAGACGGCGGGCTCTTCGGCAGGGTTGCCCACCCTGTGGATGCCTCCGTCGTAGGGCAGAACGGTCGAGACGCCGTCTTCTTTGTTCCACGCGCGCGACCACAGCCTCCTCAAGCGGGCGTAATCGGCGAGGGTGCCGTCGTCGGCGCGCTCGTAACGTTCTTCCAGGATGGACCCCGCGACACAACAGAAGGCCCCCCAGGAGGAGTGGTCGTGGATCCTGGTCGCCGTACCCGCGGGCCAGACGAAGACTTGCAGCGAGCAGGAAAGGTCGGGGTCGTCCCGACGATAAGCCACGTACCAATCGCTGGCCCTCTTGGCTTCCTCCAGGAAGACCCAAACGTGTGGGTCCAGGGGGTCGGATTTCTTCGCCAGTCGGGACAGGACGGTAAAGGCCTCCTGCAGGGTCAGGGGCTCTTCGCGGTCGGCCGTGACGTCGTCCCACGCGGCCAGAGTTTGTGTGTGTTCCTGGGTGATCATGGGTTCCTCCCGAAGCGCTCGACAGGCGGTGTACGAATCGCGGCGCCCGTCGCGTGGGCCTGGTCTCTACCTCCGGCCGGTGGCGACGGCGACGTCGAGCCGAAGCAGCAACGCGCCATCCTCCACGAAAGCCTTCCAACCTGCGACGACGTCGCGCTCCAGCGCCGCGCGGCTTTCCTCATCCGCCTGCGACACCGGCCCCGCCAGGGGGGTGCTGTGCACGTACTGCCACAGAAACGCCTCGGATGTTGGGAGGCGCAGCATCCTGGAGTCCGACCTCGCGGTTCCTTCACGGAGGCCGGCGGTATCCATCAGATGTCGAAGCTCGCCGGTGTCGTGGAGCGAGAAGACCTGGTACACGAACACCGCGAGCTCGGGATCTATGTTCCGTGCCAGCGCCTCGGCCAGGACGACGAAGATGCGTGGCGCGGGGCCCGGCGCGTTGAAGATCAGACGCCCCCCGGGCGCAAGGACGCGCCGCATCTCCCGCAGAGCGGTCAACCTGTCCTGGACGAACTGGAACCCCAGCGAGCAGACGACGACGTCGAACGACTCGTCCGGTAGCGGCAGGCGCTCGACGTTCGACTGGTGCCACTCGATCGAACTGCCGGCCGGCGCGACCGACCGTGCGACCGCCAGCATGCCCGGATTCAAGTCGATGCCAACGACGGTCCCCGCGGGCCCGACGCGCCTCGCGGCGAGCCTCGCGACCACGCCGGTCCCGCAGGCCACATCCAACACGCGCTCGCCCGGACGAAGCGCCGCCTGGTCAACGAGTTCTTCAGCCAGGGGCGCGCCGATGACCGGTACAAAGTACCGTTCGTAGTTCTCCGGGGCGCTTCCGCCGTAGCCTTTGTAGAAGTCTTGCCGGGGTGCTTTTGTTGCCTCGGTGCTCTGCGGCTCGCTCATCGTACGCTCCCAACCCTGTAGCTGCGTTGCGCCCGCAGCATAGGAGCCGGCGGCGAGTCAGGGCATCGGGGTAACCACCCAAATTTGTCGCCCGGCGGGGTGGGTGATTCTACCCACGGGAACGCCCCGTGGTTCCGGGTCAGACGAGCTGGTGCTCGTACGCGAACGCCGTCGCCCCGGCGCGCGAGGAAACGCTCAGCTTGGAGAAGATGTTGCTCACGTGCCGGTCTACCGTCCTCTGGCTGAGGACCAACTCGGCGGCTATGGCCCTGTTGGTCTCGCCAGCGGCGACCATGCGCAGCACCTGCAACTCGCGCGGCGTCAGGCCATGAGCATCGGCGGGCTGAGCGCGTCGGATGAGGGAATCGACGAGGGCGAGGTCCGGCGCCGCCCCCAGCCGCGCGAAGACGCCTCGGGCCGCCTCGAGATCCAGCGCGGCCGTGTCATCGTCACCGAGGTTTCGGCAGGCCAGTCCCAGCAGCACGCGCACGCGCGCGGTCTCGTACGGCGCCTCGAGCTCCTGCCACACCCGGCAGGCCTGGCGCAAGGAGATCAGGGCGGCCCGGTCGTCGCCGGTCGCCAGGTCGACCGAACCCCTGGCGTGCGCGGCCATCGCGTCCAGCATGCCGCTCTGGAAGTCCGACGAGATCTCCCCGAGTTCGAGGCATGCGTCGCGGGCCTCCCGGACGTCGCCGACGGCCAGCATGATCTCGACGCAGGCGGGCAGGAGCCTCGCCCGACTCGGCCGTTCGGTGGTCTCGCCCAACGCCCGGCGGATCGCGGCGTCCGCGGCATCGGTGTCTCCCTGGGCCAGGCGCAACAGGGCCAGGCCCGGCTGCGGCTCCCGGCCGCCGCGGCTCGCGTCCCGGTACGCCGCCTCGGCCGCGGCGAACTCCCCCCGCAGCCGTGGACCTCCCCCTGCTGGTAGCGGGCCTGCGCGGCCGCCGTCCGGTTCTTTGCCCGCTCGGAACGCTCGCCGGCCCGCCGGGCCTCTTCGAGCGCGTTTGGCCACGCGCCGCGCAACTGCATGATCTCGGCTCGATGCACCATGCAGGTGCCGGTGAAGCTGACCATATCCGGTTGCTCCTCGCACCACCGCGTCAGCGCGGCGGTCCACTCCTGGGCCCGGCGCAGCTCGTACGCGTCCTGGCAGCCCAGGATCACGCCGCAATAGACCAGACCGCTGACGATCGGCGACAGCTCCCCGGCGGTTACCGCGACCATGGCCTCGTCCAGCAGCCCGAGACCCTCCACGACCCGCCCTTGTCTGACCAGGAGGATGCCCTGGTCCTGCGTGGCGAGGGCGAACAGGTCCGCGTCGCCGAAGCGTTCGCCGATCTCTGGCCGCCTCTGCGGCGGTGGCGAGCGCGGCCTCATAGTCGCCGCTGGCTTCCTGCTCGAAACATGAGCGGGAACAGCAGGTAGCCCTCGTTCGGCGCACTCGCGGCCCTCGCGTTCGACCAGCCGTCGCGCCCGGCCGAGCCACCCGGTCGCGCGGCCCATCTGTCCTCTGATGAGGCGGTGCATGCCCACCCAGCCCGCGCATCTCGCGGCGCGCAACGGTTCTCCGGTGTCTAGGTACGCGTGGTAGGCCCGTTCCAGGCTATCGAGGTCGTCGTCGCGTCCGAGCATGTAGGCCGCCGTCGCGAGCAGTTCGAGGTCCTCGCCCCCAAGCGGCGTCGTCTCGTCGGCGCGTGACAGCGCCTCGTAGGTATCTCCCCACGCCCGCCTTGCGTAGGACTCGCGGCCCCGTTCGAGATCGTCCATGCTATCCACCACGGCTGCTCCAGCCGGCGCCGTTGAGCTCGCCACCCCACGTCCCTCGATCCCGGTCATCCTAAGATTAGCGCAATCGGCACATTCAAGCAATGATGCCAAAGGCGCTGCCTGGGGCCGGAGCCGGCACAACCGCAAAACTCTTCAGCCGTCGCGGAGGACCCGCGCGAAGCGGTAACATGGGCTGATCCTGCGTCGCCGAACGTGGATGGAGGCCCGTTTGGAGTTTTATCGACCTTCGAGCTGGCGAGAGGCGCTGGAGATCAAGGGCGCCCGACCGGAGGCGGTGCCGATCTTCGGCGGTACGGACATGATGGTGTCCCTGAACTTCGGGCGGGAACGTCCCGAGGCCATGATGGACCTTACCGGGGTCGAGGATCTCGGGGTGTGGGCGGAGGAGGAAGGCCGCCTGCGCGTGGGGGCCGGGGTGTCCTACGCGCGGATTATCGAGGAGCTCGCGGAGAGGCTGCCGGGGCTCGCGATGGCCTCGCGCACCGTCGGCTCGCCCCAGATCCGGAACCGGGGCACCGTCGGGGGGAACCTCGGCACCGCCTCCCCGGCCGGCGACGCCCTGCCGCCGCTCTACGTCTCGGACGCCGAGGTGGAGGTCGCCTCGATCGGCGGAACCCGGCGGGTGCCCGTCGCGGAGTTCATCACGGGGCCCAAGAAGAACGCGCTGCGGCCCGACGAGCTGATCTCGGCTTTCCTGCATGCCGGAGGCCGAGGGGCCGCAACAGTACTCCAAGATCGGGACCCGCAACGCGATGGTGATCGCCGTGTGCGCCTTCGGCCTTGCCCTCCACCCGGAGAGAGGGAAGGGTCGGGGCCTGCCTGGGCTCGGCGGCGCCGACCCCGGTGCGGGCCGATGCAGGCCGAAGAGCTTCATCGAGGGCGTCCTCGAGGAGGGGGATCTCTGGGGGTCGCGGGGCGAGATCGGGGAGCGCCGCGCTGCGGCGCTTCGGAGAGCTGGTGGCGGAGGCGGCCAGGCCCGTAGAGCGACGTGCGCGGGACCGCCGCCTACCGGACCCACGCTGTCGGGGTGCTGGCGAGGCGCACGCTCGGGTGGGCCTGGGACGAGTACAGCGACCGGGGGGGATGAGGTGCGGCTCAGGCTGCACGGTCAACGGGGAGAGGCGGGAGGCCGACGGCGTCTGGGAGGGCGAGAGCCTGCTGTACGTGCTGCGCGAGCGGCTCGGGCTGCCCGGCTCCAAGAACGCCTGCGAGCAGGGCGAGTGCGGCTCGTGCTCGGTGTACCTGGACGGCACGCTCGTCTGCTCCTGCCTGGTCCTGGCCGGCCAGGCCGAGGGACGCGAGGTCGTCACGGTCGAGGGGATAGCCGGCGAGGGCGGAGCTCCACCCCGTTCAGGAGGCATTCGTCGAGGCGGGGGCGGTGCAGTGCGGCTTCTGCACGCCGGGTTTCATCGTCGCGACGCACGACCTGTTGCGCGCGCAAGCCCGACCCGCACGGACGCCGAGATCCGGGAGGCCCTCGCCGGCAACCTGTGCCGGTGCACGGGCTACGAGAAGATCCTGGACGCCGTCCGCCTCGCCGCCGGGAGGGGATGACGGCCTGGGGGACGAAGCCGTGACGGTAACGCCGTCGGCGCCGCCGACGCGTCGCGACCCGGCCCGACGCGATGGTCCCAGGCAGGGATCGGCGAGGACGAGCGCGCGCCCGACGGCGTCCCGAAGGTCAGGGGCGAGTTCGAGTACTCCTCGGATCTCTGGATGGACGGGATGCTCCACGGCGCGACGCTCAGGAGCCCGCACCCGCACGCGAACATCCTCGTCCATAGGACACCTCGAGGCCGAGAGATGGCGGGCGTCTGCGCCGTGCTCACCCACGAGGACGTGCCTGGGCGCAAGGTGTACGGGATGGAGATCCCCGACCAGCCCGTCCTGGCCTGGGAGAAGGTCCGCTACCAGGGCGAGCCCGTCGCCGTCGTCGCCGCCGACCACCCCGAGACCGCCAGGCGCGCGCTGGAGAAGATCCGGGTCGAGTACGAGGTACTCGACCCCGTGAGCGAGCGCCGAGGAGGCGATGGGCGAGGACGCGCCGCAGCTCCACCTCTCGGGCAACGTGCTCCAGCCGCGTCCACGATCCGGCACGGCGATGTCGCTGGCGCGGACGCCAGGGCCGACGTCGTGGTGGCGGGCGAGTACGAGGTCGGGATGCAGGACCAGGCCTTCCTCGGCCCGGAGTCTGGGCCTCGCGGTGCCCGACGGGCGAGGGCGGCGTGGACCTCTACATCTCGACCCAGTGGCTGCACATCGACCGGGATCAGGTCGCCGAGAGTCGCTGGGCCTCGAGCCCGAGGACGGTCCGGCTCACCCTCTCCGGCGTGGGCGGCGCCTTCGGGGGGCGGGAGGACCTCTCGATGCAGATCCACGCCTGCATGCTCGCCCTCGAGACGGGACGCCCGGTGAAGATGGTCTACAACCGCGAGGAGTCGTTCTACGGGCACGTCCACCGCCACCCGGCGAAGATGCGCTACGAGCACGGCGCCACCCGCGACGGGGAGCTCGTCTTCGTCAGGGCCCGACCTCGTCTTCGACGGCGGCGCCTACGCCTCGAGCTCCAACGCCGTCTGCCTCAACGCCGCGACCTTCGCCTGCGGCCCCTACGACGTGCCCAACGCCGACATCGAGAGCCACATGCTCTACACCAACAACCCCCCGTGCGGCGCGATGCGCGGCTTCGGCGCGGTCCAGGTCTGCTTCGCCCACGAGGCCCAGATGGACAAGCTCGCCGCAGAGCTCGGGATGGACCCGGTCGAGCTGCGCCTCAAGAACGCCATCGAGCCCGGGATGCGGTTCCCGTTCGGCCAGGAGGTGCCGCACCCGGCGCCGGTGCGCGAGATCCTGGAGCGGGTACGAGGACATGCCGATGCCGGAGGAAGAGGACGGTCGCCGGCCGCGACCTGCGCGAGCTGCCCGGCGGCGTCTCCAACGTCACGCACGGCGAGGGCGTCAGGCGCGGCGTCGGCTACGCGGTCGGCTTCAAGAACATCGGCTTCTCGGCGGGCTTCGACGACTACTCGACGGCGCGCGTCATCGCTCTCGGTCGAGGACGGCGAGCCGCTCGTGCGAGGTCCACACGGCGGCGGCCGAGGTCGGGCAGGGGCTCGTTACGGTGCAGGCCCAGATCGCGCGCACCGAGCTCGGCGTCGAGAGCGTCGCCGTCGCTGCCCGCCGATACGCGGGTTGGCTCCGCCGGCTCGACCTCCGCCTCGCGCCAGTCCTACGTGACCGGCGCCGCCGTCAAGGAGGCCTGCGAGACGGTCCGCGAGCGCGTCTTCGAGCTGGTCGGCCGAGGAGTTCGGCGAGGACGGGCGCGCTCTCGCTCGAGGACGGCGAGGTCGTGTCGCGGGGACGAGGTTGTCGTCTCGCTGGTCGGAGCTGTTCGGACGACGAGGCGATCGAGGAGACCGTCGAGTACCACCACAAGGAGACGAAGCCGCTGGACGAGAACGGCCAGGGGGACGTGCACCTGCAGTTCGCCTTCGCGGCGCACCGGGCGGTCGTCGAGGTCGACACCGAGCTCGGGTCTGGTGCGGGTCGTGGAGGTCGCGACCGCCCAGGACGTCGGCAAGGTCATGAACCCGCAGGCGCTGGAGGGCCAGATCGAGGGCGGGATAGCGCAGGGGCTCGGGCTCGCCCTGCTGGAGGAGATCCAGATTAAAGGAGGGCAAGATCCAGAACGCCTCCTTCACGGACTACCTGATCCCGACCATCCTCGACATGCCCGCGGTGAAGATGGAGATCCTGGAGCTCGCCGACCCGGAGGCTCCCTACGGCCTCAAGGGCGTCGGAGAACCGCCGACCATCGCCTCGACCCCGGCCATAGTCGCCGCCCTGCGAGACGCCACGGGGCGCGAGCTCTCGCCGCGTCCCGGTCAAGCCGGAGCAGATCGCGGGCATCGCCGAGGAGTCCCCCGGAGGAGCCCCCGCAGCCAGGCAGCGCCGGCTACGCCGAGATCGGGCGCCTCGACGAGAGGAAGGAGCACTAGTGCCGGGCTACGAGAGGGCGGAGCTGACCGCCGAGCTCAAGGTGATCACGGGCGTCGGGTGCGGAGAGCCCACCGCGCGAACAGGTCGAGGCCGCGAAGGCGGCGGCCGGCGACGTCGGGCCTCGCCCGCGAGGCCGGGCCCGGAGATCATGGTGCTGGCCGGCGGGCGCCGGGAGGTGCTCGACGCCGTCACGCGGGTGATAGAGGCGTCGCTCGACGCAGGGGCGCGGGCCGTGCGGGTGAGGGTCGAGGCCGAGGGCGACGCTCCCCGGTTCGACGGCGGCTAGGGCCGCGCGCCGGACCTGGACAGGATGGCGACGATCTCTTCCTGGCCGTTCTGACGGGCGTGCTGGAGCGGCGTCACGCCGTCGGCGTCGGCCAGGTTCGGGTCAGCGTTGCCCTCCTCGATCAGGAGCCGCACCACCTCCTGGTAGGGCGGGCCGCCGTCTCCGAGGATGATCGCCTCCAGCAAAGCCGTCCACCCGAGCTCGTTGACATGGTCCACGGCTATCTCGGTCTCGAGCAACCTGCCGATGATCCTCGCGTGGCCGCGGTCGGCGGCCCGGATCAGGCCGGTCCCGTGGTACGAGTCGAGGCTCCTCACGTTCGCGCCGTTCTCGAGCGTAAGCTGCAGCAGGCGCGGGTCGTCGCCGACCTCGCTCGTCGAGATGAGGTACGCGCTCTGCACGGTCTGGTCCTTGGCGTTGACGTCCGCGCCGGCCCCAACTAGCAGCCTGGCCGCCTCGACCCGGTTCCCGTAGGCGGCGGCGATCAGGGCGGTCCGGCCCGTCGCGTCCCTGGCGCGCACACTAGCCCCTTCGTCCAGCAGATGCTTCACGGCCACCACGTCTCCCCGCTCCGCCGCGGGTATCAGCGCGGCGCTCGCCTCCGCCCGTCGCCTCGCGCTCCCCCCCGACTCGGTCTTCTCGGGGTTCGTCCGGGCGGACTTGCGCTCCGCGGACTCGCGCTCCGTGGTCTCGGCCTCCGGCGACGGGGTGTTCTGGTCGCCTTTGTCCCGGCGTCCCTGTTCCGGCGGTCCGCAAGCGTTGGCCAACAGCGTCAGGAGGCAGAGGATAACGAACAGGCGACCGAACCCTGGGCCGCTCGAGGACCGGGTGGGCGGTATGTGGGCGCTCATGGGGACCGCAGTGTAGCCGTCTTTCGGAGCCGGCGGCAAGCGGCGGGAGCCCTCGGGCCGTGTTAGCCTGCAGGAGCGTTGCGGAGGAGAACGAGGGGAGGGCCCGGGGTTGGCCGAAGCGGATACGGTCACCGGAGAGATGCGCGTCCCTTCGTCGTCTCCGAAACGTTGCGGGGCGATGCGGAAGGCCAACACTTCGACCCTGGAGAGGCTCCGACCTGCGAGGAGGCACGCGTGGCTGAGAAGGTAGGGTTCGTGGGACTCGGGATCATGGGCAAGCCCATGGCGAAGAACCTGATGGCGGCCGGCTACGAGCTGACCGTCAACAACCGCAGCCCGCAGAAGGCCGAAGAGCTCGGTGAAGAGGGGGCGACCGTCGCCGGGAGCCCCAGGGAGGCCGCCGAGGGGAACGGCATCGTCATAACCATGCTCCCCGACTCCCCCGACGTCGAGCGGGTCGTCGCCGGCGAGGACGGCATCCTGGAGGCGCTGGAGGAGGGCGCGCTCCTCATCGACATGAGCACCATCTCCCCGGTCGTCACCGAAGAACTGGCCGGGAAGATAAAGGAGAAGGGCGCCTCGATGCTGGACGCGCCGGTCTCCGGGGGTGACGTCGGCGCCATCGAGGGCACCCTCTCGATCATGGTCGGCGGCGAAGAAGAGGACTTCGAGCGCGCCAAACCCCTCTTCGACGCCATGGGCAAGACCGTAACCCACGTCGGCCCGACGGGGGCCGGTCAGGTGGTCAAGGCGGCCAACCAGGTGGTGGTGGCGCTGACGATAGAGGCGGTCTCCGAGGCGCTGGTGCTCGGGTCGCGGGGAGGGGTCTCGCCGGAGAAGGTTTTGGACGTGCTCTCTGGGGGTTTGGCCGGCAACAAGGTCATGGAGCTCAAGCGCGAGAAGTTCCTCACGCACACCTTCGACCCCGGTTTCCGCGCCGAGCTGCACCACAAGGACCTCGGGATCGCGCTGTCGGCGGGCAGGGAGTACGGGGTGGCGCTGCCGGTCACGGCCATCGTGGACCAGATGCTGCTCTCGATGACGAGGAAGGGCTGGGGCGGGGAGGACCACTCGGCGCTGCTGCGGGTCATCGAGGACCTCTCGCAGCACGAGATAGGGTGACGGAGGGCGCAAAGACCTTTCCCGGGATAACGATCTCGCTCCCGGGGTGGGTGGGGGAGCACGTTCCTGACCCGACCCACGTCTACCGGACGGAGGAGGATCGGGTACGCCTCGTGGTCGAGCTCTCGCGCCTCAACGTCGACCACGGGACGGGGGGGCCGTTCGGGGCGGGGATCTTCGACCTCGAGAGCCACCGGCTGATAGCCCCCGGCGTCAACCTGGTCGCCGACACGAACCTCTCCGTCGCTCACGCGGAGATGGTCGCCATCATGGTCGCCCAGAAGGTCGTGGGGCGCTTCGACCTGGGCGGCCCGGACCAGCCCGCCCGCGAGCTCGTCGCCAGCACGGAGCCCTGCGCCCAGTGCTTCGGCGCGACCCCGTGGTCGGGGGTCAGACGGCTCGTGTGCGGCGCGCGCGACGAGGACGCCCGCGCCATAGGGTTCGACGAGGGGCCAAAGATGGACGACTGGGTCGGGGCTTTAGAGCGGCGAGGCATCTCCGTCTCCACGGACGTGCTGCGCGAGGAGGCGGCCGAGGTCCTGCGCCGCTACGCCGACAGGGGCGGCGAGATCTACAACGCCCGCCAGGGCGGCTAGGCCACACAGCCGACCGGCTGCCCGAATTAGTGCGCCAGGACCGACGCTCCACGGCGACGCCGTCTGCTACACTCGTGACGACGGCAGATCCACCAGGGAGAACAAGATGCGCCAGGCTTTCATGTCTATCCAGAGGGGAATTTCCGCCTACTTGAAGGACATGAAGCTCCGTGAGAACTTTGAACCTGGGGATCTTGGCGCATGTAGACGCCGGTAAGACCACCCTGACCGAGCGGCTGCTCCACGCCGCCGGTGTCATCGACGAGGTCGGCAGCGTCGATGACGGAAACACCCAGACCGATAACCTAACGCTGGAACGGCAGCGCGGCATCACGATCAAGTCCGCCGTCGTGTCGTTCGTCATCGACGACGTAACGGTCAACCTGATCGACACGCCGGGCCACCCGGATTTCATCGCCGAGGTGGAACGGGTGTTGAGCGTGCTCGACGGCGCCGTGTTGGTGGTCTCCGCCGTCGAGGGCGTGCAGCCGCAGACCCGCGTCCTGATGCGGACCTTGCAACGGCTGCGCATCCCCACCCTCATCTTCGTGAACAAGATCGACCGCAGCGGCGCCCAATACGAAAGCCTGCTCCAGAGCATCGCCGAGAGGCTGGCACCGTCCATCATCCCGATGGGTTCGGCCAGCGGTTTGGGGACCCGAAGCCCCGGTTTCAGGCCATACGGTGCCGCCGACGCCGATTTCACCTCAGGGCTGGTAGATCTGCTCGCCGACCACGACGACGCTTTTCTCGCCGCATACGTGCACGACGAGCAGGACGTCTCGTACGCCAGACTTCGCGGTGAGCTTGCGGCGCAGACCGGGAAGGCGCTGGTGTACCCGGTGTTCTTTGGCTCGGCGATCACCGGCGCGGGTCTGGAGGCCCTTGTAGCGGGTATCGTGGAGCTGCTTCCCGCGGCCGAGGGCGATGCCGATGGCCCGGTCTCGGGCGCGGTCTTCAAGATCGAACGCGGTCAGGCCAAGGAGAAGATCGCCTTGGTCCGGATGTTCTCGGGGACGGTGCTGGTGCGGGACCGGCTGCAACTCGGCCGGGACGAGGATGAGAAGGTAACCCGATCCGCGTTTTCGACCGCGGCGAGGTCGTCGAGCGCGCGTCGGTCGCCGCCGGGCAGGATCGGAAAGCTCTGGGGCCTCGGCGATGTCCGGATCGGCGACACGTTAGGCAAATCCCAGACAAACTCGGAGCGTCACCACTTCGCCCCGCCGACGCTGGAGACGGTCGGTCGTTCCCCGCGATCCCTCAGACAAGAGCGCGCTGCACGTCGCGCTGATACAACTCGCCGAGCAGGACCCCCTGATAAACGTGCGCCAGGACGATGTTCGGCAAGAGATGTATGTCTCGCTCTACGGCGAGGTCCAGAAAGAGGTCATCGGGGCGACCCTGGCGAACGAGTACGACCTCGACGTCGAGTTTCGGGAGACGACGACTATCTGCGTCGAGCGGCCCGCCGGCGTCGGCGCGGCGTTGGAGGTCATCTACGAGGAGCCCAACCCGTTCCTCGCGACCGTCGGGCTGCGCGTCGAGCCGGCACCGATCGATACCGGGGTGGAGTTCAGGTTAGAGGTCAAGGTCGAGACGATGCCGCTCTACGTCTACAAGGCGGTCGAGGAGTTTCGGAGAGCGATCGAGGCCACGGTACGGGAGACGCTGCGCCAGGGTCTCTACGGATGGCAGGTCACCGACTGCGCGGTCACCATGACGCGGTCCGGCTATTCGTCGCCGGGGAGCTCGGCTAGGGACTTCAGGCTGCTGACACCGCTGGTCCTGATGGGCGCGCTGAAGCAGGCAGGCACCGTGGTGTGCGAGCCGACGCATCGCTTCCGGCTCGAGATCCCGCCGGACACGCTCGGGGCGACGGCGTCCGCGCTGGCCCGGCTTTCGCGCCGTCCCGGAGAAGCAGGAGATGCGGGTCTCTTCGTCCGTGCTGGAGGGTGAGATACCGGCGGCCCGGGTCCACGAGTTGCAGCAACAACTTCCGGTGCTCACCCATGGCGAAGGCGTGCTCGAAACCGACTTCGACGTCTGCCGCTACCGGCCGGTCGGTGGCGCGCCCCCAACTCGGCCGCGGACGGACCACAACCCGCTCAACCGCAAAGAGTACCTGATGCGCCTCGCGCGCCGGGTCTGACGTCACAGGAGGTCTCCGTGAAGGACTACGAGCCGGTGATGAGTTTCGGAGAGGACGTCGCCGAAGCGTACGACGACGAGCCCCGCGGCGACGAGGCGGAGGCCGTCGCGTTCCTGGAGCGGACTGGCGGGCGATGGTCCGGCGCTGGAGCTCGCGATCGGCACCGGCCGGATCGCGCTGCCGCTCGCCGCCCGGGGGGTCCGCGTCGACGGCATCGACCTCTCGCCCGCCATGGTCGGCCGGCTGCGCGCCAAGCCGGGTGGCGACCGGATATCCGGTCACGATCGGCGACTTCGCCGACGTGCCGGTGCCGGGCACGCTACCGCCTGATCTACGTCGTCTTCAACACGCTGTTCAACCTGCTGACCCAGGAGGACCAGGTGCGCTGCTTCGAGAACGTCGCCGCCCACCTCACCGACGACGGCTCGTTCGTGATCGAGGCGGCTCGCCCGCCTACCTTCTACCGGTTGCGCAACGACCAGTACGTGGACGCGGAGGCCGTCGGAGTCGACGAGGTTAAGCTCGATCTGCTCCGGCACGATCCGGCGAGGCAGACGATCGACGAGAGCCACGTGTCCATCTCCGGCACGGGCGTGCGCCTGAACCCGATCGTCCAGCGCTACGCCTGGCCGGCCGAGCTCGACCTGATGGCGCGGATCGCCGGTCTGCGCCTGAAGGAGCGTTGGGACGGCTGGAACCGCGAACCGTTCACCGGAAAGCACAACGTCGTGTCGGTCTACGGACGCTGACCTGACATGCGTCAGCAAGATGCGCGCTGGCGAGGTGGACGTTGACGTGGCACTCGTGCGTCGTCTGGTCGCCACGCAGGTCCCCGGTGGACTGACCTTCCCATCTGGCCGGTCGGGGTCGGGGGTTCGACAACAGGATTTTCCACCTCGGCGCGCACGACGGCGCGGCTTCCGAGCGCCGAGGGGCACGTCTTGCAAGGGGGACCCGTGCTTTCGGCTAGACCGGGCCGGCGACATACCCCTTGCCATAGCGTCCTTCGGATCCTGCGGGCGTTACCGGCGGGCGCAGGCTACCGGGCGTTGTGCGACTCGTTGAAGGAGTCCGTTACCTCCACGACCCGGTCCAGGTAGCGGGCCACCACGGCCCGCTCCTCGTCGGTCAGTTCGTTGGCGGCCTCCTCCAGACCGGCCACGAGCGGCAAGATGGCTTCTCCGCCGGCCTCGTAGGCCCGCTCCGTGGTCACCACCACCAGCCGGCGACGGTCCGAAGGGTGGCGTCGGCGCTCCACGTGACCGGCCGCCTCCAACCGGTCGACCAGCGCCGTGGCCGACGCCGCCCTCATCCCGCCCAGGCGCCTGCCGAGCTCCGCCGGCCCCAGAGGACCTTCCATGTTCAACCGCTCCAGGGCCCACACGTCGTTGGATCCCATGCCCATGGCGCGCCCCAGCGCAACGAACAACCCGACGTGCGCCCACGAGAGCCGACGCAGACGTTCCAGCAGCTCCTGGGCACCGACCGGGTTGTCCTTGTCCCGAGCTCGCCCTTGACCTTCCGGGTCCATGCCCTTATATTAGCACGACTGATTATTAGTTTGTCTAATATTCAGAGATACTAATAGACTACGGAGAGGGATCGAGATGCGGCGAATGCCGAAAGACACGTGGACGTCGAGTCACGTCTTGCGAGGGGCCCGACCATGACCTCATCCTCCACCATCGGAGGCGACACCGCTGCCGTATCCGCCGTCGTACCCCCTACGACCGTCACCGGACGCGCCGCGGTGGTCGCCGTCGCCGTCGTCCTCATCGCCGCCTTCATGGACCTGCTCGACGCCACGATCGTGAGCTTGGCCGCCCCGGCGATCGCCGAGGACCTCGGGGCGAGCGAGGCGGCTCTTCAGTGGACGCTCGCCGGCTACGCGCTCGCGATCGGCGCCGGGCTTATCACCGGCGGCCGCGTCGGAGACCAGTTCGGACGCCGTCGCGTCTTCCTGCTCGGGCTGGCCGGGTTCGCGCTCGCGTCGGCCGGGTGCGCGCTGGCACCCACCCCCGAAGCCCTGATCGCCACCCGCGTCGCGCAGGGGCTCGCCGGCGGCCTGATGGTCCCCCAGGTCTTTGGCATCATCCGCTCATCCCTGGGACCGGGCACCCGCGGCAAGGCGCTTGGCGCCTACGGCGCCGTCCTCGGTCTGGCCTCCGTGGCCGGCCTGCTGCTCGGCGGCTTCCTCGTGGACGCCGACCTGTTCGGCCTGGGCTGGCGCGCTATCTTCTGGGTGAATATCCCGGTCGCGATAGTCGGACTGGTGCTCGGTGCCCGGTTCCTTCCGGAATCCCGAGCGCCCGGCGGCGCGCGGCTGGACCTGCCCGGCGCCGCCCTGGCCGCTGCCGCGGCGGTGCTCCTGCTCTTGCCCCTCGTGCAGGGCCGTGACTGGGGCTGGCCGTGGTGGGGCTTCGTCCTGCTCGCCCTTTCGGTGCCCACCGCGGCCTTGTTCGTCCTACGGGAACGACGGCTCATCGCGCGTGGTGGGCAGCCGATCCTCGACCCGGCGCTCCTGCGAGTGCGGGCGTTCGCCGGCGGCCTGGCCGTCTCGCTGCTGTTCTTCGGGGCGATCGGCTCCTTCTTCCTGCTGCTCGCCCTCTACCTGCAGGTCGGCACCGGTCGGTCGGCGCTCGACACCGGGCTGATCATACTGCCCTACGCCCTCGGCTCGATCGTAACCTCCGGCGACGCGCTCGCCTCGATCCTTCCGTGGCAGGTGACGTGCTACATCCTGGCAGCAGCACTAATGCTGCTCCTTCCCCGCCGAGCCGCTTCGCCTCAAGAATGACCACGGGGCGGAACGAAGGGCTCCCGCCCAACGAGAGACACGGCCGCATAAGCGGAAGGCTTACGGACGAAGGGCGTACGGGGATCGGGACCCAACTGCGGCCCGATCCCGGCGCAAAGCTCAGAAAAGGAGTAAGTCCATGACCGATTACGCCGGATCCAAGATCGACCACGTCGGCATCGCGGTGTCGGACGCTGCGCGCTCGCGCGCGTTCTACGAGCGGGCTCTGGCTCCGCTCGACATTACCCTGTTGCTCTCCGTGCCGCCCGAGCGGGCCGAAGCCGGCGGCGCCCTGCACGGGTTCGGCGCGGGCGACAAGCCGTTCTTCTGGGTCCACGACAACGAGCGCGTCGGGGAAGGCACGCATGTCGCCTTTACCGTGGACGACCGCGCCACGGTGGACGCCTTCTACGAGGCCGCGCTCGCCGCCGGTGGGAAGGACAACGGGGCGCCGGGCGTCAGGCCCAAGTACCACGAGGACTACTACGGCGCCTTCGTGCTCGACCCCGACGGCGTCAACGTCGAGGCGGTCTGCCACGATCCCGAATAACGCACCGAGGGGATGCCGCTTCCATCTCCCGACGACTTGCGCAAACGCGGCATCCTCCGGCGCATATCGCCCGGGTCGCGGCCGCCTTAGATGCAGCGGCCGTGAACCGGCGAAGAACTCCGGAAGGACAGCGTCCTCTCCTTGGACCTACTGCAACATGCGCTGGTCTACGTCAACACGCCGGGTATTCCCGCGCCGGCGGGGCTATCCGTCCCCGTCAACGTTGGTCCCCCTATGGGACGCGCACACTGGCCGCCCGCGAGAGGCGCGTTAGAATACGCCGGTTGAGTTCCGAACAGAGCACCACGACAGAGCGCGGCGGGAACGGCGATGGGTTGCCCTTCGACCTTGGGGCCTTCGACCTCGACGGGACCGTGCTGCGGCGGAACCTGAGGATCTCGCGCAGGACCGTCGACGCTTTGCGAAGCCTGCGGGAGCGTGGGATGCGGCTCGTGGTGGCGACGGGCCGGCGCTTCGAGGGCGCCCGCGAGCACGCCGGCAGGCTCGGCTTCGAGGGCACGGACCCCGTGATCTGCTTCGGCGGCTCCATGGTGCGCCGGATGAACGGCGAGACGCTGCTCCACCGCACGCTGCCCAAGGCTTTAGGCGTCGAGGTGCTGGAATGGGCCGAGGCGCGGGGGCTGCACGCCCGCGTCTTCGTGGACGGCCGCGTCGTCGTCGCTCGTGACACGCCGGCCGCCACCGAGAACCTGCGCCGCTCCGAGGAGCTCGACATCTCCGTCGTGGACTCCCCGGCCGAATGGCTGGGAGAGAGCGGGGAGCGAGCCGACGAAGCTCGTGCTCGTGGACCACCCGGAGGACGTCGAGGACTGGCTCGGGGAGGCGCAAGACGCGTTCGCCGGGAGGCTCTTCGTCACGCGGAGCCTGCCGCACTACGTCGAGGTCGGGGGGCTCGAGGGCACCAAGTCGGAGGCCCTGAAGTTCCTTTGCGGGCGGTGGGGGATCGAGCCCGGACGCGTCATCGCCTTCGGGGACGCGGACAACGACATAGACATGCTCCGTTTCGCCGGGCGCGGAATAGCCGTCGGCGGCATGACCGGCGAGGTCCGCGAGGCCGCCGACGCCGTCGCCCCGCCCGTGGACGAAGATGGTGTGGCCGTCTACGTCGAGAAGCTGCTGGGGGAGGCCTAGTGCCGGAGCTGCCGGAGACGACGGTGATCTCGCAGGACGTCCGCGCGCTGGCCGGCGGCCGGGAGGTGCTGCGGGCGGCGGTCTTCCGGCCCGGACGTCACCAACGTCGAGCCCGAAGAGTTCTCCCGCAGGCTCGTCGGCAAGCGGCTGCGGGGAACGGGACGGCGGGGCAAGATCATCCTGCTCGACTTCGGGGACGTGGTGGGCGTCGTCCACCTCGTCATCTCCGGGCGGGTCCTGCGCCTGGACGGCTGGCGAGAGCCCGACATGATGAACACCGCCGTCATCGAGTTCGGGGGCGATGCCTCCGAAGCCGGTGGTCCTGGCCTTCACCCGGCTCTGGCTCGGATACTTCTACCTCTACGAGCCCGAGGAGGTGGAGTACCACCCCCTGATCTCACGCCTCGGCCCGGACCCGTTCTCCGAAGAATTCACCCCCGAGTACCTGGCCGACGCCTTCCGGCGCAACGCTCGCGTGAAGGGCCTGCTCCTCGACCAGTCGGTGGTCGCGGGCCTCGGCAACATCTACGTCGACGAGGTCCTCTTCGCCGCCGGCGTCCACCCGACCCGCAAGGCGAACACCATCTCCCCGGAGGAGACCCGGAAGATCCACGCCGCCACCCGCGACATCCTGCGCCGCGCCATCGACCTCAAGGGCACCACCTTCGACTCCTACCACGACGCCTTCGGCGAGACCGGAGGCTACCAGGACCACCTCCAGGTGTTCAACAGCGAAGACGAGCCCTGCCCCCGCTGCGGGACGCCGATAGTCAAGACCCGAGTGGCCGGAAGAGGGACCTACACGTGCCCGACGTGCCAGGCCGGCTAGGCTGCAGCCTAGCCGGCAGCTAGTCAGCCCGCTCGCGGCCTTGTCAGGCCTCCGCTCTCAGCCCGCATCGGGCCTTTGTGCAGGCCCTCGCTTTCAGCACGCTTCGGCTTCGCCTCGCTTTCAGCCACATGCAGGAGTGCACGGTTCGTGGCGGCCCCGCTACCGCTAGCTATCACGCGGTGCGGTGCCGGGTACAGGACGTCACGACGGACGCGTCAGGGCGGGTGTCCGACGGGAGAAGCTGAGAGCGAGGGCCTGACAAGGCCCGATGCGGGCTGAAAGCCGACGACCGCAGGGAGGACGGTGTGCTGAAAGCGGAGCCCTGAAAGGGCGCAGCGTGCTGAGAGCGCAGGCGAAGCCGGAGCGGGCTAGCCTCCGCCGCCCGCGGCGGAGGCTTCTATCAGGTCGGGGTTCGAGTCGGCGAGGTCCCTGGCTTCGGCGTAGATGTCCTCGGCCTCCTGGTAGTCGTCGCCGGCCTGTCCGAGGAGGTCCAGGGCCTCTTCTCGTCGGTCCTCGAGGGCAGGGTCCTCTTCGAGGATGCCGTAGAACTCGATCTCGCGGGCCTCGGCGGCGAGTTGGGCGTCCATCGCCTGGGAGAGCAGGCGAGCGTACCTCTGTACGGTCGAGTCCACGTCGAGGTCGCGCACTTCGTCCAGGGAGGCCTGGGCGTCTTCGAGCCTGTTCCTCGCCTCCGTCAGGGTGTCGCTGGCTTCGGCTATGCGGTCGGCCTGCTGGGAGGGTTCATCGCCGGCCTCGATGTCGGCCTTGACGCCGTCGTAGATGCTGCGGGCGTCCTCGAAGAGCCTGTTGTGCTCCGAGATGTCCTCGTTCGCTTGCATGATCGCCGCGTCGGCCTCCTCCCTGGGGCTCTCTCCGAAGAGGTTCGAACACCCACCGGCCAGGAGAACAGAGAGCAGGATCACGACGATGGGCGCGGTTCGGTTTATGATTAGCGACATGAGTGAGAGCAGTTTACCGTCTTTCGTGACCGTGGGCCTGAGATCCCTCGCCGGCGGAGCGAGGTGCGCGGTGCGCGGCACGTTGGGCAGGATCCTCGAACGCAAGCGCCGTCGGGGGACCCGTCAGAGGACCGATTTGCGGCCGGATCCCGCGCTGCGCTCGATGGCTTCTGCGGCCCTGGCGGAGTACGCCGAAACCCACGCCGCTCTCATCGAGCGGGCCGAGCGTCTGGAGGAGAAATCCTCGCGCCTGGAGGCCAGCGGCACCCCGAGCGAGAGCGCCCGCAACCGCGCCGACCGCGCCTGGGAAGAGGTGGAGGCCGGGCTCGCCGACCTCCGCGAGACCTTCGCGGCCAACGGCCCGGCCGTGGAGCGGCTCCACGCCTTCGACCTGGAAGCGCAGAGCAGGTATCCGGCGCTCGGGCCCTGGGGCGCCGAGCCTCTGGGCGGGGGCCGTTGACCCCCGCCTGAGCCTTCGGCTACTCGCCAGAGGTGACGGAGCTGACGGCCTCGCCGACGAGCTTGCGGGCCTGCGGGCCGGTCCTCGGGTTGAGGAATAGGAAGCCGACGGCCGCCGCCAGGATCAAGAGCAGAAGCTTGCCGCCTCCCCCACCGCCTCGGACCTTCTCCCCGCGCACCCGCTTGCTGCCCTCCTGGGCGGCTTCGGCGGCGGCCTCCACCTGCTTGCGCAGTTTGTCGTCGTCCCAGAGCCTGGTGATGATCTCGCCCGGGTCCTCGTCTGAGAGCTCGTTGAAGATCTTGCGGGCCGACTCGATAAATACGCGGATGTTGTCCCTGAGGTCGTCGTCGTAGAGTAGGCGTTCGATCACCGGCCTCGCGCCGGCGTAGGCCGCGGTGAGCGCCGCCATGGGCACGAACGACGTCGACTCTGCTTGTTCCTTTAACCTCTCTGCCCGGCTCTTTCTGCCAAACACCGCGGAACCTCCCTCTCTCTCGCGTCGTCGGGATTGACGTCCGTACATCATACCCAACTTGTCGGCCGTCTATCTGCCGCTGTTTCCGGCGTTGCCGAGCGGCTCTATCCTCACCCGCAGCGCCTCGCCGTCCACGTCGAGGGTGTCGCCGCCCTCGGGGACGCCGTCGAGGTCGAGCTCGTTGGCCAGGACCTCGGACCTGAAGTAGTCGCCCCAGCGGTCCTGGAGCAGCTCCTTCACGCGGGGGCTGCCCGAGAGGCCGACGGCGACGGAGGCTTCGATCTCGAAACCCTTCTCCCGCCTGAGGTTCTGCACCTTGTGGACTAGCTCGCGCACGAGCCCCTCGTCGATGAGTTCGGGGCCAAGCTCCGTACCGAGGGCCACCGAGAGATCTCCCTCGCTTTCGAGGGCGTACCCCGGCCTCTCGGTCGGCTCGACGAGGAGCTCCTCGGGGGAGAGGGCTACCTCCTCGCCGTCGACCTCGACCGAGACCGGATTCCCGGCGGCGGCGCTGGCGCCGAGGGACGGGGGTGCTGCGGCGAGCGCGGCCCTGATGCTCGGCACCAGCCTGCCGTACTTCGGCCCGACTACCGCCAGGTTCGGTTTGAGGTCGTAGGAGATCACGTCCTCCTCGCTCCCGAAGTGGAGCTCCTTGACGTTGAGCTCGTCCAGGATCACCGCCTCGAGGCTCCTGACGCCCTCCTCGAAGCTCCTGTCGGCCGCGTCTCCAGGCACGACGACTACCTCGCGCAAGGGCTGGCGGGTCTTTATGGCGGCGGCGTTGCGGGCCGCCCGGCCGAGGCCCACCACGCGCCTGGCGACGTTCATGCGCCCGGAGAGGTCCCGGTCGATCATGCCCTCATCGACCTCGGGCCAGTCGGCCAGGTGGACGCTCTCGGGGGCCGAAGCTTCGCCCGAGTCGGCGCCTACGACGAGGTTCTGGTAGAGGGCCTCCGCCACGAACGGGGTGAAGGGGGCGGTGAGCTTGGCTACCGTGACCAGGCACTCGTACAGCGTCGAGTGCGCGGCCTTCTTGTCGGCGTCGTCCTCACCCTTCCAGAAGCGGCGGCGGCGGCGCCTGACGTACCAGTTCGAGAGCTCGTCGACGAAGTAGCCGATGGCCCTGCCGGCCGTCGTCACGTCGTAGGCGTCGAGGCGCTCGGTGACGGTCCGGACGGTCTCGGAGAGGCGGCTCAGGGCCCAGCGGTCCATCAGGCTCCGGTCATCCGGCTCGACGAGATCTCTCGTCGGGTCGAAGCCGTCTATGCGGGCGTAGGTGACGAAGAACGAGTAGGTGTTCCAGAGGGTCAGGAGGTATTTCCGGACGGACTCGTCGACCTGGTCCTCGCTGAAGCGGCGGGCGTTGCCGAGGCCCGTGGCGGTGAAGAGCGTCCAGCGCAGGGCGTCGGCGCCCTGCTTGCCGAAGATCTCCCACGGGTCTATGACGTTGCCGAGCGACTTGCTCATCTTCTTGCCCTCGGCGTCGAGGATGTGCCCGAGCACCAGGCACGTCTTGAACGAGGACCTGCCGAAGAGCATGGTCGAGATCGCGAACAGGGAGTAGAACCATCCTCGCGTCTGGTCGACCGCCTCGCAGATGTAGTCCGCCGGGAAGTGGCGCTCGAACTCCTCCCCGCTGCCTGCGGCGTGCGGGTAGGCCCACTGGGCGAAGGGCATCGAGCCGGAGTCGAACCACACGTCGAGGACCTCGGGGACGCGGCGCGCCTCCTCGCCGGTCTCGGGGTGGCGGACGACGACGGCGTCTATGTACGGGCGGTGCAGGTCGTCGGGGACGGAGTCGGGGTCCACGGCGATCTCCTTGAGCTCCTCGACGCCGCCGACCACGACGACGTCGCCGGCCGCAGTGCGCCAGATCGGGAGCGGCGTGCCCCAGTAGCGCTCGCGGCTCAGGGCCCAGTCTATGTTGTTCCTGAGCCAGTCCCCGAAGCGGCCCCACTTGACGTGTTCGGGAACCCAGTTCGTCTCCTCGTTCTCCTCGAGCATCTCGTCGAGGAGGCGCGTCGTGCGGGCGTACCAGGCCTTCTTGGCGTAGTAGAGGAGCATCGAGCCGCAGCGCCAGCAGTGCGGGTAGGCGTGCTCGTAGTCCTCCACGCGGAAGAGCAGGCCACGCTCGCGCAGGTCCTCTATGACCATGGAATCGGTGTCCTTGACGAACTTTCCGGCGAAGCGTCCGGAGTCACTCGTCGAAGGTTCCGTCGGGCCTTACGGGGTGGATGGTGGGCAGGTCGTACCTACGACCGCTGCTCGCGTCGTCCTCGCCGAAGGCCGGGGCGATCTGGACGACCCCCGTCCCCTCGGTCGTGGTGACGTAATCGCCGAGCACGACGGTCCACAGATTCTCCGGGTCGCCGTCCGTGCCGACGGACACCTCGTCGAAGACGCGCCTGTAGGTCCGGCCTTCGAGCTCGCGGCCCTTGACGGTGGACAGCACGCGGTAGTCCATCTCGCCGAGGACCTTCTCCAGGAGGTCCTGGGCCAGGATCAGGCGCTCCCCGCCGGCTTCGCCGTCGACCTCGGCCACCGCGTAGTCGACGTCCGGGTTGACGGTGACGGCGGCGTTGGGGATGAGGGTCCACGGCTGCGTGGTCCAGGCGAGCAGGTAGGTGTTCTCCTCGTCGGCCAGCGGCATCTTGGCGTAGAGGCTCGGGTCGACGACCGGGTCGGGGTACTGCTGGTAGCCCAGGGCCACCTCGTGGGAGGAGAGGGAGGTCTGGTCGCGCGGGCAGTGCGGCGCCGACCTTGTAGCCCTCGTAGAGCAGGTCCTTATCGCGGAGCTCCTTGAGGGCCCACCACACGCTCTCGATGTAGGAGTTATCGAGCGTCCGGTAGGGATGATCCATGTCCACCCAGTAGGCCATGCGGTCGCTCATCTCGCGCCAGTCGGCGACGTAGCGGAAGACCGACTCGCGGCACAGGCGGTTGAACTCCTCGACGCCGTAGCGCTCGATGTCGGCCTTGCCCGAAAGGCCCAGCTCTTTCTCTACCTGGATCTCGACGGGCAGACCGTGCGTGTCCCAGCCGCCCTTGCGCTCGACGCGGTAGCCCTGCATGGTCTTGTAGCGCGGGATCAGATCCTTGAAAGCCCTCGCCAGCACGTGGTGGAAGCCGGGCCTGCCGTTGGCCGTCGGCGGCCCCTCGTAGAAGACGAACGGGTTGTCCTCCGGTCGCTCCTCGACCGACCGCTCGAACGCCCGCGTCCGGCGCCAGAGCGCGAGCATCTCCTCCTCCAGCTTCGGGAACTCTACCCTGGGGTCTACCTTATCGAACGCCATGGTCCTCTACCTCCTCACGCAAAAACTCCCGTCCCTGCGGACGGAGTAGCCTCACTCCACCGCAGGGACGGGAGCCCTGAAAAAGCCCTCGCGGTACCACCCCGCTTGCCCGAAGCCTCGCGGCTCCGGACCCCTTCGCGGGTGCCGAAGACACCCTCTCGCTGTAACGGGCGGACCCGGCCGGTCCTACTAACGCCTGGACGCGCTCACTGGCGCGCGTCCTTCGCTTTGGGCCGGCGGCTCGGGGAGGATCTTCGGGTCGGCTCCCGCGCCGGGCTTCCACCACCCCCGGCTCGCTCTGACGGAGGGCCGCGACCTTACTCGTTCCCGTCGTCGCCTGTAAAGCTTTTTGTAACCGCCTATACCGGGCGTGTCAAGTAAAGGGCGATGATCTGGGGTCGTTACGGCATTCGTAATGTTCGTGTAAGGGTTGCGTAATGGTTGGATGCTAGATTGGTCCACGAAGCCGGCCCTGACGGGGCCGGATCGCGACGAGAACGAACTGGAGAGATTCAACGTGGGTAACAGATTTATGGCGGGGATCGCGGGGGCGGTAGGGATCGTGGTCGCCTTCGGTGTTACGGAGTTGTTCCACGGCCTCTACGAGTCCGTGCCGTCGGTGCTGGGGGCGATTGCGCAGGTGATCGTCGAGCTAACGCCGGGCGGGATCGTGACGCAGGGCATCGAGCTGCTCGGCACGGCGGATATCCCCGTCCTGATCGCGTCGGTCGTCCTGGGCATCGCTGGCGATCTCGCGCTGCCTCGGCGATCCTGGCCTCCGGCAGCCCGGCCCTCGCCCTCTCGGGGTGGGCCTCCTGGCCGTGGTCGCCATCGCGTCCTCGCTCGTCGAGACGTTCGTCGCCGTGGTCGCCAACGATCGTCGACCGACGTGGCGGCCTCCTCGCCCTCGGCGTGGTCGTCGCCGAGACGTATGCTGCGCGCCGCCGGGCCTGAGAGCCGCAGAACCGCGGAGCCGGCACCGCGCCCGCCCCGTCCGGTGAGCCCCGACTTCCCCGGTCGTCAGGTCCAGGGAGGCCTACGCGACCGGCGGCATGTCGGTCGGGCCGCGGGAGCTTCCTGGCGCTCGGTGGCGCGCGCGACGGTCGCCGGCCTGGTCGCCCTCGGCCTCGGGCGTCGCTCTCCGGCGGCTGCGCACAGGGCCGCAGCCCAAGAAGCTTGACCTCTCCCACGAGTCTGCCGGCAACGGCTCCGGCGGGGGATCCGAGAAAACGGTGGCCGAAGGCCAGCAGGCGGCGGTGACGCACGAGACGCTGCCGACCTGCCCGCCGAAGGCGCCTCCATCGACGCTGCCGGGGATGCCGAAGACCTGATCACCCCCGCCAGCAGCTTCTACCTGATAGACGCCGCCCTCACCTCCCCCCGGGTGAACGTCGACGACTGGAAGCTCTCGGTCAAGGGCGCGGTCGCGAACCCCGTCGAGTTCTCCTACAAGGACCTGCTCGGGATGTCCACCCGCGAGTCCGACGTGACGCTCTCGTGCGTCTCGAACCCGGTCGGCGGCGGCCTCGTCTCCAACGGGCGCTGGACGGGGGTACTGCTCTCGGACGTGCTCAAGGAGGCCGGCGTCAGCCGGGAGAACATCACGCAGGCCTGCCAGCAGCTCGTCGGGCGCAGCGTGGACGGCTGGACGGCGGGCTTCAGGACGGACATCGCCCTCGACGGCCGCGAGGCGCTCGTCGCCTTCGGCCTGAACGGCAACGAGCTGCCCGTCAAGCACGGCTACCCGGTCAGGCTCGTCGTGCCCGGGCCTCTACGGCTACGTCTCGGCGACCAAGTGGCTCTCCGAGATAGAGCTCACGAGCTGGGACTTTGACGCGTACTGGATCCAGCGCACCTGGACCAAGAAGGGCCCGGTCAAGACCCAGTCCCGCATCGACACCGTGAACGGGCGCGCCAGAACCTCTCCGGCCGGCAGCGATCCCCGATCGGCGGCGTCGCCTGGGCGCCCCACCGCGGCATCGAGCGCGTCGAGGTCTCCACCGACGACGGCGAGACCTGGAACGAGGCCCGCCTCGCCAGCCAGCTCGACCCCGACACCTGGCGCCAGTACGTCTACCACTGGGACGCCAGGCCCGGCGACTACACCCTCCAGGTCCGCGCCACCGACGGCGAAGGCGTCACCCAGACCGCCGAAGAGCGCCCGCCCCACGGCGGCGGCGGCACCGACGGCGCCACCGGGCTACCACACAGTAGACGTCGCGGTCTCGTAGAACGTGCCAGCGACAGAGACCAAGAACGACGCGTTGCACGGGCCTAAACGCTGGACCGCAGCTTCAGCGTTAAACCGTGGCCCCGGTGACAGGCGCGTATGTACGGCCGTCGGCCTGTAACCAAAGTGTTTCCGTTACGTAACAAATTCGTAACGTCGCGGCAAGACGTATCGTAACAGGCTAAGGGTAAGATTCAGATTAAACCGAGCCCCGGCCGATAGGACCATTCCCCCCTCCAGATTCCATCGGTCGGGACGGTCTTTTTTTATGGGTCCTCTTTGTCGCCTCCTTCGTCGGCTCCGGCGAATAGTACGGTAGCGAATAGGGAGTAGTGGGTTAGGAGACCAACTGCTCCCTATTCACTACTCCCTACCAGCTAGAGAAGCGACCTGGCATTTCCCACTCTAGCGGGTAATCTTGCGGGGTATGAAGGTCGAGGGGCTGCATGGGTTCGATCTCTCGCCGGCCGAAGCCCGGCGTTTGCAGGAGGAGCTAGCCCCGCGGATCGTCCAGGGGCCGCCGCTGGACCTCGGGGAGGTACGGTACGTGGCGGGGGCCGACGTCTCGACGCAGGGTGACCGGGCCTACGCGACGGTGGCGGTGCTCGACTTTCCCGGGCTCTCCGTCGTAGAGGTGAAGGGCTACGAGGCGGCGCTGGGGTTTCCATACGTGCCCGGGCTGTTGTCGCTTTCGGGAGATACCGTCGGTCGTCGGGGCTCTGGAGAAGGTCGAGACGGCGGTAGACGTCGTGATCCTCGACGCCCAGGGCGTCGCCCATCCGCGCAGGATGGGGCTCGCCTCCCACGTCGGGCCTCTTCCTCGACGTTCCGACGGTCGGGTGTGCCAAGAGCCGGCTCGTCGGGCAGCACGAGGAGCCGCCGGCCCGAGAAGGGCGAGCGCGACCGATCTCACGGACCGCGGCGAGGTGATCGGACGCGTGCTGCGAACGCGGAAGGGGTCTCCCCCGTCTACGTCTCCGTCGGGAACAGGGTAGACCTTGGCGGCGCCGTCGAACTCGTCCTCGCTTGCTGCACGAGATACCGGCTGCCGGAGACCACGCGGCAGGCCCACAACGCGGCGAACCGCCTGCGCAAGGGCGAGCCTCCCGAGGGCTCCCTGTTCTGACGACTGGTGGCGGGCCCCCGAACTAGCGCCTCGGGGCGGCCCGATCTACCCGCGACGCACCCTCAGCGTTCCGCCTTGCCGAGGCGCCTGATAGCGGCGACGATCTCGTCCGGGTCGGTGGCCTTGCTCAACACTTCGGCCGCGCCGGCATCCCTGGCGCGTTGCCAGTCGTCTTCATCAAGGCTTATGGTCAGCAACGCCACGGCGGACCCCGGGCAAAACCCACGCAGCTCGCCGATAAGATCCACACCCTCAGCGTCCGGCAGGTAAAGGTCGACGACGGCCACGTCGAACCGCTCTTCGCCCTCCATAAAGGCGCGGCATTCCAGCGCCGAGCTAGCCGTCCCAAGCACCTCCAGGTCCGGCTCCAGGTTCAGGAGGTAGGCCAGGCCGTCGCTGAAAACACGGTGGTCCTCGACGAGCAAGACGCGGGTCATGCCATCCATCCGTCCGCGGTGCGCCTATCACGATACGCAGGTAGCAGGATGAATGGTAGCAGGGAGCGAGTCGCTGCGCGAGATGCCAGAGGGGTACGAGCCTTATTCGGTGGCGCGCCCGCCTGTCGGAAAGTGGGACAGAGTTGGCGTCCGGCGCAGGTAGCGCCGGTGTTGAATGGGTGCTAAGTTACCGGAAATCGGGCATCCGGCATGCGAGGGTGCCGCGCAGATCAAGCTCAAGAGACTCTTTTCGGGAAGGGGCAGATCTTGCCACCAGAGTCAGCGGCTATCGGGCCGATCAACCGTCGCGACTTCTTGAAGCTGGGCGGCGTCGGCCTGGCCGGCGCCACGCTGCTCGGGGTCGCCGGTTGCGGCGGTGGGGAGCAGATCGGCGGCGGCGGTAGCCAGGGCGCTGGCGGTGGCAACACCTTCATCTACGGCCGCGGGCGCCGACTCGGTCTCGCTGGATCCCGTCAACGCCACGGACGGCGAGTCCTTCGCCGTCACGCGCCAGATCTTCGACAGCTCCTGGACTTCGAGCCCGGGAGCTACGACCCCATACCGTCGCTGGCGACGGAGATACCGCAGCCCGAGCACGGGCGGGCGTCGTACACCATCGACGCTGCGGGAGGGCGTCAAGTTCCACGACGGGTCGGACTTCAACGCCGAGGCCGTGAACTTCAACTTCGACCGCTGGCGCCGACCGAACAACGAGTACCACACGGGCGGCGGCAATCAGAGCCTCGAACTTCGCCTACTACAGCGCTCGCAGTTCGGCGGCTTCGACGGCGACTCCATCATAGAGAGCGTCGAGGCGGTGGACGAGTACACCGTGCGCTTCGACCTCACCGAGCCGCTCGGGCCGTTCCTGCGGAACCTGGCGATGAGCGCGTTCGCCATCGCCTCGCCCGACGGCGCTGAGGAAGGACGTCGAGGGGTTCTGGCAGAACCCGGTCGGGACCGGGCCCTTCCGAGTTCGAGTCCTGGGAGCAGGGCTCCGAGGTGCGCCTGCGACGGCCACCAACGACTGGTGGGGCTCGGACCTGCCGGCCGAGCAGGGCGGCGGCGGGCCGAACGTCCGGAACATCGTGATCCGGTCCATCCCGGACAACACCCAGCGCGTCGCGGCGCTCAGCGGCGACCAGCTCTCGCGCGCCGACGGCCTGACCCCCGACGACGTGCCGACCATCGAGGAGAAGGAGGACCTGAAGGTGACTTACCAGGCCGCCGCTCAACATCGGCTACCTGGCGATGAACTGCGAGAAGGAGCCCTTCACGACGCGAGGGTGCGGCGGGCGATGAACGCACGCCATAAACATCGCGGAGATCGTCGAGACCTTCTTCGGGGACACGGCGAGGTCGCCTCCAACTACATGCCTCCCCGACCGTACCGTTCTGCCGCGAGGCACCGAGCCCTACGCCTACGACCCGGACGAGGCGAGGCAGCCTCCTGGAGGAGGCCGGCGTGGAGAACGGGTTCGACATGGAGCTCTGGTACATGCCGATACCGCGCCCCTACATGCCGGACGGCAGGGGCGTCGCCCAGGTCATGCAGCGGGACCTCGAGGAGGTCGGCATCAACGCCAAGCTCGTCACCCGCGAGTGGGGCACCTACCTGGAGAGAGACCGGCCGGGGAGACGCACCACGCATGGCATGCTCGGGTGGACCGGGGACAACGGCGACCCGGACAACTTCCTGAACGTTCTGCTCTCATCAGCGCGAGCGCCACCCAGAGGACGCCCAGAACGTCGCCTACTACAAGAACCCGGAGCTCGACGAGGTCCTCGCTAGGCGCGAGGACCAGTCGACGAGAACGACGCCGCGCGCGAGCGGGCCTACGAGGAGGCGCAGGAGATCCTCACGAGGACGTGCCGTGGGTGCCGATAGAGTACGTCGAGCCGCCTCTCGGCTACCAGGACACGTCCAGGGCGTTACGCCCAACCCGACCGGCAGCGAGGCGTTCAACCCCGTCGAGCTCTCCGGCGGCGGCGCGTAGAGGAGGCGCAGGCCCTGCGTCGGAGGACCTGGCTACTTTATAGGGCGCAGGATCCTGCAGATCATCCCGGTGCTGCTCGGGGTCTCCATCGTCGTGTTCTTCATGGTGCGGGCGATCCCGGGCGACCCGGCCCAGATCCTGCTGGGTCAGACGCGCCACGAACAGGCGGTGTCAGCGAGGTCCGGACACGGCTCGGGCCTCGACGAGCCGATCATCGTCCAGTACCTGGCTCTTCCTCAGAGACGCATTGACGGGGGATCTCGGCGACTCCATAGTCACCGGGCGTCCGGTCACCACGGAGCTGCTCGAGAAGTTCCCGGCCACGCTCGAGCTCACGATGTTCGCGCATGTTCATCGCGGTGAGTCGTCGGGGTGCCGGTCGGCGTGATAAGCGCCGTCAGGCAGTACTCGCTACCTGGACAAGGTCACCTCGGTGCTCGCGCTCACGGGGATCTAGCATGCCGATCTTCTGGCTCGCGATGATCCTGGTCGTGATCTTCACGGTGAACCTGGGTGATCTGCCGTTCCCCGGCAGGCTCGGCTCGGACGACGGCGATCACCTCGATACACCGGGCTCGTTCTGGTGGACTACTCTGCTCACGTTCAACTTCGCCGGGTTCTGGGACGGGCTATTGCACCTGATCATGCCGGCCGATCGCGCTCGGCACCATCCCGATGGCGGTGATCATGCGCATGACCCGCTCGAGCATGCTCGAGGTGATGAACGAGGACTACGTGCGCACGGCCAGGGCCAAGGGCGTCGTGCCCTGGCGGGTGGTCTTCAAGCACGCCCTGCGGAACGCGATGCTGCCTGTGATCACGGTCATCGGGCTGCAGGTCGGCCTCCTGATGGGCGGGGCCATCATCACGGAGACGATCTTCTCGTGGCCGGGGGTGGGGCTGTACGCCATACGAGTCCGTGAACCGCCGGGACTACGCCTCGATCCAGGGCGTAGTGTTGTACGGCGCCACCCTCTTCGTGCTGGTCAACCTGCTGGTGGACGTGCTCTACGCGGTCCTCGACCCCAGGGTGAGGTACTAGGGGAGATGAGGTAGCGTGGCCGAGGCCCAGATCCAGCAAGACGCGACGATCTCCGCCGGTGTGCAGACGCGCAGCCGGCGCCAGGAGTTCCTGCGGATCTTCTTCTCCAACAGGCTGGCCCTCTTCGGCCTCGTCGTGATAAGCCTCTTCGTCTTAATGGCCATCTTCGCGCCCTTCGTCGCCCCCTACGACCCCTTGCAGCAGAACCTCGCGCAGAAGTTCGCCGGGCCGAGCTGCGTCGCACCCGTTCGGTCAGGACGAGCTGGGCCGGGACATCCTCTCGCGCGTGATCTACGGCGGCAGGATCTCGCTGACCGCCGGCCTCGCGGCCGTGGCCATCGCGACCATCGTTGGCACCGTCATCGGGGTGATCGCGGGCTACGTCGGACGCTGGCCGGACTCGACCCTGATGCGCCTGATGGACGTCATCCTGGCTTTCCCGAGCATCCTGCTGGCGATAGTGATCGTCTCGCGTGCTCGGCCCGAGCCTGACCAACGCGATGCTCGCCATCGGCATCGTGTTCATCCCGCAGATGGCGCGGGTTGTGCGCTCGGCGGTGATCACCGTCCGCGAGCGGGACTACATAGAGGCCGAGCGGGCCCTGGGGGCGGGGAACGCGCAGATCGTCTTCTCCGGCATCTTGCCGAACAGCATGGCCCCCCTGATCGTGCAGTCGACCCTCATCCTGGCCACCGCCATCCTGGACGTGGCGGCCCTCTCGTTCCTCGGCCTCGGCGCCCAGCCGCCGACGCCCGAGTGGGGCGCGATGCTGACCGACGCCTTCCGCAGCGGCTTCGGCGTCTTCTTGCAGGGCCAGCACGCGATCATCTTCCCCGGAATAGCCATCGCCCTGTCGCGTGCTCGCCGTCAACTTCGTCGGCGACGGCCTGCGCGACGCCCTGGATCCCCGCCGCCGCACGTAGGCCGCCGGCAGTGGGCCCGCTCCGGACCCGTTGCTTTGTGGCATGCGGGATGTATCATATCCGTCCGTGAGCAAACCTTACGAATCCTGGACCCGCACGGGAGAGCCATCGCGCCCGGAGCGCCCCTCCCGCAGGAGCACTTCCGGTCGAGCCTCCTCTCGTAAGCGCTCATCCGACAGAAACGCGGCCCGCGGGCGTTCGTCGCGGGCGGACGGATCCGCCATCCCGGGCAGGACCACCTACAGGAGCGCCAGCCACAGGTCGAGGCGGCGCCGTAAGCCCCCTGCGTGGGGCCCACGCGCGGCGTGCTCGCCGTGTTGGGCGCGCTCCTGATCGCGGTCGCCGTAGGGATGGTCTTTTTCCAGCTCAGGGGCGAGGGCAGCGACGGCGGTGGATCCGTCGCGCAGGCGCCGGCGAACCGGAGCTTGAAGCTCACGGTCCCGGCGATGGAGAGGGTGCGAAACATCCCCGTCTACGGCGCCCCCGTAAGGGACGAGGCCGCCCTGCGCAACGGCGCGCTGCACGTCAAGAACACCGGCTTCCCGTGGGAGGAGGAGGCCAACGTCTACATCGCCGGCCACCGCCTCGGCTACCCGCGCACCGAGAGCTTCCTGGTCTTCTGGGACCTGAACAAGCTCAAGACCGGGGACAAGGTGCTGCTCCGGGACTCGGAGGGAAAGAAGTACGTCTACAGGGTCTTCGACCGCTTCGTCGTGGGGCCGAAACAGACCCGCGTGAAGAAACCGGTGGCGGGCAAGAACATCGTCAGCCTCCAGACCTGCACCCTCCCCGACTACGCGGACCGCCTGATAGTCCGCGCCGAGCTCGTCAACACCATAGGCCCCCCGACGAAACAGAGCTAGTCACAGCCCGCTCCGGCCTCTCTCGAGGCCTCCGCTTGTCAGCCCGGCGCTTCGCGCCTCTCAGCACGCTTCGTCCGGCTTCGCCGGCCTCGCTTTCAGCACGCGTCGGGCCTTGCAGGCGGCTTTCAGCCAACGCAGGGGCACGCGGTGCGTGGCGTCCCCGCGCTGGGGGACCGTAGAGCGCCGGGCGCGACCGGGGTGGAGCTGAACGGGAGAAGCTGACCGCTGAAAGCGAGGGCCTGCCAAGGCCCGACGCGTGCTGAAAGCGGAAGCCGGAGGCTGGAGCGCGCTGAGAGCGGAGGCCGAAGGCCGCAGCGTGCTGCTAGCGCGGTTTCCGCGCTAGCAACGAGTACATGAGCGGCAGGTTCGGGGTGCCCCGTGGCAGGCGGTAGGTGTCGAAGCCGGACTTCTCCAGGATCGGCCACCGCGGGAACAGGGTGTAGTCGTGCTCATGGAGGAACTCCAGGGCCAGGCCGGCGTCTATCGTCGCGCTTACCACGTCGCCGAGCGTGTGGTTCCATTCGTAGGTCCGGTTGTGGACCGTCTCGGCGTCAAAGTCCGCGTAGGTGCCCGGCTCGTCCCAGACCTGCGGCTCGACTCGCGTGGAAGTAGCCGTGCTCCACGGTCAGGTCCTCGTCGCCGAACACGTTGGTTATGGGGTGGAACTCCGCGAGGTAGAGAAACCCACCCGGCCTCACCAGGGCGGCGACCGTCTCGGCCCACCGCCCGATGTCCGGTAGCCAGTTGATGGCTCCAAGCCCCGTGTAGACGATGTCGAACCGCCGTCCGCCGAGGGCGTTCACTCGCGTCGTAGACGTCCGACCGGACGAACTCGGCGTCGAGCCCGAGCTCCGTCCCCAGGGCGCTGGCCGCCTCGATAGCCGGGGCCGAGAAATCGAGGCCAACGACGCGGGCTCCACGCCGGGCCCAGCCGAGCGTGTCGATCCCGAAGTGGCACTGGAGGTGCAGCAGGTCCTTGCCGGCCACGTAGCCGACCTCCTCGATCTCGAAAGGCCGCAGCCGCTCCTCGCCGGCCTTGAAACCCGCGACATCGTAGAACTCGCCGGAGACGTGGATCGGGACCCGCTCGTCCCAGCTTGCCCGGTTGGTCTCGGTCCACTCTTCGCGCCAGTCGGTCATGGGTCGCTCCCTTCGGTCGCTTCTTAGCGGATGGCGAGGTAGCGAATAGGGAGTAGTTTGTTGGCGAACAAACTACTCCCTATTCGCCATTCCCAACTCCCTGAGATAAATTCTCTATCGGCACGGTCCCAACCGGCTCGGCGAGTTTGAAATCGAAGACCCGCGAGTAGAAGTACAGCTCGCCGTCGAGGGCGTGCCGGATGTTCTTGGCGCGGCGGAAGCCGTGCTGCTCGCCCTCGAAGGGGACGTAGGCTACGGGCAGGCCCTTCGCCTTCAGGGCCTCGAACATCGTCTCTGCCTGGTTTGGGGGCACGACCTCGTCCTCCAGGCCCTGGAAGAAGATGGTTGGGCAAGATAGGCGGTCGGCGGCGTGGATGGGAGAACGCTCCCTGTAGAGGTCCCGGCGCTCGGGGTAGGGACCGATGAGCTGGTCCAGGTAGCGCGACTCGAACTTGTGGGTCTCCCTGGCGAGGGCCTCGGCGTCGCTGACGCCGAAATGGCTCGCGCCGGCGGCGAAATCGTCTCGGAAGGCCAGGGCGCACAGCGTGGTGTAGCCGCCGGCGCTGCCGCCCGTGATCAGGAGCCGCCCACCATCGACCAGGCCGCGCTCCGCGAGGTGGATCGCGCCGTTGGCGCAGTCGTCGACGTCCACAACACCCCACTCGCCGTACAGGCGCCGGCGGTACTCGCGGCCGTAGCCCGTGCTCCCGCCGTAGTTCACGTCCAGGACGGCTATGCCGCGACTGGTCCAGTACTGGACCCCGGGGTCCAGCGCCGTCGTGGTGGCCCCGGTAGGACCGCCGTGGACCATCGTCAGCAGCGGCGGACGCTCGTCCTCGGGCGCGGCGTATTCGGCGTTCGTCGGCGGGTAGAAGAACGCCGTGCGCCGTCCGCCCGTGCTCCGTGGGGAACTCGACGGGCTCGGGAACGGAGAGGTAGCCGGGTCGGGATCTCGAGGTCGCTCGAACGCCGCAGGACCTGGTGCTCGCCGGTCGGAAGATCCAGCCGAACCATTGATAGCGGCTCCGTCGGAGAGCCGCCGATAAAACACCACGCGGCCGGCGTCGGCGCGCACCTGGCGGATGGTCGAGTATGGCGTCTCGATTGGCTTGAGCACCCCGGTCCCGGGATCGAGCGTGGCCAGACGGGAACTTCCCCGCCGCAGGTAGGAGCAGACGATCCGCGCCGGCGAGGCGAAGGCGTAGGTCGACATCCCGAAGCCCCACTGCGGCAAGCCGAACTCCGCCTCCGTCTTGCAGAGCGTCTCGACGCCGTCCGAGCAGCGGTAGAGGTTCCACCAGCCGGTCCGGTCCGAGACGAAGTGGATGACGCCGTCCGGCGACCACTCGGGCTGAAAGACCGACTCGGCGACGCCGCCCGCGATCCTCTCCACGTTCCCCGGCACACCGTCCGCGTCCAGCTCGCCCACCCAGAGCCCGGTGCCGTCCCACGGCATGTTCGGGTGGTCCCAGGAGAGCCACGCGAGGCGCCGGCCGTCGGGGCTCAATCGGGGCGAGGAGTAGAAGTCCGCGCCGGAGGCGAGCACGCGCTCCGAGCCGTCCCCGAGGGCCACGGCGACGATCTCGTTGACCGGCTCGCGCCCCGACCCCGTGTGGTCCTCCCGAACGGCGATGAGGCGGTCCCGATGCCCGTCGAATACGGCGTCTGCGTACCGGTAGCCCGCCGTGAACGTGAGGGGCTCGGGTTCGCCACCCGGTACCACGGAGTAGAGCTTCTGGTCGGCGAAGTTGGAGAAGAAGACCGTGCCTTCGTGGACGGTGAAGTCGCCGCCGCCGTACTCGTGTACGCGGGTCCGAGCGTTGAAGGACCGCGGGATGACGTCCTCCCTCCGGCCGTCCGGACGGTAGCGCACGATGACGTTGCGTCCGTCTTCCTCCGGCCGCGACTCCAGCCAGTAGATATCTGGCCCGTCCAGCTTTGGCCCTGCCAGGCCGACTTCGCCCCGGACGATCAGGTCGGAAGAGATCGGTGACTGCCACGAGCCGTACGGCGCCACGTTATGCTCGGACGCGCCGGGGCCCCCTGGTGTTCTCAACCGCCGTGCCTCCTTCCGGATTCTGTACACCCACGCCCGCGGGGGTTGGCCTCAGCCGTCGGGCAGGCCGCGGGAGAGCTCGTTGCCCTCGACCGCCGGTCCCGGGGTGGTCAGCAGGTTCAGGATCCTCGCGTGGTCGGCGCGGTGGTCCTCGCCCTCGCTCGCCACGGGGGATCCCTCGACCAGGTACCACTCGTCGGCCCCGGCGTACCGGACCGTGGCCTCCACCCTCCCGTCCTGCACGGGTAACGTTCGCAGCTCCAGGTCCCCCGTCACCGAGCCGACCTCGACGGTCATCACCCCCCCTGACGTGGACGTGAACGCCGAACGCAGCTCGTCTGGCTCTCCGTCCGCGCCGAACACCTCAGCCTCCCGCCGGGCACTGGCCGAGCATGTCTTCGAGCGCGGCGCGCTCGGCGCCGTTGACGGTCAAACCCCACTCGCTCTTTATGGAGATCCAGCGCCGGGAGTACTCGCACCAGTAGTCGCGGTTGGGAGGCTTCCACGCCTCGGGGCCCTTGTCGCCCTTCTCCTGGTTGGCGTTGTCGTCGGCGGAGAGGAGCACCCCTGGGTCGTTGGCGTAGGTCTCCCTGTCTTCCGCGTTCCACGACGACGCCCCGGAGCGCCAGGCGTTGGCCAGCGGTACCAGGTGGTCGATGTCGATCTCGGCGGAGTCTGTCAAGGTGGCGCCGGTGTATGGGTCCAGCCATTCCCCGGCGACCATGGAGCAATCCTCGTCCACCCGCACGCCCTCGCCGTCGCGGACCAGGGCCGCATCGCGGACGTCGCAGGAGCTGTCGGGCTCGCGCCAGCCGTAGGACTCCGCGTCGGCGGCCCAGTGGGGGAACTCCTCCCGCGAGTAGCCCGCCATGCTCCCGGCCGGCCGCACCGGGATCTCCGCCAGCAGCGAGCCAGCCTCGGACGCCGAGGGGGGAGGCGGCGCGCCCGCCGCCGTCGAGGGACCGGACCCCGTGGCCGCCGTCGTCCCGGTCCCGGACGAACCGCCGAGTAGCTCCTCGATCAGCTGCTCGGGCGAGAGCGTCCCGGTCAGCAGCCCGACGGCGAGCAAGATCACCACCGCGATGACGCCGAGCGCGCCTCCTACGCCCTTTCCCACAAGCAACGCTCCCTTTCGCTATCGTCCGTCCGGGAGAAGTATACGCCCCGTTTCCGGGATCCCGATCGCCAAGAGCATGCACCCGAGGTCCCGACCGGGTATCGCGGAGGCGGGTTGACGCTCGGGTGTACGCGGTCGGCCCGGGATGGATCCTCTTACTCCTGGATCATCTCCCGCATCATCCTGGCGTTGCCGGCCAGCAGACCGCCGTCGACTGGGAGGGCGACCCCCGTTATCCACGAGGCCTCGTCCGAGGCGAGAAAGAGGGCCGCGTTGGCAACGTCTTCAGGCTCCCCGACGCGGCCCAGCGGGTACCAGGCGGCGACGCGCTCGAAGATCTCGGGGTCACTTCGCCGGCGCTCTTCCCACGCGGGTGTCCTCAGGGTTCCGGGGACGACGGCGTTCGCGCGCACCCCCGAGGGCCCGTAGCGGACGGCGAGGCTCCTGGTCAGGCTAAGGACGCCGGCCTTGGCCGCGCTGTAGGCCTCGTTGCCGAAGTAGCCCAGGGCGTTCACCGAGCTGACGTTGATGATGACCCCGGAGCCTCGCGCCGTCATGTCCGGAAGGACCGCGCGGGCACAGAGAAATGAGCCCTTGAGGGCGACGGAGACGTCCGACTCCCACTGCTCATCGTCCAGGTCGAGGAGATCCTTGTCCGTCGCCCGCGCCGCGTTGTTGACGAGGACGTCCACCGGCCCGAACTCCCGCCGGGCGAGCCCGACCATGGCCTCGACCTCTACCTGGTCGGCGACGTCGGCCTTTACGGCGAGCGCCCTGTCGCCCCCGCCGGAGATCTCGTCGGCAGACCTCGCCCGCCGCGGTCTCCGAGACGTCCGCCACGACGACGGCCGCGCCCTCGGCCGCGAAGCGGGACGACAGGTGCCGTCCCAGCCCGGAGCCTCCCCCAGTGACGACGACCACCCGATCCGAGAACCTCATCCTAGCCTCCCTCCGGTTCGGCCGATGACCCGCGGCGACCTTGGAGGCCGCAAGCACAACCATGATATGCCACCGGGACGGGCCGTCGCCCGGCTTGCCCCTGGTATCCACCCCGTTTAATCTGCCCGCGTGAAGTCATCCATGTTCGCGTTCGCGACCGACCTCTCCGGCGAAGGGCTCGACGCCGTCCTGGACAACGTCCAGCAACGCGCGGGAATCGAAGAGCTCACCCTCGCGGCTGTCTACCACGCCGGCAGGGACATCTTTCCCGCACAACCCCTCCGGGAGGGTGAGGTACCTCGAAGGTGGCGCCGTGTTCTTCAGGCCCGACGCGGATCTCTTCGACGGCTTGCTCTTGCAACCGCGCCCGAGCAGCCTCCCCGGCGACCCGCTGGGGGAGCTCTGCGAGGCCGCGGCGGCGCGGGGAATGCAGACGAACGCCTGGACGGTCTTTCTGCACAGCGACAGCCTGGGCTTCGAGCACCCCGGGTGCGCGACGCAGAACGCCTTCGGGGACAGGTACCTAACCGACCTTTGCCCCGCCAACCCCGACGTGCGCGCGTTCGCCACCGCCCTCACCTCCAACCTCGCCCGGTACGGCGTCTCGAACATCTTCGCGGAGTCGCTCCACTACCACGGCCTCGGGCACGGCTACCACCACGAGCGGTACTTCGAGGATCTAGGCCCCGTCGGAACGTTCCTGCTCGGGTTGTGCTTCTGCGAGCACTGCCTGGCGGCCGCCGACCGCGACGGCATCGACGGCGAGGCGGTTCGACGCTCGACGCGCGCGGAGCTGCTGCTCAGGTTCGAGCAAGAAGTAGACGACGGGCCGGGCGAGCTGACGCGCGAACGCCTGGAGCCTTTCGGCGGCGAAGAGCTGCTCGCGTACCTGGACTGCCGAACCAGCATGGTTACCTCGCTCGCGCAAGAGGTTTCGGCGGCCGCAGGGGAGGCCACGTCTCTGGTGTTCCTGGACGTCTCCGGCGCGGAGAAGGGCTTCGCCACGGGGGAGCCCAAGGGTGGCCCTGCGGCTAGCGATCGGCTGGCGGATGGGGCTCGACTTGCCCGCGCTCGCGCGGAGCTGCGACGCCGTGGAGGCCCTGGGATACGCTACGGACCCGGCCAGGGTCGGCTCGGACCTCGCCGCCTATCAGTCGCCTCGTCGACGACCCGTCCAGGCTGGGTTTGCTGCTGCGTCCCATGCCCCCGGACAACCGTTCCGTCGAGAACCTCGCGGCAAAGGTGGCGCTGGCGCGAGATGCCGGCCTCGGGCGGGTGGACTTCTACCACTACGGGTTCTGCCGCCTGAGTGCCCTGGATCGCGTCCGGCAGGCCATCTCGACCTAGACCGCAAACGGGGTGCGTCGCAACGCACGCCGGGCACGTTGCGGGTGTCGGCGGGCGGTCTTAGTATGTGGCAGGGAAGACGGGAGCGCGCGGTCCGGCACGGGCCGGTAGATTAGTTCGGGGTGTACCCGACGGGGAGGGGTGTCGCATGACGGCCGAAGCGGGCGATCAGCGCCGGGGGTCGCTGTCGCGGCTCAACGTGCTCATCGCGGGCACGGCCGCGATCGTCGGCCTGATCTACGGTTACGACCTCGGCTCTATCGCCGGGGCCCTGCTCTTCCTGGTGCCCGACTTCGGGCTCTCCACCTTCGAGACCTCGATCCTGACCTCCGCGGTCGTGCTCGGCCAGCTCGTTGGCGCCTTCTTCGCCGGGCGCATCTCGAACACCATCGGACGCAAGCGGACGATGGTGTTCGTGGCCCTGGGGTACGCGGTGTTCGCCGGCCTGCAGGGGCTCGCGCCCAGACGAATGGATCCTGACCGTCATCCGTTTCCTGCTGGGCCTCGCTCATCGGCGTCTCGATCGTCGTCGCGCCGGCCTACATCGCGGAGTCCGCCCCGATAAGGGTGCGCGGGTCCATGCTCGTCACCTTCCAGATAGCCACGACGTAGCGGCATCGCCATCGCCTACTTCGTCGGCGCGGCGCTCGCCGCCACCGAGAGCTGGCGGCTCATCCTCTCCCTCTCGGCGATACCGGCCCTGATCGTGCTGCTCCTCGTCGTCCGGCTGCCGGACACGGCCCGCTGGCTCATGATGAACGGCCAGCGCGAGGAGGCCGTGGACCTCCTGCGGCGGGTCAACCCTGACATGGACTCGGAGAGGGAGGCGCGACCTGATCGAGGAGGACCTCGCCTACGAGGAGAAGGGAACCTTCGCGGAGCTCTTCCAGGGCCGCTTCAGGAAGGCCGGCATCTTCGTCGTAGGCCTGGGCTTTCTGGTCCAGATCACCGGCATAAACGCCATCGTCTACTACAGCCCGACGATCATCCAGGACGTCGGCGTTACCAGCCCGACGGGGGCGATAATAGCGACCGGCTTCGTGCAGGTGGCGGGCGTGATGGCCGAGATCGCCGCCTTCCTCGTCGTCGACCGGTGGGGCCGCAGGCCAACCCTGCTCACCGGCATCGCCACGATGGCCTTCGCCAACGGCCTCCTGATCTTCGCCTACGCGCCTGGGCCTGTCGGCGGCGTTCACCCTGGTCGGCATCCTGCTGTTCACGATCGGCTTCAACTTCGGCTACGGCTCGCTGGTCTGGGTGTACGCCTCGGAGAGCTTCCCCGCCCGGCTGCGCACCCAGGGCGGCTCGGCGATGCTGACCTCGGACCTGCTTCGCCAACTTTATCGTCGGCGTCGTGTTCCTGAGCGCCCTGGGCGCTCTGGGCGGGTCCCTGACCTTCGGCATCTTCCTCGTGCTGTCCGTGTTCGCCATCGGCTTCGTGTACGTCCTGGCCCCCGAGACCAAGGGACGCCAGCTCGAGGCGATCCGGGCCTACTGGTACAACGGCGGCCGCTGGCCGGACGAGACGGAGGCCCGGGCGAGACCAGAAGCGTCTACCCGGACGCACGAGGCACGCAGAGCGCTCGCGACACCGAAGAGGCGGTTCGGATGTTGGCAAGGCCCACAGGTGATCCCCTGGACACCCCCGCCCTCGTGATCGACGAGCGAAGATGCGGCGGAACATCCTCAGGATGGCCGACATCGCCGAGCGGCAGAAGGCGTCGCCCTGAGGCCGCACGTGAAGACGCACAAGATCCCGTCCATAGCCAGGCGATGCAGATCGAGGCCGGGCGCGGCTCGGGCATCACGGTGGCGAAAGTCTCCGAGGCCGAGGTCATGGCGGATGGCGGCATCGACGACATCTTTATCGCCTACCCGCTGGTGACGGAGACGAAGATACGACGCGCCGTCGGGCTCGCGAAGAGCGGTGTCGCGCTTGATCGTCGGCGTCGACAGCCAGCGACGGAGCCCGGAGGCTGTCGTCCCTGCCGCAGGAGCGAGGGCGTCACCGCTGGAGGTGCGCCTGGAGGTCGATTCCGGTCTCGGGCGCACGGGGGTGCCCCGCGAGGAGGCGGTCGGGCCTGGCGGAGGAGATCTCGTCCCTCGACAACCTCGACCTCACCGGCGTCTACACCTACCGTGGGGCGGTACTCGAGGACGGCTCTCCAACTCTAGATCTTGCAGAGGCGGGCCGACTGGAGGGCGAGTTCATGGTCTCGGTCGCGGAAGAGATCAGGGAGGCCGGGCGTGGCGATCGGGGACGTCAGCCTGGGGTCCACGCCGACCGCCGAGCACGCCGCGGGGGTCGAGGGCGTCACGGAGATCAGACCAGGCACCTACGTCTTCTACGACAGGATGCAGGCGGCGCTCGGCGCGTGCTCGCTCGAGGATTGCGCCCTGCGGGTGGTGGCGACCGTCGTGAGCAGGCCGAGGCCCGACCTCGCCGTGATCGACGGCGGAAGCAAGACCTTCGCGACCGACGTGCAACCGGAGGTCGCGCCTCTGGACCTGATCGGGCTTCGGCCAAGTGGTGGGACACCCCGAGGCGGTGCTCGGGAGGGTCACCGAGGAGCACGGGATGCTCTACGCTCGATGAGGACAGCGACCTGCGGGTGGGCGACACGGTCGAGATCATCCCCAACCACGTCTGCAGCACGGTGAACCTGCACGACGAGGTGCTACGTGCGGGACGAGGACGGGAGACGGAGAAGGTGCGGGTGGCGGCCCGCGGGATGGTCAGGTAGGGGAGGCGACGATGCTGGATCTCGTGCTTGAAGAACGGGCGCGTCGTCGATGGGACCGGCAACCCCTGGTTCTTGGCGACGTGGGGATCAAGGACGGCGTCGTCGTCGAGGTCGGCAGGTCGCGGGCAAGAGCCGGGAGACGATCGACGTGGGTGGGCGGGTGGTCTCGCCCGGGCTTCATAGACGGCCACTGCCACTCGGACCTCATGGTCCTCGACGACCCGGAGAGCGAGATAAAGCTCGCGCCAGGGCGTCACCACCGAGGTCGTCGGTAACTGCGGGATGACGCCCTGCCCCGTTCTCCACGGAGAACCTCGATCCGCTCAAGAGCTACGTGGAGCCCGTCCTCGGCACGACGGAGCGCGAGTGGTCGCTGGGAGACCGTCGGGGACTACGTGTCGGTGCGTCCGGGGCGCCAGGCCCTCGGAGAACGTGGCGACCTACGTGGGCCACGGGACGCTGCGCATAGCCGAGATGGGTTTCGAGAACAGGCCGGCTTCTGACGGCGGAACTGGACCGCATGAAGGCACGCTCTGCGCGAGGCCCTGCAGGCCGGGGCGATCGGGCTCTCCCTGGGCCTGATGTACACGCCGGGGAGCTACACCTCGCAGCGAGGAGCTGGTCGAGTTGTGCTCGATGCTTCCTGAGTACGACGGCCTGCTCGCGACCCACATCCGCGGCGAGGGACGGAGCCTCATCCCCTCCATCGAGGAGGTCATCTGGATCGCGGAGAGGGCGGGTGTGCTCCTGCAGATCAGCCACCTCAAGGCCGCGGGAAGGGGCAACTGGGGGAGCGTGGGCCGGGCGATGGAGCTCGTCGAGGAGCGCGAGGTCGCGGGGCCTGGACGTCGCGTGCGACGTCTACCCCTACACGGCGGGTTCGACCTCCATGATGACCCTGCTGCCGCCGTGGGCGCTGGAGGGCGGCGTCTCCCGGGCGCTGGAGAGGTTGGGCGACCCGGAGTACGCGAGGAGGATAAGGGACGAGATCGGGCGCGAGCAGAGAGGACTGGGACAACATGGTGGCCTCCACGGGCTGGGAGAGCGTCTACGTCTCCTCGCTGGCAAGGGGCGCGACCCAGACCTCGAAGGCAAGCACCTGGCCCAGATCGCGCGAGGAGCGGGGTGTGGACCCCGCCGAGTGCATGATGGACCTGCTGGTCGAGCAGGACGGCAGGGTCTCCATGGTCTTCTTCCACATGGCCGAGGACGACGTGGAGCGGCGTCGTCGGGTGGGACCATTCCCTCGTCGCCTCCGACAGCCTCCACTTTCCAGGCCGAGAGGCCCCATCCGCGGTCCTACGGCACCTTCCCGCGCGTCCTCGCCAGGTTCGTGCGCGAGACGGGGCTGCTCACCCTCGAGGAGGCGGTGCGGAAGATGACCTCCTTCCCGGCCCGGAGGTTCCGGCTGGGCAAGCGGGGCCTCCTCGCCCCGGGCCACGCGGCCGACCTCGTCGTGTTCGACCCCGAGACCGTCTCCGGACACGGGCCACCTACGAGGACCCGAAGCGGTTGCCCGAAGGGATAGACCTCGTCCTGGTGGGCGGGCAGAAGACGGTCGAGGGTGGGAAGCACCTCGGAGCCAGGAACGGTGGGTTTCTCGAGAGGAGCGGCGGATGAGCGTTGCGAGGAACGTTGGCGGAGAGGACATCGGCGGGACCTCGTCCATAAGGAAGGTCGGCTTCGCGGCCTTTCTCGGGGCCATGATCGAGTGGTACGACTACTTCCTCTACGGGCTAGCGGCCGCCGTGGTCTTCAACCAGCTCTTCTTTCCTACCCAGGCACCGCTCGCGGGGACGCTCGCGGCCTTTGCCACCTTCGGGGTCGGGTTCTTCTTCAGGCCCGTGGGCGGCATGATCTTCGGCCACTACGGCGACAAGCTCGGGCGCAAGACGATCCTGGTGCTCACGCTGCTCATCATGGGCGTGGCCACGTTTGCTCATAGGCCTGCTGCCGACGCACGCCCAGGTCGGAATCTGGGCCCCGATCCTGCTGGTCACCCTGCGCGCGGTGCAGGGGCTCGGGGTCGGCGGGGAGTGGGGCGGCGCCGCGCTCATGGTGGTCGAGCATGCCCCGCCGAGGAGGCGCGGTTTCTTCGGGAGCTGGACCCAGATGGGCTCATCGGCGGGCAACCTGCTCGCGGCCGGCATCTTCGCCGCGGTGGCGTCCCTGCCCCAGGAGCAGTTTCTCGCCTGGGGCTGGCGCGTACCGTTCCTGTTCTCGATAGTCCTGATCGCGGTGGGGCTGTTCATCCGGCTGAAGATCTCCGAGACGCCGGCCTTCGAGCGGATGAAGGAGAGCGGCCAGGAGGCCCGCCAGCCGCTGCTCGACGCCGTGAGGACATACCCGAAGAGCATCCTGCTGGTCATGGGCATGCGCGTCGCCGAGAACGCCTGCGGCTACATCTTCACTGTCTTCGTCCTGACCTACGCGACGGAGCAGCTCGGCCTGGCGGAGAACGTCGCCTACGCCGGCGTGATGATCGCCGCCGGGGTCCAGTTCGTCGCCACCCCGCTCTACGGCGCCCTCTCCGACCGCATAGGACGACGCCCGGTGTACATGTTCGGCGCCGGCTTTCTGGTGCTTTTCGCCTTCCCGTTCTTCTGGTTGATGGATACCGGGGTTGTGCTCCTGATATGGCTGGCCATCGTGCTCGGGTTCGCGATCGGCAACGGCGCCATGTTCGCCACCCAGCCGGCGTTCTTCTCCGAGCTGTTCGGGACGAGCGTCCGCTACAGCGGTGTCTCGCTCGGGTACCAGCTCACGGCCGTCTTCGCCGGCGGCCTCGCGCCCTTTGTCGCGACGGCCCTGCTCGTCTGGGCCGGCGGGGAGCCGTGGCCGGTCTCCGTGTACATAGCCGCCGTCGCCCTGATAAGTCTCGTCTCCGTGTACCTTGCCACGGAGACGTTCCGCGGCGAGATCTCCGAAGAGCTGTCCACGGAGCCTTCGAGCGAGGCCCGCGGACCGTCCGGCGAACCCGGCCGGGCGGTGTAGTCAAACACGAGAACGGGAGGAACTTATGAGCCGAGAGACCGTGACCGCGAGCGGGGCACCGGAGCCCGCCGGACCGTATTCACACGCCGTGGTGGCCAACGGCTTTGTGTACGTCTCCGGGCAGGGGCCCGTGAACCCCGAGGCCGGGAGCGTGCCAGACAACTTCGAAGATCAGGTCCTGCAGACCTTCGAGAACCTCAGGACCATCCTGGAGGCCGCCGGATCCGGCCTGGGCGAAGTCGTCAAGGTGAACGCCTACCTGACGGACCTGACCCGCTTCGCCCAGTTCAACGGGGTCTACGAGGAGTTCTTCTCCCAGGACCCGCCGGCCCGCACCACCGTCGGCGCCGACCTGCTCGGCATCCTGGTCGAGATCGACTGCGTTGCCGTCCTCCGGTAAGCCGGATAGGTAAACCGGATCCGGCCGGCCAACCGATCCGGGGCGACGTTACCTCTGGCCGTCGGGCGGACGGTCTTCGACCACGGCCGGGTTGCCTTCGACATCCGGCTCGACGCCCTCGGGCAGCGGCGGGGGCTGGACCTTGCCCGAGCCCTCCTCGATCTGGCGGCGGATGGACTCCAGCGTCGCCGCGATGCCCTCCTCCAAAGGATCACGATCCCCCTCGGATTGCTCCCGGATCTCCGGCTCCACCGAGCGCTCGCCGAAGGAAAGGTGCACGATCACCTCGCTCCCCGACCCGCCGTGGTTGCCGACCGTGAGCCATCCCGAATAGTCGCGACCGCCCTCGGCGCCCCACTCCATCCTGCGCTCCCGATCGTCCACCGCCAGGTACCCCTCGGCGTCGAAGCTGCCCTCGCCACCGGGGTACTCGAGCGTCGACCGGATCCTCTGCCCCGGTGACCCTTCCGCCGACGGTCCCTCGACGGACGCGTCGGTGACGGGCGGCAGGTACGCGGGGAGGTTGCCGACGTCCTTGAGCCAGGCGAACACCTCGTCGGGCGGGGCGTCTATCGCCTGGGACTGCTCGTACTCGGTCACGATCTCTCGCTCCTTCTTCTCGACGTTACCCCACTCATACCCAGGACCGACGGCTCGACCAACATCCCGAGGCAACATGGCTGGAGATTCAGTCCCTGGGCTGGGTAGCGTCCGAGTTTACGCGAGGCCGGGCACCGTCAGGTCTCGGGGTGGCGTCTTCTCGGGAAACGTGCGATGTTGGGCGCCCTGTTCTTTGAAGAGTCTGGCCTCGACCTCCTGGTAGTTTCGAGATTGGCAAGTGCGTAGAGGCGGGAAAGGAAGGGCCTCGTGGCGGGTACCGTAGCCCGCGCCTCCTGCTCCACGAACCCAAGGAGTTCCACGGCTACGGCTCCCTCCTCCAGCCGAAGGCCGAGAGCTTCGCTTCCACCACCCCCTGCACCGCCTCCACTACGCCGTCGCCGAGGCCCTTGAGGTTGAGCGCCGCGCTCCTCACGCCGAGATCCTCCCCGAGGCGCCGAAAATAGGCCGCCCTGAGCTCGGTGTTGACGTTGAACTTGGCCACCCCTAGGGAGGCTGACCGCTCGAGGTCGGCCTCGGGCAAGCCGGAGGCCCCGTGCAGGGAGAGGGGAGCGGGGGTCCGCCGACGGAGCTCCTCGAGCCTTCCCCAGTCGAGCCTGGGCGTGCCGGAGTAATGGCCGTGGACGTTGCCCACCGCCACCGCGAGGCAGTCCACGTCGCCGCGCTCGACGAACTCCTCGGCTTGGCCCGGCTCGGTGGCGGCGCCGCTCAAGGTTTCACCCGCCTCGTCCTCGTGGCCCTCCACCCGGCCGAGCTCGGCCTCGACCCCGACGCCGCGGGGTCGCATCGAGCCCGCCACGGCGCGGGTGAAGGCGAGGTTCTCGGCGAAGGGGAGCTTCGAGCCGTCGGCCATCACGGCGTCCACCCCGCAGTCGGCGGCGTGCACTATTAGGCGCTCATCCCTGGCGTGGTCGAGCTGCACGAGGACCTCGACCGAGGAGGCCTCGGCCGCGGCCCCAAGCGCCCGCACGAGCCGCTCGCCGCCCTCCGCCCCGAAGGACGACGGGCTCACGAGGATTATCACCGGCGCCCGACGGGACTCGGCCGCCCGGACCACGGCCTCGCAGCCCAGAAGGTCGTAGCAGGTGAACGCGCCGACGGCCCGACCTGCTTCTTGCGCTCGGCTTAGTACCTCGCCAAACCTTGTCTCTGTTGCGGTCTCCACCCGGCTCGTGCCTCCTTCGCGCTCTCGTACACCGGCACTGGCCCTGCCGAGGGCCCCCTAGCGCTCTCCCCACAGGATGTCCATGGCTTGGACCAAAGCGCCTGGACCGCCGACGTTGTTCGGAAATATCGCGTGCGGCAGCCCCGAAACTGCCCCTCGGCGCCACTAAGGAGGGCGGCGGCGCCCTGTCGATTACTCCGCCCACGGGCACAGGATAGGGGAGGGACGGACCGCGCGCGAGGTTGCCGGTCCTCCTCGGCGCACGGCGCCCCTGATTCAGCGCAAGACCAGCGAGGCCGTCCGCAAGACGGACCAGAGGCGCTGTCAAACCCCGAACGACACGAACGGCTCCCCGCGGGCCGCCCTCGCCCTCGTCCTCCGTGCCCCAGCCGTAGGACCGACAGAATTCGCTGGACACACCCGGCAGGTTCGTGGAGATCAGGCGGTGCACCAGGTCTGCGTACCGAGGATCTTCGAGCTGCCCCCTGGTGTCCAGGGAGTTCATCGAGCAGGCGCGCGGGCCGTAGAGGACGCGCTCGCGCGCATCGAGGGCAGGGCGGCCCGCGGGGAGCAATTGGAGCGCGACAGGGACGCCCTCTGCTAGGCTACTATGCCCGGATCTTGCCGGTGAGCCTCGACGCTCTGAAGCTCGAAGAACGAAACCGCGTCTACAGGATGCTAGACCTCAAGGTGCTCGCCCACGAGGACGGCGGACTGGAGGCTACGTGGGCTCTTCTTGGGGACCCTTGTGGAGATAACGAACTTCTACCTCCTGGTAGGTCCCGCACTCCTTGCAGGTGAAGGGACGGACCTTGCGCGAGGAGTAGGCCGGGACGATGGTGGTCTTGTTGAAGTCGTAGACGAACCCGCAACTCTCGCACCTCTGGCGGAACGTCACCACCGTCCCGCGCGCGTTGACGATCTCGCCGCCGGACATCTCTATGGCCATGCCTCTGCCTCCCGCGGCACCAAGCCGCGCCGTATGAAATTGCCTCTGGCCTTATTCTAACGGGGTTCACGCCGCGGACCGTGCCTCGTTCACCGACCGCGCAGCCGGTCCAGAAGCGAACGCCGGGAAGGGCCGGAGTAGGGTTGTCTCCGACCCGGCTCGCCGATCCTGGCGAGGCCGTGCTCGTCGCGAACGGCGTTGCGTCCCCGCACGATTGCCGGGTGCGCCTCCCAACCCTCGCCGACCTCGGCCCGTATATCGGCCGCGATGCTTTCCAGGGCCGCGCCTTTCAGGCCGCCCACCCTGGCGGCCTCGTACCTGATGCCGAGGAGGACGAAGTCGTGGTCCCCGGGTGGCCCCGGCTCACCCGCCACCTAGCTCCGCTTCGGCGTCTCGGCCGTGGGGGCGACCTTGTGCTCCTTCTTCAGCTCCAGCTTCGCCACGGAGACGCGGTGGACCTCGTCTGGGCCGTCGGCGAGGCGGAGGGTGCGGGAGGAGGCCCACAGGTAGGCGAGGGGGAAGTCGTCCGAGACGCCGGCCCCGCCGTGGGCCTGGATGGCGCGGTCGAGGACCTTCAGGGCCACGTTCGGGGCGACGACCTTTATCATGGCGATCTCCGCCCTGGCCTCCTTGGCGCCCACCGTGTCCATCATGTGGGCCGCCTTCAGGGTCAACAGCCGGGCCTGCTCCACCTCGATGCGGGAGTCGGCGAGCCACTCCATGATCACGCCCTGCTCCGCAAGCGGCTTGCCGAAGGCCTCGCGGCTCTTCACCCGCTCGCGCATCAGCTCTATCGCCCGCTCTGCCACCCCGATGAGGCGCATGCAGTGGTGGATGCGGCCCGGGCCGAGCCGCCCCTGGGCGATGGCGAAGCCCTTGCCCTCGCCCCAGATCATGTTCTCCGCCGGCACTCGCACGGCGTCGAAGGTGATCTCCGCGTGCCCGTGCGGGGCGTCGTCGTAGCCGAAGACGGGGAGGGTGCGCTCTATCTCGACGCCCGGCGTGTCGAGCGGGACCAGGATCATGGACTGCTGCTCGTAGCGCGGGGCTTCGGGGTCGGTCTTGCCCATGAAGATGCAGATCCTGCACCGCGGGTCGCCGGCCCCCGTGGACCACCACTTGCGGCCGTCCACGATGTACTCATCGCCCTCTCGCCGGATGCGGGCCCGGATGTTGGTGGCATCCGATGAGGCGACGTCCGGCTCTGTCATGGCGAAGCAGGACCGGATCTCGCCCTCCAGCAGCGGCCTGAGCCACTGCTCCTTCTGCTGGTCGGTCCCGTATCGCGCCAAAACCTCCATGTTCCCCGTATCGGGGGCGTTGCAGTTGAAGGCCTCGGGTCCGATGGGGCTGCGGCCCATGACCTCGCACAGCGGCGCGTACTCCAGGTTGGACAATCCGGCTCCGTACTCCGGGTCCGGCATGAACAGGTTCCAGAGCCCTCGCGAACGGGCCTCGTCTTTCATCTCGTCCATGATCTGGGGAATCGTCCACCTGTCATCCGCGGCCGCGAGCTGCTCGGCGTAGGTGCCCTCGTTCGGGTAGACGTGCTCGTCCATAAAGGCCTCGACGCGCTCCCTGAGCTCGAGCACCTTCTCCGAGTGTTCGAAGTTCACCGGCGGACCTCCCTGGCCCCGAGACCGAGCAGGGTGACCAGCTCCTCCAGCTCTTGCAGCGTCCGCGCATCGAGCGGCGGGGCAGGGAAACGGACGTGGGAAGACGGGATGATGCCGCGCATCTTGAAGACCTCCTTGCGGATTCCGACGCCGCCGACACCAAGCTGGGCCTCGAAGCGGATCAGGGGCAGATACCTGTAGAACGTGTCGCGCGCCTCGGTCCTCGCGCCGGCCGCGAACAGCTCGTAGACCTCGACGAGTACTTCCTGGTAGGCGAAACCGGTCATGATGCCGATGGCGCCCCGATCCAGCTCCTCGTAGAGATACATCCCGCCCAGGCCCCCGAAGACGCCGACCTCGCCCTCGGCCGTCTCTAGCAGCCGCGAGGTCTTGATGGTCGTCGGGGCCTCCTCAAGCTTGACGAAGCGGCAACCCTCGATACCGTCCACGAGGCGCGCGAGGAACGGCGCGGGCATGACGACGCCGGTGTTTACGGGTTCGTCCTGCACGACGACGGGAAGGGAGACGGCCTCGGCCACGCGCCGGTAGTGCTCGTAGACGAGGTCCAGGTTGCCGACGTTGTTGGGCGGGGCGACCATCACGGCCTCGGCACCGGCGTCCTCGGCCGCGAGCGCCCGCTCCACGGCCAGCCGCGTGGCCGGCGCCGAGCACCCGGCGACCACCGGTACCCTGCCGTCAACAGCCGCGACGTACCGCTGCATGACGGCCGAGCGCTCGGCGTCCGAGAGCTTGTGCGCCTCGCCCATGATCCCGAGCACCGTCAGGCCGTGCACCCCGGCCTCCAGGTAGTAGGCGGCCAGGGCGTCGACGCCTTCGAGATCCACGTCGCCGTCATCTATGAATGGGGTCAGGGCGATGGTGCAGACGCCGCGCAGGGACATGGGGGCAGTATACCGGCACGCTTTTCTTCGGGCGCGGACGGCATCGGCTAACATGGTCGGAAAGGAGGGGCGTTGAGGCTGGCTTGCGCAAACATCGGTGGCAGAGAGGTGGCGGGCGTCGTGGGCACGGGCGGCGTCCTGCCGATAGCGGAGGTGCCGGACCCTGATGGGTGGCCGCTGGACCTCTTCTCCCTGCTCGCTAGCGGCCGGCTGGAAGATCTACGCCGCCGGTGGGATGAGCTATCGGAGGGCGAGATCGAGGAGCTCATGGGACGCGTGGCCCTGACCTCCGACGCCTCCTACGGGCCGCTCTATCGGCGGCCGCGCAAGATCTGGGGGATCGGCCTCAACTACGCCGAGCATGCCGGTGATCTCGACGAGGCCACGCCGGCCGAAGAGCCGGCGAGCTTCATGCGTCCGGACACGACCATCATCGGGCCGGGGGACGAGATCCGGCTCCCCGAACAATCCGAACGGGTGACGGCAGAGGCGGAGCTGGCCCTCGTCATCGGCCGCGAGGCGAAGGACGTCTCGGTGGAGGAAGCACCACAGGTTATCGCGGGCTTCACAACCGTCCTCGATATGACGGCCGAGGACATTCTGCGCCGAAACCCCCGCTACCTCACGCGCGCCAAGAGCTTCGACACGTTCTTCTCCTTCGGCCCGCACCTGGTGACGCCTGATGAGGTGGGGGAGGTGGAGGACCTGGAGGTCGCGACGGTGCTCAACGGGGAGGAGCGGCGCCGGAACGTTGTCTCGAACATGACCTTCTCGCCGTACGAGCTGGTCGCCTTCCACTCGCGAGTTATGACGTTGTTGCCGGGGGACATAATCTCGACGGGGACTCCGGGGGCCGTCCAGGTCCAGGCCGGAGACGTGGCCGAGTGCCGTATAGCCGGCTTCGAGCCGCTATCCAACCCCGTCGTCCGCTAGCGGCGCCAGTACTGGCGCTTTTTCTCCTCCCGGACCACGACGCCGAGCCTGGCGAGCTCCGCGCGCAGCTCTAGTAGCGTCGCGCTTACCGTCGTCTCCCTGGCCCAACGCCCGGGCGCGAGCCTTGAGGAGGGCGTTTGCGCCCGGCGGGAGGTCTGGCGTGTCTTCGACCCAGAGCCGGTAGTCTTCCTTGAACGGATCTCCATCGGCCAGCCACGAGTATCCGTGGACGAGAAAAGCGTCCCTGAGGCTGTCGGCACTCAGGTCGGAAGCCTCCCTCGCCAGCTCGTCGCGGCCCCGGCCGAGGATCACGAGCTCCTTCCCGTCCAGGAAGACGGCGCCCACGGCAGCGCGATCGAAAGTCCGAGTGGACTCGCCACGCTTCGTGGTCACCCTATCGTGGGCGATGGCGACGGTGAGCGTCTCCTGCTCCGCGATGAAGGCGAGCACCAGGCCGGCCACCGCGCCAACGGCCAGAGATCCGAAGGTGGCCCATGGCTCGCCGACGGACGCGAGGATTTCGTCCACGAGCCTGAACGGACCCTGGAGCGGCGCCCACGAGAGGGAAACCACCCAGCCCGTTATGGCCTTGAGCAACCACCCGGCCCCGGCCCCCAGGAGCGGCAGCCCGATCCACACCAGGGCCCTGATCCAGGCGGGTTCGGTCACGACCGTGCCGCGGCTTCTACCGGACGATTCCATCACACTGCTTCCTCTCCGCATGTTTCCCCACAGGTTGTCCTGGCTCATGTAGTTCCTTTCGCGCGGCGCACCTTTCGAATGGCCACCGCGAGCAGAGCGACTGCTCCTGCCGCGAAGACCGCGTTGCCGATCAGGTCGACCGTGCCAGGGCTCTCGTCGAGCGGCGCCATCGGAAAGCCGATCCAGGCGTAGGTAAGCAGCGCTCCCCCGGCCAGCGCGAGCCGGTGCGCGGCACCCCAACCCTCGCGTCCCGACCACCGTAGAACCAGGATGGTGGACGCCGCGATCAGGGCGAGCGCGATCCCGACCCCGGCCCAGCCGGGCGCGTCCGCGCCGCTCAGGAGCAGGCTCGACGCGACCAGGGAAAGCGCCCCGACCAGCCACGGGTTGGGCGCCGTTCCTCTGAGGCGAGGACGCGGACGTCTACCGATCGCGAACGCGACGGCGATCAGGGCCAGGATCACGACGGTCGTGCCGACGAGCTGCGGCACCGAGGCCAGGAAGTCTTGCTCAGAGTACTCGGCTCCGAAGAGGAAGGCCGAGCCGGCCAGGAACACGATTCCGGTAATGGTGAGGCCGAACGTGCCCAGCCAGGGCGTGGTGCTCCGCGCCGGCACGAGGGCTTCGACGAGCGCGATCGCCACGCCGGTGCTCCAGATCGCGTGCAGGGCGATGACGGTAACGGTTAGCTGGGCGCCGATGCCGAGCGCCGGGATGTAGGCGGCGCTCTGCAGGTCGAGGCCGTGGTACGAGGGGTTGAACAGGAACTGGGTAACCAGCCCTTCCTCGAACAGGGCGTAGGCGACGCCGAGCACGATCATGGTCGACCAACCACGCCCGGCGCGGCGGGCAACCTCGCGGATGAGTAGCGCCCCGCAACCGTACATCGGCGCGAGAACGAAGAGGCCCAGGATCCCCGCGATCGAGACGTTGCCCAGCAGGAACTCCCCGATCAGCGGGGCCAGAAATACCAGGCCGACCGCAGGGACGATGCGCTGCCACATCGTCAGGCGGCGGCCGACGATTTCTGCCCCTGGGCCCGCCGGATCGCCGCCGACTCTTGCGGTGGCATTTCTCCTGGTGTCAGGCTTCATCCCATCCCCTCTTCTCGTTCGGGAGGCTTCTTGCGTCCGAATCTAACAAGGCGCGCGTCCGCCGTAATCTGCCGCAGATCACCCCGTTCGCACCATTCGCCGTTGGGCACCTCACACGACGTAGTTACAACGGTCACGAAAAAAGTGACGGCCGGTCGATGACCGACTGGACGGGAGGCGATAGAGTTGGGGTGTGAGCACGGGCGACACAAGCTCGGGGCCGGTCAAGCCGCTCGAGAAGGAACGAACGCTCTTCGGGTCCGCACAGGGCGGCCGCCGGCGCGCTGGCGGGGATCGTGAAAGATCCGGACCGGCCGGCGATCTTCGACCTGCTCTTCTGGTCCATCCTCGTCCTGAACTACATCTTCCGCGCGGTCGAAGTCGAACCCCTTAGCGTAGACCCGGACCACGGTCTTGCGCCGGTGACGGTGGCCTGCGTGGCCCTGGTGGCCGTTTGGCTGGCGCTGCCCTGGCGTCCTTCCGCGAGCCGCTGGAGGAAGCTGCTCTCCCCGGTCTTCCTGCTGGCCGCCACCGTCTTGATCCTACTCTCGGGGTATGCCTGGGGTTACGGGTTCTTCCCCCTCGCGTTCGCCAACGCGGCGTTCCTGTTCGGGACGCGGTGGGCCGCCGCCTACGCTTTCGCGTTCCTGGCCGTCGTCCTCACCGGCTCCCTGACGGAGCTTCCGGGAGACACGTTCCTCGGTCCGACGGAGGAGAGGATCGGGAACACCATCATGCGGCTCGCCTTCTTCGCCGTGGTCGCCATCGGCGTCGGCGCGGCGGTGATGGACGCGCGGCGAAGCCGGGAGCGGGCGGAGGAGCTTCTCGGGGACCTGGAGGCGGCCCACGCGGAGCTCCGGCGCTACGCCGGACGGGTGCGGGAGCTGACGCTCACCGAGGAGCGCGCCAGGATAGCCCGCGAGATCCACGACTCCGTCGGGCCACCACCTCACCGCCGTGAAGTTGCAGGCCGAGGCCGCGGTGAAGACGGCGGAGAAGCGTCCGGAGAAGGCCCGCGAACAGATGGAGCGCGCCAGGGACCTCGCCGCGCAAGCCTTCGAGGAGGTGCACCGCTCGGTGAGGGCGCTCAAACCCCCGTCCATAGGGGAGAGGTCCGGCGCGGGCGCCCTGCGGGCGCTGGCCCGCAGCTTCGACGGGACCGGTTTCGAGGTCCGCCTTCGGGTCGAGGGCGAGGAACGCGAGCTGCCGGAGGAGGCGGAGCTGGTACTCTACCGCGCCCTGCAGGAGGGCCTGACCAACGCCGCCAGGCACTCGCGCGCCCGCCGGGTCGACGCCTCCCTGGCCTACGAGGATGCGAGCGTGAGGCTGGCGGTGACCGACGACGGTCGAGGAGCAGCGGACGATCCCGAGGACGACGGCAGCGGGGTTCGGCCTGACCGCGCCCTGAGGGAGAGGGTCGAGGCCCTGGGGGGCGCCTTCGCCGCAGGAAACGCGCCGGGTGGAGGGTTCGTCTGTCGAGGTCGAGCTGCCTTTCGGCAAGCCGGTGGCGAGCCAGGCGAGTCGAGGAGCGCCGTGAGCGAACGGTACGCGGGGGAGAGGCCCGTGCGGGTCCTGATCGTCGAGGATCAGGAGATCGTGCGCCGGGGTCTGGCGACGCTCCTGGAGCTGGACGAGCGGGTGGAGGTCGTGGGCGAGGCCGGGGACGGCGTCGAGGCCCTGCGAAGGATCCCGCAGCTGAGACCCGACGTGGCGCTGGTGGACGTCCGGATGCCGAGGATGGACGGGGTCGAGCTCACCGGGCAGGTCGTCGACCGACCATCCCGAGGTCGCCGTGCATCATCCTGACCACCTTCGACGACGACGAGTACGTCTTCGGGGGCCTGAGGGCTGGGGCGAAGGGCTACCTCCTCAAGAACGTCTCCCCGGAAGAGCTCGTCCGGGCCATAGAGAAGGTGCGAGCCAGGGCGAGCCCGGTGCTCGGCGGTCCGGCCGCCTCGCGCGTGATCTCCGAGCTCAAGCGGCTGGAGACACCGCCGCCCCGAGCCCGCGACCCCGAAGGCGTACTCTCCGAGAGGGAGGTCGAGGTGGTCGGGCTCGTGGGCAGGCGGTGCCACCAACGCGGAGATAGCCCGCGCCCTGTACATAAGCGAGGGCACGGCCAGAAACCAGGTCTCCAAGATCCTGCGCAAGCTCGGCCTCAGGGACCGCACCCGGCTGGCCGTCTACGCCGCCGAACGCGGCTGGACGGGCAGACGATTCCTCGAAGGTCCCTGAGCCACCGCCGACTATCCGGCGGCCCGCGCGCGGCGACGTCCTGCGGACGCCTCCATTGGTCGCCATGCGATCGCCTATAGTGGTGGGGGTTGGAATCCACCGATCTCTTCTGCGAGCAGTTCGGCGAACGTGATCGCCGTGTCGTCTTCGTGAAGCGGGCCCACGATCTGCGCGCCGACGGGAAGCCCGCCGGATGTGCGCCCTACCGGCGCGGCCACGGCGGGCAGGCCCGCCAATGACGCGTGCGAAACCCAGAATGCCTGGTCGTTGTATGGCCGGTCGCCTTCGGAAGTCGCGATCGTGCGTTGCTCGAAGGGCCTTGCATCGTGCGGGAAAGCCGCCGTGAAGTTTACCGGGCACAGGAACACGTCGATGTCCTCGAAGTAGCGGTTCCAGGCGGCGCGGGCCATCATGCGGCGGTTCTCGTGGTCGACGAACTCCGAGAGCCTCGCGGAGCCCTCGCCGGGTTGCTGGAAGGCGAAGAACGCCTGCACGTGGAACCCGAAAGATTCGTAGCACCGCACGGGGTCAACGCCGTCGGGCCAGCCCGCGACGACCGTCGCGCCGGCTCGGGCGAGCGCGTCCACGGCGTCGGAGAGCGGCGCGGCGACCTCGCTGGAGACGGGGGCGCGCTCGTGGTCGAGCACGACGCCAACCCGGTATTCCTCCAGCCGGGCGTGGCGCGGTGGCGCCGGCGCCCAGGAGTAGGCTCTTGCCGCCTGGTATTCGGGTCCGCCGGTGACGCTCAATGCCGCCCGCAGGTCGTGGGGGGATCGGCCAAGCGGTCCCACCGCCGACATGTACGTCATGTCGCTCGGGGGCGGTGGGGGACCCGGTGGCTGGAACCCCGTCAACGGGACGGTCCCGACGCTCGGTTTCAATCCGTAGACGCCGCAGAAACTCGCCGGGATGCGAACGGAGCCGACGAGGTCGGACCCGTAATCGAGGAACGTCATCCCGGCACAGAGCGCCGCCGCCCCTCCCCCGGAGGAGCCGCCCGGCGAGCGCGTTGCGTCCCACGGGTTGTTGGTGACCCCGTACAGATCGTTGGCCGTCTGACCGAAGTCGGCCAGCATGAAGTGCACGTTGGTCTTGCCGGCGACGATCGCACCGGCCTGCCTCAGCCGCCGCACGACGGTGGCGTCCGAGTCCGCCACGAAGTCCTCGAAGGCGGGATTGCCCCAGGTGGTGCGCATACCGGCGACGTTGAAGCTGTCCTTGACCGTCACGGGTACCCCGTGCAACGGTCCGACATCGTCGCCGCGAGCGATCGCCTCGTCGGCGGCGACCGCTTCCCGCAGCGCGGCCTCTGCCCGGAGCTCCACGACGGCGTTAAGCGCGGGGTTGACGGCTTCGATCCGCGCGAGCAACATCTCGGTCAGCTCGCGAGAGGAGAACTCTTTGCGGCTCAGCGCTTGTGCCGCATCGGTCGCCGACTCGACCAGGGTCTCGTGCACGTCCCGGCCCCTTCAGCTCGTGGCGATCAGTTCTTGAAGCTCTGTCACCCACGCGTCCCTGCTCTCGGGGCACTCCAGGTACAGCTCGCGGTTGTATCCGGCCGAGCGGTACGCGTTGGCGTCGATCCAGCAGGCCAGCGTCTGGATGGTCGGCATGACGTCGTCCATGGAGCCCCGGTGCACGATCGTGGCCGCCTGCCCGATCTCCGGCAGGTCCACGATATCGAAGTCGTGATCCTCGTCGGGATCGGCGTCGACCGGGAGGGCGGCGTGGACGAGGACCCCATCGCCGTTTGGGGAGTCCTCGTAGTAGGAGATCGCCGGGCCGGCGGGGATCAGCCCGGCACGGTCGAGCCGCGCGCGCAACTCCTCGTAGAGCGGTCCAATGACCGGGCTGATGGATTCGGGCTCGAAGCTCGCCGCGGTGCCGGTGAGCTCCGCGACCCTGACCCCGGGAATCCTCTTGACCTGGATGTCGTCGGTCGGCATGGCGCCCTCCTTCTCGATGATCCGGAGCCTCGCTTCGACCTGCGCCAACCGGGCGGCGTCGTACGAGCGGTAGCCAGTCGCCCGATCTACGCGCGCCGGTCGCAGCAGACCGATGGCGTCGTAGTGCCGCAGCATGCGCACCGAGACTCGACCGTGACGGGCGATGTCTCCTATGCTGAGCATGACATCTCCAAGTCTAGAGCCTGACACGGTGTTAGGGTCAAGTCCCCGATCGACGCCGGCCTCCGAGGCGGCAGAATCCCTTATTATTGTCGTCGGGGGCACGCTATCGGCGGAGTCCCTATGGCCGGTTGGCCGCGGGACGCTCAGGAAACCGTCAAGGGGGTAACAGGTGGATCTCGGTCTCGAAGGAAAGACCGCGTTGGTGACGGCGGCGAGCAAGGGCCTGGGACGGGCCATAGCTACCGAACTCGCCAGGGAGGGCGCGCGGGTGGCGATCTCCAGCCGCGATGAGGCCTCGCTGGCGCAGACGGCGGAAGAGATCAGCCGGGAGACGGGGACGGAGGTAATACACCGCGCCGCCGACCTCACGAGCGAGGCGCAGATAGACGCCCTGATCTCGCTGGCCCTCGACCGTCTCGGCGGCTTGGACGTGCTGGTGAACAACACCGGCGGCCCACCCACGGGCAACTTCGGGGACCTGGACGATGGGGCGTGGACCCTGGCGTTCGAGCAGATAGTGCTGAGCCTCGTACGCTGCGTGCGCGGTGTCCTGCCCTCCATGCGCGAGCGGGGCGGGGGCCGCATCGTGAACGTCGCCTCCTCGTCGGTCAAGCAGCCCATCGACAACCTCCTCCTCTCCAACACGTTTCGCGCCGGCCTGAACGGGCTCTCCAAGAGCCTGGCCCTGGAGCTCGCGCCTGACGGCATCCTGGTGAACACTCTGGGTCCCGGCCGCATCCTTACCGGCCGTACGGAGTCGGTGGACGCCTCGCAGGCCGAGTCCCGGGGCGTCTCCGTCGAGGAGGTCCGCGAGAGCTTCGCGACGCAGATACCGCTCGGTCGTTACGGGACGCCGGAGGAGTTCGCGCGGGTGGCGGCGTTCCTGGCCTCCCCGGCCAACGGCTACGTGACAGGCCAGGCAATCCTCGTGGACGGGGGCATGGTCAGGGCCCTCTGATAGCGCGCAACGCCCCTGGGCCCTCGTACACCCCTGCCCCGGGCCCTCCGGCGACGTGTCGACTATCGCGCGACGGATGGCATCCGACGGCGAGTCGCCCGGCGTATAAAGTCGTGGTAGGACCTGGTCGGACGGAAACCGGGGAGCCCCGGGTAACATCGGTGGCGCTCCGATTTACCGACGAAGAGCGAACGCCGGGACGGCGGTGGAGCAGGTGGCAGACGGACAGTTGGTGCGCCGGGTGGCGGAGGGCGACGAAGGGGCCTTCTCAGAGCTCTACAATCTCTACGCGCGGCCCGTGTACGCCACCGGGATAAAACTTCTGGGAGACCCCCACCTGGCCGAAGAGTTGGTCAGGGATGCCTTCGCCGACGTCTGGCGCGGCGCCGCCGCGTTCGACCCGGACCGGGAGCCCTTCGCGAACTGGCTGCACCGGATCACCCACAGCCGCGCCGGGTACCTTGCGCGCGTCGGAAGGGAAGCGCCTTCGTCGAACGGGGGAGATCCCCCAGAGGAGCCTCCGACCAAACCGGAGCCCGATGGTGACGGCAAAGACTGGGACGTCGCTCGGGCGCTTGCCAACCTCGCGGACGACCACCGCGAGGTGTTGATCCTGGCGTACTTCGAAGGCTTATCCCAGGGCGAGATCTCGCGCCGCACCGGCCTGGCCGTCGAAACGATCCAGGGCCGAACCACGGCGGGCCTCAAAGAACTCCACGGGGCGCTGGCCGGGTTCTCGGAGGGGGTTCGGCGTGCCTGAGGACCGCTTCGGGGAGTTGTTGGGCCCTTACCTGCTGGGGGAGCTCTCGGACGAGGAGGAACGCGAGCTGCGGCGCCACCTGGAAGAATGCGCCGCGTGCCGGGGGGAGCTGGATCACCTCAGGCAAACCCATGACCTCCTCAGGCTGCTGGCCTCCAGCACACCGCCACCGGAGCTGAAGGCCCGCACCATGGAGCGGACAGCGGCAAGCATCCCTTCGCGCTCGGGAGGTGGGCGGAGGTGGCTCTGGGCCGCGGCTGCAGCCGCGTTGCTGGTCGCCGCGGTCCTGGGTGTCGGGTTCTTGAGGGGGCTCGTCGGCGGGCCCTCGGAGAGCCTCCCGCTGACCGCGACGGAGATCGCCTCGGGCGCCGGCGGCGAGCTGCGCGGAGAGGTGGACGATCGGAACCTCCAGTTAGAGCTGGAGGTGTGGGACATGCCCGAGCTTCGACAGGGCGAATACTACGAGATGTGGTACGCCAGGGAAGGCGGCGGACGGATCAGCTGCGGGACCTTCCACGCGCAATCGGGGGACCGGACGACCGTGAACCTCTCGGCCCCGCTCAGCGCCACGTCGTACCCGGAGATCGAGGTGACCCGCGAGCCCGACGATGGGGCCCCGGGGTCAAGCGGAGAGGTGGTCCTGGTGGGGGATCTTCGGGACCTCTGAACCGCCGGCTCGCGAGCGCCGCCGTCCGCGGCCCGACGATCCCCGGCAGGCTTATCGAGGCCCGTCTTCTCCACCGCGATCTTCGTCCGGCTGCCAGGGTCGCAAACGGGGGATCCAGCGCGGCACGTTCTGTTTGTAGGCGATGTAGTCGCCGCCGAAGCGGCGCTCCAGGCCCGGTTCCTCTATCAGGGGCATGGTTGCGGCGTTGACGGCCAGGAAGACCGAGAACCACACGAGCAGGGGCACGGACCCGAATAGAGTGGCCTCGCCCAGCAGTATCGACAGCACGCCGCTGATCATGGGGTTGCGCACGTAGCGGTACGGCCCCCTGACCACGAACCTCCGCGGGGGATCCCAGGGGGCAAGCGTGCCCTCCCCGACGGTCGCGAAGAGCGCTACGGTCCTGTAGATGAGCAGGAGGCCAAATCCAACGAGGATGCCCCCGAGCAGCCCCGGCAGAAGGCCCAGCGGCGGCGTGAGATCCCAGCCGACATCGTTGGCGGAGGAGCCGACGATGTACGCCGGGACAACGACGGCCACCACGAAGGGCAGCAGTCCTATCGCCAGAAGGTGGCGAAGCAGCTTCAAGGGGGAAATCTCACGTTATTCTCGAAACTTCCCGGCGATACCGCGTGTCGGGAACCCACCAGAGCATCGCGTCCCGCCGAAAAAGCTCCGCTGGTCAGGCCTCGGGCGGCAGCAGCGCCATGGCGCGTCCCGGGCCTCCGGATGAGCCCTCTATCTTTAGCGGCAAGAAAACGAAGTAGGCGCCGCGGGTCGGCAGCTGGTCGAGGTTGGCCAGGATCTCGACGTAGCGCAGGCCGCGGCTCAGGCCCTCCTGGTGGACCGGCACGGGGTCGTGGGCGCTGCCGATGCTCGGCGCGTCGATGCCCACGCACCGCACGCCCCTCTCGTCCAGAAAGACGGCGGTGTCGGGGGAGGGGGCGGGCCAGCCGGGGGACTCGCCTGTGACGAGGGAACCGTGCATGTACTTCAGGCCCTCGTCCCCCTCCGTGTAGTAGCGGTCCCAACCCGTCCAGAGCAGCACGATCTCACCCTCCTGGATCCGGCCGTTGTCCCGCTCCCAGGAGGCCAGGTGCTCCTCCGTGATAAAGGGGCTCACCCCAGGTTCTCCCTCGCTGGCCAAAAAGCGCAGGTCCACGACGACCGCTGGGCCCATCAGGTCGTCCAGAGGCACCCTGTCCCCGCTCTGCGCGCCCAGGGGCCCGGCGAGCGGGAGCCCGGAACCCTCGGGCGGCACGAAGTGGGTAGGCGCGTCGAAGTGGGTGCCGCAGTGCTCGTCCACGACCAGAAAGTTCGTCTGGTAGGGCCCCGAGCTGCGGGTCCGCCCGGTCGGCCCGTCGACCTCGGCGAACCAGTTCCAGTTGTGGTGGGCGAAGGTCATGTGCCCCGGCCACGTCCCCGGCAGCCGCTCGGAGATCGTCGCCGAGAGGTCGACCACGCGGGCCGACGCGAGGGCCGTCGCCAGGCTTTCGGGTTCCATCTTTCCTCCTTTGACGAGTCTAACGGGCCAGGTAGCCGCCGTCGACCGGCAGGATCGCGCCGGTGACGAACGAGGCCTCGTCGGAGGCCAGAAACAGGATGGCGTTGGCCACTTCGGCCGGGTCCCCGAGTCGGCCAATCGGGTGCGCCTCCCTCATGGGAGCTATGTATCTCTCGGGGAGCTCGGCCACGGCCTCGGTGGCTATGGTGCCGGGCGCGACGGCGTTGACGCGGATGCCACGGTCGGCCCACTCCACGGCCAGGTGCATGGTGATGCCGGAGGCGACGAACTTGGCCGGCCCGTAGGTCGACTGGTCCTTCTGCCCGGCGAGGCCGCTGATCGATGAGAGGCACACGATGGAGCCACCGCCGGTCTCGAGCATCTCCTCGATCGCGTACTTGCAGGTGAGGAACATACCCCGCCCGTCCACGCTCATCACGTGATCCCAGTCCTCCGGCGTGGCATCGACGATGTTGTTGAGCGGAATGACGCCCGCGTTGGCGACGAGGACGTCCACGCGCCCGTAGCGCTCGACCGCCGCCCGCACCATGCGCCGTGCGTCCTCCGGCGACGAGACGTCGCCGACCACCGCCTCGACCTCGGCCCCGTCGCGCGCGAGCCGTTCGGCCAACTCCTCTAATCCTGGCTCATCTATGTCGGTGACGACGAGCCTGGCGCCCTCCCTGGCGAACAGCTCCGCCGTGGCCCTGCCGATGCCCTTGGCCGCGCCCGTGACGACCGCGGACTTTCCCCGCAACCTGCCAAGCCCCTCTTCCACGTTCGGCCCCTCCTTTGCCCACTCGCCGCGCCCGGCGTCCCGCATGCTCCTCTATGCTCTCACGACCGACTCTCCGGCGCCGGGGTGTGGATCGGCGACGCCGGCTCCCAGCTCGGGCTCCCCGAGGACAGGATCCTGAACGGCGTCCTGATCGCCTCCGCCGGGCAGCTGCTCATGTTCCCGATCTTCGGGTGGCTCTCGGACCGCGTCGGCCGGCGCCCGATGTACATGACCGGAGCGGTCGTCGTCGGCCTGATGTTCAGCGTGCAGGCCACGTTCTTCTCCGAGTTGTTCGGCGTCCGCGTGCGCTACAGCGGCGTCTCCCTCGCCTACCAGCTCGGCGGCGTTCTCGGCGGGTTCGTCCCGTTCATCGCAACCGCGCTTCTGGCGGCCGGCGGGGCGAGCCGTGGCTGGTCTCCACCTTCCTGGCCGCCCTGGCTCTCCTCGCCCTCGCGTGCCCGTACCTGCTGACGGAGACCTTCCGTAGCGACGTCTCGGAGACCGAGGTGCAGGCGTCCCCCCGGCAGCCCGTCGGGGCCGGCGAAAGGTAGCCGCGCGCCGGCGAAGGGTTGGCAAACGGCGCCGAGGGGTATCTCTTGAAGCCAGAGTCTCCCGGCCATGCCTCGCAGACGCCGGGCGTACGTCGATCCGGGAGGTACGCGGCACGCGTTGCTTATAGAATGTGAGAACGCCAAAGAGGGGTTTAGCGGCGACGGGTTCTGTTCAGAATGCAAAACCGCATAAAAGGATGCGCCGGCTCTCTTCCGTTGGCGTAGGCACAGACGCAAGCGACCAGGGGGTTTGGTGTGGCGGCAGGTTCGGGGGCGGAAAACCAAAAGGAAGGTCCCGGGCGTCAGCTCGGGGTCGTGTTCTATGCGACCGTCGCGATCTCGGCGGTGTTCGTGGCTCTGGGTGTGCTGTTCACGGACCCTTTCGGGGACGCCCTCGCGACGGTGGCCGGCGGCATCACGACGGGGCTCGGCTGGATGTACCAGTTGCTCACGGCCTTCTTTCTGGCGTTCGCCATCTACCTGGCGTTCAGCCGGTACGGCAAGATCCGGCTCGGCCGGCCTGACGAAAAACCCGAGTTCGGGCGCTTCGCGTGGTTCGCGATGCTGTTCCAGGCGGGGATGGGCATAGGGCTGGTCTTCTGGGGCGTGGCCGAGCCCCTGTCGCACTACGCGGAGCCGCCGCTGGGGTTGGCGGAGCCGAGGTCGCCCGAGGCCGCGGACCTGGCGCTGCGGACGGCGCTCTTTCACTGGTGCTTGCATCCGTGGGCGATCTACGCCATCGTCGGCCTCGCCGTGGCGTACTTCAGCTTCCGGCGGGGGATGAACAACCTGCAGATCAGCACGGTTCTTTACCCCATCCTCGGGGACCGGGTCTACGGGCCCATCGGCAAGGCCGTGGACATCCTGGCGGTCTTCGCGACGCTGGTCGGGGTGGCGGGCTCGCTCGGCGCCGGCACGCTCCAGATAGACTCGGGGCTGAGCCAGGTCTTCGGCCTCCCGAGCGGCCTTGGCCTCCAAATCGGCATCATCCTCGTGACCATGGTCGCGTACCTGCTCTCGGCCTCCACACCGGTCGACAAGGGCGTCAACTTTCTGAGCCAGGCGAGCATCTACCTCGCCTTCTTCCTCGTCGTGTACTTTCTCGTCGTCGGACCGACGCTGCTGCAGCTCAACGCCTTCACCCAGGGGACGGGCAGCTACCTGTCAAACATCGTCCCCCAGAGCTTCTACCTGAGCACCTTCAGGCCCGATGAGGCGCCGTGGCTGGGGAGCTGGACGATCTTCTTCTGGGCGACCTGGATCTGCTGGGCCCCCTACGTCGGGGCGTTCATCGCGAGGATCTCCCGCGGGCGCACGATCCGGGAGTTCGTCGTCGGGGTGCTCCTCGCCCCGAGCGTCTTTAGCATCCTGTGGTTCGCCGTGTTCGGGGGTGCGGCCTTCCAGATCGACGACCGGTTGGGCGGGGACATCAGCGAGAACGCGGCGGCCAACCCGGCGGGCGCCCTCTTCGAGTTCATCGCCCAGTACCCGTTTGCGCTCGTGGCTTCGCTGCTGGCGATCTTTTTGGTCTGGATCTTCTTTGTCGCCGGCGCGGACGCAGGCACCATAGTACTCGGCTCCATGTCCACCGGCGGCGCCCTGAACCCGAAGACCTGGGTGAAGTTGACGTGGGGCGTCATCATGGCGGCGTTTGCGGCCATAATGCTCGCCGCCGGCGCCGGGACGACCAGGGGCATAGACGCCCTGGTGAACTCCCAGATCATCGCGGCCACCCCGTTCGCGGTGCTGATGCTCGCCATCGCCTACTCCCTGTTCATGGCGCTCCGTACCGATTATCGTGAGGAGCGCAAGCAGATGCAGGACATCATGGCCTACGACGGTAAGGCCGACAGCCGGCAGGCGGAGGAACTCATGCGCCGCCGCGAGGCGGGCGAGCCGGTGGGTCAGGCGGCCAGGGACGATTAGCGGCGGGAGGAGAGAGATGGAGCACGAGAGGAACCCATTTCGGGGGTTTCTGGACATGGCGAGCGAGATGAACCGGATGCGCAACATCGGCAGCTACGGCTACGATGCCGCCCCGGAAGAGCGCCAGAGGACCCACGCCAACGCCTGGATCCCGACCGCCGACGTCTTCGCCCGCGGCAGGGACCTGGTGATCCGGCTGGAGCTCTCGGGCGTGGCCCCAGTGGACATAGACGTCTCGCTCCAGGAGAACATCCTGACGATCTCCGGGGAGCGCCGCCAGGACGTGGAAGACGCGAGTTTCTACGTCCACGAGCGCTTCTACGGCGTCTTCCGCCGCAGCATGACGCTGCCGGCGGGCATAGACGACGATGAGATCAGCGCCGAGTTCGACAACGGTCTGGTGGTGATCACCGTCGAGGGCGGCGCCGTGGCCGCCGAACCGCGCCGCATCGAGATCCGGAACAAGTCGGGGTAGGGGCGGTTCGCGGGTAGGGGCGGTTCGCGAACCGCCCCTACCCCTCGGGGTCGCGGGTAGCCTTACGTCTCCACGCCCATGTCTCTCCGGGTCTTGTGCACGATTCTTACCAGAAGCCACAACGTGACCACCAAGACGATGAGGAACAGGACCACATAGGCCACCCGCAGTGGCGGGGGCGCGGTCGAGATCTGGATCAAGCTCTGGTCCCAGCCGGCGTGGATCATGACCGCCAGCACGAACGCGCCGGCCACGCGCCAGTTGAAGACCTTGCGCCCCGCCTTCCGCCGCTCGTGGAAGAGCACGTAGCAGATGAGGATGGTCCAGACCCCGTGCCCGATCGGGTCCAAGACCGAGCGCATTAGGAGCGTGATGTCGAGCTGCAAGATCGCGAACGGAGCCTGAAGGACCTTGGCCACGGCGTTGCTAGTAGCGTTGGTGGTGCCTATGTACGAGTCGAAACCGTACCCGGCCGTTTCGAGCGCGGAGAAGCCCATAGCGGAGGTAAAACCTACCATCACGCCCGCGGCCTCCGAGCGGTAGGTACCGATAAAGTAGATGACGAGTGGCGCGATCATCTTTAGCGTTTCCTCTATTAGCCCGACCCCGATGAACTTGAACGGACCCAGACCGTCCTATGACTCTATCTCCAGCACGGATGCGAGCGTGAGCCCGAGACCCCCCGCGTACAGAAAGCAGATCAGCAAGATCGGCATGGGTATCTCCCATGCCACCAGGCGTTCGTAGAGGTAGACCAGTAGGGTTACGGGAATGAGGAAGGCCCCGTAGAGGATTATGCTCGGGATAAGTTTGTCGTTGTTGCTGATAAGGTAAGACACTTCCATCAGGACGAGGAGTACCAACCCGGAAGCGTAGACCTGGAACCACCGGCGCCGGTAGACGTGCAAGACCGCGCGCAACCCACGCCCGATGAGACCCTTCTTGGCAGTGTTCTGTGCTCCCAAGAGGCTCCCCTCTCCTCCACCTGGTGGCTTTTCCTGGATACTCCGGGTTCCTCTGCGCCGGAGGCCATCGCCCTTCGATTCTCCACTGCGCGGTGGGGCAGCCTCTAAATTGTCGGGCGGGTCACCTTAGGTGAATGGAGCTTGCGTATGGAGCACGGCGGCTCTCAAGCCAGACCGGCCGTTGTCGCCGTCGGGGATACCCTTGACGCCCGACCGCAGGCCCCGCGTAACCCTCACTGTGATGCGTCGGTCACCACGCCCGCAGGTAGTTGGACGAGGAAAAGAGGGTCTCAGGCCACCCTGGGCTCGGTGGTGGCGATCCCCTTCGGGTTGGGGCCGTACCTGTTGCTGCCCGGCGTGCCGTCGATCAGGGCGAAGATCAGGAGCACGATAGACCCGATGATCGGCACCAGGTGGAGCAGCATCCACCAGCCGGTGCGGTCTATGTCGTGCAGCCTCCTGACGCCGACAGCGATGGTTGGGATGAGCACGGCCAGCGAGTAGATGCCGCTCAGTAGTCCTGCGTTAGCGGCGGCACTGTAGGTGCCGAGGAGAACGTCGACCAACGACAACACGATGGCCACGATGATGTTGACCAAGTAGAAGTACCAGAACTCTTTGCGCCTGGACCTGCCGCCAAAAACGGCATACTTCTTGAGCGCCTCGAGATACCAACTCATCCCCAGCCTCCCTTAATTCTGTTCTCCCACGGCGTGCTGCGACGGGTCCATACTAGCGCGACACAAAGACGCGCGCCACCCAGACCGGGATGTTACGGCTGAAAGCTGATGGCTACTCGATAAAGTCGTTCTCCCTGAGCCATCCCCGGGCCACGGACTCCGGGGATTCGCCCTCGACCTCGACGGCGTAGTTGAGCTCGCGCAGCGTCGCGGTGTCGAGCCTCGCGGAGATGGGGGCGAAGAGTTCCTCGAGTTGTGGGTACTGGCGGAACGTGTTCCGCTGGATCGTGAGGGCCGGGTTGTAGACGGCGAAGAACTCTTCGTCGTCGGCGAGGAGCCTCAGGTCCTCCTCCTGGATGAACCCGCTCGTGGTGAACACGACCCCGAAGTTGCAGATCTCGCTCTCCTGCACGGCGCCGTAGACTGCTTCGAGGGAGACCTCGATCAGGTTCTCTTCCGGAAACTGGAACCCGTAGACACGCTCCATGCCCGGAAGCCCGTCGAACCGGGAGCGGAAATCGTCGTCGTTGTTGAAGCACAGCGTCGCCTCTTCGGGACTCTCCTCGACCAGGCGCGCGAGGTCCGAGATGGTCTGGACGTCGAACTCCTGCTGCGTCTGCCCGCTCGCGGCGAGGGCGTAAGTGTCGTTGCCGGGGGCGGGCTCCAGCCACTTGATGCCGTTCTCTTCGAGATCCTGGTTGGCCACGGTCTCGTAGAGCTCCTGGGGGTCGGAAATCGAGGAGGTCTGTGCCAGGTGGACCAGCCAGCCCGTCGCCGTGTACTCCCAGTACATGTCTATCTCGCCGGCCTCCAGCGCCTGGCGCACGGCCTCGTTGCCGCCGAGCGCGGTGCGGTCGACCACGGTGGCGTCGGCCGCCTCGAGGACCTGGATGGTGATGTTGCCGAGGATCTCCTGCTCGGTGAAGCCCTCGGAGCCGACGGTGAACTGCGCGTCCCGCTGCGTGCCGCTCAGCCGGAACTGGTCCCCGACGATCCTGTCCTCGCCGCCCCCGCCGCCACCGCAACCCACGGCCAGCAGCACCGCGAGGGCCGCGACCGAAAGAAAGGCCGGGACGGCCTTGCGCGCGTTCACCGCCCCTCCATCCCGGACTCTCCGAGGCCTGGCCGCCGGTCGCGGTCCAGCTCTTCGGCCGTAAATGCCTGCCCCGTCGCCGGTCCGGTCGTCCGGGGCGGATCCCCGGGGCGCTCCGAGACGTCTATGTTCTCCTCTTGTTGGCCCCCTTCCCGGGTCTCGTTGCGCAGGTGCATGAGAAAGGCCACGCACATGACGACCATGATGATCGCGAACGGCACCCCGGTCAGGACGGAGGCCGACTGCAGCGCGCCCAGGCCTCCGGCCACGAGCAGGATGCCGGCGATCAGGGCCATCGCCAGGCCCCACGCGAGCTTTATCCACCGCCTTGGCTCGCGCGGGCCGCCGGTGGAGAGGCTGCCGAGCACGATCGTCCCCGCGTCCGCCCCGGCCACGAAGAAGATCCAGAGCACCGCCAGCGTCAGGATCGACATCGCAAGGGCCAGTGGGAACTGATCGAGAAAGACGAACATCCCGCTCGCCGGATCGCTGACGACCCGCTCGGCAATCCCCCCGCCCTGGGTCCTGTCGAGGTAGATAGCGGACCCGCCGAAGACGGCGATCCAGACGAACGTGACCACGCTCGGGCCGAGGACGGTGCCGAGGACGAACTGGCGAATGGTACGCCCACGCGAGATCCGGGCGATGAACAGACCCACGTAAGGGCACCAGGCGATCCACCAGGACCAGTAGAAGACGGTCCAGCTGCCGAGCCAGGCGGTGTCCTGGTCGAAGGACTGCATCCTGAGGCTCATGGGGATCAGGTTGCCCAGGTAGTCGCCTATGCCTTGCGTCAGGGCGCCCAGCTGGGTGGCGGTCGGGCCTATGACGAGGAAGATCACGAGCAAGACGCCGGCGACGTACATGCTGATCTGGCTGAGGTAGTTGACCCCCTTCTCGACGGCCGTGGAGGCCGAGATCATGAACGCCACCGTAGTCAGGCCGATGACGAGCAACTGTGCCACGACGCCGGTCGAGGTGCCGAAGGTCTGGCCGAGCCCGGCGGTAAGCTGGAGGCCCGCCTGCCCGAGGGCTACGGCGACGCCGAACAGGACAGCGATGACCGCCATGACGTCTATGGTCTTGCCCAGCGGCCCGTCCACCCGGTCCCCGAACAGCGGCCTGAAGACCGGGCTGATCAGGCCGGGCTCGTCGTTGCGGAAGCTGAAGTAACCGACCACGAGCCCGACGACGGCGTACATGGCCCACGGGTGCAGCGTCCAGTGGAAGTAGGTGTACTGCATCGCCACCTGGGCCGCCTCGGTCGTGCGCGGCTGGGCCAGCCCGAAGGGCGGGTCGCTGTAGTGCGCCAGCGGCTCGGCGACGCCCCAGAAGAGAAGCGCGGGTCCCATCCCCGCCTGGAAGAGCATCGCGAACCACGCGAACGTGCTGAACTCGGGCCTCTCGCCCTCCTTGCCGATCCGGAACTTGCCGTAGCGGCTGAAGGCCAGAAAGGCGACGAATAGCAAGAAAAAGTTCCCCGCCAGGAGGTAGAACCAGCCCAGGTTGGAGACCACCCAATCGAAGATCGTCTGCGTCACGGCGCCGAAGTTCTCCGGCGCGATCACACCCCACACGATGAACGCGAGCGCGAACGCCGCCGACACCCAGAACACGACCCCGACCTTGGATCTGTCCCCCTGTACCTCCTGCACCGCGAAACCTCCTCGTCGTGAGACCCGCCGACCTGCTCGAACCCGGCTTCCCCTCGCCAACCGTCGTTGTCGGGCTTTCGGGTGGCCCGTCTCCGAGAACTCCGCGAAACCTTATACCGTGGAGACGATGCACCGGCCACACCTCTCGACCTGATGGGGTGCGACAGAGCGTCGCGGCGGGAACGCTACGAGCCACGCCCGGGTCGAAAGCCCCTGATGAGCGAAGCGGCTCAGAGACGCTTGAGCACATGCTACCCCAACCGGACCCCAGGGGAAATGGCGAGCCCGGAGCACTTCTGGAACCCGCCTCGCGGCGGCCCTGCGCCGCAGTCGGGGCTGTGGTGCTTGAACCGCACCCCGATTGCAACCGTCATGGTGAAAGCCGGTCCGACGCGCATCCTTGAAGGCCCTATACGGGCTATGATTGTCGTGGGGAAGACGAGAAGGTTCGGAGGGAGTTTGATGGGAGTCGTGATGAACTTCGTCGGCTTGTGGTCGTCCTGCCCGACCGGGGCGGGCTCGTGAGCATTTTTCTGGGCTTGGATGTGGGGACGGGCGGCGCCCGCGCCGTCGCCGTGGACGAGCGAGGCCGCGTCGTCGCCGAGGCCTCGGCCGAGTACCCCCTGCATAGCCCGCGCCCCGGGTGGACAGAGCAGGACCCCGAGGACTGGTGGCGGGCCAGCAAGGAGGCGCTCGCCACGGCCGCCGTTGAGGCGGGCGGCGCGAAGGGCGGAGCCGGTGATGTGGCGGGTATCGGCCTGACGGGACAGATGCACGGCTCGGTCTTTCTGGATTCGTCCGACGCGGTCATCCGGCCGGCACTGTTGTGGAACGACCAGCGCACCGGGGCGCAGTGCACGAAGATCGTCGAGGCGGTGGGGGAGGAGCGCCTGATCGCGCTGACCGGCAACCCCGCCATCACGGGCTTTCAGGCGCCCAAGATCCTGTGGCTCCGCGACGAGGAGCCGGATAACTTTGCCCGGGTGGCGAAGGTGCTCTTGCCCAAGGATTACGTCAGGCTGCGGCTGACGGGGGAGCACGCGACGGATGCCTCGGACGCGGCCGGCACGCTGCTCCTCGACGTGCGCGCCCGCGACTGGTCGGACGAGGTCTTACAAGCGCTGGAGTTGCCGCGTGATTGGATGCCTACGGTCCACGAGGGGCCAGAGAATACCGGGAGTTTGAGGACGGAGGTAGCGGAGGAGCTGGGGCTCGCGCCGGGGTTGCCCGTGGCCGCCGGGGGCGGAGACAACGCTGCCGCCGCGGTCGGGGTGGGGGTCGTGAGCGGCGGCCTCGTCAGCTCCTCGGTCGGGACCAGCGGTGTGCTCTTCGCCGCCTCCGATGAGTTCTCCCCTGACCCGTCGGGACGCGTCCACGCCTTCTGCCACGCCGTGCCCGGGGAGTACCACCTGATGGGGGTAACCCTCTCGGCCGGCGGCTCGCTGGCGTGGTGGAGCGAGACCACGGGCCGCGGCTTCGACGATCTCGTGGAGGCGGCGTCGGGGGCGCCGCCCGGCGCCGAGGGACTCCTGTTCTTGCCGTACCTATCGGGGGAGCGGACGCCGCACTTGGACCCGCAGGCTCGCGGCGCCTTCTTCGGTCTCACGGCGCGTCATGGCCTCGGGCACATGACCAGGGCCGTCATGGAGGGTGTCGTCTTCTCGTTGCGCGACTCGCTGGAGATCATGCGGAGCCTCGACGTGCCCATGGACGAGATCCGGGCCACCGGCGGCGGCGCCCGCAGCCCGCTGTGGCGCCAGCTGCAGGCCGACGTCTACGGCGCCCCGATACGCCGCACGACCGCCGATGAGGGCCCGGCCCACGGCGCGGCGCTGCTGGCCGGGGTTGCCTCAGGGACCTACGCGGACGTGGGCGAGGCCGCCTCCGTCGTCGAGCTGCGCGAGGAGGTCACCGAACCCGATCCGCAGCGCGCCAGGGTCTACGAGGACTACTACGAGATCTACCGCTCGCTGTACCCGGCGAGTAGGGACGCCATGTCGCGCCTGACGGATCTCGCCGCCGGAACATAGACGCAGGTTAAACGCTGTCGTCGGCTGAAGCTGAGACCCTTACAAAGGCCCGTGAAACGCGGTAACGTAGCTACCCGTGAAAGCTCTGCTAGGTCACGACAGGTCGTGGGCGTTCCTCTCGGTGCTGTTCCTCTCGCTCGGCACGCTCGCCGTCGGCGTGTGGGCGCGCGTCTACCAGCTCGGCTTCCCCGAGCGGCGGATATGGGACGAGATCTACTTCCCCGTCATGGCCCGCAAGTACCTGCGAGGGGTCGTAGCCAGTTCGACCTGCACCCCCCTTTGGGCAAGTTCATCATGGCGATCCCCATCGCCCTGTTCGGGGACACGTTCGTGGCCTGGCGGCTGACGCCCCTGATCTTCGGCCTCGCCCTCCTCGCCCTCGGCTTCTTCCTCGGGTGGACGCTGTTCGGGGAGAGGATCGGGGCCCTGCTCGTCGGGGCCTTCTTCGCCGGGGAGACTATGCTCATCGTCTACTCCAGGGTCGGGATCATGGACGGCTTCCTGGTGTTCTTCGTCCTGGCGACCTTCTACGCGGCCCTGCGGGCCGGAGAACGGGCGCCACGCGCTCTGGACGGCCGTGATGCTCGGGCTGGCCATCAGCATCAAGTGGGCGGCCTTCCCGGTCGCCATCCCCGCCGGGTACGTTCTCTGGCGCAAGGGGCTCTTGAAGTCCTTCGTCGCGAGCCTGTGGGTCTCGGCGGTCCTCTACCTGGCCATCGTCTACGTCGAGCGGCTAATCGTCGTGAGCGCGAACCCCATCAGGGCGTGGGAGGCGACGTGGGAGTGGCACCTGCAGGCCTTCGACAAGGTGACGGCCGCCATCCCGAACCCCTGGGGGTCGCCGTGGTGGAGCTGGCCCGTTATGCTCCGCCCCATACGCTTCTTCTACGGGCAGAACGCCGAAGGACAGCTGCAGGTGATAACGGCCATCGGCAACCCGTTCCTGTGGTGGAGCAGCTCGGTCGCCGTTGTCGCCGGCGTCGTCGAGGTCGCGCGGCGACTGATCTCCCGCAAGCCCGTCGCCGACGACCCGATCGTGCCGATCCTGCTCGGCTACGTCTTCCTGCTCCTCCCGTGGGTGCCGGGGACCCGCATCCCGTACATCTACAATTACCTGCCCTGCTACGCTTTCGCCCTGCTCGCCCTCGTCTACTGGATGTGCCGGATCTGGCGCCGCCCTGCATGGGGCCCCTGGGCCGTCGTCGCCTTCGCCGTCTGCGCCCTCGGCATGACGCTCTTCTTTCTCCCCATGGTGACGGGCCTGCCCATGAGCGAGCAAGCCTTGCTCCAGCGCATCTGGTTCGACTCCTGGTTCTGGGTTAACAGCCAGGTGATGTGAGGCTCCCGCGGGGCCCGCGACGCCCCCGCGCCTGAGAGCTCGCCGGCCTGAGGTAACGCCGGGCCACGGATGATGCTTTACCATTCCGGGGTGGCGAAGAAGGGCAAGAGAGCGGGGCGCCGGGGCATCGGTGGATTCTTTGGTATGGGAATCCTCCTTGCCCTCGTCCTCCTCGCCGGCGCCGGGGACGGGACCGATACCGCCCCCCCGTTGCCTGCCGCGCCTGCGGTCGTCGGCCTGATGGGGGACCCCTCCGACCCCTACCCGCTCACCGTCGGCGAGACCGCAGGTTCCTCTTTCCTCCCCCGCAGCGACGTGCTCCGCCTCCCGGACGGAAGGCTGCTCTACGTCCCAGCCGGCGCCGAGAGGCCCCTGACGGTACCTCCCGACGACCCCGGAGCCCTGGCCGCCGCGGAGAAGACCAGGACGTGGCTCGGGGCCGGGACCGTTCCGGGGACGAGCGGGCTCGAGCGCGAGGTCGCTTCGCGCGCCCTCCTGAACCTGCGTTTGCTGACACGCAGGAACGGGGCCGCCCTGGCCTCTGTCCGGCCCGGTTGGGATCATGTCTGGCCCCGCGACGCCGCGTTCGTGTCCGCGGCCCTCTCGACGACCGGACACCGGGAGAAGTCGTTAGAGATCCTCGGCTTCCTGGCCCGGGCGCAGGAGCCAGACGGCGCATGGGAGGCGCGCTACGACCCCGACGGTACGCCCGTGCTGGACGGTAGGGCGCGGCAGCTGGACGCCGTCGGCTGGTACTGCTGGGCCCTCTGGGTCTGGTATGCCTCGGGACAGCGGGACGCCCGCGCCGAGGGGGAGCTGAGGGAGCTATGGCCCGCCGCGCGCGCCGCCGCGAACGCCGCGGCCTCTTCCCTCGGTCCCGACGGCCTGCCTCCCGGCGGCGCGGACTACTGGGAGACGGAGACCCGGCTGCCCAACCTCGGCACCGCCGCCCCCCTGAGGACAGGTCTGCGCGCCGCCGCCGACCTGGCGCGGACGCTCGGCCACGAGGACGAGGCCCGGCGCTACGCGCGGGCAGCCGAGGCGCTGGACGGGGCCATCAGGCGCGAGTTCGCCCCGGCGGGTTACCCGCGCACCACAGATCCCCGCAGCGGCGCGAACGCGGCGGTCACCTTTCTGGCCCCACCCTTCGCGCCGCCCGAGCCTCAGGTCCAGGAGGCCCTGGCAGAGACGGCCGACCGCTTGCGGGTACCCAACGGCGGCTTGCTGCCCGGTGAAGACTGGTCTGGGGATCCCTCGGTGGCCTGGACGCCGCAGACCGCCCTCTTCGCCCTCTCCACCGCCACGACCGACGAGGCGGCCTCGGAGCGCCGCCTCTGGTGGCTCGTCGCGCACCGGACGGGCCTCGGGGCCTACCCAGAGAAGGTCGACGCCGCAGGAGAGCCGCGCTCGGCGGCCCCGCTGGCCTGGACGGAGGCTCTCGTCGTCCTGACCCTCGCCGAGAGAGGGGGACGTTGCCCGTTCCCCCGGTCCCATGAGTGGGGCAAGGGCGCGTCGTGCAATCGTCCCTACCCGCCGCGGCCTTCGGCCTCACCGCGAAACGTCCCGGCCTTCCAGGTCCCGAACAAGGGCCTGAGCACGATCGACCACCGCCTGCCTTCGCTCCTCCAGCTCATCCACCGCGCGCGGCGCCATCGAGGCGTCCGTCCCGGCGTTGCCGGAGACGACCGATAGCAGAAGCGAGACGCTGGCGTCGTAGGCGGCCAGCCTGGCGGCCAGGTTGGTAACCGCCTCCGTCAGGGCGGGATCGAAGGCTCCGCTCCTGACCGTCTCCACGATCGCGGCCAGCTGAAACTTTATGAGCACCGCCTTCGCCGGGGGACCATCGGGCAAGTCGATGAGCGTGGCGTTGCTCTCGTCGAGGAGGCGTGCTATCTCCTTCAGCTCGGCCACGAGTAGGTAGATGAGCTGCCGGCGTCGCCGGCGCTCGGCCACCTCCGCCTGGTAGTCGTAGAAGAGCGCCCCGAGAAAAAAGGTGAAGACCACCGTCGCGAACGTCGCGACAAACGTGTTCAGCAGGTCCCACTGAGCGTAGGTCGGCGCCTGGTCGTAGACCAGCAAGAAGTGGACCGCCAGGGCGAGCACCGTCATAGCGGCGCCCGTGATCAGGACGATCTTGAGGCCCCTGGAGAACATCTACGCCCCGGCGGCGTCCACTTCGATCTCGTCCCGGGTCCGGATTACGCCGGCCTCGACCACCCGCGCGCAGATGCCCCCCCGGCGCTTGAGGGCCCGCGTCATGCCCGGCTCCGTGAGGTCCTGGACGTGCCGGCACGGCGGGCGCGGCCGGTCGTACTCGAGCAGGGTCTCACCGACGCGAAACCGCCGCCCGCGCAGGTCGTCCAGGTCGATGCCGCGAACGACGATGTTGCGCCGGTGCTCGCCGTTCTTGACCCCGATGCCCAGCTCGCGCTCGATGTCGTCGAGGTCGGAGGAGGAGATCAGGGTCACCTCGCAGACGTCGCCGTACTCCGTCCAGTAACCCGTCCCCTCACAGTAGCGGTCTCCCTCTATACCGCAACCCTTTATGGTGCGGACGTCCTCGACTTTCTCCATCTGTCCGCTGCCCTGTCCCGTAACGTATATCTCTTCGACCACGCCCTTCATCCGCTGAGCTCCTTCTGCGCCGGTGGCATCCTCTTGTCCGTAGTTTAGAAGCGTTTGTCGCCCCATGGCCAATAATTGTTCGAGGATGCGGCGAAGGATGCTTTCTGCCCTGATGGATCTGGATTGGTAGCCCCACACGAGAAAGGCCTATTCGGATGACCCAGCAAGGAGAAGGCGTAGTGCTCACGCCGGAGCAGCAAGCATTGTCCGACCTATGGGACGCTCACATGCGCTCGGAGTTCGAGGCTCCGAGCGTTGAGGACACGCTCGATACCATGGTCGACGTGCCCTACGTCAACCACGTGCCGGTGCTCACCGGCGGGGTGGGGCTCGACGAGGTCCGCGGTTTCTACGCCGAACGGTTCATCCCCAAACAGCCGCCGGAGGTCGAGATAGTGCCGGTCTCGCGCACCGTCGGCGCCGACCGGATCGTGGACGAGCTGATCTACGGCTTCGTCCACTCCATCGAGATGGACTGGCTCTTGCCGGGCGTCGCCCCGACCGGCAAGCGGATCGAGGCCCCCATGGTGGTCGTGGTGCAGTTCGAGGACGGGAAGATTGCCCACGAGCACATCTACTGGGACCAGGCGTCGGTGCTGGTGCAGGCCGGCCTGCTCGACCCCGAAGGTCTCCCCGTCAGCGGCGCGGAGAGCGCCCGTAAGATCCTGGATCCCGCCTCCGAGCCGTCCAACGGCCTGATCGAGCGGGCGAACGGCTCGCGGTGAGAGCGTAGCCCGCGGGTCGGGTTCCTGCGGGTCGGGTTCCCGCGGCGCCCCTAGTCCAGCTCGCTGCTGAGCAGGTGCGCGTCCGGGCGCTCGTGGAGGTCCGGCAGCAGCGCGGTGCCGAGCCCGGGTCCCTCGGGGGGTCTTACGTGGCCGTCCTCGACCGTGGGCAAGTCTGTGACCAGCTCGTTGTACCACCCCGTGTAGTAGGCCCGGACCGTCTCCTGCACGAGGGCGTTGGGCGCGTTGATCGAGAGGTGCGTCGAGGCGGTCAGGACCACGGGGCCCGTGCAGTCGTGGGGGGCGACGGGCAGGTGGTGGGACTCGGCGAGGGTGGAGATCTTCTTCGCCTCACCGAGTCCGCCGCACCAGCTCAGGTCGAGCATGACGATCTGCGCCGCCCCCTTCTGCATGAGGTTGCGGAACGCGGGACGGCCCGAGAGCGTCTCGCTGGCCGTAACGGGAACGTGGGTCGAGGCGGCGAACGCGGCCAGGGCGTCGAGGTCGTCGGCCTTGACGGGGTCCTCGAACCAGTAGGGCGCGTAGGGCTCTAGCGCCCGGGCTATCTTCGTCGCGGTCGGCAGGTCCCACAGGGAGTGGAACTCGACCATCACGTCCATCTCCTCGCCGACGGCCGACCGGATCTTCTCGAACGGCTCCAGGCCCTTCTTGAGGTCCCCGTCCGAGATGTAGTGCCCCCCCGAGGCCTCGGCGTAAGGGTCGAAGGGCCAGATCTTCATCCCCGTGATGCCCTGGGAGAGAAGGTCCTCCGCCAGCTCGTCGGCCCGGTTGAGGAAGGCGTCGAGGTCCTCGTAAGGTCCCTCCGGCTCGTCCGTCCCCGAAAGACCCCAGTTGGCGACCTCCTGCCGGGGCGACTCGCGCACGTAGCGGTAGCCGGCGCAGGTGTTGTAGGTGCGGACGCTCTCCCGGCAAGGCCCGCCCAGTAGCTGGTAGACGGGTTGGCCCGTGGCCTTGCCGAACAGGTCCCACAGGGCGATGTCTATGGCCGAGTTGCCCCTCGTCTCGGCCCCGCTGCTCGCGTAGCCGAGGTAGCCGTAGAGCCCCTTCGCGTGGCGGTCGATGTGCAGCGGATCCTCGCCGAGGAGGTAGGGGGCGGCGGTCTCGTGCACGTAGGCCTCCGCAGCCCGCGCGCCGAAGAACGTCTCGCCGAGGCCCGTGAGCCCCTCGTCCGTGCGGACGAGGACGAAGAGCAGGTTCGGGAACTCGTCCAGGCGCAGCGTATCTACTCCGGTTACCTTCAAGCTAGCCGCCCAGGAGGTCCGCTATCTGGGTGTACACCAGGATCACCGACAGGGTCCCGAAGGCGGCGACGGCCCAGATCATGACCCCCAGGCGCAAGCCCCGGATCTTTATGGGGTTCGGCAGCGCGCGGCGGTTGAGCTGGATCAGCAACATACTGGGCACCCCGCTGGCAACCTCGCCGACCTTCGGCGCCTTCACGCTCTCTTGCATGCGTCTAACCCCTCCCCAGGGACCTCCGCAAAGCCGCGTTCTCGTACCCCGAACTCCCGCACCTATACCCAGCGGTGTCCGGCGCCTAAACGGCGCCGGCGGTGTCTTGCTGGTGGTCCTGGCTAGCCTCCTGGGGCGTCGCTTCGTCGTCGGTCATGGTGCCGCGTTTGTCGGCTCGGCAGGAGGACGCGTCAGTCGTCGAGCGCGCGTTCGGCGATCCCAAGCGTCAGTTTCTGCTCCAATTCCTCGAGATTCCATTCCCCGTCGTTGTACGCCCGGTTGCTGACCCAGAAAACCATCGCGCCTCGGTCTGGGAATCTGGCCAAGATACCTAGGGACCAACCGTTTCCGCCATCGTGCCAAACTATCCGGCCGTCGTTGGTGGGCGAGATCACCCAGCCGTAGCCGTAGTAGGTGTCGCCGCCTTCCTCTTCGGGCACGTGAGGCTCGAACAGCTTGTCCTTGGCGCTCTTGCTCAGGACCTCGCCGCCTTCAAGTGCGACGTGCCAACGGTACATGTCGCGCGCGGAGGAGAGCAGGCCGCCGTTGCCGCGGAGGTTCCAGTAGGGTCCGTCGTCGGCCCAGGGATGGTCGAACGGTTTTCCTCTTGGCTTGCCGTCCTCGTCGTACTCCACCGCGACTTGCCCGGGTCTCCACTCGGGGAGGATGTACCCGGTCTGTGTCATGCCCGCCGGCGCGAACAGGTTGTCGGCCAGGAACTCTTCGTAGCCTCGGCCGGAGACCTTCTCGACGACCGCGGCCAGGACGCTGTATCCCAGGTTGGAATAGGAGTACGCGGTCCCCGGGGCCGAACGCAACCTGGAATCGAGCGCGTCGTCGAGCATGTCCTCCCGCGACAACACGTCGTAGTCGCCGCCGAGTTGCTCGGGCAGCCCTGATGTGTGCGTCAGCAGGTGGTGCAGGGTGATGCCGCGCTTGTCGTCGGGCACCGGACCGACGAACTTGCTCAACGGGTCGGTCACGCGGAGCTTTCCCATCATCTCCAGCTTTAGGATCGCCGCGGCGGTGAACTGCTTGGTCATCGACATCGTGTCGTAGACGGTGTCGCACCGCGCGGCGACCTTCGCCTCCCGATCGGCCAAGCCGAAGCCCTCACAATGCACGACGCGGCCGTGATGGACGGCGATCGCCGTGCCGCTGGCCCCGCCGGGCAAGGCGTCGTCGAGGAACTCCTGGACCGACGGATCACGACGCGCCGGCTCCGGAGAGGACGCGGACGGATTCTGCTCGCCTTTCCCGCACGCGGCAAGCGCGAATACGGTCGCCAGAACCACGACGAGAAAACACGGGCGATGTATCGAATAAGCCCCGCCCATTACCCTCCATCATAACAGGGCTAGTAGAATGCTCCGCAGGCAAGAACCCCCCGAGGGGCGTCGTGCCGCGTCGAGCGGTATGATCGGCTGTTAGACGACGCAGGTCACACTACAGGAGTCTCAATGTCAGTTCGGCTCGCGTCTTGCAGTTGCGGTCAGCTCCGGGCGGAGGTCCTCGGAGAACCGATCAGAGTGTCCGTCTGCCATTGCCACGCTTGCCAACGCAGGACCGGGAGCGCCTTCGGCGCGCAGGCGGTCTTCCCTCGCGAGTCGGTGGCCGTAACGGGCGACGGCACCGAGTTCGTCCGGGTGGGAGACGAAGGCGGAAGGTTCGCGTTCACCTTCTGCCCGAGGTGCGGGTCGACGGTCTTCTACGTCGAGGAAGGCGACGACCAGCACGTCGCCATCCCCGTGGGGGCCTTCGCGGACGCGGGCTTTCCGCCCCCGACGGTCTCGGTCTACGGGGAGCGCAGGCATTCCTGGGTCTCCCTCCCCGACGACGTTGAGGAGCACTGGCGTAACCCGCAGTGAACCCGACCCCGCGGTCACCGCCGGTACGCTGGCAGGCCAGGTCGAGCCCACCCCGACGCCCGACCTTCCGAGAGCGCCTCTACCCGCAGTTGGGCGAAGTCAACCCGGAAGTCCATCGGGCAAGAGATTCTGGAGATCGGAGACAGCAAGGTCCTCATTGTGTACGCTGTAAACTGCCACGTGTGGGGCACTCATTCAGGTTGGTTCCGAGGTGGAGGTGAGGGCCATCGGTGAGCGACAAGAGTTCGATGCCGAGATACTAGCCCACTACGAGGAGGGAGTTGAGGGGGAACGCTTGCTTCGCGAGGGCGCGGGTCGCCTCGAATACCTTCGAACGAGGGACTTGCTCGCCCGACACCTACCACCGGCGCCCGCCACGGTACTCGACGTCGGCGGAGGAGCGGGCGTCTACGCGCTCCCGTTGGCCAGGGAAGGTTACTCGGTCCACCTGATCGACCCCGTGCCGCTGCACGTCGAGCAGGCGAGAAAGGCGTCGGCTTCGCAGCAGGACACCGCTCCCCTTGCCAGCGCGGAGGTGGGTGATGCGGGACGGCTTCCGTGGGGCGACAACAGCGCGGACGCGGTGTTGTTGCTGGGACCACTGTACCATCTGATCTCGCGGGAGGATCGCCTCCGGGCCCTCCGGGAGGCCCACCGTGTCGTTCGCTCGGGAGGTCTGGTGGCAGCGGCGGCGATCTCGCGTTTTGCCTCCACCTACGACGGTCTACTGCGAGGGTTCCTCGAAGATCCCGGGTTCGAAGAGATCGTCGAGCGCGATGTTCGCGAAGGGCAGCACCGCAACCCGAGCGGACGACGCGAGTGGTTCACGACCGCCTACTTCCACCTCCCCCAAGAGCTACGCAACGAGGCGACCGAGGCAGGCTTCTCGGTCGAAGCACTTGTAGGGATAGAGGGCCCTGGATGGGTCCTGCCTGACCTCGACTCCTGGCTCGAAAATGCTTCGCGGCGCTCGAGGCTGCTGGACGCGATTAGACGAGTTGAAGCGGAGCCCAGTTTACTCGGAGCTTCCGCTCATATTCTTGTCGTAGGTCGTCGGCGCTGATCGTAACCTCCTGGTCCCTCGGTACGCCTTGAATTCTCGTGGACGCGACATCGGGGGCGTCTGAATATCCTAGCTAGGCGCGACATCGGTTCCTGAGCAGAGTGGCCGCCGCGAGCCAGTCGCTAGTCTATCGTCAGCTTGACTCCCGGCTCATCGTCCGGCGGGGCAAGGAATCGCCCCCGAGGGGTTGGTGACTCGGGACTCGCATATCGGTGCGCGCCGAACACGCGTCGGCCGGTCCGACGCTCAATCCTTCGCGTTACCGTACCCCCCGCCGCCAGGGGTCCTGACCGTGACCACGTCCCCCTCCTCGAGCTCGCGGCTCGTCTTCGCGGGCAGCTCCTCGTCATCCAGGAGGTTCTTACCGGGCTCGCCAGGCTCGCCGCCTTCGACGCCCCTGGGCGGGTGGCGGCGGCGGTCCGTCAGGAGGGAGAGGCTGGCGGGTTCGAGTACGCGCACGGACCGAACTATGCCGGAGCCGCCCTCGTGCTCGCCGGCCCCCCCTGAGCCCCGGAGGAGCTCGTAGCGCTCGACGCGCATGGGGTACTCGAGCTCGAAGGCTTCGATGGGGGTGTTGAAGGTGTTCGACATGCCGACGTGAACGCCGGAGGGGCCAGGGCCCTTCCCGCTCGCGCCCTGGCCGCCGCCGATGGTCTCGTAGTATGTCCAGCCCGAGCCCCCGATGACGAGGTTGTTCATCGTCCCCTGGCCCTGCGCCGGGAGCTTGCCCGGCGCGAAGCCGGAGAGGGCCAAGAGCACGGTATCCGCTATGCGGCTGCTCGTCTCGACGTTGCCGGCGACGACCGCCGAGGGGCTCTGGGCGTTGACGAGGCTACCCTCTGGGGCCTCTATCGAGAGCGGGGCGTAGGTCCCGGCGTTGGCGGGGACGTCACCCGGCAGGAGCACCCGCAGGGCAAAGTAGCAGGCCGAGCGCGTCACCGCGAGCGGACAGTTCACGTTGCCGGGGACGGCGTCCGAGGTGCCGGCAAAGTCTATGGTCATGGACTCGCCCTCCACGCGGACCTTCGCCCGGATGGCGATATCCTCGTCTGTCGTGCCGTCGCCCTCCATAAAGTCCTCGGCGGCGTGCTCGCCGTCGGGTAGGTCGCCCAGGATCTCGCGGGTGCGGCGCTCGGTGTACGAGATCACCTCGTCGAAAGCGGCGAGGACCACCTCCTCTCCGCGGCGCTCGATGAGCTCCCCGACCCGGGTCTCCGCGATGCGGTTGGCCGCTATCTGCGCCCTGAGATCCCCGCGCCTGATGTCGGGGGTGCGGACGTTGGCCAGGATGAGGTTGAGGACATCGTCGACGTACTCTCCGTCACGGGTACCGTCAACCAGCCGCACGGGCGGGATGATGATGCCCTCCTGGAAGATCTCGCGCGAGTCGCTCGGGGCGCTGCCAGGCCGCATCCCGCCGACGTCGGAGTGGTGGGCCCTAGTGACGGCGTAGCCGACGATCCCACCCGCGTACGCCACCGGCGAGACGAGCGTTATGTCCGGCAGGTGCGTGCCCCCAGAGTAAGGGTCGTTGATGGCGAACACGTCGCCGGGCTGGGGGTCGCGGTCCCGGATCGCCGCCACCGCCTCCGGCATCGCCCCCAGGTGCACCGGAATATGCTCCGCCTGCGCGACCATCCGACCCTTTGCGTCGAAAAGCGCCGTCGAGCAATCGCGCCGCTCCTTGATGTTCGACGAGTAGGAGCCCCGGATCAAGACCGCCCCCATCTCCTCGGCGATCCCCGCCAGAGCACTCGTAAGCACGGAGAGGGTTACCGGGTCTAGCCGTTGCCCTTCGCTCATCTTTGCTTCGCTCCTTTGGCGAGTAGGGAGTAGAATGTTAGGAGACCAACTACTCCCTATTCGCTACCTCGCAATTCGCTCGAACTCTCCAACACCAGATTACCCACACCATCCACGACACCGCGCCACCCAGGCCTCACGACGCACGTGGACTCTTTGAACTCGACGATGGCCGGGCCCTCGACCTCAGAGCCCTCGCCGAGCGCCTCCCGGTCGAGCACGGGGACCTCCGTCCATTCGCCGTCGAAGCTCGCGTTTCTGCGGTCGATCTCCGCGTCTCCTTCGGGCGCGCCCTCCTGGAGCTTTGGTTTGTCCACCGGCACGGTGGCTATGAGGCGCAGGTTGACGAGCTCCAAGGGCTCGTCGTCCATCCTGTAGCCGTAGCGCTGCTCGTGGGCGGCGTGGAGGCGCTCGGCGAGCTTCTTCGGGGCGTCGGCCCCGACCGTCAGCTCGAAGGACTGGCCCCGGTAGCGCAGGTCCGCCCGGCGGGTAAACTCGGGACCGTCGAGGTCCTTCTCGGCCGCGTCTTCCATCGCTTCGAATGCTTCGTCGAGCTCGTCGGCCGCCGCGTCTTCGAGGGATACCAGGCGCGGGCGCACGTAGTCGCGGCGGAGGTCCGAGATCGCGAGCCCGAGGGCGCTCAGGACGCCGCCGGCGCGCGGGACAATGACGGTCTCCATGCCGAGCTCCTCGGCGAGCGTGCAGGCGTGCATACCGCCGGCACCGCCGAAGGCCAGGAGGGCGAACTCGCGGGGGTCGAGACCGCGCTCGACGCTTATGACGCGCAGGGCGCGGGCCATCTCGGCGTTCGCCACCCGCACGATGCCCGAAGCGACCTCCTCGGTGTCGAGGTCCAGCGCGCCCCCCAGGGTCTCGAGCGCCTGCTCCGAGAGGTCGTGGCGCAGGACCAGCTCGCCGCCGAGCTTCGCCCCGTCGGCGAGGTAGCCCAGGAACAGGTTGGCGTCGGTGACGGTTGGCTCCTCCCCGCCCTGGCCGTAGGCCGCGGGGCCGGGCTCCGCGCCGGCTGAGTGGGGTCCGACGCGCAGGGCGCCGCCAGCGTCGGCCCACGCCACCGAGCCGCCGCCGGCGCTCACCGTGTGCACGTCCACCATCGGTAGCTTGATGGGCACCCCGGCGATGACGGTCTCCGTCGTGGTCTGCGCCTCGCCATCCACGACGGGCGCGACGTCCGTCGAGGTCCCGCCCATGTCGAAGGTGAGGAGGTCCTCGTACCCCCCGAGACCCGCGACGTAGGCGGCGCCAACCACCCCGCCAGCCGGCCCCGAAAGGATGAAGCCCGCGGCATCCCTCACGGCGTCCTCTATCCGCGCCACCCCGCCGGAGGATTGCATGACGAGCGGGACAGGCATCCCGGCCTCCTCCACCTTGCCGCGCAGGTTCTCGAGGTAGGCGGCGAGCCTGGGTGCCAGGTAGGCGTCGGCGGCGGTCGTGGAGAACCGCTCGTACTCCCTGAACTCTGGCAGAACCTCGCTGGAGAGGGAGACGTGGGCCTCGGGTAGCGCCTCCCGCAGGGCCTCGCCGACCCGTCGCTCGTGCTCCGGATGGGCGAAGGCGAAGAGGAGGCAGACGGCAACGGCCTCGACGTCTGCCTCTCGCGCGGCGGAGACCGCCTCTTGCAGGCTCTCCTCGTCCAGGGGCTCGACCTCCCCGTCGGCCCCCATACGCTCCCTGACGGTGAAGCGGAGGTCGCGCGGGATCAGGGGCGGAGGTCGGTCCATCGTGAGATCGTAGAGCGAGGGCCGGTTCTGGCGCGCGATCTCCAGGACGTCCCGGAAGCCCTCGGTGGTCACGAGGGCCGTGCGGGCGCCGCGCCGTTCGAGCAGGGCGTTCGTCGCCACCGTCATGCCGTGGGCGAGCGCGACGAGGGCGCCGGCCTCGACGCCCGAGGCCTCGACGGCGTTCATCACGCCCTCGGACTGGTCCCTCGGGGTGGAGGGGACCTTGGCGGTGACGAGGGTGCCTTCGGAGAGGGCGACGAGGTCGGTGAACGTGCCCCCCACGTCCACCCCCAGCCGCGTGTCCCCGTCAGGTGGCATCGGCCTGGGTCTGCATTAGGCGGGCGCCGGCCGTCTCGCGCATGGTGAATAGCGTGAGCAGTGTCGCCACGGCGCCGAAGATGACGTAGTAGGCGGGGGAGAGGGGGTTGCCGGTCGTGGAGACGAGGAAGGTCGCTATAAAGGGCGCGCTGCCCCCGAAGATGGCCACCGAGAGGTTGTAGCCTACGGAGAAGGCCCCGTAGCGTACCCGCGTGGGGAAGAGTTCGGTACCGGCGGCGAGCGAGGTGCTGACAAAGACGGCCTCGATGATCGCGAGCGCCACGTGCGCCAGGATGGCGGCCGTAAGGCTGCCGGTGTTCATGAGCATGAACATCGGATAGGTGAGCACCGCGAAGGCGACGCAGGCCGCGATGAGCAGGGGTTTTCGCCCGACGCGGTCCGAGAGGGCCCCGAGGGGCGGTATCAGCACGAGGGCGACGATCCCGGCCAGCATGATGGACGCGAAGGAGGCCGTGCTCGAGAAGCCGAGCTCCTCGGAGAAGTAGGTCGACATGTAGGTGAAGACGATGTAGAAGCCGATGTTGTGGACGATGACGAGGCCGCCGATCTGCAGGATCGCCCGCCAGTTATCCTTGATGGTCTCCATAAGGGGGGAACCCGAGACCTCCCCGGCCTCCTGCAGCGCCCGGAACTCTGGGGTGTCCTCCAGCCTGAGCCGGATGTAGAGCCCGATCAGGCCCAGCGGCCCCGCGACGAGGAAGGGTATGCGCCACCCCCAGGCGTCCATCGCGGCCCCGGGGAGGACGGTGGTCAGAAGCGTCGCCATGGCAGAGCCCAGGAGAAAGCCTATGAGGGTCGACCACACCAGGAAGCTCACGAGGAAACCCCGGCGGCCGTCGGGTGCGTACTCGGCGAGGAACGTCGCCCCGCCGCCGTACTCGCCGCCGGCCGAGAACCCCTGCAAGCACCTCAAGAGGACGAGCAACGTGGGCGCCAGGATCCCTATCTGGGCGTAGGTCGGGACGAACGCTATCAGGAACGTCGAGGCCGACATCATAAGGATCACGGCCGCCAGCGTCTTCTGGCGGCCGATCCTGTCCCCCAGCGGCCCGAAGAAGAAACCCCCCAGAGGCCGCAGGAAGAAGGCCGCCGCGAATACCGCGAACGTGCCCAAGAGCGCGGCCGTCGGGTTACCCGTGGGGAAGAAGGCCGCGGCTATGTAGGTGGCGAGAAAGCCGTAGACCGCGAAATCGAACCACTCCACGCAGTTGCCGACCGCGGCGCCCACCACCGCCTTGCGCAAGGACGCCTCGTCTACCCGCGGCACCTCCACCCCGGCCTCCTGTCCCGACGATTCCACGCGTGCTCCTTCCCCTGGTTCTCTAGCGCTCCTGCCGGGGCCCTCTCAGGCCTCGTACTCCGAGTTCCGGCGGTCGGTGACGAACATGTGGCCGGGGTTGTGCGTGACCATCAGGGGCAGCCGGGCCTCTCTGGCCGCCGCCTGGGGCGTCACCCCGCAAGCCCAGAAGACGGGTTGCTGGTCATCCTCAAGCTCCACACTCTCCCCGAACTCCGGCTCGGCCAGGTCGCGGATGCCCAGAGAGTCGGGGTCTCCGACGTGCACGGGGGCGCCATGCATCATCGGGTAGCGGCCGGAGATCGCGACCACCAGCGGGATCTCGTCGGCCCGGAAGGGCCGCATGCTGACCACCATCGGCCCCGAGAACGGCCCGGAGGCGAGGCACTTGGTGCCCGTCAGGTACATGGGGGTGTTGCGCCCCTGCTCCTGGTGTGCGATGCGCAGCCCCGCCTCGAGCAGCGCCGTCTCGAAGGTGAAGCTGCACCCCAGCAAGAAGGCGACCATGTCGTCGCGCCAGAGGGACCGCACGTCGGTCGGCTCGTCGGCCAGCTCGCCGCCCTCGTAGACGCGATACTTTGGCAGATCCGTGCGCAGGTCCGCGCCGGGGGCCACAATTGCGGGCTCGGGGGAGCCCGCATCCGTCACCTCCAGCACCGGGCAGGGCTTCGGGTTGCGCACGCAGAATTTGAGAAAGTCGAATGCGTACTCCTCGGGGAGCATAACCAGGTTCGCTTGCACGTGTCCCCGGGCCAGACCGCTCGTCGGGCCGGTATACTCGCCGCGTCGGATCCTCGCGCGCGCCTCATCGACGGGCAAGGTCGCTTCTATCGTCCCATCCACCTCAACCACCCCCGGGGGACGTCGTTGACCCCGTCCCTGTCGCGGACCGGGGGATCATCGACGGCCCCGATCCTCGCTTGCCGTTCCGCGCCTCGAACGCCGCGCCCCCGCCGATGATGTTTCGGCGAGACCTCAGGCCGAGATCTCCTCGAGTTGCTCCTGGGTCTTTACAAGGTCCTTACCGGCGGTCTCCCTAACCGTGAAAACGACGAGGAGGGTCGCCACGGCGGCCCCGATCACGACGAACGCCGGGGAGAGGGGGTTGCCGGTGGTGGAGACGAGGTACTGGGCCAAATACGGCGAGCTGCCGCCGAAGATGGCGACCGAGAAGTTGTAGCCGATGGAGAAGCCGCCGTAGCGGACCCGCGTCGGGAAGAGCTCGGTGAGGGCCGCGATGGACGTGCTGATGAACACGGCCAGCAGCGCGCCGAGCAGCACGTGCGAGAGGATGGCGGCCGCGAGGTTGCCCGTGTTCAGGAGCAAGAAGAGAGGATAGGTCAAGAGCGCGTAGCCGATGCAAGAGGCCAGCAGGAGCGGCTTGCGCCCGACGCGGTCGGAGAGGGCACCCAGGGGCGGAATTAGCGCCATCCCCACCAGCAGCGTCAGGGTTGTGGAGAGGGCACCGGTCGTCGCGGAGAAGCCCAGAGGGTCCTGAAAGTAGGTTGTCATGTAGCTCAGTACGACGTAGAAGCCGACGTTCTGGATAATGACGAGGCCGCCGACCTGCAAGATTTGCTTCCAGTTCTCCCTGATGGTCTCCAGCAGAGGAGAGCCCGAGACCTCCCCGCTCTCCTCCAGCGCCCGGAACTCTGGGGTGTCCTCCAGCCTGAGCCGGATGTACAGGCCGACCACGCCAAGGGGCCCCGCCAGTAGGAACGGCACCCGCCAGCCCCAGGAGATCATGGCATCCTCCGGCAGGACGCTCGTCAAGACGAGCACCATGGTCGAGCCCAGGACGAACCCTATGAGCGTGGAGAACTCCAGCCAGCTCACCAGAAAGCCCCTGCGGTCGTCCGGCGAGTACTCGGCCAGGAACGTCGAGGCCCCGCCGAACTCGCCGCCGGCCGAGAACCCCTGCAAGCACCGGGCGAGGACGAGCAACGTGGGCGCCAGGATGCCTATCGTTGCGTAGCTCGGCAGGAGACCGATCACGAAGGTCGAGATGGACATCAGGATGATCACGGTGGCCAGCACCCGCTGGCGGCCGATCCTGTCCCCCAGCGGCCCGAAGAAGAGACCGCCCAGGGGCCGGACGAAGAAGGCCGCGGCAAAGACGGCGAACGTGCTCAGGAGCGCGGCCGTCGGGTTGCCCGGTGGGAAGAAGACGACCGCGAGCGTCGTGGCGAGAAAGCTGTAGGTGGCGAAGTCGAACCATTCCACGGTGTTGCCGACCGCCGCGCCCACGATCGCCCGCCGAAGGGTCGACCGTTCTACCTGGGGCACCGCCTGCCCTACCGTCTGTTCACCGGACTCCACGTTCGTCCACCCCCGTAATCGCTTCCGGACCGTGCAGGACTACCCGCCAGGATCAGGCCTGGCCACGGCCCAGGGGACGGCGACTACCGGCCGGTAACCGTCCCTGTGCGTTCTGTCGATCCCCGCGCGCCTCTCGCCGACCATACGCTATGTTAGAGACAAAAACCGGCCAGCGCTAGCCCCCGCTGGAGAGGGCCGACAACGATAGCCGAGTGTACCGCGAGGCTCCTCTGCGCCCCGCGCGAGGCGGGCGTAGAATAACTTGCGTCAACGCCAGAGGTACGGGAGCAAGAGCATCGCACTGATCCTGTTCGTGGAGTACCATCGCACGTTCCGCCAGTCGGCGGCCTTCCTGATGGACCAGGAGCCGGACCTGGAGGTGATCGCGCAGGCCGGGACGGTGGCCGAGGGTCGGGAGAGGATGGCCGAGGGCGGCATAGACGCCGCCCTCGTGGACATCCCCCTGCCGGACGAGGGCGCCGAGATTCTGGTGCAAGCGTTGCACGAGGCCGACCCGTCAGTGCCGGTACTTGTGCTCACCTTTGTGGAGGATGCGGAAGTCCGCGAGCGGTTCCTCGGGGCGGGCGCCAGCGAGGTGCTTTCCAAAGAGCTCTCCTTCGCTGACGTCCTCGCCGCCGTGCGCAGGCTCGGCCACAACGGGAAGGTCTGAGGTGCGCGTCCTGATCGCCTACGAGGAGAGCCATCGCGTCTACGGGGACGCCCTGGAGCGGGCCATCGTGGGGCTCAGGCCCCGCGTCCAGGTAAGGACGTCGAGCTTGCGGGAGCTCCGGGTCGAGGTTATCGGGTTCGATCCCCACCTGGTGGTGAGCAGCCGCCCCAACACGGTTGACCCCGGTGGCCGGGCCGCGTGGTACACGCTCTCGCACGAGCCTGACGACCGTTCCGAGATGTGCGTCGGTGGGCGGCGCTCGGAATCCGAGAACCCCGGGCTCGAGGAGCTGCTGGCCGTCATCGACGAGGCGGAGGACCTTGTCGGATCGGGCCGCGCCGTCGGGGGATGCTAGGCCAGACCGCCTCTCGGCGCGCGCCTCCCGCCTGCGGCCCGTGGCCGCCGCGTCCACGCTGTAGTCCCCGGACTCTGTGTCCCTGGCCAGCACCACTCCGTACTCGTCGTGGGCCCGCTCGGGAGAGACGAGGCCGTCCTCGACGTCGCGGCGGACGAGGTCGGGGTCGCGTTCGAGGGGGTCGCCGTAGCCCCCGCCGCCGGGGAGATCGCAGGATCACGCGCTCCCCGGCCGGGATGCGCTGCTGGCGTTTGGGATGGAGGCTGTCGCCGGAGGCCGTGCCGACCGCGCCCGCGGCGCCGGCTTTGCCGCCGAGCATCCCGGGGGCGGGGAACCGGGTGCGGTCGTACATCGCGGAGAGGGTCCAGGGTGCCCGCCGTCCTCGCGCTGCCCCCCGGACCCCGAGCTCCATCTCCTGGCCGAAGCCGCCGCGGTGGCGGCCGGCGCCCTCGGAGTCCGGGCGCAGCTCGCGACGGTGCATGACGACGGGCGAGATGCTCTCTATCACCTCGGCCGGCACGCCCCGGATGCCGCTCGGGAAGGCCGTCGCCGAGAGGCCGTCGCTCTCGGGGCGGGCGCCCATCCCGCCGCCGGAGAAGAAGACGTAGGTGAAGGGCTCGCCGTCGGCCTTCTGGCCCGTGATCTGGGTGTTCCAGAGGTTGGCGGCCCCCTCGGCCAGCACCCGCTCCGGCACGACCTGCGCCAGCGCGCCGTGGACCAGACCGGGCAGGAAGTGCCCGATGATGTGCCGCCCGCCGACCGGCGCCGGATGCACGGCGTTCAGGATGCTCCCCTCGGGCGCCGTGACGTGGATGGGCTGGAAGCTGCCGTCGTTGTTCGGCACGTCGGGGCTGATGGCGCACTTGACCCCGAAGGTGGTGTAGGCGGCGGTGTAGTTGAGGACGACGTTGATGCCGCGCTCGCTCTGGGGCGAGGAGCCCTCGTAGTCCACGGTCAGCTCGTCCCCCTCGACGCGCACCGCGACGGCCAGCTCTATCGGCTCGTCGAAGCCGTCGGTCGAGGTCTCGTGCTCGTAGACGCCGTCCGGCAGCTCGGAGATCGCCTCCCGCATCGCCGCCTCCGAGCGGGAGCAGACCTCGTCGGAGAGGGACTCGATGTCCGGGAGGTCGAACTCCTCCATCATCTCCAGCAGGCGCGCGCCGCCGACCTCGTTGCTGCCGGCCTGGGCGTACAGGTCGCCGACGACCTCGAAGGGCGTCCGCACGTTGGCCCGGACGATGCGCAAGCAGCTCCTCGTTCGGCTCCCCGCCGGCGAAGAGCCGGGTGATCGGGACGAAGAGCCCCTCCTCGTAGACCTGCCGCCCGTCGGCCCCGAAGCCCCGGCCCCCGAGGTCGAGGGCGTGGCAGCTGTTGCCGAAGAAGGCGACCAGCTCGCCGTCGCGGAAGATGGGCGTCATCACGGTGAAGTCGTTGAGGTGGCCCGAGGTCTTCCACGGGTCGTTGGTGACCAGGGCGTCGCCCGGTTCCAGCGTCTCTATGGGGAAGGCTTCCAGGAAGTGGTGGATGCTCGTCGCCATGGCGTTGACGTGGCCCGGGGTGCCGGTGACGGCCTGGGCGACCATGCGGCCGCGGCGGTCGAAGAGGCCGGCCGAGAGGTCGCCCGCCTCGCGCACGACGCTCGTGAAGGAGGTCCGCATCAGGGCGCGGGCCTGCTCCTCGACCACCGAGACCAGGCGGTTCCAGAGGACCTCCAGCAGGATCGGGTCCAGCGAGTTCCGGGCTCACCTCTCCCACCTCACGATCAGGTTCCGCGCTCCGTCGATCTCGGCCTCGGAATCGGGGCCGACGACCACCGTCGACTCCCGCTCCTCGACGACGGCCGGACCGTCGAAGGTCGCGCCGGGGTCGAGCGCGTAGCGGTCGTAGACGGGGACCGCCGTAAAGCCGTCGTTCTCGGGAAGGTAGATCTCCCGCTCTCCCCTTTCGCGCCTCGTCGAGGGAGCGGGGATCTCCCTTCTCCTCTTCCTGCGGGATCTCGGGCCGCGGCGCGGAGACCTCGACGCGCCAGGTGATGGTCTCCAGCGGCACGTCGGGGCCCTCCCGCCCGTAGAGCCGCCGGTACTCCTCGCGGTAGCCGTCCGAGATCTCGCCGACGTCGTCCGGGCCCAGCCTGCCTTCCGGCAGCCTCACCCCGACCTCGTGCCCCTGCCCGATGTAGCGCATCTCGCCCAACCGGCGCACCAGGACGTCCTCATCGGTCACCCCGGACGCTTGCAGAAGCTCCCGTCCCTCGGCCTCCATCTCCTCGAGGGCGGCGTTGGCCGCGTCCCAGTCGAGCCGGTCGAGGCGGCCGTAGAGGCTGCGGGCGAGGTCGAAGGAGAGCGGGGCGCACAGAAATCCGAACGCCGAGGCCGTCCCCGCGCCCAGGGGCGCGACGAAGCCGGGGACGCCCAGGGCGCGGGCGACGCGGTAGGCGTGCACCGGGCCGGCGCCGCCGAAGGCGAAGAGCAGGTACTTGCGCGGGTCCTTGCCGCGCTCGACGGCGTGCACGCGCGCCGCGTTCGCCATGTTCTCGTCGACGACCTGGTGGACGCCCCAGGCCGCCTCCAGCGGGTCGAGGCCGAGGGCGATCGCGAGACCGTCTTCATCGCCTTCTCGGCCGCTCCGTAGTCCAGGCCCATCTCTCCGCCGAGAAAGAAGTCCGGGTCGAGGTAGCCGAGGAGCAGGTCGGCGTCGGTGACGGTCGGCTCCTCGCCGCCGCGGCCGTAGCAGGCCGGGCCGGGGTCGGCGCCGGCGCTCTCGGGCCCGATCTTGGGCAGCCCCAGCGGGTCGACGCGGGCGATGGAGCCGCCGCCGGCCCCGATCTCGATCATCTCGATGACCGACGTCTTTACCGGGAGCCCGATCCCTTCTTGAAGCGGTAGACCCGCGCGACCTCGAAATCCGTGCTCGTCAGCGGCTCCCCGTCGTCGATGAGACACGCCTTGGCGGTCGTCCCGCCCATGTCGAACGAGAGCACGTCCGAGAACCCGGCGGCCTTGCCGTGAAACGCGGCGGCCAGCGCGCCCGCCGCCGGCCCCGACTCCAGCAGCCGCACCGGGAACCGGCACGCCGTCTCGACGCTCGCCGTCCCGCCGTTGGAGAGCATGACGTAGAACGAGCCCTCGAAGCCGAGGTCGCGCAGCCGCTCTTCGAGCTTTTGCAGGTACCGCTCGACGAGCGGGCGCACGTAGACGTTGGCGATCGTGGTCGAGGTCCGCTCGTACTCCCGGATCTCCGGCGACACCTCGCGGAGAGCGAGACGGCAATGCCCGGCGCCTCCTCGGCCAGTATCTCCGCGACCCGTTGCTCGTGGGCCGGGTTGCGAAAACCGTGCAGAAAGCTCACCGCCACCGCCCCGATCCCGCGCTCGACGATCTCCGCCGCCACGGATCTGCACCTGCTCCTCGTCCAGCTCGCGCAGCACCGAGCCGTCGTCGAGGATGCGCTCGCGGATGCCGTAGCGCAGGCGCCTCGGCACGAGCGGTTCGGGTTTCTCGAGAAAGATGTCGTACATGTCGTAGCGGTGCTCGGTCCCGATGGCGACCGCGTCGCGAAAGCCCTCCGTCGTGAGCAGGGCCGTCGGGGCGCCGCGGCGTTCGATCAGGGCGTTGGTCACCAGCGTCGTGCCGTGGATGATCGTCTTGAGCTGGTCCGCAGCCACGTCTTCGCGGTCGAGCAGACCACGGAGCCCCTCCTCGACCGCCTTCGACGGGTCCCCCGGAGTGGTGAGAACCTTCCCGATCGCCCGTCTCGCCGGAGGCGTCGTCTATCAGGACGAGGTCCGTGAACGTCCCGCCGATGTCGATCCCGACGCGGTAGCCTTTATCCGGGCGCAACTCTTACACCTCGATCCCGTCCGAGCATCAGTCCATCAACTGGAAATCCATACGATACCTGTCGGCGTTGAAGACGCCGGCGGCCTTCGCGCCGTCAACCGCCAGGCCCACGCCGTTGACGTAGCTGTTGCCCGGCGAGACGAGGAACAAGCCCGCGCGGGCCACCTCATCGGCCGAGGCCATCCGCGGGGTCGGGCTGTTGGCCAGGACGCGCCGCAGGCCCTCTTCGCGGTCGCCGTCGGACCCGATTATGTCCTGGATCAGGGGCGTGTCGATCGCCCCCGGGCAGAGCGCGTTTACCCGGATATTCTTGTCCGCGTAGGTCACGGCGAGCGACTTGGTCAGGCCCATGACACCGTGCTTGATGGCCGAGTACAGGGGATCGCCGGGGCGCCCGACGAGCCCGCCGTTGGACGACATGTTCAGGATGGCGCCGCCGTCCGGGTTGTCCAGCAGGTGCGGGATCGCATACTTGCAACCCAGAAAGACGCCCTTGAAGTTGACGGCGACGATACGGTCGAAATCCTCCTCGGAGGTGTCGGGGATCGGCTTCGTCATCGAGATGCCGGCGTTGTTGAAGATTATGTCCAGCTTGCCGTGCCGCCCGACCGCACCGTCTATCAGCCTTCGCACGTCATCGCTGGACGTCACGTCCGTCGGCACGAAGTCCGCCCGGCCTCCGTCGGCTTCGATCTCCTCGGCCGCCTGCCGGCCGGCCTCCTCGTCCACGTCTCCCAGGAAGAGGCCCGCTCCCTCCCGCGCGAACAGCCGCGCCGTCGCCAGCCCGATGCCGGAGGCCGCCCCCGTGATCACCGCCACCCTGCCCTCTAGCAGCATCTGCCTCACCCGCTTGTCTGGTCGAAAACCGACTGCCAGAATCTTACGCTCAACCGTACCACCTCCGTATAGCCTCCCCACAACGACTTTAAATATAATATACAGTAAGGATGCTCGGCGACGGACGCGAAGGAAGGGGCCGCGCAGACGTGGGGATACTGGATAAGGCCATAGCCAACTCCGTGCCATACATGCCGAAGTCTTTCGTCCAGAGGATCTCGCGTCGGTACGCGGCGGGGCAAGAAGCCTCGGACGCCGTGCGCGCGGCTCGAGACCTCGGCGGTCAGGGCTGCCTGACGACGGTGGGCGTGCTCGGCGAGTCTGCCCCCACCGAGCGGTACACGAGCGAGAGGTTGGGTGACTACAAGCGGGTCGTGGACGCCATGGAGGACCTGCGGGATCCAAACCTCGACTACCACGTGACGGTGAAGTTGACGGACCTCGGGCTCACGCTGGGCGAAGATCTGTGCCGGAAGAACCTCGAAGAGATCCTCCTCTACGCCAAGGCGCGAGGCCGTTGTGTCGAGGTGGACATGGAGGAGGCGCCTTATGTCTCCTCCACCCTGGACATGACGCTCGAGATGCACGAGCGTCACGGGGACACCGGGGCGGTCGTGCAGGCCTACCTCAGGCGCACCCTCGGGGATCTGGGCCGCCTCGTCGAGGCCGGGATCCCGGTCCGGTTGGTCAAGGGGGTATACGTCGAACCGATGGAGGTGGCTTACCAGGACTACGACGTCGTGCGCCAGAACTACGTGCTCTTGCTCGAAGAGCTGCTCCGGGGCGGGATCCACGCCAGGATAGCGACCCACGATGAATACCTGGTATGGCACGCCCTGCGCCTGATCCACCAGCTCGACCTCGACAAGGATCGGTACGAGTTCCAGATGATCATGGGGGTGCAGGAGAAGCTGCGGAAGATCCTGGTCGAGGCGGGCCACCCGGTGCGGGTCACCGTGTTGTTCGGCAAGAACTCGTACGAATACTCGCTCCGCAGGCTCAAGGAGAACCCCAAGATCGCCGGCTACGTGACGAGGGACGTGCTCGACGACATGACGAAGTTTGTCCGACAGAGAACGGCCTTCGGGAGATAGCGGGCTGAGCCCGGCGCCGTTTGGAGGTGGCGGTGGCCAACCCGGACCATCAAGGAAAGTTCCATAAAGTGTTCCCGCCGTTGGACATGACGCTGGTGGGGCTTGGCTCGATCATCGGTTTGGGCCCGCGGATCGACGCCGTGCGGCTGCGCCAGCTGGTGCGTTCTTGAGCGCCATCCTGATCACCGGGGCCACGGGCCAGGTCGGCGGCGCGCTTCTCGAAGAACTCGTCTACCGCGGCGCGCATCCCCGCGCGATGGTGCGGACGGAGGACCAGGCCGCTGAACTCATCGGCCGCGGCGTGGAGGCGGTCGTCGCAGACCTCGAGCGTCCCGAGACTTTGCCCGCGGCGCTGGACGGCGTTGACCGCGCGTTCCTCGCGTCGCGCGACGCCCCGAACCAACCCGAGATGGAAGCCGCGTTCGTAGAAGCTGCCGTCCGGGCGGAGGTAGAGAGGCTCGTCAAGCTCTCGGCCAATGGCGCCAGGTTGGATAGCCCGGTCAGGCTGATGCGCTGGCACGCCCGGTCCGAGCGGACGGTCAAAGATTCGGGGTTGGGATACGTTCTCCTCCGCCCGCAGCTGTACATGCAGAACTTGCTGCGCTTCGGCCCCTCGGTCGCCGCGGAGGGAGAGTTCTCGGCGCCCATGGGCGACCGCCGGTTCGCCCTCGTGGATGTGCGCGACGTCGCGCGCGTGGCCGCAGCAGTCCTGAACGAGGAAGCGGTCGCTGGGGAGACCTACGTCCTGAGCGGGCCGGAGGCGTTGTCGTACGGCGATGCCGCCGAGATCATAGGCGCGACCATCGGGAAGAAGGTCGCATACGAACCCGTGGAGCCAGATACTTTCCGCGAACGCCTGATCTCCGAGCGCGGCCTGCCCGAGTGGCGCGCCGACGACCTCGCCTTCATAGCCTCGGCCTTTGGTGAGGAAGAAGGAGCGTCGGTGACCGACGTCGTGCGGCGGGTCGGTGGCGGGGAGCCGCGCTCTTTCTCGCGGTTCGTCGAAGACCACGCCGACTACTTCGCCGGGGGACTCTCGCACCACATGTAAGGCAATCTGCGGAACGGCACCCAGCCTTGATCCGCCCCGGAACGCACGGCTAGCTCCCCAACGGTTTCGGGCGGCGCGGCTGCTGCCGGTCCTTGCCTGTCCCTGTGCGGCGTGCTGGTCCGCTTACCGGGAAGCGAGCGGGAGGCGCCCGAGCACTTCCGTCTCCAGCGACGGGTACACCAGCTCCCTCGAGACCACCAACTCCTCGACCTCGGTCGTGGCGTCGGCGCTCGTGTCTTCGAGCACGGCGAGGAACTTGCCCGGCTCGGAGAGCGCGCCACGATAGCGGAACAGGGTGGTGTGCACCAGGTCCGCCTCGTTGCACGTCTCGGAGGGCAAGGACAGGCGGTCTCTAATCGCCTGGCGGATGCGGTTCACCGGCTCGCTCGGCCGGGCGAGGGCGATCACCGCTGAGTCGGTGGCCACGACGTGCTCGTAGGTGATCCGAAACCCTATGCTTTGGGCCGCGATACGTCTCAGCTCCGCCATCCACTCCTCTCCGTGGCGCTCCCAGAGGGAGTCTTTGGTAACCGGATAGCTCGCGTGCACGGCGAGCAGCCAGGCGAGGCTCACGTGGAGGGTTTTCGGAGGACACACCAGGAGGTTGGGCTCCGTTCGGTGGAGGCTCCGCTGTATCTTCCCGAGCGCTAACCTGGTACGGGGGTCCGGTTCGATCTGGATGTTGTACGCCCGACAAGGCCGTGCCCACAGCGGGCTGGTCCGCACCTCATTGCGCGCCACCTTATCCCGGTGCGCCTCCCGTAGTTCTGCGGCCCGCAGCTCGTCCCACCGCAAGCGCGAACCTATCCGATGCCGGTCTTCGGTGTGCTCCCCGAGCAGACTTCATCAACGATGCGGACGCAGCCGGCCGAAAACACTCGCCAGGTCGACTTCAACCGTTCTTGCCGTTTAGCCGTTCGTCCGTGTTCCCCAGACCTTGTTGGCGCATGTGCTTGGCTATCTCCAGGAATCCATCGCGGATGTTGCGTTCCAATATCGCTATCGCCGCCTCTGTATCTCCGCGCCTGCACGCCTCGACGATGTGCCGGTGCTGCCGTTGGGCCGGAACCTTTAAACCCATCCACGCCGCGGAGTACTTTCCTACGTACAGGTCGAAGGAGGCGTGCAGCGACCTGATCATGGCCATGAGGCGCGGTTGACGAGCGGGCTCGTAGAGTATCGTATGAAAGCGCCAGTTGAGTTGCGTGAACGTCGCGGGATCCTCTTCGGCATCCCAAAGGTCGAGGACTTTCTCTGCTTGCCGAAAATCGCCCTCCGTCATGTTCGGTACCGAGAGCCTCAGGGCCAGAGACTCGAGGGAGACACGAATCTCGGTTATCTCTCTGGCCTCCTCGTAGGACACCTGCGACACCCTGGCCCCACGGTTCGGCGATAAGGCGACCAGCCCCTCACCCGCCAGCTGCCGCAGCGCCTCGCGGACGGGCACCGCGCTCACCTCGAAATCCCTGGCGATCTGCTCTTGCCTCAGCGGTTGGCCGCTCTCTAGCGCCCCACTCAGGATGCCCCGACGCAAACCCTCGGCCACCATGTCCTGCGCGGTCCGGTGCCGATCGGGTAACCCGTAGGGTAACTGTCCCGTATCCATTTCAATATTATATTCGATCTGGTGCTGCTACAGCCCGCGTTCGAATGTGCATCGGAATGGTCAGCGGCGACCAGTCGGCTTCGAGGCCGTGCGGGCCTTCCCGGCGCGGTTGCTCGGGCCGTCGAAACATTAGAATGGTCCGTACGATGTTGGGCGTTGTCGGATCCGCGACCAGGAGAAGGAACCGGACTTTATGTACGACGTGATCGTGGTCGGCCTCGGCGGGATGGGAAGCGCTACCGCCTGCGAGCTCGCCGCACGCGGCAAGCGGGTGCTGGGCCTGGAGCGGCACACGCCCGGACACGATCGGGGGTCCAGCCACGGCGGCTCCCGCCTCATACGCCAGGCTTACTTCGAGGATCCGGCCTATGTCCCACTCATGCTCCGGGCGTACGAACTGTGGGAGCGGCTGGAGGCGGAGTCGGGCCAGAGCCTGATGACGCTCTGCGGCGGACTTATGCTCGGGCAGCGGGGGAGCAAGGTCCTCGAGGGCAGCCTCCAAAGCGCCAGGGAGCACGACCTGCCCTGCGAAGTAATCGACGCGCAAGAGGTGCGTCGACGCTTCCCCGTTCTGGCTCCCACCTGCGAGACCGTCGCCCTGTACGAAGCGCGCTCGGGGTTCATCGATCCCGGGGCCGCCATGAACGCCCAGCTGCAGCGCGCGGCCGCCCTCGGTGCCGAGTTGCGTTTCCAGGAGCCGCTGGTCTCCTGGGAGGCCACGGCCTCCGGGGACGGCGTCCGGGTGGAGACGCCGGTGGCCGTGTACGAGGCGGGGCGGCTGGTCTTCGCGCCCGGTGCATGGGCCCCGGAGCTGCTCGCGGACATGGACCTGCCTTTGCGGCCCGATCGGCGTGTGATCTACTGGTTCGAGCCCGAGGGCGACCCGGAGCCGTTTCTCCCCGGCAACTTCCCCGTCTTTATCTGGGAGCCGGAGGACGGCAATACCTTCACCTGCTTCCCGCTCCTGGCGGGGGAGCGCGGCGTCAAGTCCGTCTTCTTTCGCGCCGGTGGCGGACCGTGCACCCCCGAGACGTTGGACCGGCGGGTGCGCGACGCGGAGGTCGAGCTAATGCGCGAGTCCCTGGCCGAGCACGTCCCGGCGCTGGCGGGCAGGTGTGTCACGGCCGACGTCTGCATGTACACGAACACGCCGGACGAGCACTTCGTCATAGAGCTGCACCCGGACCATCCGCAGGTCTCGATCGCCTCGCCGTGCTCGGGTCACGGCTACAAGTTCGCCCCCGTGATAGCCGAGATCCTTGCCGACCTCGCTATCGACGGCGCCACCCGGCACCCGATCGGGATGTTCGCTTCTCGCCGCTTTGCCCACTCCCGGTGAGAGCTTCGATACGCCCGTCCGCCGGGTGTAGTTAGGCGCTCGCCTTCGGCTCACGTTAGGTAGTGAGATAGTAAAACCAGAACTACCTAACTACCTCACCATCTAACTACCTGACGTGAGCAACGCGGTCCTTGAGGTTCCGTATCAAGAGAAGGTCCTCAACCCGTGGGGCAGCTCGTGCAGGCGTTCGATGCCGTCCGCGCGCACGTGGACGAGGTCCTCGATCATGATGGCGCCCGCGTCGGTCGTGTACGCCGGCGTCTCTATGGCCAGCACCATGCCCTCCTCTATCGGTGTCCGTTCGTCCTCGGAGATGTAGGGTGGCTCCTCGTGGAACGTGTCGATGCCCAGAGAGTGGCCGTAGTGGCCCCGCCGGAAGCGCGGGTAGCCGTTCTTCGTGATGTGGTCCTGGGCGACGCGGAAGATCTCAGCGACGGGCACCCCGGGCCGGATCTCGGCGCAGGCCCTGTCGTGCGCCTCCTGTAGCACCCCGAAAAGCCGATCCGCCGCGGGCCCCGGCCTCCCGTAGACGAAGGTGCGACCGCCGTCGCCCCGGTAGCCGTCGACGGTCGTGCCGCAGTCGAACTTGACCAGGTCGCCTTCGGCCAGCCCGGCGTCGCGTTCGGAGTCGGCCCCGATCCCCACCCCGGCGCCGACGGCCGGCAGGATCCAGTGGTCCGAGTACCCCGAGTAGCGTCCGTCGTCCATCGCCGCGCGGGCCACCCCCGCCACGTAGCGCTGGCGCACGTCCGTCGCGGTCATGCCAGGCTCGAGGTTCTCGACCGCGAAGCGGATCCCCGCCTCGGAGAGCTCCGTCGCCAGCTTGAGCCTCTCGACCTCGAAGGGGTACTTGATACGCCTCAGCACGTACATGTCCTGGGTGAAGTCCTCCCATCGTACCCCGGGCGCGATGGCCGAAAAGCGGCTGTAGGAGTCGAGGAGTATGTAGCGCATGTCGGTCCCGATCCTGGCCCCGAGCAACCCCCGGTCGCCGAGGAGTCCTCGCACGATCTCGTCCTGCTCCCCTTCGTCGAACTGCGCCGGACGGGGCGGCTCCGACACGCCGGGATCAAGCGGCTCTCTTACCGCTTCGGCGTCCCGGATCTCCGGCCACAACCGGTAGGACCTGACGTCTTCGATGCCGGTCACCCGGCCAACGGCCCTGGCCTCGAAGTCCCCGACCATCACCCCGACTTCAAGGGACGCGTCGGTCGGGATCAGGGCCAGAACCGTCCCCTGCATTCGCCACCACTGCATATGAAAGTAGCTCTGGAACCCGGTCGCGTAGAAGACGTTCGAGGGCGTGTACGCGAGGTATGCGTCCAGGCCCCGTTCCCGGAGCCGACGCCGGATTGCGTTGGCTATCTGCTCATTCAAACCGTTCCCCTCCGGGCGTCAGGGATCGTGTACCTACCCGAACATCACGGTCGAACTGGTGATCTCGGCGACCCCGTTCAAGACCGTGATAGCGGCCTCGTGCCGGTCCGGCGCGGCGGCCGCGCAGCAGTCCTCAAGGACCTTGATACCGAAGTCTCGGTCGTGGCCGTCTCGGGCGGTTGCCATCACGACGTGGTCGGTCGCTACGCCGCAAAGCAGGAGCTCCTCCACGCCCTGCGTGCGCAACAGCACCTCGAGAAAGGTCGAATAGAAAGGGCTGACGCGCTTCTTGGTGACCAGAATTTCGTCATCCCGTGGCGCGAGCGCCTCGTGGATGTCCTGACCCCAGGTCCCGAGACGCAGCAGCCCCTCCCGCCGGCCTTCGTCGGTGAAGACGGGCGATGCCGACGGCCATTCCGCGTAGGACTCCGAGAAACCGACGGTCACGTAGATCACCGGGATTCCGGCAGTCCTGGCTTTCCCGATGGCCCGCGCGGTCTTCTCGACCACGCCGCGTTCTTCGGCCTGTGGACCGTAGCCGTAGCCCATCGCGGCCCACGCGCCATCGCTGCGCACTATCTCGTTCATCATGTCGAGGACGAGCAGTGCCTGCTTGGCGTCGGTCACGGAGCCTCCTCCCGCGTCGGGTCTCCATAGGGAAGGTCCCGGGAAGGTCCCAGTTCGGCTTACACGCCATTCCCGTTAGCCGATTACCGGTACCCTCCCAGATCCTCCCTCGCGTCCAGTATATGGTCTGCCCCGGTCCGTCGCCCCATCCGCGGGCCCCGCCGCGGACGTTGACGCTGGCGACGGATCCTTTCACACTTGATGACGGGTAGACGAGAGGGGGCGCAGCGCGTGAATACCGACGCCAGCGGGACGCGGGTCTTCGACTTGGAGCAGCCGCGGACCGACGAGATGCCGATCCACCCCGCCCACCAGCAGGCCGGCTACTCGTACCAGCTGCATCGCCGCCACGAAGACGAGTACCGGCCAGAGGAGACAGGGCCGCGTACCGGCTCCGCCGGCGTCCTGGTCATGGGTGAGCACACCGGCACCCACATAGACGCCCTCTGCCACCAGGCCGACGCCCTCACCCTCTGCGGCGGTGTTCCCGTGTCAGAGGTCCAGTCTCCGCACGGCTTCGCCCGCCACGGCGTGGAGGAGATCCCGCCGATGGTCGCGCCCGCCGTGCTGCTCGACGCGGCGACCCACGCGGGCGTCGATGTCCTGGAGCCGGGACACGTGGTGAGCGAGGGCGACCTGCAAGGGTGTTGCGAGCGGCAAGGGGTGACCATCGAGGCCGGGTGCGTGGCGCTCGTGCGCACCGGCAATGGGCGTTTCTGGGACGACGAGGAAAGGTACCTCGCGGGACCCGGGATGTCCGCCGGCGCCTCGCGCTGGCTCGCGGACCGAGGCGTGCTCGCCGTCGGGGCGGACAACATGGCCTGGGACGTGCCGGGGCTGGTCGACCCCGAGCTCGGGTGCCTGATGCCGGGGCACCTGATCCTGCTGGCGCGACGCGGCGTCTACATCATCGAGAACCTGGCGCTTGAAGGGCTGGCCGCCGCCGGCCACCACAGCTTCCGCTTCGTCTGTACGCCCCTCAAGCTCGTCGGAGCCACCGGCTCCCCGGTCAGGCCGCTAGCCCTGGTATCTGCTAGCGATTAGCCCGATAGAGGAAGGAGGACGGATGGAGATCCCGAAGGCCATGGTCGTAGAGAAGATCCGGGGCCGCAGCGGAGCCGAGCGAGCGAACGAGGCAGACAACGAACTGCCGGACAAGATCGACGCCGAAGGCCACGCCGAGCTTCTCCGCAAGTACGGCCTCGACCCAGACGAACTTCGCGACGACTTCGCCGGCCAGTCCCCGACCGCAGGATAAGAGCTTTCAGCGGTCAGCAGTCAGCTTCCTCGGCGTTGCTGAATGCTGAGAGCGGAGGCCGAAGGCCGCAGCGGGCTGAAAGCTGACGGCGCTGGGGGGTAGGGGCGGTTCGCGAACCGCCCCTACCCCCCAGCCATCTAGTCGCGGGACGAAGTTTCGAGCACGCGCACGAGGAGCGTCAGGCGTTCGACCTCGGAGCGGGCCTCGAAGTGATCCAGCTCGGTACGGAGCTTCGCTGCGGAGAGTTCTGCGCGCTCGGGCGTGTCGAGGATGCCCTCGAGGTAGAGCGCTGCGGTGCGCTCATTCTTCGCCTCTAGCAAGGTGTCGGCGTTCTCCACCCTCGCCCGCCGTTCGTGGTCCGCGAGGGCGTCGGTGGCGGACACGAACGCCCGGCGGGTCGCTACCAGGCGCTCGTAGGCGCGGGTTATGCGGCCGGACAGGTCTTCGCGGTCCAACGTCGTCTCCGTCAAGCGACCCTCCCTCGAGCGCTGTTTCGGTTGCTGGGAGGCATCTTACCCGTCGCGGTCGTTGAGCAGCCCTTTCCGGGACGCGTCGCGCATGGCGGCGCCCACGTCCACCGTCAGCGGGCCGTCGGGGTCCAGGCGCACCCGCACGCGGGCGTCGGGGCCAAGCTCTATCTCTCTCTCGCCGTCCAGGGCCAGGCTGCCCGAGGACGGCTCGAGCCGCACCGCTTCTCCGGGCTCGACGCGGCGATGCTCGGCGACGCCGACGGGAACTACCAGGCCCGGCGCTATCGGGGCGGTGATCACCGTCCGGGCCCTGCTCGGGGCGGTGAGCTTGACGTGCAGGCCGTAGGAAGCGGAGCGAGAGACGGGGTCGAGCAGGCCGGCTACGGCGGAGAGCCCGACGGCGTCGGGGGCGGCGGAGGCCACGACGACCTCCGAGACGTCGCCGGCGCGCCACAGGGCGCGAGCCCCGACGAAGCGCTCGGCGTTCGCGGCCACGTCCACCAGCGCGCAGTCGTTCTCGGGCCCGTCGTTCAGTGCGACCCGCAGGATCTTCTCCCGACGCAACGAATCCGCGACCCGTCCTGTAGCAACGAGCCCCGTGGCCAGGCCCGCCACGGTCGCCTCGCGCATCTCCGGGAAGGCGTTGTTGGTTCCCGTCGAGAGGGTGCACAGCGGCGTGTCCGAGCAGTGACGGGCGACCAGGCGGTTGGTGCCGTCCCCGCCGAGGACGGCTATGGCCGCGACGCCTCGCTCGACCATCTGGCCCACGGCCTCGACGGTGTCGCGGGCCGAGTGGCGGACGGTCATGGTCAGGAGCTCCAGCTCCGGGACGTGCTGACGGCGGTCGCCCCTGGCGGTGTTCGAGCGGAGGTTACGCTCCAGCGCGTCGTAGAGGCCGCTGGCCGCCGGCATCATCAGGACGTGCTCCACCCCGGCGGCGGCGAGGCCGACCATGAAGCGGTAGACCATGTTGCCCTTCTCGGCGTTGTCGAAGACCGAGGCGCCCGCCACCAGCCGCCGGATGTCCCGCCCCGAGGCCGGGTTCGCGACGACGCCGATCGTTACGGGCGACAAGGCCTGCGGCTCAGGAACGGTCCGGGTCGTCCAGGAAGCCATCCATCAGGCGGTTCACGTTGCCGGCGGCCTCCATCTGGACCATGTGGCCCTTGCCGTCCAGAATCTCCACCCTGGCGTGGTCGGGGAGGTTCTGCGCGTGCTCGACGGGTACGATCTCGTCCTCCCGGCCCCACACGGCCAGGATGGGGACCGGCGTCCCGGAGAGGTCCTGAACACCGGCCTGCCGGCCGTCGGGGAACAGGTTGTCGGCGATCTTGCGGAGCGCCTCGTCCACGCCGTCCTTGCGCTTGTACTGCAGCTCGTCGTTGACCAGCTGGCGGGTGACAAGCTCCGGGTCGGCGAAGAGTAGCTGCAGTACGTTCTTCATCTCCTTGCGGCGTTTGGCGGCTATAAAGCCCTCGATGTAGTCGGCGTTTATTTCCTCGCCGAGCCCCACGCTGGCCAGAAGGACCACCGAAGCCGTCCTATCCGGGTGCGCCAGCGCGAAGGTGCCGGCGATGGCGCCGCCCATCGAGTGGCCCGCGAGGTGGACCTTCTCGACACCCATCTCATCCAAAAAACCCGCGATAACCCCGACGAAAAAGTCGAGGTCCCCGTCGCCGACGTCCTTGGACGAGGCGCCGTGACCCGGCAGGTCCAGGGCGTAGACGGCGCGGTCCTCGGAAAGCGCCTCCTGGTTGAAGACGAAGATGTTGATGTCGCCCCCGAAACCGGGGACAAGGACAAGTGGAACGCCGCCGTCGCCCATCTGGAGGTACTGGATCCTGCGCCCCTCGACCTCCACGGTCTCCGGCTTGGGGCCGCCCGCCTCGGCAGCCACTTCGGGATCGAAGCTCTCCTGGAACTCCTCGACGAAAGCGTCTATCTCCGAGTCGGGAACCTCGGCCGGAGCAATGACGGCGAGCAGGCCGCCGACCGGCAAGACCTCGCCTTCCTCGGCGACCCGGCGCCGCAGGACCCCGGAGGCCGGGGTCTCTACGGCGTTGTTGATCTTCTCGCTCTCGACCTCGACCACCTCGTCGCCGGGAGAGACCTCGGTGCCCTCTTCGACGAGCCACTGCACGACCGTCCCCTCGGTCATGGAGAGGCCCCATTTGGGCATGCCGAGCTTGGCTATCTGCTGCGTCTCGCTCATGCTCGGCCCGCTCTAGGCCCGGGCACCGGCGCCGGCCGTCTCGCGCACGGCGTCCGCCACGCGCTCGGGGTCCGGCACGTAGAGGTCCTCGAGCGTCGGGCTGAACGGTGGCGGCGTGTGGGGGGCCGTTACCATCTTCGGGGCGGCCTTCAGGTGCTCGAAGCAGTTCTCTGCGACGCGGGCGGCGATGTCGGTGGCCAGGCTGCAGCGCGGGTTGGACTCGTCAACGACTACCAGGCGCCCCGTGTTCTCGACGCTCTCGAAGATCGTCTCCTCGTCCAGCGGCGAGGTGGTCCTCGGGTCCACGATCTCGCACTCTATCCCCTCGTCGGCCAGGGCCTCGGCGGCCTGCTCGGCCATCGATACCATCCGCCCGATGGCGACCACCGTGACATCGTCGCCCTCGCGCACGTACTCGGCCTCGCCCAAAGGTATCTCGTAGGGCTCTTCGGGCACCTCGCCCTCGACCGCGTAGAGGACCTTGTTCTCGAAGAAGATCACCGGGTCGTCGTCCCGGATGGAGGCGATCATGAGCCCCTTCGCGTCGTAGGGGTTGGAAGGCACGACCACCTTGAGCCCCGGCACGTGGGTGAAGATCGGGTACAGGCTCTGCGAGTGCTGGCTGGCAGCCCTTATCCCCGCCCCATACATCGTCCTTATGACCATCGGCGTCTTCGCCTTGCCGCCGAACATATACCGGAACTTGGCGGCCTGGTTGTAGATCTGGTCGAAGCAGACCCCCATGAAGTCGACGAACATCAGCTCCGCGACGGGCCGCAGGCCCGAGCAGGCCGCCCCAGCCGCCGCCCCGATAAACGCCGACTCGCTTATCGGGGTGTCGAGTATCTGGTTCGGGAACTTCGCGTAGAGCCCCTTCGTCACCCCCATCACGCCGCCCCAGGCGTCCATCTCGCCCGGTGAGCCCGTTCCCCCGACGTTGTCCTCCCCGAAGACCACGACGGTCTCGTCGCGCTCCATCTCTTGCTCGAGCGCCTCGTTTATGGCTTGCATGTAGGTGATCGTGCGGGCCACTTTTTGTCGCCTCCTTCGTAGGCTTCGGCGAATAGCGAGGTAGCGGGTAGGGAATAGTTCGTTCTCTTGCTCACTACTCCCTACTCGCTATTCCCTACTAACTCAATAACTCACGTACACATCCGTGAGCAGGTTCTCCGCCTTCGGTTCGGGGGCGGCCTTGGCCTCGTTCACGGAGTCGTCGATAAACGCCTTGACCTCTTCGTCTATGCGGTCGAGGTCCGCTTCTTCGATGAGGCCTGCGTCCGTCACGCGGCGCCGGAAGAGCATGAGGCAATCTTTCTCTTCGCGCACCTCCTCGACCTCGTTCTCGGCGCGGTAGGTCTGGGCGTCGCCCTCGAAGTGGCCGTAGTAGCGGTTGACCTTGGCCTCGATGAGGGAGGGGCCGCCGCCCTCGCGGGCGCGTTGGATGGCTTCGCCGGCCGCCTCGTGGACGGCGAAGAAGTCGTGGCCGTCCACGACGATGCCCGGCATGGAGAAGCCGTCGGCCCTCTTGGCGATGTCTATGCCCTTGGAGGAGAACGCCTGGGCCGTCGCCTCGGCGTAGCCGTTGTTCTCTATGACGAAGACCACGGGGAGATCCCAGACGGAGGCCAGGTTGAGGCTCTCGAGGAACGTGCCCTGGTTCGCGCCACCATCGCCGGTAAAGGAGATGGCTGCCTGCTTTGTGCCGCGGGTCTTGGCCGAGAGACCGACGCCGCACACCAGGGGCGGGCCGCCCCCGACGATGCCGTTGGCGCCGAGCATCCCCTTGTCGAGGTCAGCGATGTGCATCGAGCCGCCCTTGCCGTGGCACAGGCCGTCCTGTTTGCCGTAGATCTCGAACATCATCGCCTTCGGGTCGCAGCCCTTGGCGATGGCGTGCCCGTGCCCGCGGTGGGTCGAGGCGATGTAGTCGTCCCCGTCCAGGTGCGCCATGACCCCGGCGGCTATCGCCTCCTCGCCGGCGTACAGGTGCACGAAGCCCGGGATCTCACCGGTCGCGAACTCCACGTGTAACCGCTCCTCGAACTCCCTGATGGTGCGCATCACCCGGTAAGCGTCGAGCAGCTGCTCCTTGCTGAGCTCTCTAGCCCCGGCAACCTCCGTCATACGGGCTCCTTTCCTTGTACCCCATGCGGCAAAGCCACCATAGTTAGGGCCAGAATCCGTGTCAAGGAAGCTCGCCGGTGAGAACGGCCCTCCGACGATCGCCGACGAGCCTGGCGAGGACCCGCGGAATCTTCAGCCCTCGGAACCTCCGCTGGACCAGCCATCGTCCTCGGTCTGGTCTGCGTGCTGATTGAGGAACGGCGGGGGATGACGGATCGGCAACCGCTCCCCGTCCACGAGGACGGGCGAGGCGACCATGTCGAGGGCGCCGGCCTTGGGATGGTCCACGCGGCGCAGGATGCCGGATCCCAGCACGTGCTCGTCGGAGAACACGTCCGAGAGTGTGTTGACCGGGCCGCAGGGCACGCCCGCGTCCCGAATCTTCTCGACCCACTCGTCGGCCGGGCGCCTGGAGAACTCTTCTTGCAGGGCGGCGACCAGCTCGTCGCGGTTGGCCACACGGTTCGGGTTGGTGGCGTAACGTTCGTTCTCGGCAAGATCCGGCCGCCCGACGGCCTCGCACAGCCTCCCGAACTGGGCGTCGTTGCCGACGGCGAGGGCTAGTTGTTTGTCCGAGGCATCGAAGGTCTGGTAGGGGACGATGGTCGGGTGGCCGTTTCCCATGCGGCCCTTGTCCTCGCCGGAGATCAGGTACTCCTGGCCGCGGTTGGCGAGCCAAGAGAGCGTGCTCTCGAAGAGCGGCACCTCTATGCGGCATCCCTCACCGGTCTCCGCGCGGCGGCGAAGCGCCGCCAGGATCGCGGTCGAGGCGTGCAACCCGCAGACGATGTCCGCAATGGCGACGCCGACCTTCGTTGGTTCGCCGTCAGGATCGGGGAAACCCGTTATCCCCATAATGCCGGCCCTCGCCTGGACCAGAAAGTCGTAGCCGGGCCTGTTCTCGTCCGGACCGGGGCCAAAACCCGTTATGGAGCAGTAGACGAGGGCGGGATTCAATTCCCTGAGAGCCTCGTAGCCGAGGCCCATCTTCTCCAGGGCGCCGCGCTTCCAGTTCTCGACCAGGACGTCCGCGCCGGCGGCGAGGCGCTTCACCTTCTCCAGGCCCTCCTCGGTCTTCAGGTCTACCCCGACCGAGCGCTTGTTGCGGTTCACGGAGAGAAAGTACGCCGACTGGCGGTCCTCGCCCTCCCCGGCGAAGGGCGGGCCCCAGTGTCGGGTGTCGTCGCCGCGCTGGGGGTGTTCGATCTTTACCACCACGGCCCCGAGGTCGCCGAGGGCCATCGTCGCGTAGGGGCCGGCGAGCACCCGAGAGAGATCCAGCACCCTCAAGCCTTCGAGCGGGAGCATCATCCGCCCCCGGAGTGCAGGAGCAGCACGTCCCCCTCGTAGCCGCCTTCTTTCATCCTCTGGGCAAGCCTGCGGGCGTAGTCGCCGACAAGGGGGGAGAGGACCGCGTTCGCCACCGTCGTCGAGAACCGCTCGTGCTCGAAGATCTCCGGCAGGACCTCGCTGGAGGTCGCGACGAAGACCCCAGGTAACTCCTCCACGAGTATCTCCTTGACGCGCGCCTCGTGGGTCGGGTTTGCGTGGGAGTTGACCAGGCACACGGCGACCGTCTCTATCTCGCGGCGCCGGATCAGGTGCGCCGCACGCCGGACCCCGTCTTCGTCTAGGTCCTCGAGCACCTCGCCCGCGAAGTCCACGCGCCCACGGACCTCGAAACGGTCGCGCCGCCGGACGTAGGGCGGGGCGACGCCCTCGTAGGCGTCCCAGAGGTCCTGCTTCGTGCCGCGACGGATCTCGATGACGTCCCGGAAGCCCTCCGTCGTGACCATCGCCGCCCGCGGAAAGCGGCGCGTGATGAGCGCGTTCGTCGCCACCGTCGTGCCGTGGGAGAAGAGGCCCACGTCGCCGGGCGAGATCCCCACCTCCTCTATACCCTCGAACACGGCGTCTATGGGATCCCGCGTTGAGGAGACCTTGCCGACACGCGTCGTGCCATCGTCTTCGTCGAAGACGCAGATGTCGGTGAACGTGCCGCCTATATCGACCGCGAGATGCAGCAAGATGAGACCCCTTCCATCCGCCGTCTCGACCCCCGTGACGGGCTACAGCCTACACCAACCACCTCCCCGCGGCCCCGCCGTCGGACCGACGCGTTCACCGCGTCCGGCGGCGCGGTGTGGGAGAATCATCGGGCGCGGATCGGAGACGGAAGGAAGGGCCCATGGCCTCAACGCGGACGGAAGTCGGACAGAACGGGCGGCGGACGGCGGAGCGCCGCGAAAGCGAGGCCCACGATTTCCTGAACATCGATGCGCGCCTCTCGGACGAAGAGCTTCGGGTGCGCGACGAGGTCCGCTCCTTTGTGCGGGAGGAGATCAAGCCCCACATAAAGGACTGGTACGCCGAGGCGGTCTTTCCGCGCGAGATCGTGCCCGGGTTCGCGAAGCTCGGGCTTCTCGGGATGCACCTCTCCGACTACGGCTGCGCGGGCAAGAGCGCGGTGGAGTACGGGCTGGCGTGCTTGGAGCTCGAGGCCGGAGACTCGGGCCTGAGAACGTTCGTCAGCGTGCAGGGCTCGCTCGCGATGTCGGCCATCCACAAGTTCGGCTCCGAGGAGCAGAAGGAGGAGTGGCTGCCGAAGCTGGCCCGCGCCGAGGCCATAGGATGCTTCGGCCTGACCGAGCCGACGGCCGGCTCGGATCCTGCGAGCATGAAGACGTTCGCCCGGCGAAGCCAGGACGGCTCGGACTGGGTCCTGAACGGCGAGAAGCGCTGGATCGGGCTGGCCACCATCGCGGACGTCGCCATTGTCTGGGCCCGCACCGACGAGGAAGGCAACCCGGTGCGGGGCTTTCTCGTTCCGACCGACGCCCCCGGCTTCTCCGCGCGGGATATAACGCCCAAGCTCTCGATGCGCGCCTCGATCCAGTGCGACATCACCCTGAAGGACGTCCGGCTGCCCGAGGCCGCCATGCTGCCCGAGGCCAAGGGGCTGAGGGGGCCTTTCGCTTGCCTGAACGAGGCCCGCTACGGCATCATCTGGGGCGCGATGGGGGCCGCGAGGGACTGCTACGAGGCGGCCCTGGCCTACGCCGGGGAGCGCGAGCAATTCGGCAAGCCGATAGGCTCTTTCCAGCTCGTGCAGGAGAAGCTCGTGGGGATGCTACTCGAGGTGGAGAAGGGGACGCTCCTGGCGCTGCACCTGGGCAGGATGAAGGACGAGGGGACGCTGCGGCCCGAGCAGGTATCTTTCGGCAAGCTCAACAACGTCCGCGAGGCCATAGAGGTCGCCCGCGAGGCGCGGACCGTCTTCGGCGGCAACGGCGTGACCCTCGACCACCCGCCCATGAGGCACATGAGCAACCTGGAGAGCGTCAGGACCTACGAGGGAACCGACGAGGTGCACACTCTCATCCTCGGCGGCGCCATAACCGGCATCCCCGCCTTCCGCTAGGACCCCGGGGCTACTCAACCAACGACCAGGGCGGTCGCGAGCAGGTTATTGAGGGCTTGCAGGACGTAGGCGGGCCAGAGCGACCCCGCCTTCATCATCGCGTAGCCGACGACGAGCCCGAAGACGAAGATGCTCAGGGCGTCGAACGCCACCAGCGGCGTCGAGAACCTCCCGGCGGCGAACCAGCCGGGGAAGTGGACGAGAGCGAAGAGCGCCGAGGACGCCCCGTTTGCCCGCCAGAACCCCGTCGTTTGCGAGGACTTGTTGATCAGGAACCCGCGGAAGTAGACTTCTTCCATAAAGACCGGCTTCGAGGTCCACAAACGCCACGCGCAACGACCACCCGGAGAAGGTGACCAGGACAACGGCGAAAACCCCGGCGCCGAGATGCTTTGTGTTCGGCCGTGGCCGATCCGATGCCGCGCCCGGTCGCTTCACATGCGCTCGCGTGGTCCTTTATCGCTTCGCGGTTGCGGATAAGATCTTACCTTCGGCGCGAAACAGGAACGAGCACAGGAGGACACATGGCGCAGATGAAGGCGGTAGTAGTGCGGGAGTTTGGGGAGCCGGACGTGCTCGGCTACGACGACGTCGAGCGCCCCTCGCCGGGCGAGGGGGAGGTCCTGATCGAGGTAGAGGCCGCCGGTGTGAACTACGCAGACACCATGCGCCGCCGCGACCAGTACCTCACCCGCCAGGAACTGCCGTTCGTGCCGGGCTCGGAGGTAGCCGGCACCGTGGCCGAGGTCGGCGGTGGCGTCGAGGACGTCTCCGTCGGCGATCGGGTCGTCACCCTGCTGGGGACGGGAGGATACGCGGACTTCGCCGTAGCCCCCGCGCGCAACCTCATACCTATCCCCGAGAACCTGGGCTTCGACGATGCCGCGGCGATACCGCTCCAGGGTCTTACCGCCTACCACATCATCAAGACCTCTGGCGCCCTGAAGGACGGCGAGAGCGTGCTGGTCCACGCCGCGGCCGGCGGTGTCGGCACCCTGGCGGTCCAGATGGCGAAACTCCTGGGCGCCGGGACGGTCATCGCCACCGCGAGCAGCCAGGAGAAGCTCGACCTCGCGCGTTCGCTGGGCGCGGACGTCGGTATCGACTACACGAACGAGGACTGGCCGGAGAAGGTCCGCGAGGCGACGGACGGCGACGGCGCGGACGTGATCCTGGAGATGGTCGGCGGCGATTTCCCGGAGAAGAACCTGTCGTGCCTGGCCACCTTCGGCCGTATGGTCGTCTTCGGGGCGGCCAGCGGGGAGCGGGGAACCATCGTGCCCGCCGACTTGATGAACAACTGCCACTCCGTCGTGGGGTTCTGGCTCGTCCCGATCACGCAGCGCCCCGACCTTTTCGTCCCGAGCCTGCAGGAGGTTCTCGGCTGGATCTCCTCCGGCGACCTGAAGCTCACCATCGGCGCGCGCTACCCGCTCGAGCGTTCCGCCGAAGCCCACGCCGACCTCGAAGGCCGCCGCACGACGGGCAAGATCGTCCTGAACCCTTAGTTTGGGGAGGGGGCGTGCCTCTCCCCAAACGCCGTCAGCTATCAGCCGTCAGCTTTCTTGAGCCCGCTGATGGCCGACGCCGTCTCGGGATCATGCCGGGGCATTGGCATGAGAAAGGCGGGGAGCGATCTGCTCCCCGCCCGAGAAAAGTTGCGCCGTTCTTGCTGAAAGCTGACGGCTGATAGCTACTAGCTCTAAATCACCGAGCTCGAGGGGCCGCCGGCGACGTAGATCGTCTCGCCGCTGATGTACGAGGCTTCGTCGGAGACGAGGAAGGCGACGACGTTGGCTATGTCCTCGACCCGGCCGAAGCGCTTGAGCGGGATGTTCTTGGCGAAGCGCTCCTTCATGTCCTCCATGGTCATGCCGACGCGCTCGGCGGCCTCCTTGGTCATCTCGGTCTCGATCCAACCCGGCGCGACCGCGTTGACGGTGACGTTGAACCGGCCGAGCTCCAGCGCGAGCGTCCGCGCCAGCGCCTGCAACCCGGCCTTGGCCGCCGAGTAGTTGGCCTGCCCGCGGTTGCCCAGGGCCACGATGGAGCTGGTCATCACGATCTTGCCGTACTCCTGCTCGACCATGTACTTCTGCGCCGCCCTGGGAGCACAAGAAGCTGCCCTTGAGGTGGACGTCGAGGACCTTGTCCCAGTCGTCCTCGCTCATCTTGAAGGACAGGTTGTCCCGCAGCAGCCCGGCGTTGTTGACCAGGATGTCGACCCGCCCGAAGCGCGAGTGGATCTCCTCGAACGCCGCCTCTACCTGCTGGGCACTAGACACGTCGCAGGCGACCGCGATGGCCTCCGATCCAACGGCCTCGACGGCCTCCACCGTCTCCTGACAGGCCTCGGCCGACAGGTCCAGCACCGCCACGTTGGCACCCTCCTGGGCCAGCCGTATCGCCTCGGCCGCCCCGATGCCTCGGGCCGCACCCGTAACAACCGCTACTCGTCCGCTCAGCCTCACGTCCACCTCTTCATGTATTGGCCAAAAACATCGCCCCGCGCCCGACCAGAAGCACGGAGCTCTATTACATTCATGTAAATCGTATACGAAATGACCCTATGTGTCCAGAAAACATAGAAACAGTACACAGATATGTGTATGACCTATCTCGCGGCGTCGGGGAGGCTCCTCGTTGCAACGGGTTGGCGAAGTGGGAACGTCGTGAAAAAGTAGATCGAGGGGCAAACGACCCCCGATCTGTGCGCTACATGAACTGCACGGTCGTTACGGTGCCGGCGTGGCGCGGAAGATTTCCGAACGCGTTCCGGCGGTTGTGGGATCCACAACAAAGTCTGCCCTGAATGCCAGCTGTCCGGAGCCGTTCAGCCCTTCCTCGCAGAGGGTGAGGTTCTGGACCGTGGCGCCGGGCGCGATCACCCTCGACCGGCGACACGCTGGACGGCGCACCCGAAAAGAGGGGCCCCGGGCGGGGTCCCTCTGGCGAATCCGGCGCGGCAGAAGGTCTTTAGGTTCTAGTTCACCTGGCATCGGGCCCCGGTCAAGGGCCGAACCTCGGAGCCTAGGTCCTTATGTAGACGCCGCCGTTTATGTCGAGGGACTGGCCGGTTATGTAGTCGCCGTCCTCCACGAGGTAGCGAACGGCGCGGGCGATCTCGCTGGGCTGGCCGAAGCGTCTGAGGGGGACGGTCTTGAGGAGCTTGCTCTTCGCCTCCTCCGGGATAGAGGCGACCATGTCGGTCTCGATAAAGCCTGGGCAGATGGCGTTCACGGTGATGCCGTAGCGGGCGAGCTCCTGGGCCGCCGTCTTCGTGAAGCCGAGCAAACCGGCCTTCGCCGCGGCGTAGTTCGCCTGGCCGATGTTCCCGGCCTCGCCGACAAAGGAGCTCATGTTGATGATCTTGCCGCCCCCGGCATCCGTCATGTGCGGCAGCGCCGCGTGCACCGTGTAGAAGGCGCTGTTGAGGTCGACCTGAATGACCTTGTCCCAGTCGTCCACGGAGAGCTTCCTGAGGGTACGGTCTATGTTGATCCCGGCGTTGTTGACCAGCACGTCTATGCGGTTGAACTCTTCTATGGTCTTGTCTATGAGCGCTTGCGCCTGCTCGGGGTCGGAGACGTCCCCTTGCACCACTATCGCCTCGCCGCCGTCACCCGAGATCTTCTCGGCCAACGCCTCCGCCGGCTCTTTGCTGCGCGAGTAGTTGATGACGACCTTGGCCCCGCCAATGCCCATTTCCTCGGCGATGGCGGCTCCCAAACCCCGGCTTGCGCCCGTCACAACCACTACCGCTTCCTGCAGCGTGCCCATATTATTCCCCTTCCCGAGAGAGACAGCCTGGAAGTCAGTTTATTGACCAGGAAATTCTGTTTCAAACTATCTTCCACTTGCACATAAAACGAGCGCGAGAAACGATACAATACACAAAAAGATGTAGTAAGCACCCTTGACAACTCCGCACGTATATGTAAAATGCACATAGATTATGGAAGAGAGTGCGATGAACAACAAGGAACGCGAGCGCAGCGTGAAGCCCCGTGAGGTAGGACAGCGGGCGGTAGAGGCGCGGCCGAGGAACTGGCTGGTGCCGGTGATACTGCTCTCTCTGAGGGAGTGGAACTCCTATGGGTACGAGCTCATGGAGCGGGCTTCGGCGTTCGGTTTCGAGGCGATGAACCCGGGGACGTTGTACCGGACGCTGCGGCAGATGGAGAAGGATGGCATCGTCGAGTCGACGTGGGAGACCTCCAGAGGAGGCCCGGCGCGCCGGATGTACACCATCACCGACGCGGGCAGGTCGTACCTGGATTTCTGGGCACAGTCGCTCGAGAAGTACCAGAAGACCATGGACGCTTTCTTCCGCCTCTACACGGGCAGGCCGCTGCGGCCGGACAAGAAAGAGGAAGAGTAGCGGCCGGCAAGCTATTCGCGCCGATGGCGCGAGAGAGGAGTAGCGAGAGTATGGCTAACATGGACAAGGCTAACAAGGCTGCGGAGAGGCTCGCTGAGACCACGCGGGATTCCTTCGGGACGGTCGTCGACCACGCGGTCGGGCTGCAGGAGCGGAACGTGCGCTTCGCCCAGGGCATGGTTGACGCCTCGATCAAGGAGCTGCGCACCCAGGCCGAGAGCAACCGGGCCGTGACCCAGGAGATCGTCGAGCGGGCCGACCGGCAGCGCGACGCGTTCCAGACCCTCGTCGAGGAGTCGCTGGACACGTACATGGACCTCGCGTACGCCCCCTACGCCTACTACAAGGAGGGGCTGGAGGCCGCCGCGAAGGCCACCAGGTAAGAGAACCAGATGGAACCCTGGAAGGTTCCTCTAAGGCCCTCCCGAGGGGCATCAAGAGAGGGGGACGGGCCGACAAGCCCGTCCTCCTTCCACGGTTTAGCCGTTTGTAATCGGGGTAACACAAGAGTTTGACCGGTACGTTCAAAAGCAATTAAAGGAGCGACGATCGTGGACCAGAATCAGCAGAAGCAGGTAAACGAGGCGGCGGAGAAGTTCGCCGACGCGATCAAGGACTCATACCAGGCGCTCTCGGACCGCTCCATGTCGGCGCAGGAGGTCAACGCCCAGTTGACGCAGGACTTTTTCAACGGCGTGATCAACAACCTGCGTACCCAGGCCGAGAGCAACCGGACGCTGGCGGAGGACCTGATCGAGCAGCAGCGCAAGCAGCAGGAGGCGTCTCAGGCGCTGACCCAGGAGTCGGTGAACGCGTACTCCGAGTTCCTGAACTCGATGTTCGCCTACTACCGGGGCGGCCTGGACGAGGCGCAGAAGGGCGCCAGGCGCTAGCGGAAGAGAGAATCAGGTGATGAGCAAGGCCCGGGTCCCGGAGAGGACCCGGGCCTTGCCTTTTTGGGTTATCCTCTTCGGAGGCAGAGAAGGTAGAGGGAAGGAGAACGTATGAGCTTCGGCAACGGAAACGGCAACGGGGAGATAGTGGTCTCCACGCCACTGAGGACGGCGATAGGCACCTATGGAGGGGCGCTCAAGTCGATCCCGGCTACGGACCTCGGGGCGACGGTCGCCAAAGAGGTAATAGGCCGTTCGGGGGTAGAGGCCGAGCAGGTCGATCAGTGCATCATCGGCAACATTTTGTCGGCGGGACAGGGCATGAACCCGGGCCGTCAGGTTGGCATAAAGAGCGGACTGCCCGTGGAAACGCCCGGCATGACCCTCAACAGGATGTGCGGCTCGGGATTGCAGGCCGTCGTCTCGGCGGCTCAGGAGGTCGCGCTGGGGGACGCGGACGTGGTCATGGCCGGTGGCATCGAGAACATGGATATGGCGCCGTTCCTCCTCGACAAGGCGCGCTACGGCTACCGGATGGGGATGCCGGACGTGCCGATGTACGACCACATGGTCTACGATGGGCTCTGGGACGTCTTCAACGACTACCACATGGGCGTGACGGCGGAGAACGTTGCCGAGGAGTACGGCATAACCCGCGAGGAGTCCGACGCCTACGCCGTGCGCAGCCACCAGCGGGCCGCCAAAGCGCACGAGGAGGAGCTCTTCGACGGGCAGATCGTGCCCATCGACGTCAAGCAGAGAAAAGAGACTGTCCAGTTTACCAAGGACGAGCACATCCGCGAGAACGCGAGCGTCGAGGGCCTCGGCAAGCTCAAGACCGTCTTCAAGAAAGACGATGGCACGGTTACCGCCGGCAATGCCTCCGGTATAAACGACGGCGCGGCGATGATGCTCGTTAGCAGCGAGCGGAAAGCCGAGGAGCTGAGCCTCCCGGTCGCGGGCCGACTCGTCTCCGCGGCCGTCGCCGGCGTCGATCCGTCGGTGATGGGGACCGGCATGATCCCGGCCTCCCGCCTGGCGTTGAAGAAGGCCGGTCTATCGGTGGACGATCTGGACGCCGTCGAGGCGAACGAGGCCTTCTCCTCCGTCGCGATCGCGGTCGGGCGCGAGCTAGAGGTTCCCGAAGAGAAACTGAACCCGGTGGGCGGCGCGGTCGCGCTCGGGCACCCGGTCGGGGCAACCGGCGCAGTTCTGACCGTCAAGATCCTGCACCACCTGGACCGCACGGGCGGCCGCTACGGCCTCGTTACCCTGTGCATCGGTGGAGGTATGGGTATAGCCGCGATCTTCGAGAAGGTGTAAGGGTAGCTTTCAGCTATCAGCCCTCAGCTATCAGCTAGGGCAAAAGAAGCGGGGCCCGGGTGTTACACCCGGGCCCCGCTTCTTGTTCGAGGCAATCCTACAGATTCTCTTTGCGGCGACAGAGTAGCGCCCCGCGAAACTAGCTGGCCGCTGAAAGCTGATGGCTGATAGCGGCGGCACCGGGGGCATGCCCTCGGTGCCGCCTCAGAGATCCACCTCGACGTGTTCGAGGCCATCCTCCCAGCGGCGGCGCTCCGGTAGGCCGAGGCTCCTGAGGAGGCGCAGCATGCGGACGTTGTCGCGCATCACGAGGGCGTGCAGGTGCCTGACGCCCCTCTCCCGGGCGGCCTGGACCAGCAGCCGGGTCAACTCGACCCCGAGGCCCTTGCCCTGGAAACGGTCTTCGATGAGGGCCGCGTACTCGGCCCCGTCGGTGTCACCCTCGCGCGCGTAACGCGCGACGCCCACGATCTCGCCCTCGTCGTCAGGATCCAGGGCCACGAGCGCGAACCGGTTCTCCCCGTCTACGTCCGCGAAACGCCGGGCGGCCTCGTCCGAGAGCTTCTTCATCGGGCCGAAGAAACGCAACTCGACCGAGCGGTCGCTCGACCGCGCGACCAGCCGCTGCAAGGCCGGCGCGTCCTGGGCCCGAACCCTGCGGACCGAAAAGCGCTCGCCGTCCCGCAAGGTCAGATCGGCGCGACCGTCTGCGACCTCTTTTCTATGTGCACTTAGCATATAGTGGTTATACCGCGCCCGGTGGTTCTTGCGGGTACACACTTTGGGCCAAAATTCGGGTGCTCAGGACGATCCGTCGCGGGTCTGCGGGTTCAGGTCATCTCTTCCGCGCGGCCATCTCCGTTGGGAGGGCGGGGGGCGAAGGCGCGGTGGCCGGTTATGGCCTGGCCAACTATCAGGGTGTTGACGTCGTTGGTGCCTTCGTAGGAGTAGACGCCCTCGATGTCGGCCATGTGCTCCATGACGCGGTAGTCGAGGAGGATGCCGTTGCCGCCCAGCACGTCGCGGGCCAGGGCGGCGATCCTGCGGGCCTTGGAGACGTTGTTCATCTTGAACATAGAGACCGTCGCCGGGTCGAGCGAGCCCGCGTCCTTCATCCTCCCGACGTGGACGGAGAGGAGCTGGGAGAGCGAGATCTCGTTGACCATCTCGACGAGCTTCTGTTGCACGAGCTGGAAGGAGGCGATGGGCGTCCCGAACTGCTCCCTCCCTTTGGCATACGCCAGAGCCGTCTCGTAGCAGTCGAGGGCCTGGCCGAGGCCGTCCCAGCCGACCCCGTAGCGCGAGTGCGTGAGGATGGAGAGGGTAGACCCCAGTCCCGTGGCCCCTGGCAGGCGGTTCTCCTCCGGTATCCGGCAGCCTTCGAGCGTGATGTGCGTCTGCCAGGCGGAGCGCTGCGCCCCTTTGCGGGGGATGACTTCGGCCCGGAAGCCGGGGTTGTCGCCCTCTACGAGGAAGCCCGAGATCTTGCCGTCTTCGGCCCTGGCCCAGATCACGGCGACGTCCGCGAAGGAGGCGTTGCCGATCCAGCGCTTCTCCCCATCCAGGACGTACCCGCCGCCTTCGGACTTCGCCGTGGTCGTCATGGAGCCGGGATCGCTCCCGGACTCGGGCTCGGTCAGGCCGAAGCAGCCTACGGCCTCGCACCGGGCCATCGGCGGTAGCCACCTCCGACGCTGATCCTCGGATCCCAGGTCGTGGATGGCGGCCATCGCCAGCCCGCTCTGGACGTGCAAGAACGTCGCCAGCGACCCCGATCCGCGCGAGATCTCGGAGATCGCAAGCCCGTAGGCGACGTTGCTAAGGCCCGTGCCGCCGTACTCGGGCGCGTGGGTCCCGCCCACCACACCCAACCCTCCGAGCGGCCGCAGAAGATCGAACGGAAACTCGGCGCGGTCCCAGTGCTCGGCGGCAGTTGGGATCACGCGTTCGTCCACGAAGGCGCGGACCTCGTCCCGTACCCGCTTCTCCTCCTCGGAGAGCAGGGCGCCAACGCCTATAAAGTCGGTGGGATGGACCTCGTCCCTCGTCCCGCGGGGCGTTATGGTCATGTTCTCAGGCTCCTCCGTGCCAGGCTTCCCGGGCACCACGCGAACGCTGCCGTCGCGAAAAAGGATAGGTCGCGCCGATCTCAGGGTCAATCCGACGGTAACAACGTTCACGCACCCCGTTTGTACCCGCGATAGACCCCTCTACAATAAGTGCGTTACGCACATAACTGTTTAGCGCATCTATTAACCGGGAAATGCTGGTGGTGCGCGGACACGGAACGCTAGAGTTCGGGGCGCGGGGGCATCGGCCCTAGCGTTCCGGAGAAGAACGGAGGTGGTTGGCGGATGCCCGTGATGATAGTGGAGAACACCAGCCTGGATTACGACGTCCGGGGCGAGGGGCCGCCCCTGGTCTTGATAAACGGCCTCGGCTTCGGGCGGTGGGCCTGGTTCAAGCAGTTGCCGGCCCTGACGCGCCACTTCAGCACCATCACCTTCGACGTGCGGGGGGAGCGGGATCTGCGCGATGGCGTCACGGACCTTGCCGACGACGTGGTGGCCCTTCTGGACCATCTGGGCGTAAAGAAGACCCACGTCCTTGGCACCTCGCTCGGCGGTTTCGTCGCCCAGAAGCTCGCGTTGGACCGGCCGGACCTCGTGGATCGGCTGGTCCTCGTCTGCACCAGCTACGGCGGTAACGGGCCGGAGAGGATGTCACCAAAGGCGATGCTGGACATGATCGGGTGGCCCTCCTTGAACACCGAGAAGGCCGTCCGCAAGGGCCTCGAGGCCGCGACCTCCGACGCCTACCGTGCCGAGAAGCCCGGGGAGTTCGAGGAGATCACCCGCTGGCGCCTCGCCGATTCGCCCTCCTTGAGCGCGTACTACGAGCAGATGAGCGCCGGCGCCCGCTACGACGCCGCCGATGACGTCGAGCACATAACCTCCCCGACGCTCGTGATCCACGGCGCCGAGGACCGTTACGTGCCCGCCGCGAACGCTGCGGCCCTGTCCGAGGCCATACCAGGTGCCAAGCTGCGCGTCCTGGAGAACGCCGGGCACCTGGTCTTTATCGAGCGTGCCGCCGACGTCAACAGGGAGGTCGTCACCTTCCTCAAGCCCAGAAGGCCCCACAGGCAGGGGGGAAGCGGACCTGAGGGAGGCAGGCACGGGGCTCGGCGGAGGACCGGGTCACAGGGGGTGGTCGGCGGCTCGGATACGAGGCTAATCGACTCTCTGGGGGCGCTCCGCTGCCGTCTGGCGGGGTTGTGGCGCAGGGCTACAGGGTCGGCGTAGGACGGACCCGTCGTTGGCCCCCGGGATTTCCCCGGGCGTGCGAGTGGATCGGGTGAGAAAGGGTATAGTTGTGAGTCGGAACACAACGGGCGGTTTCGTGCCGTCCGGTCAGCGATCAGAGGAGGGCGTTATGAACCAGGGTGGAGCCAGCGGGGGAGCACCGGAGGTACCCCAGCCACCGATGGCGCCCTTCGAGCTTTGGGCGCAGTGGATGAGGAGCAACATGGGGCCCGTGACGGCGACCCCGGGCGCGGCGCTCCCGTGGCTCGCGACGCCGGGCGTCTCGACCGGCGATGAGACCGGGACGCTGCCGGAGGGCGCGGTGCGCACCGATCCTCTACTCTCGACGGTAGAGAAGCTTTGGGACGCCAACCCCATGCAGAACGTGCTCCCGATCAGCTGGGTCGAAATCACGCGCTCGCTTCAGACCCTGTGGGCGCGGGAGATGTCCGACCCGGTGCGCGCCACCCAGCGCGCGACGGAGTACAACCGGCGTCTCTTCGAGTCGACGGTAGAGGTGTGGCAGGACGCCGCCGTCCGGTTCTGGGGCTCGCCAGTCCGCGAGGAGGAGGAAGAAGAGGGCGGCGGACGAAGGCCCGACAAGCGTTTCTCGGCGCCCGAGTTCGAGTCCAACCCCTACTACCAGACCCTCAAAGAGTCCTATCTCATGGCCTCCGACTATCTCATGACCGAGGCCGAGGAGACCGACGGGCAAGACGACGAGGAGCAGCGGCGGCTCAGGTTCCACCTCCAGCAGTTCGTCGACGCCATGGCGCCGGTCAACTTCCTGCTTACCAACCCGGCGGCGCTCAAGCGCGCCTTCGAGACCGGTGGGACGAGCCTCGCCGAGGGGACGCGCAACCTGCTGGCGGACCTCGACGAGGGCCGTCTCAGCATGACCGATCTCACGGCCTTCGAGTTCGGGGAGAACATCGCCGTCACGCCGGGCAAGGTCGTCTACAAGAACGAGCTCATCGAGCTCATCCAGTACGAACCCCAGACCGAAGAGGTCCAGGAGACCCCGGTGCTGTTTATGCCGCCCTGGATCAACAAATACTACATCCTCGACCTGACGTCCGAGAAGAGCATGGTCAACTACCTGGTCGAGAACGGGTTCACGGTCTTCATGATCTCCTGGAAGAACCCTGACGCCTCGTTGGAGAGCCTACCTTTCGAGGGGTACATGGAGAAGGGCCCGCTCGCGGCGGCGGAGGTCATCAAAGAGATAACGGGCTCGGAGAAGATCAACCCGGTCGGCTACTGCGTAGGCGGGACGCTGCTGGCTATCATGCTCTCCTGGCTCGCCGCCGGGGACGAGCCCGAGAACCCCTTCAACGCCGCAACGTTCATGGTCGCCATGCAGGATTTCGCCGAAGTGGGGGACACGGCGGTCTTTATCGACGAGCCACAGATAGAGTTCATGGAGCAGCAGATGCTCGAGCGGGGCTACCTGGACAACCGCAAGATGGCCAACATGTTCAACCTTCTGCGCTCGAACGACCTGATATGGTCCAACGTCGTTAACAACTACCTGCTGGGCCAGAAGCCGCCGGCCTTCGACCTCTTGTACTGGAACGCCGACGGGACGCGCATGGCGCGCGATGCCCACAGCTTCTACCTCAGGAACACCTACCTCGAGAACAACTTCGTCGAGCCTAACAAGGTCGAGATCAAGGGCCGCAAGATAGACCTCGGGCGGGTGAGCGGCGAGATCTACGCCGTCGGCGCCGAGAAGGACCATATCGTGCCCTGGAAGTCGGCCTGGCGCATAGGCCAGCTCGCGAAGGACGCCGAGCTGCGCTTCGCCCTCGCCTCCAGTGGCCACATAGCCGGCATGATCAACCCGCCGTCCAAGAACAAGGGCAAGCACTGGGTGAACGAGGGCGGCGACGCCGGCTCGGCCAGGACCGCTGAGGAGTGGCGCGCGAGCGCCACCGAGCACGAGGGTTCCTGGTGGCAGGACTGGAGCGGTTGGCTGCGGGAGCGCTCCGGCGACAAGGTGCCACCCCCCACTATGGGCAGCGACGAGCACCCGCCCATAGAGGACGCCCCGGGCTCCTACGTAACGGAGAAGTAGGCCGCAACACGCGCTCGGAGCGGGCCGTCCTCGAATAGACGGCCCGCTCCGCCGCGCGCGGTGCCGACCGCGCGTATAATGGTGGCTTCCGCCGCTCGTCGATAGGGGTGAGAGGAGAAGCCTCAGGTGTATCAACAGGCGACTTCCTGTGTGGCTCTGGCAGCCTCGGGGGACGGTTAGATATCGTGAAGCGTTCGTTTGTTGGCGGACGACAGGGGCTGGACGCGGAACGCCTGCAGAGCACGCTAGAGCATGTCTCCGACGCGTTCTACGTGCTCGACGTGGAACGGCGTTTCGTCTACGTCAACCCCGCGGCCGAGGCCGCGCTGAAAAAGAGCCGGGACGAGCTGCTCGGCCGCGCCATCTGGGAGGTCTACCCGGAGTCGGTGGGCCGAAGAACCTACCGGGAGTTCGAGCGGGCGCTGGAGGAGGGGGTGGCCGTCGCGTTCGAGACCCGCTCTCGAGCATTGGACGCCTGGATCGCGGTCCGGGCCTGGCCCGTTCCGGACGGCCTGGCGGTGCTCCTGTGGGACGTCAGCGAGCGCAGGATCGAGGAGATACAGCGCGAGCGCCTGTATCGGGAGAGGAGCCGCGTGGCCCGCGCGCTGCAGAGGACGCTCCTGCCTTCGAGCCTCCCGAGCGTCCCCGGCGTGGAGGTGGGGATCCGCTACGCGGCAGCCGGCGAGGGCTTCGAGGTCGGAGGAGACTTCTACGACCTGTTCGAGGTCGAGGGCGGCGGCTGGGGCCTCGCGGTGGGGGATATCACGGGCAAGGGCCCCGAGGCGGCGGCCCTGACGTCCTTCGCCCGCCACACCATCCGCACCGCCGCCGCCCGCGTCGAGCGTCCGGAGGAGGTGCTCCACGTGCTAAACGAGGAGATCCTGCGCCAGACCGAGGACGACAGGCTCTTTACGGTCGTCTACGGCGAGCTCGAGCCCGGGGACGGCGAAGCCGAGCTGAGGCTAGCCTGCGGCGGGCACCCGCCGCCGCTCGTGGCGCGCGCGGGGGGCGAGGTCGAAAGCTTCTCATCCTCGGGCATGATCCTCGGCGCCACCGAGAACGCCAGGATCTCCGGCTGGACGACGCGCTTGCTCGCCGGCGAGGCCGCGGTCTTCTACACCGACGGTGTCACGGAGGCCAGGAGCCCGGCGGGGGAGTTTTTTGGAGAGGAGCGTCTAATGGCCCTGCTCAGAGACCTCTCCGGCATGGCGGCCGATGAGATCGCCGCCGGCGTCGAGAGGGAGGTCATGGCCTTCCAGGATGACCGCGCCCGCGACGACATCGCCCTGCTAGTCCTAAGGGTCTCTTCTGGAGCTTCCGTACCCGAGACTCGCTGAGCAGGGTTCCTACCTGCCCGACATCCGTGCTGAGGTAGACCGCGGGGGAGGGGCACCACGTGGCGCCCCTCCCCCGGATCCGTGGGTTCCCTTTGGCGGCTAGTCGGAGCGGCTGGCGAGCCAGTCGGTGGTCTTGGGCCAGAGTCCTTGCTTGGCACCGCGGCCGGTCATCAGGCCGACGTGGCCGGCGTCCAGGACAAAGAACTCCTTGTCCTCGCTGGAGACCAGGTCCATAGTGGCCTCGGCCTGCGGGAGGGTGCAGATGTGGTCCTTGCTGCCGGCGATGTTCAAGAGCGGGACCCTGATGTTCGAGAGGTCCACGCGGCGGCCGCGCAGCACGATCTCGCCCTTCACCAGCTTGTTCTGCTGGTAGAAATCCGTGATCCACTGCTTGAACGTTGCCCCGGGGAACGGTGGACCGTCGTTGATCCACTTGTTCATGGCCAGCCAGGTCTCCATGGGCTTCTCGTCGAAGATGCGCTCCCACATGTTCACGTAGGTGCCGACGTAGTTGGTGATCGGCTTGAGCATGCGGTTGCCGGTGTCGATCATCTCCCCAGGGATGTTGCCGAAGGTGTCGGCCAAAAGACCGGGGTTAAGGTACTTGCTGTCGGTGAAGAGCTTGTAGAGCCCGATCTCCTCGCGCGGGAACGCCGTCGGGGTCGTTAGCAGCACGAGGTTCTTGAGGCCCTCGGGGAACAGCGAGGCGTACATGGTGCTCATGGTCCCGCCCATGCAGTAGCCGAAGAGGGTGAACTCGTCCGTGCCGGAGATCCTCATCACCTTGCGGGCCGCGCGGGGCAGGTAGTCGAGGACGTAATCCTCGAAGTTCATCTGGCTGTCCTCGTCGCCCGGGATGCCCCAGTCGATCATGTAGACGTCGAAGCCCTCGTTCACCAGGTACTCGATAAAGCTGTTGCCCGGCACGAGGTCGAGCACGTAGGGCCGGTTGATGAGGGCGTAGACGATCAGGATCGGTACCCGGTGCTTCTTGGGCTTCTCGGGCTCGTAGCGGTAGAGCTTGGCCTTGTTCTTGGTCCAAACGGTCGCCTTGGGGGTCCGGCCCGTGTCGGCCTGGGCGCCCTCGACGACGATCCTCATCCCCTTACTGTACTTATCGAAGAAGTTCTCGTAGTCCGACGGCACGACGGTCGGCGCGCCCGAGGTGGGCCGCTCGCCGTAGTTGGCGGTCTCCGTCATCTAGTTGTCTCCCTTCTGCCGGACGTCTTCGACCGTGATCTGGCCGCCGGCCCCGGTCCCGCTTACCGCGGCGAGGTCGACGCCGAGCTCGCGCGCCTTGCGCCGGGCGGCGTCGGTGGCCCGGATCTCCGCCGGAGCGCCCGAGCCGCCGTTCTCGGCCGGGCCGTTTTCGAGCGCCGTGAGCAGCCGGTCGAGCTTGCCTTCGACGCGGTCGAGGCGCTTGTCGAGCTCGCCTACCTCCTCGGCGGTGGCGGGCTTGGCGTAGCCGTCCTCGAAGTCCTCGAAAGCCTCTTCGATACGGTCGACCTTGTCCTCGAGCGCCACGATGAGGCCCGCGATGCGCGAGATGTCGCTCCTGACCGGGATCTGGAGGTTCCTCAGGTACTCCTCGGACTGGCGCGAGAAGATCCTGTACAGGCTGGCGTAGTTCTGCATCCAGCGGCTGGAGGCCTCGAGGAACTCCTCGCGCTCGACGACGTCCTGGACGAACTCGCCGAACGGACCGTTGGTGGCGTTGTACCACTGCACGGCGAACTCGAGCGGGTCCTTGGGAAAGCTCTCGAGGCTAAGGAGGTTGTTGCGCGCCTGCTCGAGCATCTCCAGCCAGCGCGGGGTCAGGTCGACCGTCTCCTGGCCGAGCCCGATGGACTTCTGCCAGGACTCGACGGTTGCGTCGAAGAACTTGCCCCAGAGCTCCTGCTGGGCCGCGCTGGGGAGGGCGGCGGCGACGCCGCTAGAGGCGCCGTTGAAGGACTTGGCGAGTCCAGCGTCGGCGCCGGTCACGCTCTCCTGGAGATCCTGCACCGTCTCGAACCACTGCCGGTAGAGGCCGTAAGGATCCGCGTAGTTCCGCTGTCCCTGCTGCAGCACGTTGGACCAGACACCCATGCTGGTCTCGTACCATCGCTTCCAGAGCTCCGCCGGATCCATGCTAACCCCGGCCCACCTCTCCTCCGTCAAACCGAGACCTCCTAGTCTCCTACCTATCGACGTTCGCCCCTCTCGGGCATTGCTGTAGCACAGATTATACTAGGAAACGGCAGGTATATGTTGTTCGCATATACCATGCGTCCGAGCGTGAAGGGCCCGATTTCGACGTTGCTTGCCGCTGGGTTGGGCCGCACGTATATTGGCCGCAGTAGCGGGACGGGGAAGCCGGGTCTCCCGCGGGGAAGCGGAGGAGTGGCATGCAAGGAAACGGCAACGAGACGATCTTCACCATGGAGGCGACCCCGCTGAAGTACGGTCTGGGCGCCGCCGATGAGGTTGGTTGGGAGGTCAAGCGGCTGGGCGTGGGGCGGGTCATGCTCGTCTCGGACCCGGGGGTGATCGAGGCCGGCATAACGGACCGCGTGCGGGAGATGATCGAGGGTGCCGGCGTGGAGGTCGAGGTCTGGGACCGCTCGCGCGTCGAGCCGACGGCCGACTCTCTGCAGGCGGCGGCGGACTTCGCCAGGGAAGGCGGTTTCGACGGTTTCGTCGCGGTCGGGGGCGGGACGAGCATAGACACGGCGAAGGTCAGCGATCTCATAGCCACGCACGGCGGCGAGATCATGGACTACGTCAACGCGCCCGTAGGCGGCGGCAAGAACCCGCCGTCGCCCCTGAAGCCCCTGCTCGCCGTGCCCACGACGGCCGGAACCGGGGCCGAGGCGACGACGGTGGCCATCCTGGACATCCCCGAACAGCGGGTGAAAACCGGGATCTCGCACCAGTACCTGCGCCCGGACCGCGGCGTCGTCGATCCCGCTCCTCACCACCACCATGCCCCCCGAGGTGACCTCCTCGTGCGGCCTGGACGTTGTCTGCCACGCCGCCGAGTCGTTTCTCTCCAAGCCCTACGATGCCCGCCCGAAGCCCGAGAGCCCCGACGACCGACCGCCCTACCAGGGCTCGAACCCCATAGCCGACATGTGGAGCGCCAAGGCACTCGAGTACGGGGGCAAGTACCTCAGGCGCGCCGTGAAGGACGGCGACGACATCGAGGCTCGGGGCGCGATGATGCTCGGCGCCTCCCTCGCCGGCGTGGGCTTCGGCTCCGCGGGCGTGCACATCCCGCACGCCTGCGCCTACCCCATCGCCGGCCTCAAGCACGAGTGGCAGCCGCCCAGGCTACCCCGACGACCACCCGTTCGTCCCGCACGGCTGGTCCGTCATCGTCACCTCCCCGGCCGCCTTCCGCTTCACCTACCGGTCCGCCCCCGAGCGGCACAGGCGCGTGGCCGAGCTCCTCACCGGCGAGACCATCGAGAACGCCGACGAGAACACGCTGCCGGACATCATCGTCCAGCTCATGAAGGACGTCGGCGCCCCGAGCGGCGTTCGCGAGCTCGGCTACGACGAGGACGACGTAGACGACCTCGTCGACGGCGCCATGAAGCAGCAGCGGCTCCTCGTCGGCTCCCCGCGAGAAGTGACCGAAGAGGACCTCGCGAACATCGTCCGCGAGTCGATGGAGAATTGGTGAGGGGCGCGCGGCAGCGCGCCCAGTTAGGCGGTTAGGTAGTGAGCGTGGTCAGGTAGGAAGAGCATTACTACCTAACCACGCTACCAAGCGGCCGACGGCGAGCTGCCTAACTACCCAACTGCGGAGCGAAGCGACGACCAAAAGGAGCGACATGCGACTCTACTTCCTCGAGGCGGCAGCCTCAAGACGCAGGTGCAGTTCATCAAGATGAACCAGGGGCTTGGGGACCCGTACGAGATCCCGGTTCCCTACTACCTGATCACCCATCCCCGCGGGAACGTGCTCTACGACGGCGGCAATGCCCTTGAGGTGGCCAGGGACGCCCGCGGGCACTGGGACGCCGTGGTAGACGCCTACGACCCGGTAATGAGCGAGGACGATTTCGTCGTCAACAAGCTGCAGGCGATGGACGTGGACCCGGCCTCGATACGGTACGTGATCCAGTCGCACCTGCACCTCGACCACTCCGGGGCTATCGGGCACTTTCCCAACGCCGAGTACGTGGTGCAGCGCCGCGAGCTCGAGTACGCCTACACGCCGGACTGGTTCCAGAAGCCCGCCTACATCCGCAAGGACTTCGACAGGGACGTGCGGTGGCTCTTCCTCGACGGCGAGCACGACGACGGCTACGACCTCTACGGGGACGGCACGATAAAGACGCTGTTCACGCCGGGGCACGCGCCGGGGCACACCTCGCTCGTCGTCACGCCGGGAGAGCGGGCCGATGATGCTCGCCGCCGACGCCTGCTACACGATGGACCACTACAACGAGGCGGCGCTTCCAGGCCTGATCCACTCCGCCGCCGACGTCGCCAACTCGACGCGCAAGGTCCGCCGCACCGTCGAGGGCCTCGGCGCGACCCTCGTTACCGGCCACGACCCGGAGGAGTGGCCCAAGTTCAAGAAGGCCCCGGACTTCTACGCCTGATGCACGTCGCAGACCCACCGGCAGGAGTGGCCGCGCACCGCCGCCATCATCGGCGCCGGCACGATGGGCCTCGGGGTCGCCGAGTGCTTCGCCGCCGCCGGCATCGAGGTGCGCCTCGACCGACGCGACGCCCGAGCTCGCCCGCGAGGCCAAGGAGCGGCTCGTCGAGCGGGCCCGGGGCCACGCGGAGGCCGGGCTGCTGCCCGAGGAGGTGGTCGAGCGCGCCGAAGGGGTCGACGGCCGCCGGCGATGCCGGGAGGCGGCCGGCGGGGCCGAGCTCGTCTTCGAGGCGGTGCCCGAGGACGTCGGGCTCAAGGAGGAGATCCTGGGCGTCTGCTCGACGGCCGCCTCCGTCGGAGGCCGTGATCGTCTCGAACACCTCGTCGCTGCCGATGGACGAGCTCGCCAGGTTCGTCGAGCGGCTCGCGGGCGGTTCTGCGGGATGCACTGGTTCAACCCGCCGGAATGGACGCCGGGGATCGAGGTGATCCCGGCGGCCGACCACGCGACCCGGAGGTGGTCGAGCGGCTCGTGGGCTTTCTGCGCGGTCGATCGGCAAGCGCCCGGCGGTCGTCGGGAGACGGGCCCGGGTTCGTCGCGAACCGCATCCAGAACGCCCTGTTCCTGGAGGCCGTCCGGTGCGTGGAGGAGGGCCTGGCCTCGCCCGAGGAGGTGGACGAGGTCGTGCGCAGTTGCTTCGGGTTCCGGCTGCCGTTCTTCGGGCCGTTCCAGATCGCCGACATGGCCGGCCTCGACGTCTACGAGAACGTGCTGGACGTCCTCGAAGACGGCCTCGGCGAGCGGTTCGAGGCGCCGCAGGATGCTGCGCGACCTCGTCGAGCAGGGGCGCACCGGCACGAAGAGCGGGCGCGGGTTTCCTCGAGCTACTCCGACGAGGAGCGCGACCGGCTGCTCCTGGAGCGGGACCGGCGCTACGCGGCGCTGCTCGACGCTGCTCGAACGAGCTGCCGCCGGTGCGGGCGGGAGAAGGGAGAGGCGATGATAGACGCGAGCGTGCTGGTCGTCGGGGCCGGGGCCATCGGCGGCGTGACGGCGGCGAAGATGGCGGGCGAGGTGCGAGCGGGTCGTCGTGCTCGACGCCAACCCGGAGCACGTCGCGAGGCATGCGCGACCCGGGGCTCCTGGTCGACGATGCTCGGCGAGGAGCGGCGGGTTCGCGCTGGATGCCTACGCGGATCCCGACGAGCTCGACGGGCCTTTCGACTTCGCCCTCGTGACGCTCAAGGCCCCGCACCTGGAGGACGCCCTGGGTCCGCTGGTGGAGCGGCGGGCTGGTGGACACGTTCGTCTCCCTGGGCAACGGCCTCGTGCAGGAGCGCATCGCCGGCATCGTCGGCGAGGAGAACCTGATCTGGGGCACCGTCGAGTGGGGGGCGACGAACCTCGGGCCCCGGCCACCTGGCCCAGACCACGCGGGCGCCGTTCGTGATCGGCGAGCCCGACGGCGAGACGTGCGCGACCGGACGCGCCTGCTGGCGGACGCCCTCGGCACCGTCGACGGACGTGCGCCTGACCGGAGAACATCCGGGGACAGGTCTGGTCCAAGCTGCTCGTCAACAGCTCCTTCTCTGGGCCTCGGGGCCGTCTCCGGCCTGCTCTACCGCGAGGTCGATGGACGACCCCGAAGGGCGCGAGGTGGCCCTCGCCCTCTGGCGCGAGGGCTACGACGTCGGGATGGCGCAGGGACATCGAGCTCGACGAGGTCCTCGGCGTCGAGGCCGAGTCCCTCGTCGTGCGCGGCCCCGAAGACCGCGAGCGCGTGGACGGGGCGCATCGAGATCGCGATGGATTACGCCGGCGCCACCAAGGCCTCGATGCTCCAGGACCTCGAACGCGGCCTGAAGACCGAGGTCGACGTCATAAACGGCGCCGTCGTGGACAGGGGGCGCGAGTACGGCGTCGAGACCCCGGTCAACGCCCGCGTCGTCGAGCTGATGCACGCATGGAGCGGGGCGAGCGGCGTCCGGGACGGGACGTGTTCAGCGAACTTAGGGCGCTGGCGTAGGTCCGATCAGAAAGCGACCGCGGCCCGGCCCTTGAGGCCGAACGCCTCGCGTGCTTCGTCGGGGGTGGCTGGCTCGCGATCGAACATCGTGGCGAGGGCGACGGCCTTCTCGACGAGCTCGGCGTTGGACTCGGCCCGTTTGTCGCGGCGGACACGCAGGTTGTCTTCGAGGCCGACGCGCACGTGGCCGCCGAGCATGAGGCACATCGCGGCGAGGTGGTACTCGGCCGGGTAACCGACGCCGGCGGCCGACCACGTGAAGTCGTCGCCGAACAGGTCGGAGGCCGTGCGGCGCATGTGCATGAACTGCTCGATGGTGGCCGCATTTGCGCCCATCACGCCCAGGACGAACTGGATGTGGACCGGGGTGTCGAGCAGCTCTTTGCCGAGCAGGTACTTTATGTTATAGAGGTGCCCGACGTCGTACGCCTCGAGCTCAGGCTTCGCCCCGGCCTCGCGGAACATCTGGCAGACCTTCTCCATGTCCGCGAAGGTGTTGCGGAAGATGTAGTCGCGGGTGCCTTCAAGGTACTCGGTCTCCCACTCTTCGTAGTCGCCGCCCCTCTCGGCGATGGGGAAGAGGCCGAAGTTGAATGAACCGGTGTTGAAGGTGGCCATCTCGGGTTCGAGCTCCGGGAGAACGGCGGACCGTTCTTCGAGCGTCATGCCCTTCCCGCCGCCGGTGGTGGGCTGCACGATCACGTCGCAGCGCTCCTTGATGCCGCCGACGACCTCGCGGAACAGCCCGAGGTCCGAGCTCGGGGCCCCCGACTCCGGTTCGCGGACGTGGAGGTGGACGATGGTTGCGCCCGCCTCGTGGGCTCCCACGGCGGACTCGACGATCTCCTCGGGCGTGATCGGGATCGCCGGGCTCTGCCCCGGGACCGTCATGCCGCCGGTGATCGCCGCGCTGATGATTACCTTTTCCAACGTCGACCCCTCTCCTTGCAAGGATTCTCCTCTGTCCAGTGTATTCACCGCTTCCGACCGCCGCAAACCCGGCCCCGGCGTCGGCCCGGCTATACTCGCCGCTGAGGAAACCCGGCAAAAGGAGCGCCCAGCATGACCGACGCAGCCGAGGACCGCATCGCCCTGTTGAAGGGCCTGAGGGCCGTGCGAACCTTCCGCCAGGATCAGATCCCGCAAGAGGTCATAGTCGACGCGCTGGAGGTGGCGCGCTGGACGGGGAGCGCCATGAACCTGCAGCCGTGGGAGTTCCTGGTCGTCAGGGACCGGAGCACGCTTGAGGCTCTGGCTGAGGTCGAGGGTTACGCGGGGCACCTGGCCGGCGCCGCCGTGGGCGTCGTCCTCATCATGGCGGGGGACAGGGCCGAGCAGGAGGCCTTCGACGAGGGCCGCCTCGCCGAGAGGCTCATGCTGGCCGCCGCGGCACACGGGGTTGGTTCGTCTATCGGCTGGTTCTCCGGGGGCGGGCGGGAGGCTGCGAGGGATCTGCTCGGCGTCCCGGCGGAACGCACGGTGCGCACGGCCATCTCTTTAGGCTACCCGGACGAGGCGGCCCGCCGTTCGAGCGGCGGGCCGGCGCGCAAGCCGCTGTCGGAGATCTCCTACGAAAAGCGGTACGGCTAGCGTCGGCTAGGGCCGGCTACCGCTGGCCGGCCTCCCTGATGGAGCGCACCATGTCTTCGGCGGGACGGGTCCGCCACGTCCCTGCGCTCGTCCATCTTGACCACGGTGTAGGCGCGCTCGACCCCGAGGTCGAAGACGGAGGCCTGGGCCCGCGCGAGCGCGGCGTTAGACCTCTTCGGGCGAGGCGGCCTCGACCGTCGTGCCCAGCGGGCTCAGCGTGCATCTAAGGCCGGAGGCTTCGATCTCCCTGATGGCTGCGCCCACGTAAGAGCTGACGCTCGTGGTCCCCGTCCCCAGGGGGAAGATGCTGATCTCGGCCACGACCACGGCTAGGCCCCGCCGACGTCGAGCGGGTCCACGTAGCCGAAGTGGGTGAACGCGGCCTTGCGGGTCTCCTCGTCGGGGACGTCGTCGGAGTCGTGCTCGGGCGCCCCCTCGATCTTCTTTTTCACCTGGATCTCTTCCTCCCCCGCTTCGGTCACCGCGTGGACCGGAAGCAGGACCGAACCCGCCTCCCCCGAGACCTTGAGCAGGTGCACCGTCGAGGCGTCCTTCCAGACGTACAGGTCCTCCACCGTGCCCACCTCGTCGCCGTTCTTGTCGACGACCTTGCGGCCTTCGGCGTCATCCCAGTGCTCTTCGAGCTCTCCGTCGAAATCTTCTGCCTTGACGAGGGCGGGGCTCCCGCCATCTCCATCGGCCATCAGTGTCCCCTTGCCGTTTCCCGCAGAAGCGTTCAACGTTATTCCAGGGCGGCGGGACGGCTAAACATCCCCCGCTACCCTTTCCCCGAGCCTCCGGAACCCCGTCCGCCCCGCAACTCCCGCCAGATGGCACGACCGACCAGAAAAAAGCCGGCGGCCGCGAGGGTAGCCACCGCCGCCTTTACGACGTTGGCCGCCCCCGCCGGTTGCCCGAGCGCCGCGACGGCGAACGAGATCAGCAAGACCGTGCTGATCGCGGCGAGAGTCGCCGCCAGCGCCGCCACCATTACCTTTACCGCCAGGCTCAGACACCCCGACCCCAACCAAACCCTCCCCTCAGCCCCGCGACCGCTGTCTCTGGCACCGTCTTACTATAACCTTAGGGGCGAGCCACAAGGCCCGGACGCCCTCCTGCGCCCATCATCCGACCGCCGGATGCTCCGGGAAACCGAGAAAAAGCCCGTGACGGACTTGACAAACGGGCAGTGATCAATAAAATGTGTGGTTGCGGTCAAAAGAAAAGCCGCATCTCCGCAGGTTCTCCACGCAGTCAGGGCTTGTACAGGAAAATCGGGGCGCGCGCACGCGCTTCGGGGGGCTGTTTCGGGCCGTGGACGCGGGGTTGAGGCGAAAAATTAGCAGGTCTTGGGAGGAAAGATGGAGACAATAACCAGCACTTACGCGCGCCGGCCGGAGCGGGGAGCGGACACCCCGGATCTCATACCGGGGTACTTCGCCCAAATCGACACGGGGAAGCTGCTCACGCACAAGGAAGAGATCGAGCTCTCCAAGAGTGCCAAGGCCGGGGACACCCGCGCCCGCCAGCGCCTGATCGAGAAGAACCTCAGGCTCGTCGTCAGCGTCGCCAAGAAGTACCGCGGGATGGGTCTGCCCTTCGAGGACCTGATCCAGGAGGGCAACATAGGCCTCATGCGGGCTGTCGAGAAGTTCGACCCGGACCGCGGCTGGAGGTTCTCGACGTACGCGACGTGGTGGATCCGGCAGGCGGTGCAGCGGGCGGTGGCCGACAAGGGACGCACCATCCGCGTCCCCGTGCACATGGGCGACAAGATGCGCAAGATGGCCCGCGCCTACAACGACCTCTCCGTCGAGCTCGGTCGCGAGCCGACCGACGAGGAGGTCGCCAGGATACTCGACTGGACCCGCGAGGAGGTGAGGGACGTCAAGGGCGCCATGCCGGACGCCACCAGCCTCGACCAGCCGATCTCCAGCGACGATCAGGCCAGCCAGCTCGGTGACTTTATCGAGGACGAGCGGGCCTCGGACACGCCGGGCGTGGTGATCGGGGAGATGGAGACCGAGCACCTCAAGGAGGCCATCGAGCGGCTGCCCGAGCGGCACAAGCTCGTCCTGATCCGGCGCTACGGCCTCGACGCCGCGACTCGGCCACGCTGGCGGAGCTCAGCGACGAGCTTGGGATCTCGCGCGAGCGGGTCCGCCAGCTGCAGCGCGAGGCCGAGCGGATGCTCGGCAGCGGCGAGTACGGCCGCGTGCTCCGCTCCTCCGCAGCCTGAGCGCCCCGAAACCGAGACCTGCAAAGAGCCCCCGAAACGGGGGCTCTTTCCTTTGGGCCTCGAACGGGGGTGGTCCCATCCGCCGGTCCGCCCACCGGCGAGGCACGCGTTGACCGGCTATCTCGGGTCTTCGAGCGCCAGTTGCGCGATCACGGGGTAGTGGTCGCTGGGGAAGGTGTCCGAGCGTTCGTCGCGGTCGTGCAGGATACGGTTCCCCTCGACCCTGAAGCGGCGCTGGGGGTCCCTCAGCAGGATCCAGTCGATCCGCTTGGGGCCCAGACGCAGGCGCACGTCCAGGTACCGCGGGCCCCTGAAAGCGTGGAAGGTGTTCGCGCTCCTCGCGTCCTTGTTGCCGGCGGCGAGGAAGGTGTCCACGAACCCCGCCTCCACGAAGTTCCGGTAAGCGGCCGAGCCGGGCCGGCAGTTGAAGTCGCCCGTGACGACGATCGGGGACGCATCCCCGGAGCGCTCCGCGACGCGCGTCATCCTCCGGACGATGAGCTTGCTGCCCTCCCTTCGGGCCGGCGCAGCTCTTGTGGTCGAGGTGCGTGTTCAACAGGTAGAACGAGAGGTCGGCGATCCCGAACCGCACCAGGTTGGCGGAGCGGATCACCCTGGAATCCCAGCTCCGGGAGTACTCTCCGGGCGTCTCGCTGAGCCAGAACCCGCCCGAGTCTAGCTGCTCCAGGCGTCCCGGATCGAAGAGCATCGCGTTGAACGAGTGGGGCCGCCGGTTGCCGTACCTGGGGCCTTCTATCTGACGGTACCTCGGCAGCTCTTCGCGGTAGGTCCGCGAAATTGCCCTCGTTGGCCTCCTGGAGGCAGACCACGTCCGGCGCGTGGCGTTGGATCGGGCGACGTTCTGGGCGGCCCGTGCTCCCAGGCGTTGGCGGTGCCGGCGTCGAGGGTAGTGCCGCGCACGTTGAAGCTCATGATTCGCAGGCCGCCGTCCAACCGTCACCTCCTGGTGGATCCCTGGGAATTGTACCCATGGATGACGAGTGGCCGCTATACTCAGGCGATGATCGGGGAGAAGCCGCCGACGTTGGCGAAGAGGCTGCACGACGCCCTGGACGGGCGTCTGGAAGGGTACCTTACGCACGGACGAGGCGTCGCGGGCGCTGTGGTCCACCGACGCCTCGATCTACCTGCGCAAGCCCGTCGGCGTGGTCGTCGCCCGTTCCGAGGGCGACGTGAGGCTGGCGCTCGAGGCCGCCCGAGACCTCGGCGCTCTCCATCACCCCCCGCGGCACCGGCACCTCCCTGGCCGGCCAGGCGACGGCGCCCGGCCTGGCCCTCGACGTCTCCGAGATGCAGACGGTCTTCGAGCTGGACCTCGAGGGACGGCGGTGCGTCGTCGAGCCCCGGCACGGTCCAGGGCGAGCTCAACGCCCTCGTCGAGCCGCACGGCCTCGTCTTCGGCGCCGACACCTCGACGTCGGACGTGGCGACCCTGGGCGGCATGGTCGGGAACAACTCGGCCGGGATGCGCAGCCTCGTCTACGGGACGACGGCGGATCAGATCCTCTCGTTGCGGTGCCTGCTCGCGTCGGGAGAGACGGTCGAGCTTCGGCCTATGAGCCGCGGGGAGGCCAGGAGGCGCGCCAGCCACGCGGACGCCACAGGCGCGGCTCGTGAGGGGCGGCATGCGGATCGGGGAGCGTTACGGGGACGAGATCCGTCGCCGGTTCCCGCGCATGATCCGGCGCGTCTCCGGCTACGGCCTGGACGCCCTGGTCGACCCGGACACGCTGGACCTCACGCGCCTGGTGTGCGGCTCTGAGGGGACGCTCGCGGTCGTGACCCGGGCCGAGTTCCGGTTGCACCCGTTGCCCGAGGCGCGGGCCCTGGCGTCGTTCGAGTTCGGCTCCCTGACGGCGGCGGCCCGGGGGACCGTGGCGCTGCTAGAAGAAGACCCGTCGGCTGTCGAGCTGCTCGACGACGTGGCCATCGGGCGCGCCCGCGAGACGAGCGCCTACGCCGGCTCGACGCGCTTCGTCCAGGGCGGGCCCAACGGCGAGCTTCCGAAGGGGATACTGCTCGTGGAGTGGAGCGGCTCGGAGGAGGCGCTGGACGAGCGGTTCGCTGGCCTCGAGGAGCTGGCCAGGGAGGTCGGCGCCACGGCCGTAACGCCGCTGCGCTCCAAGGCCGAGCATGGCCCAGACGGTCAAGCTTCGCAAGTCCACCCTGCCGTTGCTGCTCGGCACGACGGACCAGGAGAAGCCGGTCGCCTTCGTGGAGGACGCGGCGGTTCCCCCGCAGAGGCTCGAAGAGTTCATCGGCCGCTTCGAGGAGATCGTCGAGGAGAACGGCACGTGGGCCTGCTTCTACGGGCACGCCAGCGTCGGGTGCCTGCACGTCAGGCCGGCCGTGGACACGACCGACCCCGACGGCGTCTGCGCGGATGCGGCGCATCGCCGAGGAGGTCTCGGACCTCGTGGCCGAGTGCGACGGTTCGATCTCGGGCGAGCACGGCGACGGCCTCTCCCGCTCGGAGTTCCTGGAGAAGATGTACGGGCGCGAGATCCTGGACGCCTTCCGCGAGGTGAAGGAGCTCTTCGACCCCGAGGGGACTGCTCAACCCCGGCATCATCGTCGACCCGCCCCGGATGGACGGGCAACTGCGCATCGGGCCCGGCCGCCGGCGGCTCCCGGTAAAGACCGGCCTCGACTTCTCGGGCCAGGGCGGCTTCGCCAAGGCCGATCGAGCTCTGCAACGGGTCGGGCTTCTGCCGCAAAAAGACCGGCGGCACGATGTGCCCGTCCTACATGGTCACCCTGGACGAGCAGGACTCGACGCGCGCCCGGGCGAACATGCTCCGCTCCGTCGTCGAGGGCACGCTGCCGCCGGAGGAGCTGACGGGCGAGCGGATGCGGGAGGTCATGGACCTCTGCGTCGGCTGCAAGGCCTGCAAGACGGAGTGCCCCTCTCAGGTGGACGTCGCGAGCATGAAGACCGAGGTCCTCTACCAGAGTGGCAAGGAGCACGGATTCTCCGTGCGCCAGAAGGCCGCGGGCCACGTCCGCCGCGGTCTCTCGCTGGCGTCGCTGGCGCCCGGCCTCTACAACGCCGTCGCCTCCACCCGCCTCGCGCGCACGGCCGCCGCCCGCTTCGGGATAGACGAGCGACGGCATCTCCCGAAGGTAACGGGCAGACGCTTCTCCAGGCGATTCCCGCAGCTGCCGCAGGGGGCGGGGCCGGCGGAGATCGCGCTCTTCAACGACACCTGGAACGAGTACCAGCGACCGGAGGTCGGGGAGGGCGCCGTCCGGCTCTTCGCCGCCGCCGGGGCGCGGGTCCTGCTGCCCGAGGTCGTCTGCTGCGGGCGGCCGATGCTCTCGGAGGGGCTCGTCGAGGAGGCGCGCGAGAACGCGCGGCGCAACGTGGACATCCTCTACCCGCTCGTCGAGCGCGGCGTGCCGCTCGCGGGGTTGGAGCCGAGCTGCATACTCACGATCCGGGACGACTACAGCAAGCTGCTCCCCGACGATGAGCGGGTGGGGAGAATCGCCGAGGCGACGCGTCTCTTCGAGGAGGCCCTTCTCGACCTCGTCGGGGAGGTCGGTGGTCTGCCGCTTGGCGAGGGCGAGCCCGTGCTATTGCACGGCCACTGCCACCAGAAGGCGCTCGTCGGGACCGGCCCAACCGAGCGGGCCCTGGGCCTGGCCCCCGGCGCGGACGTCGAGGTGGTCGACTCGGGGTGCTGCGGCATGGCGGGCCTCTTCGGCTACGAGGCAGGCCACTACGACGTCTCGATGAAGATGGGCGAGCGACGGCTCTTCCCGGCGGTAAAGGCGGCCGGTGGTCGGGCTGTCGTGGCCCCCGGCACCTCCTGCAGGGAGCAGATCCTGGACGGTACCGCCAGACACGCCCTGCACCCGGCAGAGTACCTGGCGCGGCTGCTGGTCGCGCCTGCGTAGGTAGAAGAACCCTCCGGGTCGCGCGGACCTCGGGTAGCTCTAATCCCTCAGCTTCCGCCCGAAGACGAAGGTTCGGTGGGGCCCGGGATTGCGAGGGGCTCGATGGGTCCGATGGTGTGGATGCTGGAGCTGAAGCCCGGATCGCGGCCGGGGTGGACCCTGATCTGGCAGGAGATCGCCTGTACGGGGTACTTCTGACTGAGCCTGGAGCAGACGCCCCGGCTCAAGGTCTCCCAGTAGACGCCCTCCGTGGCATTATCGTTCATGTACCCGATCGCGTCGGCCCTCAGATCCTTGAAGTCTGGGATGTCGCTGGTGGCTATGCCCTGGTTGTAGCGGTAGTGGAAGTACATGTCGACCGTCTGGCCTTCGGCCTCGAACCCGTCTACCTGGAACATAAAGTCGCGCCTGGGCGCCACGGACGAGCCGCCGCCCGTCCCCTGATCCTGGGTGTCGTCCAGGCCCCTGAAAAACGTGGCATCCAGGGAGACAAGCGCAACGATCGCCAGCAAGGCAACCACCAATACCAAGATCAGGACCCGGGTATTCATAAGGGTCCCATTCTACCTTCGTCCCGCAGGCGGCGCCCGTCGGCCGGCGTCCGGTATCATGGGGCAGGCGCGGGGTGCGTCGGGGAAGCGCGGGTTGGATGAGATCCAGGTCAAGACCGGGCCGTAAGGGCTGGAGAATGGTCGTGGTCGTGTGCCTGGCAGCCACGGCGGCCCTCGCGGGAACCTTCTACGCCATCCGGGCCACGTCCGACGGCGTCTCCGGCTCTGTCGTCGACGTGGGAAGAAACGTCGCGCCCGGAGCTTACCGGGTCGGAGAGTTCGTCATCGCCCTGGACGCCGGAGCTGGCGGGGACCCTGCCGGGACCGTCCTGAGCGTCGCGCACGGGTCGCGGCCGGATCGCGCGCTGTGGCGCAGCATCCGGGGAGAGAGCTTCGTGTCGGCGGCTCAGGGTGAAGAGACGTTCCGGTCCTCCCGCGGGCACTACGTAGTCGACGACAGGGTGGGAGCGGTCCTGCCGGACCAGACGATAGACGGCATCGAGCGGCGGGGCGGGGCGCTGGTGGTCTCGGGCCGTCTCCTGGGCGACGGTGAAGTGGTTGGCTACACCTTCTCCTTCTCCGACGTGGGCGAGGGACGGCTGCGCTTCGTGGCGGAGGCCGAGGAACCCTACGACAGGCTCTACCTGACCTACGTCTCGGACGCCGGGGAGCGGTTCTTCGGCTTCGGGACGCAGTACACCCATCTGGACCTCAAAGGGCACGAGGTGCCCATCTTTATCCAGGAGCAGGGCATAGGCCGCGGGGAGCAGCCGGTGACGCTCGCGGCCGACTGGCGGGCCGACGCCGGCGGAGACCCGTACACGAGCTACGCCAGCGTTCCCCACTACCTGACGAGCGAGATGCGTTCGCTGTTCCTGGAGAACGACGAATACTCCGCCTTCGACCTCAGGCAGGAAAACAGGGTGCAGATAGAGGTCTTCTCCCGCCGGATGGAGGGACAGATCCTGGCCGGCGACACGCCGGCCGAGCTGATAGAACGGTACACGGCGTACACCGGCCGGATGCGCCCGCTGCCGCCCTGGATCCTGAAGGGCGCCGTCGTCGGCGCGCAGGGCGGGACGGAGAGGGTGGCCGGGATCTACGAGCGACTCGAGGCCCTGGGCACGCCCGTCGCCGCGTTCTGGTTGCAGGACTGGGTGGGCCGACGGCAGACCAGCTTCGGCTCCCAACTCTGGTGGAACTGGGAACTCGATACGGACCTCTATCCCAGCTGGGACCGGCTCCGGGACCGCATGGCGGACGACGGCGTGCGGGTCATGACCTACGTCAACCCGTTCCTCGTGGACGCCGCCGGGAAAGAGAACCGGCGCCGCAACCTCTTCGCCGAGGCCAGGCGCGAGGGTTACCTGGTAGAGAATCGGCAGGGCGGGCCGTACATGGTCCAGATAACCGACTTCTCCGCGGCCCTCGTGGACCTGACGAACCCGCAGGCCCGCGGGTGGATAAAGGGCGTGATCAAAGCCGAACTGATAGGCAGCGGCGCCTCCGGGTGGATGGCCGACTACGGCGAGACACTGCCCCACGACGCGGTGCTTTTCTCGGGCGCGGACCCGCGAAGCTACCATAACCGCTACGCCGAGGAGTGGGCCGAGGTGAACCGTGAGGCTATCCGCGAGGCCGGGCTTGGGGACGAGGCGGTCTTCTTCAACCGCTCCGGGTTCACCAGGAGCCCGGAGTACAGCACCCTGTTCTGGCTCGGGGACCAGCTGGTGAGTTGGGACGAGAACGACGGCATCAAGAGCGCCGTCACGGGCATGCTTTCTAGCGGGCTCTCCGGGTACGGTCTGCAGCACTCGGAGATCGGGGGCTACACCGCGATAGACAGCCCGTTTCTCAAGTACCATCGCTCCAAGGAGCTGTTGATGCGGTGGACCGAGTTGGCCGCCTTCACCGTCGTCTTCCGCACCCATGAGGGCAACAGGCCCGAGGTCAACCACCAGATCTACTCGGACGAGGAGACGCTGCGACACTTCTCCCGCTTCGCGGAGGTGTACGCCGCCTGGGAGCCTTACAGGAAAGAGCTGGTACAGGAGGCCGCCGCGTCGGGCCTCCCCGTCGTCCGCCATCCCCTCGTCCACTACCCCGAAGACCCCGAGGTCTACGACCTGCGCTACCAGTTCATGGTCGGACCGGAGATCATGGTGGCGCCCGTCCTCGACCCCGACAGGGACACCGTCGAGGTGTACCTTCCCGCGGGCCGGTGGGTGCACCTGTGGACCGGCGAAGAGCACGGCTCTTCCGAAAGAGGCGTCCACGAAACCATCCGGGCGCCCATCGGGGAGCCGGCCGTGTTCTACCAGGAGGGATCCGAGGCGGGCCGCCGGTTCCGAGAGGAGCTTGGGGAGCGGGGTTTGATCCTACCAACGCCGTAACGAAGCGAGGGATGCGCCGGTATACTCAGGCGCGAGGGATGCCCGTGAGAGGCCGCCATGCAGCCGACCGGTAGCGCGCCCCCGGGGACGCAGTGGTTCGCGTTCCGCCGGGAAGAACTGCTCCTGCTCGACGAAGACAGGATAGCCGTGCCGCGGGCTTCCGCGCCCGGGGATCTCGGCCTCGAGACCTCGTTTGAGAGGGAGGTCGGGGCCCTGAACGGGGGCCGTTGCTGGGCGGCGGAGCTCCCCCCCGAAGCGCCGGCGCCGGCCGGTACGGTCTTCCGGGACCTGCGCGGCATGGCCGCCGTCCTGGACGAGGAGTTCTTCCGCATGGCGGGGCGGGCGAAGCAGGTGGTCGCGTGGCACGCCACCAACCGTTTCTGCGGCCGGTGCGGGGGGAAGACCGAGCCCGTCGACGAAGAGCTCGCTATGCGGTGCACGCGGTGCGGGATGATGCACTACCCGCGGGTAAGCCCGGCGGCGATTGTCCGGGTCAGGCGCGGTGAGCGGCTGCTGCTGGCCCGTTCGCCGGGTTTCCCGCCCGGGATGCGCAGTGTGCTCGCCGGCTTCGTCGAGCCCGGGGAGTCCATCGAGGAGACGATTCGGCGCGAGGTGCGCGAGGAGGTCGGCGTCGACGTCGAGAACATCAGGTACTTTGGGAGCCAACCGTGGCCCTTCCCCAACTCGTTGATGATCGGCTTCACCGCGGACCATGCGGGCGGCGAGCTCAGGCCTCAGCCCGGCGAGATCGAGGACGCCGACTGGTACGCAACCGACGCCCTGCCGATGCTCCCGCCGAAGGTCAGCATCGCGCGGCGCATGATCGACGAGTTCATCCTAGAGGTGGGCGGCGCGCGGCTGCCCGGTGACGCGGCGGGTTAGGCCGCATGAGCGACAGGTACAACGTCTCCAGCGGCACCGAGTGGGAGCGGCGGGTCGGCTACTCGCGGGCGGTCCGCCGCGGCCCCTTCGTGTACGTCTCGGGGACCACGGCCACCGACGGCAGCGGAGGCTTCGTCGGGGTGGGAGATCCGCGCGCGCAGACCGTCCAGGCGTTAAACAACGTCAAGGTGGCGCTCCAGGCGGTCGGCGCCGAACTCTCGGACGTGGTGCGGACCAGGATCTTCGTGGTCAACATAGATGACTGGGAGGAGATAGGGGAGGCGCACGGGGAGTTCTTCGGGGAGATCCGGCCGGCGACCAGCATGGTCGAGGTGCGGCGGCTGATCTCACCTGAGATCCTGGTCGAGATCGAGGCCGACGCTTACCTGCCCCCCTGGTCGGAGATGGAGTAGCAGGGGGCGCGCGGTTCGCGGGTAGGGGCGGTTCGCGAACCGCCCCTACCCGATCTCCGAGGAGCGGCCGGCGGCCTCTTCGAGGGCCTGGAGGGCCGAGGCCTGGTCCATCCCGGTGCTCCTCAGGAGGTCGACCGCGGCCGAGCGTACCTGGCCAACGAGCACGCTAATGGCCAGGTCGTGCCGGTCCGTGAGTATCTCCGTGGCTTTGCGGGCCGCCTCGAGGGCGTACCGGCGGGCCGGCTCCGGGTCCTCCGACGCCTCGAGGAACGTCGCCAGGGCGCGCACGGAGCGCGAGAGGTCCATCACGGCCTCCGGCAGGAGCGGCGGGGTTCTGTCCCCCCGCAGGATCGAGTTGTAAGCCCCACGGGCCAACACGCGGGTGTTGATGACGGCGAGGTCGATCCTGGTGCCGGCGCTGGAGTAGAGCTCGAGGTGCTCGAGGGCCCGGCGACGGGTCGGCGAGAGCCGGGCCGTCTCTTGGCCGGCGGTCAGGGCCTCGTGAAAACCGCTAACCTGGTCGTCCAGCTCCCTCGAACGGCGCAACGCGGCTTGAGCCCCATCGAGATCCCCATCCGTAAGGGCCGCGGAGATCTCCTCCAGTACCGCCACGAGCTCGTCGAAGACGGGAGCCGCGTACCGCTCGACCAGCCGCTCGGGGTCAATGGGGAACAGGTAGTGAACCAGGAGGGCCACGGTGCCGCCAGCCAGGGCATCGAGTAAGCGGACGGGCGAGAAGACGGCGTCCGCGGGCTGGAGGGTTACCACCAGGAGCGCCGAGACCGCCGTCTGGTTCACGAGCAGCGTCCCCCCGCCCATAAATACCGCCGCGACCATCGCGAGGGCGACCACGATCCCTATCTGGAGTATCCCCTTGCCGAGTACGATCACCAGCAGGTCCGCCAGCGTGAGCCCGACGGCCACCCCGAGCATCAGCTCTATGGCCCGGCGTTCGCGCTGCCCCTGGGTCACGCTCAGGCAGATGACGGCCGCTATAGGCGCGAAGAAGGGCTGCTCGTGGCCGAATACCGCGGCGGCCACGAAATACGCGACGCTGGCGGCCACGGCGGTCTGCGCCACCGCCCAGCCGTTCGTCCCGAGCCTGGCAGACCCCTCTGAGAGACCTCGTCGGATTCTGTTTAACAAGCGTTTCTCCGTTGAGTCCGCGTCCGTCGAGCCCTGGCCGGGCCAACATACTATCTTCTCCAGGATCCGCCCGCGGCATGCACGGTATGCGCCCGCAGGGCGGCCGGGGATACGCCCTTCAGTGCTCCTCGGCGGCGCCGGGAGGAGAGCCGGTGAGGATTCTGTAGATGCCCCACGCGCTGACCAGGGCCCACGTCCCCTCGAGCAGTATGAAGCCGACCTGCACCTCGATAACGGCGACGATCGCGAGTATGAGCGAGCCGACGAGGTTGGCGACCTGATACGCCAGGTTGGAGGCGTCGGTCCACCCGAACTGGTTGGCGGCGTAGGCCGCCAGGATTGCGACCGCCCCGACGACGGAGACGAGCTGTATCAACATGGCCCCGCTCCGCGGAGATGGCATCCTTCCCGCCTAGGGGTCACGAGTAGCCCGCTCTCTCTCGGTCCTGGCTCCGCGGCCCGGGAAAGAGGCGTCGCCGCGCAAGATGCGCACGATACCCCACAAGCTGATGAGCGTCCAAGCCCCTTGCAAGACGATGAACCCGACCTGCCCGTCCACCATGGCGACCACCGTCAGGATGCCGGCGCCGACGAGGTTGGCGACCGCGTAGGAGAGTTGCGACGGGCGGATCCAACCCAGCTGGTTCGCCGCGAAGGCCGCGAGTATCGCCACCGCCCCGATCACCGACAAGACCTGCATCCCGCGGACCTCCACGTCCGTTCGCCCCAACCATATTACCCTCGTTCTCGAACGCCACACGGGCCCTGTGCCGCATCCGGGCCCCCGCCGAGGATGCTCCGAAAGCACGCCCGGCAAGCGGGTGGCGGCGTATGAGACGTAGGAGAGTGACAGGTACGAGGCGGGCTCGGAAGCTAAGTGGTCTCGACCGCGTCGAAGGCCCGGACCCAGGTCTCCGCCGGCTGTCCCCCGGAGATAGCGTAGCGGCCGTCTATGACGTAGAAGGGCACGCTCGAGATGCCGAGGCGGACCGCCTCCCGCTGTGACGCCCAAACCTCCCCGACGTTGGCATCATCGGCCAGGCGTGCGAGCGTCTCCTGCGTACCGAGTCCTGCTTCGGCGGCGCAGGCGCAGAGGTCTTCGGGATCGTTGAGATCCCGGCCCTCCGAAAAGTACCCTCGAAAAAGGGCGTTGACCGTCTCCCACTGCCGGCCCCGCTCGGCGGCGAAGAGGATCAGGCGGTGCGCGTCCACGGTGTTGGGCGCACTGGCGACGCGGTCGAAGTCGAACAAGATGCCCTGCGGCGCCCCGGCTGTCGCTACTTGGGCGAAGGCGGCCCGCATCCTCTCCTCACCGCCGAACTTCTCGATGGCAAACGCGCGCCACGGCGACCCGCCAGCCGGCATCTCCGGCCTGAGCTGAAACGGCTTCCAACTACGCTCCACCTCGACGTCCGGGCGCGATGCCCGGGCCTCCTCCAACCTTTTCTCCCCGATGTAGCACCAGGGGCACACTACATCGGCGTACACGTCTATCCGCATCGCCCTCCAATCGGCATTGAGACCCGCCGTCTGTCCGCCCGATCGATCACTGACGCAACCTCGGGGCGCAACAATTACATCGCCCTTGGGTTGCTCTAGTAACTCAGCATAGGCGCCTGGCCGACGTACGCGGGATCGGAGACCTGGTCGAGCATAAATGCTGCGATGTCGGCGCGGGAGATCCTGGTCCCGCTGTTCTTGCCAACGTACCCGACGCGGTACGCACCCTTCTTTTCGCTGTCGGTGAGCACGGGACCGCGCACGACGGTCCAATCGAGACCGCTCGACCTTAGGACCTCGGCGTGACGCTCGGCGTCCCGCAGCACTTCTGGCTGCACGCGCCGAAGCACGGATACGATGAGTTTGTCGAGGAGCTTGGGCCGGTCTTCCGGGTCTCGCACGCCCGCGCCCGTCAGGCTGACGACACGCCTGACACCGTGCGCCCGCATCGCGTCGACGATGTTCTTTGTACCCTTCTCCTGGATATCGCCGGTGGAGGTCTTGGTGTGACCGAGGGCCACGAGGACGGCATCCGCGCCGGTCACTACCGTCTGCACCGGCCCGGGATCCAGCACATCCCCGTGCACGACGACCAGTCGGCCGCGCCCTCCACCCAGCTTCTCGGGATCCCGCGCAAGAGCCGAGACCTCGAAGTCCCTGCCGAGCGCCTCCTCTACGAGGCGCTGTCCCGTCCTGCCCGTCGCCCCAAAGATTGCCACCCGCACCCCGCGCCACCTCCTTTGTGGTCGTACCCTGGCTGAACCCCAACGACGTCGCTACCGCCCCTTGGGTCTGGGGCCACCTGCCTCTGCTACACTGTAGCGGACAACTGTCCGCTACAGTGTAGCAGAGGGATACGGGCAACAGGCGGTTTGGTAGTCGGGCAGCGTGGGGAGGTCGGTGAGAGTTGGGTTTGGTGTGGGAGGAGAAGGCGGCCGGTGGGGCTCGGGTTGAGCGACGAGACGCGGCGGAGGCGAGGCGTCGCATCCTAAGCGTGGCGCGGCAACTCTTCGCCGAGAGAGGCGTCACCGAGGTCAGCATGCACCGGATCGGCCGCGTGGCCGGCGTGGGGCAGGGGACGCTGTACCGGCACTTCGAGCACAAGGGTGCGTTGTGTTCGGCCCTGCTCGCCGAGGAGATCGGAGAGCTTTCGTCGGCGAGATGCAGCGGCGGACGGAGGGTCGGGGGCCGGCGCTCGGGCGGCTGAAGTGGTTTCTGGGGTGGGTGGCGAGGTTCAACGAGGAGAACGGGCCTCTGCTGGGGGCGATCCGGGACGCGTCCGCCGGTGGTCGACGCGTCGAGCTCTACGGCAACCCGTTCTACGAGCGGCTGCAGGGACACCGTCGTCGGAGCTCCTGGACGAGGCGCGTCGGGGGAGGGGAGATTCCCGCGCGACCTGGACGTCGAGTGCCTCGCCGACACCCTGCTGGCCGCGCTCAACATAGACCTGTACCTCTACCAGCGCCACCAGCTGGGCATGGAGCGCGAACGCATAGTGGGCGGGCTCCGCTCCCTGCTGGACGGCCTGCGGGTCTCGCGGGTAGGTCCGCGTCGTGTGAAAGCGGGGGCCTTCCGGCCGGTCGGGCCGATCATATAATCCGCCGGTGTCAGGCGAGAAGGAGGTCCCTTATGAGTCGTCAGCGCGTGGAGCCAGGTCCGGGGCAGGAGTCCGTCTGGGACTACCCGCGTCCGCCGCGGATGGAGGACGTCGAGGAGAAGGTGAAGGTCGTCTTCGGCGGCGTGACGCTCGCGTACACCACGCGGGCCAAGCGGGTGCTCGAGACGAGCCACCCGCCCGTCTACTACGTCCCGCCCGAGGACATCAGGATGGAGCACCTCGAGGCCCTCGGCGGGCACCTCGTACTGCGAGTGGAAGGGACGGGCGAGCTACTACGACGTGGTGGCCGAGGAGCGAAGGAGGAGCGGGCGGCGTGGTACTACCCGTCGCCGACGCCATCCTTCCGCGGACCTCAAGGACTACGTCGCCTTCTACCCGTCCAGGATGGACGCCTGCTGGGTCGGGGGGGAGAAAGTCGAGGCGCAGGAGGGGGACTTCTACGGCGGTTGGATCACCTCCAACATCGTCGGCCCCTTCAAGGGCTCCCCCGGCACCTGGGGCTGGTAGCGCCCTTGCCCCGCGACGTCGCCGACCTCCGCAAGGAGTACACCCGCGCCGGGCTCGCGGAGTCGGACGTGGCCCCCGACCCCGTCGAGCAGTTCCGGCGCTGGTTCGACGAGGCGCTCGAACGCCGACCTGCACGAGCCCAACGCCTTGATCCTCGCGACCGCCACGCCAGAGGGCCGGCCCTCCGCCCGCGTCGTCCTGCTCAAGGGCTTCGACGAGCGGGGCTTCGTCTTCTACACCAACTACGAGGGCCGCAAGGGGCGCGAGCTCGAGGAGAACCCCCGCGCTGCCCTCCTCTTCTACTGGGGCGAGCTCGAGCGGCAGGTCCGGATAGAGGGGACCGTCTCGCGGGTCCCGGAAGAGGAGTCCGACGCCTACTACGCCAGCCGTCCGCGCGGCAGCCGACTCGGCGCCTGGGCCTCCGAGCAGAGCCGGGCGGTGGAGGGCCGGGAGGTGCTGGAGGGGCGCCTGCGCGGACCTCGAGGCCGAGTACGAGGGGCGCGAGGTGCCGCGCCCGCCGTTCTGGGGCGGCTACCGCGTCCTGCCCGAGGCCGTCGAGTTCTGGCAGGGCCGCGAGAACCGGCTGCACGACCGGATCGTCTACCGGAGCGGCGCCGACGGCTGGAGCATCGAACGCCTGCAGCCTTGAGGGGCGGCCAGGACGGCCGTCAAGGCGGCCGACAGGGCGGCCGTGCGCGCAACTTTTCCGCCCTTCGAGGGTATGAGTATTAGGCTGCGAAATCGTTCCCGGCGGTCCCGACGGAACCGCCCCGACGGAGGTGTTGTCTGCTGCAAGGCATAGGAGCATGGGTCGTCGACGTCATCGACGCTTTGGGCTACCTCGGCCTGGCGTTGCTGCTCGTCCTCGAGAACCTCTTCCCTCCCATACCTTCGGAGGTTGTGCTGCCGCTCGCGGGTTTCCTGGTGGGGAGAGGAGACCTGAACTTCTGGGGGACCCTCGTGGCGGCTACCGTCGGAAGCGTCTCCGGCGCCCTGGCGTTGTACGCCCTGGGGCGCTACGGGGGCCGGCCCCTCGTGCTCCGTTATGGGAGGTGGCTGCGCGTCAGCGAGGAAGGCCTGGACCGGGCCGAGGGATGGTTCCGGCGCTACGGCGACTGGGTGGTGCTCGTCGCCCGCGTCGTGCCCTTTGCCCGCAGTGTCGTCTCGATTCCCGCCGGCACCATGAAGATGGGTCCCGTCCGGTTCACCGCGTTGACCGCCATCGGTTCGGTGGCCTGGAACGCCCTGCTCATAGGGGCCGGCGTCACCCTCGGCGCGAACTGGGAGAGGGTGGGGAGTTGGATCGGGACGTACTCCGATGTGGTGCTCGTCGTAGCCACCATAGCCGCCGCCGTGTTCCTCCTCCTCTGGGCCTTCCGTCGCCGGAAAGGCTAGGCAGCCGTGCCAGTAGCCGCCGGAAGCCGCGGGGGGCCGCGGCTTGCTGCTAAGATTCTCCCACCTGTAGCGGGAACGCGGAAGAGGAGTGTCTTGAAGCTCGTCACGTACTCGGCGGGCGACGGAGTACCGAAGGTCGGGCAGCTCGAGGACGACGAGATAACGTCGCTTGGCGGATCGAGACATGCTCGAGTACATCGAGCACGGCCGGAGCGCCGACCGGCAGCCGGGCGGGGAGACGGTGCCGTTCTCGGAGGTGCGCCTGCACGCCCCGATAGCGAGGCCGCGAGAAGATCATCGGCATCGGCCTCAACTACGAGGACCACGCCGAGGAGACGGGTGCCGCCATACCGGAGAAGCCCATAGTCTTCGCCAAGTACCCGAACACCGTGATCGGGCCCGGCGAGCCCATCGTCATCCCCCCGATCACCGAGCAGGTCGACTACGAGGCGGAGCTCGCCGTCGATCATCGGCCGCCCGGCCCGCAACGTCTCGGAGTCCGAGGCCCTCGACTACGTCTACGGCTACGCGAACGTCAACGACGTCTCCTCCCGCGACCTGCAGTTCTGCGAGGGCGGGCAGTGGACGCGCGGCAAGGCCATCGACACCTTCTGCCCGTTCGGGCCCTACATCGTCGACCCGCGACGAGATCCCCGACCCGCAGGCGCTCTCGATCCGCTGCACCCTCAACGGCGAGGTCATGCAGGACGGCACGACGGACAAGATGATCTTCTCGGTCGCCGAGCTCGTCGCCTTCCTCAGCACCGGCATGACCCTGATGCCCGGCGACGTGATCATCACCGGCACGCCCGCCGGGCGTCGGCGTCGCCCGCGACCCGCAGCTCTTCCTGAAGCCCGGCGACGAGGTGACCGATCGAGATCGAGGGCCTCGGCGCCCTGACCAACCCCGTCGAGGCGGAGTAGGCGAGGCCGCGTGGACCTGCTCGCCGGCCTGGCGGACGTCCTGCCGCACGACCGGGTCGTCACCGACGCGCGACGAGGTCGGGCGCCACGGCGGCGGCCTCTTCACCTACCACGACCCGCACCCCCCGGACGCCGTCGTCTGTCCCGAAGAACCGCGACGAGGTCGTCGAGGTCCTGCGCTTCGCCAACGACCGGCAGTCCCCGTCGTGCCCTTCGGGCGAGGGGAGCAGCCTGGAGGCGCACACCATCCCCGTCCGAGGCGGCATAAGCCTGGACCTGGGCCGGATGGACGGGATCGTCGAGGTCAGCGCCCGGACGACTTTGTCGCGCGGGTGCAGCCCGGCGTCACGCACGAGCAGCCTGAACGCGGAGCTTGCAGGAGCACGGCCTCTTCTTTCCGGTGGACCCCGGCTGGGACGCCTCCCTCGGCGGGATGGCGGGCACGAACGCGAGCGGGACCAACGCGGTGCGCTACGGGGCTGATGCGGGACCAGGTCCTCGGGCTCGAGGTCGTGCTGGCCGGCGGGACGGTCATGCGCACCGGCGGGATGGCCATGAAGTCCTCCGCCGGCTACCACCTGACGGGCCTGTTCGTCGGCTCGGAGGGAACCCTCGGGCGTCTTCACGGAGCTGACCCTGCGGCTCTACCCGGTGCCGGAGAAGGTCCTCGCCGCGAGGGCCGTCTTCCCCGACATAGAGGCGGCCGGGAGGGCGGCGGTCGCCATGATCCGGTCGGGGCATGCAGATAGGCCGCGTCGAGCTCGTCGACGCCCGCACCGTCGAGGCCGTCAACGCCTACAAGGGCACGGACTACGTCGTCGCCCCGACCCTTTTCCTGGAGTTCAGCGGGCTCCGAGGCCGGTGTCGGGCGGGACGTGGAGGTAGCCCGCCGCATCTCCGAAGCCGAGGGGCTGCGGGCTTCGAGTTCGAGGCGGACGAGGCGGCGCGCGAGAAGCTGTGGGAGGCCAGGCACGAGGCCGGCCTCGCCATAACCTGGCTCAACCCGGACAAGAGGCCGATGACCACCGACGTGTGCGTCCCGATCTCCGACCTTCCCGACGCGCTTGGGCCACGCCCGCGACACCATCGCGTCGCGCGGCCTCGACGGCGCGATCCTGGGCCACGTCGGTGACGGCAACTACCACGCCGTCTTCCCGGTCGACCCGTCGAACGAGGCGGAGACTCGCGCGGGCCAAGGAGGTAAGCGACGAGATCGTGCGCTACGCGCTGCGCGCGGCGGGCACCTGCACCGGGGAGCACGGGATCGGCCTCGGCAAGACGGCTCATCTGCACGAGGAGCACGGCGACTCGCTGCCGTTCATGCGCGGCATCAAGCGCCTGGCCGACCCGCACGGGATCATGAACCCGGGTAAGATCTTCGCGGGGGAAGCGTGGCCGGCGTCGGGTTAGCCGGGCGCGAGAGGAGTGCGTCCGGAGCCGGACAGGACATCGTATCGGCCCATCAGGGCGATAGGGCTGCTGCTCATGCTGGAGGTGGTCGGCATCGTCGCCCTACGGGGCGTACGAGTTCTCGCGCGTGGACTGGCGCCGCCTCGCCGACCCGAGCCCCTGTCGGAGCCGACGAATCGAGGCTCTGGCGTTCGTGTTCTTCGTCCCGCCCGTCATCCTGACGCTGCTCGCGGCCATGGGCTTCCTCGTCGCTGCGGCGCGGGGGTGGCTGTTGGCGGCGATCTCGCAGGGCGTCGTCGTGGCGATGGGCCTCTGGCTCTACGCCGAGTACGAGCCGATCTACGTGTACCCGATCATGGCCTACGCGGTCCTGGTGATCCTGTACCTCAACGTCCACGACGTGCGCGCGGTCTTCTAGGAGGCGCCCGCAGGCTCGACGGGGCCCGCCGGAGGATGGCGTGAGCGTCGATACCTCGACGACGCGACCGCCCTGACCCTGCTGCGGCGCTTCGAGCCCGTGCTGCGCTCGACGAAGGGCGACAGGTTCTTCCCGATGGACGTCGAGCCCTACGTCAGGGCCTGCAGCCTGTGGGTCCAGCGGCCCGGCGAGGAGGCCGTCTGCGTGGTGCCCGGCGGGAAGCTGAGCCTGGAGACCCTGGCGCAGCAGCCCCTCGACGAGTCCGGCGCCGTCCACTTCCTGAAGTTCACGGACCCGCAGACCTGCCGGACGCGGTTCCCGAGGGGCGGGACTGGGCGTGTTGCGCGAGCGGGCGGCCAGGGGGCTCAAGGAGATCGCGCGAGGCCTTCCGGGCCGGGAGGGGGCGGCTGGCGCGGGTCGGCTACTTCTCGCGCTTCGTGGACGCGCTGTACTCGATCACGCTGCTGGCGCGCGGCCGGGTGCCGGGCGAGTCGGCGGCCGCGGCCGCTACGGCCTACGAGCGCGTCATGGACGAGGAGGAACGCTACACGTACCACGGCCGCGTCCTCCGCCAGGACGGCTGGCTCGTGCTCCAGTACTGGCTGTTCTACCCCTTCAACGACTGGAGGAGCGGTTTCTTCGGGGCCAACGACCACGAGGCGGACTGGGAGAAGGTCCATGTCTACCTCTCCGAGCCCGAAGACGGGGACGCTGCGTCCCGAATGGGTGGCCTACGCCTCCCACAACTACTCGGGGGACAACCTCAGGCGCCGGTGGGACGACCCCGAGGTCGTGAAGGTCGGGGAGCACCCGGTCGTCTACGTCGGCGCCGGATCCCACGCCAGCTACTACGCGCCGGGCGAGTACCTGACGGAGCTGACCCTGCCCCTGCCGCGGCCCCTCGCCCGGGTCTTCCGCGGCGGCGCGGGGCTTCTGGCGAGAGAGGCTGGGCCAGTACGCCGGGAACGGCGACGAAGGGGGTGGCTACTTCCACGTCCCCTTCGTGGACTACGCCCGCGGCGACGGCCTCGTCGATCGGCGAGGGCGGGAGACAGGATTGGAGACCCGCCGAGGGTCATAATCGGAGCCCGCCCCAGCGTGGGTCTCGGGCTACCGGGGCCTCTGGGGGCTCTACGCCAGGGACCCGTTCGAGGGCGAGGACGCGCCCGCGGGCCCCATGTACAACCGCGACAAGACCGTGGCCCGGGTATGGTACGACCCGGTGGGGTGGGCCGGGCTGGACAAGGTGCCCCCGTCCCCGGAGACGCTCGAGGCCATCCGCGAGCAACGGGCGGACATCGAGGAGCGGTGCGAGGAGCTGCGCGGCGAGATCGAGGAGAAGAGCCGCGAGCTCAAGAGGCTCGGCGTGACGGCGGCGGCCGCGCGCGGCCGGTCCCACCTGGACGCGTCCGGCAGGACGGGGAACAGGCGCATCGACGAGCTCTCCGGGGACGTCGACCGGCTGAGGGCGCGGCTGGCCGCCGACGAGGGCGTCGCGCGGTCCTTGCGGGAGTACGCCGACCGCCTCGAGGCCGGCGAGCTGGAGCCGGCCCGGTCCCACATCGTCAGGGCCCACCGGCCGGCCTCGGAGACGGAGCTCCAGTTCAGCCGGGTCGCCGAGGCCTGGGCCGCCGTCAGCGTCAGCCTCATGCTCGTCATCTTCGTCGCCATCGCCATCTTCGAGCAGGAGCACCTGATCTCCTTGCTCGTCGTCAGCATCGCCTTCTTCGCCTTCGTCGAGGCCGGCTTCAGGGGCCGCCTCGCCAACCTCGTCGGCAGCGTGAACATAGGCCTCGCCGCGGTTGCCTCGCTGATCCTCCTCTACGAGTTCTTCTGGCAGCTCGTCGTCGCCGCGGTCCTCGCCGTAAGCCTGTACGTCCTCTGGGACAACGTGCGAGAACTGCGCAGGTAAACAGCGGGGCAACCCGGGGCCGTCGGCGCGTCGGGCGCACGACCCGCTAGAATGGGGCGCGATGGAGCGCACGATCAGGGTCGTGGTGGCGAAGGTGGGGCTCGACGGTCACGACCGGGGAGCCAAGATCATCGCCCGCGCCCTGCGCGACGCCGGGATGGAGGTGATCTACACCGGCCTCCACCAGACCCCCGAACAGGTCGTCGAGACCGCCATCCAGGAGGACGCCGACGCCATCGGCATCTCGATCCTCTCCGGCGCCCACATGACCCTCGTGCCCGCAGATAGTAGACCTCCTCAAGGAGAACGAGGCCGACGGACATCCACGTCTTTGTCGGCGGCACCATCCCCAAGGGCGACATCCCGAAGCTCAAAGAGCTGGGCGTCGGCGAGATCTTCACCCCGGGAACCCCGACGAAGAAGGCCGTCGACTACGTCCGTCAAGCGGTTTAGGGCAAGCAGGCTAAGCCAGCTTGCCCGCACGCTCCGGCTAGCGCCTCCGCTCGTCAGCCCGGCGCTTCGCGCCTCTCAGCCCTCGGCCTGCCGCTTTCAGCCTGGGGACGCGGGCGGGATCGGGTGGTTCAGCGGACGGTGCTTGGGGAGCGTGTCCGCCGTGCGTGGTATCGTGGTGCGCTGGCGGGACGAGAGCCGGGCGGAAGTAGCTGACAAGCTGAAAGCGAGGGCCTGACAAGGCCCGAGGCGCGCTGAGAGCGGAGCCCGAAGGGCGCAGCGTGCTGAGAGCCCGCGCAGCGGGCGTGCTAACCAGAGGGAGGCACCACCTTGGATTACGTGAGAGTCGAGCGGGGCGAGAACGGTGTGGCGGTGCTGACGATAGACCGGCAGGACAAGCTGAACGCCCTGGACCCTCAGGTCGTCGAGGAGATCGGGCAGACCCTACTGGAACTCGAGGCCGAGGGACCGCGCGTGATCGTCGTGACCGGCGCCGGGGAGCGGTCCTTTATCGCGGGGGCCGACATCACGGCGATGAGCGGGATGGGCCCGATGGAGGCGAAGCGCTTCGCGGAGATCGGGCACGCCGCGATGGCCCTGCTGGACCGGAGCCCGGTCCCGACGATAGCGGCCGTCAACGGCTTCGCCCTCGGGGGCGGCTGCGAGGTCGCCCTCGCGTGCGACATGCGTATCGCCGCCGAGAACGCCCTCTTCGGCTTCCCGGAGGTATGTCTAGGCATCCTGCCCGGGATGGGCGGCACCCAGCGTCTCCCGCGCCTGATCGGCCCGGCGCTGGCGAAGGAGCTGATCTTCACCGGCCGGCGCATCGACGCCGAGGAGGCCCGCCGAGATGGGCCTGGTCAACCGGGTCGTCGGCCAGGGCGAGGCGCTCACGGCGGCCAGGGAGATGGCCGCCGAGATCGCCGCCAACGGCCCGCTGGCCGTCCGGCACGCGAAGGCGGCCGCGAACCGCTCCCAGGACGTCGACCTCGTGAGCGGCCTGGAGTACGAGGCCGACCAGTTCGCCCTCCTCTTCGCCAGCGAGGACGCCCGCGAGGGCATGGGCGCCTTCGTCGAGAGGCGTCGGCCCGGCTTCCAGGGGTCCGGTAGCCACATAGTCCGCGAGACGAAACTCCGGGTCCGCTACGCGGAGATAGACGCCCAGGGCCACGTCAACAACGCCAACTACCTCTCCTACTTCGAGGTAGGCCGCGTCGAGTGGCTGCGCGACGCCGGCCTCTCCTACAGGGAGATGGAGGCGCGCGGCTTCGGCTTCGTCGTCGTGGAGGCCCTCGTCCACTACCACAGGGCCGCCTACTTCGACGACGAGCTGATGCTTCGCACGCGTCTCGCCGAGGCGGGCAGGGTCTCTCTACGCTTCGAGTACGAGCTGCTGCGCGACGGGGCCAGCGATCGCCACGGGCCACACCCGCCACGCCTGCGTGCGCCTCCGGCTGCCGGGCGGCTGCCCGAGGACCCGCATGCCCGACGAGTTTCCTGAGAGCTAGCCTCGGCCGAAACGTAGAGACGGAGGTCCCCCGGCGGCCATCTTGCGCTAGGCTACCGGAGGACCTGGCAAGGAAGGGAGTCCGCCATGCTCGATACGTCAACGGACGCCGGCGCCCGGGCCGAGCGGAGGCTGCAGGAGGAAGAGATCGCCTGGATGACCACCGTGCGCTCCGACGGCCAACCGCAGTCGGTGCCCGTCTGGTTCTTGTGGGACGGAGAGACGTTTCTGGTCTACTCCCAGCCGAACGCCCAGAAGGTGAAGAACATCGGCAGGAACCCGAGGGTCAACCTGAACCTGAACTCGGATGCCGTCGGTGAAGATGTCGTGCGGACGGAGTGCGCGGCGGAGATCCTGGCCGACGCGCCGCCGGCGACGGAGATTCCCGAATACCTGGAGAAGTACAGGGAGGGCATCGCCCGGATCGGCATGGATCCAGAAGGATTTGCTCGAGAGTACTCCACCGGTATACGGGTACGGCCGGACCGCTGGCAGGTGTGGTAGGGGGCAAGATCCGACCACCGCTCCTCGGTTACACCGCGTCTCTGTCACAGCGGCACCAACCGTTTCGTCTAATGGGTAAAGGCCGCGAGCGAGAGGCGGAGCGACGAACGGAGAGCACGAGAATCGGGGTTTACGGGAGCCGAGTACGGACCCGACAGACGCGGCGGGCACGTTTGATCTCCACCGCCCGCTGCTTTTTTCCATAGCTTACCGGATGCTCGGCAGCGTGATGGACGCCGAGGACGTGGTACAGGAGGCCTACCTGCGTTGGCAGAGGGTTTCCGAGGGGACGGCCAGAGAGACGGTGCGGTCGCCGCCGGCGTACCTCTCCGCCGTGGTGACGCGGCTCTGCATCGACCACCTGCGCTCCGCCAGGGTGCGGCGCGAACAGTACGTGGGTACCTGGCTGCCGGAGCCCCTCCCCACGGGGACTACGTCTTCTGAGGCGGCGGATGCCGTGGAGCTCGACGATTCGCTCTCTATGGCCTTCCTCGTGCTGCTCGAGAGTCTCACGCCGACCGAGCGGGCCGTCTTCGTGTTGCGGGACGTCTTCGGTTACGGATACGCGGAGATCTCCAGCGTCGTGGGCAAGAGCGAGGCGAACACGCGCCAGATCCTGCACCGCGCCCGCCGGGCCGTTGCGGCCCGCCGGCCCCGCTTCGAGCCCTCCCTGGGTGAAGAAGAGCGGCTGGTGGAGAGCTTCATGGAGGCCAGCGCGAGCGGAGACGTAGAGGGCCTGCTCGACCTGTTCTCCGAGGACGTGGTCCTCTGGTCCGACGGCGGCGGCAAGACCCGCGCGGCGCTCAATCCCATCCACGGCTCGGACAAGATCATCCGCTTCCTCACCTCGATCGTCGGCAAGCTTCCGCCGGGTTTCGTGGTCCGGCGGGCCTCGATCAACGGCCGTACCGGTGTCGTCGGTTACTTTGGAGATGGGAGCCCCCAGAGCGTCATGACCTTCGACGTCGCACGGGGACGCATCCGGGCCATCCGGCTCGTGGTGAACCCGGAGAAGCTAGTGGGCATGCCGCCGCTGCAAAGTACGGGAGAGGAGCCGCGATGAGCGAGCCGAACGTCCTCGTCACCGGAGGGACGGGGGTGCTGGGTCGGCGGGTCGTGGAGAGGCTGGACTCCGCCGGCGCCGGTGTGAGGATCCTGAGCCGGGGCGAACGACCCGGCACCGTCAGGGGGGATCTGCTCACGGGAGAGGGTCTGGAGGCCGCCGTCCGCGGCGTGGACACGATAGTCCATTGCGCGTCCAGCCCCTACCGCAAGACCCGGGAAGTGGACGTAGCAGGGACGGAGCGTTTGCTGCAGTTCGCCGCCGCGGCCGGCGTCTCGCACCTCGTCTTTGTCTCCATCGTGGGCATTGACCGGGCGAGTTCGTACCCGTACTACCGGGCAAAGCTGGAGGCGGAGCAGGTCGTCGAGCGCGGCCCGGTCCCGCACACCATCCTGCGGGCCACCCAGTTCTACGACCTGGTCCTGATAGCGATGCGGTTCCTCGACCGGCTGCCGATGATGGTCGTCCCCGAAGGCTTTTTAGGCCAGCCGATAGACGCGGGAGAGGTCGGGGGACGCCTGGCCGAGCTCGCGTTCTCGCGGCCGGCCGGCCGCGTTCCAGACATTGGCGGGCCGGAGGTCCGGACCCTCGCCGACGCCGCCCGCGGCTACCTCGAAGTTTCGGGGCGCCGGCGGAAGGTCAGGGAGATCCCGCTGCCGGGCAAGACGGCGCGGGCGTTCCGGAACGGCGCGCTTACGTGCCCGGAGAACGCTTACGGCGAGATCCGGTGGGAGGATTTCTTGCGGGCCGAACTCTACCCGGTCCCCGCGAAGGGAGCAGTGTTATGAACGGTATCGCCTACGAGCGGCGTGGGGCCGGCTGGATGCGCGGCGGACTCACCTTTCTCTCCCTGGCGGCCCTGCCCGTCGGCGCCTGGGCGCTGTTCCTGCCGCGCTCGTTCTACGAGGACTTCCCGTTTCCCGGCAGGGACTGGGTCTCGACCCTCGGCCCGTACAACCCGCACCTCTTGCTGGACGTCGGCGCGATGTACCTGGCCCTCGGCGTGCTGCTGGGATGGGCCGCGGTCTCCCTGAGCAGGGAGCTTGTGAGGGTCTCGCTGGTCGTGTGGCTCGTCTTCGCGGTACCGCACCTCGTCTACCACGCCTCCACGCTCCACCACTACCCCCTGCTGGCCGACAGGCTGGGCAACGCGGTGAGCCTGGGGTTCGTGGTACTGCTCCCGCTGGCGCTGTTGCTCTTTGACGTGCCTCAGGCGGGGCCGAAAAAGCAAGCCGCCGACGACGCGGGGAGGTAACGATTTCCAGAGTAGAGGCCGTTACCGAGCGCGAGGCCAACTTCCTGGGACGCCTGGCGTACGGTTTCTCCAGGCGCCGCTTCGGAAGGGTCGTGGGGCCGCTCGGGGTGATGGCGCGCCACAACGCGGTCCTCGCCGGCAACGCGGCGATGGAGCTGGCACTGGAGCGCTGCAACCGGGTCGAGAAACGGCTCAAAGAGCTCGCCGAGACGAAGGTGGCGATACTGGTCGGTTGCGAGTTCTGCATCGACATAGGCTCGATGCTGGGACGCGCGTCCGGCGTCACGGAGGAACAACTGCGGGCGCTGCCGCGGTTCAGGGAAAGCGACGCCTTCTCGCCCCTCGAGAAGCTGGTCCTCGAGTACGCCGAGGCGATGACCAGGACCCCCGCTGGGATTCCCGACAGCCTCTTCGCCGCCCTTCGCGAACACTTCGACGAGCCGTCGCTGGTCGAGCTGACGGCCGCCATCGCCTGGGAGAACCACCGGGCGCGCTTCAACCATGCCTTCGGCCTGGGCGCCGAGGGGTTCTCGGTGGGAGCCTATTGCCCCCTCCCAGAGGCGGCGGTTACCCACCCCGGAGAGGAGAGACGTTGAAGGTCCAAGATGCGGCATTCGGGCCCCTGGCCCGCCAGACGTACGTCCTGCTCACCACGTTCAAGCGCGACGGTACGGGGGTGGGTACGCCGGTGCACATCGCCGTGGATGGAGAGCTGGCCTACTTCCGTACCTGGGACACCACCTGGAAGCTCAAGCGCATCCGTAATAACCCTGAAGTAGAGGTCGCACCCTCCACCTTCGGGGGCGGACCCACCGGAGCAGCCGTCCGTGCCCGGGCCAGGATCCTGGATGGCAAGGAATCGTCGAACGCCGGGCGGCTGCTGGCGCGCAAGCACCCGATCCTGCACGGCTTTCTCATACCCCTGGTCCACCGGCTGCGGGGCAACGAGACGATGCACGTCGAGTTGCGACCGTTGATGGAAGAGGTCCCAGGGTAAGCCCGTTACAGGCGACAGCGATGGGCAAGACCGGGGTGCCCGCGAGTCAGGCGGTGGAGCGCACGCGGTGCGCGGGCGCCGGGACGCGGGTGAGAGGGACCGGTGCCCTGCTGTCCGGGTAGCCTCGCGGTCGAACGTCGGGGAGGATCGGCCCCCCGCCAGGCCGCGACGACCGGCCGTAGGGCGCGCTCATCACGCGCCTCGGGCATTGAGGCCGGACCGGCCCCGCTATCGCGCGCCGAGGATGCACCGGAGGGTCCCGGTCACGAGGTCGTCTACGATAGGGGGCGGCGGCTCACCTGCGATGAGGTGTCGGCGTCCGGCCGCGTAGGGCACGTCCACGAGGGCGAAGACGACGCGCCGCACCGCCTCAGCGTCTGCGTCCTCGCCGTAGCGTTTCTGCGCATGCTCCGTGATCGCCGCGACGACATCGGCGTTGAGCGTGGACAGTTCCGTCCCCAGCTCGTCTGGCCACTTCGCCGCGAGGTCCTCGCGGCGGTAGAGCAGCAGCACCCTCGCCTCGTCCAGATGCCGCCGCGTCCACTCGACGTTGTACAGCGCCGCCCCGAGCGCGGCCTCGTCGGGGTCCTCGACGCCGAGGGCCTCGATAAAGCCCCCCTGGAAACGCTTCACGGTGCGCACCCAGAGCCGGGCCAGCAACAGGTCGCGGGACCCGAAGCGGTGGTAGATCGAACCCACCGGCGCCCCCAGCAACCCGGCTATCCCGGAGATCGTGGCCGCCGTCGGCCCGCCGCCGGCCACAAGCCGCATCGCGGCGTCAAGAATCTGGTCTTCGCTGAACTTCGCCGGTCTCGGCACGTCCTTCGCTTCCTCGGGGCGATCATACCCCCAGCTTGTGATCGGTTTCGCAACACATAGTTGCAAGCAGGGATCATAGAGAATACATTTTAGAATATTGGTTCTAGTATAGTCGAACGGAGAGGAGCCGAACGTACGCAGAAGTCTCGACGCGACTGGTTCCGCGGGTAATGTCCGATGGGGTTCGTTTGGTTGAGGGGTAGAGATGGTCGAAGCGGTGCACGATTCTCGCAGGGGCACTTCGGGGGCGGCACACCGGCGCCGGCGGCGGTGGCCCCGATGGGTTGGGTACGCGGCGGGCCTCTGGTCGCTGGCGTACGGTCTGCTTGGCCTGTGGTGGGCGCTCGGGGGTGACGGTTTTCCCTTCGGGAGCGCGAACGATCCGGGCGCCGAGCTGTCGGTCCTCGGGAGCGCGGAGGCTGGGGCCGGAGCTCCCGCGATCTTCGGGCTGGGACTGGTCGGCGCCGGGGCGGCGGTGGCAATGTCCCGGGCGTGGGGACGCGGGGTGTGGCGCGCGGCCCTCCTGACCTTCGCCTGGGGAGTTGCCGTGATGCTGGCGCTCGTGATACCGGATTACCGCGTGCTGGTAGCCGTAGCCTACGCGCCCCTCATCACGATCGGGGCCCCGTTCGGCTGGCCGCCCGACGTGAGCATCCTCGACGCTTTCCCCTGGCCCGTGGTCAACCAGTTCCTCTGTATCGGGGGTGGGCTGCTGTGGGCCGCCGCGGCCGTGGCCTACGGGCGGCGGAGCGTAGGTGCTTGCGGTGACTGCGGACGGACGGATACGGGCGTCGGATGGACGACGCCCGTGGCGGCGGCCAGGTGGGGGAGGTTGGCTGTAGGCACGGCCGTGGTCATCCCCGTCCTGTACGCCATCACGCGCTGGGCGTGGGCGCTGGGTATACCGCTCGGGATCTCGGAAGAGTTCCTGCGCGAAGGGCAGGAGACGGGGATGTGGTGGGCCGGGGCCGGCCTCGCCACGATAGCTGTCGGAGGGGCGATCCTCACGCTCGGTCTCGTCCAGAGATGGGGCGAGGTGTTCCCGCGTTGGATCCCCCACTTCTCCGGTAGGCGGGTCCCCGTCCTGCTGGCGGTCGTCCCGTCCTCGCTGGTCTCCGTCCTGGTGACGGCGGCCGGCCTGATGTTCGTGCGCATGACGCTCACCGGGCGGCTCGCGGAGATCCTGGGTGAGCGGGTGCTTACGGCGGACAACTGGGGGGCACTCGGTCCCGAGCTGCTCTGGCCAATATGGGGCGTGGCGCTCGGCCTGGCGACCCTCGCCCACTACCATCGCAGGCGCGGCAGGTGCGCCCACTGCGGCATGCTGTAGTCGGACGCACCGAGGAAGTGAGCCCGTACGTGACCGAAAAGCCTGGCCCGGCAAGGGAGGCGGCTCGCGATGGACATCTCTACGTCCTCGCGGTCGGGTCGCAGACCGTGGGGATGCTCCTGATGGGCCTGGCGGGGACGTCTCGAAGCCGACGCGAAGGGTGAGGTGGTGCGCCGTGTTGCTGGATAGCGTCATGCCAGAGTACGAGTTTGGGGAGAGGCATCACATCCCCGTGGGCGTTACGCCCGCACGGGCGCTCGAGGCGGCGGAGCTGGCGACGCCCGGTGAGATGCCGATCGTACGTCTGCTGTTCGAGATCCGCTCCCTGCCCGCGAGGCTGGTCCGCAAGCGCGGCTTGCCGACCGAACGGACGTCGCCCCTGCTGGGACAGATGCTCGGCTCGGGCTTCGTGCTCCTGGCCAGGGAGCCCGGCGTGGAGGTGGTCGCCGGCGTGATAGCGGCCCCCTGGAGGATCGGCGGCCTGCCCATCGACGTCTCGAACGTCAGGGAGTTCGTCGCTTTCGAAGAGCCAGGCTACGTGAAGGCCACCATGAACTTCCTTGTCGCCCCCGAGGCCGGCGGCGCCGATCTCCTTACCGAAACCCGCGTGCAGACCACGGATGACGCTTCGCGGCGCGCCTTCGCCCGCTACTGGGGGCTGATACGGTCCGGCAGCGCCGAGATCCGACGCGGTTGGCTGCGGGCGGCCAAGCGCCGCGCGGAACGCGGCGCCGGCCGAACGAGGAGCGGATGATGCCTGAGGGGTTCGGAGACGAGTACCACGCCTACATGTATCAGATGGGCCGCATCCTCCCTCGCTTCGCGCGTCGGGGAGGCTGACGTTGGGTGGGGGCGGGGCAGAAGCCCGTCCGCTGCGCGTGCTCACCTGGAACCTCTGGTGGAGGTTCGGCCCCTGGGAGCGGCGACGGGAGGCCATCTCCGCGGTGCTGGAGGATCTCCGACCCGACATCTGCGGCCTGCAGGAAGTCTGGTCTGTGCCGGACGAGAACTTCGCCGCGTCTCTGGCGCGGGATCTGGGGATGCACTGGACCTGGGTGCCCTCGCCCGCCCCGCAAGAGTGGCAGCGCCGGATAGAGGACCAAACGGTGGAGATCGGCAACGCTGTGTTGAGCCGCTGGCCGATCATCGACCGGAAGGACCTGCGCCTCCCTGCCGAGGACGTACCCGACGAGGGACGAACTGCGCTCTACGCGCTGCTTGACGCGCCGGGCGGTAACGTCCCGTTCTTCACGACCCAGCTCAACTCCGCCCCCGACCAGTCGGCGATCAGGCGCGGACAGGTCGTGGCGCTCGCCCGGTTCGTGGCGGAGCACGCGACGCCGGGATTCCCGCCCGTAGTGACCGGCGACTTCAACGCCGAACCCGACTCCGACGAGGCGCGCCTCCTGGGCGGGCACAAGACTGCCCCCGTGGTGCCGGGACAGGTGCTCGTGGACGCGTGGCTGCTACGCCGACCGACGTGACCCGGGCCTGACCTGGGACCCCCGCAACCCGTACGTCGAGCAGACCCTCGAGCCCAGCGCCAGGATCGACTACGTGTTAGTCGGGATCCCCACGCCAAATGGTAGTGGTCACGTCCGTTCCGTGAGGCTCTTCGGGGATCAGCCGGTGGACGGGACCTGGCCTTCGGATCACGCCGGGGTTCTCGCGGAGCTCGCACCTTAGGCCGAGCCGAGGCCCCGGGCCTCGGACGCGGCGCCAAAACCTACGGAGGGCCGCCGCCCCGCAGGGGCCGGAAGAAGGCGCGGATGTCCTGCGCGAGAAGCTCCGGCTCCTCCATCGCCGGGAAGTGCCCGCCCCGCGGCATCCGGGAGAAACGCCTGAGATCGGCGTAGGAGCGCTCGGCCCACTCGCGTGGCATACCGGAGGGAGGGTCGGCGGGAAAGAGAGCCACCGCAGAGGGCACCCCGATGCGTTCGTCTAGCGCGAGGGGTCTGGAGGCGACGCCGCGGGGCACCTCGTCACGCCCCTCCCAGGCGTATGGGTTGGACTCGGCGCCCAGGGCCCAGTCGCGGTAGACGCGAAAAGATGAGCCGATCGTCTCCGTCAGCCAGTAGATGGTCAGGTTGGTCAGGAGTTCGTCCTTGCCGAAGCGCTTCTCCACGTCGCCGTCGCAGTCGCTCCAGGCGCGGAACTTCTCCACGATCCAGCCGGCCAGCCCCGCGGGCGAGTCGTTGAGGCCGTAGGAGAGGGTCTGCGGCTTGGTCCTCTGGATGTGGGTGTAGCCGCCCTCGGCCTCCTGGCCGCCGGGGCGTCCATTTAGGAACTCCCACTCACGCTCGGAGAGCCCTGGCGCTCCGGGACCGATGTAGGGCTCCGCCGGGTAGGTGACGTGGATGCCGACGATCCTGTCGGGGTGCCACAGCCCGAGCAGGTTGCATACGGAACAACCCACATCCACCCCGTGCGCCCCGAAGCGGGTGTAGCCGAGCCCCTCCATCAGCCGGACCCAGAGCCCGGGGATGCGCCGGGAGAACCCGGCTTCCTGGGGGCGGTCCGAGAAGCCGTAGCCGGGCAACGAGGGAACGACCACGTCGAAGGCGTCGGCGGGATCCCCGCCGTGGCTACCGGGGTCGGTCAGAAGTGGGACGATCCTGTGGAACTCGAAGAAGGTGCTCGGCCACCCGTGGGTGAGCACCAGGGGTAGGGGATCTGGCCCCCGGCCGCGCTCGTGCACGAAGTGGAGGCCGAAGCCGTCCACGGTGGCGCGAAACTGGGCGAGGCTGTTGAGACGTTCCTCCTGCGCCCGCCAGTCGAAGCCGTCAGCCCAGTAAGCGACCAGCTCTTCGAGGTAGGCGAGGTCGGTGCCCTGTCCCCACCCCGCGTCGGCCACCTCGTCCGGCCACCGCGTGCGGCCGAGACGCGCCCGCAGGTCATCGAGGGCCTCCGCAGTGGCCCGGATCTCGAAGGGTTCCGCCTCCATGCCGGGGCATTGTGCCACGTCAAACACGCACGGAGTTTGCGAAAGACCCGGCCGGGACTAGCGCGGCGCCATCCGGATGGCGCCGTCGAGGCGGATGACCTCGCCGTTGAGCATCCGGTTCCCGATGATGTGCCGCGCGAGGGCGGCGTACTCCTCCGGGCCGCCGAGGCGCGACGGGAAGGGGACCTGCTTCCCCAGGGACTCGCGGGCCGCCTCGGGGAGACCGGCCATCATCGGGGTGTCGAAGATGCCGGGGGCGATCGTGACGACGCGGATGCCGTAGCGGGCGAACTCCCGGGCCAGCGGCAGCGTCAACGCGGCAACCCCGCCCTTCGAGGCGGCGTAGGCGGCCTGCCCGACCTGGCCGTCGAACGCGGCGACCGAAGCGGTATTCACGACGACGCCCCGCTCGCCGTCGTCGCCCTCCGCCTCGTTGCCGGTCATCGCCTCCGCCGCGAGCCGCGTAACATTGAACGTGCCGATGAGGTTTATGCCGACGACGCGGGCGAAGGAGTCCAGGGGATGGGGACCGTCCCTGCCGAGGACCTTCTCGGCGGTGGCCACGCCGGCGCAGTTGATCGCCCCGTGCAGCCCGCCGAACGCCTCCACGGTGGCGTCTACGGCGTGCCGGACGCTCTCCTCGTCGGTGACGTCGGCCTCGACGAACCGGAGGGTGCCGCCTGCGTCGTCCCCGTGCAGGTCGGCGACCACCACGTTCGCGCCTTCGTCGGCCAGCAGGCGGGCCGTCGCCGCGCCGAGCCCAGAACCGCCGCCCGCCACCAGAAAGGTGTGTTCCGCCACCTCCATCAGCCGTCCTCCTCCCTGAGCCGCCCGGATCCGCCATCGTACCCTACCGGCGGGGATCCGGGGATGTTGCGAGCGGTCGGACGTCGTGAGAGCATTGGCGGCGTTCTGGGGACCGAACGGTTGGCGGTCCTGGATCCGGAGGGAGGACGGATGGCGGAGCGGGCCGAACCCGCGGTCGAGGACGCGACGCGCAGGAAGGCCGTCGTCGCCGCGACGATAGGGAACTTCGTCGAGTGGTACGACTTCACCATCTACGGATACTTCGCGACCGTCATCGCCGCGCAGTTCTTTACCGCCGAGGACCCGCTCACCTCCATCCTGGCCACCTTCGCGATCTTCGGGGTGGCGTTCGTCGTGCGGCCGATAGGCGCCCTGGTCATAGGCAGCATCGGGGACAGGATAGGGCGCCGGGCCACGCTCTCGGCCGTCATCCTGCTGATGTCCGGCGCCACGTTCCTGATCGGGGTGGCACCGACCCAGGCCCAGGTCGGCGTGCTGGCCCCGATCATCCTGGCGCTCGCCCGCGCCTTGCAGGGGTTCTCGGCGGGCGGCGAGTTCGGCGGGGCTACCTCGTTCATGGTCGAGTACGCCCCCGAGGAACGGCGCGCCCTCTACGGCAGCTGGCAGGCGTTCACCCAGGGGGTGGCCGCGGCCGTCGGCGTGACGCTCAGCGTCGTTCTCTCCACGGCGCTCCCCGAGCAGGTCTTCAACGCCTGAGGCTGGCGCGTGCCGTTCCTCGTCGCCCTGCCCTTCGGCCTGATCGGACTGTACTTGAGGTTGAGGTTGGAGGACACGCCGCACTTCAGGGCCGTCCAGGAGACGCGCGAGGTCGAGAGCGCCCCCTTGCGGGAGACCTTCCGCTCCCACGGGGTAGACATCCTCAAGGTGATCGGGTGCATCGTCTTCGGCACGGCTCTGACGTACCTGCTGATCTACCAGCCGACATACATGACGACGATCATCGGTCTCGAGCAGCCCCAGACGCTGGCCGCGAACCTGGCGGGCATCTTCTGCCTGTTGGTCCTCTGCCCGACGGCGGCGTTGCTCTCCGAGAGGTTCGGGCGCAAGCCCTTCCTGGTCATCCCGGCCCTGGGCGCCGCGAGTCCTGGCCGTACCCATCTTCCTCTGCTGCAGGGCAGCTACGCGACCGTCCTCCTGGCGCACGCCCTCGTCGGCTCCCTGATCGGCCTCTTCGGCGGGGCGTACCCCGCCGCCTTCTCCGAGCTCTTCCCGACCAACGTCCGCTACAGCGCCCTCTCGCTCGGCTACAGCGTCTCCGTCTCCATCTTCGGCGGCTCGCGCCCCTGATCTTCACCTACTTGCTGCAGCGGACGGATAACCCGATCTCGCCCGCTTTCTACGTCCTGCTCGCCGGCGCAATCTCCTTTATCTCTGCCCTGACGATGCCAGAGACCGCCGGCGAACCGCTGCCCGAAGTCTGAGACTCCGATGGAGCACGCCTGCTTCGCAGGCTTGTCAGCACGCTGCGGCCTTCGGCCCCCGCTTTCAGCACGTCCCCTCTGGAGACTTTCAGCACGCTTCGGACCTCCGGTCCTCGCTCTCAGCCTGTCAGACTATCCCGTTAGAGCCACACTACCCAGCCACGCCCGGTGAGACGTTCCAGTACGGCAACGAATCGCCCGGCCGCTAGAGACGCGCGGGGCAGTAACGAACTGCAGGCCCTGGCGGTTGGCTGAAAGCCGCCGTGAGGCGGCGTGCTGAGAGCGAGGCCGGCGAAGCCGGACTTAGCGTGCTGAAAGCTGGCGACCGAAGGGAGCCTCAGCCCACGACCGTCAGGCTCACGTGGCTGGGATGGGCGGGGCCGTGGAAGATCTGTTGCCGGGCGACCTTGGTGCGGGTTGCGCGGGCGGCGTCCTCTCCGGTGTTGGGGTTGCGCCCCCACCGGGGGAAGGAGCTGGAGGTTACCTCTACCCTGATTCGGTGTCCCGCGAGGAATGTGATGCCCGTGGCCCAGAGGTCGACGCTGAACTCGTAGGGACGGCCGGGCTCGATGGGGGTAGGGGACGTGGGACTTATGACGCCGGGTGCCGGGTAGCTCTCCCTGGCGCTGGCCCGGATGATGCCGTCGGTGAGGGCGATGGCCCGCCCGTCGGGATGGACGTCCACGAGACGGACCACGAAGTCAGTGTCTGGGGCGGAGGAGGCGGCAAAGAGCGTCGCGTGGACCGCGCCGAGCGCGGTGTAGTCCTGTTGCAGGGCGTCGCTGGTGTAGACGAGAACGTCGGGGCGTGACTCGTTGGGTCGCTGGTCCCTGGCTCCTGGGCGGAGGATGGGGGCCAGGAGGGTGGACCCGCCGATGGTGGGGACAGGGTCCTGGGGGTCGTAGTTGTACGTGTCGGGGTCGCTGCCGGCGGGCGTCCGGCGCGAGAGGCCACCCCCCGCTTGCAGGTACCACCGCTCCTCGCGCGCGCCGGGCACGGGCCACGTCTCGTAGCCGCGCCAGCGGTTCTCGCCCATCACGAAGACCTCCACGGGCGGACGGTCGTTCCAGGGCTTCTCGCCCGCCCTTGAGCGTGGCGTCGAACCAGCGGAGGTGGGCGTCGGTCAGGTCACCCCGGTAGTCTATAAAGAGGCCGGCGCTGCCGACCCCGAAATCGAGGTCCCCGATCGTGCTCCCGAAGCCCCCGTGCGTCCAAGGCCCGACCAGCAGCCGCGGAGGTTCCATGCCCGTCTCTTCGGCCCGCCCTCGCATAGCCGCGTACTGCCTGAGGGTCTCGCCGATAAAGCAGTCGTACCAGCCGCCAAGGTGGAAGGTCGGGACGTCTACAAGGTTGTACCTGCCGTCGATGTTCAGGTATTCCCAGGCTTCATCTTCAACGCCGCGTTCGAGGCCGCCGCGGACGAACGGGACCAGGTCGTCGGGGTCGGGAAGCTCCGTCGGGGGCAGGGCGTCGTAGCCGCCGCCCGCCAGAATGGTGTCTATCGTCGCGACGAGGCCGGGCAGCTTTCCGCCGATCTCCTGCGGCGCGTCGCGGTACCTGCGGAACAGGATCTCCGGGGCCAGCAACGACTCCGCCCAGAAGCGCATGAGGCCGAGCTCCTGCGCACCGCCGCGCATCTGGACGCCGTTGAGGTGGTTGCCCCAGGTCTGTCCAGGGACCATGCTCTTGAGGGACGGTGGGCGCGTGACGGCAGCGTGCCACTGGGTCTTGCCGAAGTACGAGAGGCCCCACATGCCGACGCTGCCGTCGGAGCCCGGCAGTTTCGCGGCCCACTCGACCGTGTCGTGGCCGTCCTCGAACTCGCGCACGAACGGGACGAACTCGCCGCCCTCTGAGGCGTAGCGACCGCGCACGTCCTGGACGACCACGATGTAGCCGCCGAGGGCTGCCTTGACGGAATCGAAGTACGTGGCGTCGCCCAGGATGTCCTTGCCGTAGGGCAGACGGGTCAGCAGGACCGGGTGGGGCCCGCCAGCGGGCCGGTAGACGTTTGACATCAGGGTTGTCCCGTCGCGCATCACGGCCGGCACATCCCTCTGGACGGTTACCTCACGTACAGGGCCCATAGTCCTCCGGTTCGGGTTTCTATTGCTGGCGTGCGCGTCTACCGAGCAGGGCGAGGATGCCGGCGGCCAGCAGCACGACGACGGTGGGGATGGCGATGGAGGCCGCCCGTAGGCCGAGGATCCTGCGTCGCATCTCCGCCGCGTCGTTGAGGTGGGGGAAGGGCTCGTCCGGTACTTCGACGCCGAGGAACTCGCACAGCGGCTCCCATCCCTCCTTGACCTCGTAGACCAGCAACCGTTCCGGGGGCACGCGCCGCCGGACCTCCTCGTTGTGGCGCTCGAAGACCTGTATCGCGTGATCCTTGTCCTCGAAGCGGCCCTCGAAGGTCCCGTTCCAGATGATCTCGTTCACCATGGCGAGGCTGCCGAGCGCGCCGGGTGCGACGGGGGCTAGGAGGCTGAAGGTGAGGCGGGCACGCCGCGTGCCGGTGGTGAGTCGGGTCAGCTCGTAGATGGTGCTGCGCACGCTCTCGTACCAGCGCTCCGGGTCGCGCACGCTGAGGAGCACCTTCGCGTCGGGGTACCGCTCCATCAGCTGCTCGTAGAACGAGCATTCCGGCCAGTCCACGCCCGACTCGTAGCCGTCTGAGTAGCTCGTCCCAGTCGGTCGGCTCGCCGCGCCACGCGGCCTGCCAGAGCTGCTGCGTGGTCGGGATGCTCGAAAAGCTCCGTCATGTGGTAGCAGGGGCCGGAGCCCAGGTCTTCCAGGGCGGCCTTCAGCGAGGCCGTGCCGGTGCGTCCGAAGCCGGCCCCGATCACCTTCACCTCAGGTTAGCCTTGCGAGGGAGAATAGTCCTTGAAGCTGTCGCGGAGCTTCATCTTCAAGGCCTTGCCCGTGGCCGTGTGCGGTATCTCGTCGACGAACTCGATCGCGTCCGGCAGCGACCACTTGGGGTGATCGTTGGCGAGGTGAGAGAGCAGGTCCTCCTCCGTCACCTCCTTGCCCTCCTGGAGGACCACGACCCCCAGGGGTCGTTCGTCCCACTTCTCGTGGGGGATGGCGACGACGGCGGCCTCGGCGACGGCGTCGTGGGCCATCAGGGAGTTCTCGAGGGCGACCGAGGAGATCCACTCTCCACCGCTCTTTATGAGGTCCTTGGTGCGGTCCTGGATCTCGACGTAGCCCCTCGGGTCGATGGTGACGATATCGCCGGTCTTGAACCAGCCGTCCTCGGTGAACTTATCGCTGCCTTCCTCGGTATTGAAGTAGGCCCCCGAGACCCAGGGCCCCCTGAGCTCCAGCTCGCCCATGCTCTCGCCGTCCCAAGGGGCGAAGCCCTCGTCACCGCGGGCGCGGACCTCGATAAACGGACCGGGGATGCCCTGCGTGGCCCTCAACCTGTACAGCTCGTCTTCGGAGAGGTCGTCCGTCTGGCTGGTCAGGTTGCACACGGTCCCAAGCGGCGTGGTCTCGGTCATGCCCCAGGCGTGCAGCACGTTCAGGCCGTGGCGCTCTTCGAAGGCCCGGATCATGCCCCCGGGGGCGGCGGACCCGCCGATGATCATGTCCCGCACGGCCGAGAGGTCGTAGGCATCGGGGTCCTCGTCGAGCTTGCGCAGGACGCCGAAGAAGATGGTCGGCACGCCGGCGGTCACGGTGACCTTCTCCTGGGCCAGATTCTCGAGCAGGCTCTCGGGGTCGAGGTGCGGTCCCGGCATGACCTGCTTGGCGCCGACGAGGGTGGACGTGAACGGCAGCCCCCACGCGTTGACGTGGAACATCGGCACGACGGGCATGACCACGTCGCGCTCGCGCACGCCGAGCATGTCGTTCATCGCGGAGGCCATGGAGTGCAGGCAGATGGCCCGGTGGGAGTACAGCGCCCCCTTCGGGCGCCCCGTCGTCCCCGACGTGTAGCACATCGCCGCCGCGTCGTGCTCGTCGAAGTCGGGGTACTCGAAGCTCTCCTCGTCGGCGCCCGAGAGGAGGTCCTCGTAGCTCTCGAGGCCCTCGGGCGCCGAGCCGTCGGCGGAGAGGACGAAGATGCGCTCGAGGTCGACCTCGATCTCCGAAGCCATCGAGGAGCTCGACCATGGTCTCGTCGATGAGCAGCACCCGGTCCTCGGCGTGGTTCACGATGTAGGCGATATCGTCCGCGCTCAGGCGCGGGTTGATGGTGTGCAGCACCGCACCGGAGCACGGGACGCCGAAGTACGCCTCGAGGTGCTGGTAGCTGTTCCAGGCGAGGGTTGCCACGCGGTCGCCCTTCTCGAGGCCGAGGCCCCCGAGAGCGACGGCGAGCCTCTTGGCGCGGCCGACAAAGTCGGCGTAAGTGTAGCGGTGGAAGCCCTTGTCGGGCTTGCGGGTGACGATCTCCTTCGGCCCGTGCAGCGCCTCGGCCCTGCGGAGCACGGCGGGCAGGGTCAACTGGTAGTCCGAGGTCAAGCCTCTCAATGCGTCTCCTTCCCATTCCCGGGGAGTGCGGCGAGGCGATGTTAGCATTCGGAGGAGACACCGGGCAAGACGGGAGGCGCGGTGGAGGATCGGGGCTTTTCCGTGGTGGCGGTTACGCTTTTCGGGAAGTGGGAGGCGGCCCGGTACCCGACGAGGGAGCAGGCCGAGTGGCGGGCGCAAGAACTGAACACCGCGGCCGAACGGCATCCGCGCGGCTACGTGCAGTACGTCGTGCGGCCCGCGCCAGACCGCCGCGACAAAGGGTGAGCTCTCGCGCCCCCGCGAGGCTGAGTCGCCCAACCGCCGGCGCCGCAGGCCCGTCGCGGACCGAGATTGGCCCAAAGTGTGTAACCCAGCAAGGGATCGGAAGCCAGAAGGCCGTTGCGACGGCGGAAGTGGCGAGGCTATCGTAGAATGGGCTCTGGCAGGCATCCGCCGGCGACGGTTGGTCGAAGTGCGCGAAGGAGGCACGGGTGACGACGGAGTACGTGCAGTTCGTAGGGGCACTGGTTTTGTTCCTTGGGATACTGATCGGGTCCTACTGGTTCGTCTATGTCCCCGGCAGCAGATCCTCCGGGCAGGAGGAGGACGACCGGCAGGACTCCGGCCAATAGCGATGGGCCTCTGGGGGGTATGAGCTAGATTGCAGGTATCGGCCAAGACGGATTACGCGCTCAGGGCGGCCGCGGAGCTCGCGCGGGCTGCGGCGGCTGGCAAGGGACCGCTCAAGGGGGAGCTTATCTCCGAGTCCCAGACCATCCCCAAGAAGTTCATGGAAAACATTCTTCACGACCTCAAGCGCGCGGGCATCGTCCGTACGCGGCGGGGCGCCTCCGGCGGCTACTGGCTCGCCAAACCCGCCGACGAGGTCAGGCTGGCAGATGTGATCCGGGCCGTCGAAGGACCGCTGGCAAACGTCCGGGGCGAGTGGCCCGAGGACGTGGAATACGCCGGCGCCGCCAAGAACCTGCAGCGGGTCTGGATCGCGGTCCGCGCCAACCTGCGCGCCGTGCTCGAGACGGTTACCCTCGCCGACCTGGTCGACGGCTCTCTGCCCCCGCCCGTGAGAAAGCTGACCAGCGACCCCGAGGCGTGGGTGCATCACTAGGCAAGCCGGCGTGGCCGGCTTGCCGGCACGCTCCGGCCTCTACGAGGCCTCCGCTTTCAGCCCGCCTTCCTCCCTACGGTCGTCGGCTTTCAGCACGCTTCGGCCTTCCAGGCCTCGCTCTCAGTACGCTCCCTTCGGTCGCTCTCAGCAAGTATTGCTGGGAGGTTCTCGGGTCGCGGGGGCATGCCGTTTGTGCGAACGCTTTGCGCCGGGGCTTGTCTTGACGCGTGGCCGCGCCGCGGTTACGCTGCGTTCGTTTGTGCACGCGGGCGATGCAGAAAGTAGAGATGGCGGAGAGCGGGGGAGTGGCGGAGGGCCGGACGAAGTCGGTGGGCTTCTGGGAGGCGTTCTGGTTCTGGGTGAAGTTGGGGTTCATCAACTTTGGGGGGCCTGCGGGGCAGATCGCGATCATGCACCGGGAGCTCGTCGAGAAGAAGCGCTGGGTGTCCGAGGGCCAGTACTTGAGGACGCTCAACTTCTGCATGCTCCTGCCCGGTCCCGAGGCCCAGCAGGTGGCGACCTACATAGGGTGGAGGCTGCACGGCACGCTGGGCGGCATCGTGGCGGGCTCATTCTTCGTCGTCCCGTCGATCTTCGTCCTGCTTCTGCTCTCGTGGCTCGCGGTGGCACACTCCGACGTGCCAGCGATCAACGGCCTCCTCTACGGCATTCAGCCCGTCGTGATAGCGATCGTGGTCGAGGCCGTTTTGAGGATCGGCCAGCGCACGCTGAACCATCGGATCCTCGTGGCATTCGCGGTCCTGGCCTTCCTCGCCCTCTACTTCTTCTCCGTCCCTTTCCCGCTGGTCGTGCTCGCCGCCGCCGTCGCGGGGCTGTTGCTGAGCCGCGCGAGCTTCGCTGGTGACGCCTTCCGGGGAGGCGGGGGGCACGGCTCCTCGGAAGAAGAGTTCGCCATCGACCGAGCCGCCTCGGGCGGCCGGCCCTCCTTGCTACGCAACCTCAGACTTCTCGCGATCTTCGCCGTCCTGTGGGCAGTGCCGGTGGGGGCGCTCTTCCTGTGGCGCGGCGGGGAGGATGTCCTGGTGCGGGAGGCGCTGTTCTTCACGGGGGCCGCGTTCCTCACCTTCGGCGGGGCTTACTCGGTTCTGAGCTACGTCTCCGACGTGGCAGTAAATCAGTATGGGTGGCTCACCGCCGACCAGATGGTTCAGGGACTCGGGCTCGCCGAGTCCACGCCCGGGCCCCTGATCATGGTGACCCAGTACGTCGGCTTCATCGGCGCCTGGAACGACTCGGGCCCCTTCTCACCGCTCCTCTACGGGACGCTCGGGGCCGCCGTGACGACCTACGCCACGTTCCTGCCCTGCTTCCTGTTCATCTTCATGCTGGCCCCGTATATAGAGTTCCTGGCCAACGACCGTAGGCTTCGCGCGATCCTCGTAGGGGTCACGGCGGCGGTGGTCGGCGTCATAGCGAACCTGGCGGCCTTCTTCGCCACGCAGGTCCTGTTTCCCGAAGGCTTCTCCTTTGGCGGCCTGGACGTGTTCGCCCTGGTGGTCGCGGTCGTCTCCTTCGTGGTGTTGCAGAGGTTCAAGGTTCCCATATTTCTCATGGTCCCTGCCGGGGCGGTGGTCGGGATGGTGTGGACGCTACTTTCGTAGGGGAACGCCTGGCGGGCGAGGCCGCGGAGGCGGGGTGGAGTGCGGTGGGCGAACTGCCTGCGTCGAGGAGCATTCTGATCTACTAGAGTGTTTGTCTGCTACCCACGGCGAGGGGATCCACGATCCCTTCCCCAAAGGCGCCGACCAGCGCGTGTACCGCGCGCCAACCCGTGCAGTGCCCCGGAATGATCACTTTCAGGCCGAACGCGCGCAACTCGGCGATCGTCTCCTGGATGATGTCTTCGTTCGGAGATACGAGGTGCAACCCCCCGACCAGCGCGTACAGCGGGACATCCGGAAAGATCTCCCTGGCATGGTTACAGATGTTCAAGATCCCGGCGTGGGAGCAGCCCGTGAAGATCACGACCCCCTTCCCCCGAACGTGGGCGGCCATGAACCTCTCGTCCTGAATCGAGGGGTCGGCCTCCCACCGTCCATCTGCCGAGCGCTTGAGATGGTTCTTCAAGCCGCGCTCGAAGCTTCTGCGGGGGATCTCACCGCTCAGGTAGAATTGCCCGCCCAGGATCTCCTCCGGCTCGGTGGATGCCACAATGCGAGCGCCGCCTTCTTCGAGCGCTGGACGCGACGGCACATCCTGCAGCGGGAGGATCGCCCCGCTTGGCAGCCGCATGCCCCGCTTGACGAAAGCCCCGGGGTGCACGTGGAGCGGGACATCCTGACCGCCGTTCGACGCGCGGATCAACTCCAGGGCTTTCAATAGCCCCTCAGAGTGATCGAAGTGGCCGTGTGACAGCACGATAGCCTCGGTCCGCCCAACATCGAGCTTCATGTGCCGAGCGTTCCGCTCGAGGGCGTAAGGGTCGGGACCCGCGTCGAAGAGTACGCTGCGTGGTTTCCCATCGAGATGACCGGTCACGGCAAGGCACAATCCGTGGTGGGCCGAGCAGGCACCCTCGCCAGTCAGTACTTTCATGCCCGCTTCCATCAGGACGCTCAACTCCGACGCCACGTGGCGGACGGCTCGAGAGCATGTCCGTGGTGTTGTCCACCACGACGTGGACGGTCAGTTCGTCTACCTGTCGCATATCTCAGCCTCCGTATTCAACGCCGGTGCTTGGTGCGCTTCGCTTCTCGCGGTCACGGCGGGCTCTCGCCGTATTCATAAAGGTCAAGAATACTCCTATGCGAGCGAACGGCAAAAGCCGCGGACTTCCGCGTTGAACCTGGCAGGTCGCTCGAGGTTGCTTTCATGCCCGGCGCCCGGGATGATCGCGAGCTTTGCTCCGGGGATCGCGTCGCGGAGCTGATGCGCGACGGTCAATGGCGCCCGTCGGTCCTCTTCGCCCCAGACCAGCAGGGTCGGGACGCGGATGGTCGGGAGCAGGTCGCGCGTGTCGGAGTCCGCGGTCTGGATCATCAACCGGTAGCCGACCGGGTGGAAGTCCGACATGATCGCCGCTAACTCCACTCGTAGCTCATCGGAGGCGGCATCGCTTAGCAGTCCTGGAATCCACTTCGGTACGAACTCGCTCGCCGGCATGGACGCCTCGCGCAGGACGGCGGCTAGTCGCTCCTCGTAGACCGATTCGGGGAGCGAACCTTTCCACCCGGCGTAGGTGTCGGCCAGGATCAGCGACCTCGTACGCGCTGGATGTTGCCGATAGAACTCCTGAGCAAGAATCCCACCCCACGAATGGCCGAGGATGTGCGCGCGCTCGATCCCGATTGCGTCCATGAGCCCGACGAGGCAGTCGGCCCAGTCGGCCATAGCGAACGGTTCTGGCGGGTCAGACGATTGACCGGCGCCAGGCGCGTCCCAGGCAACGACCGTGAACTCGTCCGAGAGGTAGAGTAGCTGTTTGCTCCACACGCGTGAGTCGGAGAGGACCCCGTGGAGTAGAACCAGCGGGGGCCCCTCGCCGTTGCGCTCGTAGGTCACCGAAAGACCATTCACATCAGCACGAAGCATCTCGGCTCCTTCGCAAACCGGAACGGGTGTCGTCGGGCGAGACGCAAAGCCGCCGGGAGGGCTCCCGAGGGCGGCACAGAAGCCAACAATACCCCCGCTGCGGCTGCGCGCGTTTCGAGGTATTTCTGGACGACCGCTCCGCCCATCGAGTGCCCGATCACCACGGGTGGTCGGGGCAACACCCTTGCGACGCGGGCCACGTCCTCGACGTACTCGGCGAGCCTCGTCCAGCGCAGGCGATTGCGCCCCTCGCTCTCGCCGTGTCCCCGCAGGCTGAGCGCGTGGGCCGCGAAGCCGTGCCGGGCGAAATAATCCAGGAAGTGCTGGTCCCAGCACCAGGCTCCGTGCCAGGCGCCGTGTACGAAAAGGAGAGGCGTTGGATGCGCCGTTCCCGACGGAAGTTTCGCAATGGTCTCTAGTCTCACCAACGCGCCTCTGCAAAGTCACCCGGCGGCTTTGCGCCGGATTTTTGTGGCACCAATCTCCCGTGCAAGCTCTCGGGCGCCGGCGGACATTGCGTCCGCCAGCGGGCGCTCCTCAAGCCACGGGTCGGCCACAATGAGACCGAGCACGAGCCGTTTGGGCTCCGTCCGGTATCGCACCGCTGCTAGCACCGCCCCGTTCCTCTCGGCCACTATGAACCCTTCCCGAGCCAACCGGCTCGACGCGCCGTTCAATTGCAGGAGGTCCGAAATCTTTCCCTCATCCTCCGGCAAGCCCCATCGAACCCGTACGTCCTTCGTTCCGCGCCCCGAGCGGGGGGGTGTCATCCCGAATCGGGAGCTTAGCCAGCCCCAGAGCCCACGAGCTTCGACCGGACGAGCGCCGGCGCGCAGGCGCCGGGCAAGGCGGTCTCTCTCCACCTCGCGCAGCAGCTCCGCGCGGCGTTCCCGCGCACCTTCGAAGTCCCTGATGTCCATGCCTCGCTCCTTCCACTTCTTGTTACCTGCATCTGATGTTGACGACTGCGGACGCCGGCGTCGAGAAGACGACTGATCTCCACGCCTCAGTCCCGCCGGTCGCACACATGGTTTGGGGAAAGGTCGTAGTCCCGTCCGTCGATCTCACCCATCCGGGGTCCGTAGAGATGGACCGACACCGCCGTGCCCTCGCCAGGGTTGCCCACCCTGTGGACGCCCCCGTCGTGGGGCAGGACCGTCGAGATCCCACGCTCCTTTTCCCATACCCGCCGCCAGAGCTTCCTCAGGCGGGCCTGGTCTGGTCGGGCACCGTCGTCGAGGCGCTCGTAGCGCTCTTCCGATAGGGACCCGGCCACGCAGCAGAAGGCTCCCCAACTCGAGTGGTCGTGTATCCTGGTCGCGGAGCCCGGAGGCCAGACGAATACCTGTAAGGAGTGGGAGCCGTCCGGGGCGTCTTGGCGGTGGGACACATGCCAGTCCCCGGTCCGCTGAGCTAGCTCGGGGAGGGCGTGCATCATCGAGTCCAGAAAAGCGGTACTGCTTACCAGGCTGTCTAGGAAGAATACGGCTTCTCGCAGGGTAGGCTCGGGTGGGCGAAGCTCGGGCGGTTCGCCCGCTTCGCCCACGTTCAGCGCTAACGGGAGCGCAGGATCCCTCCACCCTTCCAGGGTTTTGTAACCTGGCCTGTCGGTGGCTTGTTCGATCATGGTGTTCTCCTTGTGTCTTGTTCGTGGTGTGATCCGCGCCGAGCTTCCGTTCTCGCCTTTTCTCGGTTCCCGATCGGGAGGCTAGCGAGCCGGCATTACGCTTTTGTTACGGTGCAGGCATTGCGGCCGGAGACCCGGGGCAATGCCGGGCCGCGTTGGCTTGATTCCCGCAGGTCGCCGCACACGACGCCTTTCGGAAGTCCTTCGGAACCGGAGGTCTCGGCACGGACCCTTACGTGGAGTTCAGGGCCACCAGGCCATCTCGCCCCGGCTTCTAGGGCCGGGGATTCGCCAGACTCATCGCCTGCCGGGAGCAGCGCCCGAGCCACACCCGGCGATCACCTGACGCCGCACCCGCGGCCCTTCGTCCGTTTCACTACCTGCTGAGGTTGTTTTGAACCACCGCGAGCAGCCCCAGCCCCACGTGTTGGGGCATGTTGTCGCTGACGCTGTAATGAACGGTGGTTTGTCGGTCGGCATCGTTGGTGACCGCCGCGATGATTATGACCGACTCCAGCTCCGCAGCTTCCTCGCGAGTCTGTTCGAGTTGGTCCATCAAGCGAGCTGCCACGTTGCCGAGCTTTACTCCATCGACGGTCACCAATACCTCCTTGTCTCCGGGGGTGGGGACAGCTCCCCACCCCCGTTACTCTCGATTCACGCTGTCGGTCTTATGTTCTGGTTCACGCGGAACAGGTTGTGCGGGTCGTACTTGCTCTTGATCTCGGCCAGCCGTTCGTAGTTGTCTCGGTAGGACGCCTCCACGCGATTCTGGCCCTCCTCCATCATCATGTTGACGTAGGCGCCTCCTGCCGAGTGGGGGTGCAACGCCTCCCAGTAGTCCCGCGCCCACTCGGTGATGGTTTCCTTGTTGGCCGGGTCCGGGTCGATGCCGGCGACCACCTGAGACCAGCGGGCACCACGGTAACTGAAGGCGGTGCCGTCCTTGCCGACCCGGTGCGCCGACCCGTCAATCGGGTAGAGGTGCATGGTCGAGAGCGGGGTCGGGATCTCGGAGCCGTGCTCCACGTGGGCGGCGATCGCCTCGTCGGAGAGCTCGTCCATGAAGTCGTGCTTCCAGTACCACTGCAGGCCAGGGGGCAGCAGCGGATCGAACATGCTGTTGAGCGCGGGGAGCGGCATCGGCCCGACTAGGTCGAGCGCGGGCGGACCGAACTCCCTGACCGGCCGAAACGCCTCGTCGGCCTCTTCCGGTGGACCGGTGTAACACCAGACGACGCCGCACATCGTCTTCAGGTGCAAGTCCTCCGGGAAGGGAGGTCCGGGCGGTACCTTCAAGAAGGCGAAGAAGCCGTACATGTCCTCCGACGCCTGGGCCGTGAAGTCGTCGTACCAGCGCATCGCCTCTGCGGCCCGATCCAGGTGCCAGAGGGTAGGCCCGGCGACGACCGTGTGAACAGGATGGGCCCTGAACAGGAAGGAGGTCACCACGCCGAAGTTGCCCCCGCCGCCCCGCAAAGCCCAGAAGAGATCCTCGTTCTCCTCTTCGCTGGCCACGACGAAGTTGCCGTCGGCCAGGACCACGTCGGCAGAGATGAGGTTGTCTATGGTCAGGCCGTACTTGCGGGTGAGGTAGCCGTGACCTCCGCCAAGGGTGAGGCCGCCGACGCCGGTGGTCGAGTTGAAGCCGGTGGGCACCGCCAGACCGAAGGCGTGGGTCGCGTGGTCCACCTCCTTCCAGATGCAGCCGCCTTCGACCCGAACGGTCTTTGCCTTCGGGTCGACGCGCACCCCCCTCATCGCCGAGAGGTCCACGACCAGGCCCTCATCCACGACGGCCGATCCCGCTCCGTTGTGCCCGCCCCCGCGCACGGCGAGGAGCAGGTCATTCTCGCGGGCGAAGTTAACGGCGGCGATCACGTCGGCGGCGTCGGCGCAGCGCGCGATCAGGCGCGGACGCCTGTCTATCATGCCGTTGTAGACTTTGCGGGCCTCGTCGTAGGCCTCGTCACCGGGCTGGACGATATCTCCCCGCAGCGCGGCGCGCAGGCCCTCGACCGCCGGTTCCTCGAGTACGGGTGTGGTTGTGTCCGACATAGTTCTGCTCCTCACTCTAGTCTTGTGGTCGACTATCGGCCTTCGGTTTCCTGTTCCCGCGCGCCAGGATCGTTACCGCGCCCGGGTAGTGGTCTCGTGTCCCTCGCCCGAGATCCCTTCCGAAGCGCTCGGGGTCTCGTGGCGCTGGCTCGCTGAGTCGGCCATCAAAGCGTCGGCCCCGCACCAACACCACTGGTCCATGTTTGGCTATGACTCCTTTCCGATCGAACCGGTTGCCGATCGGGAGGCTAGCGGCCCGAAGTTACGCATTTGTTACGGCGCCAGGGATTCCCTCCGGAGATCCGGCCCGAAATCACCCATTTGGGTGATGCGCTCCGTGGCCCGATGTGATGAATTTGGATCGAACGTTGCGAGCGTGGGAACGCGGGCTTCGAGAGGGCGTGGTCGAAACGGCGAAAATCGAGATCCACCTCTTCGGCGAGTTCAGGGTCCTGCGGGAAGGCGCCCCGATCGAGAACGGGGAGTGGGGCCGGCAGAAGACGCGTTCGCTCCTGAAGCTGCTGCTTACCCGGCCAGGCCGCGTTTTCTCGCGAGATGAGATCGTGGAGGCGCTGTGGCCGGATGCGTCTCCAGGAGCCGCCGAGCGCGGCCTGCGGGTGGCCGTCAGTTTGTTGCGTCGGGCGTTGGAACCCGACCTCGAGCGCGGCTCGGATTCCGGCTACATCCGCAGGCGTCGGCCCGGGTACCTGTTCGAGCGCAACGCGGACTGCGATGTGGACCTCTGGAAGTTCGAGGAACGCCAGGCCAGGGCGCAACAGGCCCAGAATTCCGGACGGGTAGACGAGGCCATCGAGGAGTATCGGGGTGCCCTGGATCTCCTGCGGGGCGAGTTCCTTGCCGAGGACCCTTACGAAGATTGGGCGATAGAAGCCCGCAGGGAGTGGTTGGAGCGTGAGCTCTCGGTTCTCTCGTCCTTGTCCGAATGCCTGGCGCTCGGGGGCCGCTACACGGAGGCCGTCGAGGTCTGCAACCGGGCGCTAGCCCTCGACGGGTTCGGGGAGGATCTCCACCGCCGACTCATGCTCTACCACTATTGCGCCGGGGAGCAGGCACTCGCCCTCAGAACCTTCCGGAATTACGCCAGGACGCTCCACGAAGATCTGAACGCGGCACCTTCGCCGGAACTGAACCGGCTGAGGAAGCAGATAGAGAACCGCGACGTGCCGGGCGTGGACGAGTCGCGGCGATATCCGAAGCCCCGCCGCCCCTTGCGGCTCCCCTACTCCCTGAGCCGCACGCAGTTCGTGGGCCGGGATCAGGAATACGCGGTGCTCGCCGAAAGGCTGCGCGAGGCGATGACCGGGGCGGGTGTCGTCGTCGCCATCGAGGGCGAGGCCGGGGTGGGCAAGACGCGGCTGGCAGAGGAGTTTCTCGGCTACGCCCGAGGCCGGGGTGTCAGGGTGCTCACCGGGCGCTGCTACGAGAGAGAACTGGGGCCTCCCCTGGAGCCGATCACGGAGGCGCTCGGCCCGGCGGCGGACGTGGGTGGGATGGTGTCCGGGGCGTCTGATTCCCATGAGGAGGTCGGTTACCTGTGGACGTCCAAGCCCTACAACGTCACCCGCATCTACCACGCGCTCACCGGAGAACTCGTGAGGCAATCCCGGGCCGATGGGCACGAAGCGCTGATCCTCTTCGTGGACGACGTGCAGTGGGCGGACCCGGCGACGTTGGATTTCCTATCCTACCTGGCCAGGCGCATCTCTGGAGAGCGGATCCTGCTAGTCTTCTCCTACCGCCGGGAGCAGATGGGCGTGCTCTCTGCGTGGCTCGAAGGCATGGCCGAGCGGCGGGTATTGACCGCCATGAGCCTGGGTCGCCTCTCGCTGGAGGATCTGACGCAGATCCTCACCCGCATGTCGTCCCGGAGTTTCGGCGGGTTGCCATCGCTGGCCAGCTTCCTCCATCGGGAGTCGGAGGGTAACCCTTTCTACGCGGTGGAGTATTTGCGCTGGCTCATAGAGTCTGGGGCCGTCCAGATCGACCCCCGGAGGCGCATCTCGGGATTGGAGAGCGAAGCGTTGGAAGAAAACAGCCTGCCGACCGGCGTGCGGGCCCTGATCCGGGCGCGCTTCGGCAGCCTGGACGACGGTTCGCGGAACCTGCTGGAACTGGCGGCGGTCATAGGTCGAAGCTTCGAAATCGGCTTGCTCTCGAGGGCCACGGCTCACCCGGAGGCCGAAGCCTTGGACGTCATGGAATCCTTGATCTCCTCCGGGCTCATCGTCGAGACGGAGGCGGCCAAGACGTACTACTTCTCCCACGACAAGCTGCGCCAGACGCTCTACGAGGACATTGGAGATACCCGGCGCCTGGCGCTGCACCTCCGGGTTGCCGCGGCCCTCGAGAGCGACGGCGGCGAACCGGCGGAGCTCGCCCACCACTACCTGCAGGCTCGAGAATGGCGTCCGGCGCTAGAGAACCTGGTGCTGTCGGCGCGGAAGGCGGGGGAGAACTACGCCTGGCAGACCGCTTTGAGGAGCTACGCCCGGGCACTGGAGATCGTGGAGAAGCTGCCGGACTCTGACGAGGAGAGGTTCGACCTGCTGGCAGCGCGAGAGCGTTTTCTGGAGCACCTGGATCGCCGGGAGGAGCGAGCCGCGACGGTGCAGGAGATGTTCGAGCTGGCGATACGCCTGGGAGACCGCGACCGGATAGCGGAAGCCAACATCCGGCGCATAGGGGCACTCATGGCGCTTGCGGACCGCGAGGGTGCGGCAGAGGCCGGGCAGGCGGCGGTCTCCATCTTTCGGGAGCTGGGAGACAGGGCAGGCGAGGCCAGGGCGTATCGGGAGTTGGGATACGTCTGCTGGATGAACCGGGACTACGCCCGAGCAATGGAGGCGACGCTCCAGGCACTCTGGATACACCGCGAGCTCGGCTACCGGCGGGCCGAGGCCGGAGATGCAGGGAACATAGCCCACGTCTACCTAGGCATGGTCGACTACGACAGCGCCATCCGGTGGGCCGAGGAAGCCCTCAGGATCGACCGCGAGCTGGGAGACAGGTTGGGCGAGGCCTTCAGGGTGAGCAGTATGGCCAAGATCCATCGCGAGCGGGGAGATCTCGAGACCGCCCTCGATCTGCACCTGGAGAGCCTGGCGGCACTCGCCGAGCTCGGAACCAAGAATCTGAGCGCCAACCAGCACATCAATTGTGGAACGCTTTGCCTGAGCCTCGGGGATCCGGATGAGGCCTTGAAGCACTTCCGGACCGCCGCCCGTTTGAGCCAGGAGACAGAATACACGCGAGACGAGGGATACTCGCTCATGGGTGTGGGCGTTGCGCTGGAGCAGAGGGGTAACCCGGCCGACGCGGCCGAATCTTACCGGCGGGCGACCTGGTTGCTGCAGACGGCCTACGAGGAGTCCGAAGCGCCGGAGGACCATTTTGGGAAGGCGGAGACCCTGGCCCTCCTGGGCGTGGTGCTGCATCACTCACTCCAAGAGCCCGAGGAGGCTCTAGAGGCTTACGAGGAAGCCGCCGGCATCTACCGGCGGATGGTGGATCTTCCCAGGTTGCGGAGGCTGTTGATGAACACGGCCGGCCTGCGGTGGCGGACCGGAGACCCGGAAGGCTCCGTCCGCGACTACGAAGAGGCCCTGAAGCTGGCAAGTGAACACGGGGAGGCGGCGCAGGAGGCCGCCGCCCTCGCCAGCCTGAGCGTGGTCCACCGCGACCTTGGCCGCCTCAAAGAGTCGCTGCGGTGCGGTCGGGAGTCGCTCGAAGTGCTGCGAGAAGTGGGGGATCTCCAGGCCGAGGCCTACGTCCTGAGCAGCCTGGCCGAGAGCCATGAGAGGCTCGGGCATCACCCGAGCGCCCTCTCCTGCCTCAAGCGCTCCTTGCGCCTGCGCCGGAAGGTCGGCGATAAGGAAGGCGAGGTCGCAGTCCTCCATGACCTGGCCGGGGTTTACGAGGCCCTGGATGAGGCGGACCTCAGCCGAAAAGCTCGGAAAGAAGCCATGTCGAGAGGATGACGGTAGGAGAGGCCCGGGAGGCAATCCCCGTCGTGGAAAGGGGCAACTAGATGCCTAAGTACGTCGTGGTTCGGACCGTGGGGCAGGTCTCCGACGAGGAGATAGAAGCCGCGTCCTTGAGGTCCCTGGAAGCCGTTGACCAGTTGCCGGGGGTGCGCTGGATCCGCTCCTACTACTCCGCCGAAGAGGGGAAACTCTACTGCGAGTACGAAGCCCCAAGCGCGGAGCTGATCTTCGAGCACGCACGTAGGGCGCAGATTCCGATCGACCATGCCTCCGAGGTGGTACGGGAGCTGGAACCCACGATGTTCCGCTGAAAAGCTCCGACAAGGGCGCTTGGCCGGAGCGCCTTACGCCCCGCCAAGAGCATGCCCGCTACTAATCCGCCCGATCCTCCAATCCTCGAAGACGTATGAACCTCATTGAGAGGCTCAACCAGACGCCGCATTCGGCCGCGCACGGGCCCCGAAACCGCGCCTCGAGTGGACGATGGGGAAGACCGAACCATTCAACGTGACGTTGACGGCCAGGCAGGGTCGGATTTTGTCGCGAGAGGTCCGGGTGGCGGGTAGACTCTAACCCGTGCATGGCACCATCATCGGCGGTCGATACACCCTGGGCGAGCTGTTGGGCTCGGGTGGGATGGGTCGCGTCTATCGGGCGAAGGACGAGTTGCTCGGCCGTGAGGTGGCCCTCAAGGTGCTCGACGAGCGCCACGCCGGGAACCGCGAGTTCCGCGTCCGTTTCAGGCGCGAGGCGCAATGCGCGGCCAGCCTGTCGCACCCGAACGTGGTGCGAGTCTACGACTCCGGGGGAGACGAGGTCCCCTACATCGCGATGGAGATCGTGGCCGGCGGCACCCTCAAGGACAAGATCCGCGAGGTCGGGACGCTGGAGCCGGAGATCGCCGCCGGGGTGGCGCTCGAGATCGCCGGCGCTTTGGGTGCCGCGCACGGTGCCGGCCTGATCCACCGCGACGTCAAGCCCGAGAACGTGCTCCTGGAGGGGGACGGACGGGCGAAGGTCGCCGACTTCGGGGTCGCGCGGGCCGTCGAGGCGACGGTCCTCACAAAGACGAGCATGATCCTCGGCACCGTGCCCTACCTCTCGCCCGAGCAGGCACTGGGCGAGCCGGTTGGGCCCGCGAGCGACCTCTACTCGTTGGGCGTGGTCCTCTTCGAGATGCTCACGGGTCGCCCGCCCTTCGAGGGCGACGAGGATGCCGGACCCCTGGCGATCGCCATGAAGCACCTCAACGAGCCCGCGCCCGCACCACGAGGGCTGAACCCTGGCGTGCCCCAGCCGCTCGATGCCATCACGCTCAAGCTCCTGTCCAAGGACCCGGCCGGACGCCACGCGTCCGCTGGGGAGTTGGCCCGGGATCTCGAGGCTTTCCTGCAAGGTCGGCCGCCGCCGTCCGTGTCCGGGGATGCGCGGACGAAGATATTGCGCCGCGGGACCTTTCGGACGGCGGCCCTCGTTCACCGCCGACGAGCGAGGAGGAGGGCCGCGGCCCTCCTCCTCGTGGCGCTCGCGGCGCTCTTCGTCCTCGCCGCTTCGCCGCTTGCGGCCTCGGGCCTTTCCGGCGGCACGACCTGGAGCCTCCTCTCGTCGGGGGTCCTGGAGGGGACGGATCCCACGGCGATAGGCCGGACGCAAACCCCCGCGACAAGCACGCCTTCCGGTCTACCAGTCCCGCCGCCAGAGAAGGCCGAAGCGTCCGACGCCCCGCAGACCGAGAGGCCCGCCACGGCGGGCGACGCGCAGCTATCGGAGCCCGACGCCGTAGCCGCTTCCGCCTCCGCTAGCTCCGGGTCCAGCGCCTCCGCTAGCCCCGCTGCCAGCGCTTCGGCCTCCGCTTCAGCCGGCGCCGCGCGGGCGTCGTCGGCACCGTCCTCCAGCCCGCCGGAGGAAGACGCTCGAGATAGAGCCGGCGGTCCCCGACCGGCGACGGAGCCGGGCGTGGTCGCGGGGATGGATGGAATGCCGGTCCCAAGCGCCGGGACGCCCGTTCCGGCGACCCCGCGGGCTGCGGCCCCACCCGCCGCCGGGAGAGATGGGACAGGAGGGTTAGTGGTCCCGGAGGTGGAGATTCCGGACTTCTAGTCCCCGATGTTGACGAGAATCGTCGCGCTGGTCGGGGCGTGGGAGGGAGGGCGATCCGGGAAGAGCGCGGACGGTACCGCCGCTAGAAGGGCCGGCTGACGCCATCGGTCGGCCGCACCACCAGAACCGGGCAGTGGGCGTGGCGGACGACGGAGTCGGCCACGTTGCCCAGGAGGGCGCGCTTCATACCGCCGAACCCGCGGCTGCCGATAACTATCATGCCGGCGCCGATGTCTTCGGCCAGGTGGACGATGGCCTCGTCCCGGCGTTCGTCCATCTTCAGGTGGGCAATGGCGACGGTGCCACCCGCCTCTTCGATGCTCCTTACCTGCGCGTCCAGTACCTCCTGGGCCTCGCGCCTGAGCTCTTCACGCTGGTCTTCGGCGTAGGCCTCGTAGACGGCCGTGGTGAACGTGCGGCCGACCGCGACGACGTGGAGCCGCGATCCGGTACTCTGTGCGAGGCCTACCGCCGTCTGGGCCGCCAGCTCTGCGTGCGGGGAACCGTCGGTGGCCAGCAGGAGATGCGTCGGAAAGATGGCCAATCACTTGTCCTTTCGTAGTGGGCGTAGTGCATCACAACCGCCGGCCGAATAGGCTAGGGCACCGGCTCTGTGCGCGGCGGGCTCTCTCGCGGGTCGCGCTAGCGGGAGCTCCAGTTGTACTCGGTGTCGGGGGATGGGGACCACAGGTAACCGAAGAACTCGAGCTTCTCGATTACCCTCTTCGCGCTCTCCTCCGCCGTCTCTTCGTCGGTCTTGAGGACGAGGTCGGGGGCCACGGGAGGCTCGTAGGGGTCGGAGACACCGGTGAACTGCTCGATCTCCCCGGCATACGCCTTCTTGTAGAGGCCCTTCACGTCCCTCTCGGCGGCGACCTCGATCGGGACGTCCACGAAGACCTCAACAAAGTCGATGATCCTGCGCCTGACCTGGTCGCGGGCCTCCTTGTACGGCGAGATGGCCGAGACGATGACCGCCACCCCGTTGCGCGTCAGCAGGTTGGCCACGAAGCCTATGCGCAGCACGTTTACGTTGCGGTCGTCCCGGCTGAAGGTGAGGCCCTTGGAGAGGTTGGTGCGCACGATGTCGCCGTCGAGGACCTCGACCTGCAACCCCCTGTCCTGGATCTCCTTCTCGACGATCTCGCTGATGGTCGTCTTGCCGGCCCCCGAAAGCCCCGTGAACCACAGGGTGAAACCGCGCTGCTTTTCCGTACCGTTCTCCATGCTCGTTCTCCTCAACTTATCTCAGGTTTGCTTACGGGATTCCGGCCCCTAGTCTACATGCCGGACGACGCCAGTTCTCGGTCAGCACGAGGCCGGCTGGCGTCAAAGAAAGGTCCGGCCGGGAGAAAGATCCCGACCGGACGCGTGGTGGAGTTTGCCTCTGGTGTTTTGCTGGGTTCTCTAGGTCGTCTCGAGCACCGGCTTGCGCTCGCGCCGGACGGCGGTAATGGCGAAGTAGAGGGCCGTGCCCCACACCGCCAGGATGGCCAGGTAGACGAGTATGTTCAGGCTCGGGTTCAGGCCGACGGCCCCCAAGAAGGTACGCGCGTTGACGATAAGGATGAACCCGCCGACGGTCGTGCCCAGGATGCGGGCGTTGAGGTGCCTGACGATATAGGCCGCTAGCGGGGCGGCTATCAGGCCACCAAGCAGCAGCGCTCCGACCACGCCCCAGGGCACCCCGGAGAAGCTGAGCGAGATCAGGAAACCGGCGCTGGCCGCGAGGGCGACGAGGAACTCGCTGGTGTCGACGGTGCCGACGACCTTGCGCGGCTCCATGCGGCCCGAGGAGAGCAGGGTGGGGGTGGAGATGGGACCCCAACCGCCGCCGCCCACCGCGTCGAGGAAGCCCGCGATGAGGCCGAGCGGCGAGAGGAAAGCTCGCGGTATCGGGAGGTTCTGCACGACCTCCGAGGTGCGGTTGAAGGCGAAGCGGGCCAGGACGTAGCCCCCGAGCAGGAACAGGAAGATGGCGACGAAGGGCTCCGCAATCGCCGCGTCTATGACGTTTACGAGGATGACGGCGCCCACGAATGCCCCGATGGCGCCGGGAACGGCGAGCCACACTATCTTGGACCAGTCCACGTTGCCAAAGCGCCAGTGCGAGACCCCAGACATGGCGCAGGTCCCGACCTCGGAGATGTGCACGACCGTGGAGGCCAGCGCCGGCGTTAGCCCCGCCACCGCCAACAGCAGCGTCGTGGACGTGACGCCGTAGGCCATGCCCATCGACCCATCTACGAGCTGCGCAACGAACCCCAATATCGCCAGAACTACCAGATTGCGCACCCGAAACCTCCTATTGACACCTCTTGCCTACCGTCTTAATCTACATTAATCAATACGGCGGGACTCTACACAGCCCGTTAAAGGATGTCAACGTCCGCGGAGGACAATCGACAACGTTTCTGTCGAAAATAGGCCGTTCGGCATACGTGGGAGCTTAAAGGGTGGCCCGGGTCGGGCTCAGACGGTCGTCGTCGGGTCGGCGGGGGAGAGCTGGTCGCGGGTGTTGATCTCGGCGCCTTCGGGGGCCGGAACCGGACCGTCGAGGAGGGGATCCTCCGTCTCCCTCATCCAGGTTTCGAGGCGGCCGCGCAGGTCGTCGAGGACCTCCTGGTAAGCCGCATCGTCGGCGAGGTTGTTGGCTTCGTTAGGATCGTAGAGCAGGTCGTAGAGTTGCTCCTCGGGGACGGGGCGCGTGGAGAAGCCGTCCGAGAGCACGACGTCCTTGCTCGGGCCGTCATCTATATTGGCGATCACGGGCGTGGGTTGCTCGTCGTCGTAGCGCCGGATGTACTTCCAGCGGTGGGTGCGGATGCAGCGCTCCGGTTCGTAGGCCACGTGGTAGGTCTTCTCCGCGAAGAGGGCGTCCCTGACCTCCTCGGCCTCCCCGGTGACCAGCGGCAGGAGCGACTCGCCCTGGAGCCAGGGCGGGTGCTCGGCGCCGGCAAGGTCGCAGACGGTGGGGAACAGGTCGATGTGCGAGACGAGCGCGTCGATCGCCTGACCGCCGGAGAATCCGCCGGGGCCGCGCAGGATCAGCATGACGCCCAGCCCACGGTCGTAGAGGGTTGCCTTCGCGCCGGGGAACGCCAGGCCGTGGTCCGTCGTGCAGATCACCAGCGTGTTCTCGGCGAGCCCTTCGGCGTCGAGGGCGTCTAGGACGGCGCCGACGCCGCGGTCCAGCGAACGGGCGCTCTCCTGAAAAGCGGCCATGTCCAGGCGCGTCTGCGGGGTGTCCGGGAGGTTCGGCGGGGGCATCACGTAGTTGGCCTTCTTGGGCGACGACGGCCTGAACCACTCCCTGTGGGTCTCGAAGAACCCCACGGAGAGGAAGAAGGGCCGGTCGCCGGCGCGCTCCAGGAGGTCCAGGGTGACGGGCACCACGTCGTCGGTGTGGTTGGTTGGGATCTTGTAGACCTCGTCGTAGCCTATGACGTCCGGCTTCTTGGAGATGTGCTGCTCCCCGATGAGCGCCGACCAGTAGCCGAGGTCGTGGAGGGTGTGGACGATGTGGTGGCGGTAGTCCTTTAGCGAGAAGCCGCGGTGGGCGAGACCGACCATCCCGTTGGAGTGGGCGTACTGGCCGGTCAGGAGGCAAGCCCGGCTCCCCGAGCAGGTCGGGGCGGCGCAGAAGGCCTTGCGGAACAGTACGCCCTCCTCCGCCAGCCGCTGGATGTTGGGCGTCCTGACGGAGTGACCGTAGGGCCTGACCCACCGCCCGGTGTCGTGGGAGTGGACGTACAGGATGTTCGGCGACTCGGCCAAGGCGTTCTTACCTCTTTCCCTCCGCACGCGCGGTGGCTCGCTCGTCGTAGAGGCGGACCCACTCCTCCGAGAGCTCGTCCGCCTGACGCTTCATTCTAGGCTGCTCGACGGCAAAGTTCCGTGGGAGGGGGACGCCGATGCCCTCTAGGAGCCGTAGCACGGTGCCTTCGTAGTCCTCGGCCAGGTCCTCGTAGACGACCTTAAGCGGCTCCTCATCGCAGGCGTCGAAAAAGTCTTGCCAGGCCTCGTTGTGCTCGTCGATGCGCAGCTTGAGGTGGTTCACGGCGGCGAAGCTGAAGCGCAGCCCCTTACCGCCGACGTCGTCGTCGGAGTCCTGGCGCCACTGCTGGGTCTGCAGCGCCTTCCACAGGGAGACCGCCTGGCGGGTGGTGTCGGCGCGCCGGATCCACACGTACCGCCGCAGCTTGGGCAGCACGGCGGCCGGCACCTCGCACGGCGCGACGTCCGCGAACCCCGGCGTCCGGCGCGCCAGGCGCACGAAGTCGCGGAAGTAGGCCCACATGATCTTGGTCCCAAGAACGCCGTTCTCAGTGGTGCCCTGGCGAATCGCTTCGTCCCGCAACCGCCTGAAATCGGGCGGACGCCACGATGGGTCCCGGCTGGCCGGGTGCTCGGCGTACCGGCCGCCGTACTCGCCGAGAACGTCCCTGAACTCCGGGTCGTCCAAGAGCGCCCACACCTCAGGGTCGTTGGACCGCTGAAAGTAATCGCGCGGCTGCCGCGGCTGACCCGTCTCCAGCAAGACCTCGAAGTGCTCCGCCGGGCGGCCCGCGATCTCCGTGCCCCACAACGCGGCGCACAACAGCGTGCTACCGCTGCGCGGGGTCGCGCAGATCAGGTACGAAGCCTCCGATACCCGGTTGTCCAAAGTCGGATGATCCGCGTGCTCGGGCTGCTCGCTCGTTCGATGCACAATAGCCTCCAAATATGCCTGACGATCCTAACAAGACGACTTCTTCTACATGCTTTGTGAATAAATTTCAAGCGGCGCGAACGACTGGCCGGCAGCTACCCGACGACGGCGATCCTTGACACCCAATCACGTCACGGTTAAATTGTTAGCTTTGTCTACTAAGTAGATAAACAATTAGTCTTGGGTTCGTGGGCACTGGGTGGGAGGTAGAGGCGTGTTGAGGTGGGAGTTGGATCTCTGGAACGAGATGTGGGAGCGGGCCGGGAGTCGTAGGCTGGACACCTGGTACGAGCTGCCGGATGGAACGTGGAACGGCGACGGTCAGGAGCCGGACGGTAGCCTGGACGACATCGGCCCGGAGGTGGGCCCTGGACGGGAGAACGTGTGATCCTTCGCCCTCCGCGGACGATGGTAGGGGCGAGTACCTGGGACTGGGACGCGGCGACGTGAAGACCGGCGTCTGGCAGGGAATCGGATTGCGCGTCGACCTCCGGTCGGTGGGCGTCGGGTTACTGTGGCTCATGGTGGTGGTCACCGCCGTCGTCGGGGCGCAGGCGACCTTCTTTATCACCCTGCTCGTCGCGTGGTGCCTGTTCCCGGTGCTGGTCGGTACAAGAAACACACTGGACGCCGGGTGTGCGTTCATGCTGGTCGCGCTCGGGGTCGCCGTCGTGGTCGGCCTCGCCCAAAACGGCGCCGGCTCCCTGATGCCCTAGGCAAGGGGCACCAAGAGAGCCTCGCCTTCAGGTACAAGAAGATCAGGCCCTCCGCCTGAACTGCGAAGCCTGCCCGGAGTCTTGACTTTGATACCCCCCTATTCTAAAGTGCGTCCTGTTGCAATCTTCACGAAAAATGTAGACAAAGTAGAACGTGCAGGTCTCGTAGCTTGAACTAGGGGAGGAGGGGTTAGGTGCGCAGCTTCATATTGCTGGCCATCGTGGGCCTGGCCGCGCAGCTGGTGGACGGTTCGTTGGGGATGGCGTACGGGGTCACGTCCACGACGCTGCTCCTTGCGGTCGGGGTGGCCCCGGCGCTGGCGTCGGCGGCGGTGCACATCGCCGAGGTCGGGACCTGTGCGGTGAGTGGGGTGTCGCACTGGAGGTTCGGCAACGTCGACTGGTCCAAGATAGCGTGGATGGCGTTGCCCGGTGGCGTCGGGGCGTTCTTCGGGGCGATCACGGTGACCTGGCTCGCGACCGTTGCGGAGGAGTTGGTTGCGCCGGCCATCGCCATCTTCCTGTTCGCCCTGGGCGCCTACATCCTGGCGCGATTCGCGTTCAGGAGGAGGGAGAGGCCCGTGCAGGAGAGGCCCATATCTCGCGGGTTCCTCGGACCTTTGGGTCTCGTGGCCGGTTTCCTGGACGCGGTGGGCGGCGGCGGTTGGGGTCCCATCTCCACCCCCACCCTGCTCTCCAGCGGAAGGATGCAGCCCCGCAAGGTCGTCGGCACCGTCGACACCGCCGAGTTCGTGGTCGCCCTGAGCGCCAGCGTCGGGTTTCTGATCGCCTTGAGCTTTGCCGAGATTCCGTGGCAGGTCGTCGGGGCGCTCCTGCTCGGCGGCGTCATCGCCGCCCCGATAGCGGCCTACATAGTGCGCATCCTGCCGGCCCGTATTCTGGGCACCGCCGTCGCCGGCGTCATCCTGATCACGAACATGCGGACGTTCATGGGGGCCGTCGGGGTCGAGGGCGTGCTCGCCATCGTCTTCTACGTAATCATCGTCGCGGTCTGGCTGGCGGCCCTGATCCACTCCATAGAGGTGAACCGCCGCGAGAAGAAGAGCCGCGTGAGCTAGGTCAGCACGCTGGCTGCGCCAGCTTTCAGCACGCTGTGCCCTGCGGGCTCCGCTTTCAGCCTGTCAGCTTCTCCCGTGCGGCAGCTTCCCGGCCGCGTTCTCCGCGGCGTTTCGGCTCCCGGCCCTGTAGGATGCTCGGGCGCGGCAAACCGCGTCCGAGGATTTGCTGAAAGCGCCTGTCAGGGCGCGTGCTGAGAGCGGAGCCCGCAGGGCGCAGCGGGCTGACAAGGAGAGGAGCTGGCGTGGCGCGGGTTGAGTTCTATTTCGATTTCGTGAGTCCCTACTCTTACCTGGCGCACGGGGAGGTGGCCAGGATCTGCGAGCGGGGCGGGGCGGAGCTGGTGTTGCGCCCGATGCTGCTCGGCGCCGTCCACAAGGCCGTCGGTTTGCAGGCCCCGATCGAGATAGAACCCAAGGCTCGATACCAGGCGAAGGACATCCGGCGCTGGGCGGAGCACTACGGACGGAGGCTGGACTTTCCGAGCCCGTTCCCGTTCCGGACCCTGACGACGATGCGGGCGGCGATGTTTTGCGAGGGCAGGGGCGAGCTCGAGGCCTTCACCCGCGAGGCGTTCGCGCTGTACTGGGAGAGGGGCGGTGCCCCGAAGGGCACGGGGGCCGAGGACGAAGTGGGGCCGCTTGCCGGGGTGGCCCGCGGCATCGGGGCCGACCCGGAAGAGGTGCTGGACGGCGCCTCCTCGGCGGGGACCAAGGGGGCGCTCAAGGAGGCCACCGACGCGGCGGTAGGGAGGGGTGTCTTCGGGGCCCCGACGTTCTTTGTCGGGGAGGAGATGTTCTGGGGCAACGACCGGTTGCACTTCGTGGAGGCGGCGATCGGGGGGAGTTGAGCTTGGCCCGCGAGGTTGCGCGGGGACGCCGGCGGTGGGACCATCACCGAAGGTGGGCAAGAGAGGCCGGGGACTCTCTTTCGGGCTCCGGCTTTACGTAGGAGGCTAGGGTGGAGAGACTGGGCGGGGAGGGCGTCGGGCAGACCTCCTCCATACGGCAGGTGGCCGTCGCGAGCTTTATTGGGACGGCGATAGAGTGGTACGACTTCTTTCTCTACGGAACGGCTGCGGCGCTCGTTTTCGGCCAGCTCTTCTTCCCGGAGTTCAGTTCCACGGCCGGCACGCTCGCGGCTTTTTCGACCTACGCCGTGGGATTCGCGGCGCGACCGCTCGGAGGCGTGGTGTTCGGGCACTTCGGGGACAGGGTCGGGCGCAAGACCATGCTCGTTCTGTCGCTGCTCATCATGGGCGTTGCGACGGCCCTGATCGGGGTGCTCCCGACCTTCGAGCAGGCCGGAATCCTCGCGCCGATCTTGCTGGTCACGCTGCGCTTCTTCCAGGGCATCGGCGTGGGTGGGGAGTGGGGCGGGGCCGTCCTCATGGCCGTCGAGCACTCGCCCGAGGGGCGGCGCGGCTTCTACGGCAGCTGGCCGCAGATGGGGGTGCCCGCGGGGCTTCTGGCCGGGAACCTCGTCTTTCTCGCGGCAACGTCGTTCCTCCCGGCCGACTGGTCGTGGCGGGTGCCCTTCCTGTTCAGCATCGTGCTCGTCGGGGTCGGGCTCTTCATCCGGCTCAGGATCCTGGAGACCCCGGCCTTCACCCAGGTCAGGGAGAGCGGGACCGAGGCCAGGATGCCGATCATCGACGTGATCCGGACCCACCCCAAGAACGTGCTCCTGGCGATGGGGATGCGCCTCGCCGAGAACGGCACCTTCTACGTTCTGACGGTCTTCGTACTCACCTACGTGGTCGAAGAGCTCGGCCGCGAGCAGACGACGGGCCAGATCGGGGTCATCATCGCCGCCTTTATCGGCCTGTTCACCATACCGTTCTTCGGGGCGCTCTCCGACAGGGTGGGGCGCAGGCCCGTGTACCTGCTGGGGCTCGGGCTTCTCGCTGCTCTTCGCATTCCCGTTCTTCTGGCTGATGAACTCCAACGTGGTGCTCCTGATCTGGCTCGCCATCATCCTCGGTGTGAACATCGGCCACGACGCGATGTACGGCCCGCAGGCGGCGTTCTTCTCGGAGCTTTTCGGCACGCGGGTACGCTACTCGGGAGCTTCTCTGGGCTACCAGCTCGCCTCGGTCCTGGCCGGCGGGCTCTCGCCGCTCATCGCCCTCTACCTCCTTGCCACCTACGGCTACTGGGCGGTCGCGGCGTACACAGCAGGCATGGCGCTTATAACGGTGATCTCCGTGCTCCTCGCGTCCGAGACGTTCCAGAGCGACATCACCGAGACGCAGCAGGCTGAGCGGCCTCTGATCCCCGAGGATCCCGAACCCCGGGCCCAGTAAGAGCCGACCGGGGTGTGGGCTTCTGGACGACGTGCCGGCAGGTGCCGGCATGTTGCCTCGCCCTTGCGGGTGTATGCTTGCCGAACCGGCCTGGAACTTAAGCGGGGAGAGCCGCACCTATGAGGGGAGAGTAACGTGAACGAGGCTTCTACCGTGCGCGGAATGCCTGCGACCAATGTGGATCTCACGGGGCGCAGCGCCCTGGTGACCGGAGCGGCGGGCGGCATCGGTAGGGCCGTCGCAGTGAGGCTGGCGCGGGCCGGGGCCGCCGTCACCGTGCTCGACATCGACGGCGAGGCCGCGAGGACGGTGGCGGAGGGGATCAAGGGCGAGGCCCTGCAGGCCGACCTCTCGGACTACGAGGTGCTCGACGGGCTAAACTTCGAGGCCGACATCGTGGTGAACAACGCTGGCCTGCAGCACGTCGCGGCCGTGGAAGAGTTCCCGCCCGAGAAGTTCTCGGCCATCCTGAGGATCATGCTGGAGGCGCCGTTCAGGATCGTACGGAAGGCGCTGCCGGGGATGTACGAGAAGGGTTGGGGCCGGGTAATAAACGTCTCCAGCGTGCACGGCCTGCGCGCCTCCCCGTACAAGTCCGCCTACGTCTCGGCCAAGCACGGCCTCGAAGGGTTCTCCAAGACGGTCGCGCTCGAAGGCGGTCCTAAAGGGGTGACGTCCAACTGCGTCTGCCCGGCGTACGTGAGGACGCCGCTCGTCGAGGACCAGATAGACGACCAGGCCAGGAGGCACGCCATACCCGAGGAAGAGGTGGTCGAGAAGATCATGCTAACCGAGCCGGCCATCAAGCGCCTGGTGGAACCCGGGGAGGTCGCCGAGGTGGCGGCCTTCCTCTGCGCGCCCGAGGCCTCGTTCATCAACGGGGCTTCGATCACCATGGACGGCGGTTGGACGGCCCGATGAGCCCGACAGAAGAGGAGCGACGCGCATGACCGAGACGACGGAGGGAACTCCGCTCTGGGAACCGACGGCAAAACTGAGGGAGAACGCGGTCATCTCGCGCTACATGCGATGGCTCGCGGAGGAGAAGGACCTCTCCTTCGACGGTTACCAGGAGCTATGGGAGTGGTCGGTTACCGACGTCGACGGGTTCTGGGCCTCCCTCTGGGACTTTTTCGACGTCATCTCCGCGCAGCCTCCGGGGGAGACCCTGGGGAGGCGCGAGATGCCGGGGGCCGAGTGGTTCCCCGGGACGGAGCTCAACTACGCCGAGCACGTCTTCCGCCACGCCGGTGACCGTCCCGACGAGCCGGCGCTCGTACACAAGTCGGAGACGCGGCCCCTGGATCAGACGAGCTGGCGCGAGCTCGAGGACAACGTCGCCGCCGTCGCCGCGGGCCTCAAGGGGATGGGCGTCGGGCGCGGCGACCGGGTCGTGGCGTACCTGCCGAACATACCGGAGGCCGTCATCGCCTTCCTGGCGTGCGCCTCGATCGGGGCCACCTGGTCGAGCTGCTCGCCAGACTTCGGGGCGGGGAGCGTCACGGACCGCTTCGCGCAGATAGAGCCCAAGGTCCTCTTCGCCGTCGACGGCTACCGCTACGGCGGCAAGGACTACGACCGGACGGACGTCGTGGCGGCGTTGCAAGAAGAGATAGGGTCCATCGCGAACACCGTCTTGCTCCCTTACCTGGACGAGAACGCGGATACCGGTGGCCTCCAGAACGCCGTCTTGTGGGACGACCTGATCTCGGACAACCTCGGGGCGAAGCTCTCCTTCGAGCGGGTGCCCTTCGACCACCCCTTGTGGGTGCTCTACTCCTCGGGGACTACGGGGCTCCCGAAGGCCATCGTGCACGGCCACGGCGGCATCCTGCTCGAGCACCTCAAGAAGGCCTACCTGCACATAGACCTCGGCCCCGAAGACCGCTTCTTCTGGTTCACCACCACGGGCTGGATGATGTGGAACCTGATGGTCGGCGGCCTGCTCGCGGGCGCGACCGCCGTCCTCTACGACGGCAACCCGGGCTACCCCGACATGAATGCGCTGTGGGCCTTCGCCGAAGAGGCCGACATGACCCACTTCGGCACCAGCGCCAGCTATCTCACGAGCTGCATGACCGCCGGGATAGAGCCCGGCGAGGAGTTCGACCTCTCGGCGCTCAAGGGCGTTGGGTCAACAGGTTCGCCGCTGCCGCCCGAGGGCTTCGTTTGGGTCTACGAGGACGTCAAGGACGATGTGTGGCTCTACTCCACTAGCGGCGGCACCGACCTGTGTACGGCTTTCGTAGGCGGGGTGCCACTCGTGCCGGTAAGGGCCGGGGAGCTTCAGGCCCGCTCGCTCGGCGCCAGGGTCGAGGCCTTCAATTCCGATGGGGAGCCCGTCCTGGACGAGGTGGGGGAGCTGGTGATCACCGAGCCCATGCCGTCGATGCCCGTCTTCCTGTGGAACGACCCCGAAGGCGAGCGCTACAGGGAGAGCTACTTCGACACCTACCCCGGCGTCTGGCGGCACGGGGATTGGATCAAGGTCAAGTCCGACGGGGCTTGCGTCATCTACGGCCGCAGCGATTCGACCATAAACCGCGGCGGCGTCAGGATGGGGACCGCCGAGATCTACTCCGCCGTCGACAAGGTGGACGATATCTCCGACTCGCTCGTCGTCGACATCCACAAGCCAGACGGCAGCGCCTTCATGCCCCTCTTCGTCGTGCTCGAGGAGGGGGCCGAGCTCGACGAGGACCTGGAGGGCAGGATCAAGAAGAGCATCCGCGAGCGGACCTCGCCACGCCACGTGCCAGACGAGATCTTCGCCGTGCCCGAGATACCCCGCACCCTCAACGGCAAGAAGCTGGAGGTTCCGGTGAAGAAGATCCTCTCCGGGACGTCGCCCGACGAGGCCGCGAGCCGCGACTCGCTCAGCAACCCCGAAGCCCTGGACCGCTTCGCCGAGCTTGCGGAGAAGATCTAGCAGAGTCGCCTTCGACACCGCCACCGGCAACTCCGGCGGCGTTTGACGCGGGTTTCCGCATGCTTTAGCTTTTGTCGCAGCAAGGGAGGAGGAGGTCCGGTAACGGCTCCGGACCTCGTCGATTCGGGCGGGCGACGAACAGGGGTGATCGGTAGTATGGCCAGCGTCCAGGCGGGGGAGCAGCAGTCACCGGAGAGGGCCATCCGCAAGGTGGCCCTGGCGGCCTGCGCGGGGTCGAGCATCGAGTGGTACGACTTCTTTATCTACGGGACGGCTGCCGCCCTGGTCTTCCCGGCGCTGTTCTTTCCCGAGTCGAACGAGCTCGCCGGCACGCTGGCGTCGTTCGCCACTTTCTCCGTGGGCTTCTTCGCCCGCCCCGTGGGGGGCATAATCTTCGGGCACTTCGGGGACAAGGTGGGACGCAAGCGGGCGCTGGTGACCGCGCTGCTCATGATGGGCGCGGCCACGACGCTCATAGGCCTCATGCCCACGTTCGCGACCATCGGGGTTCTGGCGCCGATCCTGTTGGTCGTGCTGCGCTTCGTGCAGGGTCTGGCGGTAGGCGGCCAGTGGGGCGGGGCCGTGCTGTTGGCGACGGAGAGCGCCCCCGCCGACAGACGCGGCTTCTACGGGAGCTTTGCCCAGATCGGGGTTCCTGTCGGCGTGATCCTGGCCAACCTCCTGTTCTTGCTCGTCAACGCGCTCGTCGCGCCCGAGGCGTTCGCGGCCTGGGGCTGGCGGATACCCTTCATCATGAGCATCGTGCTCATAGGCATAGGCCTCTACATCCAGCTCAGGCTGGAGGACACGCCGGCCTTCAGGAACCTGGAGGAGTACCGGAGGACGCACCAGACAGAAGAAGAGAGGCGGGAAGCCGAGATCGCTGCCGAGGCGCAGCAGTCGCCGATCATAGACGCCTTCCGCGAGTACCCCAAGCAGATAGCGCTCGCGGCGGGAGCCTTCGTCTCGATCAACGCGAACTTCTACATCTTTATCACGTTCGTCATCGCCTACGGCACCAACCCGGACATACTCGGTTTGGAGCAGGGGACGATGCTCGCCGCCGTGCTCGTCGCCTCGGTATTCCAGATCCCCGCGCTACTGTTCTTCGCGGGCCTCTCGGACCGGCTGGGGCGGCGCGGTATCTACATGCTCGGGGCGGTCCTGCTCGGCGTCTGGTCCTTCGTGTTCTGGCCGCTGGTCAACACGGGGACGTTCATCCTGATCGCGCTCGCCCTCGTCGTGGGCCAGGCGTTCTTGAGCATGATGTACGGGCCCCAGGCCGCCTTCTACGCGGAGATTTTCACCACCCGCGTGCGGTACTCGGGCGCCTCGCTCGGGTACCAGATCGGCTCGATCTTCGGCGGGGCGCTGGCGCCCCTGATCGCCACCGCGCTGCTTGCGAGGTTCGGTTCCTGGGTCGCCATCGCCGTCTACATGGCGATTGTATGCGTCATCAGCCTGATCTCCGTGTACCTCCTGACCGAGACGTACCAGAACGAGATGGACGACGTGGCCGCCGCCGAGCGCGGATCGGCCCGCGGATCGGCCGAGATGCAGGAACCGACGACGTAGGAACGATCTACGAGACCGAGCCGCACGCCCCTCGAAACGTACCAGCGGGGGCACCCCTCCGGAAGGGAGACGCCTGTGCCCGAGACCGTCATTGTCGACAGGAGCGGCGGCGTGGCGACCCTCTCGCTGAACCGCCCCAAGAAGCTCAACGCCTTCGACGGGCAACTGCACGAGGAGCTCTACGAAGTGCTCGACGCCGCCGCGACCGACGACGCGGTCCGCTGCGTCGTGCTCCGGGGGAAAGGCAAGGGCTTCTCCGCCGGTGCCGACCTCGCGCAGGTGGTCCAGAGCGAGGACGGGGACCCGGACCTCGGCGAGTACCTGCGCGGGACCTACAGCAGGCTAATTGGCCGGATCGCCGCGCTCGAGAAGCCCATCGTGGCGGCGCTGCACGGCCCGGTGTACGGGGCCGGGCTCGGAATCGCCCTTGCCTGCGACCTGCGCCTGGCCGCCGAGAGCGCCAAGTTCTCTGTCGCGTTCATAAAGATAGGGCTCATGCCCGACGCGGGGGTCTCGTTCTTCTTGCCCCGCGTCGTTGGCCTCGGGCGGGCGATGGAGATGAGCATGCTGGGTGACGCGGTCGACGCCGAGGAAGCCCACCGTGTCGGGCTGGTCAACAGGGTCGTGCCCGACGAGCGGCTGCAGGAAGAGACCGCCGCCCTCGGGAATCGCCTGGCCGCCATGCCGACCCTGGCGCTGGGCAAGATCCGGCAGAGCCTCCACAAGAGCTTTGAGTCAGACCTCGCCACCGCCCTGGAAGCCGAGGCCGAGGGTCAGACCGTCTGCGGCTTCTCGCAGGACCACAAGGAGGGCGTCGCCGCGTTCTTCGAGAAGCGCGAGGCCGAGTTTACCGGCCGGTAGGCGTTCTTGAACATAAGGGAGGCAACCGAGGCCGACCTTCCGGCCATCGTGGAGATCTACAACTCCACGGTCCCGAGCCGCCTCGTCACCGCCGACACTGAGCCGGTCTCGGTCGAGGACCGGCGCTCCTGGTTCCGCGCGCACGATCCTCGCAGCCGTCCCCTCTGGGTCGCGGAGGAGGACGGGGAGGTCGTCGGCTGGCTGAGCCTTGGGGACTTCTACGACGGCCGACCCGCCTACCACGCAACCGCCGAGGTCGGAGTCTACGTCAGGGAAGGCCAGCGGGGCGGGGGCGTCGGCCGGCGGCTGGTGCAGGAGGCGATCCGGCGCGGCCCCGCGCTCGGCCTCAAGGTCCTGACCGCCGGCGCCTTCGCGCACAACGAGCCGAGCCTCCGGCTCTTCGAGCGTTTCGGCTTCGAGCGCTGGGCCCACTACCCCAAGGTCGCGGAGCTCGACGGCGTCGAAAGGGATCTGGTCGTCCTTGGACTGAGGCTGGATACCTGAGCGGCGAGGCTCGGGTGGCCGCTACGCCTACTCCTTTCGGTCGCGCACGACCATGACCGGGCAGTGGGCGTGCCGGACCACGGAGTCTGACACGCTCCCGATCAGCGCGCGCCGGATCCTTCCGAGCCCCCGGCTGCCCACCACTATCAGGCCGGCGTCGATCTCCTCGGCGAGGTGCACGATGGCCTCGTCCCTCTCCTCACCCAGCGCCAGGTGCGTCTCCGCCACCGTCCCGCCGGCCTCCTCGACCTGGCGCACCTCCTCGTCGAGCACCTGCTGGGCCTCCCTCCTCAGCGCCTCTGCGGCGTCCGACGCGTAGGCCTCGTATACCGCCGTGGGGAAAGTCCTCCCGACGGCCAGCACGTGCAACTCGGAGCCCGTGCTCTTGGCCAGGTCGGCGGCCGTGTAGGCGGCCAGGCGCGCGTCCCTGGATCCGTCGGTCGCCAGCAGTACCTTGGTGGGGAAGATGCTCACGCGTCAAACCTCCTGGTAGCGTTCTTCGTGTTCAACAGCGGCCCGAAACCTGGCCGCGTTGCCCGCGGGCGGTCGAGTCCTGCGCGGCATCCTGCACGCAAAACGCCGGGAAAGCAACCTCTTCCCCGGCGCATCCCCCAGCGTGCGGCGTGGGGGTTCTGTAAGATGGTGCCGTTTCGTCGTGAGGAGGCGTTCTCTACTGAAAAAGCCGCTCCATTGAAGCGCCTGCGCGTGTTGATGACCCGGCAAGAGATCGTGCCGGAGAGGCTCGCGGACGCGACCGTCGTCGTCCTGGACGTGTTCATGGCCACCACGACGCTGCTCACGATCCTGGAGAACGGCGCCCGCGGCGTGTATCCGGTCGAGAACCTGGAGGAGGCCGACCGCGTGCGCGGGAACCTCGACGCCGGGAGCGTCCTGCGCGGCGGCGAGCAGGACGCCGAGCGGATAGCCGGCTACGACCACGGCCCGTTCCCCGAGGAGTACCCGCCGGAGGTAGTCGCCGGGAAGGACGTGATCTTCGTGACGACCAACGGCACCCGCGCCATTGCCGACGTCGCCTCGGCCGACACGGTCCTCCTGGGCTGCCTCCGCAACGCCCCGGCGGTCGCCCGCCACCTGGAGGCGTCCGGCGCCGAATCCGTCTACCTGGTCTGCGCCGGCTCGGCGGGCCGCTTTACCGTCGAGGACTTTCTGGGCGCGGCAGAGATCCTGTCCCACATGGACATGAGCGGCTGGCGACCGAACGACGGCGCCTGGATGGCCCAGGACTTCAACGACCGCCACCGGGGGCAGACCCACGAGATCCTCAAACAGGCCCGCGCCGGCCGCTGGTTCGTGGAGCATGATCGCTCAGACACCCTCGATTTCGTCGCCGACGTCGGCGCGAGCGACCTGGTTCCCGAAGTGGTTGACGGCCGGCTTCGCCGGCCGAAGGGAGGCGAATGTCCGATACGATAGAGGTCCGCGAGGGCGAGGACTTCGACGTGGGGGCCGTGGATGGCCAACTGCGCGAGCACGTAGACGACTTGCCCTCGGGCGAGCTCGAGGTGCGGCAGTTCCCGTCCGGGGCGTCGAACCTTACGTACCTGCTGCGGATCGAGGATTGGGAGGGCGTGCTGCGGCGCCCGCCTCTTGGGCCCGTCCCGCCCAAGGCGCACGATATGGGCCGGGAATCGGGGATACTTGCCAGGCTCAACGCCGCCTTCCCGCTGGCCCCGAAGCCCTACTTCTTCTGCGAGGACGAGTCGGTCATCGGGGCGCCTTTCTACGTGATGGAGCGGCGAAAGGGCGCCGTGATCGACGACTCGTTCCCCGAGGGGGAAGATCCTTCGGAGGAGCTGCGGCGGGGGATCTCTCGTACGGTCGTCGACACCCTCGTAGAGCTGCACGCCGTGGACGTCGAGGAGGCCGGGCTCGGAGACCTCGGGAGGCCCGAAGGCTTCCTGCAGCGGCAGACGGAGGGTTGGATCTCCCGCTACGACAAGGCGAAGACCGACGAGATCGAGGAGGTCGCGCCGCTCACCGAGTGGCTGGCCGAGGACGTTCCCGAGAGCCCCGCACCAACCATCATCCACAACGACTACAAGCTCAACAACCTCGTGCTGAATCCGGAAGACCTCACGGAGGTGCGCGCCGTCCTGGACTGGGAGATGGCCACGGTGGGCGATCCCCTCTTCGACCTCGCCGTCTCGCTCTCCTACTGGACCGAGCCAGACGACCCCGAGGACCTCAAACACGTCATGCCCACCGTCACCTCGTCGCCCGGCTTCTTGACCAGGAGCGAGCTCGTCGAGCGCTACGCCGAGGGGAGCGGACGCGACCTCTCGGAGATGCGCTGGTACGTCGTCTTCGGCTACTTCAAGCTCGCCGGGATCCTGCAGCAGATCCACGCCCGCTGGCGCAAGGGCCAGACCGAGGACGACCGCTTCGCGGACTTCGACGAACGCGTCCGCACCCTGATCCTGCACGCCCACGACCTCTCCCGCTCGGGCTCGATCTAGACGCCCTTGAAGCGAGCGCCGCGTGCGGGCAGCATGGTCGCGTGCGCATCTATCCTGGACCGGCGGAGTAGCGGAAGCAGGCTCGCCAGTCCGGCATCGCCGCGCCGGCCGGAAAATACCGAAGGTCCTGGCGCTGATGGCACTCCTGGTCTGTGCCGTCGCCGGGCCGGCGCAGGCGGAGACGGGCACCTTTAGCGAAGAAGAGATCCGCTTCGAGAGCGGCGAGGTGATGCTACGGGGAACGATACTGGTTCCCGACGGGGCTTCGGGGCGCAAGCCCGCGATCGCGCTGGTGCACGGTGCCGGGCCGCACACCCGGGAGGACCAACGCGATGAGGCGGAGGCGTTCGCCCGGCGCGGCATCGTGACCCTCATCTACGACAAGCGGACCGAAGGATATTCTCAGTTCGAGCGCTCGTACGAGCTTCTGGCTACCGACGCTCTCGCGGCGGCGCGGGCGCTGCGCGAGCATCCCGAGGTGGACCCCGAGGCGGTGGGGCTGTGGGGCCTGAGCGAGGGTGGCTGGGTTGTGCCGCTGGCCGCCAACCGGTCGGGGGACATCGCCTTCGTCGTGCTGGTCGCCGCTTCGGGCGTCCCTCCCTCCCAGCAACACTCCTGGAACCTGGAGAACGAGCTGCGCCACCAGGGCGTCGATGGGTCGATGGTACGGACGGTCTCACGGACAGGGACGCGCCTGATCGTCGACGCCGGGCTCTTCGCCGAGGCCAACCACGACCCGGTTGAGCCGCTGGAGAGACTTCGGCAGCCGGTCCTGGCGTTGTGGGGCGCGAAAGACCGCATACAACCGCCGGCGGAGAGCTCCGGGATCCTGCGCAAGGCGCTCCGTCGCGGCGGCAACGAACGCTACACCGTCCGTGTCTTCCCGGGGGCCGAGCACGGGCTACGTGCCTCGCCGGACGGCTACGTGGAGCGGGAGCGCCTGGTCGCGGGGTACGCGGATACGGTCGCGTCCTGGATAGGAGAGGTCGCCAACGGCCAGCCGCCTGGTCCCAGCACTGCAGGACCGACCCCGGAGCAGGCCCGACCCTCGCGCCCGCTGGCCCCGCTCGCGTGGTGGGAGTCGGGTTGGGCCCAGCTCGCGGTGGTGGCCCTCCTCGGCGTCGCGTTCGCAAGCTACCCTGCCGTCGCGCTCGCCTCACTGCTGACGAGGCCGTTCCGCGGACGCGCGCGACCGTCCGTACCGGCCCGACCGCCCCGACCCACGCGACGCGGCGCGGGCTGGCTCGCCACGGCTGGTCTGACGGCCCTACTAGGCTTCGTCGGCTACTTCGGCTTCCTCATGTTCACCGGGGCGGGCGACGTGGGACCCGTGCTCGCCGGTCGCGCGGTGCCATGGCTCGTGCTCCAGGCTCTGGCCGTCGCGACGGTCGCCCTAACCGTGGTGGTCGCCGCGATGTGGTGGAACGTCCGTAGCAACGCCACCGTGGGGGCAAGGACCAGGATCGGCGTTCTGCTCGTCGGCGGCGCGCTCTTCGTTCCGTGGGCGCTCTACTGGGGACTGCTTTTGCCCTAGACGCTGCGCATCGGCCCGCATCGGGCCGATGCGCAACCGCTGTCCTTCCTATGTGGGGATCAGCGCCCGAGCCTTCTGTAACGTCGCACGGACAGCGGGAAGAAGATAGCGAAGATCACCATCGGCCAGGCGACGGCCAGCGCGAGGGCGTTGCGCGCGGCCCAGGACACCCCGCCCCAACCGGGGTTGCCGAAGAGCTCGCGGGTCGCGGCGACGGTGGCAGATAGCGGGTTCCACTCGGAGATCGCTCCGAGCCAGGCCGGCATGGTCTCTGGCGACACGAAGGTGTTGGAGAGAAAGAGGACCGGCCACACGAGTATCTGTACCGCCGCAACCGCCTCGGGGCTCTTTGCGACGAGGCCCAGGTAGATCCCGACCCAGAGCAGCGAGAACCGCAGCAGGAGCAGCAGCCCCACGGCGAGCAGCGCCTCGCCGATGGTGCCGTGCCACCGCCAGCCGATCAGGAGCCCGCAGGCGACCATGACGGTCAGGCCGAGGGCGGAGTTGAGCATGTCGGCGATGCTGCGGCCCAGGACGACGGCCGGGGGAGACATGGGCATGGAGCGGAAGCGGTCGGTGACGCCCCTGGCCGCGTCGGTGGCGACGGACGTCATGGTCGCCTCCAGGCCGAAGGCCATGGTCATGGCGAACATGCCGGGCACGAGGAACTCGCGGTAGTCCGCGCCGCCCGAAGCGTTCCCTCCTGGCACCGACATCGCGCCACCGAAGAGGTAGCCGAACATCAGGACCAGCATTACGGGGAACAGCAGCGTGACGACGATCCCGAAGGGCTGGCGGAACCAGTGGATCAGGTCCCGCCGGGCGACGGTCCAGGCGTCGGCGACGGCCCATCGCAGGTGGGCCACCATGGTCCGTGGTACGGCCGGGGTCAAGTCCTTCATGCGGCCACCTCCTTTTCGGCCTCGCCGGCGCGGTGGCCGGTCAGGCGGAGGAACACGTCGTCCAGGGTGGGGCGGCGCAGCCCGATATCCTCGGCGCCTATCCCAGCTTCGCTGAGAGCTTGCACCGTCCTGGTCAGCGCGGAGACCCGATCTCCGACGGGCACGCTGATCCTGCGGGCATCCTCGTCGGTCTGCGGCTTGGCCCCGCAGGCCCGGCCCACGATGTCCGCCGCCCCGGGCAACTCGTCCGCTTCGCGCACGATGACGTCGATGCGGTCCCCGCCGACCGCCGTCTTGAGCTCGTCCGGCGTTCCCTCGGCGATGGCCTTGCCGTGGTCGATCACCACTATCCTGCCGGCGAGCTGGTCGGCCTCATCGAGGTACTGCGTGGTCAGGAGCGCGGTCGTGCCCCCGGCCACCAGCGAGCGGATCGACTCCCACACCTCGTTGCGGCCGCGCGGGTCGAGACCGGTGGTCGGCTCGTCCAGGAACAGGACCCGCGGGGACAGGATGAAGCTGGCGGCGAGATCCAACCTCCGGCGCATCCCTCCTGAGTAATGCTTGGCCTGCTTGCCCGAGGCCTCCATCAACCCGAACCGCTCCAATAGCTCGTCCGCCCGACGGCGGGCGACCGTTGGGGCGAGGTGGTAGAGCCGGCCGAACATCTCCAGGTTCTGCCGCCCGGTGAGGACCTCGTCAACCGCCGCGTGCTGCCCCGCCAGGCCGACGCTGTAACGCACCTCGGCGGCCCGGCGCACCACGTCGAAGCCGGCCACCTCAGCCCTTCCGCCATCGGGCCTGAGCAACGTCGAAAGGATGCGTACCGCCGTCGTCTTGCCGGCCCCGTTGGGCCCGAGCAACCCGCACACCGAGCCCCGCGGCACCCGCAAGTCGAAACCGTCAAGGGCCACCGTCTTGCCGTACCGTTTGCGTAGCCCCTCGGCCGCCACAGCCACCTCAGCCGATCCCACCGGCGCCTCCTAACTCCGTATACCGTACAAAGTTAAAACGACTATACTGTACGATGTACGGAATTACAAGAAGGGAACGGCGGGAGATGGCGACGGAGTACAGCGGCGGCGGGAATCCGGCGCGAACGATCGCGCTGTTGTGGGGCAAGCAGAAGCGGCCGAGCCGGGGGCCCAAGCCGGGTCTGAGCGTGGAAGAGGTGGTGCGCGCGGCGATCTGGGTCGCCGACGCGGAGGGATTGTCGGAGCTGTCCATGAGGCGCGTCGCCGAGCGGCTCGGTATCAGCACCATGTCGCTCTACACCTACGTGCCGGGCAAGGCCGAGCTCGTCGACCTGATGCTCGACGCGGCGATGGGCGAGGACGTCGGCCTTGAGGCGGCGGACGGGGGTTGGCGGGAGGAGCTGGAGCTGGTGGCGCAGCAGAACTGGGAGCTCTACCATCGGCATCCGTGGATGCTGCAGGTCGCCGCGACGAGCCGACCGCCGCTGGGGCCCAACGTAATCTGGAAGTACGATCGCGAGCTGCGGGCCGTCGACGGCATCGGCCTGACGGAGGTCGAGATGGACTCCGTGCTGACCCTGGTCCTGGGACACGTCGAGGGCACGGCTCGGCGTTCGGTCGAGGCCGCCCAGGCCGAGAGGCACACCGGCAAGACCGACAACGAGTGGTGGGCGGCCAGCGCGCCGCTCCTCGAGGAGGTCTTCGACGCCGGCCGCTACCCGACCGCCGCCCGGGTCGGATCGGTGGCCGGCGCCGCCCACGCGGCCGCCTACAACCCTGAGCACGCGTTCGAGTTCGGCCTGCAGCGGGTTCTGGACGGCGTCGAGGCGCTGGTCCGTTCGCGCTCCGGCCAGGCCGACGGACGGTAGCCGGCCCACGTCGTAGCGCGCCCGTGCCATGACTTATGACATCTTCTGTCACAAGTTGTTGACGGCGCGGAAAAAGCTCCATTAGAATGGGCGTGTGCGGGAGAGGCGCAAAGTTGCAAGGAAGGCGGGTCCTGGGTACCCGCTGATCGAGGACCGTGTCCAGGCCAGGATCATGGGCTACGTCCGCGCCATGGACGGGCCCGTCTCCCGTTCGGGCATGACGGAGGCTCTGGGCGTGAGCCGGAGCAAGATCTCGCTGGAGGTCGGGCGTCTCCTGGAGGTCGGTCTGCTGGTCGAGGATGGTCTGGCAGAGTCCGAGGGCGGGCGGCGCTCGTCTTTGCTCAGCATCCCGCGGTCGGCGGGTTTGATCGCCGCGGTGGACCTCGGCGCTTCCTCCATCGACGCGGCCCTCTCCACGCTCGGCGGCGAGCTCGTCGTGCACCGGGGGGAGGCGTCGGACATCAAGGAGGGGCCGCAGCCGGTGCTCGACCGGGTCAAAGGGCTGCTCGGGGAGCTGCTCGAGGAGCAGGGGGCCGGGGTCGAGGACGTACGGGCCATAGGGATAGGGGTCCCCGGGCCGGTCGAGCAGGCCTCCGGGCGCGTGAAGAGCCCCCCGATCATGCCCGGCTGGGACGGATTCCCTATCAGGGACGCCTTCGCCGGGCAGTACGCCGCCCCCGTCTTCGTGGACAACGACGTCAACGTGATGGCGCTCGGGGAGCACCGGGACGGTGTTGGCGAAGGGCTGGACAACATGCTCTTCGTCAAGATAGGGACCGGCATCGGCGGCGGAATCATCGCGGACGGGCACCTCTACCGTGGGGTGCAGGGGTGCGCCGGGGACATCGGGCACATCTGCGCCGACCCCGACGGACCCGTGTGCACCTGCGGCAACCGGGGGTGCCTCGAAGCGATGGCGGCCGCACCCGCCATCGCCCTCAAGGCCGAGCGGCGCGCGAGGGAGGGGCTCTCCCCGATCCTGGCCGATGTCCTGCAAGAACGCGGCCAGCTCGACGCCAGGGACGTCGGCGAGGCGGCGGCGCGAGGGGACTACCACGCGCTCGAGATCATCCGGGAATCCGGAAGGCTCGTCGGGGGCGTGCTCGCCACGCTGGTCAGCACGCTCAACCCGTCGCTCATCGTCATCGGGGGCGGGGTGGCCAACATCGGGCACGCGCTGCTCGCGGAGATCCGGAGCACCGTCTACCGCCGGTCGCTGCCGCTCGCGACGCGCAACCTGCCGGTGGTGCTGAGCGAGCTTGAGGTGTTGGCCGGCGTCACCGGCGCGGCCGTTCTAGCGGCGGAGGGTGTGCTGCGTACGGAACAGGTCGGCTAGAGGGGGCTCGCGGGTGGCGTTGGGGAACGCCGAGCGAGGCGCAACGGGGTAAGGAGGAGCAGGTGCGTAGAACGAGGATGACGGTCAGCCGCCGGCAGTTCCTGACACTCGGCGGCGCAGGGCTAGCGGGCGCCGCGTTGTTGGGTAGCGGGACGCTAGCGGGCTGTGGCGGATCCGAGGGCGACGACGGACAGGTTAGCTACTGGAGCAACCTCGAGGGGTCGGGGCCGCAAGAGTACTTTAGGCAGAACATCCAGAGACCGTTCGAGAACGCCAACAAGGGTGCGGACCTCGAGGTAACCTTCCAGCCCCCGTCGGAGATGGACCGTCTCATTCGGACGGCCCTGCAGGGCAGGGAAGGCCCGGACATCATCATGACGCCGGGGCCCGCCTACGCCCAGGAGTACATCGACGCGAAGCTCTTTGCGGAGCTCGACGAGTACGCCGAGCAGTTCGATTGGCAGAGCACGATGCTCGATTGGGCGCTGGACCTCGGCAGGGACGAGGACGGCCTCTACGCTATTCCCTACCAGCTGCAGACGATGCTGCTGTACTACAACAAAAGCCTCTTCGAAGAAAAGGGCATGGAGCCTCCGACGAACCGCGAAGAGCTGGAGTCGATGGCCGAGGAGCTGCAGGGACAGGGCATAGTCCCGTTCTCCGCCGGAATCGGCGACGACCCGGCGTCCGTCGAGTGGTACCCGACCGTGTTCTGGAACCACTACTCTGGGCCGGAGGCGCTCTACCAGGCGTTGACCGGCGAGATCCCCTTCTCCGATCCCGTCTTCGTCGACGCGATAGAGTTCTTCAACACCTACGTCCAGAACGGCTGGTTTGGCGGGAGCCGCGAGAGGTTTTTCTCCAACGGCTTTGACGCTCTGCACGCCGATCTCGGGGACGGCAAGGCGTCCATGAACGTCGAGGGCTCATGGTTCTTGGCGACCATAGGCGAATTTTTCGGCCAGGTCGCCAACAACGGCGACGAGTGGGATTGGGCCCCGCTGCCTCCTCTGCGCGACGGCGTGCCGCAGGAGCTCTACGAGCTCGGCCTCGGGTCCACCCTCTCGGTCAATCGTCTCGCCCAGAACGCCGACAGGGCAGCCGCGTTTCTCGACTACCTCGTCGCCGACAAGAACCGCGCCGCTGAGTGGATGGCAGCCGTACCGGCCGCGTTCAACGCGCCCCTCCCTTTCGATGAGGGGGATTTTCCGAGTAGCATGGACGAGCGCGTGGCGAGGCAGCTCGCCGCGCTGAGCCAGGCCACGGCCCAAGGCAACTTCGGGTACACCGCGTGGACCTTCTGGCCGGCCAAGTCCGGCTTGTACATCCAAGAAGAGGTGCAGAAGGTTCTTACCGGCGACGTCACGGCCGCCGAGTACTGCGCGGGGCTCGACGAAGTATTCAAGGAAGACCGCGAAGAGGAACTGATACCCAAGATCATCGAACCGGGGAGCGCATGATGGAAGCGGATCAACCGGTGACCAGGGCTGCCGCGGCGCCCGAAAGGCGCCCGAAACGGGCTTCGTCGGGGCTTCGAAGGCGCCGCCAGCTGCTGGCTTGGGTGTTCATGCTCCCGCTCGTGGTCGTCAACGTCCTCGTCATCCTGGGGCCTTCGGTGGCGACCATCTACGCCTCCTTCACGGAGTGGTCGGGGATCGGGCCGGCCGAGTTCGTCGGCCTGCAGAACTACCGCGAAATACTGACCGATGGGGACTTCTACCTCGCCATGTGGCATAACGTCGTCTGGACCGCGCTCTTTCTCACCGTCCCGATAGGCATGGGCTTGCTCGGGGCGTTCCTACTCTCGCAGATCACGCGCTTCCAGATGTTCTTCCGCGTCGCGTACTTTATCCCCTACGTGGTTGCCAGCGTGGTTAACGCGGCGCTCTGGCAGAACATCCTGGACCCGGACCGGGGCATCGGCTCGGCGCTGGCGTCCGTGGGAATCCCGTTTCTCGACGGCGTCTCGTTCTTCGGAGCGAGCGCCTTGCGCTGCCCGCCGTGGCCGGCGTCAACATCTGGGCCTGGTGGGGCTTCATCGTGCTGCTGTTCCTTACGGCCCTGCAATCGGTCGACAAAGAACTCTACGAGGCCGCCAGGATGGACGGGGCGGGCCGCTGGCAGCAGTTTCTCAACGTCACGCTGCCAGGGATAAGGCCCACGTTCGTCTTCGTGGTCCTGCTGACGATCATCAACTCGTTGTTGGTCTTCGACTACGTTTACATCATCACCCGCGGTGGGCCGGCGGGAGCGAGCGAGGTCGTCGGCACCCTGATGTACAAGGAGGCTTTCGAGCGCTTCGAGGCCGGCTACGCGGCGGCCATGGGCCTCGGCCTGAGCTTCGTCAGCGGCCTGATAGTGCTCGTGTTCATCGTTCTGCGTCGGAGGGGGTGGGAGATATGAGAGCCGTAGCAGGCTCCGCCCGGGGCTCGCGCCGCGAGCCGTCGAAGGCACCCTACTACGTAGTCCTGGTGATCCTGGCGCTCGTCGCCCTAGGGCCGCTCGTGGTGCTGGCATTCAACGCCCTCAAGACAAACGTCGAGATAGGGCGCAACCGCCGCTGCCGAACTGACGATCGCCGGCGTCGCCGAGTCCGGGGACGATGAAGGCGTGCTCGTTGAGATGGTCGTCGACCGCGGCCGTGACGATGTGCAGGTCGAACCCGGCGTCGCGCAGCCGCTCGATGCCCTCCGGGGCGGCGAGCGCGCACACGACGATGATCGTGCCGGCCGCGCCGCGTTCGATGAGCAACCGCACGGTGTGCTCGAGCGACCCGCCGGTCGCGAGCATCGGGTCGATCACGATCACCGGCCGCCCTTCGAGCGACTCCGGCAGCTTGTTGACGTACGGCTTGGGCTGGAACGTCTCCTCGTCGCGCGAGATGCCGATGAACCCGACGTCGGCGTTCGGCATCAGCTCCTGGGCGGCGTGCACGAACCCGAGCCCGGCGCGCAGCACGGGCACCACGACCGGCTGCACGCTCGAGGCGCTTGGCCGGTGCGGTGGTCGAGCGGCGTCTCGACGGTGCCCTCGACGGTCGGCAGGTCACGCGTCGCCTCGGCGAGCAGCAGCGTGCCGATCCGTTCGAGGTTCTGGCGGAACAGCGAGTTCGGCGTGTTCGCGGTCGCGGATGCGGGCGAGCGAGTCGGCGACCAGCGGATGGTCGACGAGGGTGACAGTGACGGTCACGCGATGGCGCCCAGCGACTGCTCGGCGCGCAGCAGCGCGTAGCGCGGCTTGATGAGCCCGTTGATGATCCGCAGCCGCTCGGGGAACGGCGCGAACGCGCTCTTCATGGCGTTGATGGTGAGCCACTCGAAATCGTCGAGCCCCCATCCGAACGCCTCGGCGAGCTGCACCATCTCGTTCGTCATCGACGTGTCGCTCATCAGCCGGTTGTCGGTGTTGACCGTCACCCGGAAGCGCAGCCGGCGCAGCATCCCGATCGGATGCTCGGCGACGCTCGCGCACACGCCGGTGTTGACGTTCGACGTCGGGCACAGCTCGAGCGGGATGCGGCGGTCGCGGATGTACGTCGCCAGACGTCCGAGCTTCTCCTCGCCCCGCCCGCCGGTGATGTCGTCGACGAGGCGGACGCCGTGGCCGAGGCGGGCGGCACCGCAGTACTGCACCGCCTCCCAGATGCTCGGCAGGCCGAACGCCTCGCCGGCGTGGATCGTCGAGTGGAAGTTCTCGCGCATCACGTACCGGAACGCGTCGAGGTGGCGGGTCGGCGGGTAGCCGGCCTCGGCGCCGGCGATGTCGAAGCCGACGACGCCCGGCATCGCGCCAGCGCACCGCCAGCTCGGCGATCTGGAGGCTCTGCGCCGCGGTGCGCATCGCCGACGTGATCGCGTAGATCGTGAGCTCGGTGCCGGCGCTGCCGCTGCGGAAGCCGGTGAGCACCGCGTCGAGCACCTCGTCGAGCGTGAGCCCGGCCTCGGTGTGGAGCTCGGGCGCGAAGCGGACCTCGGCGTAGACGACACCGTCGGCGGCGAGGTCCTGGGCGCACTCGAACGCGACCCGCTCGATCGCGTCGCGGTGCTGCATCACGCCGACCGTGTGGGCGAACGTCTCGAGGTAGAGCACGAGGTCGTTGCGCTTGGCGCCGCGGTTGAACCACGTCGAGAGCTCGTCGACGTCGTGGGTCGGCAGCCCGGCGTAGCCGAACTCGTCGGCGAGCTCGACGACGGTGCGCCGGGCGCACGCCACCGTCGAGGTGGTCGTGGAGCAGCGCCTTCGGGCGCTCGCGCGATGAGGTCGGCGGTCATCGAGTCACCGTACCGAGCTGGCCGCGTCGTTCCGATCGAGGCGCCGCAGCGGCATGTCGGCCGGGCGCTGCAGCCAGTTCCACTCCGGGTAGTCGGCGGCGGCCGAGATGCAGTGCACCGAGTACGGCGTGGCGGCTGTCGGCCGGAGCGGTTGACGTCGCTCCAGTGCGGCAGCAGGCCGTCGAGCACGACGAGCGTGCCGGCCGGCACCTCGAGCGGCACGAGGTCGTCGGGCGCAGTCGGCAGCGGCGTCGCGTCGAGCTGCTCGAACACGGTGCCGTCGTCGTCGGTCAGCCGCCGGCCCGCTTGAACACCTTGCGCAGCGGGGCGTGGTGACCGCCGGGCGCCGCCCACAGGCAACCGTTCTCGAGCGTGGCGTCCTCGATCGCGAACCAGAAGCCGGTGACCGTCATCGGCTCGGTGTAGAGGAACGTCGCGTCCTGGTGGCAGCCGACCTCGCCGCCGATGCCGGGCTGCTTGAAGATGTACATGCTCTGCAGGACGAGCGCGTCGGCGAGGCCGATGTCGGTGGCGACCTCGGCCAGCTCCGGGCGTGTACGTGAAGCGTTCGAACACCGGGTCGAGGTCGTGCATGGCGTGGCCGATCTTGTTGATGCTCAGCTCCTTGGCCTGGCGCAGCTGGCCGTCGTCGTCGAACGCCTCCTCCTCGAAGAAGCACCACACCTTGCCCCCGCTCGACAGGAACTCGTCGTTGCTCGACCGCTCCTGCTCGTCGGTCGTGAAGATCGTGCGCTGCGGCGCCCGGCTGCCATTCGTGCACGAGCTCGACCGCCCGTTGCTTCAGCTCGGCGCACGCGCTCGGGTCGACGAACCCTTCGATGACGAGGAACCCGTCGCGTTCGAACCGTTCGACCTGCTCGCTGCTCAGCACGTCCAGATCGTACGCCGTGTCTGATTGAGCCGGCTCACCGCACCGCTTGACTTTCATACCAACGGTATTAAGATACTGACGGTATGGGAACGCGTCGCAACCGGGCCGAGATCTCCGAGCAGAACCGCCGCGACGTGCTGGACGCCGCCCACCGAGTGTTCCTGGAGAAGGGCTACCACGGGGCCTCACTCGATGCGATCGCCCTGGATGCGGGCTTCTCGAAGGGTGTCGTCTACTCCCAGTTCGGCAGCAAGGACGATCTCTTCCTCGCCCTTCTCGCCGAACGAATCGACGAACGGCGTCGCAACAGTGCGCGGCGCGCCGACGATGTCACAGGACCCGAAGGATTCGTCGACGTCGCCCGCGACGCGATCGGTGTCACCGCCGACAGCCTTGCCTGGCAGATCGTGGTGCTCGAATTTCGCGCCCACGCCGCCCGTCATCCCGCCACACTCGCCCGCTACACCGAGCTCCATGAGCTGGCGATCGCCGGCACTGCCGAGATCCTCGCCGGCATCTTCGAACGAGCCGGGGCAACACCACCCCTCCCACCCCGGATCCTCGGCGTCATCTTCCTCACCGTCGGCACCGGCCTCGCCGCCGAACTCCTGACCGACCCCGACCTCGATGCCCGCGCGATCTCGGAATACATCGCGGACGGCCTCGTCGCCCGCGCCGCCATTCGCACCTGAGTCGCGCACCCGTCCGCCGATTCACACGGAGTACATCACGACCATGCTTGATCCCATCGCGCCCATCGACCCGTTCGACCCGCTCGGCGGGCCTTCGTCGAACGCCTCCCCGGCCATTTCCAACGACTCGGATGGTCACCCGACCAGGTCGTCGCTCACCAGACCGCCGCGCTGCGCCGCCTGCTTCGATGCGCCATCGCCCGCTCGCCATTCCACTCCCGCCGACTCGCCGAGCTCGTCGGCGACGTCGAGGCGTTCGAGCTCGCCCACCTCGACCGGCTCCCGGTGATGACCAAGGGCGAGATGATGGAGCACTACGACGATCTCACCACCGACCGCCGGCTCACCCGCGCTGCTGTCGAAGCGTTCCTCGCCCGGGTCGGCGATGATCCCGAGGCGCTGTTCGGCGAGTACGTCGTGCTCGCCTCGGGCGGGAGTTCGGGAGTCCGCGGCGTGTACGCGTGGCACCTCGACCTCGTGCCCGACTACCTGTCGGCGATCCTCCGCGCTGGGCTCTTCCACGCGGGCGGTGGCGACGTGCCGCGCGACCTCAGCATCGCCCTCGTCGCCGCCAGCTCGGCCATCCACGCCACTCGTGTCACCGCCCACGTCGCCGACGGCGCGGTCGGCCACATCACGTTCGCCCCAGCCACGCTGCCGATCGACGAGATCGTGCGCCGTCTCGAGGCCGCGCAACCGGTGTTGCTCGCCGGATACGCCGGCGCCCTGAAGCGCGTCGCCGATGAGCAACTGGCCGGTCGTCTGACGATCAAGCCGGCGATGGTGCTGTCGACCAGCGAGTACCTCACCCCTGACGCCTCGGCGACGATCGCCGAGGCGTTCGGCACACCGCCGGGCAACGCGTTCGGATCCTCCGAAGGCTTGAACGGCTCGGCAATGCCCGGCGACGGGGTGTTCACGTTTGCGAGCGACATGGCCTACGTCGAGTTCGTCGACGAGCACGACCGACACGTGCCGACCGGGACGCCGGCCCACCACGTCCTCGTCACGAACCTGTCGAACACCACCCAACCGCTCATTCGGTACCGGCTCGACGACAGCATGACGCAACGGCCGTCGCTTCCTGGCAATGGCCACCAACGTGCGACCCTGGAAGGCCGAACCGACGAGGTCGTCCGCTTCGGAGAACGCCAGGTCCACCCCATCGCCGTCCGATCGGTGCTCGCGCACCACGCCGAGGTCACCGAGTACCAGGTGCGCACGACGCCCCGCTCGATGCGCGTGGCGGTCGCGTGCTCGGGACCGCTCGATGTCACCCGGATCGCCGACGAGCTTGCCTGCTCACTCGCGGCCGCCGGTGCCGAGGGGATCGCCGTGTCGGTCACGAGCAGCGAAGAGCTACGTCGCGACACGCTCGCACCGGCAAGCTCCCGCGCTTCGTCACCGACTCCACCTGATCCGGTCCGACCTTTGTCGTTGCCGCCCTGGCCGGACACCTGACAGAGTGGTCGCCCGACCGATCGAGGAGTCCGTGCCGAGCGTCTACATCCTGCCCGATCAACAACTCGTCGAATGTGGAACGGCCGAGGCGGTGCTGCGAGCGGCGCTGCGCGCCGGCGTCCCCTTCGCCCACGCCTGCGGAGGTCACGCTTCCTGCTCCACCTGCCGCGTCGTCGTGGTGGAGGGATGGGCGGCGTGCGGTGAGCGAAGCGCGAAGGAGCGAGTCATCGCCGAGCGTCTCGGCTTCGGCCCCGAGTTCCGGCTGGCCTGCCAGACGAGAATCTCGGCGCCGGTCACGATGCGACGTCTCGTGCTCGACGACACCGACCGTGACCTCGCCGACATCCGTCCCCGATCGCGACGGTCGGCCCGCGGACCGGCGCGCTGGATGTTCGGCGGCGGGCGTCGGGCCCGGCCCCGGCCGATCGGCCAGGACGTCCGCGCGGCGGTCCTGTTCGCCGACATCCGGGGTTTCACGGCCTTCGCCGAGGCGCTGTTGCCGTATGACGTGCTGCACGTGCTGCAGCGCCATCTCCGTGACGTGACCGGCGCCGTCGAGCGCCACGGTGGCGTCGTCACCAGCTACATGGGCGACGGCATCATGGCCCTGTTCGGTCCCGAGCACGCCGAATCATCCAGCCTCCGCGCCGTGCGGGCCGGCCTGGCGATGCTGGCGGAGGCCGATCGGCGCCGCCCGCAGCTGGAAGAGCTGTACGGGCGGTCGTTCGACCTCAACGTCGGGCTCCACCACGGTTCGGCCATCGTCGGATCGGTGTGGGGTGGTCCGGCGTCGGTCACGGCGATCGGCGACACCGTCAACCTCGCCAGCCGCATCGAGCAGGCGAACAAGATCCATGGCACCCGGTTCCTGATGTCCGAGGCGACACTCGGCGAGCTGGGTGACGACGTGATCGTCGGGCGGACGTTCTCGTGCGAGCTCGCGGGCAAGGCGGGTGAGCACACCTTGATCGAGGTGCTCGGCACCCGTCCCCGTAGTCTGCCGCTGTGGAGTACGACGCGGTGGTCGCAGCATTCTTCGAACCGTCCCCGGACGGCGTCGTGCCGGGACCCGTCGTGAACGGGTCCGGTCCGCGTCGTCTGCGGGATGCGATCGAACCGATCGCCATGCACTCGGTGTGGTCGCGGGCGACGAACGAGCGGTTGGCAGGGCTCGGACTCGACTTCCTCAGCAGCTACGTCTGGGGGCGGGCGGCGGCGCTCGGTGAGCCCGATCCGGGGGTGGTGGTGGCCGCCTTCGCCGTCTTCGAGCCGTCGATGATCGTCGCGACCTACGAGCAGGGCCGCGCCGCGTGCCCGCGGGATCAGCTGTTGGCGGCCCGTGCCGAGGCGACGATCGGCAGTCTCCGCTCCGCGCTGACCGATGCCGAGGTGACCGCCGTGGCGGACGAACTGGCCGCGGCCGTGTCCGCGGCCGACGGCACGGGCCGTCCGCTGTTCTCCGGCCTCGCCCGCCAGCCGTGGCCGGACGACCCGGTCGGACGGCTCTGGCGGGCGTGCGAGCTGGCTCGCGAGCATCGAGGTGACAGCCACGTCGCGGCGTGCATCGCCGCCGGATTCGGACCGATCGCCATGAACGTGCTCACCGAGCTGTGGATCGGCATGCCACTCGGCAGCTACACCGCCACGCGCGGTTGGAGCCCCAGCGCAGATCGACGCCGAGGTCCAACGCCTCCGCGAGACCGGCCTGATCGAGGGTGACCAGCTCAGTCCCGCGGGCCAGGCTCGGCGTGACGAGCTCGAGGCGACGACCGACGCGATGGAGCAACCGATCGTCGACGCTCTGGGACCGGGGTTCGACGCCCTCGTCGCGCAACTCGACGAGTGGTCGACACGGTGCATCGACGCTCGCGCCTTCCCGCCGGACGCCTTCAAGCGTGCTGCCGGCTGACGCCGGCGCGCATACTTGTCGGCATGGCGACACGCACCGCAACCCAGTGGGGGGTCTTCGACGTCACCGTTCGCGACGGAAGGATCGAGAGCGTCGCGCCGCTCGGCATCGACCCTGATCCGTCGCCCATCGGAGAGGTGCTCGTCGACGGGATCCAGCACCCGTTGCGCATCGAGCGCCCGGCGGTGCGCGAAGGCTGGCTGCGGGGCGGCCCGCAGCGGGCGCGCGGAGCGGCGCGGTGCCGAGCGCTTCGTGGAGGTGCCATGGGACGAAGCGCTCGACCTCGCCGCCCAGGAGCTCGATCGAGTGGTGCGCGAGCACGGCAACACGTCGATCTACGGCGGTTCGTACGGGTGGGCGAGCGCCGGGCGCTTCCATCACGCCCAGTCACAGCTGCACCGCTTCTTGAACTGCATCGGCGGCTGCACCCGGTCGGTGAACTCGTACAGCACGGCCGCCGCCCAGGTCATCCTGCCGCACGTCGTCGCGCCGTGGCACGTCATGGAGCTCGAGCAGACGACCTGGAACGAGATCGCCGAAGGGGCTCGACTCGTCGTGAGCTTCGGCGGGCTGCCGCTCCGCAACTGCCAGGTCTCGTACGGCGGCATCACCGAGCACGAGACGCGCGGCGGCATGCAGCGCGCCGTCGACCGCGGCGTGCGCTTCGTGACCATCGGCCCGATGGGTGTCGACACGCCCGAGTTCCTCAACCACCGTTGGATCCCGTGCCGGCCCGGCACCGACGTCGCCCTGATGCTCGGCATGGCCCACGTGCTCGAGACCGAGGGTCTGGTCGACCGCGGGTTCCTCGACCGCTGCACCGTGGGCTACGAGTCGTTCCGGGCGTACGTGCTCGGGGAGACGGACGGGACGCCCAAGTCGCCGGCCTGGGCCGAGGCCATCACCGCCGTCCCCGCGGCGACGATCGCCGACCTGGCCCGCGAGATGGCCGTCGATCGGACGCTGTTGAACGCATCGTGGTCGTTGCAGCGCGGCCACCACGGCGAGCAGCCGTACTGGATGTTGGTCACGCTCGCCTGCATGCTCGGCGACGTCGGCCTGCCGGGCGGCGGCTTCGGTTTCGGGCACGCCGACGAGGGGCACATCGGCAGCGACGGCCGGCGCTTCGCGTGGCCGGTGCTCGACAAGGGCGTCAACCCGGCCGGGCTGGCGATCCCGGTCGCACGCATCGCCGACATGCTGTTGAACCCGGGAACGACCATCGACTACGACGGCGAGCGCATCACCTACCCCGACATCCGCCTCGTCTACTGGGCCGGCGGGAACCCGTTCCACCACCACCAGGACCTCAACCGACTCGTGCAGGCGTGGCAGCGGCCGGACACGGTGATCGTCCACGAGCCGTGGTGGACACCGGTGGCGCGTCACGCCGACATCGTCTTTCCGGCGACCACCGCGCTCGAACGCCAAGACATCTGCGCGTCGAGTCACGATCAGTACGCCCACGCGATGCGTCTGGTCGTCGAGCCGCAGGGCGAGGCACGCTCCGATTTCGAGATCCTGACCGGACTCGCACGGCGCTTGGGCTGCGAAGCGGCCTTCACCGAGGGACGCGACGAGCAGGCGTGGCTGCGCCATCTGTGGGACCAGTCACGCGAGCTTGCCCGCACCGAGGGATTCAGCCTGCCGAGCTTCGACGAGTTCTGGGCGTCGGGCACGCATCGGCTGCCCGATCTCGAGTCGCGCCCGGGCTGGTTGGCCGACTTCCGCAAGGATCCGAAGGCGAGCCCGCTCGGCACGCCATCCGGCAAGCTCGAGATCTCGTCGGAGCGCATCGCCAGCTTCGGCTACGCCGACTGCCCCGGCCACCCGGTCTGGCTCGAACCGTTCGAGCGGTTGGGCGGCACCGGCAGCGATGACCATCCGCTCCATCTCGTCAGCCATCAGCCGGCGACGCGTCTGCACAGCCAACTCGACCACAGCGCCCACAGCCAGCGTCAGAAGGTGGCGGGCCGCGAGGTGCTGCGCATGCATCCGGACGCTGCTGCCGAGCGCGGCATCGCCGATGGCGACACGGTGCGCGTGTTCAACGGGCGCGGTCAGTGTCTCGCCGGTGCCCGCCTGGACGACCGCCTGATGCCCGACATCGTCGCCCTGCCGACCGGTGCCTGGTTCGACCCGCTCGAGCCCGGCGTGCCCGGCACGTTGGAGTTGGCGGGCAACCCCAATGTCTTGACCCGCGACGAGGGAACGTCGTCGCTCGCACAGGGGCCGAGTGCGCACACGTGCCTGGTGCAGGTGGAACGATCCGATGTCGACGCGCCGCGGCCGCGTGTCTACACGCCGCCGCCGATCGTGCGTCACAGCGATTGACGACCGGCGAGCACAACGCCTCGCGTAGCCTTCTCCCATGGAGCTCAGCGTCCTCGGCCAGACCGTGCGTCATCCCATCGAGCACGTGGAGGTGTTCCCCGCGCCGGCTCACGTCACGTCCGTCCGGTTCACCTCCGACGAGGTCTCGTCGATCTGCCCGGTCACCCAGCAGCCGGACCTGTCGCACGTGGTGATCGAGTACGTGCCCGATCGGTGGTGCGTCGAGTCCAAGAGCCTGAAGCTGTTCCTGTGGGGCTTCCGTGACCGGCCCGTCTTCGCCGAGGCGCTCGCCGCCGAGATCGCGGCGGAGATCATGGCGACCGCCACACCGCACCGGGTCGAGGTCGTCGTGACTCAGCGACCGCGTGGCGGTATCGAGGTGCGCGCCGTTGCTGAGCTGCCGAGCTGAGCGAGCGCGCTGGTCGGCTGCCCGCGTCGACACCGTCACTTCGACGGCGTGTAGGGCTGGCCCTCGGCGGCCGGAGCGATCGCCCGACCGAGGGCGCCGGCGACGACGACGAGCGTGACGACGAACGGCAGGCTCTGGAAGAACTCGCTGCGGGATCGTCGAAGTCGCCGATCTCGACCTCGAGGAACTGCAGCCGCGAGCCGAGCGCCCGGGCGAAGCCGAACAGCAGCGCCCCGCCGAACGCGCCCCACGGCGTCCACTTGCCGAAGATCAGCGCGGCCAGGGCGATGAAGCCGGCCGAGTTCGTCATGTTGTCCTCGAAGCCGGCCTGCGCCTCCATCGAGAACCACGCACCGGCCAGACCGGCGATGAAGCCGCCGAGGATCACCGCCTGGTAGCGGATGCGGATCACGTTGATGCCGACGCGTCTCGGCGGCGTGGGGGTTCTCGCCGCACGACCGCACCCGCAGCCCCCACGACGTGCGGTACATCACGAGCCACGTGAGGAACACGATGACGTACATCGCGAAGTGGAGCGGGCCGCCGGTGAACATCGTCTCGCCGAGGATCGGGATCTCGCGACAGCAGCGGGATGTCGATCTCCGACGTCGACACGCCCTTGCTGAAGCCGCTCGGGACGATCACCTCCGATCGCAGGAAGCCCGGTGAGGCCGAGGGCGAACGAGGTTGATCACGACGCCGGACACGATCTGGTTGATCTGGTAGCGGATCGACAGCACGGCGTGCAGCGCCGCCAGCGAGCGCGCCGGTGACACAGCGCGACGAGGATGCGAGATCCACAGCCACGCCGGCGCCGGCGGCGTCGCCGAGCACGGCGTAGACCATGTAGCCGACGCCGGCCGACGCCGAGCATCATGCCCTCGATGCCGATGTTGACGATGCCGGACCGCTCGCACCACAGACCGGTCATCGCGCCGAGCGCGATCGGCGTGGCGAGCACGAGCGACTCCTCGAGCAGGTTGGTGACGTTGGTGCCCGGGGCGTCCGACAGGGCCAGGCCGATCGCCGAGGATCAAGCGGGATGGCCAGGCGCGCGGCGACGATCTGGGCCGATCAGCGCGATGCGGTCGAACCGAGTGCGGGCAGGAAGCCGAGCGACCGCCGGCGACGATCTACATCGACGCCGATGACGCGCGACGAGCGTGACGGGGTTGAAGCTCGACCTGCGAGCGGGTCGGGCGGCGGCTCGAACGCGAACGTACCGTCGCTCGCCGCTGAGGTTGGGCGCGACGACGACCAGCGAGCAGCAGACCCGAGGACGCCGAAGATGACGCCGACGATCTGCCGGCGCGCCGAGCCGCCGCCTGGCGGTGCCCTCGCCGAGCTCGTCGCGGTGAGGTCCGGGCCGAGGCGTCGTCGGGCATGCGGTGCGCCGGCGTCGGTCATGTCGCGCTCCAGCCGGTCGCCGGGGCGTCGAGTGTGCAGGCCCGGCCGCGCCCTGCAGCCGGAAGACGTAGCGCACGATGGCGTCGGCGGCGACGAAGAGCAGCACCATCGACTGGATGATGCGCACGACGTCGATCGACACGTCGGCCTCCTGCTGCATCAGCGGTGCCCCGGCCAGCAGCGAGCCCCACAGGAACGCGGCCGGCGAGGATGGCGATCGGGTTGGCCCGGGCCAGCAGGGCGATGGCGATGCCGTCGAAGCCGATGCAGGCGAACGTGCCCGGGCTGGAAGAAGTAGTTCGTGCCGGCGACCTCCGACGCGGCGGCGAGGCCGGCGAAGCCGCCCGACAGCACCATCGCCAGGATGATGATCCGGTTGACGCTGATGCCGGCGTAGTGCGCGGCGTGCGGGTTGCGTGCCGACGGTGATCGTCTCGAACCCGAACGTCGTGCGCCGCAGCACGAACGCACACCACGACAGCACAGCGCAACGAGCAAGAACAGGCCGGTGTGCAGGTTGGGGTCGCTGTCGACGAGCTCGGGGAGCCGTGCCGTCGGCGAGATCGTCTTCGTCCGGGGCACGCTCGCCGCCGCGTCGCGCAGGATCACGCGGATCGCTCGAGTTCACCAGCCAGCGCGTCACGAACAGGGCGATGCTGTTCAGCATGATCGTCGTGATCACCTCGTGGGCGCCCGTGCGGGCCCGCAGCACGCCGGGGATGCCGCCCCACACCGCGCCGCCGACGAAGCCGGCGAGCGATGATGATCGGCACGGCCAGGATGCCGGGGATGTCGTACATGAACGACCACGTGCCGACCCACGCCGCCGTCACGCCGCCGACGAGCAGCTGACCCTCGGCGCCGATGTTGAACAGACCGGCGCGGAAGGCGAAGGCGAGGGCGAGCGCCGAGCCGATGAACGGCACCGACCGGGCGATCGAGCCGGCGATCCGGCTCGGGCGTGCCGAACATGCCCGCGCAGCAGCGCCCAGTAGGCCTCGAACGGGTTGACGCCGACGAGCGGCGATCAGGACGCCGCCGACGACGAACGACAGCAGGAGCGCGTACAGCGGGACGAGCACCGGCTGGAGGTTCCACCAGCCCCTGATCCACGAGATCACGTCGCGTGACGGGCGGCGGTCGCTGGCTCGTTCATCCGACGAGCTTCCTCGCGACGTCTGGGGTGGCGCCCGGTGGCCATCAGGTAGCCGAGCTCGCTCACGGGTCGCGTCGGCGCCGTCGAACGTCGCCGACGAGCCGGCCGCGGTAGAGCACGCCGATGCGGTCCGACAGCGAGAGGATCTCGTCGAGCTCGGCCGACACCAGCAACACGGCGGCGCCCCGGTCGCGCAGGGCGATGATCTGCTGGTGGATGAACTCGATCGAGCCGACGTCGAGCCCGCGGGTCGGCTGGGCGACGAAGAGCACCTTGACGTCGCCGGTGAGCTCGCGCGCCGACGATGACCTTCTGCTGGTTGCCGCCCGACAGCGTGCTCGACGGCGACGTCGATGCCCGGCGTGCGCACGTCGAACTCGCGCGACGAGTCGTTCGGCCTCGTCGTCGATCGGCCTGCGTGTTGCGGATGCCCGCGCCGGGAGAACGGCGGCCTGGTCGAAGCGGTTGAGCACGAGGTTGTCGGCGATCGTGTACGCGCCCGACGACGCCGTGCTTGCCGCGGTCCTCCGGGATGTGCGCGGTGCCGAGCTCGGTGATCTGGCGCGGCGACATCTGGGTGGCGTCGCGCCCGAGGATCTCGACGTGCCCGCCGATCTTGCGGCGCATGCCGGCGATCGCCTCGACGAGCTCGCGCTGGCCGTTGCCCTCGACGCCGGCGACGCCGAAGATCTCGCCGCCGCGCACCTCGACCGAGAAGCCGTTGACGGTCTGCACGCCGCGGTCGTCCTGCGACGCGCAGGTCGCGGACCGACAGCACCGACGTCGCCGGGTGCGGCGGCGCACTTCTCGACCTGGAACACGACGTCGCGCCCGACCATCAGGTTGGCGAGCGACTGCTGCGTCGCCGTCGTCGGGTCGGCGGTGCCGGCGACCCGGCCGCCGCGCAGCACCGTGATCCGGTCGGCGACGGCGAGCACCTCGCGCAGCTTGTGGGTGATGAAGATGATCGACTTGCCCTGGTCGACGAGGCTGCGCACGACGGCGAAGAAGTCGTCGACCTCGCCCGGCGTGAGCACGGCGGTCGGCTCGTCGAGGATCAGGATGTCGGCCTCGCGGAACAGCGCCTTGACCAGCTCGACGCGCTGCTGCTCGCCGACGGAGAGGTCGCCGACCTTGGCGTCGGGGTCGACGTGCAGGCCGTACTGCGTCGCCGAGCTCGCGGATGCGCCGGCGGGCCTCGTTCGATGTCGAGCAGCCCGCCCTTGGACGAGCTCGTTGCCGAGGATCACGTTCTCGGCGACCGTGAACACCGGGATCAGCTGGAAGTGCTGGTGCACCATGCCGATGCCGTGGGCGATGGCGTCGTTGGCGCCGTCGAAGCTGGACCTCCTCGCCGCGGACCCGGATCGTGCCCTCGTCGGGCTGGTAGAGGCCGAACACGACGTTCATCAGCGTGCTCTTGCCGGCACCGTTCTCGCCGAGCAGGCAGTGGATCTCGCCCTCGTGGAGGGTCAGGTCGACGTCCTGGTTGGCGATGACGCCGGGGAACGTCTTGGTGACGCCCGCGGACCTCGAGCACCGGCGTCGCGGTCACCCTCGGTGCTCACGTCGCCCGCCTCCGCCTCGCCGGTCACCGCGGCGACGACTAGCCGAACCGGCCGACGCACGTGCCGGTCGACGCGACACGGGCCCGGTCCCCCGAAGGGACCGGGCCCGTGTGCAGCCCGGCCGTCAGGCGAGCGCGTCAGTCGCAGGCCGAGCCTTCACCGACGAACAGGCCGTCGATGCCGCAGACGCCGGTGGTGATGCTCCGTCGGCGAGGCCGGCGCGGGCCGCCTCGACGGCCGCCGTCACCTCGGCCGGGACGTCGGCGTCGTGCGGCCTCGGCGTACGTGATGAGGTCGTTCGCGGCGGTGCCGACGACGAGGCCGCCCTCGAACTCGTCCTGGATCGGCGTCGGCGATCAGCCGGAACGTGACGAGGTCGACGCGCTTGATCGCCGAGCTGGCGAGGAACTCCGCGCCGGGGGCGGTGCCGCCGGCGAACGTCGTGAAGTACTCGTCCTGGTCGACACCGATCGCCCAGACGCCGGCCTCGGCCGCGGCGGCGACGCCGCCGGAACCGGTCGGGCCGCCGGCGCCGAAGATGACGTCGGCGCCCTCGCCGATGAACTGGGCGGCGTCGGACGCACCCTTGGCCGGGTCGGTGAAGCTCTCGTTGTAGATCGACAGCACCCGGATGTCGGGGTTCACCGACTGCGGCGCCGACGGTGTAGCCGTTGACGAACTTGACGACCGGCGGGACGTCCTCACGACCGGCGACGACGCCGATGACGCCGCTCTCGCTGAGCGAGGCGGCGAGGACGCCGGCGATGTAGCCGCTCTCGTCCTCGGTGAACAGCGACGCCGGCCATGTTCGCCGGGTACTCCGGGCAGGAACTGGTCGATGCCGATGAAGTCGACGTCGGGGTTCGCGATCGCCGCCGCCTCGGTGTCGGTGGTGAGCAGGAAGCCGACGGTGACGAGCACGTTCGGGTTGCTCTCGAGCGACGTGGCGATGTTGGCGGCGTAGTCGGCCTCGGACACCGTCTCGATGAAGCTGGTGTCCGTCGATGCCGAAGCACTCGACGGCGGCCGTGCATGCCCTCGTAGGCGAACTGGTTGAACGTGCCGTCGTCGACCTTGCCGATGTCGGTGACGAGGTTGACGCGTGAAGTCGGCCGGCGCCTCGCAGGCCGTCGTACGTCGCGCACTCCTCCTCGAGCGTGACGAACGAGCTGCCGCCTTCGTCGCGGCGCCGTGGTCCCGTCGGGCGCCGGTGGTCTCGTCGGTCGCCGGTGGTCCCGTCGGTGCCGCGGTGTCCTCGGGCGCGGCGGTCGCCGTCGGGCGCCGTCGTCCCCTCCGGTGCGCCGGTCGTCCGCCGGCGCCTCGGTGCCGTCGGTGCCGTCGGTCGTGTCGTCGTCGTCGTCGCCACATGCGGCGGCCGTCAGGCCGAGCGCGGCGACGAGGGCGGCGGCAAGCACGCGCTTGCTCTTGATCATGTCTCCCCCTTCACGGGATGGATCGTTGGTTGGGTGTCCTTGTTCACGGGAACCGTCGCGGAGCCTACCGTGCGGATACATGCCCCGGCCGCAAAGCCCTCCGGCCCTTAACATGGGCGGGTCATGTCGCTCGCCGCCCCGCCGTCCCGTCCGACGCCGCGCCCGCGGGTCAGCCGGCATCGGTACCGGATCCGCCGGCTGGCAGCGCTCACCGTGCTCGTGGCGGTCGGTGCCGGCGCGGCCAAGGTGGTGTCGACGCTGGCCGACGACGGCGGTTCGATCCCGACCGGGCAGCGACGTGGCCGACGCGGCCGACGGTCCGGACTGGCCCGGTCGAGCACCGCGACCGCCGACGCTGCTCGCCGCCCCGCTCGAGACGGCCGCGGCGACGACACCCCCGACCGAACCGCCACCGGAGGACACCGGGCCGCCGACGGCCGACAACCCGGCGGTGGTGCTGATCGCCGGCGACAGCGACGCCGGGACGTTCGCGCCCTACCTCGACCGCCTGCTCGGCGACACCGATCTCGTCGACACCGACGCTCGACTACAAGGTGTCGTCCGGCCTGGCCCGCCCCGACTACTTCGACTGGAGCGCACGCCTGCGCGAGCAGGTCCCGGTGGTCGATCCCGACATCGTCGTGATCACGTTCGGCGGCAACGACGCCCAGGGCCTCCTCGACGCGACGTGGTGGCGTCGTCGCCTTCCAGCCGGTGCCGGATTCCGACAACGCCGAGTGGCGCGCCGAGTACGGCAAGCGGGTCGGCGAGGTGATGGACTTCCTCGTCGAGGACGGCCGCACGGTGATCTGGGTCGGCATCCCCAACGACGACGACCCCGACGTCACGTTCCGCATGCAGGTGCAGGACGAGACCGCCAAGGCCGAGGCGGCCAAGCGCCCGTCGATCGTGTTCATCGACACGTGGAGCCGGTTCTCGGGTCGTACGGGCGGCTGGGCCGAGTACGTCATCGATCCCCGCGACGGCATCGGCAAGGACGTCCGCGCCGACGACGGGTTCCACCTCAACGAGACCGGCGCCGAGATCCTCGCCCTCGACATCGCCGAGGCGATCAAAGCCGACCTCCGCGCCCGCGGCGCGCGACTATCTGACGATCGTCTACTGCGTTCGGCCGCGCGCTTGGATCGCGGCGCGGCGGGCGGCGATCGTCTCGGGGCTCGACATCGAGCGCCGCCATGCCCGCGAGTCGCGTGCCTCGGTCTCCCAGCCGTCGTCGTCGTGGGCGATCACGGCGTAGGTCTGACGGATCTGGCGGACGGCGTCGGTCTCGTTGTCCACGATGTCGGCGGCGATCGAGCGGGTGAACGGGATCAGTTCGGCGTGCGGCACGACGTGGTTGACGAGCCCGCGCTGGAGCGCCTCGTCGGCCGCCATGAAGTTGCCGGTGAAGCTCATCTCGCGGGCCCGCCGGACACCGATCGCCTGGGGGAGGAGCACCGTGAGGCCCCAGCCCGGCATCACGCCGACCCGGGTGTGGGTGTCGCCGAACTTGGCGCGCTCGCTGGCGATCAGGAAGTCGCAGTTGAGCGCCAGCTCGAACCCGCCGGTGACGGCGACACCGTTGATCGCGCCGATCAGCGGCTTGGTCAGGCGCGGAAACGGGCCGCGGGCGCCGCTGCGTGCCGGCGGGCTCGTCGGACCCGCCGCCGGAGCCCGAGTTGATCGCCGTCGAGCCGAGCTCGCTCGAGGTCGAGCCCGGCGCAGAACGCCGGATCGGCACCGGTGAGCACGATCACGCTCACGTCGTCGTCGGCTTCGGCCGTTCGCATCAGCTCCGGCAACAGCCGCAACACCTCGCTCGACAGCGCGTTGCGCACCTCGGGCCGGTTGAGCGTCACCGTCGCGATCCCGTCGGAGACGTCGAGCAAGCACCGGCGCTGTCGCGTCATCGCGCTCATTCTGTCTCGACGTCGTCGGCGGGCAGGAACGCGAGCCGCAGGTCGCCGAGCTTCACGAGCGTCGACGCGATCCACCCGCCGAGCACCCCGAAGTGGTCGTCGAGGATCGAGCTCGACCCATCGGCGAGCGTCTCCTCGACGAGCTCGTAGAGACCCTCGTAGGTGATCTCGACGGCGTACTCGGCGGCCGCCGTGGCCGGCCGAGTCGTTGGGGTCGGGGTGACCGATCTCGACCGTGAGCCCGGCCCGCTCGAGCCGCTCGCCCCCGATCGGAGGGCTGTGGTCGGGCAGCGCGGCGAAGACGGCGCGCGGATCGGGTTGCTCGGCGAGACGCTGGATCCGCAGCACGATCTCCATCTCGATCGACCGGCGGCGCGTCGAGCTCCTCGTCGACGTACCAGCGTCGGTACGACGGTCTGGCTCCACGTCGGCCAGTCGAACGTGATGTGGGCGACGACCCGAGGCGGCTGTCCCTCGCCGGGCAGCCCGTAGCTGGTCTCCCACGTGATGTCGCCGAGCAGCACGTCGACCTGGAAGTGCTCCTCGAAGGCCTGCCGTTCGAGAAACGCCGCCTCGAAGGCGTCGCGCAGGGCGCTGATCGCATCGGTGAAGACGTGGTCGAGCATCTCAGGGCCGAGGCTACAACCGGTCGAGCGTGACAGACTTCCCGCATGTCCCTGGTCCTGACCGACATCGCCGACGGCGTGGCCACGCTCACGCTCAACAACCCCGACGAGCGCAACACGCTGACCGCGCCGATGGTCACCGAGATCGTCGCCGCGATGGACGCGATCGAGGCCGACGAGTCGGTCGGCGCCGTCGTCGTGACCGGAACGCCGCCGGCGTTCTGCGCCGGTGCGAACCTCGGCAACCTCGGGACGGCCAACGGCGACAGCCTCGGCACCATCTACGAGGGCTTCCTGCGGATCGCCCGCAGTCCGCTGCCCGACGCTCGCCGCGGTCAACGGCGCCGCCGTGGGTGCCGGCATGAACCTCGCCCTCGGCTGCGACGTGCGGATCGCGGCCCGCCGCGCCAAGTTCGACACCCGCTTCCTGCAGATCGGCCTGCACCCCGGCGGCGGTCACACGTGGATGTTCCGGCGCATCGCCGGGCCGCAGACGACGATGGCGGCGGTCGTGTTCGGCCAGGTGCTCGACGGCGCCGAGGCCGAGCGTGTCGGTCTCGCCTACCGCTGCGTCGACGACGACGAGTTGCTGTCGGTCGCCCACGCGATCGCGGCGACGGCCGCCAGCGCACCGCGTGAGCTGGCGATCGTCACCAAGGCGACGATCCGGGACATGGCCGACATCGACGATCACCCGGCGGCGGTGCAGCGCGAGCTCGAACCCCAGCTCTGGAGCACGAAGCAGCCCTGGTTCGCGGAACGGCTGGCCGCGCTGCAGGCCAAGATCTCGTCGCGCGAGTCCTGAGCCGGGCGACCGCCGTCAAGATCTCGTCAGCGACCGGATCGCGCACAACTGTCACACGGCGGGCGTCAATAGTGCGTACCAGCTGGCCGCTAGTGTGGGAGTCACGGGGAGGAGCTACAACCACCTAACAGGGAGGTAGCCCATATGAGCCAGCGTCATCGCACCGTCGAGGTGCCGTTGCCGCCAAAACAGGAACTGCGAGCCCACGCCCACAGCGAGCGGCACCGGATCCATGTCGAGCTCAACCAAGTGGCCAGCAAAGTGAGTGCTGGTCTCGATCCATCCGACGTCCACGAACCGGGCGCAGCCTGGAAGCCGATGCACCATCACGACCCCGAGGTCGCCAAGACCAAGGTCGCGACGCAGCAAGCGCACCAGCCGCCACTGGAAGACGAAGATGTGGAAGCGGCGCTCGAAGGTGCGCCAGGAGCGGGCGGAGGCGTTCCGGCTCGCCGGCGAACCCTGATCGTCGCGATCCGGTTCAGAGCCAGTCGCCGGTCAGTTCGTCGCGCCGTTCGGCCCAGTCCTCGGCGGTGATGGCGAAGCGGAGGTGGTCCTCCCACACGCCGGCGATCTCCAGGTAGCGCTCGGACAGGCCCTCGCAGCGGAAGCCGAGCTTCTCCATGACGCGCCGGCTGTTCGTGTTGCGCGGCACGATGCAGACCTCGAGGCGGTGGAGCTGCAGCTGCTCGAAGGCGAACCTCGTGAGCACGACCACGCCCTTCGGCCACGTACCCCTGGCCGGCGCGGTCGCGGTCGATCCAGTAGCCGACCGTGCCGGACTGGAGCGCTCCGCGCACGATGTTGTTGAGGTTGACCTCGCCCGCGAACCGCTGGTCGACGAACAGGCCGAACGCGTACGCGGCGTCGGCCGTGCGGTCGCGATCGCGGGCGGTACAGCGGGCGGTGAACGCTGCGCGCGTCGCGGGTGAGATCGGGTTGGTTGGCGGCGCGCTGCGGCTCCCACGGCACCAGCCAGTCCTCGTTGTGACGCCGGACACTGCTCCAGTCGCGATGATCGGACGGCACGCAGCGGCCGCATCATCACCCGCCGCCCGTACAGGCGGATCGGTGTCGTGCAGCCGACCGAGGGCTGACGGGTGTCGCATCGCGCGCTCAGGCGATCGTGACCTGATCGAGGTGGAGCCGGCGCATCACCGTGAGCACGATGCAGCAGGCGGCGACGACGGTGTCGACGTGTTCGCAGCGGCAGCCCAGGGTTGTAGGCCCGGTCGCTCGCCGCCTCGGTGGCGACCGTCCGGAAGATCTCCTCGGCGGCCTCGCGTGGCAGGACGAAACCGTCGGCGACGTCGTCGCGTGCCGGCCTCGAGGCGGGCCAGCGTGCTCGCCAGCGGCCCGCTGAACGTCACCGCGGCGATGTCGATCAGCTCGGGGTGGCTCCGCACGACGTCGTCGAACTCGTCGCCGACGGCGCCGAGGGCGTTGGTGAGCTGGGCGGGTGATGGTGGATCGCTGTCCTTCGAACTCGGTCGTGGTGAGGTTGACGACGCCCCACGGGAGCTCTGCCGTCCACATCGTGCCGGCGGCTCCGGCCGCGTCGCCGCAGCGATCGCCGTCGCCGATTCGCCGAGCGTGATGCGAACCTCCGTCGGACAGCTCGAGCTGCTCGCTGACCCAGCGGCCGACCGGGTCGTCACCGCCCGCGAGGTGCCATGCGTAGTGGGCGTGGAGGCACTTGACGCCGGTTCGCGTGCCGCCGACCCCGCCAGACGGCCGTGGGCCGGTGTGGTCGTCGGGCACCAGTGCGTCGCGCTCGGCCGCGTAGCGGCGGTGGGCGTCGTCGATGAGCGCCGCGTCGATCGCCGCCTCGGCGGCGCGCACGCCACCGGCCGCCTCGAGCTGGCTGACCCGGCGCACCTCGTCGGGCCCGACCAGCCAGTACCGGGTCGGCATCGGGGTGCCGTCGTCGAGCAACGGTGCGTTCCTCAGCACGACGGGGTCGCCGTCGCTCGCCGCGCACGACGACGTCGAAGTCGCCGCGCGGTTCACGACCGAGGAGCTCGCGTACCCGCGCCCGGTCGTCCATCGGTGTCAGCGGCGACGGCGCAGCAGCAGGAACACGATGAGCAGCCCGAGCACCACCGGGCCGATGCGCTTCAGCAACGCCGGGCCGGCCATGCCGGCCACGTCGATCGGCTCCGTCGCCGGTCCGCTGATGACGCGCTTGGTCGGCGCGGCCGACGTGCCGGCGGATCCGTTGCCCGCCGACGCGGCACTCGCTGCGCCAGCCGCGGCGTGGCGCGGTGCGCCGGTGGCGCGTCTGGCTCGGTCGGCGCGTCGGACCCGGCCTTGTCGGGCGCCGTGTTGTCGGCGCGTGTTGTCGAGGGCGGTGTTGTCGAGCATCGTGTTCAGGTTCGGCGGCGAACTGCTCCATCAGCTTCTTGCTGACGTCGCCCATGATGCCGCGGCCGAACTGCGCCACCTTGCCGGTGATGTGGAGGTCGGTGGTGACGGTGCACTTGGTGCTGGTCGGCGACAACGACTCGGCCTCGGCGGTGATGTCGGCGGCGGCGTTCCCCCGCCCGCCGGTGTCGCGGCCCTCGGCCCTCAGCTTCGCCCGGTGGTTCACGTCGTCACGCTCGACGAACTGGGCCTGACCCTTGAACTGGGTGGAGACGGCGCCGAGCTTGATCTTCACGACGCCGCGGTACACGTCGCCCTCGATCTCTTCGAGCTGCGCACCGGGCATGCACGGCGCGATGCGCTCCACGTCGCAGATCACCGGCCACGCCTCCTCGATCGGTCGGTTCACGGTGAATTCGTTGACGAGTTGCTCTGCCATCGGCGCAGATCCTCCTCGGTGTCGATGTCGGCGGGCGAACCCGCGCAGGGTATCTGTTCGACGAGGTCGGGTCGAACGCGGATCAGGCGCGCGAGCGCCCTCGTCGCCGGACTCCGGCAACAGGTGCCACACCGACTCGTGGAGACGCACCGGGTTGCCGCGCCGGCCGTCGTACGTGGCCACCGCGATCGGCGACGTCGACGCCGCGACGGCCCGCCACGCCTCGGCGGTGACGAACGGTTGGTCGGCGAGCCCGACCACGACCGCCGTCGCGCCGAGCGCACGCGCGGCCTCGAGCCCGCGCCGCACCGACGTGATCTGACCGTCGGCCCAGTCGGGGTTGTGCACCTCGGTGGCACCGGCCGGCAGCGCGATCCGGTGCGCCCCGGTGACCACCAGCAACGGGTCCGATGCCCGAGTCGAGGGCCGCCGCTGATCGCCCGGTGGGCGACCGATCGACCCCCGATCGTCGCATCGAGCTTGTGCCCGCCGCCGGTGAAGCGGCTGCCGGCACCCGCTGCGAGCAGGATCGCGACCGTCATATCGCTGATTCTGTCGACCGGCAGCTGAACAACAGATGACGAAAAGATGACGAATGACTTCATTATTGCGATTCGATGTCGATATGTTTACCGTTCGTAATCACGGGAGCCCGATCGTTCGGGTGACCGCGGGCAACTTCTCATGTCAGCACCTCGTCTCCGACCTCCAGCATTCTCTCCTACGCCGCGCCGCGGTCGCGGTGCTCACGCTCGGCTCGCTGCTCGCGGTGCTCTGGCGGTCTCGCCCCGGCACCCGCCGAGGCGGCGACCGTGCGGTCGATCTCGCCGGCGCTGGCCCAGCTCGTCCGCTCAGGCGCTCGATGCGGTGTCCGATCTCGACGACGTCGATGACACGCACAGCTACGACCGCTACGCGCTCGCGTTCGACCGCTACGTCACGGCTGCGCGACGAGGCAGCCAACCTGGCGGCGGCCGAGCTCGGCATCCCGGCGGCGATGATGCGCGACGCGTGGGCGCGCAGCGATCTCGACAAGCAGACCGCGTTGCTCGCCGCGTTGACCCAACTCGGCGTGCCGTACCGATCGAACATCGTCGGAGCCTGGTGTCGGGTTCGACTGCTCCGGCCTGACGACGTACGCCTGGGGCGTCGCCGGGCATCGAGCTGGCGCGTCAGAGCCGGGCCCAGATCAACGACGTCGCAGCGAGTCGAGCGCAGCCGCCGCCGCAAGCCGGCGACCTGATGTACTACCCGGGTCACGTGATGATGTTCCTCGGCATCGGCGACGCGATGGTGCACTCGCGCCAACGCGGCAGCGAGGTCGAGATCACGTTCCTCACCGGGCGCCACTCGCGACAACGTCGTCTTCGCCGACCCGACGTCTAGTGGGCTGCGCCGTTCGAGCGGGCTTCGCCCTCCGAGTTCGTCGTCTCCGCTGCGCTTCGACGACTCACCCCGACCTGCAGTCGTGATCGCGCTCGCTCCGCGCTGTCAGGCGTGGATGGGGCCTTCGCCGTCTCGCAGGCTGGGGGGTGGCGGCCGGTGCGGTTGGCGATGATCTCGGCGCAGATCGAGATCGCCGTCTCCTCCGGGGTGCGGGCGCCGATGTCGAGCCCGATCGGCGACATCAGCCGGGCGAGGTCGGCGGGGTCGTCGACGCCGACCTCGGCGAGGCGCTCCATGCGCTTGGCGTGCGTGGTGCGGCTGCCCATCACGCCGATGTAGCCGACCGCGGTGGCGAGCGCGCCCTGAACCGCCGGGACGTCGAACTTGGGGTCGTGGGTGAGGATGCACACCGCGTCGCGCGGACCGAGTGTGGCGCCCCGATCCTCGAACATCGGGCCCGGCCACGTGACCCGCACCTCGTCGGCCATCGGGAACCGGCGGCGGGTGGCGAAGATCTCGCGGGCGTCGCACACCGTGACGCGGTAGCCGAGCACCTTGGCGACCTTGGCGAGCGCGGCCGTGAAGTCGACGGCGCCGAAGATCCACATCTGTGGCGGCGGCGACCAGCTCTCGACGAACACGCGCACGACCGGGGTGTCGACGAGGTCCTCCGGCGTGGTCTGACCCTCGGGGCCGTAGTGGCGGACCCCCGACCGGCCGGCCTCGAGCTCGGCGCGCGTGTCGCGGGCGACGACGCGATCGAGCTCGGGATGTCCGAGCGAACCTGAGCGCGATCGGCGTCCGGCTCGACGAGGAGCTTGCTCCCGACGTGCGGGCCCGTCGATGACGGTGGCCAGCGCGACCGGCGACTGGGCGCGGATGCGCGCGGCCAGCTCGCTGTAGATCGTCACCAGTCGAGTTCCTCGATGAACAGCCGGATCGTGCCGCCGCACGTGAGGCCGACGGCGAACGCGTCGTCGTCGCTGTAGCCGAACGTGACGATGCCGGGCTCCCGGTCGCCGTGCGAGGATCGACAGCGCCTCGGTCACCACCGCGCCCTCGACGCAGCCGCCGCTCACGCTGCCGACGACCTCGCCCTCGATGCTGACGGCCATCGCCGCGCCGGGATCGCGCGGGCCCGAACCCTCGATGTCGACGACCCGGGCGAGGGCCACCCGCTTGCCGTCGGAGCGCCACCGGTCGAGATCGTCGAGCAGTTCCTTCATGGCATTGATTGTGCCATGGACGAGCACGCCCTGCTGCTCGACGTCACGTAGACGTTGCGGTCGTGGCCCTCCCAGTACGCGCGATCGGATCTCGCGCTTGAGGATCTTGCCGGCGCCCGACTTGGGCAACGGCTCGTCGCGCAACGCGATCGATCGGGGCACCTTGAAGCCGCCGATCGACTGGCGGCAGTGGGCGATCGAGCTCCGCCTCGGTCACGTCGACGCCGTGCTCTGATGCACAACCTCGGCATGCACCGCTTCGCCCCACTGCTCGTGGGGCACGCCGAACACCGCGACCTCGAGCACGGCCGGATGGCTGGCGAGCGCGTTCTCGACCTCGGTCGTGTAGACGTTCTCGCCGCCCGACACGATCATGTCCTTGGCGCGGTCGACGATGAAGATGTACCCGCCGTCGTCGACCGACGCCAGGTCGCCGCTGCGGTACCACCCGTCGGGCGTGAACGCCTTGGCCGTCTCGTCGGGACGGTTCCAGTACCCGGGCATCACGTTGGGGCCGCGGACCACGATCTCGCCGATCTCGCCGATCTCGCAGCGGGTGTCGTCGGGTCGGCGGATCTCGACGTCGACGCCGATGCACGGCGTGCCGCAGCTCGCCAGCCGCCGCAGCGCGTCGGCGTCGCCGGTCAGCCCGAGCCGGTGGTCGAGTGCCGAGAGCTGGGCGACGTGCGGGCACGCCTCGGTCATGCCGTAGCCCTGCGACGAAGTCGCACGGCAGCTCGTCGAGCGCCCGCCGCAAGAGCGCCACGGGCATCGGCGAGGCGGCGTAGATGCAGAGCCGCCACGTCGACAGGTCGCGCTCGGCGGTACCGGGATGGTTCAGGAACATGTTGATCATCGTCGGCACGAGCACGCACACCGTGATCTCGTAGCGCTCGATCAGGCGTCCGACGAGGTCGGGCTCGAAGCCGGGGCAGATCACGTGCGTGCCGCCGACGAGCGTGAGGGCGTAGATGTTCGCGACGCCCGCCGAGTGGAACATCGGGGTGATGTGCAAGAAGCGGTCGTCGGGGTACACGCGGGTTGGCCCACAACAGGTGCTTGGCGTTGACCATCAAGTTGCCGTGCGTCTGCATCACGCCCTTCGGCAGCCCGGTCGTGCCGCCGGTGTAGGTGATGCCGGCGACGCAGTCGGCGTCGAGGTCGGCGGGCGGCGTCGACGGGTCGTGCGCCGCGCAGAGCTCGTCCCACGTCGCCTCGCCGTCGGGCGACGGCCCGTCGCTCAACCAGACCAGCTGCTCGAGCGCAGTCGCAGTGGTCGAGCAGCGCGGTCGGCGGTCTCCCAGTGGCGCTCGTCGGCGAGCAGCACACGTGCTCCGGAGTCGTTGACGATGAACTCCAGCTCGGGGAGCGCGAGGCGGAAGTTCAGGTCGTTCAAGACGAGGTTCGTGGTCGGGACGCCCATGCACGCCTCGAGGTGACGGAACGAGTTGAGCGCCAGGCCGCCGACCCGATCGCCCGACTGCGAGGCCGAGCTGGCGCAGCCCGGCGCGGGCACCGGCGATCCGCCGGTCGAGCTCGCCGTACGTGAGCCGTGTGTCGCCGTCGATCACGGCCGACGTGGTCGCGGCGCACGGACGCGGCCCGGCGCATGGGCGTGTCGAGCGTGCCGTGCCGGTATGGGATCGTCGATCACGGCGGCATCGGTGGCTGACACCGAGTCCGGCGTCATGGCGTGCTGATCGCCCTGGCGAGCTCCTCCATGGCGGCGACGCGAGTGACCCTCGACGAACGCGTCGACGTACGGGAGCGCGGCCGCCATGCCGCGGGCGAGCGGGGCGTAGCCCGGCGTGACCTTCAGCGGGTTCACCCAGATCACCCGGTGGGCGACGCGGTGGAGCCGGACCATCTGCTCGGCGAGCACGTCGGGGTCGCCGCGGTCCCATCCGTCGGAGAGGATCACGACGATCGCACCCCTCGCCATGCCGCGCTGGCCCCAGGCGTCGTTGAACTGCCGGAGCCCGTCGCCGAGGCGGGTGCCGCCGCTCCAGTCGACGACACGCGTCGACGTCTGGCGGAGCGCGATGTCGGGGTCGCGGCTCGAGAGCTCGCGGGTGATGCGGGTCAGCCGGGTGCCGAGCGCGAACGCCTCGACCTTCTGGCGCCCGGCGACGGCGGCGTGGACGAATCGCAGCAACGCCCTCGCGTACGGCTCCATCGATCCGCTGACGTCGAGCAGCAGCACGAGCCGGCGGTTGCGCGTGGTCGGTTCGCGCCAGTGCCGCCGGAACGGCTCGCCGTTCGACTTCATCGCCGCCCGCACCGTGCGGCGCAGGTCGGGTCGGGCCGTGCGCCCCTTGCTGGCGGCGAGGCGGCGCGACTCGCGGGGCGAACCGACGAGACGGAGGCGCGATCATCAGTTGCTGGGCCTCGATCAGCTCCTCGTCGGAGTAGTCGGCGAAGTCCTTGTGCCGCAGCACCTCGGTGGCGCTGAAGCGCAGCTCGATCGTCTCGTCGTCGGACGCCTCGGCGGTGTCGGGTTGCGTCGGCGTCGTCGTCGCCGTGTCGTCGTCGACGGCGAGCGTGATGTGCAGCGGTTCCTCGGCCGGCGCGGTGTCGCCCGACCGTCTGGCGGCCCTCCCAGAACACCTTGAACGCCCGGTCGTAGATCTCGTGGTCCTCCGGGCGGCGCACGAGCGTCGCCCGGCCGGCCCAGTACGTGTTGTCGCGGTCGTCGATCCCGGTCGCGACGAGCGCTTCGGTGAACGCGATCGTCGAGCTCATCGGGACGGACAGGCCGGCGCCGCGCAGGAGCCACGTGAACGCGACGGCGATCTCGCCGGCGTCGGTGGTCGTGCTCGCCGCTCGGTCACGGTCAACCGGGCAGGAGGCCGCGCTCGAACGCCTGCTTCACGATGTCGGCGACGCCGTGCTGCTCGACGCGCTGGTGGTCCTCGCGGTACTTGAGGACGGTGCCGAGGGTCGTCGACGACGCTGCGCTCGTCGAGCCTGGTGACGCCGAGCCGGCCGAGCGCGGTCGCCCAGTCGATCGTCTCGGCGACGCCCGGCGGCTTGTAGAGCTTCATGTCGCGGAGCACCTCGACCGCGGCCGCCACCTGACGGGCGAGCTCCTGGCCGACCTCCGGCACGCGGAGCCGCACGATCGCCACCTCGCGCTCGAACCCGGGATGCTCGACCCAGTGGTAGAGGCAGCGTCGCTTGAGCGCGTCGTGCACGTCGCGGGTGCGGTTCGACGTCAGGATCACGATCGGCGGGCGGCTGGCCTGGAACACGCCCAGCTCCGGCACCGTGACCTGGAAGTCCGACAGCACCTCGAGCAGGTAGGCCTCGAACTCGTCGTCGGCGCGGTCGATCTCGTCGATCAGCAGCACCGGCGGTGGTCCCTCGCGGTGCTCGATCGCCCGCAGCAGCGCCCGCTTGACCAGGAACCGCTCGTTGTAGAGATCGGCTTCGAGGTCGTCGGCGGTCCGACCGGCGGTCTCGCCGCTGGCCTCGGCGGCCCGCAGGTGGAGCAGCTGGCGGGCGTAGTCCCAGTCGTACACGGCCTGGGCGGCGTCGATGCCCTCGTAGCACTGGAGCCGGATCAGCTCGCCGTGCGTCCACGCCGCCAGCACCTTGGCGACCTCGGTCTTGCCGACCCCGGCCTCGCCCTCGAGCAGCAGCGGTCGCTTGAGCGACAGGGCGAGGAAGATCGCGGTGGCCAATCCCTCGTCGGGGAGGTATCCGTGCTCGGTCAGCGCACGGTCGACGTCGGTTGGCGTCACCCGGGCGACGATACCCGCCCACCCCCCGGAACTGTCTGCTTCAGATGAAGCCCACGGGCAATCTGAAGCAGACAGAACGGTGGGGTTGGGGGTCAGGAGTCGAAGCCGAGGCCCAGGCGGTCGAGGATGCGGAGCCAGGCGTTGCGTTTGCCGGTGCGGTCTTCGCGGTCGAGCGACCAGCGGGTGGCCTGGATCCCGAGGAAGCGGAACGGTTCGGGTGGGAACGGGAGCGGCTTGGAGCGCACGAACTCGGTCTGCGGTCGCCACCGACCGCCGATCGTGCAGCAGGTCGAGCATCACCGCCCCGCCGAACCTCGACGACGCGACGCCGAGGCCGGTGTAGCCGAGCGCGTACGCGACGCGACCGTTGAGCGCCCGGCCCCAGAACACGCAGAAGCGGCTGCAGGTGTCGATCGCGCCGCCCCACACGTGGGTGAACTTGACGTCTTCGAGCTGGGGGAACGTCTCGAAGAAGTGCCGGCTGAGCGTCGCCCACGACGCCGGCCGGCTCTCGTGCTCGGCCGACACCTTGCCGCGCCAGTAGTAGACGGCGTCGTAGCCGCCCCACAGGATCCGGTTGTCCGACGTCAGGCGGTAGTAGTGGAACTGGTTGGGGATGTCCGACAGCCCTTGCCGGTTCCGCCAACCGATCGACGTCGAGCTGCGCCGGCGTCAGCGGCTCGGTCACCATGCAGTAGTCGTAGACCGGCGCGATGTAGTGCCGGACGCGGCGGATCAGCGGCTTGGCGGCGTTGGTCGCCAGCGCCACCTTGCCCGCCCGGACCGCGCCGAGCGGTGTCTTCACGAGCACCCCGACGCCGTCGCGCTCGAGCGACGTCGCCTTGGAGTCCTCGTAGATGCGCACGCCGAGTGACTCGGCGGCGGCCTTCAACCCCCACGCCAGGCGGGCCGGGTCGACGAGCGCCGCCCGGTCCTTGCGCCACAGACCGCCGGTGTAGGTCGGTGAGTCGACCTGGGCCCGCATCTGCTCGGCGTCGAGCAGCTCGACCGACTGGCCGAGCCGACGCAGTTGCTCGTAGTCGTCGCTCAGCTCGGCGAAGTACGACGGCGGGTGGGCGTTGGTCGCGACGTCGATCACGCCGGTGCGCTCGTAGTCGCAGTCGATCGCGTAGCGACGGATCGCGGCTTCGATGGCGTCGAGGTTCTCGAGCCCGAGCTGTTCGAGCAGCTCGATCTCGTCGGGGAAGCGGTCGAGGCCGTTGGCGACGCCGTGCGTGAGGCTCGACTCCATGAACCCGCCGTTGCGACCGCTCGCCGCCGACCCGACCTCGTGGGCGTCGATCAGCACGACGTCGTGCGACGGGGTCGCGCTCCTTGGCGATGATCGCCGTCCACAAGCCGGTGTAGCCGCCGCCGACGACGCACAGGTCGCAGTTCTCGGTGCGCACCAACGTCGGGTTCGAGTCCGGCTCGTCGGCGTCGTCGTACCAGTACGGATAGGGGTCGGCGTCGGCGATCGCGTCGAGATACCGCTCGCCGCTCACGGGTGCGGGAGAGGCGTCAGCTCGAGGCGGCTTCGAGGGCGCGCCTCGTGAGCACCTTGGCGAGATGCACGCGGTACTCGACGCTGGCGTTGAGGTCGGCTTGCGGATCGGCGTCGGCGGCGGCCTGCTCGGCGGCGTCGGCGATCGATGCCCCGCCGGCGAGCGCCGACGACACGCTGGTCGCCAGCACCGGGGTCGACGCCATGTTCACGAGCGCGACGCCGGAATCGCCGTTGCGGCGCCAGGCGGCGACGCCGACGATCGCCCAGTCCTGGGCGCGGCGGTTGAACTTCTGGAAGTTCCACCCGGCGCCGTTCATCTTCGGGACCCGGATCTCGGTGAGCAGCTCGTCGGGCGCCAGCGACGACGTGAGGAACCCCTCGTAGAAGTCGCCGGCCGCGATCTCGCGCGTGCCGTTCGGACCCTGGGCGACGTACGTGGCGCCGAGCGCCAGCGTCGTGGCCGGGAGGTCGGACGCCGGGTCGGCGTGGGCGATCGACCCGCCGATCGTGCCGCGGTGGCGGACCTGCGGATCGCCGACGTGGTGCGCCGCGTGGGCCAGCAACGGCACGTGCTGCTTGAGCAGGTCGGAGTTCTCGACGTCCATGTGACGGGTGAGGGCGCCGATCGCGACATGATCGCCGGCGTCACGGATGTACGACAGGTCGCTCACCCGCCCGATGTCGATGAGGACGCTCGGTTGCGCGAGGCGCAGCTTCATGAGCGGCAACAGGCTGTGGCCGCCGGCGAGGAACTTGGCATCCTCGCCGTGCTGACCGACGAGGCTGATCGCCTCCTCGGCCGATCCGGCACGGACGTAGTCGAATGCGGCAGGGATCACTGCGAGCCTCCATTGCTGTTGACGCGAGCTGCGTTGATTGCGGTCCAGACGTTGTGCGGGCTGGCGGGCATCGGCACGTCGTGCACGCCGAGCCCGGAGAGGGCGTCGACGACGGCGTTGATGATCGTCGACGCGGCGCCGATCGTGCCGGCCTCACCGATGCCCTTGACGCCGAGTTGGTTGGTGGGCGACGGCGTCACGGTGTGGCCGGTGGTGATCGACGGCACGTCGCTCGCCGCCGGCACGAGGTACTCGGCGAGCGTCGACGTCTTGAGGTTGCCGTCGGTGTCGTAGACGGCCTCCTCCCAGAGTGCCTGGGCCGATGCCCTGGACGACCCCGCCGTGCACCTGGCCGTCGACGATCATCGGGTTGACCTGCACACCGCAGTCGTCGACCGCGACGTACTTCAACACGTCGACGTGTCCGGTCTCGGTGTCGACCTCGACGGCGCACATGTGGGTGCCGAACGGCCACGAGAAGTTCGGCGGGTCGTAGGTGACCTGCGCTTCGAGGTTGGGCTCCAACCCGTCGGGCAGGTTGTGGGCGGTGAACGCCTCGAAGGCGATCGCCGCCAGCGGCATCGTCTTGTCGGGTGAGCCCCTGACCGAGAACGCGCCGCCCGCGTACTCGAGGTCGTCGGCCGACGCTTCGAGCTGGTGGGCGGCGATCTGCTTGGCCTTGTCGATGACCTTGTCGCACGCCATCGCGATCGCGACGCCGCCGACGGCCAGCGAGCGCGAGCCGTACGTGTCGAGCCCGAGCGGGGCGATCGCGGTGTCGGAGTGCAGGACGTCGACGTCGTCGGGGCTGATGCCCATCTTCTCGGCGACGATCATCGACCACGCCGTCTCGTGGCCCTGGCCGTGCGGCGCGCTGCCGGTGACGACCTGCACCTTCGATGTCGGCAACACCCGCACCGTGGCGGCCTCCCAGCCGCCGGCCGAGTAGTTGAGCGACGCCAACACCCGTGACGGCGCCAGCCCGCACATCTCGAAGTACGACGTGACGCCGACGCCGAGGCGCTTGGTCGAGCCCTCGACGTTCTGCGTCGCCTGCCGTGCCCGGAGCTCGTCGTAGCCGAGCATCTCGGCGGCCTTCGTCGCCGCGCCGTCGTGGTTGCCGGAGTCGTACGACGAGCCCGCTGTACGCCTCGTACGGATACTTGTCGGTGGCGATGAAGTTCCGGCGCCGCAGCTCGAGCGGGTCGACGCCGATCTTCGCCGCCAACGTATCCATCGCCCGCTCGATCGCGTACGTGGCCTCGGGGCGTCCGGCGCCGCGATAGGCGTCGGTGGGCGTCATCGTGGTGAACACCGACGTGCACGAGAAGTCGTACGCCTTCGGCAGGTCGTACACGCCCGGCGTAGAGGAAGGCGCCGAGCAACGGGATGCCGGGCGTCACGAGCTGCAGGTAGGCGCCCATGTCGGCGAGCAGGCGGACACGGATCGCGGTGAGCTTGCCGTCGGCATCGGCGGCGAGCTCGATCTTCTGCACCTGGCCGCGGCCGTGGATGGTCGCCATCGCGTTCTCGGAGCGGTCCTCGTTCCAGCGCACCGGGACGCCGTGCTTGCGGGCGAGCGCCACGCACAGCAGTTCCTCGGCGTAGACGTTGAGCTTCGATCCGAAGCGCGCCGCCGACGGAGGGTGCGATGACCCGCATCTGGTGCTCGGGGATGCCGAGCGTCAACGCCACCATCACCTTCAAGATGTGGGGGATCTGGGTGGCCGAGTACAGCGTCATCTCGCCACCGAACGGCTGCGGCATCGCCAGCACGGCCCGTGGTCTCCATCGCCATCGGGATCAGGCGCTGCTGGATGTAGCGCTCGCTGACCGTGTGGGCGGCCGCGGCGAACGCCTCGTCGACGGCACCCTCGTGGTCCTCGACGAGCAGGTTCCAGGTGTAGCTCGTGTTGGTGCCGAGGTCGTCGTGGATCACGACCCGGTCGGACAGCGCGTCCTCGAGGTCGATCACGGCCTCGAGCGGCTCGTACTGCACGTTGATCGCTTCGAGCGCGTCGCGGGCCGCGGTGGCGCTGTCGGCGAGCACGCACGCCACGCCGTCACCCGCGTAGCACGCCTTCGACGTGGCGAGCGGGTAGTGCGCCGGGTTCTTCATGTCGTCGGTGACGGGCCATGCGCACGGCATCGGCCCGCCCCACTGATCGGCCAGGTCGGCTCCCGAGTACGCCGCCCGGACGCCCGGGACGGCGAGCGCGCCCGACACGTCGACCGACGTGATGCGGGCGTGGGCGTACGGGCTGCGCAGCACCGCGAGGTGCAGGGCGCCGGTGACCTGGATGTCGTTCGTGAACTTGGCTTCGCCGGTGAGCAGCGCGGGGTCCTCGCGCCGCAACAGCCGTTGGCCGATCACGCCAGGCGCTTCCTTGTCCAGTCGTCGATACGGTCATGTCGGGGCCCCCTCCCGTTCGGTTCGTCGGTCTGCTACTTGCCGGCGGCGGCGAGCACCGACAGCACGATGTTGTGGTAGCCGGTGCAGCGGCACAGGTTGCCTTCGAGACCGATGCGCACGTCGTGCTCGGTCGGGTTCGGGTTCTCCTTCAGCAGGCTGGTCGCCGCCATCACCATGCCCGGGGTGCAGTAGCCGCACTGGAGCCCGTGGTTCTCCATGAACGCCTGCTGCATCGGGTGCAACGTGCCGTCGGCCGCCGCCATGCCCTCGATGGTGGTGATGTCGTGCCCGTCGGCCTGCACCGCGAGCACGGTGCAGCTCTTGACCGCCTCGCCGTCGATGTGCAGCGAGCAGGCGCCGCACGAGGAGGTGTCGCAGCCGATGTTGGTCCCCGTGAGCCCGAGGTGCTCCCGGACGTAGTGCACCAGCAACGTTCGCGGTTCGACGTCGCTGGTGTGGCTGACACCGTTGACAGTGACGCTGATCTCCACGGAAGGACCCCCTGGTTCGTCGGGCAGATTGACGGAGAACCCATCATGCCTCATCGGAGGCGCTCGCGCGAACGGGGACGCCGGCGCGGCGGTCGGTCAGGTGAGCAGTTCGGCGAGGTCGAGCACGACGAGCACGACCAGGAATCCGATCACGGTGGTGCCGAGGATCGTGTAGTGCCAGCGTTTCGAATGGTCGGCGCGCCAGAAGCGACGGATGCTCATCACGATCGCCACGATCGCGGCGATGCTGATGGGCAGCGCCGATGAGCGGTCCGACGCCCTGCCGACAGCCCGACCGCGGCAGCACGAACGGGAACACGATGTACATCAGCAGGCAGCGCACCGTGGCGACCATCAGCGACGTCTGGAACGCCCGGCTGGGCGTCGGCGGCGGTCGCCTTCGGCCCGTCGGTCGGGAGTCGGAGCAGTCGCCGCATGAAGCGGTCGGCGTCCGACCCCGAGGCGGGCCGAGCAGTCGATCGGGTCGCGAGCGATCGCTGGTTCGCTCGACGTCGGAGGTCGGCGTGATTCGGGGGTCATGGGCGGTCGTCAGAACCGTAAGGCGTGCGGACGAGGTCTACAACATCGGCCGGCGCGTCGGCCAGCGCGAACGCGCCGGCCGTGAGGAGCTCCTCGACGGAGCCGTAGCCCCACGTCACGCCCGAGGCACGGCAGCCCGTTGTGGAGCGCGCCGTGGACGTCGTGGTCGCGGTCGCCGACCATGATCACCTGGCACGTGGTCGCCGCCGTCGAGGCCGAGCAGTTCGAGCACATGCGTGATGATCTGGTGCTTGGCGCGGCGTTCCTGTGTCAGCGTCGCTCCGACGATGAACTCGAAGCGTTCGGTGAGCCCGAAGTGCTCGAGGATCCGCACCGCGGTGCGCTCCGGCTTGGCGGTCGCGATCGACAACGACAGACCGGCCGCGGCGAGCTCGTCGAGCATCGCGACGATGCCGTCGTAGAGCGTGTTCTCGAACAGCCCGATCGTCTCGTAGCGCTCGCGGTAGGTCTTGATGACGCGGAACAGGGCGTCGTCGGGGATCCCGATCGACGGCAACCCGATCTCGAACGGTGGTCCGATGACCGAGCGGACCTGCGCCTCGTTCGGGATCGGGAACCCCTCGATCTCGCACGCCCACTGCAGCGACCGCAGGATGCCCGGCTCGGAGTCGCTGAGCGTGCCGTCGAGGTCGAGCAGCACGTGAGTCACCGTCAGCCTGACGGCCTGACATTGCGTGCGACGGTAGTTCGATCAGTTGTCGAGGGTGGCGAGGCCGCGGCGGGCGAAGAGCATCGCCAGCCCACCGAGGCCGACGATGGCGACGAGGCCGCCCCAGCAGTCGGCCCACACGATGTCGCCGAGGAACCCGACCCGGGCGAGGCGCAGGATGTTGGTCAGCGGGTTGACGCCGGGCGACGGCGTGCAACCAGCCGGTCATCACCGACAGCGGCGTCTGCGCCGACGTGAGGAACAACCCGACGAACAGCGTCAGCTGCATGATCGCCGCCGCCCGCATGTCGCGGAACCGGTACGCGAGGCCGAGACCCCAACCGGTGCCGATCGTCGACATCCCGAGCCCGGCGACGTAGAGCGTCACCAGCCCGAGTGGACCATCGGTGAGCCGGGCGCCGACGATCGTGCCGACCACGAACACGATGGTGACGACGATCAGGGTGCGGCCCCACGCCGACGAGCAGCGGGCCGAGCACGAGCGAGCGCCGCGGTGCCGGCGACATGCGCAGCCGGTCGTAGAAACCGCCCTGGAGGTCGCGGATCGTCGCGAAGCCGATCCCCAGACCGCTGAACGACGATCCCATGACGATCGCCAACGGGAGGAACCAGTTGATCGAGCGGTCGGTCGGGAACCCGGGCAGCTCGGGTGATCCCGAAGTAGGTGCCGGAGAAGGCGACCGCCTGGAAGACCGGCATCAGCAGCGCCGGCAGGAATGCCGACGGGAGGCGGCGGATGTTGCGCAGGCTCCTGAGCGCGAGGCCGCCGGCGGCGGCCAGCGTCGCGGTCCGCCGGACGGATCAGCTGTCGTCAGCGGGAGCGGATCGCCTGGCGTCCGGATCGGATCGACGGTGTGGCTCATCGCGCCGCGATCCGCTTGCGAAGGCTGCGCAGCGCGATCGCGATCGCGACGACCGCCAAGGCTCCCGAGATGAGCAACGTGCGGCCGACGGCCGACCACGACAGCCCCTCGATCGTGAGATCACGGAACCCCTCGACGAGATGCGAGATCGGGTTGATGTCGGCGATGCGCTTGTAGCGCCGTTCATGGTCTCGCGCGGGAAGAACGCACTCGACAGGAACAGCAGGATGAAGAGCAGCGGGAACGCGCCCTGCACCGCCTCCGACGATCCGGTGCGGATCGCCATCGCCGACATCACGCCACCGACGGCGAGCGCCGTCAGCATCCCGCCGGCGATCATCACCAACACCCCCACCGGCCCGGCGTCGCACCGACAGGCCGAACGGCAGCAGCACGACGATGAACACGATCGTCTGCACCGCCGGCGTAGGCCATCGCGCCCGCCAGCCGGCTGACGAGGATGCTCACCCGCGAGGTCGGCGACGCCAGCAGGCGATCGAAGAAGCCGGTCTCGATGTCGATGGCCAGGGCGGTCGCGCTGGTGATCGAACCGAACAGCACGCCCTGGACGATCGCCCCGGCGAGCGCGAAGTCGAGGAACGAGTCGACCTCGGGGAAGTTCGGCAGCTCGACGGCGCGGCCGAACGCGGCGGTGCCGAGGGCGACGAAGAACAGCGGGAACACGAGCGACGGGATCACCGTCGCCGGTTGACGGGCGAGGGCGAGGATCGCCCGCTTCGACATCGCCCAGGTCTGGGCCAGGATCGCCGTCCGTCGCTCCGACGCGAGCGCGGCGATGCTCATCCGGCCCGCCGTCGCCCACGGCTCGGCCTGGCCCGGCGATCGCCGCTTCGACCCCGCGTCGGCCTCCGGGAAGTTCGACCGCCGACCAGCGTCGGCACCCTCGAGCCGGTAGCCGGTCGCCTGGGCGAACACGTCGTCGAGGCTCGGTTCCCGAAGGTCGAGGCTGTCGACCGCGATGCCGGCCTCGTCGAGTCGTCGGACCACCGCCGACACCGACCTCGAACCGTCGGCCAGGCTGACGCCGAGCGTGCCGTCCGGGCTCGGCCGCAGCTCACCGAACTCGGTCAGCAGCCGTTTCGCCTGCTTCGATGTGCTCGGGCGCGACGTGCACGAACAACGTCGGGTCGCCGACCTCGCGCTTCAACGCCGCCGGTTCACCCTGGCGCACGATCAGCCCGTGATCGATGATCGCGACCCGGTCGGCGAGCTGGTCGGCCTCCTCGAGGTACTGGGTCGTGAGCAACACCGTCGTGCCCTCGGAGTTGAGGCGCCGGATCTCCTCCCACAACGAGAGCCGGCTCATCGGGTCGAGACCGGTCGTCGGCTCGTCGAGGAACAGCACGGACGGTTCGTGGATCAGCGACATCGCGAGGTCGAGGCGCCGTCGCATCCCGCCCGAGTACGTGCCGACCCGTCGATCGGCGGCCCCGGTCAACCCGACCCGCTCGAGCAACTCGCCGGCCCGCGTCCGGTGGATCGCCTTCGGCAGGCCGTACAGCACGGCTTGGAGGCGGAGCAGCTCGGCGCCGGTCATCAGCGGGTCGATCGCCGCGTCCTGGAGCGCGACGCCGATCGAGCGGCGCACCTGATCGGCCTGCTGGACGACGTCGTAGCCGGCGACCGTGGCCCTCCCCGACGTCGGCCGCAGCAACGTGGTGAGCATCCGCACGGTCGTGCTCTTGCCGGCGCCGTTCGGACCGAGGAACCCGAAGATCTCGCCGGCGTCGACCTGGAGGTCGACGCCGTCGACGGCGCGCACGAGGTCGTCGCCCGAGCCGAAGTGGCGCACGAGCGCCTCGGCCACGATGGGGGGCCGCGTCGGCGAGAGTGTCGTCTGGTTGGGGCTCATCGGTTCGGCCTCGTCTGACGTGGGGCGGCTGACGTGGGTGGTCAGGGGGTCGCCGCGGTCCGCACGGCGATGATGGCGGTGACGAGATCGTACGGCCACCCGTCGGGGAGGTCGGTCGGCAGATCCGGGAACTCGAGCACCGACTGGCGGACCTCGCCGGCGTCGACGTAGCCGATCTCCTCCCGCGCCGCCTCGCGGATGCCGTCGTCGGTGCCGAGACGGTCGACCTCGCGCTGCAGGTCGGAGTTGACCGCGTCGAGTTGATCGAGTTGCTCCTGACGCCGCGCCAGCACTTCGTTCTGCCCGAAGTACGTCTGCACCGGCAGCACGAACAACGCGGCCGCGATCGCCCCGGCGATCACGAGCGCGACGAGGCCGAGGAGCAGGTTGGAGCGTCGCTTGCGCGTGATCCGTCGGTCGATGCCGATCGGCCGCGTGAGATCGCCGAGCCTCGAACGGCCGGCGTCCGAAGCGCGCGGACGGCGTCTCGGGACGCTGGACGGACGTGCGCGACGAGCTCACGGCCGTCATTCTCGCAGGCTCGATCACCCGTTCGATGGCATGAGCTGCTGGGACACCCGCAGCCGTTGCCGGCGACGGCGCGCTCGGCGAGACACACGGCGAGGAGGCCGACGAGGAGACCGGCGGCGGCGTCGGAGGTCCAGTGGACGCCGAGCCAGACCCGGCTGGCGGCGACGGCGACGGCCGCGCTCCAGGCGAACACGGCGACGATCCGCGGCAGCCACGGCCGGCGGCTGTACAGCGCGACCACCATCGGGACCAGACCCCAGGTCATGGCGACGGCGTACGGGTGCCCGCTCGGGAACGCCGGGCCCCGACCGCGGACCATGCGGTCACCGATCGGCCGCTCGCGGCCGATCAGCTCCTTGAGGACGAACTCCGACAGCGGCCTGGCGACGGCGAGGATGACGATCGCCAGCGCCAGGCGAGGGCAGCGGCGCCACGCGGCGAGGGCGGCGATCGCGCTCGTCGCGATGATGACGGGCGTCGAGCCGATCGACGACACCCGCAGCGCGACCGTGTTCCAGAACGGCGTCCTGGCGTCGATCACCGCCCGGCTGATCGGCTCGTCCCACGGCAGCGCGTCGACCGCGGCGCCGATCGGCGAGCATCGCGAAGCAGATCGGCGGCGACCGCCAGCACCCACCCGCCGCTGGCCGTCGCGACGGGAAGCGTGACGGGTCGATGGTGGTGGACGGTGTTCACTCGCCGCTGTTCATTCGTCGCGTTCATTCGCTGGTCCGGACGTCGGTCACGTGGCCGATCACCCGATCCAGTGTGACGTCCTCGAGGCATCCTTCCAACCGCTTGCGGCCATGTTCGCCGAGCGCTGGGGTGATGGTCACGCGCCACGCGTCGTCGTCTGCCTCACGCTGCCTGAGCGGGCACGGTGATGGTGGCGTCGTCGACGGTCGCCGCGCACACCGCCATGAGCGTTCGAGCGGCGGTCTGCTCGCCGCCCGGGAAGTCGCGGGTCGACACCGTGAACGCGAGCGTGCTCGACGAGCCGGGCGGCGGATCGTCCGGCCGGTTCTGCGTCGCGTCCATCAGGGCGACGATTCCCACGACGGCGACGACGGCGAGCGCGAGGTAGGCGATGACCCGCTTCATCGCCGCGGCCCTCGCAGCAACGCGAGCGGATCGAGCCCGCCGTCGAGCAGGCCGCCGCTCGGCAGGTCGAGCTCGCCGAGCTGGCGGGCCAGCCCGTGCTCGCCGGCGCGCCCGGCCGTCGCCTTGGCGACGCGCTCGACGATCCACGCCAGGCCCGACAGCACCGCACCGGCGCCGAGCAGCACGGGGATGAACACGTTCGAGTGCTCCGGACGCATGAGCCACTTGAAGCTCGGTACGCGGCGCCGGCGCGGTCGCCCGCAGGATCTGCAGCCGCCGCTGCTCGGCGTCGAGCGCGGCGTGGTCGAGGCGGCGCTCGAGTCGCCGCATGCGGTCGGCGAGGAGCCAGCCGATCAGGCCGACCTCGGCGGCGACGAAGATCGCGGCCGACATCTGGGCCCGGTTCCACTCCCACCGGTACAGGTAGATGAACACGTACGCGCCCGAGGCGGCGAGCGTGACGAACGCGGCGAGCTTGCCGAGGCAGGCGAGCGTTCATGACGGTGCTCCTGCTGCGTGATGGGCTGTTGAGCCGCGTGTCGCGTCGACGTCGGCGATCGACGTCGTCGCAGTCGCGACGGCGACGGTGCCGGCGCTGCCGTCGACGGTGACGAGCTGACCGTCGTGGAACCGCGAGGTCGCACCGGCGACGCCGACGACGGTCGGGACGCGGTACTCGCGGGCGAGGATCGCGAGGTGGCTGAGCGCGCTGCCCGTCTCGGCGACGAGCGCCCCCAGCCGGGAGATGACCGGCGCGAGACGTGGGTCGAGGTGGCTGACCACCAACACGGCGCCGACGGCACGTCGGCGGTCGATCGGCTCCGATCGCGCCAGACGACGACGCGTCCGGAGGCGGTGCCGGTGCTGACGCCGACGGCTCCGTCGTGCGGCGCCCGCCCGACGACGACGGCGGCTGGACGGGGCGGGGACCGCCCACGCCGCGCCGTCGTCGTCGAGGCGGAACCGGGAGGGGAGGGACGTCCCGGTGGGCTCGCGGCGAGCGTCGAGGTCGGCCGGCAGGGTGCGCAGCTGGGCGGCGCGTGCCAGCTCGTCGAGCGTGAGGAGCCGCACCGACCCGAGTGACGGGAGCACCCCGACGGCGACGAGCCGGTGGGCGAGCTCCCACGCCGTGCGAGCGGTCAGCTCCTGCAGCCACCGCACGCGCAGGCGCAGGGCCTCGCGGGCGACGGCGGCCGGGTCGGGATCGTCGTGGATCCCTGACGGTGCAGGCGACGGGCGCGGCGACCATGCCCAGCTCGTCGATGCCGTTGCGATCGCCGATGCTGGGCGCGAGCAGCGCCAGCACCACCGGATCGCGCTCGATCAGCTCGGCCATCGGCACGCCCTCGGCGTGGGCCTGGGCGACGGCGGACAGCGCCAGTGACGCACCGGTCACCGATGCGGTGGCTGGAGCTGGGGATCAGGAGCCCGGCGATCGCCTCGTGGCCGTGGAGGCTGGCGAGCGTGCTGGCGGCCGTTGCGCAGGATCGCGACGAGCTCGTGGTTGGCGAGCTCGTCGAGTGCCGGCACGGCCGACAGGTCGGCGTCGACGCGGCCGATGAGGTCGGTGGCGAGCTCGACGAAGGCGCTGCGCAGCCGGCCGACGCGCCATGCCGCCCGCAGGCGGCGGGCCGGCGGGCGCGGATCGAGCCGGCGCAGGAGCCCGCCGCCCGCCGGATCGACGCCGAGGGCGACGAGGTCGGCGGCGGCCATGCCGTCGACGGCGACCACGATCGGACTGCGGTCGAGCGCGCGCGCCGGCATCGAACCGGTCAGCCGGATCGCGGCGCGCAGGCCGTCGCGCATCGGCGACAGCCACAGGTCCTGTTCGAGCGTCGCCAGCGGTGCGGGGAACGATTCGGCCACCGGACCGGGACCGAACACGGTGCCGCGTGTCCGGTCCGATCGTCGTGATCGGGCGCGCCTGCAGCAGGTGGAGGCGACCGTCGGCGGTCACGGCCCACTCGATGTCCTGCGGGCCGCCGTACGTCCGGGCGACCTGCCGGGCGAGCGCGGCGAGCCGCCGCAGCGTGGCGGCGCGGCGGGCGCGCCGCGATCGTGCCCCGAGCGCACCTCGCGCACCCGCCCGCGCCGGTCGAGCACCGCGGTCCAGCCGTCGACGCGGCCCGAGACCAGCGCGTCCGGCCCACCGTCGACGGCGGCGACCAGGAAGCGGTCACGGCGCCCGGACACGGGATCGGCGCCGAACAGCACGCCACCCCACTGCGGCGTCGATCATCGGCTGCACCAGCACCGCCATCGCGGCGTCGACGAGGCCGGCGTCGCGGGCGGCCGCCGCCGAACCGACCACGGCGTCGACCGCGGCGAGGAAGTGCTCCTCGTCGTCGACGTCCAACACCGATTCGAACACACCCGCCATCGACGACTCACCGCCGTCCTCGCCGGTCGACGACGAGCGCACGACGACCCGGCGCGCGCCGTCATCCGACAGGCGACGCCAGGCATCGGTGGCGGCGTCGGCTTCGGCCGGGCTCCAGCTGGTGGTCAACACGACACCGGGCAGCGCCGGAAGGCCGGCGGCAGCGGGCGCGGGCCAGGTTGGCGGCCTTGGCGCCGACGAGCGCTGGATCGACGGCGCGTGGGTCGTCCAGCACGACGACGGACGGGAAAGCGGACATGACGACACCTTCGCGGCCGCCACTTGCGGGTCGCTGACACCGCGCTGACGTGCAGCTGAGCCTGCCGACACTCCGAACTGTCTGCTTCAGACTGCCCAGGGCGCAATCTGAAGCAGACAGAACGGTGGGGTTAGGCAGGGGCGCCAGGGCGGCGCGGCCGCGGAAGGCTGCTGACTCGCCGAGGTCGGCTTCGATCCGCAGCAGTTGGTTGTACTTGGCGACGCGGTCGCTGCGGGCCGGCGCGCCGGTCTTGATCTGGCCGCAGTTGGTGGCGACGGCGAGATCGGCGATCGTCGCGTCCTCGGTCTCGCCGCTGCGGTGGCTCATCACCGACGTGTACGAGTGGCGGGTCGCCAGCTCGACGGTGTCGAGCGTCTCGGTGAGCGAGCCGATCTGGTTGACCTTGACGAGCACGCTGTTGGCGACGCTGCGGTCGATCCCCATCCGGAGCCGGTCGGACGTTGGTGACGAACAGGTCGTCGCCGACCAGTTGGACACGTGTCGCCGAGCGCCCCGGTGAGGTGCGCCCAACCGTCCCAGTCGTCCTCGGCCATGCCGTCCTCGATCGAGACGATCGGGTAGGTGTCGACGAGGTGGGTCCAGTACTCGCACCATCTCCTCCGACGACAGCACCTTGCCCTCGCCGTCGAGGTGGTAGGCGCCGTCGCGGTACAACTCGCTCATCGCCGGGTCGAGGGCGATCGCGATGTCGTCGCCGGGCGTGAAACCGGCCTGCTCGATCGCTTGGACGAGGATCTTGATGGCGTCCTCGTTGGTGGCGAGGTCGGGCGCGAACCCGCCTTCGTCGCCGACCGCGGTCGACAGGTGCTGGTCGTGCAGCACCTTCTTGAGCGTGTGGTACGTCTCGGCGCCCCAGCGCAACGCCTCCGAGAACGACGGCGCGCCGACCGGCATGATCATGAACTCCTGCAGGTCGATCGTGTTGTCGGCGTGGACGCCGCCGTTGACGACGTTCAGCATCGGCACCGGCAGCACGTGCGCGTTCGGCCCGCCGACGTAGCGGTACAGCGGGAGCTCGAGCTCGTCGGCGGCCGCCTTGGCGACCGCCAGGCTCGTGCCGAGGATCGCGTTGGCGCCGATCCGAGCCTTGTTGTCGGTGCCGTCGAGCTCGATCAGCTCGCGATCGACGGTCCGCTGGTCGAGCGCGTCGAAGCCGTCGAGCACCCCGGCGATCTCGTCGTTGACGAACCCGACCGCGGTCAGCACGCCCTTGCCGAGGTATCGCTCGCCGCCGTCGCGGAGCTCGACCGCCTCGTGCTCGCCGGTCGACGCGCCGCTCGGCACCGCGGCCCGACCGCGCGCGCCGCTCTCGAGGACGACTTCGACCTCGACGGTCGGGTTGCCGCGGGAGTCGAGGATCTCGCGGCCGGCGATGTGGACGATGTCGCTCATAGTGGCCGCCACCGTACCGCCGGCCGGGCGATCAGTCCGCGGGTTGCTCGTGCCCAGTCGATCTCGTCGTCGGACGGGATCACGGGGAGCTCCATCGTGACCTCGCCGACCTGGAGCAGCTCGTCGGGTGCGCTGATCAAGACGTCGGCGATGTACGACTCGAGTGCCTTCTCGAGGGTGACGTCGGCCTCGCACTCCTGGCTCAGGAACCACCGGTGCTCGAGCAGTTGGTGGTACAGCTCGGCCGGCTCGAGCTTGCTGAACAGCTCGGCCGGCACCGCCTCGATGATCGGCTCGAACCGCTGGTCGAGCCAGCGCACGGCGACGATGTTCTCCGGCACGCTGCGGCCGGCGTTCTCGTGGAGCTGGGCGCCGAACGCGCAGATGTCGTTCAGCAGCCGGCGGGCCTGGTTCTCCTCGGTGTCGAGCCCGGTCAGGCTGCGCAGCCGCTCGGCGTGGTAGCCGTGCTCGACGACGCGCGGCTGGAGGCGCAGGCGTTGGACGGCGTCGTCGGTCGAGTCACCAGCTCCATCTCGCCGACGTCGAAGCCGAGCTCGTGCAGCCGTTCGAGCCGGCGCTCGACGATCCACAGCTCGTCGGAGTCGAACTCCTCGGTGTGGGTGACCTCCGCCCACAGTTGCCGGTAGCGCTCCTCGATCGCGCCCGACACCTCCCACGGGTCGATGTCGGCCTGCAGGCGGCCGCCGGCCTGGAGGTCGAGCAGTCCGCCCGCCACGTTCTCGGCGGCGATGTCGATGTCGAGCTGGCGCTGGCCGTCGGACAGCTGCGGGTGGCGTTCGGCCGTCTCGAGGTCGATCGCGTACGCGGAGAGCGCGCCGGCGTCGCGCCGGAACAACGTGTTCGACAGCGAGCAGTCGCCCCACCAGAACCCGGCGAGGTGGAGGCGCACGAGCAGCCCGACCATCGCGTCGAGCACGCGCTCGCCGAGGTACGGGATCGTGAGGCCGCGGCCCGACAGCAGCGTGCGGTACGGGAGTGAGTAGTCGAGGTGGCGGGTGATCAGCAGCCCGTCGGAGCCGCCGGGCTTCTCGGTCAGCACGGCGACCACCTCGGCGGTCGGCAGACGCTCCTCGTCGAGCTCCCGCAGCAGCCGGTACTCGCGGAGCGCGAGATCGTCGGGGAGCTCCTTGACGACGTACGACACGTCCTCGGTCTCGACCAGGCGCACCACGTGACGATGGAGACCGAGGACACCGTGCATGTGCGGGAGGTCCCAGTCGGCGAGCCGCTGGGTGAACGGGAAGCGCCGCGATCGCGGGGTGCAGCGAAGGATTGGCGATCTGCAGTCGCACCGGTCCAGTCTGGCGCGCGCCTGGGAAGAACTCCTCAAGATCCGTGCGTCGACGGGCCGATGACGCGACGTGGGAGTAGATCCTGTCACGCTCGCCCAGCCGTTCGCGCCGCCTACCGGCACGCCGATGGTCGACACCGCGACACCGACGTTGCCGCAGCCGGGCCGACGTCGAGCCGCCGGCCAAGTCGTCGCTGCGTGAGCGCTTGTCGTCGCGCCGTCGAGCATCCGAACACCGAGCTTGCTCCCCGCCCGTCCACCGATCACCGGCTCGCACTTCCTGCGGCTCGCGGTGTCGTTGCTCCTCGGGGTCGCTCGCCATGTTCACCCTCGGTGGCGGCGTGTTGATCCTGCTGCTGTGGCAGGAGGACCGGGCGTCCGGTGTGCTCTCGAACCAGATCGACCGGGCGTGGGATCTGTTCGACAACCTGCGTCGCATCGAGACGATCGTGGCGCTACGCAGTCGTGCCGCTGGCCACCGCGTGGGCGGTCCTGGCCACGCTCAACGTTCGGCGGGCGACCGCCCGGCGCTGCAACCCGGTCATCGCCGCGTTGTCGATCCCGGCCGCCGTCGCCGGTGTCTGGGCGATCGGTGCCGGATCGTGGAGCCGGCCGACGACTGGGCGACGGCGACCGGCGGACTGATCCTGCAGGCGCTCGTCCTGGCCGTCCCCGTGATCGTGCTCGAACGCGTCGCGATGGCGGCGGAGGGACCTCGGCGGCCGCTGCGGATGACCTACGTCGCGGCCGTCGCCTACCTCGCCATCCTCCAGGGGCTCGGCGCGCTGTCGACGATCGTCCCGACCGACGATCCGGACGAGTGGGCCCGCCTGGCCGTCGTACCTGATCATCGCCGCACTCGATCCAGATCCTCGGCGCGATCGCCGTCAACGAGGCGTGCCGCTCGATCGAGGTGCATCCGCGCACCGCTTCGCGCTGCGCAAGGCGTTCGGCGAGAACGTGCTGCTGCACGTCGCAGCCGCTGAGCCGTCAGCGTCGCTCGTCGACCTGCTTGACCTCGTCCCACAACGCGTCGAGCTGATCGAGCCCGGCCGTGGCGAGGTCGATGTCGCGAGCGCGTGGCGAGCGCCTCGACGGCCTCGAAGCGGGCCCGGAACTTCTGCGCCGCGGCCCGCAGCGCGACTCCGGGTCGACGTCGAGATGGCGGGCGACGTTGACGACCGCGAACAACAGGTCGCCGAGCTCGTCGCGGACGGCGTCGGGTTCGGACGGTCGCGGCCGCCTCGCCCAGCTCGGCCGCCTCCTCGACGATCTTGGCGAGCGCGCCGTCGACGTCGGGCCAGTCGAAGCCCACCTTGGCGGCCTTCTTCTGGACCTCGTGGGCGTACGACAGCGACGGGAACGACCCCGGGATGCCGTCGAACACGCCCTCGGACTTGCCCTCGAACGTCGGGCCCGACCCTTCTCGGCCCGCTTGATCTCGTCCCAGTTGCGCAGCACGGTCTCGGTGCCGTCGACGACGACGTCGCCGAACACGTGCGGATGGCGCCGCACGAGCTTGTCGTGCACGCCGCGCGCGACGTCGGCGATCGTGAACCGGCCCTGCTGTTCGGCGATCGTGGCGTGGAACTCGATCTGGTACAGCAGGTCGCCGAGCTCCTCGATGAGATGCTCGTCGGTGGTCGGGTCGTCGGCGTCGAGGGCCTCGAGCGCATCGACCACCTCGTAGGTCTCCTCGATGAGGTACGGGATGAGCGAGCGGTGGGTCTGCTCGATGTCCCACGGGCACTGCTCGCGCAGCGTCCGGGCGAGCTGGTGGAAGCGCACGTACTCGGCGCCGACGGGCGTGGCCAAGCGGGGGATGTAGAGCGCGGTCAGGTGATCGGGCTCGACCGTGCGGTCGAGCTCGGCCCAGGTCGTGTGCGTGATCGCCTCGTCCGGCGTGCCGAGGCGCTGCAGGATCACGACCTCCTCGTCGCCCGACGCGTCCTCGACGGCGAGCTTGATGTCCGACAGCACCCAGTTGGCGTGGGTGTGGGCGACCAGCAGCGGGCCCCGCTCGCCGGCCGCGGCGACGGCGAACTCGTGGCCGTCGACGAGCCGCAGCCCGACCTCGACCGGATCGATGCCGAGTCGCGCGTAGGCGACGTCGAGGAACGACATCGCCGGCAGGACCGTGCACTCGACGCGGTCGTCGGCGATGAGGTGGCGCACGCTGCGCTCGAGGACCAGTGGGCTGCCGGGGACCGCGTACAGCACCTCGCCGCTGTCGATGGCGGCCTGCACGAGCCGGTCGGCGAGCTCGGTGTAGACGTCGTCGAACGTGTCGGCCGACTCGTACAGCTCGTCGAACGCGACGGCGTCGGGCACGAGGTGCGCCGACGGGATGCCGGCGGGTGCGGAGGAAGCGGTGCGGGATGCGCTCGATCGCGGCGAGCGTCTCGACCGTGACGTGCTCGGGGCTCCCCGGGCCGAGTCCGACGACGACGACGCGCGGCGCGCGGCGCTCATCGCCGCTCATCCGAGGGCGACGACGCCGGTGGCCGGGTTGAACGATCCGAATCGCGGGTCGACGTAGATGTCGACCGCGCTCGCCGCCCGCTGGAAGCGGAGCGACGTGTCGGTGTACAGCGTCGCCAGCTCGGCCGGATCGACCTGATCCGATGGCCGCAGCACGATGACGTGGTACCCGAACTCGCTCTGCACCGGCCCGACCGGCTCGCCGATCTCGGCCGCCAGGGCCGCCTCGACGAACTCGGGGACGTAGGTGGCCTCGAACGTTGCCGGTCAGCGCGCACGGCAGGTTCCCGCCGTTGGCGCCCGAGCCGGTGTCGATCGACTCGCTCGCCGCCAGCTCGGCGAAGTCGGCGCCGCCCTCGAGCTGGTCGAGGATCGTCGTGTCGCCTCGGCCTCGGTCTCGACGAGGATGTGGGCGCTGCACACGATCCCGGACTCCGTCGGTGCCGGCTTCGTACATCGCGCGCAACTCGTCGTCGGACGGCGTCGGGACCTCGAGCGCCGACCAGGTCGCGATCGCGGCCTGCTGTTCGACCTGGAGGTTCTGCAGCGTCGAGCCGGTGTCGTCGCCCAGCCGTTCGGGATCCTGGCGCCGCGAGCGCGCCGGTCGCGTCGGCGATCGCCTGCGGCGGTGACGGTCTCGCCCTGGGCGGCGAGGTCGACCTCGAGGATCCGGGTGAGGATCCAGGTGTTGAGCAGGCCGCGGGCCGTCTCGCCGCGTCAGCTTCGACGCTCGGTCGCCGGGCTCGCGGCGTCCGGGCGTCGCCGCGATCAGCAGCTCGCCGAGCTCGTCCTGCGAGAGCTCGAACTCGTCGACGCGGGCGGCGGCGTCGTTGTCGGAGAACGTCGAGCACCCGGTCGCGGCGCCGGCGAGCAGGAGGATCGGGATGACAACCGCTCGGCGATTCACGCCCGCAGAACCTACCGGTCGGGCGTCGGGGATCAGCTCGCGGAGGAAGCCGACGAGGAACGTCGCCGGGTCCTTGCTCGCCCCATCTTGGGCGGGGATCGGGACGACGAGCTGGCGCTGGTCCTCCTTGAGGATCGCGTCGCGCGCGAGCCGCTTGAGGCGCATCGACTCGCTGAGCTTGAGCTCGATCGGCGACAGGCGCGCCTGGCTGACGGTGATCTGCATGTCGGTGATGCCGAGCCGGTTGCACTCGGCGCGCAGCGAACCCGACCATGAGCAGCGCCTCGGCCGGTTCGGGGAGCGGGCCGTAGCGGTCCTCCCACTCGGTGCGGATGTCGGCGACCTCGGACTCGCTCGTGACCGCGGCGAGGCGGCGGTACGCCTCGAGCCGCAGCTCCTCCTTGGTGACGTAGTCGGCCGGGAGGAAGGCGTCGGTCGGCACGTCGAGCTTGATCTCCGACGGCTGCGCGATCGGCTCGCCCTTCATCTCGGCGACCGCCTCGGTGACCATCTGGCAGTACAGGTCGTAGCCGACCGCGGCGATGTGGCCCGACTGCGCCTCGCCGAGCAGGTTGCCGGCGCCGCGGATCTCGAGGTCGCGCATCGCGATCTTGAAGCCGGAGCCGAGCTCGGTCGACTCGCCGATCGTGCGCAGCCGCTCGTACGCCTCCTCGGTCAGCGGTGCGGTCGCGCGGGTGGAACAGGTAGGCGTAGGCGCGCTGGCCGCTGCGCCCGACCCGACCGCGCAGCTGGTGCATCTGACCGAGCCCGAGCAGGTCGGAGCGCTCGACGACGAGCGTGTTGACGGTCGGCATGTCGATGCCGGACTCGATGATCGTCGTGCACACGAGCACGTCGTAGCGGCCCTCGGAGAAGTCGACGACGACCTGCTCCAACGTGCCCTCGTCGATCTGCCCGTGGGCGACCGCGATGCGCGCCTCCGGCACGAGTTGGCGCAGCCGGGCCGCCGCGGTCTCGATCGACCGCACCCGGTTGTGGACCCAGAAGACCTGGCCCTCGCGGAGCAGCTCGCGCCGGATCGCCTCGATCGCGACCCGCTCGTCGTACTCGCCGACGTAGGTGAGGATCGGCTGGCGGTCGGCCGGCGGCGTCTGCAGCAGCGACAGGTCGCGGATCCCGACGAGCGACATCTCGAGCGTGCGCGGGATCGGCGTGGCGGTGAGCGTGATGACGTCGACGTTGACCTTCAGCTTCTTCATCGCCTCCTTGTGCTGCACGCCGAAGCGCTGCTCCTCGTCGACGACGAGCAATCCGAGGTCCTTGAACGTGACGTCGTTGGTGAGCAGGCGGTGGGTACCGATCACGCAGTCGACCTCGCCCGTGCGCAACCCGTCGATCACCGTCTTGGCCTGGGCGTTGGTGAGGAACCGCGACAGCACCTCGACGCGGATCGGGTAGCCGGCGAAGCGATCGGCGAACGTGTTGCCGTGCTGGTTGGCGAGCAACGTCGTCGGGGCGAGCACGGCGACCTGCTTGCCGTCCTGGATCGCCTTGAACGCGGCCCGGATCGCGACCTCGGTCTTGCCGAACCCGACGTCGCCGCACACCAGGCGGTCCATCGGGTACGCCCGCTCCATGTCGCTCTTCACGTCGTCGATCGCCACCCGCTGGTCGGGCGTCTCGACGTACGGGAACGCCTCCTCCATCTCGTGCTGCCACGGCGTGTCGGGCCCGAACGCGTGGCCGACGCTGTTGACCCGCTTCTGGTAGAGCACGACGAGCTCCTGGGCGATCTCGCGCACCGCCGACCGGACCCGGCTCTTCGCCTTGGCGAAGTCGCTGCCGCCGAGGCGGTGCAGCGTCGGCGCCTCGCCGCCGACGTACTGGCGCAGCGTGTCGATCTGGTCGGACGGCACGTACAGCTTGTCGCCGCCCTTGTAGGCGATGAGCAGGTAGTCGCGCTCGATGCCGCCGATCGTGCGCTTGACCATGCCCTCGTACTTGCCGACGCCGTGCTGGTGGTGCACGACGTAGTTGCCGGCCTTGAGGTCCTCGAAGAAGCGCGCGCTCTCGCGCCGCGGCGGGCGGGCGGTGCGATGCGAGCGTCGCCGGCCGGTGAGGTCGGACTCGGCGACGATCGCCACCTTGGCGTTCGGCAGCGTGCAGCCGCGGTGCAGCGGTGCGACGACGACGTGGCCGCCCGGGCGGGTGGTCACGGTCGTTGCGTCGCCGTCGGCGACCGGGAGGTCGAGGCCGTGGTCGAGCAGCAGCTCGTGCAGGCGCTGCGCCGAGCCCTCGCCGTCGGCGGCGACGACGACCCGGTACTGCTGGGCGAGCAACTCGCCGAGCCGGTTCGTCAGCCCGGTCGCGTCGCCGCCGACCGGGCCCCAGCCGGACGCCTCGACGACCGGGGTGTCGGGCGAGTCCGGCGTCGAGTCGATCGTCCAGAACGACCCGCTCGACGCGAGCAAGCGCGTCGGGCGACGCGTGCAGGCGGGGGAACGTCTTGTCGGGATCGCGTGCCCACGTCGAGGCGAGCGCCTTGGCGAGGTCGTCCTCCTCGGCGAGCAGCTCGGTCGCCCGGTCGCGCATCCGGCGCGGCTCGACCAGCACGACCTTGGCGTGCGCCGGCAGCACGTCGGTGAGCAACTGGTCCTCGTCGACGAGCCACGGCAGCCACGACTCCATCCCGTCGAAGTGCAGCGCCCTCGGCGAGACGCTCCCACTGCTCGCGTCCCCACGGCTCGGCGGCGATCAGCGCGTCGGCCCGGCGGCTGACGTCGTCGGTCGGCGTCAGCTCGCGGGCCGGGAAGATCACCACCTCGTCGAGGTCGACGGTCGAGCGCTGGTCGTTGACGCCGAAGCGCGTCAGCCGGTCGACCTCGTCGCCCCACAGGTCGATGCGGATCGGCGCGTTGGCGGTCGACGGGTAGACGTCGACGATCGCGCCCCGGCGGGCGAACTCGCCGCGGTGCTCGACCAGCTCCTCGCGCCGGTAGCCGAACCCGACGAGTGTCTCGGTGAGCTCGTCGGGATCGACGATCGCGTTCGGCCGGACGACGATCGGTTCGATCGTCGTCGCGCCCGGCCCCAACTTCTGGAGCAGGGCGCGCACGCCGGCGACGACGATCGCCGGGGTGTGGTCGGGGTTGCGCAGCCGCCACAGCACCTCGAGCCGCTGCCCCATCGTCTCGACGCTGGGGCTCACGCGCTCGAACGGCAGCGTCTCCCACGCCGGGAAGTGGACGACGTCGCCGTCGGGCATGAACTGGGTGAGGTCGTCGTAGAGCTGGCCGGCGCTGGCGCCCGTCGGGCAGGCGACGACGAGCGGACGCCGCCCCGACAGCTGCGCCAGCGCCGCGATCGCCATCGGTCGGGCCACCTCGACGACCGCGATCCGCGCCGACGGATCGCCGAGCGCGCGCGTCAGCCCCGGCTCGTCGCGCAGCAGTGAGGGGAGTTCGGTCAGCGACATGAAAATGACTCGTTCTGTCTGCTTCAGATGAAGCGACGGCGCCGTCTGAAGCAGACAGTTCGGAGGGAACGGAACCTATCTAGCGGCGCGTTGAAGTTGCGCATGGCGGCGTCGATGCCTTCGGTGACGATCGTCTCGACGGCGTCGGCCGCCTCGACGACCTTGACGTCGAGCAGCTCGCGCTCGCGCTTGGGGAGCTTCGACAGCACGTGGCCGGCGCCGCGCTCCTTGCTCGGCGGCTTGCCGACGCCGATGCGGACCCGCAGGAAGTCCTGCGACTTGAGGTGGGCGACGACGCTGCGCAGGCCGTTGTGGCCGGCCAGCCCGCCGCCGGCCTTGACCCGCAGGATCCCCGGTTCGAGGTCGAGCTCGTCGTGGACGACGATGATCCGCTCGGGTTCCTCGATGCGGTAGCGGCGGACGAGCGCCGACACGGCCTGACCCGACTCGTTCACGTACGTGAGCGGGAAGGCGAGGACGACGCGCTGGTCGCCGATCCGCGACTCGGCGACGAGCGAGTTGTCGCGACCCGACTTCAGCGTGTCGCCGCGGCGCTCGGCGAGCAGGCGGACGACGTCCTCACCGACGTTGTGGCGGGTGCGGGCGTACTCCTTGCCGGGGTTGCCGAGCCCGACGACGAGCCAGTCGAACGGGGTGCCCTTACCGGCGCGCCGGTCGAACAACCCCATCGCCGACTGCTCGAGACGATCAGCTGCCGGCGTCGCCGCCGGACTCGCCGGCGGCTTCGGCCGCCGCTCGGCGCCTTCGCCCTCGGCGCCCTCGCCCTTCGCCCTCGACGCCTTCGCCCTCGACGCCTCCTCGGCGGCGACGGCGTCGGTCTCGAGCTCGCTGGCGCGCATCACGAGCACGGTCACGACGGCCATCTCGGGATCGCCGGTCGGCGTGACGCCCTCGGGCATCGCGATGTCGGACGAGGCGGATCACGGTGTCCATCTTCATCTCGCTGATGTCGATGACGAACTCGTCGGGGATGTTGCGCGGCGTGCACACGACCTCGATCGAGTCGACGGCGGGGTCGACGAGGCCGTCGTTGTTGAGCACCTCGAGCGCCGTGCCCTCGAGGCGCAACGGCACGGAGACGGTGATCTCGGCGTTGAGGTTGACCTGGATGAAGTCGACGTGGCTGACGTGACGACGCACCGGGTGGCGCTGGAGGTCCTTGACGATCGCCGAGTACGTCGTGCCGTCGACCTGGAGGTCGAGGACGGTGTTGAGCGCGGCGGTTCCCGACAGGGCGGTGCGCAGGTCGCGGCGCTTGACCGACACCACCAGCGGTTCCATGCCGAGGCCGTAGACGACGCCGGGGATCCAATCCTCGGCCCGCAGCCGCCGCGAGGCGGCGCTGCCCGTGGCGCGTCCGGTTTCGGCGACGAGAACGGTGTCAGACATGGTGATCGGGCCTTCAGGTGTCAGATGGAGCGAGCGATGGACAGCGCCGCGAAATGCTACCGGCGGGCGCCGAGTCCGCCATCACCTCACGCGAGATTCTCGCCGTGGAAGATCTCGCTCACGCTGGTGTCGTCGAAGACGGCCGACAGCGCCTCGGCGAGGATCTCGGCGACCGAGAGCACCTCGATCTGGGGGATCTGCTTCTCGGGCGGCAGCGGCAGCGTGTTGGTGAGCACGATGCGCGACACCGCCGAGTTCTTGAGCCGGTCGATCGCCCCGCCCGACAGCACGCCGTGGGTGGCCATCGCCCACACCTCGGTGGCGCCGCGGGCGAGCAGGATCTCGGCCGCCGACACGATGGTGCCGCCGGTGTCGATCATGTCGTCGGTGAGGATGCACAGCCGGCCTTCGACCTCGCCGATGACCTCCTTCGCCTCGGCGACGTTGGCGGTGCCCTTCGGCCGGCGCTTGTAGATGAACGCCAGGTCGGCGCCGCAGTCGCCGAGGTGCTGGGCGAGGCGCTCGGCGACCTTGATGCGTCCGGAGTCGGGCGAGACGATGACCGGCTGGTTCGGCGCCTGCTCACGGATGTACTGCTCGAGCACCGGCATCGCCGTGAGGTGGTCGACGGGCCCGTCGAAGAAGCCCTGGATCTGGCCGGAGTGGAGGTCGATCGAGATCATCCGCTTGGCGCCGGCGGCCTTGAACATGTCGGCGACGAGGCGGGCGGTGATCGGCTCGCGGCCCTCGGCCTTGCGATCCTGGCGGGCGTAGCCGTAGAACGGGCAGACGGCCGTGATCCGCTTCGCCGACGCCCGGGACGCGGCGTCGATCATGATCAGCTGCTCCATGATCGAGTCGTTGATCGAGTGACCGTCGACGCCGTAGTGGCTCTGGATCACGAACACGTCGGTGCCGCGCACGCTCTCGCCGAAGCGTGGCCGCATCTCGCCGTTGGCGAACTCGACGATGTTCGGATGACCGAGCTCGATCCCCAGGTGGGTGGCCACCTCCTCCGCCAGCTCGGGATGCGTGCGGCCCGAGTAGAGCGCGAGGCGCTTGGTGGTCACCTTCTCCATCTGTCTGCCTCTCCCCATGGCCTGCTGTCACGGCTCACTCCGTACTCGCAGTGTAGAACGCTCCGGTCGTGACTCCCCCTGCAACCGACGATCCCGGTGCGAGGTACGCGTACGGACCGACCGATCGCGCCTTCGCCGACCTCGGCGTCGCGTCCGACGGTGTGCTCGACCCGGCTCCCGGCGCCGATGACGCAGTCGTCGAGGCGGGTGTCGGGCCCGATCTCGCATCCCTCGCCGATCACCGTCTGACCCTGCAGGATCGTGCCCGGGTAGATCGTCACGTCGCGGCCGAGTCGCACGGTGACGTCGATGAACGTCTGGCGCGGATCGAGCATCGTGACGCCGTTGAGCAGCCAGCGGCGGTTGGTGCGGGCCCGCAGCTCACGCTCGGCGAGCGCCAGCTGCCAGCGGTCGTTGACGCCCTGGGTCTCGCCGGCGGGCGCCTGCACGCAGCCGATCCGGTGGCCCATCACGGCGAGCCCGCCGATCACGTCGGTCAGGTAGAACTCGTGCTGGGAGTTGTTGGTCGTGAGGTTGCGCAACGCGGGCCCGACCAGGTCGCGCCGGAACGCGTAGATGCTCGTGCAGACCTCGCGGACGTCGAGCTCGTCGGGCGTCGCGTCGCGTTGCTCGATGATGCGGAGCACGCGCCCGTCGGACGCCCGGATCACGCGGCCGTAGCCGGTCGGGTCGTCCATCACGCTGGTGAGCAGCGTCGCCGCGTTCCCGTTGGCGACGTGCGTGGCGACCAGCTCGTCGAGCGTCTCGGGACGCAGCAGCGGTGTGTCGCCGGGCAGCACGACGACGATCGAGTCGTCGTAGTCGTCGCCCGGCAGGGCGCTCATCCCGATCGCGGCCGCGTCGCCGGTGCCACGTTGCTCGGCCTGCTCGACGAAGACGACGTTCGACCACGGCGGCGCCAGCTCGAGCACCTTCTTGGTGACGAGCTCGGCGCCGTGGCCGACGACCACGACGGTGCGCGCCGGATGGAGCTTCTCGAGGGCGTGGATGACGTGGACGACCATCGGCCGGCCACAGATCCGGTGCAGCGGCTTGGGCCGGCTCGAGCGCATGCGCGTGCCCTCGCCGGCGGCGAGGATGATGGCGGAGACTGTCATGCTGACCTCCGACGATACTGGCGACTGACTTGGCGACGACGTTGGCGACTGTAGGGGATGGCGCCTCACGGCTCCGGGGAGAGGATTCGAACCCCTATAAACGGGACCAAAACCCGCTGTCCTACCATTGAACGACCCCGGACGGTGGTTCTCGATCTGTGTCGACACGTGCGTGCCGCTGCGCGTCACGGTAGCGCCGAAGTGTTTCCCAGCGGGCGTACGCAGAACGACGCGGCCGGCCGCTAGCGTGTCCAGCCTTATGGGTTCGCTCGTCAAGAAGCGCCGCAAGCGCATGCGGAAGAAGAAGCACAAGAAGATGCTCCGCCGCACGCGCCACCAGCGCCGCAAGTAGTCAGTCGATCCGGTGGCTCGCGCGGCCGGTCAGCGCCGATTCCGGTGGCTGGACGTGCGTGCCGACACCACCATTGCGCCCTCGTCGCTCAGTTCGGCGAGGGCGTTGCTGTGTTCGCCGTGGACGAACCACGTCGCGCCGCTGCCGGCGAGGATCGGTCGCTCACCGCTGAGCTCGCCGATCCGGTCGCGCCAGCGCGCCAGTTCGGGCACCACCGCGATCGCCGCCGGTTCGAGGTCGTTCGGGACCTGGCGCGGTCGGCCCGCCGAGATCGTCCCACGCCCGGTACGCCGCCGGCGTGCTGACGGTGAGCGGCGGCACCACGAGCGTGACGGCGCGTTCGACGTACGGGAGCGGATCGACGATGTCGCCGATCCCGCGCACGCGGGCGCGGCCGCCGACGAGGCAGAACGCGACGTCGGCGCCGATCGCCGGCCGCCGCCGCGAGGTCGGTGACGCCGCCCCACCGGAGCACCGCCGCGGCGTCGGACGAGCCCCCGCCCAGGCCACCGCCGTGCGGGATCCGCTTGTCGATCGTGACGTGGGCGCGGCGGCCGATGAGCGCGCAGCGCGCGGGCGACGAGGTTGGACGCGTCGAGCGGCACACCGGTCGCGAACGGGCCGCCGACGCGACAGGCCGTCCCGCGGCGGGTCGATCGTCAGGATGTCGTGCAGGTCGAGGCTGACCATCTCGGCGTCGATGAGGTGGTAGCCGTCGTCGCGCCGGCCGGTGATCCGCAGGCCGAGCGTGAGCTTCGCCGGGGCGATCAGCTCGATCGTCACACTCGACACCGCTTCGGTGAGGCGGCACCAGGCGTCGACGTCGAGTTCCTCGGGTCGCGCCTCGGGCGAGATCGCGGCGGCGGCGAACTGCTCCGGCGAGACGCGCTCGGCGAGCGATCGCCGCAGCATCTTGCGGCGCTGGCCGAACGCGGTCCGCACGAGTGAGAACAGCGCGGTGGGGTCGGTCGCGGGTGGCGGCCGGCGGGTGATCTCGACGAGCGCCGACTCGACGTTGGGTCGCGGGACGAAGACCGAGGGCGGCACGATGCCGACGAGACGGGCCGACGCCCAGTAGGCGATCTTGACGCTCACGGCTCCGTACTGCTTCGAACCGGGATCGGCGACGAACCGTTCGGCGACCTCGCGCTGCACCATGACGAGCATCCGGTCGATCGCGGGCACCGTGTCGAGCAGGTCGCACACGAGCGGCGTGGCGACGTTGTACGGAAGGTTGGCGACGAGCGTCCAGTGCTCGTCGCCGCTGAGCACGGCCGGCCAGTCGAGCGTCATCGCGTCGGCTTCGATCACGGTCACGTTCGTGTCCGGCGCGATCCGACAGGACGGCGCGCAGCACGTCGGCGATCCGAGGATCGACCTCGACCGCGGTGACGTGGGCGCCGGTCTCGGCCAGTGCCAGCGTCAACGAGCCGAGGCCGGCGCCGATCTCGACGACGCGATCGCCGGGTCCGACGCCGGCGAGGCGGGCGATCCGGCGCACGGTGTTGGGGTCGGCGACGAAGTTCTGGCCGAGGCCGCGGCGGGGCGACGTGCCGATGCCGTCGAGCAGGGCACGGATCGCCTGACGCGAGTGGGTCACCAGTTGATCTCGACCGGCACCGGCGCGTCGGCGAGGTCGGCGATCGACGAAGAAGGCGTCGGTGTGCATGACGACCGAGTCGAGGATGCCCGGCCGGCGACACCGACGCGGTGCACGTCACCGAGCGGCTGTTGTCGAGGTTGGTCACCGTGACCCTGGCGCCGAACGGCGCATCCTTGACCTGGCACACCTCGTCGGAGTGCAGGCTGCTGCGGTACGAAGCGGTTCCCGTCACCGACGTGCCCGGGCCGTCGCTCGGGATCGGCGATGTCGATGACGCCGGGCGACGTCGCCGCCGGCGGTCCGTCGAGGTACGCGGCGCCGGGTGAGCCCATCGGGTCGGCGACGCCCGGTCCGACCGTGGTGGGCGATCCCGCCTCGGGGGAGATCGCCACACCGGCCGTCGCGACGTTCGGCGCGCCGGCCTCGTCGCTGCGGCTCGTCAGCCACAGCGACGGGAGCGCGATCACGGTGATGGCGGCAGCCACCGCCAGTCGCCGCTGGTCGGTCAGGTCGAATTTGAACACGGTTCCGCCCGCACGCGCCCGAACCGGAGCGGCCGGAGCGCGGTGGGGTATCCAGGCTAGGAATCGATCAGCGGGAACGCAAGGCCGGCGGCCGCCGAGCTCGACGCCTCGACACGCTCCGTGGTCACACCGCGCAGCTCGGCGATGAACCGCCCGACGTGGGGCACCCAGGCCGGACGGTTGGTCGCACCCCGGTGGGGGACCGGCGCCAGGTACGGGCTGTCGGTCTCGACGAGCAGCCGTTCGAGCGGGCACAGCGGCGGCCGCGGCCTGGACGTCGGTGGCGCCCTTGAACGTCACGATGCCCGAGAAGCTGACGAACGCCCCGAGATCGAGGCAACGCCGGATCTCGTCGGGGCCGCCGGTGAAGCAGTGGAAGATCGTGCGGGTGGGGACGCCCTCGGCCGCCAGGATGTCGAACGTGTCGGTCCACGCGTCGCGGCTGTGGATCACGAGCGGTAGCCCGTGGCCGTGCGCGAGCTGGATCTGGGCGGCGAACGCGTCCCGCTGCGCTTCGCGCGGAGCGTGGTCGTAGTAGTAGTCGAGCCCGGCCTCGCCGACGGCGACGATGCCCGGTGTGTCGAGCAGGTCGACGATCGACTCGACGCCGGCCGCGGCCTCGTGCGGGTGGAGCCCGACCGTGGCGAACACGCCGGGGTGGGCGGCCGCGGCGGCGATCGCCGCCTCCGACGTCGCCCGGTCGCACCCGACCGTGATCATCGTCGTCACGCCCGCCTCCTGGCGCGATCGCGACCGCGCCCGCGGTCCCGTCGGGGATCCGCTCGTCGTGGACGTGGCAGTGCGAGTCGACCCAGGTCATGTCGTCGCGGGTCATGTCGCGATGCGCGGGAAGAGCGGTTGGCCCTTGGTGACGCGGCAGGCCGCCGGGGTACTGACCCCACTCGGCGGCCGCCGGCAGCCGTTGCGCCCCGACGTCACCCTCGAACCCGATCCGCTCCCAGACCACCTGCGCGGTCGCCGGGATCGCCGGGAAGCTGAGGACCGACACGATCCGCAGCGCCTCGAGGGCGTCGCCCATCACGGCGTCGACCGCCGGGCCGGGATCGGCCCGCCACGGCTCGTTCGCCTCGAGGTGGGCGTTCGTCGCGCGGATGAGCTGCCACGTCGCCTCGAGCGCCCGGCTGGGCGCGACGACGTCCCACGCCGCGTGCGCAGCGGCGTAGGCAGCCTGGGCGGCCTCCGCGAGCGGGCTGTCGGGGTTCGGCGCGGGACCGATGCCGCCGCACTTCTTCTCGACCACGGTGGCGACCCGCGACACGAGGTTGCCGAGGTTGTTGGCGAGGTCGGAGTTGTAGCGCCCGATGAGCCCGTCGACGGTGAAGTCGCCGTCCTGGCCGTACGGCGTCTCGGCGAGGACGTAGTAGCGGAACCCGTCGACGCCGACGGTGTCGATGAGATCGAGCGGGCTCATCACGTTGCCCGTGGTCTTGCTCATCTTCTCCCCGTCGGTCAGCAGGAAGCCGCCGACCGCCCAGCCCTTGGGCAGCTCGACGCCACCCGACATCAGCATCGCCGGCCAGTAGACGCAGTGGTGGCGGATGATGTCCTTGCCGATCAGGTGGTAGTCGACCGGCCACCACTCGGTGTAGTCGACGCTGTCGTCGCCGAAGCCGACCGCGGCCAGGTAGTTCGTGAGAGCGTCGAACCACACGTACGCGACGTGGCCGGGATCCCACGGCAACGGGATGCCCCACTTCAGGCTCGTGCGGCTCACCGAGAAGTCGCGCAGCCCACCCCGGATGAGGCCGATCGCCTCGTTGCCGCGGAACTCCGGCACGATCGCCCCGGGATGCGCCGCGTACCAGTCGAGGAGGCGGTCCTGGAACCGCGACAGGCGGAAGAAGTAGTTCTCCTCCTCGAAGTGGTCGACCGGCCGCTTGTGGATCGGGCACAGCTCGCCGTCGATCAACTCGTCGTCGGTGTAGTACTCCTCGCACGACACGCAGTACTTGCCGCTGTACAGGTCGAGCTCGATGTCGCCGGCGTCGTAGCAGCGCTGCAGGAGCTCGACCACGGCGCGCTTGTGCCGCGGTTCGGTCGTGCGGATGAAGTCGTCGTTGGCGATCTCGAGCCGCCGCCATGCCTCGACGAACTTCGGCGCGATCCCGTCGGCGAACTCCTGCGGCGACGTGCCGGCGGCCTCGGCGGCCTGCTGGATCTTGAGACCGTGCTCGTCGGTGCCGGTGAGGAACTTGACGTCGTCGCCGAGCAGCCGGTGCCAGCGCGTCAGCGCGTCGCCGACGATCGTGGTGTACGCGTGGCCGAGGTGGGGCTCGGCGTTCACGTAGTAGATCGGGGTCGTGACGTAGAACCGGCTCACGCGGGGCACGCTACCGAGCGTCGCCGCCGTCGCCGTTCGGGGATGGCCTCTGCTCCGACGGGCGTTCATCACCCACGGGATGAACCGCGACCTGCCGGCTGGCGCCGACCCTGGCGCCGGCGATGAACGCGGCGCCGCCGATCGCGGTGGTGGCCACCCCGGCCGCGGTGCGCCGGATCACCTGCTTCGTGCGTTGGCTGAAGTGCACGATCGGCCAGCCGTGCCGGCGGGCGTGGCGTTCGAGGCGGCCGTCGGGGTTGACGACGACGGGGTGGCCGACGGCCTGCAGCATCGGCAGGTCGCTGGCCGAGTCGCTGTACGCGTAGCACTGGGCCAGGTCGAGACCCTCCCACCTCGCCAGCTCGCGGATCGCCTCGACCTTGCCGGCCCGTAGCAGAACGGGCCCTCGAGCACGCCGTTGTACATCCCGTCGACCACCTGCCCGCGGGTGCCGATGCCGCCGGTCATGCCGAGCGCGTGGGCGAGCGGCTCGACGATCTCGTGCGGCGCGGCCGACACGATGTACGTCGCCCGCCCGCCGTCGCGGTGGAGGTCGAGCAGTCGTCGGGCCTCGGGGCGGATCTTGCCGAGCAGCGTCGGGAGCACGCGCTCGTTGAGCTTCACGAGGTCGTCCTGGCGCTTGCCCTTCACGAAGCCGAGCACGCGGTCGCGGATCTCGTCGGTGGTGCCGTCGCTGGCACCGCGCAACTTGAACAGGATCGCGCCGAACGTGTCGCGCACGAGCTCCTGGGTGGGGATCAGCCCGGCGCTGCGTCCGGCGATCGCCAGCGTGAACGCCGACGATCCGGAGATCAGCGTGCGGTCGAGGTCGAAGAACGCGGCGCTCGGACCGGAGCTCGCGACGCCGACGTACTCACTCACCTCGAACCCTCCGTGTGTCTGTCTCGACGCTCGCTGTTCTCGCTGTTCGTGCCGGTGAGGGTACCGGCGCGCAGCATGCCGGTCGCGAGCGCGTACGCGGTGCGTTTGGGCACACCGAGCTGACCCGCGACCGCTGCCGCGGCATCCCGCCGCGTCGCCCCGGCGTCGAGCTGCGCCTTCAGGGCGGCACGGATCGTGTCGTCGTCGGGCGGCTCGGTGGCGCTCGAACGGCCCGGCGAGGACGATCACGTACTCGCCGCGCGGGTCGCCGATGTCGATCGAGCCGAGCGTCCCGCGCGTGACGGTCTCGTACAGCTTCGTGAGCTCGCGGGCGATCGCGACCTGGCGGTCGTCGCCGCACGCCGCGGCGAGGTCGTGCACGCGTGCGCTGGATGCGGTGCGGTGCCTCGTAGATCACCACCGTCCGTTGCTCCGCGGCGATGTCGGCGAGCCGATTCGAGCGTTCCTTGCCGGCGCGAGGGAGGAAGCCCTCGAACACGTAGCGCGACGTCGGCAGACCCGGAGATCACGAGCGCCGTCACCGCCGCCACCGGTCCGGGCACGGCCGACACGCGGAAGCCGGCATCGAGCGTCGCCCGCACCAGTCGTTCGCCGGGGTCGGAGATGCCCGGCGTGCCGGCGTCGGTGACGAGCGCGACGTCGTCGCCGGCGACGAGCGTCTCGAGCACGTCGGCGATGCGACTCAGCTCGGTGTGCTCGTTGCACACCGCGAGGCGGGCGGCTCTGATGCCGGCGTGCTGGAGCAGCCGGCCCGTCCGCCGGGTGTCCTCGCAGCACACGAGCGCCACACTCCCGAGGACGTCGATCGCGCGAGGCGCCAGGTCGCCGAGGTTGCCGATCGGTGTTGCGACGAGGTGGAGGGTGGGGATCGGCCCCGGTCACGCGTCGTCGTCCCGAACCTCGATGACGTCGCCGACCTGGAGTCCCCATCGTTCGAACGCGCCCGCTTCGGCCTCGATGACCGTCCGCGCCTTCCACACCGGCATCCCCACCCGACGACGCGGCATTCGCACCGTCTTCACGACGACGCCCTCGTCGTCGAGGTAGGCGACGTCGAGTGGGAAGCGCAGCCCGATCGTGTGCACCCAGCGACACGGACGCAACACCAGCGCGCCCTCGAATCCGTCGCGTCCGAGCAGGCCGTTGCGCCGGGCGGAGCGGTTGGACGCCACGTCCGCCGACGCGAACACCCGGGCGTCGCTCACCAACCACGGCACGCCCCGCAGTGTGCCACGGGCGACGGTCTGTCTCGCTCCCGCCGGCCCTCGTCGGTCGGCTCAGTCCCCGAGCCAGGTGGCGATCTCGGGCGCGTCGAGGTACCACTCGTGCTCGGTGAACGGGCTGGGCTGGATGTCGAGTCCGAGCGACTCGGCGTAGGCCTCGATCCCGATCATCGTCCCGCCCTCGCACGTCCAGTCGATCGGCGCGCAGTCGGCGCCGGGTTGGGCCTGCGGCTCCAGCCCGCCCGTCCAGTACAGCGCGCCCGCGGACGTCGGCCGACGGCGTGCAGTCGGCGACGCCGTTGTCGGGCACCGGGTCGTCGATGACGACGCCGACCAACCGGCCGTCGAACGTCTCGCCGCGGCAGTACAGCTTGGCGGCGAACGCGGCGCCGTTCGAGAACCCGTTGATCACGAGCCTGGTGCACCCCGCGTCGGCGGCCGCCGCGGCCACGATGTCGCGGGCCTCGACGTACGACTCGTCGGGGAAGTAGAGCCACTGGCGGGCGCCCCATCCGTCGGCGTTGCCGGTGGGGAGGACCTCGGTGATCCCGTCGGTCTCGGACGTCGCGCCGCCGGTCCCGCCCTTGCCGTGGAGGCGGACCACGCACCGCCTGGCCGTTCCGCCGACCTGCGTCTCGCCCGGCGGAGCGGTCGCCGACTCCGGGATCGCGCCGGTCGTGCCGGCGGACGACGGAACGTCCGAGTCCGAACCGCAGCCAGCGAGCGCGAGCACGGCCAAACCGACGCGCGCGCTTCGTAGACGGGCGATCCTGCCGGCCATCCGCGCAGGGTAGTCAGAGATCGCGGATGACCTTCGCGGGAACGCCGGCAGCAAGCGTTCGGGCTGGGATGTCGCGTGTGACGACGCTCCCGGCTCCGATCACGCTGCCCTCACCGATGGTGACGCCCGACGTGACGATCACCCGGCCTCCGAGCCAGACGTTCTCCTTGAGCACAATCGGTGCGGATTCGGGACGTTCGAGCCGGCGCTCGGGCTCGAGTCGGTGGAAGTCGTTGTCCATGAGGAGGCAGTACGTGCCGATCTGGCAGCGGGGGCCGATCTTGACGAGAAGCATCGCCGAGAGCGAGCACCCGTAGTTCACGAACGTGCGTTCGCCGATGTCGAGCGTGCCTTCGGGTCCGGTCACCAACTCGAGCGTGGCGATCGTCGAGACGAGCTGGACCCGCTCGCGGATGACGAGCGTGCCGAGGTTGCGCACAACCGGTCGCCCGATGAGTACGCGCGGTGCGGTCCACGTCGGTCGCCGAGCGCAGGTACCACTGCGCGCGGAGCGATGCCCGACCCTTCTCCCACAGATCCCTCGCCTGTGCGGTCACCGTCAGTCCTCCGTCGCCGAACCCTCTGCCGACGCTATCGACATCGTCCACCCGCGCATTGCCCGCGAATACAGCGGACACGCTTCGCGCCGAGACGGTAGCGTTGCCGTGATGAGCTCCGGCGGACGATGCACGTCGTTGTCCCCGCGTGTAGTCGGCGCGACGCGCGAAGCGCGAAGATGCCGGTCTGGACGTGAATGCTCATGATTGCACGCCACGTAGTCGCCCGCCTGCTCGAAACCTTCTTCAGCCGTTGGTGGCTCTACCTCCTGCCACTTGTCGCACTCATCGGCTTCGGTGTGTACTTGGTCGGGAGCAAGGCCGATTCGTACCGGTCGTCGGCACTCCTCACCGCGGCTCGCGCCACCTTGCTCGATGAACTTCAGGATGTCTCGCGCCGACACCCTCGCGTTCGAGACACCGGCTGAGGCGGCCTCCCGCCGGATCAACGAGGCACTCCAAACCGAATCGTTCCTTCAGCTCGTTTCGGACGGTGCCGGTATTCCGCAGGACTCGCTGGTGGTCACGCTCCTCGATGTCCGTCAGAGCGTTTGGGCATCCCCGGCAGGGCAGAACCTGCTCACCGTGAACGCGAGCACCGTCGATCCGCAGCTGGCCCAGCGACTCGTCCAGTCGACGATCGACACCTTCCTCCAAGCGGTCATCGAGAACCAGATCGGCGAGAGCACGGACACCGTGGACTTTCTGGAGGAGCGACAAGTCGAGCTGGAACAGGACTACGACGAAGCCGCTGACGTGCTCGACAACTACTTGCGTGCGCATCCAGAGCCCATCGACGGCACCAACCGCCCCCGTCGAGGAGGAGTTCGAGATCACACGGCTCAACCGAATCGTCGAACGTGCCGACACCCGGTTGGCAGACTTGCTCGACGACATCCAGGCCGCACAGGTCCGCACCGCGCAGGCAACCAGCGAGGCGACTCAGACGATACGGGTCGTCGATCCGCCCGAACTGCCGGTGGTACCCGAGGCAGGGCTGCGTGATTTCGTGATGACCGTCGGCACCTTCACGGTCCTCGGTGTGCTGTTGATGCTCGGCGGTGTGGTGGCGGCATCGTTGCTCGACCGTTCGTTGCGATTTGCCGAGGAGATCAGAGCCTCGCTCGGCGTCGAGGTGCTCGCGATCATTCCCGTCGATCGACGCGCCCGGGGAAAAACCCGCGGAGGTCGGTGACGTGACCAACGTCGAACCCACCCCCCGTGGCTCGCGGTCGAAAGCGCGGACGGCCGAAGGCCACGGACGACAGCGCACTCACGATCAGCGACGAGAACGGCAATACGTTGTACCGCGCGTCGGCCGACGTCGCCTCTTCAGTGCGTTACCTCTTGGCGCGCGTTCAACTCAGCGACGCCGCCGGTCTCCCGCAACGGCTTGCGGTGACCTCCGCGCTGCGCGGCGAAGGCACGACGTTCGTGAGCCAAGCGATCGCGGCAGTGATCGCCCACGATCTCAACCGCCGTTGCTGTCTGATCGATCTGAACTGGGGCAATCCGACGAACTACGAGAGTGCCTCGCGGGATTCGAGTGGCATCGCCGACGTGGCCAACTCCGGGATGACACTCGACGACGTGCTCGTCGCCACCGCTGAGCCCAACTTGATGATCATGCCCGCCGGCATCGTTACCGTCTCGCAGCGGCCCGTGTTGGCGAAAAGCGATCGGCTCGCCGAGGTCCTCGATGAGCTGGCCGAGCACTTCGATCACCTGGTACTCGATCTTCCGGCCGTCCTAGCAACGAGCGACTCGCTCGCGCTCGCGCTCCTGTGTGATGCGTACGCGTTGGTCGTCCACCAAGGCGTGACCACGCAAGACCAGGTGTTGGATGCGTTCGACGAGCTTCGCGGAGTCGTGACCCTTGGGATCATCCTCAATCGCAATTCCACACATATCCCGAAGTTTCTCCGTCGACTCGTCGGGGTCTGACGGCCCGCTAGGGCATCCAGTTCGATGAACCTGCTGCTCTTCTTCCTCGCTACATGTGTCGCCATGGCACTCTGGGCACAGCGGCACGGCGATCTCCCCAAGACCCGCCCGGTCGTGATCTTGATCGTGATCGTCTCGATCGGCTACTTGAGTCGGCGCATGATCTGACATGTCGAGCGGCGCAATGGGCCTCCCCTACAGTGTCCTCGCGCAACAGCGGAACGACAATCGGCGCTGGCGATTGCTCTATGCCCAGGTGCTGGTTGTGGCGTTGACGATTGGCGTATTGGCGTGGGGCACTGCGCCGGCGCCGTTCTCCATCGCCCTGCTCGCGTTGTTGATCTATTGCACCGCGATCGTGGTGCTCCCGATCCTCGGTGTGTACGGCGCGGTGTTCCTGACGATGGTCGGCGACACGGTTACCGTCCCGTGGTACCCGTTCACCAAGAACCTGTCGAGCGTGGAGTCGATCCTCTTCATCTCCGACGGACTGACGATGAGCCCGTTCGAGCTCACGATCGCCCTCACCGTCGTTGTCGTGGATCCTGCGGGTACTCGGTGACGCGAACTGGCAGTTCAAGCGTGGCGTCATGTGGAAGCCGATGATGGTGTTCACGGGTTTCGTGTTCCTCGGGCTGGTGTACGGGCTGTCGGGAGCAGGCCACGACACCACCGTCGCGGTCTGGGAGGTACGCCCATTGCTGTACCTCCCGATCCTCTACGTCTTGATCACGAACCTCCTGACCACCGGGCGTCAGTACGAGCGGCTGTTCATGTGTGCGGTCGTCGGCGTCGTCATCCAAAGCCTGCTCTCCCTCCAGTATTTCAACACGCTCGATCGCGAAGTGCGCGAGAACCTCGACAGCCTCACGGAGCACGCAGCGTCGATACACGTCGACGTCGTGATCATCTTCGTCCTGGCGATTTGGCTGCTCCCGCGTTGCCGCCCCGCGGTGAAAAGCCTGGGTGACGCTCGCACTCGTACCCTGCGTCTGGATGTTCGTGATCGCGGAACGACGCGCCGCCGCAATCGCACTCATCATCGGCGTCCTCGCCCTGGCAGTGTTGATCTATCCGCGCCGCCGGAAGCGCTGCAGTGTGGTTCATGCTTTTCGCGGTCGTTGTCGGCGGGCTCTACACGGCGGCGTTCTGGAACTCGACCGGGTCGATCGGTTTCGCGGCGCAGGCCATCAAGACGGTGATCGCTCCCGGACAACTGAGTGCCGAGGATCAGAGCTCCGATCTCTACCGACAGATCGAGGCTTACGATCTCTGGGCCACGATTCGGTCGAACGAGCTGTTCGGAGTCGGGTTCGGTCAAAAGTTCCTGCGACCGGTGCCACTCCCCGACATCAGCTTCTTCGTGTTCTGGGAGTACCTACCACACAACACGATCCTGTGGATCTGGATGAAGATGGGTGTCGGTGGATTCGTTTCGATGCTGTACCTGATAGCACGCACGATCCACAGCGGAGTTCGGTCGGCCTGCCGGATCCAGTCGTTCGACCTGACGTCGGTCGTGATCGCTTCGGTCGCCTACGTCGTGATGTACATGGTGTACTGCTACGTCGACATCGGATGGGACGTCCGTAGCACGGTGTTCCTCGCGATGGCGATCGCGATTTGCGCTGATCTCGAAACCGTCCTCGAATCACCCGAGGACGAGGCGGAGGGAGAGGCGGAGGGAGCGTCGCCGGTCACCGACGACCTGGAACTCGTGTCGTGATCGCCTCGCGACGACGGCTTCACCGACTCTCACGTGTCGCGGGAGGCGCCCTCGGCGCGACCGCTGCCGCTCCGATCGCGCTTTCGTCGCTCACCAGCTACCTGATGGTCCTGACGGGCGCCGCATGGTGGGCCCGCAGGCACGACAGTCACGCCACGCCGATCCGCGACGAGCCCACAACACGGTTTGCGATCCTCGTGCCTGCCCACGACGAGGAACGGCTCATCGCCACAACGCTGCGGAGCCTGCTCGGCACGGACTACCCCGACGACCTTTTCGAGATCCATGTCGTGGCCGATCACTGCTCGGACCGGACCGCCGAGATCGTCCGGGCTGCCGGTATCGAGGTTCATGAGCACGTCGACCCGGAGCCCGCTGGGAAGGGACCTGCGCTGGCGTGGTTGCGATCGCGACTCGACCAGCGGCGGTCCATGCACGACGTCGTGGTCGTGATCGACGCCGACTCGATCGTCGACCACCGATTCCTCCGCGTCCTCGACGCCCGGTTCGCCGGGGGCGCCCGCGTCGTCCAAGCCCACTACCGCGGTGCGCGACTTCGAGGACTCGGCGAACGCCGGCGTTCGCGCGGCGGCACTCGCACTCCGGCATTTCGTGCGGCCACTCGGTCGGAACGCGCTCGGCGCCTCGTGTGGGCTTTACGGTAACGGCATGGCGTTTGCCGCCGACGTGCTGCGACGACGCACGATGAGCGCCCACCTCACCGAGGACCTCGAGTTTGCAGACGGAGCTCGTCCTCGAAGGTGAAACCGTCGTGTTCGCGCCCGACGCTGTCGTCGAGGCCGAGATCCCGGCGACACTCGAGGCGTCACAGACCCAGAACGAACGCTGGGAGCGCGGCCGTATCGATCTGGCCAGACGCTCGATCCCGCGCCTGCTCCGACGTGCCGCTCGTACACGCGGGCACGCAACGGCTCGTCGCAATCGACACCGCGCTCGATCACGCCGTCCCGCCGCTCTCAGTCCTGGCCGCGGCCGCCGTCGGCCTCGCCGGATGGTTCGCGGTCGCCAGCCGCCTGGTGCCATCCCGCCTCGTACGGGCCGGTTGGCGTGCATCGCAGTTCGCGCTCCTCGGACTCGCAATCCACGTCGTGCTCGGCCTACGTGTCGCACGCGCGCGCCTCGAGCGGTGTACCGATCGCTGCTGCCGCGCCCGGGCGATCGCATGGAAGGTCTCGCTGTGGCTACGGATGCTCGTTCGGCCCGGACAGGTCGACTGGATCCGCACCACACGCAATGCCGAGCAACCAGCGACCGAGGTCGAGCCGTCGTGAACGACCTCGCGGTGGGTCGTGCTGCGCTGATCCTCGGTGTGCCGGTCGACGACGTGACCTTCGACGAGACGATCGACCTCATCTTCGAAATGGTCGCCGACGGCCGTCAGACCGGCCGTATGCACGAAGTCGCAACCGTGAACGTCGACTTTGTCGTGAACGCCTAACGCGATCCTTCCCTCGGTGCGATCCTGCGCCGCACATCGCTGTCGATCCCCGACGGGATGCCCGTGGTGTGGGGCGCTGGCCTGATGGGCACGCCACTGCGTACGCGTGGTCGCAGGTGCCGATCTCGTGGCTGCGATCGCGGAACGGGCCGCTTCCACCGGCACCGACTGTCCACTTGTTCGGCGCCGCACCCGGCGTCGCCGACGCCGCAGCTGCCATTCTCCGGAGCCGGTTTCCGGGCGCCGCGATCACGTCGGATGCAGGACCGATGATCCCACGCATCGACGACCTCGACCCGAACGTGCTCGAACCGCTGCGTGAATTGAGGCCTGACATCTGTTGCGTCGCCTTCGGCAACCCCAAGCAGGAGCAGTTCATCGCCCGCTTCGGCGACCGTCTCGGGATCGCGGTGATGATCGGTGTCGGAGGGTCGCTCGACTTCATCGTCGGGGAGAAGCGCCGCGCACCGGAGTGGATGCAACGGACCGGTTTCGAATGGCTGCACCGCGCGGCCACCGAGCCACGGCGACTGGCGGGGCGAGTACCACGCGGGACGCTTTCGTCTTCCTGCCCGGCTGATCGCCCAGACTTCGGCGGGGGCGCCGTGGACGCCGTCGCGGCACAGCACGGATCGAGGCCCTCGATGCGGTCACCGTGATCGATCTGTCGAAGCTCGACCGCGCCGACAACGCCACCGCCGCTGCGATCACGGCGGCGCTGCGAAGTGCGTCCCGCGCCCGACGCGCGGGCCGAGATCACGGCCCCTGCACGCCGCGACGCGCTCGACGACGTCGCAGGTCTGCGGCTGCTCGTCGACGACTCGATCGAGTCGTGATCCCGGAAGGCGCGTCGAGGTCGCGTCTACAGCGCTTCCGAATCCGACACGGCGCGGCCCACGGTCACCGTTGACAACACCCCGACACCGGGCAGGTCGTCGAGATCGCACGTCAGCGGATCACGGTCGACGACGACGAGATCGGCGTAGCTGCCCGGCGTGAAGCCGGCCTAGCTCCGGCCAATCGAGGACGGCTGCGCCTCCGCTGGTCCACATCTCGAGGGCCTCGGCGCGGGTGACGACCTGGTCCGGGCCGACGTTGCGGATCCCCGAGTGCCCGAGCAGGTGGGTCTGCGCCAGCCACATCTGCTCCCAGGGGTTCTTCGGGCCCCCAGTCGGTCGACGCCGCGAGCGTCGATGCCCTCATCGAGCAGACGTCGCAACGGATTCAGGTCGGCGATCGCCGCGGAACCGAACGCCTGCCGGTACACGTCGCCCTTGCCCCACGTGAACCCGCAGCAGACCGTCTGACGGAAGCCGGCCGCGGCCCAACGCCGAGCGTGCGCGAGCGGCATCAGCGCGCCGTGCTGGACGATGCCGTCGCGCACGCCGTGACGCTCGACGAAGTCGAGCAGGACGTCGTGCTCGGCCGGGCCCATCGCACACACGTTGAGTCGCAGTCGTTCGCGTGCGCAGTACTCGATGGCCTGCTCGATCGCCTCGCGCGAGATGAACCAACGTCCGTTCGTCTCGTGCCCGAACACGTCGCTGTACGTCGTCGGCCAAGGCATGTTGCCAGCGGCACAGGTGCCGCCGACGCGACACCGTGATCCCCTCGACGCGCACCCACTCGTCGGCGAGGTCGACCGCGGCGAGCGCCTCGTCGAGCGTCGCGCCAGCTCGGCCAGCGACTTCTGGTGGTCGGACGGCCTCGTGAACCGCTGGTACTCGGGCACCGCCTTGACCCGCATCGTCGAGCCAGCCTTCGTCGCGCAGGCGCCGGTACACCTCGATGTGGCGGGCCTCCATGGCATGAGGCTCGTAGACGGTCGTGATCCCCGAAGCGGTGGTGGGCGGCGATCGCCTGGCGCGTCGCGTGATCGACGAGGTGCGACGGCGGGCCGGGGAGGCGCAGCAGGATCTCGCGGAAGAACGGGTCGGTGTTGTAGTTCGTGTTGACCGCGCCGAACAATCGGCCGGTCGGCACACCTGCCGCGTCCTTCTCGATCCAGACGTCGGCGACTCGGTCGGGCGATGCGGCGTTGACGCCCAACGCAACCAGACCCGCCGAGTTGAGCGCGCACACGTTCGGCATCGTTGGCGACCATGCCTGGATCATCACGGGATGCCGCACCGTGGCGCGGTCGAGTGTCAGGCGGTCCGGGAGTGTTCCTCGCGGAGGTGCTGGTGACCGCGCCGGAAGAAGTAGTGCGGCTCTCCGACCGGCGTTGCCATCACCCACTCGCCCGGTTCACGCCCCGCTGCGACCGCGGTGATCGCGGCGACGATGTCGGCGTGGTCGCCCGCGCCGGACAGATCGGCCAATCCGGCTGCGGCGACGCCGAAGTGCAGCAGGTGGGGATGGGTGTCGACGAGCCCCGGTACGACCCAGGCGCCGCCGAGATCGACGGTCCCGTCGACCGGGCCCGCCGCGGCTCGGACATCGTACGGCGGCCCCGATCGCGACGACGCGCCCGTCGCTCGCGAGGCAGCGCGTCGTGCACCTCACCGTCGAAGTCGGCACGGATCCGACCACCGCGGAACAGCGTCGTCGGCATCGAGCCTCAGGCTGCCACGAATCCGGGCTTCTGTTTCAAAGCTGCGCGAGAAGGCAGCCGGCATCGACGATGGCGAATTCGACGCCGTCGGCGCCCAGTACGGCGACGGCTCCTACGTAGCCGTCGCCGACCGACACTTCCGCCATGCGACAGAGCGGCGGTGATTTCGCAGGTCCGAGCGCTAGCAGCGACGGGGCGACGTCGGGGGGCGTGACGACGATGTCGGTCATCGGCCGTCTCAATCCCTCGCCGGTCGCCTTGAGCACGGCCTCTTTCCGGGTCCAGTACGAGTAGAAGTCACGGGGTCCTCGCACGAATGCCTGCTCGGTGGGCGTGCACACGAGGGTGATCAGGGACTCGTACCCGCCCGGTGCCACGACCTCGATATCAACACCTACTGGTCCTGCCGTCGTCGAGCGCGACCGCGACGACGTCACTTGCGTGCGAGATTGACGCTTCGAGACCCGTGTGAGGCAAGCGCGGCCGCCCGTGGGGTTCGCCACAGAGGTCGCAGGTGCGGTCGATGGTGGCGGCGGCGAAATCCACACACGTGCGCTGAGCGACGAGGGCGCGAAGCAGCACCGTGGCGAGGGTGAAACGGTCGCGGTCGCCGTCCGATCGGAATTGGGCCCGGCGGTAAGCCTCGCGTTCGTCGAGCAGGATGTGATGGTGGGATCCGAGACACGACAGTCTTGCGACGTAAACCTCGCAACGCGCTGCTTCCAACACTTCCGTTGCCCCTCTAGCCACCGGCCTGCGGACAACGCGTACGTTCGCGGCACGAACCAGGACGATACCAAGGCGAGGTCCGATTCGAGCCGAGCGCTCCATCGATGAGGATCCGGTGCCGGGCTGCGCCGCGGCGTCCAACTCGTCCAATCTCGTCACTCCGCCGGGAGCCCGTCGAGCGCCGCGAGGAAGTCGAGGTCGTCGAGGTCGATGTCGTCCTCCCCCGGGCCGACGCGGGTGCCGACGTTCACCTTCTTCTTGACGCCGAGCAGTGCCGTCCAGGTCTCGGGGCCGACGATCGCGATCGGATCGATGCCGCTGACCTGCTGGAAGTCGCGGACGCGCTGCTGGGTCGCCGGACCGTAGGCGCCGTCGAGGTTGGCCGCGGTGTCCCGTGATCAGGCTGCGCACGATGAGCGTGGTCTGGAGCACCTTCACCATCGGTCCGGTGTCGCCGGGTTTCACCGTCGCGAGCAGCTTGGACCATGTCTGCGGACCGACCTCGCCGTCGTCGGCCAGATCGTTCTCACGCTGGAACTGGAGCACGAGCTCGCGTGTCGTCCGTGCCGTACTCGCCGTCGCGGCTGGCGGGTGCATCCGGACGAAGGCCCTCGCGCGACGAGCGCTTCCATCAGCACCCGGGCCGCCGGGCCAGTGTCGCCGGGTCGGGCGACCAGCGCCGGGGTGAGAGTCGGCGCAGCGGCGTCGCTCTACCGCACCGGATCCGGTCGCCGGAGCCGGCGGGCCGGGTTCGGCGCCGCCGTCGGATGAGGTCGACGGATCCCGTGTCGTACGTCGGGTACGCACCCCACTTCGAACCCTGCTGTTCGTACTGCTTGCGGCCCTTCGGCAGCTCCACCGGTTGCACGTGCCACGGCTCGTTGTTGACGTCGGCGAACGTCATCAGCCCGAACCGGCCGACGTTCTTGCCCAGCCACGTGAAGTCACCGACCAGGTCGGCGGCCAAGCCGAGCTCGTGCATCGAGCGGCCGGGTGGGGCCGCGGGCGCGCCGGTGTGCCGGGAGTACTTCTCGCCGTTCCAGATGATCGTCCCTTGGGGATCCAGGGAGTGGCGTTCCAGGAACAGCTGCAGCTGTTGTTGCGGTGTCCGCACGCCCTGGCCCCAGCCCACCTTGCCGCCCGAGTCCTCCATGAGCGCTTGGAGCCGTTCCCGCATGGTCGGGTGCATGTCCTTGAAGTTCCGCGTGCGCGGCGATGACCTCGAACTCGACCGGACCGTGAGTACGTCGGATACATGACCATGTTGGCGTTCCCTCTCGGACGAGGCCCTCAGGCCACGGGCGGCACCTCGACGACCAACGCGACCGTCGTGGCGCACCAGTCGGCGCCCGCCGACTCGAACCCTGCTGAATTGATTTGGGCTGAATTGAGCATATTGTCCCCACCCGACAACTCGTTCAGGGCTGTCGTGGTGATGCAGCTCGTGTTCGACGCCGATCTGGAAGTGCTCGACCAGGTGATCGCGACGTTCACCGTGACGTCGTGACTGGGGTGCGCGGCGGGAGTCGACGGGTCACGACCACGCCGAACAGTCGCGACGACGGCGGCGGGCACGAGCGCGGCCGCGACGGCTGCCCCGGGATCCCAACCGACGTCGTCGCCGAACGTGACGACCGCGCCGGCGACACCGGCGCCGAGGGCGACTCCGAGGTTGTCGAACAGCTGCAACGACGCCGTCGCGGTTCCGTAGCGCGCGGCAGGCGCACAGCGCAGCGTGAGCTGGGAGTGCGCGGAGTAGGCGAGCCCCATGCCGAAACCGCCGAGCGTCCACCCGACGTGGATCATCCAGAACGGCAGCGCGTCGACTGGTCGACGCCAACGCGACCACGACGATGCCCGGCGTCATCGTGAGGTAGCCGGCGCGTGCGAAGAACGCCTCGCCGGTGCGGGTGATGAAGCGTTCCTGGATCCACGTGGCCGCCGTCCAGCCCAGTGTCGACGTGGTGACGGCGATGCTCCCGGCGAACGTCGACGCGCCACGGCCTTCGGTGAGGGCGTACGGCACGAACGTGTCGGTGCCGAAGAACGCAAACGTCAGCAACCCTCGTGACAGCACCACGGCCGGCAGCCCGGCCGCGGCTCGTAGCGTCCCCGGCGGTGTGAGCCGTCGGAGTGGGCCGAGACCGATGAGGATCCCGCCGACGACCGCCGGCCCGATCGCCCACGACGGTGGTGAGGCTGGCGACGACCAGCGCGGTGCCGACCGCGACCCGCGCCGCTTCGACCATCCGTCGTCGGTTCCACGGCACGCTCATGCTCAGGGCTCGCCGCGTCGACACCCGCAGGTGCGCGGAGTCGCATCATCTGGGGGATGATCAGCGAACCCGCGACTGCAACGAGCGGCAGCAGGCCGAGGAACACCGCTCGCCAACTGACCCACGCGGAGACCCGTTCGGCGAGTGCCGGACCGATCACGCCCGGCACGACCCACGCCGTCGACAGCACGGCGAACATCCGCGGTCGCACGTCGACCGGATAGACGCGTCCGATGGCGACGTAGCCGATCGGCCGGGACGACGCCGGCGCCGAATCCCTGGACGAACCGGCCGACGACGAGGACGGGCATCGACGGCGCCAGCCCCGCCACCACGAGGCCGACCGCGAACAGGATCAGGCCCACGACGATACGGCCGTCCGAGCCCGTGCCGATCGGCCTGGCCGCCGGCGAAGACGATGCCGATCATGGTGCCGAGGAAGAACGCCGTGGTCACCCAGCCGTACCAGGCCAATCCCGTCAGGTCGTCCTCGATGTCGGGCAGGATCGTGATGACCGCCAACGACTCGAACGCGACCAGCGTCACGATCGACACCAGTCCGATCGTCAGGGAACGGTGCTCGGGCCCGAAGATGCGCGACCGTGGGTCTGTTGGTGAGCGGTCGCCGTCTACGTGCATGGTGCGGCGTGATCGTATGTGCGGTCCGCGACCTTCCCGTCATAGCCGCCCGACCGGGTGGCCCCGCGACGGCATCCGTGATCGAGTATCCTGGTTTCGCGCTGGAGGGCGCAGCCGGGTTCGCGGGCAGGACCGAGTCCACCTCCACGACCGACACCGACGGCGACCACGATGACGTCGTCCTCATGCCAGCCTGCGAACCGCTGGCCCGAAAGGAGACGTCGTGCCCGCACTCCCGCCTCGTCCCGACCTCGACCAGCTCCGACGGATCGCCAAGGATCGCCTGCGGGCGGCCCGCAACGGCGACGCCGACGCCGTCCGGTGGATCGGCGAGGTCGGACGCCGGCCTCACGCTGGCCGCGGCCCAGCTGCGCCTCGCCCGCGACTACGGCTTCGCCAGCTGGCCGGCGCTGCAGCTCGAGGTGGCCCGACGGGCCGTGTCCTCGACCTCCACGACGCCGAGGCGCTGGCGGCGTTCATCGCCGACCACCCGACGCTGGCGACGGCCGAGCTCGAGCACTGGCGCGACCACCCGCGAGGGCGTGTCACCGCTCGGCTACGTCGCGATGGCGCGCCACGACACCGCCACGCGCACCTGGCGCGACGTCGCCGGCACGGGTGCCGCGGCGCACGTGCTGATCGCCGCCGGTGCGCCCGTCGACGGCCATCCCGGGCGACCGCGAGACGCCGCTGATCACGGCGGCCAGCTACGGCGATGCCGAGGTCGCCGCCGTGCTGATCGCGGCCGGCGCCGACATCGACGCCACGGCCGCCGCCGACGCCGGCGGCGTGCCCGGAGGATCCGCGCTCGCTGCACGCCGCGGTGTTCGGGATGACCGACGTCCTCGACCTCCTCGTCGCCGCCGGCGCCCGCGTCCGCTCGATCGAGGAGGCCGCCGCCGCCGGCGACGTCGACCGGCTGGCTCACCGCCGACACCCCTCCCCAGGCGCGCCTGCGCGCGCTGATCATGGCGGCCGACCACCAACGCCTCGACGTCATCGACGACGCTCGTCGCCGCCGGCACCCCGGTCGACGCCGAGGACGAGGTCTTCGGCCGCCACCCGCTGCGTCTCGCCGGCGGCGAACGGACGACCAGCGAGCGTCCGCGCCCTCCTGGCCCACGGCGCCGATCCCGCCCGGCGCGACGCGCACGGCCTGACACCGCTCGACCACTGCCGGCGCGGACGCCCCGACGCCGTCGATGCGCACGGTCACGACGAGGTCGAGGCACTGCTGGACCCACCACGCCAAACCTGAAAGGCACATCCGACTACTCGAAGAACCGTTTGCTGGTCGCGTTCACCGTCACGCGCGTCGCGATGGATGCTCGGCCGACGCTCACTCGCTCAAACACCCCGCCGATGCCGCTCGTGGCCCTCGGCGTGGGGTTCACTAGTCTCCGAGCTGCGGTCGTGGCGGCAAGCGGAGACCCGACATGCCACCGTCGACAGCCAGGACCGTGCCGGTTGTCGACGCCGATCGCGGCGATGCCAGGTACACGATCGCGTGGGCGACCTCGTCGGCGGTCACCAGTCGCCCCATCGGTTGACGCGCCGCGAGCGTGGCGCGCTCGGCCTCGGGATCGCCGGACGCCGCCAGCAGCCGCGCGACCCAGGGCGTGTCGGCGGTACCGGGCGCCACACCGTTGACTCGGATCCCGTCGGCGATGTGGTCGGCGGCCATTGCCAATGTCAGTGCGTAGAGCGCACCTTTGCTGGCGCTGTACACGGCGTGTTCGCGGCAACCCAGCCCATGAGGCGATCGAGCACGTTACAACGACCGCCGCAGCCGACGATTGACGCAGGTAGGGCACGGCGGCGCGCACGGTGCGGGCGACGCCGACGACGTTGACGTCGAGCACCCGGTGCCACTCGTCGTCGGAGTTCTCCTCGACGGTGCCCTGGGCGCCGATTCCCGCATTGGCGACCACGATGTCGAGCCGGCCAAACAGCTGTGTGGCGGTCTCGATCGCCGCCCGGACTGACTGATCGTCGGTGACGTCGCAATGGACGTGATGCGTGCCAGTAGGCGTGTCGCCCGGCGAGGCGATGTCCAGCAGGGCGACCTGGGCGCCTCGCTGCGCGAGCTGCGTCGCGCTGGCGAGTCCGATACCGGATGCTCCGCCGGTGACGCACGCTGCCAGACCCTCGAACTCGCGCTCTGGGTCGGCGGGCGCGCTCACGCGCTCCACTCCGGACCACCGGGGAACTCGAATCGGATGACGCTGGACGCGTGCATCCGGGCGCCGAATCCGGGCACGACCGGTGCGATGTACCGGCCGCCCTTGACCTCCACCGGGTCGACGAAGTGTTCGTGCAAATGATCGACGAACTCGATCACGCGCCCTTCCATTTCGCCGCTGACGGCCACGAAGTCGGCCATCGCCAGATGTTGGACCAGCTCGCACAGCCCGACCCCGCCGGCATGTGGACACACCACGACACCGAACTTGGCGGCGAGCAGCAGTATGGCCAAGTTCTCGTTGACGCCGCCGACCCGGCAGGCGTCGAGTTGCAGCACAGATATCGCCTTCGCTTGCAGCAACTGCTTGAAGATGATCCGGTTGGCGACGTGCTCACCGGTGGCGACCGCGATCGGCTCCACCGCCCGGGCGATCGTCGCCATGCCGAGCACGTCGTCGGGTGAGGTCGGCTCTTCGATCCAGCGCAACCCGAACGGCGCGAGGCCACGCACCCACTCGATCGCCTCATCGATGTCCCAGCGTTGATTGGCATCGATCGCCAACTCGACATCGGGCCCGACGGTGTCGCGCACCAGACGGAGGCGGCGTCGATCGTCCTCGAAGTCGGCGCCGACCTTGAGCTTGACCAGCCTGAACCCGTCGGCGACGGCTTCCCGAGCGAGTCGTACGACCTTGGCGTCGTCGTACCCGAGCCAGCCCGCCGAGGTGGTGTATGCCTCATACCCCTGCTCGAGCAGGTGGGCGACGCGTTCGGCGCGGCCCGGCTCGGCGCGTCGCAGGATCGCCAGCGTGTCGTCGGGCGTCAGCACGTCGGTTATGTAGCGAAAGTCGACTTGATCGACGAGTTGTTCCGGAGACAGCGTCGCCAGGTAGTGCCACAGCGGCATTCCGGCCCGCCGACTGGCGAGATCCCATGCGGCGTTCACCACCGCCCCGATCGCCATGTGCATGGCGCCCTTCTCTGGTCCGAGCCAGCGCAGCTGCGAGTCGCCAACCAACCGCCGGTACAGGTCGGCTAGCGCCGCGGGGTTGTCGGGTGTCGGCATTCCGACGACGTGCGGCGCCAATGCCCGCACAGCGGCGACGGCGACGTCGTTGCCGCGGCCGATCGTGAACACCAGCCCGTACCCGTCCTCGCTGCCGTCGACGGCCCCGTCGTCCGTGTTCAGCGTGACGTATGCGACGGAGTAGTCGGGATCCGGGTTCATCGCGTCGGATCCGTCGAGCTGGCGCGATGTCGGGAACCGCACATCCACGACATCGAGGGCAGAGATCACGCCCACGGGTGGCGCCTTCCACAGGCTGTGTGCCGCGAACAGTCGACCACGGCAAACGTTTCGTCCGGTGCGTGGTCGAGTTGGAACTCGTGCACATGTCCTCCTGATCGATGTCGATGTGTGCGGTGGGTCGACGACCCGGCGCGGCTGGTCACGGCGGCGAATGCGCCCGCCGTGACCAGCACGTGCGGACTACTGGAAGGTGAGGAACTGGTCGGCGTTGTCGACCGTCACCAGCTCGGTGCCGGTGTCGATGAACGCTTCGACCGGGTTGCCGCGCACGGCATTCACGGCGGCTTCGACACCAAGCGCCGCCATCTGGCCCGGGAACTGGGCGATCGTCGCCGTCATGTCACCATCGATGATCGACTGGGCGGCCGTCGGTAGCCCGTCGTAGCCGACGATCATGACCTGCTTGCCCTGATCCTTGGCGACCTTGGCAGCCGCGATCGCCGGGTCGTCGCACGCCGAGTAGATCGCCGTCAGGTTGGGCTCGCGGGTGAGCAGGTCCTCGGCCACGGTGGCGCCTTGGGCCGAGTCGCACTTCGTCTCGGCGCCGCCGATGATGACCTCGACCCCAGTGCCTTCGAGCGCGTCCTGCACGCCCTGGATGCGGGCATCGAGAGCCGGAACCCCGCGCACGCCCTCCATCAGGCCGATCGTGTCGCCGGCCTTGAGGACGGACTTCAAGTACTCGCCGGCGAGCTGGCCGCCAGCCACGTTGTCGGTGGCGGCCACCGCCGTCTTCTTGGTGAAGTCGGCGAGATCGTTGTCGGCGAGCACCACGATCAGCCCGCTGTCGGCGGCCGCGTCGAGAGCCGGGATCACCTCGTTGCCCATCGGCGTGATCACCATCGCGTCGAAGCCCTTGACCACGGCATCTTCGATCTGGGCGATCTGACAATCGACGTCCGACGGAGTCGCGGACGAGAAGAACTCGATCTCGATCCCCTCGTTGGCGTCGACGTAGGCCTGGGCGGCATCTTCCATCGCGGTGAAGAACTCGACCTGGAACTTGGTGACGAAGGCCACCTTCACCGGCGCCGCCTCGGGTGGTTCGGTGGCCGGTGCCTCTGTCGCTGGCGGATCGGTCGCGGGTGGGCTGGTAGCTGGCGCCTCGGTGGACGGTGGTTCTGTCGCAGGTGCTTCGGCGGCGGGTGCTTCGGTCGTAGCCGGCGATGACGCTCCCTCGTCGTCGTCACCGCATGCGGTGGCGGTAAGCGCTAGGACAGCCGCCCCGAGTATCAGCAAGGTCCGTGATCTCATGTGTCTCCTCCAATGGGTGGTTACTTGGTCGTTAGTTCCGGTGTCCGTCCGCGGCGCCGACGATCCACGCCACGAGTTGTTCGAGGTTCTCGGCAGTCGGCTGCACCTCTCCGACAGTGCGGCCGCGGCGCAGTACAACGGCGCGATCGGCGACCGCCAGCACGTGATCCATGCTGTGCGAGATCAGAATCACGGCTACCCCGTCGTGCTTGAGCCGCCGGATCAGGTCGAGCACACGCGCCGACTCGCGCAGGCTGAGTGCCGCTGTCGGCTCGTCGAGGATCACGAGCTTCGACGAGAACGCGACGGCGCGGGCGACGGCCACCGCTTGGCGCTGGCCGCCCGACATCAGCGCCACCGGTGCCTCGAAGTCGGGCAGCGTGATCTGTAGGCGATCCACGAACTCGCGAGTGCGGTCCGCCATCGCCCGACCCGCGGAGCACCCTGCACGCACGTGGAACCATCGCGGTCCGGCGATCTTGCGCCCGGTGAAGAAGTTGGCGGCAGGGGCGAGATTGTCGAACAGGGCGAGGTCCTGGTACACGGTTTCGATCCCGCAGCCCACGAGTGGTGTGGGCGTTGGCGTGCGTGATGTCGACGCCAGCGAGCGAGATCCGACCCCGAATCGAGCCGGTGAACGCCACTGATCGCCTTGATCAATGTCGACTTTCCGGCGCCGTTGTCGCCCAGCAAGGCCAACACTTCGCCACCCGCGGAGTGCAGTGACACACCGTTCAGCGCCGTGACCGCGCCGAAGCGCTTGGTGGCATCACGTACTTCGAGCACCGGGCGTCGATCGCCGTCATTCGGCAGCCGCCGCTTGCAGGCTCCGGAACCGCGAACTCGAGCCGGCCGCGCACGACGTCGAGCTCGACAGCCACCACGATCACCGCGCCGGTGGCCATGTACTGCCAGTTCGGATCGATACCGAGCAGGTTGAACCCGTTGCGCATCACGGCGATGATCAGCGCCCTCGGTAATGGCGTTGATGACCGTGCCGCTGACCACCAAGGAAGCTCGCGCCGCCGATGATCACCGCCGCGATCGCGTCCAGCTCGGCGAGGCTGCCTGATGTCGGCGAGCCCGCGTTGCCCTTCCCCATCGTGAGCAGCGTGGCGACACCCGCCAGCAGCCCGCACACCGCGTAGACCGAGATCAAGACGCCGGGCACCGGGATCCCGTTGCGCAGCGCAGCCTCCGGGCTGCCGCCGACGGCTAGATCCAGCGGCCCCACACCAACCGGCGCGTGATCGCCGCGACCAGCACCGCCATGACGACCACGACGATCGTGGCGGTCGGGAACCATCCCGGGCCCGCCGCCTGGTATCGACGCGATTCGACCCGATCCGATCTCGTTGACGAACGACGGAACGCCTTGAATCGTCTTGCTGTCGGCGAGGTACAGCGCCAACCCGCTGGCGGCGGTGAGCATCGCCAGCGTGGGGATGAAGGGTGCGGCAGGCGACCCTTCACGTACAGCAGGCCGTTGATCAGCCCGACCAGCGTTGCCGTGCCGAGTGCGGCCAGCACCGACAGCAACGCCGACCCCTGATCGCGCCACATGATCGCCGCCCACCACGCACTCAGCGACAAGTTCGACCCACTCGACAGGTCGATCCGCGTGCGTCAGGATCGCATGAGCAGCTGGCGAAGCGCCAGGCACAGTAGATCACCGCCGATCGCTTCGAGCACGTCGCCGATGTTCCGAGCGACAGGAACACGTCAGACGCGGTTCCCATCACCATCACCAGCAGCGCCAGGATCACCACCGGACCCATCTTCGAGCGCCTTCAGGATGACGGTGATGCCGTGGGCGCCCGTCGACGTCGGCTCGCGCCTGTGCCCGCTCCTCTCCAGTCGAGTTGACCGGTTCGGCGCCCCGGTCCGGGCGCCGCCGAGGGCGCGGGCTTCGCTGGCCGGCGTCTGCGGCTCATCGGCGTGCGCTCGCCCCGACTGACTCGTCCCGTTGTCACCGTGCCCCCTTGCGTGCGAACCGTACTGTTCCGCGGTCAGATATGCAAGATCCAAAGATCCTATATTCCATTGGAACCTGGAAATGGTGCTACCGTGCTCGTACCGAGATCACGCGGGGCCAGGAGGACTGTGGAACCGATCGACATCGAGGGGGTCCTGCCTCGGCCGCGGCGCCGCCTCACCGACGCGGCAACCGCTCACCGACGACGTCCACGACGTGCTCGTCGACATGCTCATGAACCACACGCTCGGGCCTGGCGGCCGCCTGAACATCGACGCCGTCGCCAAGATGCTGGGGGTGTCGCCCACGCCCGTTCGGGAGGCGTTGGCGCGGCTCGAGGCCGAGGGCCTGATCGTCAAGGAACCGAGGCGCGGTTACCTCGTCGCCCCGCTGATCAGCCTCGACGACCTGCATTCGCTGATCGACTTCCGGTTGCTGGTGGAGCCGGCTGCGGCTGCCGCCGCCGCAGCAGCGGGCGACACCCGAGCAGGCCGCCGCCCTGCAGGCGCTGGCACGCAGTGGTGGGAGCGACGACAGCGATGACCCGGCGGTCAACCGACGAGGGATGGTGTACGACGCCACGTTTCACGAACGGTCGCCCCGGCGCTTGGCCGGCAACCCGTGGCTGCGCGAGTCGCTCGTGCGACTGCGCAGCCACCTGTACATGTACCGCCTGTACCACCACGCCCGGCAGGGCGCCGCGACGAACGTCGAACACGTGATCATCGCCGACGCCATCGCCGCCCACGACCCCGTCGGCAGCCGAGGCCGCGATGCGCAATCACCTGCACACCGCCATCCGTCGAATCGACGACGTGTTCGCCTCGGGAAAGGTCACGATGCCGGCGTGACCCAGCCGCCCACCCCGGCGGGCGCATTGGTAGACACCACTCCCGCCGCTGCAGACGATGTCGACGACGGCTACGTTCACGTGGCGGACGCCGATCGCGATCGACTATCCGTGGTTGGCCGAGGTGCCGCAGTTGTCGTGCCGGTACGACCTCGGCGACGTCGAGGGCGAGCACGAAGCAGCGGGCGTAGCCACGTGGTGTTGGTGCAACGGCCGACGCCTTTGATGACACCGAGTTGATGATCGCCACCGCCGCCGCAATCCGACGGTGGCCGGCATCGTCGCCTGGGTGCCGATCGATGACGACGGCGGCCGACGCTGCCTCACGCGCTGGAAGGCGGCGCCGATCGTGGGCGCCCGCCACCTCGTGCACGCGACACCCGACCCCGGCGCTCCTGACGCATCCGCGGGTCGCCGAGGTGCTCGACCTGCTCGCGGACCGGCGACTGCACTTCGACGTGTGCGCGAGTGGCGGCCCTGCTACGACTCGTTCCCTGCTTGCTGAGCGCCACCCCAACCTCGCGGGTCAGTCGTCGATCATCTCGCCAACACCGATCCGGCAGCGCGGCTGCGAATCGTGGGCGTCGCCGCTCGCCGACGCCGCCAGCGCTCCCAACGTCGTGGTCAAACTCTCCGGCCTCAACACCGCAGCCGCTCCCGGTGACACGTCCGTGGTGCTGCAGCGGTACGTCGATCACGCCTCGACGTGTTCGGTCCCGACCGCATGATGTACGGCGGTGACTGGCCGTTCGCGTTGCTGGCGGCCACCTCCAACACCCAGATCTGGTCCGACCTCCGCGGCTGCCTCGACCACCTCGAAGCGCCAGCCGTACGAGCCGTGTTGGCGACGACGGCCCGGCATGTACGGCCCGACCCGACGCGACGAGGGTGTCGCCGTAGGCGTCGTCGCTATCCCTTGACGGCGCCGCGTCAGTCCGGACTTGATGTGACGCTGGCCGAGAACGAACACCACGAGCACGGGCAGGATCGTCAACACGAATCGGCCGACACCAGGTTCCAGCTCCACTCGTAGATGCCGAAGAAGTTGTACACGGCGAGCGTCATCGGCCACTTGTCGGACTGCTGAGGAAGTAGAGCGGCATGATGAACTCGCTCCACAGGTCGAGGAACGTACCAGGATCCCCACCGTGATCCAGGCCGGTCGCAGAAGGCGGCACCATGATCCGCCAGAAGAGCTGGCGCGGGCGCGCGGTCGAGTGATCGCCGCCTCGTCGATCTCGATCGGCGCCGTGTGGACGAACGCGTAGATCACGAACACGGCGAAGGGCAGCTTGAACGCGGCGTACAGGATGATCATTCCCAACTGCGTGTTCACCAGATGCGTCACCTGCATCACCTTCGTGAGGATGACGTCGTGACGGGCATGGCGATCCCGATCACCAGGAACGGATCGAGCAGACGATTGAGCCTGGTTCGGTTCCACGCCACGAATGCCAGCTGCCGTCGGAGCAGGACGCACAGCACGGTCGCGAACACCGTGTAGATCATGCTGTTCGTACCGGAAACGCCTGCGTCAGCTTGCCCTCCTCGATCACCACGTCGTAGTTCTCCCAGCGCAGCTCCCTCGGCAAGCCAGCGCCCATCGACCGTGCCTGGGCATCGGTCTTCAACGAGTTGACGACGACCAAGTAGATCGGGATGAACATCACCAGGCTCACCGACGTCGCCGCTGATTGCCACGCCGCAGCGAACGTCGCATCCGCTTGGGCGTCCGCCGGGGCAAGGGGGCGGCGCGTCGGACCGTCACCGGAAGGCATCCCGTCGACCGTTGGCGCGGTCGTTGACATCAGGCATTGTCGATCTGCCTGTGCATCGCGGATGAGGAACAGACCAGCAGTGGTCATGACGACGAACAACACGGTCGAGAGCGCCGTGCTCACCGCATAGTGACCTCGTGCCAATGCAGACGATGGTATTCACCGTCTCGGTCGTGTAGCCCGGCCCGCCATTGGTCAACACCCACACGCTGTCGAACACCTTCAGTCCGTACAGCAGATTCAGAACGGTCGTGACGGTGAGAACCGGCTTCAAGAGAGGAAGCGTGATGTGACGGCTTGGCAAGTGCGTTTGCTCCGTCATCTGCGCTGCCTC
>CAVYMT010000004.1:0-69314 GCA_963769655.1 uncultured Rubrobacteraceae bacterium | reverse complement strand
GGCCGATCGCGAGGGGATCGGGGAAAACGGGGCCAAAGAGTAGCTCAACGCGAAGCTGAAGTGGGTACCTGGCAAAGCGGAGCAATCGTCCGCCTCTCATGTGCCCTCCAAACGCTCGATGCGGTGAACATGTGTACGATCCGCTTTGCTACGCGAAGATGCTCTCGCAACCGGTGGCGCTCGGCCGCGCCGGGCGTCAGTCGTCGAGGGCCGACAGGTCGAGCCGGCGCAGGCGCTCGGGGTCGGCGAGGATGTCGATCTCGACGATCTTCCCGCCCCTGACCGTGAAGCCCATGACCGAGAACGGCCGCCCGCGCGGTGCCATGACGACCCCCGACGGCCCCGTTGACGAGCGCCGGCCGGGACGAAGTTCAGGACCGCCGAGGCTGCGCGAAGGCGAGCGCCTGCTCGGCCACGGCCGCGCGCGCCGCGGACCTCCCTCGACGCGCCCGCAGGCACGGCGCCCGTGTCGGCCCGGAGCACGACGTCCGGGTCGAGCACCGCGAGCAGCGCCTCGAAGTCGCCGCCGCGCGAGGCGGCGAGGAAGGCGTCGACGACCTCCCGCTGGCGGGCGAGGTCGGCGTCGGGCACCGGGGCCGCCCCCTGCACCCGGCGGCGCGCGCGGCTCGCGAGCTGCCGGGCCGCGGTCGGGGAGCGCCCCACGATGGGCGCGATCTCGTCGAAGGGCACGGCGAACATGTCGTGCAGCACGAACGCGAGCCGCTCGGCGGGGGCGAGCGTCTCGAGCACCACGAGCAGCGCGAGACCGACCGAGTCGGCCAGCAGCGCCTCGTGCTCGGGGTCGCCCCCGTCCGCGCGGCCCACGATCGGGTCGGGCACCCGCGAGTCCCGGTGCCCGTCCAGCGGGCTCCTCCCGCGCCGTCGCGACGTGCGCGAGCGCAGCATGTCCAGGCACACCCGCGCGACGACCGTCGTCAGCCACCCGCCCAGGTTCTCGACGCCGCTGGTGTCGGCGCGGCTGAGCCGGAGCCAGGCCTCCTGGACGGCGTCGTCCGCCTCGCTCGGCGAGCCGAGCATCCGGTAGGCCACCGCCCGCAGGTGGGGGCGGTGCTCCTCGAATCGCTCCGCCAGCCAGTCGTGTTCGTCCATCGGTCACATTCCTTCGTCGCGGTAGTGTCATTGTAGTATGACGAACGAAACGAGGCCGATGTGACAAGGAGGTGACGAGGAGACCGATCCGACGTGAAACACCATCTGTCCGGCAAAGACGCCCAGAAGGAGAGGAACATGCAATTCGACCATGCAAGCACGGATGAGCAACCCGGCGATGATCGTTCCCGACGCCATGCAGGCCCTGCTGGCCCTGGGGACGTCCGCGAAAAAGGGCGGCGTGCCGTCGCGGACGCTCGATCTCGTCCACCTGCGCGCGAGCCAGATCAACGGCTGCGGCGTCTGCGTCGACATGCACGCGCGCGACGCTCAAGAAGGCGGGCGAGACCGACGAGCGCCTCTTCGCGGTGGCGGCCTGGCGCGAGGCGCCCTACTTCACCGACGCCGAACGCGCCGCGCTGGCGCTCGCCGAGGCCGTCACCCGGCTCAGCGACCGGGCGGACCCGGTGCCCGACGAGAGTCTGGGACGAGGCCGCCCGGCACTACGACGAGCCGGCGCTCGCGGCCCTGATCCTCGTCGATCGCCACGATCAACGTCTGGAACCGCCTCAACGTCGCCACCAGGCAGGTGGCGGGAGCGTGGGCCGGCTGAGGGCCTCTGGGACGGGTGCCCCGCACCGGGAACCCGTTCACGGGTTTCCCAGGGCCTCGTCCCCCTCTTATAGCCCTCGATCCGAACGCGATAGGCAGGCGCCGATGACGGCGACGAACGCCAGCGACGAGAAGACGGTGCGCACCCCGTTCCAGAAGTTCCACGGGCCCTCGTACTCGACCCTGACGCGCGAGAGCGTCGCCGGCGCCGCCTCACCCACCCCGGCGAGCTCCTCGTTCATCGGCACGTTCACCAGGAGGGTGAGCAGGAAACCGCCGCCCACGTAGAGCACAAAGGCAAGCCCCAGAAGTAGGAAGCGCTGCGAGCGCGGCCGAGGAGCATGCACCGCGAGCGCCAGCAGCAACGCCAGGACGGCCCCGAAGAAGCTCAGGGCGAACACCCCGTTGCGCACCGTCGCGTTGATCGCCTGCATGGCCTCGACGTACTGCGCGTCGGACAAGAGCCCGAGCCCGAGCGTGACCGAACACGCGTAGGCGTAGAAGAAGCCGCTGATAAGGCCGGTGGTGAGCGCGGCAACGGTCAGGGCGAGAAGCCGCAATACGGTCACGACCCCACCCGGAGACGGGGCACCCGAGTTGTCGGCGATCCGCGTCGTCATGGCTCCTCCCAACATCGTGGTTTCAATGTGCCGTACCGGTGGGTACGGCTTGCACATAACCGTACCACCGGGTACGGTAGGTTGTCAAGGGCGGTCGTGTTGGACGTCGGGAGGCAGATGTGGCGAGAGGTTCGGAGGACGGGGGATGGAAGGCGGAGCGTCGGGGGGAGATCCTCGACGCGGCGCTTGCGGTGCTGGCCGAGCGCGGCTACCGGGGGGCGAGCACCAGGGAGATCGCCGGGAGGGCACACGCGTCCAAGGAGACGATCTACTCGTGGTTCGGGGACAAGCGCGGGCTTTTTGGGGAGTTGATCTCGCGTCAGGCGGAGCTGGTCGAGCGCGGCGATAGCGCCGAGCCTCGAGCGCGAGTCCGACGAACCCGCGGAGGTGTTGCTGGCCTTCGCGAGCGAGTTGCAGCGGCTGTTGCTCGGGGAAGGCGCCGTGGTCATAAACCGGGCGGCGATCTCCGAGGCGGCATCGGATCCCTCGTTCGCGCAGATGCTGACGGCCAGGGGAAGGGGCTCGGTCGTGCCGAAGCTGGAAGGCTACCTCGAAGGCCAGCGTACGCGGGGGCGCCTGCAATTTCGGGGGGCATCGGACGCCGCCGACACCCTCATCGGCCTGGCCATCGGCGACCAGCAGATCCGGCGGTTGCTCGGCGTGCTGCCGATGCCGGACGACGCGCAGATCGAAGCCCGCGCCGAGCGGGCGGCGCAGGCTTTCCTCACGCTGTTCGCCGGTCGGTACAGCGGGTAACCATCCTACCCGCTGTACCGACTGCGCGAGCGGTACGAGTGCCCTTAGTCGAGGGTCTGGCGGACGAACCCGGCCACGTGTTCGCCGAACGTCTTGCTCAGGACGCCGAACTGTCGCACCCAGGCCTCCGCCTCCGGGCTCAGCTTGCCGTAGACCCGCACGTCGAGGGGTTTGACGGTGGCGAAGAATCGCTCGAACTCTGCCCAGGCCGTGATCATGGCGATGTGGTCCATCATGCGGTCGCGATCGGCGAAGGTAAGGATGGCGCCGGCCTCGTTGGATCCCGGCTCGGCGTAGAACTGCAGCGTGACGAGCTCGCGGATTCCCTCGATCTTCGAGCCGCCGCGCCGCCGCGCCGACGGCCTCCGTGAACTCCTCGAAGGGCACGGTCAGCTCGAGCACCTCGACGAGCGTGACGTACTCGCTCGCCGACGTCCGGGCGGTGACCTTCTCGCCTGTCTGCGAACGTTCAGCGGTCATCGGGGTCATCTTTCTCTTCGCTCCTTTCCTGCTCCCGGGCCTAGCGCGACGCCCGATTTTCCGGCACCGCTAGGCCGCGTGCCGGGAGTCGCCCGACTCGCAGACGGTCCCTTCGTAGAACTCGCGGAAGCGCTCGAAGCTGACGTTCTCCTGGCTCAGGCCGCTCCCGAGGTACAGGTCGTAGCACGGTGAATGCTGTTCTCCGAAGAAGATCGAAGCCACCAGCATTCCGGCGAGCACCACCCCAAGCACCACCCATCTCCTCGATTTCACCGCAAGCACGCTCATGTCCTTCGGCTCCTTTTTCCGGGGAACAGCGTGGCGACCAGCGTCACCACCGCGAGGACGGCCGCCAGGACGGCCAGTACGATCACCGCTACAAGACCCAGGCCGAGCGTCAATACGCCTACCACCGCGGACGCCACGGTGACTGCCAGGGGCGCCTTCTTTGCTCCCTCTCCGTTTGCTATCTCCACCATTCCGGATCCTTCCCTTGGAGTTTGACCTCTCCTGTCGCTACCAGCATCGCTCTTGGGCAGGTCGCCCGCATCAGGCGAAGGCCCGGTTTCTGCCTGGGTCCTAGGTCCAAGGCGAACATCACTCATTGGCATGAGGGACGATGCGGTCCCGAGGTGGTCCTCCGTTGCCGCCGCTTTCCCGCGCCGGTAGACTGAGGGCTGCTATCTGGGGGATGGCATCGGAGGGAGGGATCATGCCCCGCAGCGTTCGCGCGTCGAGGTTACTCGTCCTTTTCGGGATGCTCGCGATGCTCTCTGCGGTTCCGATCTCGGCTCAGGAGGCTTCGCCAGGGGTTCCGGAGTCCCCGACCTTGTCCGTCACCGACCGTCTGGAGGATAGGCGCTACGTGACGACGGGGACCCGAGGCTACGTCGCTGGAACCGAGGACGGGCGGTTCCCGGCGATGGGGTTCCACACCCGCGGGGAGATGGGCGGGGTGTGGGCGCCCCCGATCAAGCTCCTCGACGGTCTCTGGTTCGGCATCGGGGACGATTGGATCGGCCCGGCCACGGAGTTCACCACCGGCTACGGCTATGTTGAGATGGACCTCCCCGACCGCGACGGCCTCGAGATAAGCCGCACCGACTTCGTCCCCGACGGCCATCGCGCCGCCCTATTCGGCCTCACGTTCGCGGCTGGCGAGGCCGACCGCAGCTTCACCCTGAGGGTGCAGGCCCACTCCGAGCTCATGGGCGCCTACCCGTGGGGCGAGACGACGCCGAACCAGCAGGACTTCAACCTGGAGGACGAGGTCTCCGTCGAAGAAGGGAAGCTTGTCTTCCGGGAGAAGGGCACGCCGGACGCGCAGAACGCCGAGCCCCACGACTGGGCGGCGGTCGTGGGATCCAACCTCGATCCGACCGGCAGCGAGACCGGAGAAGCGTACCGGGGTCCGCAGGACCCGGCAGAGGTGTGTCCCCGTCCCCCGACGAGGCCCCCGACCGCTGCGACGACACGGCCTACGGGAAGGGCAGAGGCGGCCAACTCGCCTACGACGTCAACGTCCCGGCGGGCGAGGAGCGGACCGTCTGGTTCGCCGTGTCGGGGGCGGACTCTGACGGCGAGGATCCGGCGGACGCCAGGGCCACGGCACTCGAAGAGAACGCGGCGGTGCTCGAGGACCCCGGGGCGTTGCTACGGGAGAAGGTCTCGGTACGCCTCAAGTTGCAGGCGTACACGCGCCTCGACCTGCCCGGCGACCGCAGGCTCGAGGAGAGCATCGACTGGAGCAAGCAGAACCTCGCCGACTCCGTGCAGGTGGCCGAGGACCTCGAGGTCCGCGAGACGAACTCCGGCGCGAACTACCCCGCGCCCGAGGGCCGGGTGGGCCGGGCACGCTTTCTGGGCGCGGGCTTTCCCGACTACCAGTGGCTCTTCGGCACCGACGGCGAGTTCACCGCCTTCGCGAGCGTCGCCGCCGGGCAGTTCGGGCCCATAAAGGACCACCTGCGGGCGCTGCGGGACGTCAGCGAGGCGGACAACGCGAGCTCCGGCAAGGTCGTCCACGAGGTCGTCACCGACGGCTCGGTCTTCTTCGGGTCCGACGCCGACGACGGCAACACCGACGAGACCGCCAAGTTCCCCTCGGCCGTCGCCCTGATCTGGCGCTGGACCGGCGACGAAGCTTTCAGGGACGAGATGTACGCCTTCTGCGAGGCGAACATGCGCTTTATCTTCCGCGAGCTCGACGAGGACGGTGACCTCTGGCCCGAGGGCCTCGGCAACGTCGAGCGCGAAGGGATGGGCGAAGAGAAGCTGGACAACGCTGTCTACACCCTGCGGGGCCTGCGCGACCTCGCCGACATGGCCCGCAGCAAGGGCGACGAGGAGACCGCGCGTTGGGCCGAGGAGCGGGCGGACGAGATGGCGCGCCGCTTCGGAGACGCGTGGTGGATGGAGGGCGTGCCCCAGCACGCCGACTCGTTGGAGAACCCCGGCAACGACGCCGTCCAGCAGCGGCATTGGATCGGGCTGACCCCCATGGATGTGGAGCTGGTCCGCGAAGACGGGACGCGCCCGGGCCTCGCGCTGCGCGAGAGGGCCAACCCCGCCCTCGACCTGCGCGAAGAGGAATGCTACGGGGACGACTTCGGCCTCTTCCACACGGGCGGATCCGGCTGCGATTCGGTCGAGTCCGAGGTGCCGGCGGAGAAGAACACCTACACGCTGAACACCGCGATCATGGCCGTCGCCGAGGGCAACTACGGGCGGCTCGGGGTGGATCAGCAACAGCGCTTCACGTCCGCCAACGCAAGACTCCAGCTCCCCGACCCCGACGAGCAACCGGGAGCGATGCCCGAGATAGCCCCCTCCCCGGACTACGGCCGCTCCGTGGACAAGCCCCTGAACGAGCGGGCCATGGTCCTGCAGGCATGGGGCGCCTACGGCACGATCTGGCCCGTCGTCCACCAGCAACTCGGCGTCCGCCCCGACATGGGCCGCGGCACGCTGGAGATCATCCCCCAGGTCCCCTCCGAATCCCTCATCTCCGGCGAAAACATCCGCCTGGCCGGCGGCTCGGTCTCCGTCTCCGCCGAGGCCGGAGACTCGACTTATACAACGGTAGTGAGCCCCGACGTGGCGCTGCAAGACCTCACCGTCGGGCACGTATTGCCGCGTGATGCGCGGGTAGGGACCGTCTCCCTGAACGGCGAGCCCGTGAAAGATTACGAGGTCCGCGGGACCAACCGCGGCAAAGAGGTGCTCATCGAGGCCCCGCCGGAAGGCGAGCAGAGGCTCGTCGTAGAGACGGTATCCTAGCTTCGGACGGGTTCACGAAGGTTTGCTCCGGATCAGGTAGCGCAGGTTTTACGTAAAGTTTACGGTCCTGCAACCATGCCCCGTTGCATCGTTGCTACGCTCTCGCCGATACGAATGGCTCCTCGAGGAGGGTGGGCAACTTGGGCATCGGCGGTAACTGGGACAGGCGCGTCAGCCGAAGGGCGTTTCTAGGTGTAGGAGGCCTAGGGGCCGCGGCGCTCCTGCTCGGCTCGGGCGAGGCCGTTGGGCGCAGGCGGCCGGGCGGGCCGGGTACGGGCCGACGCAGCCGGATCCCGGCGGCATGCTCGACCTGCCCGCGGGCTTCGAGTACCGCGTGATCTCCGAGGAGGGAACCCGGCTATCCGACGGCTCGCCCGTTCCCGGAGACCACGACGGCATGGCGGCCTTCAGGGGCGAGGGCGACACCACCGTGCTCGTCCGCAACCACGAGCTCAGGACCGGCCGACGCCAACCCGCTGGAGGGCGGAACCCCTACGATGCCACCCAGACCGGGGGAACGACCGCCATCGTCGTCGGAGCGAACCGGCGGGTGATCCGCGGACTACGTCAGCTCCTCGGGCTCCGCCAACAACTGCGCGGGTGGCGCCACCCCCTGGGGCACCTGGCTGACCTGCGAGGAGGACCGCACGACCGTCGGCGAGCAGGACCACGGCTACGTCTTCGAGGTCGACCCGAGCGACCCCGAGAACGAGCTTTCGAGGACCCCGATCCGGGACATGGGCCGGTTCTCGCACGAGGCGGTCGACATAGACCCGAGAACGGGCATCGCCTACCTCACCGAGGACGACTTCGAGGGCCTGATCGACGACGATGACCCGAACCTGGACACCCGCCGCAGCTACCTCTACCGCTTCCTGCCCAACGACCGCCGGGCGCGGCCCGGCGCGCTGCAGCAGGGCGGCACGCTGCAGGTCGCCAAGCTCGACGAGGCGCCGGCGCGACGCCGACTTCATAGATCAGGGCCAGCGGTTCACGATGCGCTGGATCAACGTGAACCCCGAGACCCCGCGCGACAGACGCCCTGGCCGCGGACGCCACCCGCTTCAACCGCCTCGAGGGCGCGTTCTTCAAGGGCGGGGCGTTCTGGTTCGACGACACCGCCGGCGGCGAGGACCGCCTCGGCCAGATCTTCCGCTACCTCCCGGCGACGAACACCATCGAGCTCTACTACGAGGGCACGGACGAGAACCGCCTGGAGAGCCCGGACAACATCACCGTCACCCCCTGGGGCGACCTGTGGGTGGCCGAGGACGGCGACTTCGGCAACCGGATCATCGGCTTCACGCCCGGAGGGACGCTCCTACGTGTTCGCCAACAACCGCGTCCCGTTCCAGAGCTCGCCGGGCGTGCCCGCCGGAGACCCGGGCGAACGCTCCGAGTTCGCCGGCCCCACCTTCTCGCCCGACGGCCAGACGTTCTTCGTCAACATCCAGAGCCCCGGCATCACCTACGCCATCTGGGGACCATTCAAGCCGCGCAAACGCCGGCCGGCAGCGCCAGATGGCCCACGCCGAGCCCCCGAAGAAGCTCGCCCGCAGGTCTCCGGTGAGCTCTCGGAGGCCGCCGCAGAGGTACGGCATGAGCGAGCTCGAAGCCGCCGCCTTCGACCGCCTCGGCGTCCCGCTCGCCTAGACGTACATGCCCGACCGGAGAATATGCCGCCGAATGGGGGGACCCGTCCGGTCTCCCCGTCGCTTCTGCGAAATGCATCGACGGCCTTTCCGGGCGGCGCCACCACAAGAGACTAGGAGCTTTCGCATGAACACCAGACGCGTCGCGACGGCCATGATGCTGGCGATCTTCGTGGCCCTAACCGCAACGGCGGCCCTCGCCGTGCCGAACTCGTCCGGGAAGGAGGCGCAGGCTTTCGACGTCGGCTTGATCGGCGATTTCCCGTACGCGCCGGAGCAGGAGCAGGAAGCGGATAACCTTCTCGACGAGCTGAACGGCGAGAAGCTGGCCTTCGTCGCCCACGACGGCGACATCAAGAGCGGCTCCTCGGCCTGCACGGACGACGTCTACCGGAAGGAGTTCCGGCGGTTCGAAGTCTCCAGGAACCCGTTCGTCTACACGCCGGGCGACAACGAGTGGACGGACTGCCACCGCCCGCCGAACCCGACGCCGAGGAGGCCGACCCGCTGAACCGCCTGGAGCTCGTGCGCGAGCACCTTCTTCGCCGACGACGACGTCGCTGGGCCGCAAGGAGATCCCGCTCCAGCGCCAGAGCGAGGAGTACCCGGAGAACGCCCGCTGGAGCAGTGGCGGCGTGACCTTCGCCACCCTGCACGTCGTCGGCTCGAACAACAACCGCCCGACCACGCTTCCTGACGGCACGGTCGTCGGTAACGAGGCAGGAGTACGAGGCCCGCAACGCCGCCAACCTGGAGTGGCTGCGCGGGACCTTCGACAAGGCCGAGGCGCGACGGCAGCGACGGCCGTGATGCTCGTGATCCAGGCCAACCCCTTCGAGGAGGACACGGCCGAGCCCTCCGGCTTCGCCGAGTTCAAGGAGGCCCTGCGAGCGCGAGGCCATCGCCTTCGAGCAGGCCGGTCGTCCTCGTGCACGGCGACAGCCACTACTTCCGCATCGACAAGCCCGTCTATCGCCGAGGAGGGCAACGAGGAGACCCGCGTCCTGAACTTCACCCGCGTCGAGACCTTCGGCGACCCCGACGTGCACTGGGTCCGCGCCACGGTCGACACCGCGAGACGAGGAGGTGTTCTCCTTCGAGCCGGAGATCGTCGAGGAGAACGTGGCGCCGTAGCACGAGGAAGGTGGAAGGAAGCCCATGAAGCCCTCACCACGGCCTGCTACTGGCACGCTCGGTGTCCTCTTCCTGGCGCACGCTGGCCCTCGCTGCCGGGTCTCGCCAGCGCCGAGCCCGAGAAGGCTCTGGCCCGCGAGCTGCCGCTCGGCGAACCCGGTCTGGAGGAGGATCGGGACCGCCAGCGGGTCTCCCCCGGCGTCACCTACACCCGCATCGAGCGGGGCCGTGCGTCCACGAAAGACTTCTACACCGTGGACGTGGCGTTCGAGGCCGACCGTGCCGCGGCCGCGGAGCGTCGCCGCCGAGCTGCGGGCCGACGGCTACGAGCCCCGCGTCGTAGAGGTCTGCGACCGGGCCCCTGACGACCCGGCGAGGTCCTCTCGGGCTACCTGGTCCGCGTCGGCTCCTTCGACACGCAGGCCGAGGCCGACGCCCTGCGCGCCGAGCTCACCGCCGACGGATACGCGGGCCTCCGCACGGTCTACACCGGCGAGGACGGCGGCAAGACGACGGGGCCGTGGGTGGTCCACGTCCTGAAGGTCAACCCCGACCGCTACGGCGGGCAGGCTCGCGCCCGGAGCTGGCGACGGAGGTCGTGCCGGAGCGGGAGCTGCTGACGTCCATCTCGGCCCGCACGGACGCCCTGGCGGCCATAAACGGCGGCTACTTCGTGATCGGCGAGACCGACGGCACGCCGGGGACCTCGCCGGCATCTCCGTGCTCGAAGGCGACCTCGTCAGCGAGGCGGTCGACGGCCGCACGAGCCTCGTGCTACCCGAGGGCGACGGCGCGGGCGCCGACGTGGCGGCCCTCTCGGACGAGATCTCGTGCCGAAGGCCTCGGACGGGGCGAGGCGCGAGGTCGACGGCAAGAACCGTGAGCCGGGCCTGATCCGTGGCTGCGGCGGCGAGGGCGGGGACGCGCCGACCGAGAGGCCCAAGCACGACTTCACCTGCACGGACGGGTGCGAGCTGATCCTCTTCACCCCCATCTTCGGCGCGAACACGGAGCCCGGCGAGGGCGCCGAGGCCGTCCTCGACGCCTCGGGCCGGGTGACGGCGCTGCGCGAAGGGCGCGGCGGACCCATCCCGCCGGACGGCTCCGTCCTCTCCGGCACCGGGAGGGCGCCGACTGGCTCCGGGCCCACGCCACGCCGGGGCAGAGGATCCGCGTCTCAGAGCCAACGTCTCCGGTCGGACGGCGCGCCGCTCGAGCGACGGCACCGGCGTCGTGAACGGCGGCCCACGGCTCCTCGACGAGCGGCGAACCGGAGATCACCGCCTTCGTCGAGGGCTTCGTCTACCCGGAGGATCCGGAGTTCTACTACCGCTTCGGTGAGCGACGCAACCCGCGCACCCTGGCCGGGATTACGCCCGGCGGCAACCTGCTCCTCGTGGCTGTAGACGGCCGGCAGGCCCGGCTACAGCGTCGGCGCCAGCTTCGAGGAGAGCGCGGCGATCATGGACGCCCTACGGGCCGAGGAGGCCGTCAACCTCGACGGCGGCGGCTCCACCGGGATGACGGTCGGCGGACAGCTCGTCACCCGTCCCTCCGACGCGACCGGCGAGCGGCCGATCGGCGACGCGGTGGTGCTGCTGCCGTAAAGGGCGGGCCGGCGCACCTCTCCCGGAGACCTATTTCGTTGGGCGCCGTGCGGGCAGGGGCCTGGATACCGAAAAACCCAGTCGGCAAGGCTGCGCATTGTAGCCCATTGTCGGCGGTGTCAGGGAGATCGACGCTGGGCTATGACCTCGGATCCTCGCCGCGGCCTGTGCCGCGCGCTCGGTGTCCTTCTTCCGGCTTGCGAGGGTGGGACGTTCTCGGAGCGTGGCTTGCGGCGCCATCGCCGCAGGCATATCGTGTGGGTGGCATGGGGCGGCACTTGTGAGCGCGACGCGGTACGAGCTCGAGTTCGAGGACACGTTCGGCGGCGACGCGCTGGACGAGCAACGATGGGTTCCGCACTACCTGCCGCAGTGGAGCAGCCGCGAGCGCTCCGCGGCGCGTTACGCGGTGGGCGGAGGCCGTCTGCGGTTGCGGATAGAGGCCGACCAACTGCCCTGGTGCCCCGAGTTCGACGGCGAGGTCCGCGTCTCGTCGCTGCAGACCGGCATCTTCGCGGGTCCGGTTGGCAGCAAGGTCGGGCAGCACCGCTTCGCGCCCGAGGCCGTCGTGCGCGAGGCGCAGGAGAATTTCCGGCTGTACACCCCGCGCTACGGCCGGATCGAGCTGCGCGCCAGGGCCACCGACGACCACCGCTGCATGGTCGCCCTGTGGATGATCGGCTACGAGGACGAGCCGGAGCGTTCGGCGGAGATATGCGTGTGTGAGATCTTCGGGCGCGCCGTGTCGACGGACCACGCCGCGGTCGGCATCGGCGTGCACCCCTTCGGTGACCCACGCATCACAGACGACTTCGCGGCCGAGCGGGTGCCGATAGACGCCCGTGAGTTCCACGTCTACGCGGCGGAGTGGACGCCCGAGCAGGTAGAGTTCTTTATCGACGGCGAGCGCATCAAGACGGTCGGACAATCCCCGTGCTACCCGATGCAGCTCATGCTCAGCCTCTACGAGTTCCCCGACGAGGCCGGCGACAGAACGAGCTCGGGACCCTACCCGAAAGAGTTCGTCGTGGACTACGTTCGCGGATACCGGCTGGTCCCTGGCTAGGCAGGCCGGCGTAAGGGGCAAGTGGCAATCCCGACGCGCCGCCGACCGTGCTGATCCGCGCCCGCAGCGGCGAGCCCATTCTTCCGACCACCCGAAGTGCGACACGTCGAAGAAGTATCGCGTCCAGGATCTTGCGTGACCCCCCGTCCAAGTGGGAAGCATCCGCCACGACACCGTGGATGCTACCGTGCTTGCCCGCATCTCGAGACCGTGGACGATGATCCAGGATGGCGCATCGGGGCGGGCCTAACCCGCCGAGACGATGATAACGCCCACAAGTGTCAAGCCAACCCCGACGGACTGCAGACGTGGCAGCCTCTCGGCGAGCATGATGCGGGCGAGCAGGACCGTCACCAGCGGGTCCAGCGAGGCCAGCACGCTCACCACTGCGATCTGCCCGGAGGCGAGTGCGAAGGTCAGGGAGATGTCCGCGACCACGGCCAACACGGCACCACCCGCCGCGCCCCTCGGCTGGTGGGCGAGCTCCTCTCCGGGGGGAGCCCATGCCCGGGTATGGGCACCGCGATGCCCTCGGCCTCCTCGGTCTCCTCCTCGCCGGCGAACGACACCAAGGCCACCCCACCGACCGTAACCGCGAGCCCCAGAACCACGATCGGCGCTGGCGGATTCCCACCGAGGAGGCCAACCATGACCGGTATCGCCACCGCGCTTGCGGCCACCGGCGCCGCCACCGACGCGGGGCCGATCGCCAGCGCCCGGTACAACGAGAGAATCCCGACGGCGACCGCGACGCCCGCGACCACCCCCCAGAGGACGCCCGAGGCGTCCGGGCCCTGCCCGCTGACGGCCAGCGCCACCGAGAGCGCCGCGGCACCGGTGAGCTGGCTCCAGAGCGCCACGGTCACCGAGGAGACGCGGCGGCTGACAAGGCCGGCCACGAAGTCGCTCGAGCCGAAACCGAGACTCGCCAGTAGCGCCAGCAAGGCCGACGGCATTACGGCAAGCCGGGGCTTTCGCGCGACGGTAGCATGCCGCACCGATGATACAGAAGCCCCAGGGCTCGAGTTGGCCCGGTCAGGTTCCGTGCAGAGCTACGCCGGCGGGACCCCTCCCGCCGGAGCGGTCGAACGGGACACCTTAAGAGCTGCGGCGAGGTCGGAACGGGTGCATCTCGTCTTCTCCCTCCTGGATGACGCCGTAGCTCGACTCCTGCACCGCGTTCCACGCCCCCGGGAGATCGCCCAGCGGCTCGGAGACGATGAGGCGGGTTTCGTCCGAGATCTCCAGCTGCCACATCGGCAGGTCCGGATGCAACTCCCGTATCGTTTGCACCTCGGTGCTGTAGAACAGCGTCCGAGACTTGCCCTCGCTCGAGTACCTAAACGCCCACACGCTCTTCCCGTCGGTAGTGGCGATGGTCATCTGGATCGGGTGCTCGACGCCGTGCCGGTGCCCGACGTCCTCGACGTAACCGACCATCTTCTCGACGGCGGCGGGTGGGTCGTCTTCAAGGCCGAACGTGAGCGCCAGGTGGAACAGCACCTCCGAGTCGGTAGATCCTTCGATGGACATGAACAGCGACTCGTCTATGGCGAGCGTGAGGTCGCGCTTCACCCGCGAAAACTCGTTCACCATGCCGTTGTGTACCCAGAGCCAACGACCGTGACGGAACGGGTGGCAGTTGGTCTGCTGGACGGCGGTCCCGGTTGCCGCGCGGATATGCGCGAGGAAGTGCGGGGACGTGACGCTCCCGGCGATTTCGCGCAGGTTGCGGTCGTTCCAGGCCGGCTCGATGCTGCGGAACAGGGAGGGGGTACCGTTCTCCTGGCCATACCAACCCACGCCGAAGCCGTCTCCGTTTGTAGTCTCGGCTCCCATGCGAGAGTGGAGGCTCTGGTCGATAAGCGAGTGCTTGGGTTTGTAGAGTATCTCCTCCAGGAGGATCGGGGAACCCGAGTAGGCTAACCAACGGCACATTTGCTGCTCCTTTCCCTTGCGGGTCGCTTTTGGTGTCAGTGGTCGAGGTTCAAGGCGTCTGCCACCCCGGAGGTCTGCCCGTCTGCCCGCGTCGTCCCGCCCGCCAGGAAGATGGTCTTCTCCGCGGGGGACGCTGGAGGTTGGGCCCCCATAGTGACGACCCGTAGTTCGCCGGCGCCCGTGACGACGAACAGCGGCCGCATCCCGTCGTCATGTGCCGACGGGTCGTTCGGGACGTCGTCCGCCGCAAGCTCCACCAGCCGGGCCCCTCCCTCGAAGCGCCGGGTCAACTCCGGGAAGGTCAGATCCTCGGAGAACAGGATCCCGCCCTCGGCGTGGGCCGGCACCGCATCCAGCAGATCCGAAGCGGCGGGAAGCCTGTACACGTGGTCGTTGCCCAGCTCCTGGCGTAGCACGCCGGCCGCGAGGGCGTTGAAGTCGTCGCTCTCCGTCACGAGCAGAACGTCGTCGACCTCCTCCAGCTCGGCCTCGCGACGCGCCAGGTCTCCACCCAGGCGCGCGTTGTCCGCGGCGAGCCCCGCCTCGCGCGCGGCTACCTGCTCGGCGGTCCTGCCCGTCCACAGGCGCACCCCGAGCCCCGCCCTCTCCAGGGCCTGCGCGATCTGCCGCGCCCACCCGTGGCCCCCTACCACGAGCACCACGCTGCCTCCCGCCCCCGCAAGCCCGAGGAGACGCGCGACCGGGGCGGCGCTGAGGCCGTAGAGGAGCACGGTTCCGAAGATGACGATAAAGACGACGGGCAGGATCCGCCCCGCCCCGGCCACCCCGGCCTGGGTCAGTTGCAGGCCGAACGCCGACGCGGTCGCGGCGGCCACGATCCCCCTCGGCGCGAGCCAGGCCGCGAACGCGCGCTCCGCGCGATCCAGCTCCGATCCCCAGGTCCCGAGCGCCACGACCGCAGGTCGGATGACCAACACCAGCACGGCTACCAGGATGAGGCCCTCAGGCAGCAAGGCCAGGACCTGGGACGGCTCGACGGAGGCGGAGATCAGGACGAAGAGCACCCCGATCAGGAGGTTCACCACGGTGCCCTGGAACTCGAGGATGCCGGAGACGTCCACCCTGCGCTGGTTCGCCAGGATCACGCCCATGACGGTCGTGGCCACGAAGCCCGCGTCGTCCTGCAGGAGATCGGCGGCGACGAGCGCGCCGGCGACGACCATGAGCGCCGCGGAGACCGCCTGCCTGGGCGCCGCGCGCTGAAAGCCGCCGAGCATGAGCCAGAGGAGCGCCGCCCCTCCCACCCCGACGAGGGAGCCCGTGATCAGGCCGAGCAGCATCCCGCCGAGCCTGAAGACCTCGTCGCCGCCCGCGCCCGACAGCACGGCGTGGAACGCGACCACGCCCAACAGCGCGCCGACCGGGTCGATCAGCGTCCCCTCCCACTTGAGGACGGATCGCACCCGGTCCGTGGGCCGGACAAAGGCGAGCAGCGGCAACACCACCGTCGGCCCGGACACCACGAGAATCGCGCCGATCACGAGCGACACGCTCCATCCGAGTCCGAAGAGGACCTTGACAGCCACCATCACGCCGGCCGTCGTTACGGGCGTGCCGATGAGGATCAGCCGCCCAACGACTCGACGAACGCCGGAGCCGAGCTCGTACACCCGCAACCTGAGGCCCGCCTCGAAGAGTATCAGCCCGACGCCGAGGGACACGAGCGGCTGGAAGGTGTCCCCGAACAGGACGTCGGGATGCACGACGTCGGTGGCGGCGCCCGCGACGAAGCCCACGGGCAGCAGCAGCACGATCGCCGGAACCCGCGTGCGGGCCGCCACCAGCTGGCAGGCAATCGCCAGCACAAGCACGAGCCCGAGACCTGTGAGCAGCTGGTCCGTGGTCATGGTCGGCACACATTTTCCGCCCCGATGGCTGACGAACGGCGGGGACCGTCGCCGGTCAGGATCTGCCGGGAGACCGTCATCTCTTCCTCGACGTTGCAGGATTGCACCAGCACCGCCTTACCACCCGGTCCGGTCGGGTCGGTCCCTCCCGGCCACAGGAATTCCAGGAGATGACCGCGGGCCTCCATCGCTCTCGATACTCCCACCTCTCGGGATTCCCCGCAACGCTTCGGACCGCTGTCAGCAGTCATTCCCGAAGCGTTCGTTCTCGAGGATCGTGAACATCAGTGGGAGAAGCCCGCCTCGGATTCGTCGTGCGCCGGGGCCGGCTGCTTCTCCAGGCGCGCCACCAACCGCTTCAGGTCGTCCAGGAAAATGTCGGCCGGATCCCTGTTGTAGCCGTTCCTGACCACCACCCTCAGCGCGACCAGGTCTTCCCGATTCTTGGGGAACGAGTACGCGGGAACCTGCCAGCCGCGCTCGCGCATACCGCTGGAGACGTCGTAGGCCGAGAAATTGTCCACCTCGTCACGAACCTTGAAGGCGAAGACAGGGAGCTCGGAGCCGTCGGTAATGAGCTCGAAGGGGCCGAGCTCCGCGATGGCGGCAGATCCCAAGGTCGCGATGTCCCGGCACTCCTGCTGAACGCGCCGGTAGCCCTCGAAGCCCAACCTGAGGAAGTTGTAGTATTGCGCCACGACCTGCGAGCCCGGGCGCGAGAAGTTCAGCGCGAACGTCGGCATGTCCCCCCCGAGGTAGTTCACCCGGAAGACGAGGTCCTCGGGCAGGGCCTCAGGGTCGCGCCAGATCGCCCAGCCGACGCCCGGGTACACCCGGCCGTACTTGTGGCCCGAGGTGTTGATCGACGCCACGCGCGGCAGGCGGAAATCCCACACCAGGTCCGGGTCCAGGAAGGGCGCGACCATGGCCCCCGACGCCCCGTCCACGTGGACCGGGACGTCGAGGCCGGTGCGCTGCTGCAGGTCGTCGAGGGCATCGGAGATCTCCTGCACCGGCTCGTAAGAACCGTCGAAGGTCGAGCCGAGGATCGCCACGACGCCGATGGTGTTCTCGTCGCAGTGTTTCGCCGCCTCCTCGCCGTTGAGGTGGAAGCGGTTCCCTTCCATGGGCACGTAGCGGGGCTCGACCTCGAAGTAGTTGCAGAACTTCTCCCAGCAGACCTGCACGTTTATGCCCATCACCATGTTCGGCCGGTCGGTGCTCTCTCCGGCCTCACGCCTCCTGTGCTGCCAACGACGCTTGAGGGCCATCCCTCCCAGCATGGCGGCCTCGCTGGAGCCGGTGGTCGAGCAGCCCGTCGCCGAATCGGTGTCGGGCGAGTTCCACAGGCGGCTCAGCATGTTCACGCAGCGCATCTCCAGCTCGGCGGTCTGCGGGTACTCGTCCTTGTCGATCATGTTCTTGTCGGAGCACTCGGCCATCAGCCTCTCGGCCTGGGGCTCCATCCACGTCGTCACGAAGGTGGCCAGGTTCAGGCGGGCGTTGCCGTCGAGCATGAGCTCGTCGTGGATGACCTCGTAGGCCGTCTCGGGCGGCATCGGACCGTCCGGAATGCGGTGCTTGGGGACGGCAGTGCTCCCGCCGTAGATGCCCAAGAGGGGATTGACCGAGAGGTTTTGTTCCTCGGGCCCCTCGCCGCTGATCCTTGTGTGCAGCGTCATCGCCGTTCTCCTTTCCTGCCTCCGGGCGCGATCAGGGACGCAGTACTGTTGGGGTCAACTCGAGAGAATCGCGCCAGGGACGCGAATCCGCTAACCATGTCGGCTTTCTGGGGCACACTCTTGCAGCGTCGGCGCTCCGCGCACCGTACCGAGCTCGATGGGCAGGTTCTGGACGCGAGAAGCCCCCAGCCCGGATCCCGACACCCGATTGCCCCGGCTAGGCAGTGTCGACGAGATCCACATCGCCGGCCAGGGCGTTCGCGCAGGACATGGCACCATTACAGGTCTTCAGATCCCCAGTATCTGCTTCTTCTTGGCCTCGAACTCCTCGTCGCTGAGGATGCCCTGGTCCCGAAGCTGGGCGAGCCGTTCCAGCTCTCCCATGTACTCCGGCTCGGCAGCGGCCGGGGCGGCCTCCGGGGCCTGTGCCTGCTCCGGGCTGCTGAAGTCCTGACGCGCGCCGACCTTGTCCTCGATGTACGAGCGGCGTCGCTGCATCCGCGACATCGTTCGGTAGGTCTGCCGCGCCTGCATCCTGCCTCCGGCCCGCTGCTGCGATGAGTCCCACGTCCCGTTCTCCTTTCGCTCCGCCGATTCGAGTCCTTCCAGGTCTCCCCTAGGCTCCGGCGCTCGCTTCTTCGATCTCGAGCTCCTCGATGGCCTCGGCCATGGCGACTAGCTCGGCTGCGACGGCGGCGATGGTCTCGGGCGTGAGGAAACCTTCTCCCAATGGGTAGCCGCCCGTCTCGCGGATCGCGCGCTTGAGTTCTCGCGCCCAGACGTGCTCTACGAGCAGGAATCCGGCCGAGCTGCCGGGTTCGAGCGAGGCCGCCATGTCCTCGATCTCCCGCTGTGAGAGCCCGAAGGCGTGGCCTTCTACCTCCGGCGTTTCGGCCGACCCATCGCCCTCGAACTCGAAGCCAAGCAAAGCGCCGACGATGGCGCCGAGCTCTTCGCCCTGGTAGTCGAGGGCGAGTAGATCGCCCGTCTCGGCGTCCTTGTGCACGAACAGCAGGTCCAGGATCCGGATCGTCTCGTGCCGCTCGAGCCTGGAGAGCTCGTCCATGATCTTGCCCTCGAAACCGGCCTCCGGGCCGAAGCCGATCGCCAGCAGCTGAACCGGTCCTAACTTCTCCGTCATCGTTCACCTCCGTACCTTCGTTCGCCGTCAGCCTCAATCGCGGGTTCGGTGTCCCGCGCGGCCCCATTCGTCCCGCTTCCTCAGGCGCCGTATCACCTATCCTGCGCCCACTCTGAAGTGCGCGATCGGGTCTTGCTTCTCGCCTCCGCCGCAGAGTCCTGCGAGACCCGACAGAAGGGGTCTCGCTCCGGAAGACTCTTCTACAGACACATTGGTGCCGTGCGCCCGGCGTTCACGCGCCGCGCGTCCCGGGGAACTGGTCCCGCTGGGTGTAGCCGGCCCCCCAGTGCCCGACGTCCAGGAGCAAGGCGATGATGACCCAGACCCACTCCAACCCGACCACCCCGACGCCGGGCGTGTACACGAGCACGTAGATCAGGGTCGTGAAGGGAAGGAAGATGAAGCCCAGCAACGGCAGGAGGAACGTGCCGAACGCGGCGCCGACGATCGCCGGCCGAGCGATCCATAGGACGAGCAGCGCGAGCCTCGGAAAGAGACCCGCAAACATGGCGAGCAAGCAACCCATTCTCCATACCTCCTATCTCGACCCGCACTGCCCCGCACCTGACTACTAACGTTGCCTGATCTTCGTCGATCGCTGCTCACTATTCCCCAGAGGCTCTGGCAAGTTTCCATCAGCCCGATTGCTGATCCACGGGCGACTCGATTCCGTGGGCGTCCTGGTCCTCTGCGGGCAAGGACTCCACGCTCATCAACTCGAGCCCCAATCCGCCTATGCGATCCAGGACGCCGTGGAGGTAGGTCTGGTCGACGAGCTCCCCTTCGAGGACGGTCTGTCCGCCTCCCGCCTCCATCCGCATCTCTTCGAAGGCCACGGCGAAGCGCTCGCTAAGCTCGCCGCGCACCACTATCCGGTAGCATTTCCCTGTACTCTTGTTGCTCCGCTGTTTCCTTCCGCTCTCCAAGGTTCTCTGAGGGTAGAGCACGGTGAGGCGGTCTGTCCTCACCCACCGACCTATTTCCCCTAGGGTATTCGCGATCGTTTCGGATAAACCGTGCGTGCCAACGTTGGCCCCTTGCACCTACTCGGGACGGAGTACTGTCGGGGATTCGTCCCGTAACCGAGCAGGATCTGGTTCCTCCCGGCACCCCGATCCGATAATCGCGACCTCGACCGTCGACCACGCGTCTCGAGCGCTGTCGGTTTTCACGCCGCAGAGCTATCCCAGCGCCGCGTCAAGAGTTCGTACCAGACGCCTCACACCGCGGTCGAAGTCCAAGGTGCCTGGGGGTAGAGACCGTGAAGGTAGGTACCGAGGTCCCGCGAGGCACGTGGGCCGTCGATTCGGCCGGACGAGCGCCCTTCAGGCGAGAATTCCCCTAGGGGAAACCTTCTGCCGGGTGATGAACCCCTGCTGGAGCGAGGGTAGATTGACATACGGGAAGAGACGAGCAATCCAGAAAAGGAGAGCTGCCTGGATCGATTCGGGGCACGGGGCAACACCAGAAGGTCACGAAGTCAGGGCAAGACAAAACACAGCGAAAGGAAGACTTGAGTGAGCGATAACCCGATGTTCCTCTACGCGGGCGAGTACGAGAGCGTTGACGACGCGAAGGCCGACCTCAAGGCGCTCAAGGAGCTGCACCGCGAGCACGTCGTTGGCACTTACGACGCCGCGGTCATCACCAAGAACGAAAACGGCAAGGTCAAGGTAGTCGACAAGACCGAGAAGCCGACCCAGCACGGAGGCTGGGCCGGCCTGGCGGCCGGTGCGGCGATCGGCCTCATCTTTCCTCCTTCGATCCTGGTCAGCGGGCTGGCGGGGGCTGGAGCGGGTGCGCTCATCGGACACCTCCGGGGCGGGATGTCCAACTCTGACCTGAAGGAGATCGGCGAGATGCTCGACGAGAGCGAGGCGGCCCTGATCGTGGTCGGCGAGGCGACGATCGAGCGGGCGGTCGATGAGGCGACCGCCCGGGCCAAGAAGGAGCTGAAGAAGGAGGTCAGGGCGGACGCCAGGGAGATGGAGAAGACGATCGACGCGATGTAGTCCCCAGAGGCTGCAGCAAGTGAAAGGGGAGCGAAAATGGCGGAACAACACAGAGATCCGGTCCCGGGAGGAATCGGCGATCGTACGGAGGATCCGGTCGAGGCCAGGGCAGTAACGCACAGGCCCGGCATGGTCACCTTCGCCGCGGTCCTAATGTTCGTGGTTGCTGGCTTGGAGGCCTTGAGCGCGCTTCTTGCGTTCACGGGCACCGGCTGGTGGGTGACCGAAGCGGGGAACCTGGTGTACGCGAACTTCGTTTTCTGGGGCATCGTCGACTTGATCGTCGCGCTAATCGCGCTGTACGCGGGCATAGACCTCCTGAGAGGAGGGAGCTTCGGTCGGACGATGGGCTACCTCTTTGCCATCGTGGCCGCCATCAGGTGGCTCTTTGTCATCCCGGCCGCGCCGGTCCTAGCGGTGGTGGTCATCGCGCTTTGTGTGATGGTCATCTACGCGCTCGCCAGGTACTCCGACCAACTCGAGAGCGCCTGAGCACCTTCCGGTGCCGGGCTCGGATGAGCATGGCACTTCGTCGGCTTGATCGGTCTTGTCAAGAGGCTCGGTTCTCGAGGCCCAGCGGATGAGCAAGCAACCGAGCAACCCGACAGGAGGCTCGACAATCCGCGTAAGAATCACCATCCGGTCCCACCTTGAGAAAGGCTGGAGCTCTGAAGGATCAGGGGCGACTTTGGTGGCCGGGGTCCGCATCCATCAAGGGTGTGAGGTCGGGGGCAGGTCTCCCCCCGATCGTTCCTCGAAGCAGGCATCGCGATCCACACACGCCAACACAGAGGAGGACGCAAGTGGCGACGCTATCGGTACTGAAGTTCAGCGACCCTTACGGAGCAGACCGGGTCATGGTGGCCCTGCAGGGAATGCAGGAGAGGGAGCTGATCACCCTGGAGGACGCCGCGGTCGTCAGCTGGCCCCAGGGCAACAAGAAGCCGTCGACCCACCAGCTACACAGCATGGCCGGCGCGGGCGCGGGTTGGGGCGCCTTCTGGGGTTTCCTGTTCGGGCTGATCTTCTTCGTGCCCTTCCTCGGCGCGGCGATAGGCGCAGGCATGGGCGGCATGTCGGGCGCCCTGGCCGACGTGGGCATAAGCGACGACTTCATCAAGCAAGTGCGCGATAAAGTGACGGAGGGCACATCGGCCCTGTTCGCGCTGACCAGCGGGGCAACGGCGGTAGATAAGGTGGTAGACGAGCTCAAAGCCTACGACTTCGAGATCATCTCGACGAACCTGCCGGAGGAGCAGGAGAAGCAATTACGCGAAGCTTTCGCGCACACGGAGTAACACTAACGTGGACCGAATCGCTTTGGGGCGTGCTACTTGCGGGCGCCCCAAGGCGAAAAACGACACCGTGGAGTGACGGCAGCGAATGGATAAACGGACTCTGGGCGGTCATGGTAGGCACTCCCAACTACAGGGAACTACCTTGGCGAGGATATCCACTGTCCGTAGCCACCCTTTCCCCGCTGCGCTCACCCTCAGCGTTAACTATCCGCACCCGCCTGGTCGAGGCTGTGGCGAGCAGAAACTCCGTGAGCGATCTGCTCCCAGGGCTCGTACCCCTGGCGGTCGGCGGCTCGATCGCGCCGCCTATCCTGCTCCTCACAATATTGCTCCTAGGCTCCAGCAGACCCCTACCCAACGCAACGGCACTCGCGCCCGGCTACTTCACCACCTGCGCGGCGATAGGCATCGCGGGTCTCACGCTCTTCGGCGGAGCGGGGGAGGCCGTCTCCACTGTCGGCCGCGTGCTCGGCGCGTCGATCGGCGCGCTGCTCCTCCTCTTTGGTGTCAGGACCCTGCTCCGCGCGCCGGATCCCGACGTTCAACAGCCGAGGTGGACGAAGTCGGTGAGCTCCATGTCGCCTGCCAGGGCCTTCGGGCTGGGCACGGCGCTCTTTCCGATCCAGATCAAGAACCTCCCCATCTTCGTGGCGTGCATCGACCTGATCGCCGTGGGGAGCCTCAACCCTCAAGGCAACGTCGTGGCGCTCGGGATAGTGCTCCTCATCTTTGCCGTCCCGATTCTGGACCTCATCGGCCTCTACGCGCCGTGCCCCAGCGGGCCTCGCGAATCCTCGGCTCCTTGCGAGCCTGGATGGACAAGAACAATCGCGCGATCACGGCCGTTCTTTGCTTCGTATTCGGAGCTTTCTTCCTTCTGAGGAGCCTCTACGGTGGATAGGAGAATGGCTGGCCGTCAAAGATCCTCGATGAATAAGCTTGCCGAACCCCTCCGCCAACCGCCACTATCATACGCGCGCGGAAATCAGTTAGGGAGAGAGACGCTCCTTCCTGGCTCCCGCAAGTCGGGAGTTCAGTGCGCTCCCGGAGCCCACGGTGGTTGATCTCGCCGTGCTAGCCGGCGTCGTCTTCGCCTTCGGCCTCGTCTCGCGCCGGCTGGAGGGGACCATTCTCACGGCGCCGATAGCGTTCGTCGCGGCGGGTATCGTCCTCGGCCCCCACGGGCTCGGCCTGGTCGAGTTCGGGCTCGACGACCACCGCGTGCTCTTGCTGGGCGAGATCGCCCTGGCACTCGTGCTGTTCACCGTTGCCGCGGGGATCAACTTCTCGTCCCTTCAAAGAAACGAGGGATTGCCCCTGCGCCTCCTCGGCATCGGGATGCCGCTCACGATCGCTCTGGGTACCGTTGCCGCGGCGCTGCTGCTCACCGACCTGTCCTTCTGGGAGGCCGCCATCGTGGGCACGGTCCTTGCCCCAACAGACGCTGCGCTGGGCGAGGCGGTGGTGAGCAACCCTCGCGTCCCGGCCCGCTTGCGCCAGGCCCTGAACGTCGAGGCCGGACTCAACGACGGCCTTTCGGTGCCCTTCTTGACCCTCTTCTTGGCCCTGGCGGTGGCCGGAGAGGAACTGGATCCCGCGAGCTTCTGGATACGCTTCTCCCTGGAGCAGATAGGGTTTGGGGTTCTGGTCGGCGTGGGCATCGGTCTGGCGGGAGGCTGGTTGATGAGCCGGGCCTCGCAGCGGGAGTGGATGACAGGATCCTTCCAGCGACTCGCCTTCCTGGCGCTAGCGCTGGTCGCCTACACGCTGGCAGACCAGATAGGGGGCAACGGCTTCATCGCTGCCTTTGTCGGCGGCCTGGCGATCGGGCCGGCCGTAAAGCGGGTTGGAGAGCGACTCATGAGCTTCACCGAGGCCGAAGGGCAGCTTCTCAACCTGAGCGTGTTCTTCATCTTCGGGGTGTTCGTGATCGGCCTGGTCCAACCCATGAGCTGGGAGGTAGTCCTTTATGCCATCTTGAGTTTGACCGTGATCCGCATGCTCCCGGTCGCGGTTAGCCTGGTCGGAGCGCACCTGCGCGGCGTCTCGGTGCTGTTCGCGGGCTGGTTCGGTCCGCGGGGGCTCGCCTCGATCGTGCTTGGCCTAGTCGTGGTATCGGAGGCTCCCTTGCTTGAAGGGCGCGGGCAGATCGTGTCTGTGGTGGCCCTGACCGTGCTCCTTAGCGTGCTCTTGCACGGGGTCACGGCCGCCCCGCTCTCGGCCGCGTACGCCCACCGTGTTCAGGGGATGGCCGCGGACGCGCCGGAGAAGCAATGAGCGGTATGGCTGCCGACCCGCTTGGGCTCTGCCAAAGTAGCGGAGGAGACCCAATGAGATAGCGAGATGGAAGGAGCCCGGTACATGGGGACTTCGATTGCCAATCGACTCGGCGCGGCTGAAGAGTCGCACCCTAGAGAACAGTAGGAGCTACAGATATGGACGAAGTAAAAGGCACACAGAGGGACTCGCAGGCAGAACCCCAGGAAAAATCCCAGGCACAACCTCCGACCGTTTCTACGGAGCTTGCGGAGCCAAGCACGTCAACGCCCAGCCAGGATGCAGCGTGGGTACGCGCCTCGACTTCGCAAGTGATGCGCACGGTCGCCGTTGCCTTACTCACCGCAGCGTTGGTGCTGGGCGCGCTCTTCCTCCTCTGGCAGGTGCGCACCTTCATCGGCTGGTTCGTCATCGCCCTCTTTATGGCGGCGGTGCTCAACCCGCTGGTCAACTGGCTCCAGCGCCGCCACAGGCTGATGAAGCGCAGCCTCTGTATTCTGCTCACCTATATCGGGCTGCTAGTGGCGATGCTTTTTGTTGTGGGGATCTTCATACCCGTGCTGGTGGATCAGATCCAGGGCCTTACCAACTTCATTGCCTCTGCTGCCAAGGCTCCCGAAGGACCGACCGCATACATCAAGGGACTCGCCGAGCAGAACGGGCTCGGTGGGCTGTTCAAGCAGTTTAGCGACCAACTCGACAATGTCAGGACCCAGCTGGCGGACCTGCTAAGGAACCTCTTCGCGTCCAGCGGGGCTATATTCTCTAGCATTGCCGGAGCCGTCGTCTCTCTGTTGACCATTCTGACGCTCACCTTCTTCCTGCTCCTGGGCAGCGAACGGTATCTCAACGCCGGGGTAGGACTCTTCTCGGATACCCACCAGCCGCTCGTGCGGCGCCTGCTCACCCAGTCGGGGGGGGCGATCAGCGGCTACGTCTCAGGCAACCTCGCCGTCAGCTTGATCTGCGGTGTCACCACCTTCATCGTGCTGTTGGTCCTTGGCATGCCCTACGCTGCCCCGCTGGCGCTGCTGGTTGCTTTGCTGGACCTCGTACCGCTGGTCGGCGCGACCATCGGTGGGGCGGTGCTCGTCGTCGTGGGCCTGTTCGTCGAACCCTGGAAGGCTTTGGTGTTGCTCGTCTTCGTCCTGATCTATCAGCAGGTGGAGAGCAACGTCCTCCAACCGGTGGTCTACAGCAAAGCCGTCCAGCTCAACGGGCTTGCGATCCTGATCGCCCTTATGATAGGCGCGCAGCTGCTCGGCATCGTCGGCGCGTTGCTCGCCATCCCGGTGGCCGAGATCATCCGGATAGTAGTCACCGAGGTGCTGGCTTACCGGCGAACCAGCCGGGAGGCCAACGAGCCCGCCGTCGCGTCGGCATCGCCGCCTACTGCATCTGACTGAGGTAGCCGTGGTAGGCGGTTGGAGGGTAAGGGATTTGGAGAGCACCAGAGCCAGGCCCAACTCGGAGGCTGGATCGTGAACGAATCCCCCAACAACCCGGCAAGTGACAGGACCAGCCTCGGTTCGGCCGTGACCACCGCACTGGGCCAACCCTCCTTCTTGCGGGTGATGCTCGTCCTCGCCGCGACCGTGGTCGTGCTGGTCGGGATGCGCCTGGCCGCGTCGATCCTCAACCCCATCTTCTTCGCGTTGGTCCTGAGCCTCCTGTTCAGCCCGGTCTACTCCTGGATAAAGCGGCGCGGGGTCCCCACCCCGCTAGCCCTCGTGATCATGCTGGTGGGGCTGACCGTCCTCTTCGTGGGGTTGTTTTTCATCTTGAGCGTCTCGATCAGCAGGTTCAGCGCGGATATTGCATCCTACACAGGGAAGCTGAACGGGCAGTTTGACAACATCGATGCCCTAGTCAAGCGTCTGGGGCTTTCGGACGTTAATCTGAGCGACGCCGTCAAACCCAGCGACCTCATCGGGGCCGTCGGCACCGTCCTGGGCGGCGTCGCCGGCGTCCTGAGCAACCTGTTCCTCATCTTGATCATCGTGATGTTCTTGCTGGCAGAGGGGCCCGCCATGATGAACAGGCTGCGCGCCAGCGTGGCCGAGGACCATCCGCAGGTCGAGCGGCTGACCGTCTTCGGCCGCAACGTCGTGCGCCAGCTCGGGTTGCGCGCCCTGGTCAACCTCTTCACGGGCGCGGGCGTGGTCGTCTTGCTGCTGGTCCTTGGGGTGGACTTCGCGATCATGTGGGGTGTTTTGACCTTCTTCCTGAGCTTCATACCCTGGATCGGCCTGCCGTTGGCGGTGGCGCCGGCGGTAGTTCTGGCCCTGGCGGAATCCGGTGTGGAGCAAGCATTGCTGGTCATCGCGGGGGTCATAGTGATCAACGTCCTGGCCGAGAACCTCGTGTCGCCGATGCTGATGGGCCGGGGGCTCAGCCTCTCTCCGACGGTCCTCTTTATAGGGTTTATCTTCTGGGCTTTTGTGCTTGGCGGCCCGGGCGCGTTCCTAGCGGCGCCCCTCACGATCTTCGTGGTGTTGATGCTCGGAACGTTCCCAGAGACGCGCTGGCTCGCGAGCCTCATGGGTATCGGCGCTCCGGACAGCAGCGCCCCCGAGGTCCCTGCTCCCGATACTCCTGCTCCGGACGATCCTGTTCCCGGGGCACGGTCTAGCGAACTGTAAACCGTGGCGCAAAAGCAACCTCAAGGAGGTAGCAGTTGATGAACCAGCATGACAAAGCGCAGCGGGCGATCCTGCCGATCCCCGACCAGACACACACGGGCCTCACGACCTACGACGCGAAGGATCCGAACACCCGGTACCCGCCGATCGAGCCCGTGCGGCCACCCGGTGGTGCTCCTAACGTCCTTGTAATCCTGCTCGACGACGTGGGCTTCGGCGCCTCGAGTGCCTTCGGTGGGCCGTGCGAGACGCCGAACTTCGAGAGGCTCGCGAACCAGGGCCTCCGCTACAACCGCTTCCACACGACGGCCCTGTGCGCGCCTACACGGGCGGCTCTGCTCACCGGCCGCAACCACCACTCCGTCTGCATGGGCGGCATCACGGAGATCGCGACCTCTGCCCCGGGCAACAACTCGCTGCGGCCGAACACAAAGGCCCCGCTCGCCCAGACGCTCACGCTGAACGGTTACTCGACGTCGCAGTTCGGCAAGTGCCACGAGGTGCCCGTGTGGCAGTCGAGCCCGATGGGGCCGTTCGACATGTGGCCGACCGGTTCCGGGTTCGAGTACTTCTACGGCTTCATCGGCGGCGAGGACAACCAGTGGTACCCGTCGCTCTACGAGGGCACGACGCCTGTCGAGCCGCCCAAGACCCCGGAGGAGGGCTACCACCTCACCGAGGACCTCGCCGATCACGCGATCAACTGGGTGCGCTCCCAGGAGGCGCTGATGCCCGACAAGCCGTTCTTCATGTACTTCGCCCCCGGCGCGACGCACGCACCGCACCACGTGTCGAAGGAGTGGATCGAGAAGTACAGGGGCAAGTTCGCGCACGGCTGGGACGAACAGCGCAAGATCACCTTCGCCAGGCAGAAGGAGATGGGCGTCATCCCGGCGGACGCGGAGCTGACGGAGCGGCATGCGGAGATCCCGGCCTGGGACGACATGCCGACCGAGACGAAGCCGGTCCTCGAGCGCCAGATGGAGATCTACGCCGCCTTCCTCTCGCACACCGATCATCATGTCGGCCGGCTGCTCGACGCGATCGAGGAGCTGGGGACCCTCGACGATACCCTGATCTACCTGATGATCGGCGACAACGGCGCCTCCGCCGAGGGCTCCTTCCAGGGCTCGTTCAACGAGATGATCGACTTCAACGGGATGGGCGCGATCCAGACACCCGAGTTCATGGCGGAGCGCCTCGACAAGTTCGGCGGGCCGGAGTCGTACAACCACTACGCGGTCGGCTGGGCGCACGCGATGGACACGCCTTTCCGGTGGACGAAGCAGGTCGCCTCTCACTGGGGCGGCACCCGCAACGGCACGATCGTCCACTGGCCCAAGGGCATCGAGGCCAAAGGCGAGGTACGGCAGCAGTTCACCCACGTAATCGACATCGCGCCCACGGTGCTCGAAGTGGCCGGCATCCCCGAGCCGACGATGGTCAACGGGGTTACGCAGAGCCCCTACGAAGGCACGAGCATGCTCTACAGTTTCGACGCGGCCGAGGCACCCGAGCGACACGACCTGCAGTACTTCGAGATGTTTGGCAACCGCGGCGTCTACTTCCAGGGCTGGAGCGCCGTGACCAAGCACCGCACACCCTGGGTGCTCGGCGCGGTCGAGCTGCCCGCGTTCGACGACGACATCTGGGAGCTCTACGACGGGAGCAAGGACTACAGCCAGGCGCACGACCTCGCCAAGGAGATGCCCGAGAAGCTGCACGAGCTGCAGCGCCTGTTCTTGATCGAGGCGACCAAGTACAACGTCATCCCGCTCGACGACCGGGCCGCCGAGCGCCTGAACCCGGACCTGGCCGGCCGTCCGCAGCTAGTCAGGGGCAACGCCCAGGTCTTCTACCCCGGTATGAGCCACCTGTCCGAGAACAGCGTCCTCAGCGTGAAGAACAAGTCCTTCTCCGTGACGGCCGAGGTCGTCGTGCCCGAGCAGAGGGGGAACGGGAATAGACCTGCGGGCGGGACGATCATCGCCCAGGGCGGCGCGATCGGCGGCTGGAGCCTCTACGCCAAGGACGGGACAACGAAGTTCACCTACAACCTGCTGGGGGTCAGGACCTTCACGACCGAAGCCCACGAGCCCGTGCCGCCCGGCAAGCACCAGGTACGCGCCGAGTTCGCCTACGACGGCGGCGGCCTGGGCAAGGGCGGTGACGTATCGCTCTACTACGATGGCAACAAGGTCGGCGAGGGGCGCGTCGAAGCGACCCAGCCGTTCGTCTTTTCGGCGGACGAGGGCCTCGACATCGGCTACGAGACCGGGACGGCGGTTGCTCCCGAGTGCGACGCGCAGAACAGCGAGTTCTCCGGTGAGATCAACTGGGTCGAACTCAAGGTCGGTGAAGACGACCACGGTCACCTGGTCGATCCCGAGCAGTACGCTAAGGTATTGATAGCGCGGCAATAGGGTTGATAGCCAAGGACCAGCGACGAAACAGGAGAAACCCATTGGCTGGATCAAACAAAGCGATTGAGGAGCCAGCCAGCAGCGCGCCAAGCTATCCGCTCGATCACCGCCAGCCAAAGGACGGACTTGGCGCCTATGAACCCTCAGAATTAGCGTAGAGCAACCGAAGATCGAGAGGAGACTATGGACCTGACGGTACTCCCCCTGGCCATCACCATGATGTTGGGACCGCAGATCATGTCGGACATCATCTTCGTCACCGCCCCCAAGCCGGTCAGGATATCCCTGGCTTTCGTGGCCGGCGTGGCGATCGCCGCCACCGTGGGTGTCATAATCATGCGGTTCGTCGCCTCCCTGTTCGGGATCAGCATCCCACTAGGCGACCCCTCCGACGCCTTTTCGATCGGCAACCTGATCCAGTACGCCCTGGTCATCCTACTGATCGCCCTGGCCATCAAGAACTGGGTGAGGCGCGAGACGATCGAGCCTCCAGCGTGGCTGGGTAGGCTCCAGCAAGCCGGCCCCTCGCTGGCCTTCAAGACCGGGCTGCTGGTGATCCTGCTGATGCCCTCCGACATAATCATCATGCTGACGGTCGGAATAAACCTCGAGCATCACGGCTCCTCCGTACTGGCCGCGCTGCCGTTCATAGCGGCCACCGTGCTGGTCGCGGCGCTCCCGATCTTGTTCTACCTACTGTTCCGGAGACACGCGCGGAACTTCATGCCGAAGGTGCGCGACTGGATGAACAACAACAGCTGGGCGGTGAACATCATCGTCTACCTCGTGTTCGTCGTCATCATCCTCGCCGGATAGCCTAGGTCGGGACCGTGTGCCCCATACCAGCCCGTAGGTCACTCTTGCGACACCGGAGGTCGCTGGCGAACGCTCGGCGACCGGCGTGCCGCGACCGGTGGCCCGGTGCAGGACGTGACCCTCGGGCACAATGTGACTCGTTAGAGCCGCAACCAGCAGATTCGGGGAGGGCCTACGGATGAGCGACCAGGGAGGATACCGACAGAGGTTGAGCGCGTTCGCCGCCAACTGGCGGGCGCTGGCGCTCCGCGGCTTCGTGGCCGTGCTATTCGGCCTGGTGGTCCTCTTCTGGCCCGGCCTCGTCTTCGCCCTGTTGTCCATCCTGTTTGGCCTCTACGCGCTGGTGGACGGATCGATCACCTCCATACCAGCGCTCAGGTCCCCAGATCCGGGGCCGCAGCGGTGGCTGCCGACCGCCGAGGGGACGGTGGGCGTGATCTCCGGCCTGCTGGCCCTCTTTTGGCCCGGCCTGAACCCTGTCGGGTTGCTGTACGTCATCGCGGCATGGGCCCTGCTCACCGGCATCATCAAGATACTCACGGCGATCACGCTGCGCAGGGAGGTCGAAAGCGCGTGGCTGCTCGCCGGAAGCGGCGCGCTCTCGGTGCTGTTCGGCGCGATCCTCGCAACGCTGGCCGGCTCCAGCCTACCCTCCGTGGCGCCGTTCATCGGCGCCTTCGCCGTGGTAGTGGGGTTAGCGCTGATCGTCTTGGCCTTGCGAATGCGGGCTCGGCATCCGGGCTGATCCCGGCCGGCACGATCGTCTAATCCGAACGCGTTTTTGTATCCTGCAATACATATCCTTGTCCCCTACTTTCTTATTATGTAAGTTTGTCGGGATACTGAGGAAACGGAGGTAGTCGGGCACGAGACTGGTGCGGGGTAGTCCATCTGGCGTATGGACGTTGGCGATCGGTGCCATGTACCACCTTGCGCAGGGTGGCTCGCGATGCGGATGCCGGGGGTAGGGAAGGCCCTGTGGTATGCTGCCCGCGTAGTCGGCGAGGAAGGGACACATCTGGCGAACAGGAGTGGCCGCCGGGTCTGTCGCAAGCAGGAAACGGGGTCCACACATCGCCATCGAGTACTCCAGCGACCCGAGCGTCGATGCTCCCAGGATAATCCTCAAGCCCAAGCTGAGGGCGCCTTCGCCACGCTCCGATCAGCTGGTCCGGCCGGGGCTTCTCGAGCGCCTCAACGAGGCAACCGGCTGCAGGCTCACGCTCCTTAGTGCCCCGGCCGGCTACGGCAAGACGACCCTTCTGGCCCAATGGCGCCGGGCGAAAGAGGATGAGGTGCCCTTCGCGTGGGTCTCCCTCGACGAGCAGGACAACGACCCTATTCGGCTTTGGCGGCACATCGTAGAGGCGCTACGCGCGACCTTGCCGAAAAAAGACTTCGGGAGCGACGTCCTCATGGGGATGAGCGCCGGCAGGCAAAGGCTCGCCGAGGTGGAGCTCCCCAGGCTCATAAACGGGCTCGCCGAGTTCCTCCAACCTGTGGTCCTGATCCTGGACGACTACCAGTTCGTGTCCGAACGCGACTGCCACGAGGCGATGGCCTTCTTTATCGAGCACCTCCCGGAGAACGTCCACCTCGTCATCTCGAGCCGCTCCGAACCGCAGCTGCCGGTGGGTAGGCTCAGGGCGAGGGGCGAGATGATCGAGATCCGCACCGCTCAGCTGGCCTTCTCGGAGGAGGAGGCCGCCATATTGCTCAACGACAGAATGCAACTGGACGTTGGCCCCGACGACCTGAACCTTCTGTTCGTGCGGACAGAAGGATGGCCGGCGGCCCTCTACCTGGCCGCCCTCTCCCTGCAGACCAGGAAAGACAAGCACGCCTTTATCGAGTCTTACGGGGGCAGCAGCCGGTACATAGTGGACTTGCTGGGAGAAGAGGTTCTGGCGCACCTTTCGGAGGACGAGAAAGGATTCCTGCTCCATACCTCGGTGCTGCGGACCATGACGGGGCCCCTGTGCGACACCGTGGCGGAGACGGAGGGCTCCGGCCAAGCTGCTGCGCGAGCTCGCCCACACCAACCTGTTCGTGATCCCCCTAGACGAAGAGGGCGATTGGTACCGCTACCACCACCTCTTCTCCGACCTGCTGCTCTACGAGCTCAAGAGCAGCCAGCCCGAATTGGTGCCCGTCCTGCACGGTCGGGCGAGCCTCTGGTGCGAAAGAGCAGGGTTATTCGAAGGGGCCACCCGCCACGCCGTAGCGGCGGCAGACTACGAGCGCGCGGGCATGCTGATCGCGCGCCACTGGTTCGGCTACGCGTTCGCCGGCCAGACGGCGACCCTAGAGCGGTGGCTCGAGGCACTGCCCGAAGGTCTCGTCAACGGCGATCCTTCGCTCATCCTGGTGAAGGCGTGGATCTATGCTTTGCACGGCCGGTTGAAGGAGAGCGAGGCCTTGCTGGAGCTGGTCGAGGCCTTCCCCGGTGACGGGTTGCTCCTCGACGGCACCGCCTCGGTAGAATCGGGCGTGACCACGATCCGGGCCGTCTTCGGCCTGGGTGGCGTCCACGATATCATCGAGCTGGCCCGCCAGGCCGCGAAGCTGGAGACCGAAAGGGGCTCGCCGCAAGCCGTCCTGGCACGCTTCGCCCTGGGGGCGGGTCTTTACCTTTCCGGGGACGCGCCCGCGGCCCGACAACCGCTCGAAGAAGCCATCGAGCTGACGGGGATCGGCCTACCCCTGTTGCGGGTGGTCGTTCTGTCTTTCCTGTCGTTTGTCGCCGTAGACGAAGGGAACCTGGAGGAGGCCAGGGCGCTCGCGGACGAGGCGCACGCGCTGGTGGATAGACTCGGGCTGTGGGGGACTCCCCAGTCCACCATGGCGCCCATCGCGCTCGGTATCGTGCTCGCGGGTGAGGGGAAGCTGGAGGATGCCCAGCGAGAGCTGGAGAAAGGTATCTCCGTGCGCCGCGGGTTACCCGGCCTGAGCCCCTGGCCCAACCTCATCGGGCTCGTGGCCCTCGCTCGGGTCCACCTCGTCCGCGGCGACAGGACCGGAGCCAGGGCCATCGTCGCCGAGGTACAGCGCTCTCTGGAGAACATTCCCGACGCCGGTACCTTCCCGGGGCTCGTCGAGAGCCTGGAGCGCAAGCTTCGGACCGGCAAGCCGCGGGACGGACAGCTCCACGGGGAGCTAACGGAGCGCGAGCTGGACGTGCTCGGACACCTCGACAGCGAGCTCTGCACGCGGGAGATCGGGCACGTCCTCTTCGTCTCTCCCTCGACCGTCAGGAGCCACATCAAGTCCATCTACCGCAAACTCGGGGTCTCCTCTCGCGAGGCGGCTCTGGAGGAAGCCCGCGCGCGGGGACTCGTCTGACCCTCCGGAAGCGCGCAAATCCCCCTAGGGGAAATGGGCCGGTGGGTGAGGACAGGCCACCGACGCGTGCTCTACCCTCAGAGAATCTTGGAGAAGGGCGGCGAACAACGAGGTTGCAGCCGGACCTGGAGGCGAGCCACCGATCCGGGGCCGGGAAAAGTTCTCCGCGAACTTCGTTGTGATCCAGGGCGCAACACGGGCGAGCCACGATCCATCGAGACGCCGTGCGTGGCGTGAAGGCAGGACCCGTCAATCGAGGCTGCGTCTACTAGAGGAGAACCTATCTTGTCAGAAGAACGAGACAACGGGCGCGAGAATACACCCATCCCGGACTACGCGGCGTCACGCGGCGCCCGTCTGGACCGCGTCCTGGCGCGAACCAGCGACGCCCCCTTGCGCGAGGGCAACCGGCTGGAGCTCCTCAAGAACGGCCCCCGCACCTACGATGACTGGATCGCCGCCATCGGTCGGGCCGAGAGGTGGGTCCACCTGGACAACTACATCTTCCAGAACGACGGGATCGGCCAAAGGATTGCAGAGGCGCTTTCGGAGAAGGCCAGCCAGGGCGTGTCCGTGCGCGTGCTCCACGACTGGTTCGGCTCCGCCTACGTGCCGCGCTCGTTCTGGCGGGGGATGGCCGAGGCGGGCGTGGAGGTTCGGGCGGTCAACCCCCCGACCGTCGGGACGCCGCTGGGGGTCGTTAGCCGGGACCACCGCAAGCTGATCGGGGTGGACGGGGAGTACGCCTCCGCGGGCGGGGTGTGCATCTCGGACGGCTGGCTGGTGGTCTCCCCGGAGACCGGCTTGCCGTACCGCGACACGGCGGTGAGCATCCGGGGGCCGGTAGTCGCCGAGGTGGAGCGGGCCTTCGCGGGGGTGTGGGACGAGGCTGGCGAGGCGCTGCCCCACGACGAGCGTCCTGACTCCGAGAACATCTCCAAGGCCGGGGAGCAGGCGGCGCGAATCGTGGTGCAGGAGCCCAGGAGGATGCGCACCCTGCGCCTGATCGAGCTGGTCACCGCCGGGGTGGAAAAGCGCCTGTGGGTCACGGACCCTTACTTCCTCTCTTTGCCCATCCTCACCCAGTCCCTGATGGCCACGGCCCGCGACGGCGTCGACGTCCGCGTCCTCGTCCCGGCCACGAATAACCTGCGGTGGATCGGGGCTGTCTCGCGGACCGGCTACCGGCAGTTCTTGGAGTCGGGGGTGAGGATCTTCGAGTACGCAGGGCCGATGATCCACGCCAAGACGCTGGTCGCCGACGGCTGGTGGTCGAAGGTGGGCTCCACGAACCTCAACTTCAGCAGCCTGTTCGCCAACTGGGAGATAGACCTCGTGGTCGAGGACGAGGGCTTCGCCTCCCAAATGGAGGCCCTGTTCGAGGACGACCTCGCCAACGCCGGGGAGGTGCGCCTCGTGAAGGCTGGCCGACGCCGGGAGGCACGACCCGAGCGTCCGCTGGACACCGCCAACACCGGGGCCCGCCGCGGCATCGCGGGTGGCGGTTCGGGTTCGGGGGCCACCCTGGCCAGGGTGTCCACGGCGGCGCTCCAGAAGAGCGGCGCCCCAATCGAGACGCACGAGATGGCGCTGGCCGCGGCGGTGAGCGGCGCCATGCTGGGGGCGTCGCTGATCGGGCTGCGCTTCCCGCGGGCTGTGGCATGGCCGCTGGCGGCGGGCTGCGCCTTCGTCGGTGGCCTCGGCGTCGTGCGCGCCGCACGCTCGGCCAAAGGCAAGAGCGCGGCAGGGCGCGATACGGACCGTCCTGGGATTGAAGACGATGGATCCTCTGGCGGCGGGGACTCTTGATCCCTCTGCCAAACCAACGACTTCGCGGTCCTCCGCCAACCAGAACTCGGCCGGCAGGTCTACTGCAGGAGAACGGGAGAAAGACAAGATGAAGGGGCACGGAGAGCAGACACCAGAGACCGCAAGCGGCGGTGTCATGGACAAAATCGCGGCCTCGAAGCGATTGGAGCAGGCCGACCTGCTTCTGAGCCAATTGCGCATGGACTTGCGTGCGGGGCGTGTTCCGGTAGGGCAAACCGCCGAGCAGAGCGCGACCCTCGCGCGAGCCATGGCCGTGCTTGACGCCTACGTGGGATTCATGTACCCCACAGGCCCCCACCCATGAGGCGATCCGGGACCCCAGCACCGTACGTTGGTAGGTCGAAGGGACCGTTGACAGCGTCCCACGACACGCAAAGCCTCGACGCCGCAAGGGGAGGGCCGTGAAAGCCAACCAAGAACGACGCAGCGCAGCGGACTCGGGATCGCCTGTCGCGACGGCACAGCGCCACGAGAGCCCTGAGAGAACCTCGACGTATCGGCGGCGCCGCGAGCGTGGCCGCGCCGCGCGTCAAGAGATCCCACGGAGCAGCCACGGGGCCTGGACCCCGCCACCCAACCGACCGGATCCCGTAGACCTGCTGGAGGATCAGGCCAGGACCCGGTTGCCCGACCTCGCGCCGATCCGGTACGCGCGCATGATGCCATCACCGTTCACGTTCTTGCGCGGGGCCGCGATCGTGATGGCCCACGACCTCGCGAGCGCGCCGCATACCGGCATTCGAGCCCAGCTGTGCGGCGACTGTCACCTCTCGAACTTCGGGGCCTATGCCTCACCAGAGCGGACCCTCCTGTTCGATGTCAACGACTTTGACGAGACCCTGCCAGGGCCCTGGGAGTGGGACGTGAAGCGCCTCTCCACGAGCTTCGTCGTGGCCGGCCGGGAGAACGGCTTCGACGTCGCCAGCTGCCGCGAAGCGGCGCGCAGCGCCGCGGCCTCGTACCGGCAGCGGATGGCGGAATTCTCGCAGATGGGAGACCTCGAAGTCTGGTACTTCCGCGTCAGCGTGGAAGCGTTTATGAACCAGATCTCCGGCTCCGGGATCGGAAAAGGTGCTGCGAAGAGGGTGCGAAAGAAGGTGTCGAAAGCAGCGGACAAAGCCCACGGGCGCGATAGCCTGCAAGCCCTCTCCAAATTGGCCGAGAACGTCGATGGCCGACCGAGGATCAAGAACGACCCGCCGCTTCTGGTTCGTGTCGAGCAGGAAGAGCTGAGGAGACGGATCCAAGAGATCTTCGATTCTTACAAGGGCACCCTGCAAGACGATCGGCGTCACCTGCTCGACCGGTACGAGTTTGTGGATGTGGCCCGCAAGGTTGTTGGTGTTGGCAGCGTTGGCACCCGGGCCTTCGTCGCGTTGCTCGAAGGTCGAGACGCGAACGATCCCCTGTTCCTGCAGGTCAAGGAGGCCGAAGCCTCGGTGCTGGAAACCCACCTCCCCAGGAGCGTCTACAGGAACCAGGGACATCGCGTGGTAGCCGGCCAGCGGCTGATGCAGGCCGCGAGCGACATCTTCCTCGGCTGGCTGCACGGCCCGGAGGGACACCACTTCTACTGCCGCCAGCTGCGAGACATGAAAGCCTCGGCCAAGATTGAGCGTCTGTCGTCAGCCGAGCTGGCCCTGTACGCGAGGGTCTGCGGCCTGGCCCTGGCCCGCGCCCACGCCCGCTCCGGCGACCGCGTGCAGATAGCGGGCTACCTCGGCAAGAGCGGGCGTTTCGACGAGGCGATCGCCGACTTCGCGGAGGCCTACGCCGACCAGACCGAACGGGACCACGCGGCGCTCTGCGCGGCCCAAAAGTCGGGCAGGATCGCAAGCTCGGTGGACGCGGGCCCTCAGGCGTAACGCGCGGCCCACGACGGCCCCAAAGTACTAGCGCGGCCGCAGGCGCGGCGGCCGTACCCGCCCGCGTTCAGCGCAGGCGGGCGGCCACCCGCCTCACCGCCTCGTCGCTCAACGTCGCGGGCCACGGCTCGACCTCGACGGTTGCCGGAAACGGACGGTCCGCGTACTCGGGGTAGCTGCCCTTGTAGCCGAGGGCCCGCGCTATCGGCGCGAGCACGCCGAACAGGATCTTCTGCAAGAAGCGCGGCGGGCTGGTGAAGTACAGCACGTCCTCGAACTCCCGCGAGATGAGGGCCACCTGCAGCAGGTTGGGCATGCCCTTCTTGTTCGTCTTGCCGTCCCGGGCGAGCCCGAAGGTGGTCTTGATCGCCTCTTCGAACCTGGCGGCGGGACTGACCTCGACGACGACGTGCGCCTCCTCGTCCCCGGCGTTCCACCAGTCGTGCGCCGTGCCGGGCCGTACGTGCAAGCGCTCCCCCAGCCTGGCGATGCTCTCCCGCCCGTCGATACGGAAGCCCACCCGGCCGCTCTTCACCGTGAACCATTCCTCGATCACCGGGTGCACGTGCTCCCCGGCCACCGCACCCCCGGGCCGGACGTACAGATCGGTCACCAGACGTTCTCCCCCCGTCTCCTCCGTGCCGACCCGCACGACCCCCCACTCCCCCGTCACCGGGTTATCGAACACCTCTCCCGATTTGGACATCTCGTCTCCTTCTGCCTTGCAACTACTAGCAACTCGCTTCGAATCAAAGTGTGTCATGTGCGCGGTTGGCGGCGCATCACGCAATTGGATGATTTTCCGGTACCGAAGACGGGCGCATCGGTCGCCGACGCGATGGCGCGAAAGTATGTAAGCTGACCGCCGACGGCAGGAGGCTCGATAAGTCGGAGGTGTGGGATGGAGACCACCAAGTATCTGCTGACGGAGAAGGACCTTCCGGAGACCTGGTACAACCTCGTGCCGGACCTGCCCTTCGGCCTCGAGCCGCCGCTCAACCCGGCGACCCGCGAGCCGGTGGGTCCCGAGGCGTTCGCGCCCATCTTTCCCGAGGAGATCATCCGCCAGGAGGTGACGGCGGAGCCAACCGTGCCGATCCCCGAGGAGGTCAGGGAGATCTACAGCCTCTGGCGCCCGACGCCGCTCTTCCGCGCCAGGCGCCTGGAGAGGCACCTGGGTACCCCGGCGCACATCTACTACAAGTACGAAGGCGTCTCCCCCGCCGGCTCCCACAAGCCGAACACCGCCGTTCCCCAGGCCTACTACAACCGCGAGGAGGGCGTCCGGCGCCTGACCACCGAGACCGGGGCGGGCCAGTGGGGATCCTCCCTGGCCTTCGCGTGCGGGTTCATGGGCCTGGATTGCACCGTTTACATGGTGCGCGTCTCCTACGACCAGAAGCCGTACCGCAGGATCATGATGCAGACCTACGGGGCGGAGGTCCACGCGAGCCCCACAGACCTGACCCATGCCGGCCGCGACATCCTCGCCGGGCACCCCGACTCGCCGGGCTCCCTCGGCATCGCCATAAGCGAGGCCATCGAGGACGCGGCGGGGAACGAGGACGCCAAGTACTCGCTGGGCAGCGTCCTGAACCACGTCCTCCTGCACCAGACGGTCATAGGCCAGGAGGCCCTCAAGCAGATGGAGATGGCCGGCGAGTATCCGGACATCGTCGTCGGGTGCGCGGGCGGGGGCTCGAACTTCGGCGGCATCGCCTTTCCGTTTATCCGGGAGAACGTGAAGGGCGGCAAGGACACGCGCGTCATCGCCGTCGAGCCGGCCTCCTGCCCCACGTTCACCAAGGGGCGCTACACCTACGACTTCGGGGACACCGCCGGGACGACCCCCATGATGAAGATGTACACCCTCGGACACTCCTTCGTACCGCCCGGCATCCACGCTGGGGGGCTCCGGTACCACGGTGAGTCCCCGATCCTGAGCGCGCTCGTGCACGAGGGGCTCGTCGAGGCTCGCGCCTACGCCCAGAACCCGACCTTCGAGGCCGGCGTCCTCTTCGCCCAGACGGAGGGGATAGTTCCGGCCCCCGAGGTCACCCACGCCATCAAGGCCACCGTCGACCTGGCCCTGGAGGCGAAGGAGGCCGGGGAAGAGAAGGTCATCCTCTTCAACCTCTGCGGCCACGGACATTTCGATCTCGCCGCCTACGAACGGTACCTGGCGGGCAGCCTGGTCGACACCGAGCACTCGGAAGAGGATCTCGAGATGGCCCTCGCCGGGATACCGGGCTAAGCGGACCGGCCGGGCGGCCGAGTGCTGGCAGCCGCACCCGGCCGCCCGGAGGACGGTCTGCGCAAGGGAGGATGAGCGTGCTCTACCGGGACTACGCGACGCAGGAGGCGCTGGACGCCCAGTACGACCTGCGGGCGGCGGTACCCGACTTTCCTTCCTACCTCGAGTTCTATGAGCAGGAGAGCCGCAAAGCCAGGCAAGAACTGGAGTGCCGGCCCGACCTCAGGTTCGGCCCCACGCTGGCCGAGGGCCTCGACGTGTTCCCCGCCACGCGCGAGGGGGCGCCGGTCCTGGTCTTCTTCCACGGCGGCTACTGGCGCAGCTTCTCGAAGAACGAGTTCTCCTTCGTCGCGAGGGGTCCCGTCTCGTCCGGCGTCGCCACGGTCGTCGTCGACTACGCCCTGTGCCCAAAGGTGTCCGTGGGCGAGATCGTGCGCCAGGCGCGGGCGGCGGTCGCCTGGACCTTCCGCAACGCGGAGGGTTTCGGCGCGGACCCGGAGAGGGTCTTCGTCTCGGGCCACTCCGCCGGCGGACACCTGGCCACGATGTCGGCCATAACCGACTGGCGGGGCGACTACGGGTTGCCCGCGGACACCGTCAAGGGCTGCTTCCCCGTAAGCGGCCTCTTCGACCTGCGCCCCTTCCCCTATACCTTCCTGCAGCCGAAGCTGCAACTCACCTGGGCCGAGATCCTCAGAATGAGCCCGATCCTGAACCTGCCGCAGCACGCGCCGCCGCTCCTGGTCAGCTACGGCGCCGACGAGACCGACGAGCTCCGGCGCCAGAGCGAGGATTTCCTATCGGCCTGGAGGGACCGGGGATTGCCCGGCGGGCTTCTGCCGCAGCCGGGCAAGCACCACTTCTCGGTCTTGGACGGTTTCCTCGACGCCGACAGCCCCCTCTGCTCGGCGCTCGTGGGGCGATTGAACGCCTAGCCGGTCGGCCCGCAGCGCGCCGTTCCTTGCCTCCAAGAATGCATGCACGGAGGGTTGAGCCGGGCCCACCTTCAGAGGACGTGTGGTCTCGACGCGCAACTGGTACCATCGCCGCGGAGGGAGCGATCAGGGAAAGGTATGCGGATATGGCCAAAGATGGTTACCGTGTGGAAGCACTGCGGTTCAGCCCCAAGGAAGCGGCTCCCAACAGCCGTTTCCCGCTGCTCGTGTACCGCGGCGCCGTGACGCTCGATCCGGGCACCGATCCCGCCGAGACTATCATAAGCATTTTCAGGCAACACAACTGGCTGAACAACTGGCGCTACCCCGGCATCTACGACTATTACCACTTCCATTCGACCTCACACGAGGTGCTCGGCGTCGCTCAGGGCGAGATGACGCTGCGCCTGGGCGGCGAGGACGAAGCCGACGTGAGCTTCGCGGCCGGCGACGTCATCGTGATGCCGGCCGGCGTGTCGCACGCCTTTATCGACGGAACCAGCGACATCCTGGTGGTCGGTGGATACGCCGACGGGCGCGATTGGGACCTGCTGAGAGACGGGATGGTGTCCGAGGCCGACTGGCGCGCCGCGCTCAAGCTCATCATGAGCCTGCCCATCCCCGACCGGGATCCCGTCACGGGCGAGGTCATGCAGCAGTGGCGGCAGGCGCCATCCTCGCTCGAATGGGGCGCGCCCCGGGAGGAGCTGGATCCGGTCTAGCGCGGTCCGCTACGCTTGCGGGTTGCCGACGCCCAGCGTGCAGCGGTTGCCCGACAGGGGGGCCAGCTCGGAGGAGCGGAAGCCGTCAACGAACTCCCTCAGGCGAGGGTCTTCGGCGCCGTCGAGCTCTAGCTGGACCCGCCAGGAGGTGGCGATCACCGGCGCGTCCTGGCCGGGGTAGGGGCTGACTATCACGTAGTCCTCCTGACCGTAGGGGCGCAGCGTCCGCAGTTGCTCGGCCGGCAGGTCGGGGCTGTGGGTGATCCAGACGACGCCGTGGTCCATGCTGTGGACGACGTGCCGATCCTTTATGGGCCTCTCGTAGAAGCCGCAGTTCTGCCACAGCGTGTCGTGATCTCCATTGGTCGGCGGGGTCCGCGGGTAGTCCAAGGGCCCCTCGGTGGTCGCGTTGGACGTCGCCGGGTAGACCTCTATACCCTCGGGCGGGTCCTCGGGCAGGGGCCGCGCCGGGTCCGGTTGCTTGCCGTCCGCGGGTAGCATGTTCTGGATCTCGTTCCGCCCAACCTCGGCTCGTGCGAGCTCGGCGGCCTCTCCCGAAGCCGCCGCTTGAGCGGTGGTCTCGCCCGCGGCGGTCTGCTCCCCGTTCTCCTCCACCACCGGCCCCGGCGGCCTCCCTCCGGAGGCTTTCTCGGAGGCGGCGCCCCCCGATCCCTCGCCGGAAGACTCCTGCTGTCCTCCGCCAGACGACTCGTTCCCGCCGCAGGCCGTCACCAGGATCATGGCGAGCATCAGGGCCGAGGCGCAGAAGTTTCGTGCGTTCTTGCTGGTGTCCAAAACTGTGGCCTTCCTCCGGTGTTTCGCGGAAAGATGTACAGGAGTATACGGATCCGAAGATACTACGGATCTGCCCCTGGAGAACGTGTGCGGGATCATAGGCCCGCGAGCCGCCGGCGGACGTCAGCCAGACCCGCCGCGCGGCGACGGCCGGGCGCCGACCAGCTGCACCGCCCGCGCGGCCACCTCGACACCCCGCGACAACGCACCGTCCGGCGGTTCGCCCGAGAGCCACGCGGAGAGGAAACCCGCGCACAGGGCGTCGCCGGCCCCCGTGGTGTCCTCGACCCGAGCCGGGGCCGCCGGGACGCGCGTCCGCTCGCCGCTGGTATCCGCGTATAGCGCGCCGTCCGGCCCCGAGCTTGAGGACGACGCCGGGGTAATGGCCGAGCAACGCTTCGGCGATGCGGTCTGGGTCCGACTCCCCGGTCAGCAGCACGCCCTCCTCGAGGTTCGGGAAGCAGAGGTCCGCGCCGCCGGTGCACTCCAGAAAGCGGCCTGGTTCCACCGACTCCAACAGCGGGACGGAGGAGGGGTCGACCGAGACGGTCATCCCCCCACGGCGCGCGAGGCGCAGGGCCTCCTCGGCGGTCTCGCGGCGGCTGTCGCCGAGAGAGGTGTAGCCGGAGAGGTGCAGGTGTCCACCGTTGAAGAGGTCGGGCAGAAGGTCGTTCGGGCTCAGGTTCTCGCCGGCGCCACGGTCCGTGATCATGGTCCGCTCCCCGGCGCCGTCCACGAGGACGAAGACCTTGCCGGTCGGCAGGTCGGGGTCGGGGGCCACGTGCGCCGCGACGCCGGCGCTCTTCGAGCTCCTCGACCAGAAAGCGCGCCGAAGACGTCGTCGCCGATCCTTCCGACGAAGTGGGTCTCGACCCCCGATGCGGCGAGCCAGGCGGCGGCGTTGGCCCCCGAGCCGCCCGCGACGGCCCGTATGGGGGCGAACGTGTCGGTGCCGAGGGCGACCGGCCCGTCGGCCTTGGCGAGCAGGTCGAAGATCAGATCCCCGACGACCACGACCCTCGGGTTTTCCGTTCGGCTTTTCTCTGGCCCCGTCATCCTCGCGTTTGGATGGCGGAGAGCGCGACCGCGACGCGGGCGGCGAGGCCGGCGTTGCGCAGGATTATCTTCTCGTTGACCTCGAGGCTCGCGCCGCCCGTCTCCCGCACGAAGCGGTCCAGCAGGAACGGCGTCACCGTCCCCGCCGCGCACGCCACGGGCCCCGAGCTCTTCGAGGGCCCCGCCGAGCACCCGGTCGTGCAGCTCCGGGTCGAGCTGCTCCCCTGGGGGCAGGGGGTTGGCGATCACGACGCCCGAGCCGCCGAACCCGAGCGAGGCCAGCGCCGGCACGAGCCGCGCCGCCTCCTCCTCGTCTCCACGGACCAGTCGAGGGGGCTTCCGGAGTCCGAGAGGTAGAAGCCGGGGAAGCTCCGCGTGCGGAAGCCGACGACAGGCACGCCCAGGGTTTCCAGGTACTCGAGGGTTGCGGGCACGTCGAGGATGGACTTGACCCCCGAGCAGACCACGGCGACCGGGGTCCGGGTGAGGGCCGCGAGATCGGCGGAGACGTCCCAGGTCTCGCGCGCCCCCCGGTGGACGCCTCCGAGTCCACCCGTGGCGAAGAGCCGTATCCCGGCGAGGGCGGCGAGGTGCGCGGTGGCGGCGACGGTGGTGGCCCCGTGGCTCCGCTTGGCGGCGGCGACGGCCAGGTCCCGAGCGGAGAGCTTGGGGATGTTGTCCGCGCCGGCGAGCACCTCGAGCTCGGCATCGTCCAGGCCGACCTTCGCCACCCCGTCGAGGACGGCGACCGTGGCGGGGACGGCGCCCTCGGCGCGCACGGTTCGCTCCGCCTCGCGGGCCACGCGAAGGTTCATCGGGCTGGGGAGACCGTGGGAGATCAGGGTAGACTCGAGCGCCACGACCGCTCCCCCGGAGTCGAGGGCCTCCGCGACCTCGGCGCGGACCTCGAGGGCCCTCACGCGGCTTTCAGGCCGCCGGCTCTATGCATCGCTCGTCGTTGTTGCCGGGGCTGTTGACGAAGCGGCTGACGGGGTAGGCCTCCATCTCCTCCTCGTCCGGGTACGGGACGAGCAGGGCCTCGAGCTCCTGCCGCTCGGCTTCGGGGTCGAGCCAGGCGTCGTAGGCGTCGGGCGGCAAGATGACGGGCATCCTGTTGTGGATGGGGCTCGCGACCCCGTTGGGTTCCGTCGTGAGCAGCGCGCAGGTGCGCAGCTCGCCCTCGCCGTCCCCCCTCCAGCTCTCCCAGAGGCCCGCGAAGGCGAACGGGTGCCCGTCCTTCATGCGGAAGTGGTAGGGCTGCTTGCCGCCGTTCTCGCGCTTCCACTCGTAGAACCCGTCGGCCGGCATCAGGCACCGGCGGCGCGCGGAAGGCGCTGCGGAACGAGGGCTTCTCCGAAGCGGTCTCGCTGCGGGCGTTGATCATGCGCGACCCGATCCCGGGGTCGTCGGCCCAGGAGGGGACGAGCCCCCACCGCAGCATCTCCAGCCGCCGCGCCCCGTCATCTCTGAGGACCGCGGCAACCGTCTGGGTCGGCGCCACGTTGTAGTTTGGCGGGAGATCCGGCGCCGAAGCGTCGAAGCCGAACGCTTCCGCGAGCCGGTTCACGGGGGTAGCCAGGGTGTACCTGCCGCACATGTCTTACCTCTCTTTGGCCGCTTGACCCCAATCTCTACGCTAATTGTACCCGGCTAAAGGCCGCCTCCCACCGGTCCATCTCCGGGATGAGCGACCTCGTCTCACCCCGGTTCGCCGCCCTCACGCCGGGACCGCTCGAGCAGCTCTATGACCTCCTCGTCCGAGGTCTGATCGAAGTTCTTGTACCAGAATCCTATGGCCCCGAGATCCGGGGGTGAGATCAGGTACACGAGGTCATCCACCTCTTCCGCGATGACGTCCGCCGTCTGGGAGGCGCACACGGGGACGGCGAGCACGAGCCGGCGTGGGCGCCGCATCCGGAGGGCGGCGGCGCCCGCGCGGGCCGTCACCCCGGTGGCGAGGCCGTCGTCCACCAGGATGGCGGTCCTCCCGGCGACGGGCGGCTCCGGCCTGTCGCCCCTGAAGTGCGCCAGCCGCCGGTCCACCTCCGCGAGCTCCGTCTCCGTGACCAACCGGAGGTAGTCCTCCGGTATTCCGAGCCGCCAGACGACGTCCCGGTTCAGGACGCGCACGCCCCCAGGCGCGACGGCGCCGATGCCGAACTCCGGCTGCCCCGGCGCCCCCAGTTTGCGCGCGACGAGGACGTCCAGCGGCGCGTTCAGGGCGCGTGAGATCTCGTACGCCACCGGCACCCCCCCGCGGGGCAACGCGAACACCACGGGGTTCTCGTCCCGATACGGGGCCAGCCTCCCCGCCAGCCTTCGTCCGGCGTCCGCACGGTCCTCGAACGGCGGCTCCCCGCGAAGCATCCTGGACAGCCTTCTCAACCGGACCCCACTCCCCGACAGGGGCGGTTCCAGCACCGTACTTCCCCGTTCGTGGCCCCGTCATCCCCGGTGCCGCCACCGTAGTATGCCGCGTCGCACTCTCGCGGATCCATCGCGCCTTTTCCGACACTCCCGTCTGCGAGTAGCTTGCGAATTTGATACCCGCGCCCCGAGTATAGTTAACCTGCGGGAAACTGGGCGTCGCGGGCGTCGGCGAGGCGTCAGAAATCGCGGTAGTGGTCGAACGGTCGCGCGTCGGGGACCGTGGAGGTACGGAGGACGGCCCAACGGTGAAGATCGTCCGCGGCCGAGACCTCCTCGAGCGTCCAGCCCAGATTTGTCTCACAGAACGCCGCCGCGCGGACGACGGACGGCAGCTGGTAGTCGTCGACGAACACTATTCCTCCCGCGCGGACGAGCCGCCCGAGAAAGACGAGGTCGAGAAAGACCCCGTCGAAACGGTGGTTGCCGTCGACGAACGCCAGGTCAAAACTCCGGGATTCGCCGAGAAATCGCGGCAGGACCATCTGCGACTCGTCCGCGTGGTGTTCGACCAGCCCCGCGACGCCCGCCTCGTCGAGGAACTGGAGCCCGCAGTTCGCGAACCTAGTCGCCTGGTAAGGGTCGATGGCGACGTGTCGGGCGGCGGGATCGTCGTTCCCGAGCAGGCCCTCGCAGACGTGGAGCGCCGAGAAGCCGTAGCCGAGGCCGATCTCGACCGTCCGCGTCGCCCCCTCGCTCACGACCCACCCCAGTAGCGCCTCACCCTCGGCGGCGCTCACCGCGACCGGGAAGAGGCTATGGAGCGTGCCGTCGGAGCGCGCGACGGCGCTGCCCTCACGGACCAGGCGCTCGATCACACGGCGCACCCGTCGTTGTGCTGGAGGAGAAATCGCGGCAGGCCTAGCGCAGGCTCTTCCAGAGGGGCGCCAGGGCCGCGCGGCTCCTCTCCACGGCCCGCGCGCCGCCCCGATACTCCCACACGGGGGCCTCTTCCCCGAACCCGTGCAGGGTCGCGGCGACGCTCGCCGTCAGGGCGTCGAGGTTGTAGCCACCCTCCAGGACGAACGCCGGCGGCGGCGCGTCCAACTCCCGCATCAGGGAGGCGAGGCTTGCCGCGAAGCGCGCGAAGGACCCGCTCTCTAACGACATGCCACCGAGGAGATCCGCGACGTGGGCGTCGTAGCCGGCGGAGACAATGAGGAGTTCGGGCTCGAACTCCCGCAGAACGGGCAGGAAGACGCCGGCGAACGCGGCCGCGTAGACGTCCTCCCTGGTGCCGGCGGGGAGGGGGACGTTGACCGTAAAACCGAGCCCGTCGCCCTCCCCCACCTCGCCGGCCGCGCCGGTGCCGGGGTAGAAGGGGCTCTGATGTGCCGAGAGGTAGAGAACCTCACGGTCGGCGTAGAAGATGTCCTGGGTGCCGTTGCCGTGGTGCACGTCCCAGTCGAGGATGGAGATCCTGCCGGCCCCCAACCGCCGGGCGTGCTCGGCGGCCACCGCGGCGTGGTTGGTGAGGCAGAAGCCCATCCCGAAGTCCCTGCCGGCGTGATGCCCTGGCGGCCGGGCGACGGCGAAGGCGGCCACCCCCGAGAGGGCGCTCGCCACGGCGGAGCATGCGGCCCCGCTCGCAAGTACCGCGGCCTCCCAGGACCCGGTACCGAGCGCCGTGTCCAGGCTGAGGTACCCACCCCCCGACGCCGAGAGCGTCCGCAAACGGTCGAGGTACGCGGGATCGTGGGCCGCGGTCAGGGCTCCTTCATCTGCCGGCTGGCAAGGGCGCCACTGCACCGGCACACCCTCGCCCTCGGCCCTCTCCACCCCGGCGATGGCCGCCGGAAACCTCTCGGGAGCCTCGACGGCGGCCAGGCCGTTGACGTGCCGCTCCGAGGCGGCGTCGCTGTATACGTGCAAGCTCCTCCTAACCCGCGTTCCAAACGAAGAAACGTGGGCCGTATTATCGCGGCGGAGGTTCGCCGCCGGCAAGGGGGTGAGTATCTCCGGGCTGGAGGCGTCCTCAGCCGGCCTGCGGGTCCCAGGTGGCCTCGAGCAGGATGCCGTTGTTGTCGCGGAACAACAGGCCCCGCGCTGCGGGGTTTTCGATCTCCATGACGAGAACCCCTGACCTCGAGAGCCGCTCCCGCAGGGCGTCCGCATCGGCGGCGCCGGAAAGGGCGAACGCCACGTGCTGGAGGGCGCCCGGGATCCAGCTGGACCTCCCCATCTCCTCCGGGAACTGGAAGATGCGCGCCTCGCCTTGCTCGAAGTAGTGCAGGCCCCACGCCTCGGTCTTGCCCGGCCGGATAAAGCAGTGCTTGCCCTGCTCGCCCCTCGCGGGTACAACCTCGCCCACCTGCATGCCGAGCACGTCCTCGTAGAAGGCGATCGTGGCGTCGAGATCCGGGGTCAACAAAGCGACGTGGTGGAAGCCCAGCCACCGCGGCGCGGTGGTCCCTACAACAGAGTTAGCCTCCACCGGTCACCTCCCCGGGTTGCTGATGGCCGAAAGCTGAAAGCTGACGGCGTTGGCGAAGGGGACCAGCCCCTTCGCCAACCGCTCTACGCGCGGGTTCCCTCGCCGCCACGATCTTCGAGGATCTCCTCGATCTCCCTGGTGGCGCCCGAGATGACCGACCGGATCCTTTGCAGCTTCTCCTGGTCGATCCGCCCCTCGTGCATCGCGCGCCCGAAGAGCTGGCCGAAGCCCATGATCTCGTGCCGCATCTCGTGCAGCCCGCTCGCCACCTGGGGATCCCAACCGCCCTCGACGCGACCCCAGATTTTGTCCACGGAGCCCCGGTTCTGTTCGAGGAAGCCGCGCCCTTCTTCGGTAACCTGGTAGACCTTCTTGCCGTCCTGGGGCGTGACGGTGACGTAGCCCAGGTCTTCCAGGAGCTGGAGCGTCGGATACACCGAGCCCGGGCTCGGGGAGTACAGGCCGCGGAAACGCTCCTCGAGCGCCTTCATGACCTCGTAGCCGTGCGACGGCTTCTCCGCGAGGAGGTCCAGCACGACGTACTTGAGGTCCCCTTTCTCGAACATGCGGCCCCGCCGCGGGTCGAAGCCGCGGCCCCGTCCGTAACCCCACCCGTGCCCGGGACCGAAGAACCCCTTCTTCATCCGCTTTCCGAACATGGTCTTTGCCTCCTTTTTGGGCGCCCGATGACGCCACTTTCGACTTGCTTAGCCGGAGCTGGTCAACTCCCGCCGGTCCGCGTCCCAGAGGGCGTATCCCAACGCTCCTTCGCGGGCCCGGACCTCGATGTGCCCGTCATTGGCCAGCCGGGAGAGCATCCTGTCCGCCTCGGAGACCCCAAGCGTGGTCTCGAGCGCCGCCCCCGCCGGCGTGAGCTCCCCGCGCCGCGCGAGCGCCTCCAGAAGCTCCCGCTCCCTGGAGTCCTCGGCAGCGGCACGCCCCGCCCGCGCCTGCAGCAGACCCCCGAAACCCCTCGCCGCCAACCCGAGGGCCGGCACCAGGAAGAAGGGGATCATCCAGAAGAGGAAGACGAACGGAAAGAAGTTGAACCAAGGACCGGCCACCGCGAAGAGAAAGAACGCCCCGAAGAGGACGCCGATCACCAGCGCCGGAGACCCCGGACCGCCGCGCATCATCCTCCCCCCGCCCCAATAACCCATCCTGCCCGGACCGTACATCTCGCCTCCGTTTGCCGTCGGGGACCAGCCGGTGGCAGTATATCACGATATATCGCGATACAACAAGAAATATCTTGGAATGTGTGTTCGGCGCCGGTACCTCCCGGGCCGGTCGCGGTGATTTTGTGGGCGCCCGCCTAGGCGAAGAGGGGTTTCTGGCTAGCCTCGAAGTCCAGCAGGCGGGCCTTGAGGGGCATGCCGTCGGCGTACCCTTTGAGCGAGCCGTCGGCGCCGAGCACCCTGTGGCAGGGGATCACCAGCAGGACCGGGTTGGCGGCGCACGCGGCCCCCACCTCCTGGGCGTTGCCCGTTCCCCCGACCGCCTCCGCGACCTGGCCGTAGGTTCGCGTCTCGCCGAACGGGATGCGCGAGAGCTCGTCCCAGACGGCCTCCTGAAAGTCCGAGCCCCCGGGCGCCAACGGCAGGTCGAACGAGCGGCGCTCGCCGCCGAAGTACTCGGAGAGCTGTTCGCGCGTGTGGGTGGTCGGCTCCTCGACGTGAGAAAGGGTGAAGCCGCCACGCTTCAGCCCGTTCTCGAGGGAGGACTGGCCCCTGCCATCGCGGAACCGCAGGCCGACCAGCGCCCCGTTTTCGTCTGTCGCGAAGGCGACGGGTCCAAGTGGGGACTGGATCTCGCCTACAAAAGCGCGCATGTTCCTCATCCTCTCGCATAGCTTACTGGAGTCACCTTTGCCGGGTTGCCGCCTCCGGCGGGCCGTTCGTGCTGGCTAACCAGCAGCCACCGGTCGGCACACCTCGCAGGGTCTGAAGCCGGCCTCCGACGCCGCCCGTACCGAGCGGAAGCGGCGGCGGTTCTCGGGCTTAATCCTCCTGGCGTTGCGGCAGGTGGCGTGGCAGAAGATACCCGTCGTCGGCGTGGCCAGGTACGGGAAGCCCGCCAACTCGTCTACGGGCACGCCCTCCCCTTCGAGCAGCCCGACCTTCTCCTGGGGGCCGAAGCCGTACTGTCCGGTGGTACCGTCGTTCCTGACGACGCGATGGCAGGGTACGATCAGCGGGACGGGGTTGTTCGCCATCACCGTGCCCACGGCGCGGGAGGCCCTCGGGGAGCCGGCCTCGCGGGCGACCCAGGCGTAGGGCCTGACCTCGCCGCGGGGGATCCCCTTCACCACCTCGAGCACGCGCCGCTGGAAGGGCGTCGTACCCGAGAGGTCCGCCGGGACCTGGACCCTCTCGCCGGCCAACGCCGCGGCCACCCTCTGGGCGAGCCTGCGCGACTTCTGGTCCGTGCCCCACGAGAGGAGGCGATCGAAGCGATCGCGGTAGCGGCGGGCGAACTCCTCGGGCGAGTCGGCCCTCCCGACCATGCGAACGCCGTACGCGCTCACCCCGACGTACACCTCGCCCAGGAGCGAGTCGCACGAGAAGAGGCGATCCGTCCCGCGCGCGAGCGCCCGCTCCACCGATTCGTCCGGATCCAGGGCGGGCAACAGGTGCTCGGCGGCCTCACCAAGCAGCCCGGCGATGCGCTCCTCGTCGCTCGATTCGCCCGACCGCAGGGACTTCTCGTCGTTCATCTTGGTGCCTCCGTTTCCTTGGTTCCCTCCGACAGCAGCGCTCCGAGCCTTCCGACACCCCGGCGCACCAGAGTCTTGCAGGTGTTCTCCGGCCAGCCGGTGACCTCCGAAATCGCGGCGTAGGGTAGATCTTCGAGGTAGCGCAGCGTCACCGCGATCCGCTGCCGCTCGGACAGCCGCCCGAGCGCGTCGAGCGCGTCCAGCCAGGCCACCTTGCTCTCTGCGTCAGAGACCGACGAAGCCCCGAGGCTGCCGCCGGACTCCGGCATCTCGGCCACGAGGACCTCCCGGCGACCGGCGCGCCAGTTGTTGCGCACCACGTTGAGGGTGATGCGGTAAAGCCAGGGGCGCAATTGGAGGGCCTCGATGCGCTCCTCCGAGTACTTGCCAAGTGCGACGAAGGCCCGCGCGAACGCCTCCTGGACCGCGTCCTCGGCGGCGGGCGCGCCGCGCAGCAACGCCCGGGCGTAGCGGTAGAGTTCGGCGTGATGCCGTCTCACCAGCTCCTCGGGCGCCTTCGGGTCCCCGCCCGCCAGGCGGCGAGCCAGAGAATCGGGGTCCCCTCTACCTCTCTCGCTCACGGATTCGGTCTCCATACCCATACAACACGACAGGAGCTCGGAACGTTTCAGGGCGCCGAAAGAACGTCTCGCGCGGCGACGGGTCCGCGGCCGACTATGCTAACATGGCCCGCACTCGCGGGGTCTTTTTGGGGAAGGAGAATCGCGGTGGTGGGAGGGGCGTCGTGCGGCCTCATCGATGGGATCGGGACCATCCCCGGCCTCGGCGATCCGAGTACGCTTCCGTCCGCGATCTCGGCTCTACGGGCCCAATGAACGGCCCGTTCGGAAACATCACTAGCTCGAGGAGGCAACGATGACGGGTCCGCTCGACGGCAGGGTGGCGATCGTGACCGGCGGCGGTGGCGGCCTGGGCGAGGGCATCTGCTCGTCCCTCGCGAACGCCGGGGCCGCGGTCGCCGTCGTTGACCGGGATCGTGCCGAGGCCGAACGCGTGTCCGGGATAGCGGGTTCCGACGGGGGGCGCGCCATCTCGGTCGAGACCGACGTCTCCGACGACGCATCGGTGAAGGCCATGGTGGACCGCGTCGCGGGCGAGCTCGGCGGGGTGGACATCGTCGTGAACAACGCCGCCATCTATCCTCTGAGGCCGTGGCTGGAGATAGAAGAAGAGGAGTGGGACCGGGTGATGGCGGTCAACCTCAAGGGCTATTTCCTGTGCGCGCGGGCCGCTTATCCGAGCATGAAGGAGCGGGGCCACGGGCGCGTCATCAACGTCGCCTCCATCACCTTCTTCATCGGCTGGGCCGGCTTCCTGGACTACGTCTCGTCCAAGGGTGCGGTCGTCGGCTTTACCCGCACGCTCGCCCGGGAGGTCGGCTCCGACGGCGTCACCGTAAACGCCATCTCCCCCGGCGCGTTCCCCACCGCCGCGGAGAGGGTCCACCCTGACCAGGAAGCCCTCAACCGCCACATACTCGAGCAGCAATGCCTCAAGCGCAGGGGAACGCCCGATGACGTCGGCAACCTCGCCGCCTTCCTCGCAAGCGACGCGGCCTCGTTCATCACCGGCCAGACCGTGCAGATCGACGGCGGCTGGGTGACGCACTGAGACCCGGTGCCGTAAGAATGTTCCAGAAGAGGAGGTGGGGCCGTGGGCGGCTCTGGTTAGGTCGGGCGGCGGTCGTCATAAGACATAGGAGCGCGAGCGGTCTTGACGTGTGACGCGGAAAGGGAAAGGGGCAGCGCGTGGCGAACGACCTGGAGCTAGGGATGATCAGCTCGACCTGGGTGGGCACCAAGGTCGGCGTGGAAGAGGGCATTCGGAGGGCCAAGGAGATCGGGTTCGACTCCTACGACATCTTCGAGGATCCGCTCGACATCGACGACGAGACGCGCGCGCTAATAAAGAACACGTGCGACGAGGTGGGGCTCCCGATCCGCTCGGTGGTCTGCGTGAACTTCGGCCTCGTGGACTTCAACCCCTCCGTAGAGCGCTTCGCCATGGACCGGGCCAGGGCCTACATCGACCAGGGGGCCTACTTCGGCGCCCGCAACCTGCTGCTCGTGATCGGCGAGTACTTCTGGGACGGCGAGGTGTTCCCGCAAGAGGCGATCTGGGACTACACGGTGGACCGGGTGAGACAGCTCGGAGAGTACGCCGGGGAGAACGGGCTCGAGGTCGTCATCGAGCTTGAGCCGTTCAGCCAGGCGCTGGTCAAGGACGTGGACGAGCTCGCCCGATTCATCAGGGAGGTGGACCACCCGGCCGTCAAGGCCAACGCCGACATCTCGCACCTGCACCTCTCGGACGCCTCTTTCGAGGACGTTGCCAAGCTGCGGGGCATGATCGGGCACATCCACCTCTCCGACTGCGACGGCGAGAAGCACGGCGACCTGCCCGCCGGCAGGGGGGTGACCCCGATCCAGGAGTACCTTCAGGCCATCGCCGACACCGGCTACTCCGGCACGGTCTCCATCGAGCTCGAGTACTCCCCGAACCCGGACGAGATCGTCGAGTGGGTCGAGGAGGCCTACAGGGAGACGGCCAGGATTATGGCCGACATCGGCGTCCGCGACGGGTCGGCGAGGGCCTGAGGAGGCAGCGATGGCCGAGGACACGCTGGACCTCGCCGGTCGGGCCGGCCCCGACCTCCCGCCGAAGACCGACTACAGGATCGGCTGCGTCGGCGCCGGGTTCATCATGAAGGACATCCACCTGGTCTCCTACGCCGAGGCCGGCTTCGACGTCGTCGCCATCGCCTCGCGCACCCCGGCCCACGCGCGGGCGGCGGCCGAGGAGCACGGCATAGGGACGGTCCATGACACCTGGCAAGAGCTGCTCGATGACGAGCGGGTCGAGATACTCGACATCGCCTTCCCGCCCGACCAGCAACTGGCCATCGTCCGGGAAGCCGTGAAGCGGCCCCACATCAAGGGCATCCTCGCCCAGAAGCCCGTCGCTTTCACCCTCGCTGAGGCAGTCGAGATGGTGCGCCTCTGCGACGAGGCGGGCGTGAAGCTCGGCGTCAACCACAACATGCGCTACGACCAGTCCATGCGCGCGCTGAAGGCGCTGCTAGACGAAGGGCGGCTGGGAGAGGCGGTGGTGGCACAGATCGTCATGAACGCCCGCCCGCACTGGCAGGATTTCATCAAGCCCTACGGCCGGATAGCGCTGCTCAACATGTCCATCCACCACCTCGACGCCTTCCGCTACCTCTTCGGCGACCCGGAGAGGGTGCTCGCCTCCTTCCGCGAAGACCCGAGCCACGATTTCCCGCACGAGGACGGGATGGCGTTCTACATCCTCGAGTACGCCGACGGCTTGAGGGCCATCGGCCTCGACAACTGCTTTACGTGGGCCGACCACAGGATCGAGTGGCGCGTCGAGGGCACGGTGGGCATGGCCAAGGGCACGATCGGCTGGCCCGACTACCCGGAGGGGAGTCCCTCGACGATAGACTGGATGACCATGGCCATGGACGGCGATTGGGAGAGGCCCCGCTGGTCCGAACAGTGGTTCCCCCAGGCCTTCAAGGGGACCATGGGCCAGCTAATGCGGGCCGTGCACGACGATGCCGAGCCGGAGATATCCGGCCGCACGACGCTCGGGACCATGGCGCTCGTCGAGGCGGCGTACCGGTCCGGGCGCGAGGGCCGCGCCGTCCCGCTCTCGGAGACGAGGCCCGAGGCGGTCAGCTGATGCCCGACCTCTTCGGCAAGAGCTACCGTCGCGGCGAGTTGCTGCGACGGGTCGGGAGGTTGGACCAGGTCGCCGGCGTCCGGCTCGTCACCCTGGAAGACGGCGCCGAGCGCGGCGTGCGGCTACTCGAGTTCCGCACCGGCACGGGCTTCGCCTTCGACATCGTCGTGGACCGTGCCTTCGACGTGGGCCGCTGCGCGTTGGGCGGACGATCCCTGGGCTGGCTCTCGCCCGTCGGTTTCGCCGGCCCCTGGTTCCACGAGCCCGAGGGCCTCGGTTTCTTGCGCAACTGGGGCGGCGGCCTGGCGACGACCGCCGGCCTCGACCACGCGCTGTTCATGGCGGAGGACACGGCCGAGCAGTACCACTACCCGCCGAAGGAGACCGAGTCCCACGGCCTGCACGGCCGCGTCTCCAACCGCCCGGCCCGGCTCGCCGGCTACGGCGAGCGCTGGGACGGCGACGAGTGCGTGCTCTGGGCCGAGGGCGAGGTCTCGCAGGCGGCGGTCTTCGGGGAGAACCTGCTGCTGCGGCGGCGCGTCGAGGCGCGGGTCGGCGAGTCGCGCCTGACGATCCACGACGAGGTCGAGAACGTCGGGCTTTGGCCCGACGCCGCACATGTACCTCTACCACGTCAACGTCGGCTTCCCGGTCGTGGACGAGGGCGCCGAGCTGCTGGTCCCCGCGAGCCGGCGTCTCGCCCCGCGGCGATTACCCGGCGGAGGGCTACGGTAGGTTCCACGCTCCGGAGAGCGGATACGTAGAGCGGGTCTTCGAGCACGACCTCGTCGCGGAGGAGGGCGGCACCGTGCCGGTGGCGGTGGTCAACAGGGACCTGGGCGTCGGCCTCTACCAGGTCTACAGGCGGGATCAGCTCCCCCACCACTTCGTCTGGCGGATGCTCGGCGAGGGCACCTACATGGTGGGCATCGAGCCGAGCACCAACCGCACCGCCGGGCGCCTCGACGCCCGCGAGCGCGGGGAGCTGATCGAGCTCGCGCCCGGCGAGAAGCGCACCTACGACCTGGAGCTCGGAGCCCTCGACGGCAACGACCGGGTAGACCGCTTCGCCGCGCGGGTCGCGTCCCTGAAGGACAATCCGCCGAGCGTCTAGAGCGGCGGGGTGAAGCGTCCGTCGGCGGCGGTCCAGCCCCCGTCCACGAACATCTGCGAGCCGGTCGTGTAGGAAGAGGCGTCCGAGACCAGGTAGACGATCATGCCGACCATCTCGTGCGGCTGGGCCCAGCGCCCGAAGACGTTCCCCTGAGCGTAGGCCTCCCACCACTCGGGGGTGTTCTTGATCTGGGCCGTCAGCGGCGTCTCGACCGCCCCCGGGGCTATGGCGTTGACACGGACGTTGCGCTCTCCTAGCTCGGCCGCCAGGGCGCGGACCATCTGCACGGTCCCGGATTTCGTCGCGGCGTAGACGCTCTGGCCCGGCTCGACGATCTGGGCCCGGAAGCTCGAGAAGGCCACGATGCTGCCCGAGCCCCGCTCGGACATGCCCCGCCCGAATATCCGCATCAGGCGGAAGAGCCCCTTGAGGTTCAGGTCGACGACGCGGTCGAACTCCTCATCAGTGATCTCGAGCAGCGGTTTTCTCGCGTTGATGCTCGGCGTCACGACGAGCGCGTCCGGCGTCCCGACCCGCTCGGCCGCCGCGCCCATGCTCTCGGGATCCGTCATGTCGAGCCGCAGGGCCTGCGCTTTGCCGCCTTGCGCCTGGATCTCCTGGGCCGAGCCCTCCGCGGCCTCGGCGTCCACGTCGGCGCAATACACCTCGGCCCCGAAGGCGGCAAGGCCCTGCGCCCCGGCCTCCCCTATCCCCCTGCCGGCCCCGACCACGAGCGCGGTCTTGCCCGTGAGGTCGAACATCGTACGGTAGTCAAACACGGCTGCCCCTTTCCCTCGCTTCACCCGAGCGTTGATCTACCCGGCTTGGACAAACGCTGAACCCGAAGGGACCTCAGAACCAGGGCTCCGGCTCAATTCGTCCGTCGCTCCATGCCCATCAGTCGGGCCCGGTTCTGGGGATCCAGCCGCTCCACGGAGTACCGGAGCATCATCCGGGGCATCTCCGGGGCGTGGCGCTCGAGGAAGCCCATCAAGAGCGCCTCGTCGCGCTTGCCGACCTCGCGCAGCATCCAGCCGACGGCCTTGTGGATCAGGTCGTGCTCGTCCCGCAGTAGGATGCGCCCGAGACGCAACGTGTCCTCGTACTCGCCGGCCCGGATGAACGCGAAGGTTGCCATAATGGAGATCCGGCGCTCCCAAACCGAAGACGAACGGGCGAGACGGTCGAGGATGTCCCGCGGCCGGTCGAGGAGGTGGGCACCCACTATTTGCGGCGCCGAGACGTCCACCAGGTCCCAATTGTTCACCCGGTCGGTGTTCTCAAGGTAGAGGTCGTAGACGGACCGTCGCGTCGCCCCGTCTCCGCGCTCGTAGCGGCGAACGAACCATACCAGCGCCACCAGACGCTCCTCGTGGACGGGGCTGCGCAGCAGCTCCGACACGTCCTCGATCTCGAGATCGTCGAAGCGACGCGCTATCTGCCAGCGTGTGGATGCAGATATACGCTGCTTGGACGGATTCCAGCGCGTGCTCCACCGACGCGGCATCCAGGATGTCGCCTTGGACGACCTCACACCCGGCGTCAGCCAAGTCTTGAACACGGGTCGTATCACGAGCCATGCAGCGGACCGTGCGCCCGTCTGCGAGCAGTGCCTGTGCGACGTGCCCGCGACGGGGCAGTCCGCTAGGCCAAGCGAGCCCTCGACGCGGCGAGAGAACGGGGTGACGATCACGCAGGATCCGTTCTTCATCTCGCTGCGGGGCGAGAGTGTTGACGAGATCACCAGGTACTGGAAAAGCTTTCTGACAGCGCGACCGTCGTCGAACCGCTCGCCTCGTCCCAGTGGGCGCCCTTGTTCGGGATGCTGACCGACCGATTCGGCGTCACCTGGGTCGTGGAGGTCGTGAGCGAGTACAACGCGTCCTGACCATCAACGGACGGGCATGAGGAGGTTCGCCGCACCTCCTCATGCCCCACGCAGAGGACCCGCGCATCCACGATCTCGTATATCTACGCAGAACCGCAACATGTAGTCCCCCGGTCCGATGACCCGAGGCCCTCAGACGGCTTCCGAGGGACGTAAAGGATCGGGACTATGCACGATCCTGGATGCGGACTTCGGAGAACGCCCACCTTACCCGCAGTTGGGTGGATAAGGGCAAGGAGAAGGGCCGGCCCTCTTTCTACAGCATCCTCATTTTACGCTAACGGATGCGGACAGCCTCGTCCGCTCCTACCCAATTTATGCTGTCGGAGACTTCTGGGTTGTAAAGGGTCCCGAACGCCTGTATTGTGGCTGTCCCCCTGTGGAATCGCCTATCCGAGTTGCCGGTGGCCGTGAATTCTTGCCGTCCAGTGGGCTCCTCACACGTACCGGAGGCGAACACATTGACCGTGTTAACCTTGCGGCCCGTCCTCTGCCTGACCGTCACGGTTGAGTCGTAGATATATCCCTCTATGCATTCGATGGTGCCGGTGACGGTCACCGACCCACCCGGACCCAGCTTCACCGACCGCACGTCGACCTCGGCCGGCTCTTGCGCCAGGGCAACGGGGGCGAAAACGGCGGAGGCCAACATCAGAGCAAACACGCTCAGTAGCACTAGCCTCTTCCTCAGCACTTCTTCTCTCCTCTCAGCATCTTCGCCATCACCAAAGCCAGCGTAACCAGCAAGATAGGGCGCCTCACAAGCGCGACCTCCTCCTAGTTCGCGCGGCACAGCCGGTTGCACCACTGGCTCCCCGCGCCCCACGGGGTACCCACCTTCACCGAGACGCGGTTCCAAGCCTCTGCCCGCTTGTATAATCAGACACCGTAGTACCCTCGCAACAGACGGAACATCCCCCAGGTGGCACATACTTGCTGTTGCATAGGAGTTGCTTTGTGTTTGCGAACTTCCGAGAACCCACCTTCCGAAACTGTTTGGAAAAGCGAGCGAGGCAGGTCGATGACGTACGCTCCCGAGCATGAAAAGGAGCTACTCGACCGACCTGTCCGACGACGAATGGAGGTGCCTCGAGCCCCACGTCCCGGCTCCCAACGAGCGAGGACGACCGAGGACCCACACCACCCGCGAGATCCTCGACGCCGTCTTCTACGTCCTGAAGAGCGGCTGCCCGTGGCGGCTGTTGCCCCGAGACTTCCCGCCCTGGGAGACCGTCTACTGGTGGTTCGGGAGATGGCGCGTGGACGGGACCTTCGAGCGGCTCAACGCCGCCCTGCGCGAGCGGTTGCGCAGTCGACGGGGGTAGGAACCCGCTCCCGAGCGCGGGCATCGCCGACTCCCAGTCCTCCAAGACCACAGGGGTCGGCGGAGAACACAGAGGATACGACGGCAACAAGAAGGTGAGGGGCCGCAAGCGACGCATTTTGGTAGACACAGAGGGTCTAGTGCTCAAGGCCAAGGTCCACAGCGCCAAGGTGCCCGACCAGGACGGGCTGAGGCTGTTGCTGGGGTCGGCGCAGAGCGGGCTCTCGCGTCTGAGACATTTGTGGCTGGATGCCGGCTACCAAGGGCGGGGCAAGCGGTGGGCCGAGGAAGGCATGGGCTTGAGCGTGGAGGTCGTGCGCAAGCCGCCCAAGCCGGCCCCCGAGAAGGTGGCGAGGATCTGGGCAGAGGAGTGGGCCAAGGAGGACAAGAAGGTCGACTGGCAAAGGCTGATGCCGCCGCGAGGGTACGTGGCATTACCCCGCAGGTGGGTCGTGGAGCGGACCTTCTCGTGGTTGTGCCAGAACAGGAGGATGAGCGAGGACTACGAGAGGTTGTGCGCCAGCGCCGAAGCGTTCGTGTACGCGGCGATGATCCGGCTGATGGTCAAGAGGTTGGCTCGTGGGTGAGAGTTTCCAAACAGTTTCTCCGAAACTGTTTGGGAATTCTCAGGCACGGGTTAGACGCCTCACCATCAAACGGATCATGGCTGCGTAGACGAACGCCTCGCCGGTTTCTGGGAGCCTCTCGTAGTCCTTGCTCATCCGTCTGTTGTGGTCTAACCACGAGAAGGTCCGCTCCACCACCCATCTCCTCGGCAACACTTGGAAGCCTCGCGGCGGCAACAGCTCCTCCCGGTCCACGCTCACGCCCTCCTTGTGCCACTGCTCCGCCCACTCTCTCAGGACCTCTTCGGGGGCGGGCTTGCGCGGACGCTCGACGAGGTCCACGCCCCACCCCAGGGTCTTCTCGACCCAATCCTTGCCCTTGTCCTCGCCCCGGTACCCCGCCTCCAGCCACAGGTGCTTCAGGCGGGGGAACGCCGACCAGGCGCCGTGGAGCAACCTCTTGATCCCCTCGTGGTCCATGACCTTGGCGCTGTGGACCTTGGCTTTGAGCACCAGGCCCTCGGTGTCCACCAGGAGATGCCGTTTGCGCCCCTTCACCTTCTTTCCGCCGTCGTATCCTCGCTCTTTTCCTCCCACGCCGGTCGTCTTGACCGATTGGCTGTCGACCACGCCGGCCGTGGGCTGAGGGTCTCGGCCCGTACGCACGCGCACCCGCTCGCGCAGGGCGGCGTGCAGCCTCTCCCAGGTGCCGTCCAAGCGCCAAATCCTGAAGTAGTGGTGGACGGTCTTCCAGGGCGGATACTCTTTGGGCACCAGGCGCCAGGCGCAGCCGCTACGGACGATGTAGAAGCCGGCGTTCAGGATCTCCTCGCGCAAGGCGTGGATCCTCGGCCGTCCGGGGGCTTCGGGGGCAGGGAGATGGGGCTCCACGAAGGTCCACTCTTCGTCGGAGAGGTCGGTTTGGTACGCTCTTTCCATGCCCGGTAGGGTACCGAGCCACCCCCTCAAGACCCCTTTTCGGACAGTTTCTTACCCGCAGTTGGGTGAATGGAGGCGCCGAAGGGCCGGGGCTGGCCCTTGCCATCCTGGAGATCTTCCATCCGGAGCGGCCCAGCGGTGCCAGCGGTGCCGTGGAGCAGGGGGCGTGGTTCATGTGGTTCCACATCATCCAGGTTCCCCTCATCGGGCTCATCGCCCTGGCCGTCTACCTGCTCACCGAAGGGCTTGAGGGGAGAGCGGTGAGCGTGAGCCGCTGGGCCATCGGGGTCTTCGCCGTCTTCTTCAGCGCCTACGACGCGGCGGCGGGCATCGGCACAGGGTAAGCCCTTCGCAACGCGCAAGGGCTCTCGGCCAACGGGCAAGAAGCCGTCTACGAGGCGGTGAAGGACCTGCCACTGTTCAGCCTGCCCTTCGGCCTCTCGGTGGTGGGAACGCTCGCGTGGGTGGTTGCGCTGATCGCGGCGGCGATGGCGCTACGGCATGCCGGTGCGTCCCTAGGCCCCTTCCTCTTGCTGATCATGGCTGGAGTGTTCCTGATGGGAGGGCATCCCTACCCGGCCGGCACGCTGGCCTTCGGGAGCTTCTTCCTGGCCACCGCGTGGCTGGAACTCGCACCGGGAAGGCTCACCTCAGCTGGCGAACCCTCGCGCGTGAGCTGAGCTTCGAAGAGCTTCTACCTTCCACGCACTATGGTGAATAGGGGTAGAAAGAAGGGCTAGAGTCCCAACGTAGCATGGCGCCCTTTTGCGGCAACTGCATTGGGTTCTTGTATGGTCCTACGCCGTGCAGAAGGCCACTTGTCTCTCCTGTACCTACACGTTCACGGGTGCCTCGGTCTGCCGGCGTCTTAAATTGATGATCTCGGCCACGATCAGGTTGGGTACCCAGCAGGACCAGGCTACCGCCTGGTATGCTTCCGTCTCTCCTATCCCGAAAACTCCGACATACAGGCCCAGCAACAGTCGGAGCGTCGGTGCGGCGAAGATCAAGGCGTAGCTGCGGGTCATCCACTCCTTATGGGAGAACTCGTCCCCGGCCCGGATGCGTAGGTACGCGATCGAGGTGGTGGTGAGCGTAAGGACGGCCAAGACCCCGAACCCAAGGGCCGAGGCGAAACCACCATAGGCGTAGATGGCCAAGTATAGTCCCGCCAGTCCGCCGATGAGAGCCCCCGCTACGTATATCCGACCGAGCCACCGATGCAGTGGTAGGTACCTGGCGCGTCGTGCCTCAGGAGTGAGCCGCCGCAGAAAGAACTGAACGGGACCGATGATCAGCGGGAACATGATGGCAAAGGCGTGAATGTAGAGTGCCCACCGGCCTCTCGAGGTAGAGTTCCCTGAGAATAGTCGTGTCCGGATCGGCAGCTTCGGCCTCGAGGTCCAAGAAGAAGTATCGCGCCGCCAGCAAGAACATGAGCAGAGCCCCGATGGTTACCAATACCCATGCGGTTCGGTGCAGCACCCTTAGCATCTACTACTCCATCCGATGGGGCATTCTTTTGCAACGAATGCATCTTATACATTGCTGCGCTTTGCCGCCACATTCCTCAAGAGTGTCTGTTTCTAGGCTCAACGTAGAAGACACCCTCACAGCAAACGTCCGAGAATGACAACCGAAGTTCGCAGAAGCCCCTTTAGCCGAGTTCCTTAGAACCCTGTACAGGCGAAGTTCCGAGAACGCAACGTTCAAGGCCGTTGGATGAAAAAGGGGGACAAAAAGGCCAGAATATCGGTATCCCGGCCCTCGGAAACAGAGAGAAAGGAGCACAGAGCATGTATGTGGCGATACGGCAGTACGGTCTGCTGACCAACGAGCCGGTAGAGAACGTTTTGCGCGGAATAAGGGAAGGCTTCATCCCCATAATCAGAAGTGCACCGGGGTTCTTGGCCTACTACGTGCTGGAAAGCGGGGGTGGCACGCTCACCTCGATAAGCATCTTCGAGCAGCGAGCGGGAGCCGAAAGATCGAACAAGTTGGCGGAGGATTGGGTAGGGAGGAACCTGTCATCGGCGCTCCCCACCTCGCCGGAAACAATAGTCGGGGAGGTTGGCGCGCACGAACTAAACCTGACCAAACTCGGTATACGGGACATAATTGAGTAACGGCGAACCTCGAGAAATCCCACTACCGGGAGGTGGGTGAATAAATCCGGGCCTCGGTCCCTTGAGTAGGGGACCGAGCTAGTAACAGCCGCCTTCGACCTTGCCCCAACTCTGGACCACGGTGAACGTCGTTCCCCACCTTGCCGGGTCGGCCAACTCCGCTTCGGCGGCCCGGCGTAGGGAAGCAAGCCCATCAGCACTTACGGTCTGCAACAGCGGACGCTCAAGCGACACGCTGAACTGAATCGGCAGGCGCAGATAGGGGTGGCCTGGCTTCAGCGCGATCACGTGCGCATCGATCCCGGGGTCGGCGATGCCGATCTCGCGAAGAAGCGCCGGGAGCTCGCGGCCAGCTTCCCCGCCTAGGGTGGCGAAAATCTCGTACATCAATCGGATCAGCCGCTCGGTTGCGGGGGCGGGTGGATTGAAGTGCCAGGAGCTCGTATCCCACTCCTCGAGAACCAGCCAACCACCTGGCCTGACCAGTCGCCGATACGCGGCCACCTGGTCGCGACCACGGCCGAGGGGCGCGATCAGGAATCGGGCATGAACGAGATCGAAGGACCGCGGCTCCAACTTGCTGTCGAATACATCATCGACCACCAGATCCACGTTTGAGATCCCTTCCGCCTCGAGAAATGAACGAGCGGCATCCAGCAGGTTTTCGTCTATGTCGGTGCCCACTACCCGTCCGGAGGGGCCGACCCACTCGCTGAGGATCCGGAGCCAGCTCATGACTCCGCAGCCGAAATCCAGAACCCTCCCGCCGGTGCCTCCATCGAGCTGCGACAGCAACTGTCGCCCGGTGGGCTCCCAGACGCGCGATTGCAGTTGTAGCCGTGCGAGCTCCGAAAGCTGCCCGGCCAGTAAGTAGCCTTTCCCTTCATCACTCATAGCAGATTCCTCCTTTCCCACCCGCTTACCTGGCAGGTCATCCTTAGCATGATCTCTGCGCCTCCTCGTTTCCGTTTTCGCACGACGAAGGCAGCGTAGCCCGCCCGGTTCCCGGGCGCCAGAGGCTCGTGTCCCGAGTCGTCGGGGAATATTCCTGGGTGAACGCCCTCAGAGCGAAGTTCGGAGAACGTTCCTGCGAGAAGTCTGATGTATAGCTTGTGGGAAGCGACGGCAACGAAACACGCTCCCCCAACAACGCTGCTGTCGGCGACCGGAGTGCTCGGGTGGCCACTTGCACCGAGGCCGGGCGCCGACAGCACCGGCAGCCTCGCCGTCCCGGCGGGCCTTGGCGGCCGCGAAGCCGGCCTGCGAGACCGTGAACAAGTAGCTGCCGATAAGCGAGCTGACGACGGCGGCCAAGACGAAGCACACGAGCGCGCCGGCAACGAACCCGCCCGATGAGAACCGTCCTCGCCTTTCCACCCTTGCGCCACCTATGCTCCGTAGCCCAGTAGATTTGTAGCCGTCCAGCGTTTCTCGAAGAATAGGCGGGGGTTGTGCCGCCGCGCGCAGTAACATTGAATTGCGCTTTGGCATCGACACGGACGAGGAGAGGAGAGCACGTGAGCCAGGCACCCGTACCCGACGCTTTTGGCGCACAGGGCATCCCGGTAGCAAGCGAGTCCCGCGGTCGGGGATCCGCCGCAGAGGCCGTCCCCCATGTGTAGGAACATCAAGACGCTCTTCAACTTCGAGCCGCCGGCGACCGGCGAGGAGATAAACGCGGCTTCGCTGCAGTACGTGCGGAAGGTGACCGGCTTCAACAAGCCGTCCAAGACCAACGAGGCGGCCTTCTACTCCGCGGTCGAGGACGTGGCGAAGATCTCGGAGAGGTTGCTTGCCTCACTCGAAACCGCCGCACCGCCCAAGGACAGGGAGGAAGAGACGGCCAAGGCGAGAGCGCGCTCGGCCCGGCGATTCGGCCTTTGATCGTACCGAACCGCCGCCCCGGTTTCGGTGGACAGCCGGGCCGCCTGCTTTAGGCCGCCGTCGACGGACCTCCAATAACACGGACTCAGCGAAGTAGATCCCGCAAAGGCCAGGATAGCGCCGGGTCGTCTTTGGGGACATTCCGGTCGACCGGGCTCGGAACCGCACCGCGGAGCCCCTGTCGGACTCGCCGGTGCTCGGGAGCTGAGCCGCGGCGCCCGTCGAAGTCACCCGACAGCATTCGAGCATCTGGCGAGTCGGTTAACGACCGAGCCACGAGGCTCCGGCGACCCCCGCGGTGGCGGTAGCCGTTACCGCCAACGCCAGATGCTCGAACAAAGCACTGGTGACGGCCGAATCCGGCAGGAGTGGAAGCACGATCGCAGCCCATCCGGTCACGGTGAAGCCGAGGACGACCTTGGCGACCAGGGTCGGAGCCGAACGCCACCTCGGCAAGCGATCTCGCACCGCGCCGAGTACGAGCACCGCCGCGATGGCTGCAGCGGTGATCCCGAGGTTGATCCACACCCCGTCGGGCAAACCCCACATCCCGCACTGCACCGATGACGCCTCGGCGACAGCGATCCGGTACCGCTGCAGATCCAGAGTGTTGCTGAACTGAAACGCCAGCACCACCAACGGACCGACGATCGACGTCATCGCGACGATGACGCGCCGGGCCGGCTGAAAGACCTGTCGATTAGCTCCGTAAGCCTTCAGCAACTCATGAAGTCCGAACAGCAGGAGCAACATGGTAAATCCGAAGGCCGCGCCGTTGAGCAACTGCTCGTGTGCCGCGACACCGACCACCGGTCCGTCGCCGGTGCGGCCTGGCAGCACGGCATACGTGAAGGCCAGGATAAGGAGGGAGAAGGAGGCACAGGTAAAGACCACCGCCGCGTTGCCTATCTCGGTCTCATCGACGTCGGCCGTCTCGTGGTCCAGCGGGAACAGGATGTACAACAACGCGAACCCTGCGAGCAGCCCGGCGATAGCCGAGTACCACCCGGCCGAGGCTGCGATATCGAAGTCAACGCTCGGAAGCCGGCACTCCAACAGGCACCGCGGGGCACGTAAGACAGAAGACGCGGAACCGAGCCCGAAGGGGCAGGTGCTCCCCGGTTTGCCCTAGCCTTCTGTCCCGCCTCCTTCTGCGACCTCATCCAGATACCCCCGCGCAGGTCCCCCCACGCCACATGGCTCCTGGTCTGTATCCAGTTTACCTCTGCCCGACAAGGCTCAGCCTTCTCCGAATGACCCTTGCTCGATGATTGACTTGGTCAATCAAGACCAGATCGAGGTCACCTAGTATCCGATATCCCCATCCCGATCTTGACACAAGGAACGCAATACCATACTTTGGTCAGACCACAGTCCACATACCGGTGGAGGTGAGGAAGTTGGGTGGGGGACGCAAGCCGTTTGAGATCGTCCCGATACGGCGGGTCGACGTGTACGAGTCGGTGCTGGCGCAGTTAAACGCGCTCATCAGCGAGAGCGGGATGGCGCCGGGGGACCGGCTGCCGCCGGAGCGGGAGCTTGTGGTGAGGCTTGGGGTCAGCCGGGTGTCAGTGCGGGAGGCGTTGCGGGCGCTGGAGAGCATGGGCAAGATCGAGATCCGGCCCAACGCCGGCAGTTTCCTGGTGCATCCCAACGGCAACGCGCTGGCCGCGCAGATGAGGTCCGTGTTGCCGGTGGACCGCGTCTTTCTCAGGCACCTCGTGGACGTGCGGGCCGCGATCGAGGACAAGGTTGTGGAGCTCTTCGCGAAGCGGGAGGATGCGGATCTCGCGTCCGTCCGGGCCGCGTTGGAGCGGTCGGGGGCGGACCTGAGCGCGACCGGGGAGCCGGGGAGCCTGGATCTTCGCTTCGAGGCGGCGCTGGCGCGCGAGGCGGGCAACCCCTTGCTGGCCGAGGCGCAGCGGTCGGTGCACGCGCTCTGGATCGAGGCCTGGGGGGAATGCCGGATCTCGCCCGGCGACTGGCGCGAGTTCTACGCTGAGCATCTGGAGATCTTCGCGGCGCTCGAGGCTGGCGACGGGGACGAGGCCAGGCGACTGATGGCCGAGCACGTGGACCGCACCGTCGAGAGGGCCGATCCCGTGGAGATGGGTTCGGCCTAACCGGAGGCTTTGGCAAACTCCCGGTAGGGACCGGGGAGGAGGAGACCGTGCAAAGGATCGGTGGGGAGGACGAGGGGCAACGCACATCCATCGTGCAGGTGTCGGCGGCGAGCGTCGTCGGGACCGTGATCGAATGGTACGACTTCTTTATCTACGGGGCGGCGGCGGCCGTCGTCTTCAACGAGCTGTTCTTCCCCGAGTTCGCCCCGCTCGCGGGGACGATGGCCGCCTTCGGCACCTACGCGGTGGGCTTCTTTGCCAGGCCGGTCGGGGGGATTATCTTCGGCAACCTGGGGGATAAGATCGGCCGCAAGGCCATCCTCGTCATCACGCTCATGCTGATGGGCGTCGCCACGACGCTGATGGGCCTGTTGCCCACCTACGAGTCCGTCGGGATACTGGCCCCGATACTACTGCTCCTGTTGCGCATCATGCAGGGCCTCGGAGCCGGGGCGGAGTTCGGTGGGGCGGTGGTCATGGCGGCGGAGTACTCCCCGGCCCGTAAGCGAGGGCTCTACGCGAGCCTTCCTTGCACGGGGGTTGCCATAGGCTTGCTGCTCTCGTCCGGCGTCTTCGCCTACTTCTCGTCGTTGCCCGAAGAGCAGTTCCTCTCCTGGGGCTGGCGGGTGCCCTTCCTCCTGAGCATCGTCATCGTGCTCGTCGGGCTATACATCCGGCTGCGCGTCATGGAGACGCCGGTCTTCTCCAGGGTCAAAGAGACCGACACCGAGGTCGAGACCCCTGTCCTCGAGGTGGTGCGCTCGCAGCGGAGGAACCTGCTCGTCGCCATCGGAGCGCGTTTCTCGGAGAACGGGAACTCCTACATCATCACGACCTTCGCGCTGACCTACGTGGCGCAGGAGCTCGGGCTCCCCGACAGGGTTGCGTTGACGGGGGTCCTGATCTCCTCTGCTCTAGGGATCGCGACCATACCCCTCTTCGGGGCGCTCTCGGACCGTGTGGGCCGCAGGCCGGTCTACCTGGCCGGCTCGGCGTTCCTGGCGCTCTTCGCCTTCCCCTTCTTCTGGCTGCTGAACACCGAGGTAAGCGTCCTGATCTGGCTGGCCATAGTCCTGGCCAACTCGTTCGGCATCTACGCGATGTTCTCCCCGCAGGCGGCCTACTTCTCAGAGCTCTTCGACACGCGGGTGCGCTTCTCCGGCATAGCGCTCGCGCGCGAGATCTCCGCGCCGCTCGCCGGCGGCATCGCGCCCTTCGTAGCGACGGGGCTGCTCTTGTCGACGGGCAGCTACTGGCCGATAGCCGTGTACATGATCGCGCTGGCCCTCATAACCGTGGTGGCCGTGGCCCTCGGCCCCGAGACCTACGGACGGGAGATGACGAGCGAAGAGGTCGAGGAAGAAGAGGTCGGACCACCGTCGGCGACCCCGGCGTAGGAGCCGCAAACTACCAGAGAGGAGAAGCGCGTGGCACAGGCCGTCGAGCGGACGAAGGAGCGCAAGGAGAGGCTGGAGGACATCCTCGTCGTGGACTGCGACGTGCATGTCCACGAGTCGCCTGCGGCGCTCATGCCCTACTGCGAGATGCCGTGGAGGAAGGCGCTAGAGACCATAAAGGACGTGGAGGAGTTCTACCTCGACATCCCGGGTTTCTCGCCGGGGACCACAGTCTACGAGGCCAAGTTCCCGTCGGGGCAGGAGGGAACGCGGATGGTGCACACCGCCTCCCAGATGCGCGAGGAGCTCGACGAGATCCACGTCGACATCGGCGTCCTCTTCCCCGACCACTTCCTGAAGATACCCGTGATCTCGCAGGTAGAGTACGCCGCCGCCCTCGCCCGCGCCTACAACGCCTGGCTGCTCGAGGAGTGGTGCTCGGTCGAGAACGGCCTCCTCGGGTGTATCCTCGCCTGTCCCCAGGACCCCGAGGACGCGGCGCGCGAGATCCGCAAGTACGCTAAAGAGCCGGGGATGGTCGGGGTCTTTCTGCCGTGCGCCGGGCTGGAACGGCTCTGGGGACACAGGCAATACGATCCCATCTACGAGGCGGCCCAGGAGGCCGACCTGCCGGTCCTCATGCACAGCGTCACCGTCATCCACCCGGTTTTCCCGTTCAACACGCAGGGGTTCGAGACGGAGTTCGGTCGGCACATCTGCAGCCACACGTTCTCCATGATGGCGAACATCGTGCACATGATCACCACCGGCGTCCCGGTCCGCTACCCGCGCCTGCGCGTCGCCGTCACCGAGGCCGGCGTCTCCTGGGTCCCGTTCCTGATGCACAAGATGGACAAGGAGTACATCGAGCGCCGGCGCGAGGTCCCGTTCCTGGAGCACAAGCCGAGCCACTACCTCAAGAAGATGTACTTCGCCACCCAGCCCGTCGAGGAGCCCGAGGACCTCAAGGACCTCGTCACGATGCTCGAGCTCTACGACGGCGAGGACAACACCATCTTCGCCTCCGACTGGCCCCACCACGACTTCGACCACCCATCGAAGGTCCACCAGGTGCCGTTCTCCAACGAGGTCAGGCGTAAGATCTTCGGCGAGAACGCCTTAAAGCTCCTCAATATCGACGCCAACGGCCGCCGCCTGAACCTCTAGCTGTCGGCTACACTGATGGAACCTCGCGCAGGGCACATCCGGCGGGCGATGTCTCGTGCAACAGTCTACGCACGGCCTTGCCCCACTTGATCGCCTTCAGCGCGGGCGAGACCACGAACGTCGTAAAGATCACGCCGCCTAGCCAGGCTCCGGCCAGAAACCACGTGCACAGCGTGTGAACGGTCGCGCTCATCGCTTCGCCCCCTTGTCTTTTCTGTAGCCTGCAAGCAGGGACTCCGCGGATATCCGGGGCGGCGGGGCGAAGCTTCCG
>CAVYMT010000003.1:0-248093 GCA_963769655.1 uncultured Rubrobacteraceae bacterium | reverse complement strand
TGCGCTAGCGCTGGGCCCCCACGCTCGTGCCGAGCGCTACTACGGCGGACGGCTCGACTGGTGCCGGGAGCTTATCCGCCGTGGATATACGCTTTAGATACCTCGCTCGAGAACCAGAGACCGATGACTGTTTGGGGATACGCGGTGGAGTACGGGTTGCAAGCGCAGCGAATCCATTGCGATGCCACGCGTGATGGGTCCGAACAACCGTACGGCGAAGGAGGAAAGGAAGGTCGACGACGAGCAGAGATCGAAGGCGCCCAACTCCAGGAGCATCCGGTTGCCGAATAGCACCCGCGACGAGCAAGGAAGCGCGGCGGCAAGCCCGGGTTGCCCTTTCTGGGTTACACTCGGTGTGGGATACATCCCCGAGAGAGTTATCGAGTTGACGTCCTGCGGGCTTGCCGCTCCCCGAGTTGCGCTCAATGAGCGTGCCACGAACAAGGATCTTTTCAGGATGAGCATCGCTATCGAAAAGTGGCCACCGTCTGCTAAGAGGGTCTCCGACCGGTACAGGATAGGCGGGTGTGAGGTGTGGCCGCCTGCGTCGTGAGGCACGCCTTCGACGACCCGAGCGACGTTCCGACCGAGTACGTGATCAGGCTACACAAGTGCCAGATCGAGGCGATAGTAGGGATCGGGTTCTTCACAGAAGAGCCGACCTGGGAGACGGGTGTCCAGACGCCGGGTCCACGTACACAAGTCGCCACGATTTCGAGGTTACGGGGTTCTTGTAGGATTTCAGGGCTTCCGGCGAAGCAAGTTCGCGGCCTGGTTCCTGTTCTTGACCCCCAGCATCTTGTAGGCTCCCCTCAGATGCTGCTTGACCGTCGACTCTGAGAGGTAGAGCTTGCCGGCTATCTGGGCGTTGGAGAGGCCCTCGGCCACCAGCTCGAGAATCTCGAGCTTGCGCGGGCCCAAGGCGGAGAGGTCCGCAGGGCGCTCGCGCGCCACGAACTCCGCCAGCAGATCCCTGGGGAGCACGATCTCCCCCTCGAAGGCCACGTGCAGGGCCCGGGCCAACTGACCGGGCGGCATGCCGGCGTGCAGAAAGCCGCGAGCTCCCGCCCGCATTGCGGCTCCCGCCAGCGCCACTTCGGCTCGCGGGCCGAAGACCACCACGGGAACCCCTGGTGCCTCGGTGCTAACTCGTTCCACTCCTTCGGCGACCTCACGAGGATCGCTCGCCCACGAAACCACGAGCACGGCGCTGTCCATCGTAGGAGCCTGTTTCCCGCGGTAGACGCGGGCCGTTGCCTTCAGCGCGCGCTCTATGCTCAGCGCAGACACCTGGTCCGGAAGATCGACCCAGACTAAACCCAGCATCCCGGGCTCTTGCCGGGCGTATTCGTTGCTCTCGGGTACCATGTTTGCTACCTTGGCCTACCTGGTCCTCGCCGAACATTGCAAGGCTGCATCGACCGAGCAGCGGTTCCGTAACCGGGAGGATTTGGGCGCGGGCCCCGCAGCCAGAAGGGCCAGCTTTACTTCGCGCTGCGAGGCTACCGTTACCGGATCGCCCGTCTCGGATTTGCCGGCCTCTCGCCGAGCAATCCGGACGGTAACAGTGGAGCCGTGGGGGCGCCACACCTGGCCACCGGGTCCCAAGACTCGCCGCATCTCGATCGCCATAGCTCTCCTTCGCCGATCCCCTTGTACATCATCCGCTGGCTTTTCTGTCGCCCGTGACCCTGTCGTCCTCCTTGGACCGCTTGGTCCGCCCTCGGTTGCGGAACTCGGGCGGGAGAACTGGTCTGGGGACTACACTGAACCTTCGCTGGCGGGACGACCACCGCCGTGACCCTCACAGTTTATATGCTCTCGTGGCGCCCCAGAAATACGCAAATGCCCCGACATCGGTGGCGACGGCTCCGAAGGCGGCGTCGCCTGGATCGACCTCGGACACGGCGGCTCACCTTGCTCGAGCGTGTCCGGCAAGAGAACGTCCAGTGCGGGCGCCTTTTCGGCGGAAACCTGAGCCACCTAAGTATTGGCTGCGTAACCGCGAGGGCGTGTCCCCGCGGGTGAGCGGCGCAAACGGCATCGTAGTCTACCCCAGCCTCTGCAGGCGATCCTAGCGACGATGGCGGGAAGACGACCGCCTCTAGGAAGAACCCGTTCAGCCTCGCGCCGTGCCATCCGAAAGCGGCGCGACGTCGTTTCGGATGGCACGGCGCGAGGCTGGGAGCGGGTGAAGGGCTCGCGTACCCCTCCCAAAGCACGAAAGAGTCAGTCTCCCCGAGTGCGTCGCAGCGAACAAAGAGGGGACGGTGTCCGACCTCGTCCCTGGCGTACGCCTCTCGAAACCTTGGGTATTGGGTGGACGGCGCCGTCGGTGCCCCGGTGCTCGGCGTGTGCCCAACGAGACGATGACCGGCCCATGGGTCGCGCGCGAACGCCACGGAACGATCCTCCAGACGCAACTCATGCTCTAAGTCAGAGCGGTGATGGCGTCGTGTGGTCAATCAGCTCGCCTTAAGTAATCACAACTCGGATAAACCCATACCCTAACGGCGCACCAACGGACATCAAATGGGCGAAGATGGTGTAAGCACTTTAGGTCAGTTTCGTCCAGTTTCGATCGGACGGGCGCGCGAAGACGCCTTGATAAGCGGTGCAAACTCCCCTTAGACTGTTTTGAGATGGATGGTCGGACCCTTGCCGCAGCCATCGCAGGCAGTGTGCCTCCTCACCCTCCCTGCTACACTTTTCGCAAGGAACCCGCTCGGCGATGTAGGTAGAGGCGAAGAACCCCGTTTCGAATCTGGGCACTAGGAGCGAGGGGAGCCATTAGTGCAACCGGCTACCGACGCTTAAGCTTGGGCAGCCGGTTCTCCTTTTTTGAGGTGCGCCCGGCAAAGCTGGACAGTAGGGTGCGGAAGGGAGTTCCTGTGTACGACAGAGACGTGCCCCATCAGACACAAAACAATCCTTGGCAGCAGCTCGGCGAGAAGCTGGAGCAGGCACGCCGGGCGCAGGGTTTCACCCTCGAGGATATGCAGCAGCGGACCCGCATCTGGACCCATCAACTCGCGACGCTGGAGCGCGGCGAGCTCGAATCTTTGCCCGACCTTTGGTGGGCCCGGGGACTCACGATAACCTACGCGAACTCATTGAGGCTGGATGGGGAGGCGCTCGCCGAGGCGTACTTCCCTCATCTAAAGCAACCTCAATCGAAGCCCCACACCCACAAAGAACCGCGTCCGCAGGAGCGGCGCGCCGCCAAACTTCCCGGACGAATCGCCGAGACGTTGAGGCCCTATCGGAATGAGGCGCTGGCCTCGGTGTTAGGAGCGGTCGTCGCGACGACGGTTGTCTTGGCCACAGCGTTGTTGTTCCCTTACAACGAGGTGACGGGCGGGTTGAACAACTTTTTGCATCGTATCGCTCCTGAGACCTTTATGGCAAGCGAACCTCAGCGCGTCGCCGTCCTAGCCGACACCCAACTGGGAGCTACGGGCGAGGGCAATGTCATAACGGTCAAGGTAGCGCCGGACGGTTTGGGGGTGTTGTCGATCCCTCGGAACACCCTGGTCACGATACCCGACCATGACGTAGGGACCGTCGGAGACGCATTGACTCTGGGCGGCCCCGACCTCGTGCGCCGGACGACGATCCTGTTCACGGGCCTCGAGGTGTCGCATTACTTCGCCATGAGCGCCGAAGGGCTTATGGAGATGGTGGATAGGATGGGCGGCGTGAGGATCGACGTGCCCAACCGGGTCAGCGGGCAGGCGGCCATCGGCGGCCCGATGCTTACGCTGCGTCCCGGCCCACAGACACTCGGCGGTGATGAAGCGCTCGTGTACCTTCAAGGTGTGGACCTGAGGAGCGACGCGGAGCGAGCCGAGCGTCAGCAGGCCTTCCTAGCCACCTTGTTCGAGCAGGCGTTCGGCGTGCGTAGTCTGCTGTCCGAACCAAACACCGTAAGGACCTTGGTGCGCAACGCTGACACCAACATGAGCATCGTGGAGGCGATCCAGCTCGCCAGCCGCCTCAGGGCGCTTCAGGCCTCCGGTGAGTCCATTGAGGCGCGCGTGGCGCCCGGGCAGATGAACGGTGCGGCGAGGACCGCACGGGGGGCGGCACGCGGCGATGACTATTGGGTGCCGGACACTCGCCGACTACCCGGCGTGTTGGAGGAGACCTTACAGTAGTGCTTCCTGGTCTAAGCTCTGCGGCCTCATCGTTGGCGCGCTCGAAGGACACCTGTCGGTTACGGGGACGAGGTGCAGATCCTCGGGAACTAGTAGGGTTCGCAACGGTGCTGACTCGCTTGGCGCCTCGGGCGAAATCGAGCCCGGCCAACATACCCCAGCGATCGTGCCGCGTTCCAGCCGTCGGGTGCCCTCACGGAAGTAACTCCACAACCTCTGGCGCGAGCAGCGGTGGGATCGCGGCCCACACCCATTTCGAACCCGAAGCGCCTTGCCCTCAGAGCGCGCCGAAGGATCGCAGCGTCTCCTCTAGCCCGAAGCGGAGGTCCGACTCCGGATGCCAGCCTAGGGCGCGCCCGGCGAGACTAGGGTCCACCGAGCTCCGGAGTTGCTCGCCCGGTATGAACGGGCCATGCTCTGGCTGAAGGTCTTTGCCAGCGATCTCCGACAGCCGCTGGTAGAGGCGTCGTACGCTGGTCTCGACGCCGGTGCCGATGTTGTAGGTACCGCAAGGGCTCCCGTGCTGCAAGGCCAGCGCGTTGGCCCGGGCCACGTCCCCAACGTACACGTAGTCTCGGGTTTGCTCCCCGGAGCCGTTGATCCTCGAAGGGCGTCCTGCGGCCAGGTTCCTTGAGAACACGGCCACGACCCCGGCTTCGCCGTGCGGGTCCTGGCGCGGCCCGTAGACGTTGGAATAGCGCAAGACGGTGCAAGGGAGACCATGATGCGCGTGGTAGTAATGCAGGTAACGTTCACCGGCCAGCTTGGAAACACCGTAAGGAGAGACGGGTTGCTGGGCGTGGTCTTCGGGGGCCGGGAACACGCACTGCTCGCCGTAGATGGCTCCGCCGGTAGAGGCGAAGACGACCCTCCGCACGTCGTACTCGACGCAGTTTTCGAGCAGCCGAATCGTTCCGAGCACGTTGACGTCCGCGTCGAAATCCGGTTCCCGGACCGAGCGGCGCACGTCGATCTGGGCCGCCTGGTGGCAGAGCGCCTCCGGCGCGAAATCCTCGAAGACCTCGGTGCACCCCGATCTGATGTCCACCTCGTAGAATCGCGCCTGCCCGGGGACGTTCCCGCGGTTGCCCCTCGAGAGGTCGTCAACGACGGCGACCTCGTGGTCGCGCCCCAGTAGCTGATCCGCCACATGCGACCCGATGAAGCCGGCGCCGCCGGTCAACAAGATGCGCACGTCAGGAAATCTCCATCCCGCGGCTGGTAGGTCGCCAGGAACCTCGATCATCATCTCGATCGGGTCGCCGGTGTTCGCGGGCCAGTTCCTCTGGGCCTACCATTAGGAAAGTAGCCTCCATGCAGTCGTCGACCAACTTCCGTCACCGCGGACGGCCGGGGTCGTCCTTCGGACGATGCCTGTACTCCCAGCATCGACAGGAGCGCCTCGCGGAAAGCGAGGCGCTCCTGTCGGTTTGTCGCTAGCAGAGTTTAGCCGATCGGTGGAGGACTTGGTCCGTAGGCGAGAACCTGCACGGTGTTGCCCGCTATCCGAAGGTCGGCGTAGGTGGAGTTGTTGCTCTCGTTCTTCTCCAGGAAGCGGTTGGACCTGTCCGCATCCACCAACAACCGGTAGTCGCCGTCCGGCAGACCCGTGATGTTGATGTACTGTCCGTTGGTGTTGTGGAAATACAGGTCGCCCCAGCCCCTCTGGAGGCCCATCGTGACCGCGAGGAGGTTCGGCTGGCCGTTTGAGCAGCCCGGACCGTATCGTTCGGTACCCGGCTGAGCGCCATACTCGACGTTGTCGTAGAAGCAGAAGCCCATCTTCTGCCCCTCGCGGGCCGCCACCGAGCCGTCGGTGCGGAACAGCTCGTAGTCCTCGAGATCCCTGACGTGCCAGTGGTTGTGCCCGTCGCCCGAGTAGAAGAACGAGGCGTCGGTGGAACGGTCGCGGAAGCCGCCCGCAGAGTCGTAGATTCGCTGGGTTGTCGTCATGTCGGTCGTTGTGGAGTTGGGGCGCCGACCCGTGATCTCGAAATGGCCGTCCCCGACGTTGACGATGGTGGTGGAGAAGCGCAGGAGCGTGTCCTGGGCGGTCGTGGTCTCCCCAGCAACCTGGCCGCCGGGCTGAATCTGGATGTTTCCTATAGGCGCCATCGCCAGGTCGGGAAGGAGGTCTGTTCCGTTGTCGGGGTTTCTTATCTCGCAGGTCCCGTTTACGAAGTCGGTGGCGTCGGCAAAGACCGTGTCCTCGCCCGCACCGCATGTGAAGGTGTCTCTCTCGGCGGCATCGCCACCCCTGTCGTAGAGGCGATCGTTGCCGTCGTTGCCCACGAGGGCGTCAACCCCGTCGTCGCCCCTGAGCTCGTCGTCCTCGATGCCCCCGCGCAACGTGTCGTTGCCGCCTTCCCCGTGCAACGTGTCGTTGTGGCCTTCGCCCTGTATCACGTCCGAGCCGGTACCACCCCAGGCTTCGTCCACGCCGGCCCGGGCGTTGATCTTGTCGTTGCCCCCGTGGCCGGAGATGGAGTCCGCCTTCAGCGTGCCCGTGAGCGTGTCGTCGCCGGCGGTGCCGTTTATCACGGCGGCCAGCGCCACCCCGCTGGCGACGAGCGCAACGACGGCTACCAAACCCAGCAGGATGCTGACTTTTCTCACGGTACGTCCTTCCTCTTGGGAAACGTGGATTGAGCGTGCAAGCGTCCACTTGCGCACCCACGTCGCCATAACACACCCAACACAAATAAAAGGTTAGCAGCCAGATGGCCTGAAATGGGCGACGCCGCGGGGGAAAGGGGCAAGCACAACCCTTAACTGCCAAAAGGACTCATTCATTCGTAATCCAAAGGTAGCACTAAAGTGTTGACGATCGAAGTTAGACGTGTCTCGCGGCTTGCGCCTCCCGCGTTGCCGAGGGCTCTGGACGATTCTGTCGACGACATGGTGGGGTGGTTCAGGCGTGGGTGGCTTGATACCATACGCCGGGTATGAGCGACGCGGTTTCAGAGAATTCGACTATCGTAGCTGCCAGGGAGCAGGTCTCCAGCGATCTTGGCGGAGAGGTGGCAATACTGGATCTCACGGTGGGCACCTACTACGGCTTGGACGAAGTGGGGGCCAGGGTTTGGGAGCTCATACAGCAACCGGCAGCGGTGAGCAGCGTCCAGGCTGCGATAATCGGGGAATACGACGTCGAGCCCGAGCGTGCCAAACGAGACGTGCTCGCGCTCCTGCAGCGGCTAGCGGAGGAAGGACTTATAGAGGTAAAAGATGAGGCGCCTGCGTAAGTTCGTGCGCCTGCCCGCCGCCGAACGACGGCTGCTGATAAACGCAGTCCTATTGCTCTGGATGGTCAAGGTGGGCTTGGTGTTGCTGCCGTTTCGCGCGAAGCGGCGTCTTCTAAGCAGGCTGACGCGGGTAGCTTCCAGCAATCGTGTGACCCGCGAGTCCTCCGTCGCTGACGTCGTCTGGGCGGTGGAGTTGGCGGGCCAGCTGACGCCTTGGGCCAGCACCTGCCTCACCCAAGCCTTGACAGCGCAGGTCCTGCTCCTGCGCCGGGGCCACCCGGCCGTCGTCCATATCGGCGCCGTCAGGGAAGAGGGGGGCAAGTTCCTGGCCCACGCGTGGGTGGAGAGCGGGGGCGACGTGGTTATCGGCGGGTTCGAACTCGAGCAATACACCCCGATCGTAGTGCTGGACGGAACAAGATAAGCGCTATAGTCGGCCTCTACTTCCGTGATGGGCGGCCTGCCGACCGACGGATACTGGAGCGCATGGTGAACAGCGTCTCCTACCGGGGACCGGACGGAGCGCGCGCGTGGAACGAGGCCAGCGTGGGGCTGGGTCACCTTATGCTCTGGACGACCCCGGAGTCCCTCCTCGAGGAGCTGCCACTCGCGGGTGCTAAGCGACAACCTCGTGATCACCGCCGATGCCCGGATCGACAATCGGGAGCAGCTCATCGGCGCCCTTGGTCTAGACGGTCGACCTCACGAGGAGATCGCCGATAGCGAGTTGATTCTTGCGGCGTACGAGAAGTGGGGCGAAGACTGCCCGAAGAAGCTCCTGGGCGATTTCGCCTTCGCCCTCTGGGATAGGCGTAAACGGCTGCTGTTTTGCGCTAGGGACCACATGGGCGTTAAACCTTTCTACTATCACCTGTCGAACGAAGTCTTTGCGTTCGCCTCCGAGATCACGGCACTCCTCTGCGTGCCCGAGGTTCCGCGACGGCTCAACGAGCCTAGGGTAGCCGACATGCTAGCGCACAATCTGGGCGACAAGACCGACACCTTCTACGAGGAGGTTTTCCGCCTGCCCCACGCCCACAGCATGATCGTGGGGCGCAACGAGGTTTCAATCAAGCCGTACTGGTCTCTCGATCCTTCGCGCGAGGTGCAACTTCGGTCGGACGAGGAGTATGCTGAGGCCTTCTACGAGGTATTCGAGGAGGCGGTGCGTTGTCGTCTGCGAAGCGCTTTTCCTCTGGGTTGCGAGCTGAGTGGCGGCCTCGACTCCTCTTCCGTGGCGTGTGTGGCGCGGGAGCTTCTGGCGAAAGAGGGAGCCCAGCGGCTGCACACGCTCTCGGCCGTTTACAAAGAGGCGCCGCTGAGTGACGAGAGCGACTATATCGACTTGGTCCTCGCCATAGGCGGGTTTGAGCCTCATAAGGTACAGGTCGAGTACCTCAGCCCTTTACGGGCGCCAAGCCGCGTGCTGTGGGATGCGGATGAACCTTCCATCCTGGCGGCGCTGTCGATGCCGTGGGGCCTCGAGAGCGAAGCCGGCCAGCAAGGCGTTCGCGTCCTCTTGACCGGCTACGACGGTGACACGGTTGTATCTCACGGCGTCGAATACCTGATCGAGCTTGCGTACAGGGGGCGGTGGGCAACACTGAGCGTGGAGATTGATGCTCTCTCAAGAGAGTTAGGTTGGTCACGCCGAAGGACTTTGCGGAGTATGGTGCTTGAACCCGCGGTTCCTGATTCTTTACTGCGGGCTTGGCGGGCGCTGCGTGGACGAAACTTGCAGAGCCAGACTGGCGAGGTGGACGCCGACCTCGTGAGGGAGGATTTCGCCCGGCGCATCGGCCTGCAGCAACGTGTCCAGGCCTCAGATGAAGCCGGGGAAACTCGAGGGTCGGTGGGATTCGCGCGTAGGTGGCATTATCAGAGTCTGGTCCACGGGTCGAACCAGTACATGCTGGAGGTGAGCGCGAAGTCTGGCGCGGCTTTGTCGATCGAACATCGTTTCCCTTTCTTCGATCGGCGATTGGTAGAATTCTGTCTGGCTTTGCCCCCGGAACAGAAGCTCAGCCGGGGCCAGCAACGGGCTGTCATGCGCCGAGCACTAGCCGGTATACTGCCCGATGAGATCAGGTGGAGGAAGGACAAGGGGAACCTGACCCCCGGCTTGGTGTGGAGCCTGTTCATGTTCGACAGGTGGCTCGTAGAAGACGCGATACTCAATAACCCTGGAGGCATCGAGAGGTATGCGGATGTGGATCGGCTGCGCCAGGCGTACGTTCGGTGCGCGTACGGGGGCGCTGCGGAAGATGTTATCGCCGTCATTCAAGCGGCGACCTTGGAGCTTTGGCTTCGTCGTGCGGGTTTCTCGTAGGGCAGGCGAAATCGGTACGGTGAGCAACCGAAAACGACTGAGCCAGAGCACAGCATAGGCGTGGTTGTGAAGCCCGCTCGCGGCAGGCTCCGATAGACTAACGGCCTGCAAGAGACGCCTCCGACATCGCGAAGACAAGCCACACGACGCGTGGCGAAATATGCCAAACGACCCATGTGGCACGCTCATGCACCCAATACCATGCAGCCATAGGCGATTGTGCAGTCGGGAGGTGAGACATGAAGAAGGAGTACACCGCTCCGCGGCTCTTTGTACACGGTAGCGTTGAGACGATGACGCTGGCTAGAGGCGGTCCGAAGGGTTGTAGGGGCAACGACGGCCGGGGCGTAGGCCAAGGATTGGGAGCCCCTTGTCCAACGTCCTGAGAGAGTTGCGCAATTTGCGCTAGCCTCCAAGAGCGCCTTTCATCCAAGTCTTGGGCGTAGCATACTAGCCAGCCATCGGAACGATCCTGTGTTCAACGAACCGGGGCGCCTCCGAGCTGAGCTGCTGGATGCCAGAGCACCCGAGCTAGTGTACGGAAGGCGCTCTAGTCGAGGCGCTAGTTGCCCAAGTAGAACCAGGGAGCGGCGAGGAAGGAGTTAGCGGATCAACGGCATCTCGCCATCGAAAAGCGTCTCTCCCGTTGAGGGCGGAGTCGCATCTTGCGGTACCGCTTACGGGCTGAACATACGCTCCGAGGTAGATCTGCCAGAGCTGGTCTACGCGGAGGGGGCGACCGACGTGGTCATCCGCTTCGGAAGCGTGAACTCTCTGCACCCCGAAACCTCTGAGAGCGGCTTGATCTGGGCGACCGACGAAGAAGCGTGCCTGTTCTTTTCGGAGATCGGGACGTTCCTTGTCCGCCAAGGGCGCGAGATCGTGGTCGATCCGGCCCCGGAGGCGGATCGGCGCTGGGTTCGCAGCGCCGTGTTGGGTCCCGGGATGGGGGCCTTGCTCTACCAACGAGGGTGGTTGACGCTGCACGCCAGCGCGGCGTACGTCGGCGACAGGGTCGTCGCCTTTATGGCCGAACGCGGTTGGGGGAAGTCCACCATGGCCGCGGCCCTGTGCGCTCGCGGCCATCGCTTGATAGCCGATGACATTACCCCTGTGAAGGACGACGGGAAACAGCACGTGGTGTCCCCGGGTTATCCAATACTCAAGCTCTGGCCGGAGGCCGCCGTTTCTGTTGGGGAGGATCCCGACGCCTTGCTCCCGATCGAGCCTGGGAATTATCGGCGGGGTCTCGTGCGCGCCCGCGAAAGCTTCTCCTCGGGCCCTCTTCCCCTAGGCTGCATCTACGTGCTCGCCCAAGGAAACGCTCCGGGGATAGTCCCTCTTGAATCCCAAGAGGCTTTGGTAGAGGTGATAAGCAATACTTACGGTCGCAAACTGTTCCAAGCTGTGAAACAGTCTTCTCACCTCCACCAATGCGCAGATGTTGTCAACGGCGTACCCGTACGCCGTTTGGAGAGGCCGAACTCACTCTCTGCCCTTTCTGAGGTTGCGTGTATGGTAGAAGAAGACCTCGCCCAACTGGCGGGTGGAAAGCAGTGGTGAGGACCCAATCGGAAGTCAGGCTGCCTGGCCCGCTATGCTCGCTTTTCTGATTACGCGGTCCGTGCGCGTCTTGGGCGATCGAGGGACAACGCCGTACAGGCCCATGTACCAAGCAGCGTTATGAAGAGGACGCTTGCAGGCTTGATGAGAACATGGGCGCCGGACACGGTCTGGGCGTACACGGTCACGTTGCTCAGGATCATGTCTTGGAGGGTCGCTGTGGCACTGGTGCTGATGCTCTGCCTGAGCATTACGCAGGGTGCTCAGCTGCTGCTGCTAGTACCGCTTATGCAGGTTGTCGGCTTGGACGTGCAGCAGGGTTCGGTGGGTTGGGTCGCCGAGTTTACCTCCTCCGCCTTCGCGGCCGTGGGATTGCAACCCTCGCTGGCAACGGTGCTCGTCGTTTTTGTGCTGATCACGTCTCTGCTGGCCACCATAGGACGGTGGCAATCTACGTTCAATCTGAAGCTTCAGCAAGACTTCGTAACCTGTTTGCGGCAGCGACTGTATCAAGCTATCGCCAATACCAACTGGTTGACCTTCTCCAAAACCCGGTCCTCTGACTTTACCCACGCGCTGACCACCGAACTCGATCGGGTGGGGGGCGCGACACACTCCTTGCTGGGGTTCGTCACGAGTACAATACTGGGAACGGTCTACGTAATACTGGCGTTCAAGCTTTCCTTGACCATGACTGCGCTGGTCTTTGTCGCTGGGATAATCCTCCTAATGCTGCTCCGAAAAAAGGTGCAGGCGGCGCGCTGGACCGGTGAGGACATCACGTTCGCGACCAACGGCTTGTATGCTGCGGTGATCGAACACCTCGCCGGCATGAAAACCGTGAAAAGCTACGGCGCGGAAGAACGCAGCTCCCGCATCTTTGCGGGGCTGGCCGATAAGGTCGCAGGGATGTACCTCAAGGAGGAAAGGAACCAGGCGGAGACGACCTTCTGGTTTACGGTAGGCTCGGCCGTGATTCTGTGCACCATGATGTACTTCTCCTTCCGGGTACTGGAGGTGCCGGCTACCGCGCTGCTACTTCTGCTCTTCTTGTTCAATCGGATGATACCGCTCTTCAACAACGTCCAACAGGACTACCAGTACTTTCTGAACGCGTTGCCCGCTTTCGAGCGGGTGACGGAGCTCCAAGCGTTGTGCGAGGCGGCGGCCGAAACCAGGCCGGTGACGCGCTCGAAGGGGGTCGAGTTGCGAGACAGCATCCGGTTCGAAGAGGTCTCTTTATCCTATGGGGCCGACGAGAAAGCTCTGGCGGTTCGAGACCTGGAACTGACGGTCGAGGCGGGCAAGACCACGGCGATCGTCGGCCCCTCCGGCGCCGGCAAGAGCACCATAGCCGATCTGGTTATGGGGCTCGTCTCACCCAGCGAAGGGCGCGTGCTGGTTGACGGCAAGCCGCTCGGTCCTGAGCTGATGAGTTCGTGGAGGAGCCAGATCGGCTACGTCTCTCAGGAGACCTTCCTGTTCAACGATTCGGTCAGGGCAAACCTGTTGTGGGCGCGCCCGGACGCCGGGGGCGTCGACGAAGAGGAGCTGTGGGGCGTGTTGAGACTGGCCGCGGCGGAGGGGTTTGTCTTGGGGCTGCCCGACGGGTTGGATACGGTGCTGGGTGACCGGGGGGTCAGGCTCTCCGGGGGAGAGCGCCAGCGGCTGGCCCTGGCACGGGCGCTGTTGCGAGAGCCCTCCCTGCTCATACTGGACGAAGCCACAAGCGCCCTAGACTCGGAGAACGAGCGGCGCATCCAGAAGGCCATAGAGGGCCTGCACGGGAGTACGACGATCCTGGTTATAACCCACCGTCTGTCCACCATCCGTGGGGCGGACGTCGTCCACGTGCTGGACGAGGGCCGCCTCGTTGAGTCCGGGAGTTGGGAGGCGCTCCTCATCAACGAGGGGGGCCGCTTGGGGGCGTTGGCCAGGGCGCAAGAGATCGCCGTCGAGAGCAAGCAGTAGAAGGGTCGTCGCGACCGCAAGCTACTGACAGCGCCCCAGTACTCCAAGGCGCCGCCGGTAGGGCGACGCTAGTGTTCTCGGCACCGGCGACCGTTCGTCAGCCCTTACCTGATCCAGAAAGTCGATTCCCCGTCTCCGAAGCTGTATGTCCAACTGGCGGGCCTTGAGGCTGCTTCTTGCAGGACGGGGTCCGCGAACTTGACCAGGAGCGTGGAATGCCCCTTGTTGCCGAGCAAGAAGCCCAAGCGCCACAAGTCCTTGCTCCGGGGCGAGGTGGGCGAGTCAAGAAACCGGTACCTGATGCTCTTCACTGCGGCCTCCCTGAAGTGGCGGATCGTCTCCAACAAGAGCGCCCGGGCCACGTCGTGACGCCCGGGCCGGGCCGTGAGATCCAGGAGATAGCCATCATCGCCGTCCCTGGTCACCCAAAGCACGGCGTAACCGAGAAGACGCCCCTCGCCCCTTACCCCGAGGATGACTGCCGATCCTTGCGGGGAGCCAGGGCCGTAGCGCCACCTCAAGAACGCCGCGTCCTTCTCTGCCGCGCACGGCAAGGCGGTGGCGACGCTTCCGAACAGCTCGTCGAAGGAAGCGTCAAACCCGTTTAGCAGCACCGCTTTCAGGTCGTTGGCAAAGTGAGTGCTGCTCAGCGCTCTGTCGATCGCTCGAAGCCCCAAGTTGAAAAGTTGCGGCATCGGTCGCGGGATCGATGTCGGGAAACCTGGGATTCCCGCCAGATCCCAAACTTTCGGCGCGAACCGTAGTTTTCCGGTCTCCTTGGCCCCTAACCTTGTTTCGACCGCTATTACCTCGTGCGCCGTGTCGCAGGATACGCAGTTCTCTGCCGTGCGGAAGAAGATGGCGCATGAGAGTAAGGGCGTGGAAGCCGTACCCAGGGAGAACCTGGTAGTCAGCGGGGGTGTGGGCGACGACCCTCTCCCCGCCTATCCGGTAGAACTGCGGTATCGCGGCCAGGTGCCCCACCACCTCCCCCTCTTCGGTAGCCGCAACCCAGCGGTGTATCTCGTCGGACAGTGGGTGGGTCCCCAACCAGCGCCAGATGGAGCGTTGCCAGTCCGTATCGAAGGCTTCAGGGCGGTCCGGGTACACGAGGGTGCGAAGTCTATCGAGGCCCTCCAGGTCCGTACGCTTCAGCGGGCGGACCGTTACCTTCATCATTTGCCTCCCACCAAGGGTTCCGCCTCCCCGAATTCTCGCTTCTCCGGACGTCGTGGACATTGTGGACAAGCTCGCAACGAGTGGTAGAGCAGACGCTATCTTTGCGCTCGTTACGCGATACCTCAGGACCTAGTTCACGGCCAATGCGTCCCCATCCGAGCCAAGATGGCCTTACCAGCCAATCCTAACCGACGGTCATCCGGTACGTCAAAGACGCTGCGCCGTACTTTGGGCAACGATGAAACCGGTCATGACGGTTCGCATCTCCACGGACACAACGAAACCGTACCCTGCGGCATGCTAAGCGTAACAAGACCATCAGATACGCGGCCGGGCCACGTGTCTGGCACGTAAACCGTCCGAAGTCTGGCCGCTGAAGGATCATACGAACGCAACCCCGGTACCCCGGGTTGTGGTTTCGATGTGGGCGTGGCACCATAGCCGCAACCGAACGTGGAAGGATGCGATGCCGAAACCGTCAGTTGCCGAGAGAGCGCTATCGTGAGCTTCGGAGTTGGACGCGTCGCATACAGGACGCTTGATCAGCGCCGGATCGTTTGACGTCTTTCACGCAATGGTTATTCCGCGAGAATGCATCTTCCGGGCGCTTCTGCCAATGAAGTACCTCGAAAAACAGGATAGCTAGCAGTTGAAGACGGAACTCGCAAACACTCGCGGCGGGGTCAGACGGCAAACATGCTGGTTGATCCGGTGAGAGTGCTTGCCGTTCACAACGAGTATCAGCAAGCCGGTGGCGAGGACCAATCGTTCGAAGCCGAGACCTCCCTCCTAGAGGAGTACGGCCACAGGGTACGGCGCTACGTTGTCCATAACGATCGGCTGGCAGGCATGAGCCAGCTAAAGTCGGCCGGCGTCGCCGTGTGGAACCGAGCGAGCTACCGCGACTTGCGGTCTGTCATCCGCGAGGAACGGCCCGACGTGGTCCACTTCCACAATACCTTCCCCCTAATCTCGCCAGCGGGCTACTATGCGGCTAGGGCGGAGGGGTGCCGGTGGTCCAAAGCTTACACAACTACCGATTGATCTGCCCCAACGCCCTCTTCTTTCGTGACGGGCACGCCTGCGAAGACTGCCAGGGTAAAGCTCGTGCCCTGGCCCGGCGTTCTCCACGCCTGCTACCGCGGAGAGCCGTCCGGCAAGTGGGGCTGTGGCAGCGATGCTCACCACCCATCGTCTGTTGCGGACCTGGACGAAATGGTGGACCTCTACATCGCTCTCACCGATTTCGCCCGCCTGAAGTTCGTCGAGGGCATCTACCCGCGGAGAAGGTCGTGGTAAAGCCCAACTTCCTCCATCCGGACCCTGGCCCCGGGCAAGTACGCGGAGACTACGCGTTGTTCGTGGGTCGACTCTCGGTCGAGAAGGGCGTAGACACCCTGACGAGGCCTGGGATCTCTTGGGGGACCGCGTGCCGCTGAAAATCCTGGGCGATGGACCGTTAGCAGACACCGTGGCGAAGGTATCCCGGAGGATTAGAGGGGTAGAGTGGTTGGGGAGGCGACCGAAACAGCAAGTGTTGGAGCCTCATGAGCAAGGCGCAGTGTCTGATCTTTCCCTCGCTGTGCTACGAGAATTTTCCGCTGGTCATAGTGGAAGCTTTTGCAGTTGGCCTCCCCATAATCGCAAGCGACCTTGGCAGCGTATCCTCGTTGGTGGACCATCGATCGCACCGGTCTGCTCTTCCGCCCCGGCGATCCACGGGATTTGGCGAATCAGGTGCGGTGGGCTCTGGACCATCCAGCCGAGCTCATCGACATGCGCCGAGAGGCACGGGTCGAATTCGAGACCAAGTACACCGCCGAGAAGAACTACCGGCAACTGATGGGTATCTATGAATCGGCGCTTGAGGGCGCGAGGGCATGAGTCGATTTCAATGCCGCAACGAGCCGAGGTGGCAGATCGCCTGAGAGCGAAGCCTTTTATCTACGTTGTGACTGTGCTTGTCGTGCTCTCTGTGTATGGCGCGATCCGATTCGGTGGAAGCGATCCCGCCTCCGATAGCGGTGTTCTGCGGAACCCAGTATTTGAGGGCACGTATACCAGCGCGGCGCCGTACTGGAGGGTCAACTACTGGGGCCATCCAGCTCCCACGTTCGGCGTAGCATCACGAAGGCCGTCCGAGCCACGTCCACGATGGACAGTCTGCTCAACGCCTTCGAATAGACTCGCTCGATGGCGGCGCGGTGGATCTGATCCAGAGTTTCCGGTTTCGCAAAGACCGCACGTACCGGGCCAGCGTGTGGATCAAGGCCTCAAGAGCGACGCCGGTCACCGTTCTGCTACGCCGCGACGCCGGTGCTCCCTGGCAAGCCTACGCCATCAAGACGGTACAGGCCGGCACCACGTGGCAGCAGGTGACGATCCGTGGATCCTCGCCCCTTGATGGAAGCGGGTCCTTCCGGATCGCTCCCAAGCATCCCGGCACCACGCTGTGGATCGATGATGCCAGTTTGACAGACGTCACCCCGGCTTCCGTCAACATCGCGGCCTCGGTTCCGAGTACACCCATCCCCGGCAACTACTTCGGTGTGCACGTTAACCAGTTGGGCTGGACGCACGAGACGTGGCCCGCTGGTGGCCAAGGCATGCTCCGGCTTTCGGACACCGCCGTCGACTGGCCCCGCCTAGAATCCAGCGACGAAGTCTGGGACTGGAAGAGGATGGATTATCTGGTTGAACGCGCGCAGAGGAACGACGTGGACGTTATCTACACGTTGGGCCTTACCCCGCATTGGGCCGCATCCGATGCCACAAAAACCGGACCATATGAGAACTCCAGCACCTCCCCGCCCGCGAACATGCAGGACTGGCGCGATTACGTTCGTACGGTGGCGACCCGCTATGAGGGGAAGATCGACTACTACGAGATCTGGAACGAGCCCGACTACAGGGGTTTCTACTCCGGCGACGTGGACACGATGGTGCAGATGAGCCGGGTGGCTTACGAGGAACTCAAGCGGGTCGACCCGAGCATAGTGGTTATCTCCCCCGGGCTGTCAGATGGCCGCGGAACGTCTTGGCTGGACGAGTATCTTTTCAAGGGTGGTGGCGAGTACGTTGACGTCATTGGCTACCACTGGTATTTCGATACGAGTCCCGAAGACACTGTCTTGCGGATCGATAATGTACGCGAGATCATGAAGAACCATGGCGTCGCCGGTAAGCCTCTGTTCAACACGGAGGGAGCGGCGATGAAGGATCCTTCGAGCCCTCCTAGCCTCGATGAGACCCGCGGCGGCGTGGCACGGGCCCTGATGCTGTTCTGGGCGGGCGGAGTTAGCAACTTCAACTGGTTCGCCTGGGACATACAAGTGCCACACCGCGTGCAACTGTCGGAGAAGGACGATCGAACCCTGACCGCGGCCGGCGTAGCCTATCGACAGACGGTCGACTGGCTCCACGGCGCGAGATTCGTTGAGCTATCTACCACGACGGACGGAACCTATGTCGTCGAGATCGCACGCGCCGGTGGGTACAGAGGCCGCGTGGTATGGAACGCATCCCAGATCCGCTCGTTCGCCATACCGGCGGGTTGGGCCCCAGAGACCAAACGCGATCTAGCCGGCGGCACAACGGATATGGCTGGCGCTGACTCCGTAAGAATCGGTCCCGCCCCCATCCTGCTAGAGGATTGTACTGCGGTTCATGATCCTACGGCGCGTTGCGTGGACGAGGAGCCAACGCGAGACCCGGGGGCACGAAGTTGAGCCCGCGGTGAGGTCCACGGAGTGCGCTGGCACGAGGAGGTACAGTGTCTAGCCTCAACATGCCCGGCGCCCGTCGACGGAGCGAAGCCAGCGGGACTGTGGGCTTCATCGGTAAGGCGAACGCTCTGGAGTAACGACAAGGACAGTATGCGTCACATGCGAAGAAGGCTACTCGCCGATGGCCCCGGGAAAGGGATCTCGCAACCACGGAGCCAGACGAAGTCCGGGTTGCGCGGATCGCTTACATCGTTAGCCGGGGCAACCCCGGGCAACATGCGCGTAACGGCAACGTGTTTGAGTACCAGTGTTTGAGTACCAGAAAGTACCGTGATCAAGGATGACAAGGAACGAAAGGCTCAGAGGGACGTACGGCTCGAGGCCCCGGGGACCGCGGGTTCCGAGCCGACGGCTTTCGGGTGGCGATTACGGACAACACGCTGCGGGTATCCGCTCCAACGGGAACGATACGGCCCACGAATGCCGGGGTGGAGAGCGGCAATTTGAGGAAGCAGGCGAGGCTACATTTCTACGGAGAGGGCGGCGAGTGCAGAAAAACGCAGCGACCAGCGGCGCCTTATGTCGTCCAGGTCTTAGGTGGTGTCTATGAGAACACGTTGGCCAAGGATACTGATGTACCATTCTATCGACCAACTTGACGACGACCCCAACATGTTGTGTACATCTCCTGCGCGGTTCGAGTCGCACCTGCTCTACCTCAAGAAACGTAACTTACGAGGCGTCTCCATGCGGGAGTTGTGTTGGGCGATGAGCACGGGAGAAGACGAAGGGCTTGTGGGGCTCACGTTCGACGACGGCTATGAAGACTTCCTATGCACCGCCGTGCCGATCATGGAGAGCCTCGGACACTCGGCCACGGTGTTTGTCGTCGCCGGAATACCAGAAGAGAACGCTTGGGAACACGCGTTTGCGCCGAGGCCGAGGCTCAAGCTTCTCGACGCCGAGGGCGTTCGCGAGGTCGCGGAACGAGGAATGGAAGTGGGCTCGCACAGCATGACCCATGCTAGATTGTCTGGTGCGAGACCAGAATCCTTGGAGCGAGAGGTGATCGATAGCCGTCTCGCGCTGAGTGAGGTGCTGGGCAGTTCGGTGGAAGGTTTCTGTTACCCCTACGGTAGTTTAGACAGTGGGGCAGTACGGGCGGCCCGTCGGGCCGGTTACGCTTACGCCTGCGGGTGGAATACGCCAGTCGAGCGAAGCGTCTACGACCTGCCCCGGATACCTGTCTCGGACAGAGACGGACTGCCCAGGTTCGCGGCGAAACTGCGGGTGTATTCGCAGTACTCTGCGGCAAAGCGAGCCCTCTTGCGGTTGCGGGCATCGAACTAGCCGTGCGCAGGTTCGTTGAGAACGGGAGCTCGTTCTCGACGTCGGCCAATGGACTCGACCGGTTGCCGTCGTGACCGCTTCGAGCGTCGGGGAGGCTGGTTCGAGGCCACGTCGCGACAGAGAAACCGCCCGAGGTGTCGTCGAGGTTGCCATCTACCTCGCAATGCAAACCAGAATCCCGGTCGCCGCACACGTCGTACGTTGCCGCGAAGACGTTGCGTTCCATACCATACTGTGTATCATCTTAGCAAGCATCCTTAACGGTACTGTTGCCGAAAACGAAGGCATTGACGGACTTGACGTTTTCCACGCACGTCGCAGGTAAAGACTCGGACGAACGCAGGAGCACGGCCTACGCTGCAGAGAACGCGGTATCGCTAATCTCCACCATGGGCCTGTATCCGTGGCGTAACATGCTTCATGCGCTAGCCGCACGCTCGGTGTCGGCATCGTCGGACCTGGCGTGCCGCGGGATGAGCTGGACCATAGCTGGTGATCCACCGGCGAAGTGGAAGAGGCTTCGGGTGTTTCGAACAAGCGAGGTCAGGCTGAACGAGTGGAAGGGACTCCTAGGATGAAACGCTCCCGGGTGAGGAGATTGGCGCAGACGGAGGCGAAGAGCGGAGACCTCTCCGGACGCCTAGCCACCATCTCGGACCCGGCCAACGCCGTGTCGGAAGCCTACCGCACGTTGCGCACCAACCTCCTTTACACGCAGGTAGACGCGCCTTCCAAGGTGATCGTCGTCACCAGTGACGGTTCGGCGGAGGGCAAGAGCACGGTCTGTGCCAACCTGGGCGTGGTGTTGGCGCAAGCGGGCAAAGCCACGTTGGTAGTCGACGGCGATCTCCGCAAGCCCTCGCTGCACAAGATCTTCGGGTTGCGCAACGTCCGAGGAGTCGTGGATATCCTGGCGGAGAGGCAGCAGCGGCAGGAGATCTGGCAAGAGGTTTGCCAGGAACCGCTACCGGGCTTGAGCGTGTTGACCGTGGGTACCCTGCCGCCCAATCCGGCGGAACTCCTCCTGTCTCGGCGCTTTTCGGAGTTCCTCGCCAGTGTTCGCCAAGAGTTCGATTACGTGCTCGTGGATTCGCCTCCTGTGGGGCTGGTTTCGGATGCCGCTATCATCGCTGTTCAGGCGGACGGTGTTCTGCTGACCTTGGACGCCCAGCGGACTCGCAAGGAAAGATTTCGGCGGGCCGTGCACAACCTCAAATCTAAACAGGCGAACATCCTCGGTACGGTCATGATAAACGTGGAGGGAAGCGAAGACGGGTACCACCTCGATTCCAGGTACATAGGAACAAGGTACGCTGGTGAGTAGCAGCCGGAGAACCCGAGGCAATCCCGGCTCGGCCCCAGGCAGGAAAGGAGACAAGGGAACGCCCCCGTAATGCGGAACACGCCACACACCGCAAGAAGACGGAAATTTGGTAGCGGGGGTTTGCCTTCGCGCAATATACTGGGTATGCGGGCAGACGCGACCTCGTACGAGGACGCGTCCCGCCGCGTGCTTCGGTGGGCTCAGGAAGGCCGGTCGGCATACGTTTGCGTGGCGACCGTGCACATGGTCATGGAGACGGTAGATTCGGCAGCTTTTCGACGCGTGGTTAACGGGGCTAACCTGGTCACCCCGGATGGCAGACCACTGGTCTGGGCGTTGAGAAGCTTGGGCGTGCAAGGGGCTTCACAGGTTCGAGGAACGGACCTGACGACGCACGTCGTGGAGTTGGCGGCGCGCGAAGGGGTACCGATCGGGTTGTACGGTGGTACGCCGGAGTTGCTCGAGGCGTTCGTACGATTGCTCGAAACGGACTATCCTGGCGTCAAGGTAGCGTGTAGTATCGCACCGCCCTTCCGCCCGCTTACCCCGGAAGAAGACGAAGCGGTGACGCGAGAGGTAGTTAAGTCGGGTGCCCGCATCCTGTTCGTGGGCATCGGCTGCCCCAAGCAAGAGAGGTGGATGGCGGAGCACAAGGAGCGAATCTCTGCGGTGATGCTCGGGGTGGGCGCCGCGTTCGACTTCCACACGGGGCGTATACCTCAGGCTCCGCGTTGGATGCAAGTGTCTGGTCTGGAGTGGGTCTTCAGGCTGTTGATGGATCCCCGGCGCTTATGGAAGCGCTACGCCAAGCACAACCCGAGGTTCGCGGGTATGTTTCTCCTGCAACTCTTGGGCTTGCGCCGTTCTGGCGTAGAAGACGACATAAGCGACCCGGGAAGCTTAACCGACGGACCTCTGTAGGCCCGCTCACGCTGCAGCCGCTTGAGGGCTGCGGGCCTACTGTAGGGACAACGGAACGCTCCCGCCGCACGGATGCTAAATCCCGACCTTTGCCCGTGCAATCCGAGGGTTACGGTTGCCGTGCTGAGTGTGCCTTGCTCTGTCCGTGGTCTCGCGACGGACTGCACGTTCCCTAATCGGAAGACCCCGACGACAAATATGCCAGACGGCCCATGAATCAAGCGTTGTCGCCGAATAGTATGCGGAGACAGAAACTGGACTCGGCTCAGAAATCTACGGCAGGAGGATACAAGTGGCGAAGCGTGTGCTGGTGACCGGCGCCGGGGGCTTCATAGGTCACCACCTAGTCAAGTATTTGGTCGATCAAGGCTACTGGGTGCGGGGGGTCGATATCAAGTACCCGGAGTACGAGCCGAGCGCGAGCCACGAGTTCGAGCTTCTGGATCTCCGTCGTTTCGACAACTGCCTGATCGCCACGCGAGATGTGGACGAGGTGTACCACTTGGCGGCGGACATGGGAGGGATCGGCTACATTACCGCCTTCCATGCCGACATCGCGCGCAACAGCGCCATGATCAACCTGCACATGCTGGAGGCGGCCCGTATCAACGGGGTCGATCGGTTCCTTTTCTCCTCCTCGGCCTGCATATACCCGCTGTATCTGCAGAAGAGCCCGGACGTCACCAACCTCAAGGAAGACGACGCTTACCCGGCTGAGCCCGAAGAAGGGTACGGCACGGAGAAGCTCTTTATGGAAGAGATGTGCAAGTACTACAACGAGGACTACGGTTTCGAGACTCGGGTGGTCCGTTTCCACAACGTCTATGGCCAACTGGGCACCTACGAAGGGGGCAAGGAGAAGGCCCCGGCTGCCATCTGCCGCAAGGTGGCCTTGGCGGCCGACGAGGCCGAGATCGAGGTCTGGGGGGACGGGGAGCAGACCCGTTCGTTCATGCACTTCGACGACTGCGTGGAGGGCATCTACCGCATCATGCGCTCTGACTACCCTCATCCACTCAACCTGGGTACCGACGAACTCGTCACGATCAACCAGCTGGTAGATTTGGTGTCCGAGGTCGCCAGCAAGCACATAACCAAGCGGCATGACCCTTCCAAGCCGCAGGGGGTACGGGGCCGGAACAGCGACAACAACAAGCTCAGGCACGTGCTCGGCTGGGAACCGCAGATCCTGCTCAGGGACGGGCTGGTGCCTACTTACCGCTGGATCGAATCGGAACTCAGGACGGCGGGAAGGGTACCGCAACCGGCCTAAAGCGCACTACAATGAGGGTCTGCAGTAGATGAGCAGCGCCCTTACGGCGAGGAGCGGAGCACCGAAGGACCCCAGCAAGTGCGATGGGGTCCTTCGGCAATCGGAGGGGACGAACGCTTGTGAGTAGCTCGGCCCGACGAGCTGCGTTACCATTTTGGGATGATCGGGATCGATTGATGACAGCATTGCAGAAACAAGACGTTCGTACAAGCGAAGGTTCTGGCCTTCTCGCAAAGCTTGCTAACCAAAAGCGTTTCTTACCCGGTGTTTCGCTGGTCTCGGTCGTCTTGCTCGCGTCGTGGATGGGCAACGCCGACGGAGGCTACTTCGTCGGCGACTGGACCCTGGCCACGTTTTTCCTCGCGGTGTTGCTGTTGATTGTCTCAGCGATCGGCATGTTCTCGATTAGCGCGTCGCGATGGAGCACGGCGGCGAGAGCGGCCTCTTTGCCGCGTACGCAGTGTGGACGCTGATTTCTATCGCGTGGTCGCCAAACCGAGGCGACGCGTGGGTCGGCACGGGACAAACGCTCTTGTACCTGCTCGTCTTCTGCATCACGGTCGCGCTTGTTTCGCTCGGAGCTTCGAGACGCTGGGCGCTCGCCGCCGCCGCGATCGGTCCCGCCGTGATCTCGGCCTTTACCCTAAGGGCGCTGACCTCGCGGGCCGGGGAGCTGTTCGAACAGAACCGTCTAATTGGCACCGTCGGCTACTACAACGGCGAGGCTGCATTCCTACTGGTCCCGTTCTGGGCAGCCGTATACCTGGCCGGCTCCCGTCGCGTCAACCCGGTTCTCCGCGGCTTGGTGCTCGCGGGGGCTGTCCTCTGCGTGGCGGTCGCCGTATTGACCCAGTCACGGGGAGCGATGGTGGCTATGCTAGCCTCGGTCCCCGTGTTCTTCTTGTTCTCCGGCCAGCGGCTACGCGGCTTGCTGGCCCTGGCGCCGATCGTCGTTGCTTTGCTTGTGCTCTTCCCGATCTCAACGACGTCTATCTGGCGTTCTTCGAGAGGGGGGATCCGATAGCGGCGCTCGAACGCGCCGAACCAGCCGTCTGGACAGCATCCGCCGTAACCGGTCTCTACGGTCTACTGTGGGGGCTCGTCGACCTGTACTGGAAGCCCTCGCCCAGCCTGGTGCGCACGTTTGGCACAATCTTACTGTCCGGCAGCATCGTCGTTCTCATCCTCTTGACTCTTGCCTTTAGCGAGCGTGTTGGAAGCCCGGTCGCATGGGGTGAGCAGAAGTGGGAGGCGTTCAAAGCCAACGACGATGCCGGGCAAGACCAGAGCCGCTTTCTTAGCGCCTCCGGTTCAGGCCGGTACGTGCTGTGGGAAGTTGCCTGGAAAGACTTTGTCTCGCATCCGCTCCTGGGCGTCGGAACGCACAATTTCGAGGCTACGTACTACCAACTACGCGGACCGGCCGTCTTTCACGCGCGCCAGCCGCACATGTTACCCCTCGAGGTCTTGGGCGAGCGAGGCCTCGTGGGAGGCGTGCTGTTCTTCGGGTTCTTGGGCACCTGCCTAGCCGCCGGGTTCGCTCGCAGATTCGGGAACCTCAACGCCGAAGGAAGGGCGCAGATCGGCGCGCTGATGGCCGCGATCACCTACTGGTTCGTTCACTCAAGTGCCGAATGGTTCTGGCAGATACCGGCCGTCACCTTGCCGGCGATCGTCTTTTTAGCCTTGCTGGTCGCTCCTTGGGAACGGCGGCGGGGATACCCCTCTCCGTGGCCAATGCGGGTGGTCGGCATGGGAATCGGTATGCTGGCGATTGTCGCCGTTACGCCGCTGTACGTCGCCGACAACTACCTTGCTCAGGCCGACGCGGCTGCGAACGTCGAATCAGGCCTGAAGTCTGTTGAACTCGCCCAGAAGTTCAACCCCGTCGATCCCGACCTGCCCGAGCGAGAGGCCGAGATGGCGGTGGCGACTGGAGACTGGTCCCGCGCGCAAGAATCCTACGCCCGGGCTGTGGAGTTGGACCCCCAAAACTATGCGCCTTACTACCTTGCCGCGCTGCTCTACGAGCGGAGAGGCAAGCCCGACAACGCTTTACCACTCTACCGCAAGGCGTCGTCCCTCAACCCACGCGACGAGGAGATAGAAAGGCGCCTAGAACGGCTGGAGGCGGTCAGCGCCTCTCAGGGCAGGGCCCCTTCAGATTAGCACTCTTGGTGCGCGAGACGCGGTCGTCCCCCGTCTCGCGCGGTAAATTTGTGTTTGGCAGCCGGGGCTGTCCGGTGCCACGCCAAGTAACGTAACTGAATCAAAGAATATGCCACACGGCCGATGCAGAGAGGCGTTACGACGCCTAACATCCGTGCATCGTGGGTTGTGCATCTGGCACTGGCTCGCGACCCCTGTAGAGAATAGCCGTATACTGCGTAAGGAGGCACCATCGTGGAAACTAATTTGACGCGTGGCAACAAGACCACCTCAAAGCTAGCGGACGTACGTCTGGCTGTCGTGTCACTCGTGTCCGTCACGCTGGCGGTGGTGCTACTGCTCACTTGGGCCGCGGTCGCCTTTGCGCAAACTTCTTATGACGGACAGTACGGTGACCCGACAGCCTCTGGGGAGACCGCTATCCTGTCATCTGGCGAGGAGGGGCCGTCTTCGGGCGGTGGCTCGGCGGCGGAGGACCCGGCTTCGGGCCGTGACTCGGGTGTCGCGTCAGCGGCATCGGATCCGGCGAATGGAGTCATACCCTTCACTGGATTGTTGCCGGAAACTGGAGGGCCGGTGCTGCCGCTGCTTGCCTTCGGAATCCTAGCGCTCGGCTCTGGCGGTCTGCTCGTGCTGCGTCGCTTGAACCTCTGAACCGTCGAAGGAGACACCGCTCAGGAGCTGCGGGTTGCTGGGCCAGTTGCTATCGCGGAGATCGCTCTCGGGTTTGAGGGGTGATCCCTCGTCCGGCGTGGGCTGTGGGGCGTCCGTAGGTCTCGCGGCTCCTTCGGTGAATCCCGACGATGTGATCGGTGAGGGCGGTATCTGCGCGGCTTCTCCCGGTCGGCGGACTTTCGCCCCGACTTCGGGGAAGTCGAAGATGTTCCGGTAGAGCGTCGCACGTAACCGCCAGACCAACGCGAGGCCAACATGGGCTTCAGCCAACCAGCTGTCGTGACGTCGGGCGGCATGAAGTCGCGATAGCCGTTCAGGTTCGGTGCTAGTCCGAAAGTACGTACTCCCCAGGCGCACTTGCGCATCATACTCGGCCCAGCGTAGACTAGGGGATATCAACAGTCGAAGGTGTTAATACTTGACCTACGACTGATCGAGAGAACCGATCGCGGATATGCCGCGAGATGGGGGACAAGCTGGGCGTATCGACCACTCTCCGTGTTCTTGTGCCGAAGGGCTTCTTCTAATGGTTCAGTACCTGAATCGCAGGCCCGAACGCACGAACATCGTATGGGTCGATTTGCCCCCCCCTCGATCGTAACAACCGGTCTCGTGCACGCCTTGGAGGAACAGGTCCGGGTCCACACCGGGCCCGAACCGCCGCGAGAAAACCCGACGGCCATACTGTTCTGCGCGGACGACACCCACGATTTATCTGAGAGCGTCAAACGTTTTCGGCAGCTTAGCTCGGACTCGGTACCTGTTCTGGTTTTCGGTTCGCACCTGGAGTTGCCTCTCGCCAGGGCCGCTCTGCGGGCCGGCGCATCCGGCTTCGTGCATGCTGGGATGACGCCGAGCCAGTTGATCCGCGCTGTCGAAGTTGCTGCGAAGGGGGAACTCGTGGCTCCGCGGGAGCTAATTCGCTACCTGGTGATCGAAGCAGAACCGGAAAACGTTGACCTTCTCTCTGTTCGTCAGAGGCAGATTCTGGAGTTGGTGGTTGAAGGATTGAGCAATGCCCAGATAGCCAAGCAGCTCTTTCTCTCCGAATCTACCGTGAAGCAGCACCTGCGCGCGGCATACAAACTTCTCAAGGTGAGTAATCGTACCGAAGCCGCGAACCTTCTCCGTCACAGCGGCGGACGGCCTTCCTGAGAAGCTCGTTTACACAGGAGGTTCACGGCGAGGGCACCGTGGGGCGCCGAACGGGCGGGGCATCGCGGCGCCGACGCAGCGGCGGACGTGCCACCCTAACCACCCTACCCAGCGAGGCTCCTACGAGAGCTCCCAACGGCGCCATCACAAAGACATAGACGATGACGTTGTCGGTGATCATCGTCAAACTCACGCTCGTAAGGCTCAAAAACGCTGCGAGGTGCAGAGAAGCCTCCGGACCTTTTCTATGGCTCGTCCCGGCCCGGTTCCTGCCTGTAGCCCACAAAAGGCTTAAGAATCCCAAGAACCAGAGTCCCAGCCCGAGCGGACCGTAATCGTGAAGCAAACGCAGGTAGTCGTTGTGCGGATGCCCGGCCGAGTTTGGATCACGCTGGACCAGTACTTCCTCAGACGAGCCAGCACCTAAGCCTGTCAAGGGGGCCGTGAGGTACGAATCCCAGATGACACCCCATATCTCGGTGCGTCCTTCGGTGTTGATGGCGACCCCCTCCACCTCGTAGGCACGGTCTCCTTCGAAGAAGCGCTCGTTTAGTGGTTCGATGTAGGTGATTGCCGAGTAAGCGGAGACAGCGATCAAGGCCACCAGCAGACCCACCCGGATCCAACTCCGGGAATCCTTTAAGGATAGCTGGGACAGTGGGAAAAGGAGCAACGCCACCACCAAAGCTGTGCGCGAAAGGCTGGCGCCAATCAGCAGGGTGAGGAGGATCGCCTGCCACAGGCCCTGGGGACTACCACGCCGCCACGCTCCCAGATGGCAGGCAACCCCTAGCAGAGCGAACAGCGCGAACGATCGCGAGCCCATAAGTTCTCCGCCAGAGAGAAGACTGGCGAGGTACAGGGCGGCCGCAAGCCAGACGGACCACACGATCGCCTTCCTGACAAGTTCCGCGAAACTCGGGGTACGGTAGGATTCGTAGGAGACCACCAGGGCCAACCCTACGAAGGTGGCTAGCACCAGCAGGTTTTGCAGTCCCGGGACCGTGGGCTGATACCAGAGGAACGTGGCGCAGATCCACACGAGAAGCGCGACGATAGGCCACAGTGCCACGATAGCAGGCTTGACGAAGACCGGCCGAACGACCCAAAGAACCCACGCCGCCAGTGCGTAAGCGACCGTGAACAAGGCCAGCGAAGTCACCGGTCCGAAGACAAACAGCCTGGGCAGATCGACCAACCCGCTGAGCATGATGATGGACAAAACAACCCACGCAACCAGTAGGTTTGTGGTCCTTGCCCCACGAACGACTATGCCGCGATCGAGTTGCCGGATCACGGCCTTATCCGCTCCTGCACGTCCGGTGAACCGTCGCTAGCGTACATCTCGCAGGGTCGCGTCGTAGCCGTAACGCGCGAGTACCGACGCGAACTTGACATCCAGGTACTCGATGGTTTCTGGCTTCAGCTTTTCTTTGTAGTCGCCCGCCTGTCCTTTGCGCAAGTGCTGGTGGACGTTCTCTTTCTTGGGTGTCGCTCGTTCGTTCTCCCGCACAATTGATTCAAACAACGAGCTGCTCACGTCTAGCTCGCAGTATTCGATCAGATCACCCAACCAACCCTCGAAGTCGACCGCCAATCGTTCGTAGGTGGTCAGGTACATGTCCGGGTGCTCGTCCAACAAAGTCTGGTACCGCAAGAACTGTTCGAGCACCTTGTCGCTTTCAGCGACCACGTAATCGTCGATAGTCAAACCTCTTGCTTCTCTCCTTTGTTGCATGAACCCTTCGTATTTGTCTCCCGTCTTGCTCGGAACCGAGTGGCTGTAAGCGATCGAAAAGTAACCGGAGACCAGCATGTCTCTGGGATCTCTTGCGACCAGCACGACCTTGTACCTGTCCAGATGCGGGAGGCCCTCGATCATACCGCCGAATACGCTGTACAGATACCCCTTCTCCCTAAAAATGTGACTGTACTTTGACACCTCTTCGGGCGGTAAGTGGTGCAGGCGCGGAAAATCCGTGTGAAACGCGTAATCGTGGATCGCGACCGGTACCATGCCGCTCTCGACCGCGCAGCGTCGCAAGACAGACTTGACATACTGGGTTGCCGCCTTGTTGAACGAGAAGTGGACTATGCTCGGGTGCTCGTTCTCGTTGTGGTGCCTTCCCTCTATAAGCTCTAGCTCGGTCTTGAATCGTCGCCGCACGTAGATGCTTTTTCCCAGCCGTTGGACGGGAGAAGGAAGGTAATTTACCAGGGCTTTGGCCTTACGCGTCACATTCATCAGAGTATCGCCTTGCCTTAGACGCCGTTGCAGAAAGTCGGCTGCTCAGTTAAGTGATCGTCCGAAGAGGATGCCGAACAACGCACCGAACGCGAGACCGGTCGGCCCCTAGAGACCGAATCGGAAGTCAGCCCTCTACGCCCGATGGGCCAATGACGCAGCCGTCTCCACGAGCTTTTCGGACGGTGACTCATACGAGGACTTTAGCGTAGGCAAGGAGGTACCGCAAGCGTTCGCGATCCTCAGGGGAGTCGTTGGATGTGTTCCGATTTCGTGGCCGAGACCATTACTTGGCAGAACGAAAGCGTACCCCGAGGATATGCTCCAAGGGAGCGGCGCAGCCGCATCACGGCGCGTGAGAAGCAGGTGTGGTCATAGCGAGGTCAGCAAGTGAGAGGCCCGCAACTACCTCGTCGCACGGCTCGGCGGGCGAGTGAGCACCATGGCCGATTGCCGGATGCCCTGGACACGAATCTGGGTCGCGCCCTACCCTTGTGATTCCTCCCTGGTATGCTTCGATCGCAGATGCGGAAGTACCTGCGGAACACTCGCCCGGCGGTCCTCAGCGGTCCCGAGGATCTGACCACCTATCCTGGCTACCCTTGCTTCTCCACAGCAACCACGCCAACGCCACCACGGCTGTCAGCTGAGAGACGATACTTCCGATCGCCGCCCCAACAACCCCCCAGACGATCAGAAAACCCAACCCTATCGTAAGCGCCACCGCGCTGGCGAGTACCTGAGCCCAGAAGATCTGGTCGGGCCGTTCGACAGCGCGCAGGGCAGCCCCCAGGAGGCTAACCAACCCCTGGAGAAGCGGAATCAAGCCTATAAGCCAAAGCAGGTGAGCCTGCTCTTCGTACTGGCCCCCGTAAAGCCAGGCTACAAGCGGGCGGTTGAAGAGTCCCAGGGCTAGCCAGAAAAGTATCGAGCCACAGATGAACAGGCCCAGAGCAAAGCGCAAGTGACGCCCGTAGTCACTGTGTCCGCGGGCGCGCACAAGCGTGGGAAGGAGGAACAACGAAAAGGCCGAAGCGATGTGTACTATGGGTGTCGTCAAATTCGTCAGCGCCCTGAAGGTGGCGCTGGCCGCGAGACCACCCCAGATAGGCAGGAGCAAAAGGTAACCTTGCGAGGCGACGAAACCTAAACCGTTGCTGGGTACAGCCCAACGTCCGTAATCCCAGTGGTCCCTAAAGACTTCGCGAAACAGCTCGTTGCCTCTCAGCGGGGCGGGGCCCATGCGCAAAGCTACGGCCAACCCGAGACCCGCGACCAGGCTGGCAAACCCCATGAGGAGGAGACCCGCTCCGGCGGAGAGCCACTCACGCTGGTACAGAATGTAAACTCCGGGCAAGACAAGGGCCATGTACAAAGCTCCCCCCAGGGCCGCCAGCCGGGACTTGAGGTAAACGTAACACGCCTGACGCATCAGCCCCCGCATGTACAGTATGAGCGGCCCGGCAACCACGAGGCTCAGCAGAGCCGACGATAACGCCTTGGAACCTGCAAGCCCAAACCCTACGCTGGCCAACAGCAACAAGATTCCCGCTACGATGCTGAACCCTATATGTCCATGGACGAGGACACTCAGATACTCTGGCAGCCGCGCTTTGTGCCTACCGGGACCGAAAACCCCCATCGGTTCGGTCAACATCGAGATGTGGACGTTGGTGAAACCCCAGAGGATCGCGTAGGCCACGACGAACGCACCGAAATCCTGCGGAGAAAGCCAACGTGCGAGGAGCACGCTGATGACGAAGTTGGAGGTCACCAGGAAGGCCTGATCCGCTAGGGCCCAGAAACTTCCTCCTAGCCAGCGCGTGCGTCCCCGTAGTTTTCTGAGACTTTCTATGGGGTACCGTCCTACGTCGCCATCCGCCACTTTCCTGATTGCGTTGCCACAGTATCACCTTTGGAAAACGGGAGCTATCACGGCCCGACTTCCCGTACAAGACTGCCGAAAGCAGAGCTCGTCAGAGGGTAGCCGTACAGGCTCCTCGTTGTCGGGGCGCTTCGAGTCTTTGAGTCGTCGGGTCTCTCCTTCGGGACGTGTTCTGTCCTGAAGGGCGCGGAGGGATGCGCAGCTTGCACTCCCGTCCGAATGGTGGGGTGGCACGAATCCGGTGACCGGAATCGGCCACCCGTACGCAGGCGACATAGCCGTCGTGGCATTCACCGCGTCGTGCTCGAAGAGCGTGTCCTGTTGTCCAGTGGCGTAGTCGGAGCGGGCGTCAACCTCACAGCAAGCCTAAACCGTTGTTATCATAGAATTCTCGCCAATGAGAGGAAGGACATTGTAGTGGTGTTCGAAAACTCGAGCGCCGATGCTCGCTCCGCAGGCAAGAAGCTGAAGGTGCTCTTCCTCGCTGGGGAAGGCAGAAGCGGTAGCACCATCATCGGCGATGTCTTGGGTCAGATCGAGGGTTTCTTTTCGGTTGGCGAGCTATTCTATGTCTGGGACCGAGGACTGATCCAGAACTGGCGCTGTAGCTGTGGCTTGAGTTTCGACGAGTGTCCCGTATGGTCCGAAGTCATATCGCGAGCCTTCGGCAGCAGATCTCAGGTGAACGCGGAGAAACTCCTGGCTATGCGTGACCGCCTGCACACGCGGCATCTGCTGCCTACGCCCGCGCACAAGGGCCCGAAAGAGGTAATGGCCCAGATGGGAGAGTATCGAGAGGCCTTAGCTAGCCTCTACCACTCCATTCAAGCCGTGACAGGTAGCGATGTACTAGTGGACGGGTCGGGATTTCCGGCCCAAGCGTACGTACTACAAACCATACCCAGTATCGAACTGTACGTTCTCCACCTCGTGAGAGACTCGCGCGCCGTGGTCTATTCCTCGACGGCGAGGAAGAAAAAGGTAGAGGCGGACCTCGAAAGCAAGCATGACCATTACATGGGCTCCAACAGCGTTTTGGTAAGCTCGCTGTTCTGGGACATGTACTGCTCGGTTATCGACAGGATATGGGGGGGCGACTCGGAGCGTTACACGCTCCTTCGCTACGAAGACTTTGCCAGGAGTCCGAAGGCGACCGTAGAGTTTTGCTTGAGGTTCTTGCGAGTCGAGCGGGCGACGCTGCCCTTTGTGAACGACCGGGAGGTGCGGTTGGGCGTAACCCATACCTTCTCGGGGAACCCGTCTCGTCTCCGGCACGGATCCAAAGTCATCAAGCTCGACGACGAGTGGAAGTCCAAGATGAACCGTCATCAGCGGGCATTGGTCACTGCTGCGACGTTTCCCTGGCTGATGCGGTACGGGTACCCAGTATTGGCCCGCAACTAGCGGCAGGCTTTCGGGCGGGCGTCGACGCCAACCGGGAGACAAGCGGTTGACCACCCCGCTACCTCCTCCTGCGCCTACCTGCTTATCGCGCTAGGCGTGGATCCGTTCCACAACCTAAAGAACCAACGGGTAGAATGCAGAACGGACGGAATTAGCTTTGGAGGTCGGAAGACCTGCTGAGGGAGGCAACGAGGTGCGAGCCCTTGAACGCAGCATGTACACGGCCAAAGAGCAGGCAAGACTCGTGGTTGGCAAGCACCCTTTTCTGTTCTCCCACCTCTACAAATTGTGGCGAGGAAACGATGCTCCTCGGTTGACGAATCGAGGCACGCAGATAGTCATAGAAGGCTATCCGAGATCCGGGAACACGTTTGCCGTTACGGCCTTTATGCAGGCGCAGGACAAAGAGGTTCGCGTCGCTCATCATCTTCACGTACCGACGCAAATCATCCGAGCGGCGCACTGGCGGATACCTGCCCTTGTGCTGATACGCGAACCCGCTGACGCCGTATCCTCTCTCATGGTGCGAGAGCCCCTCATCACGGCTCGTTACGCCTTAAACTACTACGTCTCCTTCTATAGAACCGTCGCCAAGTACCCCAACGCTTACGTGTTGGGCACCTTCCACGAGGTAACCAACGATTTCGGAGCCACGATCGGACGGATAAACACCAAGTTTGGCACCCGTTTCGCTGCCTTCGAGCATACGGAGGACAATCTCAAGACCGTATTCGCGAGGATCGAGAAGCTAAATGTGATCAACGACGACGGCTCGGAGAATCGGGTCGCACGCCCCTCCGCCGCCAGGACTGAGCCAAAGAACTCTCTACGAGAGACGTTCCGAGCGCACAAGAAGCTGGGAGAGCTTCTACTTGAGGCGGAGGCGGTGCATCGGAACCTCACCAGGAACGGGTAGGACCGGCAACTAGACTAAGGTCAAGTCACCCTTCCTCTCGGTTGCCTTGCCGGTCGATTGGAACGTGTGAACTCGATGCAACGTTGTCACGCACAGCGCGGCGGACTTCTGCGGAAAAACCATTGAACCCGATGGCGGACGTCGAGCTTCCGGAAGTATTGTTTCTCCACCGTGCCGCAAGACCAGCGCCATCACGATCCAGATAACCGTCCGCTCGATGCTTGCTAATTGCCCTTGAGGTTCTCGAGCCGCGGTATGACTCCGAGGGTGGGGACACCGGACACCTGCTCTGCCTCCGCCGACGACTTCCAACTGTCGTCCAGGTGATCCAACAAGAGTGCCAACCCAACGCCCAACATGCTCCCCACCACAAAGGCGATCAGAGCGTTGAGTAAGATGTTCGGGCTGACGGGAGATTGCGGCAACTCCGCTGGCTCCCACACGATGGCATCAACCCCGCTGGCCCCCGGGCTAACCTCGGAGACCTGCTCGGAAAAAGCCTCACCGATTGCGTTCACGATCCGTTGGGCCATGCGCGGATCGGAGTCCGTGTACGTAACCTCAATGAACTGGGTATCGGCGATGACCTCAGCGGTCGTGCCGTCCACGATGTATTCCGGGGACACTTGCAGGTCCAAATTCCGAACCACGCGCTCCCCCACGGGACGCGTGGCCACGGCCTCGCTGAAGGTCAAGGCCAGGTTCTGCAGGTTAGCCGCCTGCGTCGGGTCTGACACGACCCCCTGATCCTGCCCGACCAGTACCTTGATGGACGCCTGGTACAAGGGATCTTGCTGCAGGCCAATGCCTACCGCTGCGCCGACGCAAACGAGTATGGCCAGGGCAACGACCCAAAGTCGCCGCCAGACCACCTGAAAAATGTCTCCGAATCGGAGAACAAGGTCCCCCTCGTGGACCTCTCCTACACCGCTGGCGCCTTGTCTTGACTCGTCGATCACTGGATCAGTATAGAGCCTCCGCAGGCACACAACCAACCGCTGCATTCAAGCCTCACACTGTTGCGAGCTCCGCATCGACCGAAGACGACCCGGTGGTCAGCCGAGGCGGTGTGCCTCACGCAAGGAACGCAAGCAAGGCGCAGATTCAGACGAGAGCGAATCGTCGGAATTATTCGAGGTCCACCGAACATCGGAAGCTACGGGGCGGCTGATCGGTTCCGGAAGAAGCGTCGATCGCGAAGCGGGCGCTCCACGTACTTTCCGGCTAGCCGTACCGGTCGCAGTATGCGGTAGGCGGGAATAAAAGGCACCGGGAGAGGCAGGAGCTCGAAGTCCTGTAAACTCGGGACGGTAGCCTGGCGGACGCAATATCGGACCTTATCGCGCAGTCGCTCCATGACCTTCAGGTGGAAGGGCTGAAAAAGACTATCCTCGAACCCCTCTTCTGAGCCGACGCCTTCTCGGAAGAGACGCGCCCGCACATCCTCGACGAGGATCATTGTCGCCGGGTCGTTCTGTAGCCTCGAAAACGCCTCCTCCGGTAGGCTGGCTCCCAGAAGCACGTCTGCAAGCGCGAGGCCGAGAAGGAGCGCTCGCCTGCAGCCCATCGCGGTGGCCTGTTCAAAGAGATATGCCCAGTCCATCTCCCTGCGGACGTGGCTCAATTCAGCGATATCGCAGACCCACTGCAAACGACCCCAGAGGTGCATAGACCCATGGACGCAGAGGATGAGAAGGAGGTCCTCCGGCGAGAAGGTCGAGACGGTGCCACCCCCGAGAGAAACCTGTTCGAGATGCCACCACCTGCGCTCCGCGCCTAACAAGAAGGAGAAAGCCCTCGACGCGAAGCCCCAATGAAGTTCCACGACACTACTATCGCGATAATAGAGGAACTGGTCCCCGTATCGGGTAAAGGCCTCTTCTTGAGCGCGCGTCAGCCGGTGTTCTGGTCGGTATCCGAGCGATGCCAGTAGCTCCCCGGCCTTTAAGACGTCCTGTCTGCGGATCAAAATGTCCAGATCGCCGAACTCGCGGAGCGCCAGATTGCCGTAAGCGAAGACTGCCAAAACCGGACCTTTGTATGGCACGGCGGGGATCTCGTGGGCCTCAAATTCCTTCAAGAGCTTGAGCAATTCCCCCGTCAGAGAAAGGTTACGGAGATTGTTGGCGCGAAAGTAAGTCTCTAGATCGTCGGCAACGGCGTCTGGTACGGCTTCGGGGGAGATGGCGGTCAGCTGCCAATAAAGCAGTGGCATAACGCCGTGCCGATGTGCTGTTGAGAGCATGTACTCCCAGTCGATGCTTTCCTGGAGCAAGGCTTCGATTCTGGAGGACCTCTCTGGGTCTCTGCGACTACGCGCGCAAGTGAGGAGTAACTGGGCCTCGGGCCGCCGAACTGCCGCCGCATCAAGCAAGGCGTTTTCGCCGGTCGATTATCCAGACGTTCCCTGCCGCGGGACCGCTTCGCGAGTTTGGACGAGCCCATTCGCCACGCGATCGCTGGTGCGAGGTTCCGCGAATTCGGGACATCGGTCGGCGCGCGAGCACTCGGGCGGTCAGCGATGCGAGAGCCTGGGTGGATAGGGTCGCACTAGCGGTTTTCGTGCTGCTTCTCGGAGCATCCTGCTGACTCTTGCTGCGGACTTCTGTCGTGGGCATCACGGATTCGCTCTCAGGTTCTCGACAAGAATCGCTTACGCGGTTCGGCTACATCAACCGTGGCAACTATATCGCGCAACCTCGAGTTTACCGGTTTGGAACGCCGAATTCTAGCAGGGCGATGACAACTCAGCCTGGAGGATCTCCCCCGTACTCGGGTGGCTGCCGCCTGTCTCCGGCATGGGCAAGGCCGTCCTTGAGCTCGGCGCGCGTCTTGACCAAAAGGAGCCGAGGAGATCGGCCAGAGCTCACGAACGCCACGCAACCCATCGAGAGTCTCGGTAGAAGTCACCCGCGCGAGCGCTCCGAGAAGGTTCGCGCTGAGGAAGACTACGGGAGCGGTGCCGCAGGCACGCCGGCATCCATCGTTAGGTCCTCGAAAAGCTCCCCAAATGTGCCACCTGGCCGATGTGAGACAGAGCATGCGGCATCTAGCATAGCCATGATGTGGACGGTCACTTGAACAACGGCTCGCAGCGTTTCTCTGGACGATGGGACGCATTAAGTGTTGTCGACAGGGAGACCGTTCGGACCATTCCGTCCCCCGCCACAGATGAGCACAAGGAAAACGGCTCCCGACAACTGGGGCGTCGAGGGCAAGCTTGGCGACAGAGGGTCGTGAACGCCGTGCTCGTCCTCTCCGACGTCTTGCTCGCGCTCGCGCTGTGGGAGGCGGCGATTCTGCTTCGGGTGGTGTGGGCGGACGGCCAGGTCTCGGGGGTGACGATCGCCAGCGTCTTCCCCAGCGTCGCGGTGTGGGTGGGGCTTCGGGCCCTGCTCGGCCTTTATCCGGGCTACGGGATGAACCCGGTCGAAGAGCTGCGCCGCCAGACCTACGCCGTGTTCGTCACCCTGGCGATAACGGCGACGTTCGCCCTCGTGGTACATGTGGGAGATGCGGTATCCCGCTTGGTGCTGGCCTTGGGTTTCCTTGGTCTGCTCGTGGTCGCGCCTCTGGCACGGTACCTCGTGAAGTCATGGCTTCACAAAGCAAACCTGTGGGGCAAGCCGGTGGTCGTGTACAGCTTCGGGGAGCTCGGGGGCCGGATGGCGGCGCTACTCGCGAAGGAGTGGGGGTTGGGATACAGGCCCATCGCCGTCCTTGGCAGCCGACCAGACAGAGGAGAGGACAGGTACGACGCGTCCCCCGACGAGAAGAGCTTGGCCGAGGCCACGCGACTGTCCCGGACCACCGGCGTGGATACCATGATCTTCGCCATGCCGCACACGCGTCGCGAGGACCTGGCCAAGCTCGTGCACTGGGCGAGCTTCGGCTTCCGGCACGTCACGGTGATACCCAACCTCGACGGCATCGCCAACTCAGGGGTGGTCGCGCGAGATCTCGGGGGCGTGTTCGGGGTGGAAATCAGATACAACCTGCTCAATTCCATGGTGCGCCGGGTGAAGAGGGCTTTGGATCTGGTGGCCACGGCTGTCGGCGGGATCTTCGTGTTGCCCATCTTGCTGGGGCTTGCCTTGCTCGTGTGGGCGGAGTCGGGTGGGCCGGTGTTATACAGTGCACAGAGACTCGGCCGCGACGGCAAGCTGTTCTCGTGCCTCAAATTCAGAACGATGGTCCCCGACGCGGAGGCCGCGTTGCAGCGCCTGCTGGCCGAGGACCCGCTGGCCAGGGAGGAGTACGCCAAGTACCACAAACTACGCGAAGACCCGCGCGTCACCCACGTCGGGCGCTTCCTGCGCAAGACCAGCCTGGACGAGCTGCCGCAGCTGTGGAACGTGCTGCGGGGAGAGATGAGCCTGGTAGGCCCACGGCCCTACTTGCCGCGCGAGTCGGAGGATATCGGCGTAACGCAGAGCGACATCCTGCGCGTCTATCCTGGCATAACCGGCCCTTGGCAGGTGACCGGACGCAACCACGCCTCCTTCGATGAGCGGGTAAGGATGGATGCGCACTACGTCCGGGACTGGTCCGTCTGGCTGGACATCGTGCTGCTCGCAAGGACCGTGCGTACGCTAGTCTCTGATCGGGGCGCGTTCTGAGGCGCGACAGTCGGCAGAACGGTAACGGTGATGGACTACGGCAGAGGTGGGATGACCGAAGCATTCGGTGGGGAAATCTATTCACCCCGCGAGCCTCAAGCAAGCCCTTCTTGTCGCCTCGTCGAGGAGGCACCGGACGCCATCGTGATTCTCGGCCCCGATCTCACGGTGCGCTACGCCAACCCGGCGCCGGGAGCGCGCTCGGGTACGATCCTCGTGAGATCGTCGGCACTTATCTCCCAGAGTACGCTGCACCCGGCGGAGCGAGAGTGGGCGCGTGAACTAGTTCTGCCCACAGTAGGCCGCAAGGGAGTCCTCGGGGCTCGTCAGAATTGAGGATGCGACTCGCAGACGGCCCCTCCGGTTGTTCGAGGTCAGTCGCGTCGACCTTCTCGACGATCCAGCGTCGAGGGGGTCGCGATGTCTACCTTCGCGATGTCACCGAGGCGAAGGCCCTTAGGGACCAGCCTGACGCACCGGTCGCTCCACGATGTTCTGACCGGATTACCTAACCGTACCCTGTTCATCGGACCGTCTCGAGCACGCCCTGGCGCGGGCCACCAGGTATCGGGATCCCGTCACCGTGCTCTTCGCGGACGTGGACGACTTCAAGACGGTGAACGATCGATTCGGACACGAGGTTGGAGATGCTTACTCACCGCGATCGGCCGTCGCCTTCAATCGTGCTTGAGACCTGGTGACACCGTCGCGCGGTTCGGCGGGGACGAGTTTGCTGTCTTGCTCGAACAGACCACAGGCTCCGAGGATGGCGGTCCGGGCGATGGAGAGGATCGCGCGAGCGTCGCGCGATCCGGTGATCCTCGGAGGACGGACGTTCTTCGTCACATCAGCATCGGTGCAGCCGTTGGCGAACCTTGGAGCAATGGTGCCGACGATCTCATCCAACAGGCAGACTCTGGCTATGTACCGGGCAAAGGGATTCGGGAAAGGGACGTTTCGCGGTGTCAGACGTTGGGGCGAACGTCCAACGCGAGGTACTCGTCCTTCGCGAAAGATCTCAAGGTGGCCTTGCAGCGGGAAGAGTTGGAGGTGCACTACCAGCCGGAGGTCGCACTCGCGAGCGGCGAAATAGTCGGTATGGAGGCACTGCTTCGATGGCGCTATCCTCGACACGATCCCGCTGTCCGTTCCGGAGATCGTGGCTCTGGCTAGCGCGAACGGCATCCTCGAAACCGTCGAGCACTGGGTGTTGGAAGAGGCCTGCCGACAAGCCTCGGTCTGGCAGAACCGCTTCCCCGACAAGCCGTCCCTGGTCAGCGTGAACCTCTCCGCGGAGCAGCTGCGGCGACCGGCCCTGGCCGACAAAGTCTCCACGGTCCTGGGAGAGACGGGTCTCGAATCCCGGCAACCTCGCGCTTGAGATGGAGGGCCTGACAGCTACCGGTGCTCCGCACGTGGCCGCAGCCTTGGAGGCCCTCGAAAACCTTGGCGTCGGCCTGACGGTAGCAGACTTCGGTAGGGAGAGTTTATCCCTCTCCTACCTGGAGCGTTTCGCGGTGGACAGGCTCAAGATCGATCGGAAGCTCATCGGTAAGCTGGATCGAGGAGACGAGAACGGGGCAAAGGTCGTCTCGGCGATCGGCCGGTTCGCTCGGGCCATGGACATCCGAGTCGTGGCGGTAGGCGTAGAATCTGCGCGACAGATGGAGACGTTGCAAGAGATGGGCTGCGACCTCGCGCAAGGCTTCTACTTCTGGAAGCCGATGCCGAGTAATGCGGCTACCGAACTGTTGAGCAATACTACATGAGCGCATGAGAACGCGAGCGGCGCGTTTTAGGGCGAGAATCGTGCAACGGAGGCGTGACGGCAGGCCATCTCTTAGGAGATGGTAATGTGCTGCACGTGGGAATCGAGATACACCTTTGCATGCGCCGAGTGGAGAAGGAGGTGGTGACGTCTTGATGCCGGAGCCGAGGGAAAAGGTAGGCGCTACGACCGTAGGACCACTGACGGTGCTCGAGTCTATCCGGCCCTGGGGAGAGTTCGAGCAGTACACGCACAACCTGACCTCGACGGTCAAGATCATCACCGTGGCCGCGGGCGGGACCCTGTCCAGGCAGTACCACCACCGCCGCGACGAGCTGTGGGTCGTCCTGGATCCGGGCGCCCGCGTGGAGCTCGACGAGGCGGTCCTGGAGCCGGCGGTGGGCGAGAAGCTGTTCATCCCGCGCGAGACGGTCCATCGGTTGTGCTCGGTCGGCGGGCCGGTGAGGATTTTGGAGATCTCCTTCGGCGAGTTCGACGAGGAAGACATCGTGCGCCTGGAGGACGTCTACGGCCGCGTCGGGCCGTGAGGAGACCGAGGGAACCTGCCTCGCGGGGGGAGGATGTCGAGCCCGCAGGACACGCGCAGCTGCTCGACGAAGGCAGAAAGAAGGGGCTGCTCTTCGTCTGCACCGCGAACGTGTGCCGCAGCCCGATGGCGGAAGCCATCTTCAACGCCCTGGCCGAAGATGCCGCCCTGCCCTACGAGGCCACGAGCGCCGGCGTCGCCGCGCTCGTAAACGAGCCGGTGGCGCCCAGAGCGAAGACTGTGCTCGCCGAGATGGGCCTCCATGCCGCCGGCCACCACGCCCGGCAGGTTGACAAGGAGATGCTTGAAGGGGCCGACCTGGTGCTGGCCATGACTCCGAACCACGCGTTCGAGCTACGCCACCTCTCCGCAGACTCCGCGCCAAAGGTTAGCACCCTCCTAGGCTTCGCGGAGGATCGTCCAGAGGAAGGTGTCCCCGACCCTTATGGATACTCACTGACAACCTACCGCGCCTCCGCGCGCCAGCTCTTTCACTGCGCGAGGCTCGTCGTCGACAGGTTGGGACGAGAGCAGGGAGGTAGGATCCCTACCCCCTAGGTGGCCGCTCCGAAGTGCCCGGACGACAAATGTGCCGGGCAGCACATGCCGGAGGCGGGCGTGGGAGCTATTTTGCGGACGATGACGATGGAAGGGAGCTTCGGATGGTGCGGAGCGTGCAACACGAGGGCTGGCGATGTAGACATCTGCATCCCGTAGAGGTGGTGATGACGCGAGACGTGTGCCGGACGCGGTGTCTCGGTTGCGGCGCGCTCGGACCACCGGCCGTCAGCACAGCGGAGGCTATGGTGGCCCTGCGGGGGAGGCCGCTGAGCTCCACATCGAAGCTTCTCCACCAACCGTGCAATTCATGGGCAGCATCGTTGGAAACGTCACCGAACCGACGGCTTCCTCGCGGGTGAAATGCTAGGCGGCCTGCTCCGGATTACGGGGTTTGATCCGTGGCCGAGCGGTCGATCGACAGTTCGTTTGCGCCGTCGTTCGAGCTAGCTTGTCGCACGCAGCAGCGCAGGCGTTGAAGTATCGTGACGAGGCGCCCTGCTCTTGCGGCTGAATGTGTTTGGTATATTGTTGCTCCTCATATGATTCGGGGGCACCGTAGATGATCCAAGACTTCTCGCGTGGACTTTCGCCAGGGAACGAGCCCGGCTACTTCGCACTGCTGCGCGCATTGATAGACAACTTGCCAGATTCAGTGTACGTCAAAGACGTGGATGGGCGCTACGTGGTCAACAACGCCGCGCACCTCCACGTCCTGGGAGCCGAGTCGCAGGAGGAAGTCGTCGGGAAGACGGACTTCGACTACTATCCCGAAGATCTGGCCGGTCGCTACCACGCCGAGGACCAGGTGGTTCTTCGGGCGGGTCACCCGCTCGTCGACCAGGAGCGGCCCGTCAGGAATGGGTCGGGAGACCAGGTATGGGTCTCGACCACAAGGATGCCCCTAAGGGATGGCGCCGGAAGGGTTGCCGGGCTCCTGAGCATCAGCCGGAATATCACCGGGCGCAAGCAGGTCGAGCAGAGGTTCCAATTGCTGGTCGAGCAAACACCAGCGATAGTTTACATACAAGACGTCGAGACCCTCGACACGCTCTACGATAGCCCGCAGATTGAATCCATGCTCGGATATCCGCACGACACCTACCTCAGAGACCCCGGTTACTGGATCGACGTCCTTCATCCCGATGACCGTGAACGCGTGCTGGCCGATGAAGCGAAGCTCAAGTTGGAAGGGGCAACCGAGTACCTGTCCGAGTACCGTTGCGTCGCTCGGGACGGCGGGGTGGTGTGGGTGCGCGACGAGGCGGTGCTGGTGCGCGACGGCGACGGCACACCAAGGTACTGGCAGGGGGTCATCTCCGACATCACCGAACGCAAGCGGACGGAGGGGGCGCTCAGGGAGAGCGAAGAACGTTTCCGCAGCGCCTTCCAGCACGCGCCCGTGGGGGTGGCCCTGGTCGGCCTCGACCGCCGTTTCCTGCGGGTGAACCGGGCGGTGTGCGAGATCCTCGGCTACACCGAGAGGGAGCTGCTCCTAAAGACCACGCCGGAGATCACGCACCCCGAAGACCTTGAGAGAACCGCCGATCGCGTCAGCCGGATCCTCGAGGATGAGGGCGGTGGCCACATTGTAGAGAAGCGGTACGTGCGCGGCGACGGGGGCGTGGTGTGGGTGCAATCGAGCGTGTCGTTGGTACGTGACTCGCAGGGCGCACCGAGCCACTTCGTCTCCATGTTTCAAGACATCACGAGGCGCAAAGACGTCGAGCAGAAGCTCAAAGAGACGGAGACCAGGTACCGCACGCTAGTCGAGCAGATACCCACCGTCACCTACACCATCGAGGCCGAGAACAGCACCCTCACTTACGTGAGCCCGCAGCACGAAGCCATCTTCGGATACACGCCCGAGGAGTGCATGGCCTACCCCGAACATTGGATCGACACGCTGCACCCCGACGACCACGAGCGGGTGCTGGCCGAGGACGAGCGCTCCGAGGCGACCGGCGAGCCGTTCCGGGCCGAGTACCGCCAGCTCGCCAAAGACGGCAGGGTGGTGTGGGTGCGCGACGAGGCGGTGCTGGTGCGCGACGAGGCGGGGAGGCCCCTCTATTGGCAGGGTGTCCAGTACGACATCACCGAACGCAAGAACCTGGAGGAACGGCTCAGGCATCGGGCGTTTCACGATCCCCTTACCGGCCTACCGAACCGGACCCTCTTTCTAGAGCTTTCGCAGAAGGCCCTGACCCGTGCTGGCCGCGACCGCGGGTCCGTCGCGGTGCTGTTCGTGGATCTCGACAACTTCAAGACCGTCAACGACAGCCTGGGACACGAGGCAGGCAACGATCTGCTCATGCTGGTGGCTGAGATCCTGCGTTCTTGCGTACGGCCGGACGACACGATCGCGCGCCTTTTTGGGGACGAGTTCGCGATCCTGCTCGAGAACGTCGGCGGCGCGGCTGAAGTTGCCCGTATCGCGAACCGGCTGACAGAGAGCCTTCGTGTGCCCTTCCGCCTCAACGGCAGGGACGTGTTCGTCAGCGCCAGCATAGGCATCGATTACGGGTCCACCGGACAAAGCGATCCCGAGGAACTGCTGCGAAACGCGGACCTGGCGATGTACGCTTCCAAAAGCAAGGGGAAGTCCCGCTACGAGTTCTTCGCCCCCAGCTTGAAGGCCCGAGTCTTGGAGCGGATGGATCTGGAGAACGACCTTCATCAGGCCGTCGAGCGTGAGGAGCTGGTGGTTCATTACCAGCCTATTGTCTCTCTCGAGACCGGCGAGATCGAGTCGCTCGAAGCCCTGGCTCGCTGGCGCCACCCTGAGCGCGGGCTTGTACCTCCTAACGTGTTTGTCCCCATCGCGGAACAGACCAGCCTGATAATGACGATAGGCCGGTGGGTTCTGCGGGAAGCGTCCCGTCAAGCGCGAGGATGGCAGGAGAAGCTCGGGAAAGACCTTCTACCCTCCATAAGCGTAAACCTTTCTCCGGCGCAGTTGCTCAGCCACCCGGAGTTCGTGATCGAAACGCTGCAAGAGGCGGGACTCGAGCCCAGCCTCTTGCGGCTGGAGATAACGGAGCGGGTCGTGGTAAGCGACACCGAGGTCGCCGTCGGAAAGATCGAGAGGCTCAGAGAGATGGGCATAAAGTTCGTTCTGGACGACTTCGGGACGGGCTACTCGTGCTTGAACTACCTGAAGTGGTTACCGGCCGACCTCTTGAAGATAGACCGCTCTTTCGTCGAAGGTTTGGCCGAGAATCGCCGGGATGCTGCCATCGTTTCGGGAACTATCACCCTGGCCCACGAGCTAGGTTTGCGGGTGGTCGCGGAGGGCGTGGAGTTCCCCGAGCAACTAACCGAGCTACGGCAGATGGGGTGCGACCTGGTCCAGGGCAACCACTTCTCTGAACCGATCTCGGGGGAGCAGGTATTGGCGCTCCTGAAGTCGGTCAACCGCGCCGTTCGACATACCGACTGACGACGTCGGGTTTCTGGTAGTACCCTCGGGCCCCGAGGTGGTCCTCGCGACCGAGAGGCCAGGATAGCTCTTGAGCGGCCCGGGGAGCGCCCAGACCAGCCTTTTGAGCAATGCCCGGTTTCTCCAACTATGGGCAGGCCAGGGCATCTCTTTTGTGGGCGACTCTGTCTCGACCATCGCGCTGGTGATCCTGGTGGCCGACCTCTACGGGAGCGCCGTGGCGGTGGGCGGCTTGCTTGTCGCCCGCCTCCTACCGACGCTGGCCAGCCCGCTCGTCGGCGTGCTCGCCGACCGGCTCGACCGGAGGACCATACTCGTCGCGAGCGACCTCGCCCGGGCGGCCCTGGTCCTCGCGCTCGTCTTTGTCAGGGACCTGGCCGGCGTCTACGTTCTGGTGTTTCTGATGGGCGTGGCCAGTACGTTCTTCAACCCCACGATTCGTGCCGCCTTCCCGAGCGTCGTAGGCGAGGGGGACCTGACCAGGGCAAACGCCCTGATCAGCGGCACGGCCAGCTTCTCCTTCGCGGCCGGACCGGTCCTTGGCGGCCTGGTGGTGTCGAGCGCCGGCCTGGAGGTCGCCCTTGCCCTGGACGCGGCGACCTTCCTGGTCTCTGCTGTATTTCTCTCCCGAATACCGTTCCCGCGTCCGGGCCGCAGTGGCGGTGGCGGCACCGGTTTTATCGGAGAGCTGCGGGACGGTTTGTCGTACCTATCCGGCGCCCGGGTCCCGCTGGCGATCGTCATCGGCGCGTTTCTGACTATCCTGGCGGCCAACTTGACGCTTCCGGCGGAAGTGTTCCTGGCCAAGGCTACCTTCGGCGCCGGTGATGCGGGCTACGGGTTGCTCGTCAGCGTCTGGGGAGGCGGTATGGTGCTTGGCTCTGCCCTCATCGCCGTGCTGGGCGACAGAGCGGACTCGGTGTCAGTTTACATCCTAAGCATACTCGCCACGGCGCTGGCGTTCGTGGGTACCGGGCTGGCTCCCACCTTCGTCCTCGCTCTCATCGCCCTCGCGCTGGCCGGGGCCTGCAACGGAGTGGACAACGTGGCGACCGACACCATTCTGCAGAAGCGGGTGCCCGACGATCTCCTCGGCCGCGTATTCTCCGTGAGGTTCCTCAGCTACGGCGTTGGAGAAGCCCTGGCCTACTCGGCGGGCGGCCTGATCGTGGACGCCGCCGGGCCACGCTCCACCTACTTGATTGCCGCGGCCGGAACGGCCGCGGCAGCACTGTTTATCTTGCTCTTCGTCTCCGCCATGCCAGCAAAAAAGCGCGACTGAATCGGACCGACGGTGCCCATGGATTGGGGCGTCGGTAACCTTGCATTTCCAGACGCCTGTCGATAGCAACCTTACGTAACGACGAGAAATCAAGTAGCATTGGAATCAAGATATGGCATCGAGCCCTAGAGGAGGGGCGAAGATGACCGACAGCGGCATAAGGGCCTGGTGATCCGAGGCTCGCAGGGCAACCCATTCGCAAGCGGAGATTAAGGACGGTGAAAGCATGATCGAGTACGGCATAAGGGCCTGGTAGTACGGTTTTCAGTTTGACGGGTGGCGCTTCGAGAATCGTAGAGCGAAAGGGGGTGTAGCCGTGACGCAGGGTCGGAGGGTCTGGTAGACCCGCGCTCCAAACACGACGGTCAGCCAAGAATGAGAAGGACCAAGGGGGTGAGAAGAGCGATGCAGGGTCGGAGAGTCTGGTAGTCGGATCAGAAACGCACGGTTTTTGCGGGAGAGCGAGTACGGAGAGGAGGTAGAGAGCACATGCAGGGTCGCAGGGTCTGGTAGTCCCGGTATCGGTTTGTGGGTCGAAGTTGCGACGAGTACGGAAGGAGGTGCGGCACTATTGCAAAGTCGAAGGGTCTGGTAGGTAGCATGTAACGAACAACTCCTGTACAATCTTTGCGCCGTACGCGGTATATCGCTCCGGCGTTGAGCAAACTTTGTACGAAGGAGTAGCTTGGGCGAACACCGCACCAAGGCGTACGTAGCCGTACTGCTAGGGTTAGCGGTGGCGCTTTCTGCTTCCTGGAGCTACTGGTACGGCCTGGAGCTCGAAGCAAAGTTTGCGCTGGGTGCACTGGCCCTGGCAGCCTGCGTTCTGGTTGGTGACGCTTTTCCCATACGTATCAGCGGACGGGCCGATATCGGCGTCTGGGACGTCGCCCTGACGGTAGCGGTCGTAGCCCTGGGACCCACATGGGCGGCCCTGGCCGCTTTGCCTGCAGCCTTCTTCGTGGGAAGGCGAGATTGGCTTCGCACGGCCTACGAGGTAGGTCACAGCGTGACCATCGTTTACCTCGCGGGCATGGTCTTCTCGTTCGCGTCCACGCCCCTGTTGTTGGGCAAGTCAGGGTCCACGGCCGAGGTCGTGTACGGCACGCTGGCGACCGGCGTTTCGTTGCAGGTGGCCAACAACGTCATCAGCGCCGTCTTGCTCAAGATCAAATACGACCAGGGATTCGCCGAGACTTGGAAAGAGCTCAACCAGCCGTACCTCATGTCGGATGTCGTGAACATCCTGACGGCGGGGCTGAGCGTGTTGGCCCTGCTCACGTATGGGCCGGTCGCGGCGCTGGTCGTGGTCGGCGGTTCCATCGGCAGCCAGGTGCTGGTCTACCGATCCCGGGCGCAGGTGGAGGAGAACGAAGAGCTGCGGAAGCGGGTGGGCTCGTTGGAAGAGTCGCTCGCAACCTCCAACCAGGCTTTTGGGACGATGATCATCCACGAGCTGGGAAGTAAGGACGGGTACACCCATCGCCACGCGATCGCCACGGCGGTGTACGCGGAGGATCTTGCCCGTGAGATGGGGATGGATCCTGCGCACGTGGCCAAGCTTCGGATGGCAGGACTGCTGCACAACGTGGGCTTGTTCGGGTTACCGGAGGAAATCCTCCGGGCGACCGACAGGCCAAACTCCGTGGCCCAACACCGTCTCGCCGAGCATCCGGCAAGGGGTGAGATGGCGCTCGCCGCCATCCCCGAGTTCAAGGAGATGGCCGGCTGGGTCCGCTGGCACCACGAACGTCCCGACGGGAGAGGCTTCCCGGATAAGCTCAGAGAATCTTGGATCCCCACGGAGGCCAAGATCCTTGCGGTTGCCCAGGCCTACGCCGCCCTAGTTTTGGACGGTCCTAGTCGCCGCGGGGTCGACCCCGTCGAGGCGCGCAAGGCCCTCGGGTCCGGCAAAGACACCGAGTTCGACGGCCTCGTGGTGCGGGCCTTCTTGAGGATCCTTGACACCGAGTCGGAAGGCTACCGCATGGCCGACGACCATCGCTTTGTCTTCCCGGCGCCCGAGGTCCTGGAGCCGACGGCGCCGAAGGCGGAGGATTCAAGCGTCGGAGCAGAGGCGAACTCCGGACCGAGACGGCTTCTCGGGTAGTAGGCCTATTGTGCCCAAACGGAGAACGATGATTGAGCGTGCCTGATCTCGCCAAGCTAAGAGTGGTACTCGACCGGAGCGGTCTGCCTCGCGGTGCGCTGGCATTGGGAGTCGTTTTGCTCCTGAGCGGGCTGGTCTTTTTCACCGGCGGCGGGGATTCGCCTTGGTTCTTTGGGTACTTCTTTGCGGCGCTTGGAATAGGTTGGGCTCATACCCGCGCGGGCGCTGCCGTCGCGGGCTTCGCGCTGGTGGTGGGGTACCTGGCGGCATCCGCGGCTGCGGTCCCCACCACGTTCGCGCTCGCTCCAGAGCTCTGGAAGGCTGGGATCCTAGCCCTTTTTTGCGCGGTCGCAGGATATATGGGTTTCAGGACGCGGGGTGCGGAGAAACGCGCCTCGGATCTTGCCTCGGACCTGAGCACCGAGCGAGACCGGGCAGCCCGGGCGGAAGGCTTGAGCACCGGATTCGGCCCGGTGCTCAAGGGCATCCGCCTCGAGGGGGCCCTAGCTTGGACGGCGGAGGCGGCCCGCTCGTTGGCCGGTGGGTCGTACGTCCATGTCGGCGCCCTGCGCGCCAACGACCACATCACGATCCTAGAGGACGATGCCCTCGACGTTTGCCCGAGCTGGCAGCATCCCACGATCCAGCGTCTCCTGTTGGAGAGTTGCCGAGAGCGAAGGGCGGTGCGAAGCGACGAGATCGTGCACGGCATAGAAGGATTTATGGCGGTACCCGTGTGCGTGGCGCAAGAAGAGCCGTGGGGCGCGATCGTTCTCGGTGGGAATGCTTTCGGAGCCAAAGAAGAGCGGGGCTTGGAGCACCTCGCCGAGGGGTTGGTACCGGCGCTGCAGCGCGACAACGACGCCCTGGGCGGGCTGGACGAGATATCCGGTTTGCCCAACCGCGCTTCGCTCTACCGCGCCTTGCATCGCGACCTTTCATTGGGCAGGGCCCCCACGGTCCTGGCGACGGAGCTGGAAGGATACCGCGACTACGTGCGCAGCCGCGGTCCGGCGGCGGGAGACGCCCTGATCCGACGGGTAGGCGAAAGGTTCCGGGACACGCACCGGCGCGTGTTCCGCTACGGTGACGACCGGTTTGTTGTCGTATTCACCGGGTCCGACGAGAGAAGGGCGCGCAGCACCGCGGCCGCAATGCGGCGGCTGGTGTTCTCCGAGATCGAAGGCGCAGGCCACGTCTCTTCTCCTCCCGCCGTGGGCTTCGCGTTTGCCGGCATAGAAGAGGATCCGGACTCGATGCTGGACGCCGCGCTTGGCGCTCTCGACGCGGCTCGGGCCAAGAGGGGAAGAATCTCAGGACCGGTCGCCGACAGCAACGGCAAGGCGCGGGTGTCGGGCGCGGAACATAGACAGACCACGGAGATCGTTGCGGCCCTGGTGGAGGCACTGGAGGCCAAGAACGCCCACATCAAGGAGCACCTGAGAGGTGTTTCTAGCCTCGCTCTGCGATTAGGTCAGAAGATGTCGCTGGATCCCGACCAGATGGAGGCGCTCGCCGTAGGTGCGCTACTGCACGACGTCGGCAAGATCGGGATACCCGACCGCGTGTTGCACAAGCCTGGCCGCCTGACCCTGGGCGAGTACGAATCGATGAAAGACCACCCCGTGCTGGGTGCTGCCATCATCGCGCCACTGGGGAGGCTAACGCCGGCATTGCCGGTGGTTAAACACCACCACGAGCGCTTCGACGGCGGTGGATACCCCGACGGGCTGCGTGGTGAAGAGATACCCTTGATAGCTCGCATCGTCGCGGTCGCCGACGCCTACGACACGATGCTGCGCGCTCGTCCCTACGATAGCGGATTACCTAAGGAAGCGGCTCTGGAAGAGGTGGCGAGGAACCGTGGGACACAGTTCGATCCCGTGATAGCTAACCTCTTGCCGCTGGTGGTTGGTGGTCACGACGAAGGGCGTGTGGGCTTTGCCGGCTGATACGCGACCGTCAGTCCGTCTACCGAATCTTCGCCGTCGCTAGACAATTGCGGACTCCTCCAAAGTCCGAGCGCGGCTTGGTCAATGCGGTACTCGAATCCATTGCACCCGCGCGGACCTGATCTGCGCCAACGGCATTCCGAGGCGTTCACGTTAACCCTGACTGCTCCTATGATCCAATCTCCTGTCGCTGACGTACTTGAGGTGTTCTGTACAACGTAAGGAGGAGAAAGTATGCGTAGGTATGTGTCCCTGGTGCTGCTGGCCCTGATGGCCACCCTGGTATTCGCGCCCGCCGCGGTCGCGCAGATGGACGACCGGATGATGGACGACCAGATGATGGAAGACGATATGATGTCCAGCGCCTCCGCCAGCGCCATGTCCAGCGCCTCGGCGAGCGCGATGGGCCAGTTGGAAGACGACCAGATGATGGAAGATCAGATGATGGAGGAGGAGATGATGGGCAGCGCGAGCGCTTCGGCGAGCGCAATGTCCAGCGCCTCCGCCGGCGCCGAAGACGACCTGCCGAGCACCGGCGGCGTGCCCATCACTACCCTGCTCTCGATCCTCGCCTTCGCCGTGCTGGCTGGCTCCAGCGTCCTGGCCGTCAGGACGGTTCGCAGCAACTCCTAGGATAGAGAGCCGACGGCTGGTACCCGATAGCCGAACGCGTGGCTTGCGGGCATGCCCGCAAGCCACCCTAGAACCCTATCCTCTTGTTCTTCTCGCCCTCCGGCTTGCCGGGGGGCTCTTCTTCGTTTGGGTCCGCCTCCAGATACTCGACGCCGCCCATGAGCATCTGGGGCTTTATCTCCAGGCCGGCCGCGAGCTTGCGGATCGTCGACGGGTAGGCCCTCCGGTGCCCGCTCTCGAGCTTGGAGATGGTGTCCCTCGCCACCCCGCTCTTCTCCGCCAACTGCTCCTGACTCAAAACAGCCTGCTGCCGCAGGACCCGTAAACGATCCGGCTCCACGCCTCTCACCCCCAAAACACCACTAAAAACTTGCACAAACGCTACAGCAATGTTACCTTTTGGAGAGTATAGCCTGTCGGCGTCAGAGAGGGGGCTCGAAGATGAGTTCCGATCCCAGGTATGTCGTCCCTTACGTGACGGAGCAGAGTCCGCGGGGCGAGCGAACCATGGACATCTACTCGCGGTTGTTGGCGGACAGGATCATCTTCCTCGGCACCCCCGTGGACGACCAGATCGCCAACGTTGTCATGGCCCAGCTGTTGCACCTGGACAGCGAGGACCCGGAGCAGGACATAAACATCTACATAAACTCCCCTGGCGGGAGCATCACGGCGATGCTGGCGATGTACGACACCATGCAGTTCGTGAACGCGGACGTGGCGACGACGGCGCTCGGGATGGCGGCGTCGGCCGGTTCGTTCCTGCTGGCGGCGGGGGCGAAGGGCAAGCGCAGCGCATTGCCGAACACGCGGATACTCCTGCACCAGCCGGCCATAGCCGGGGGCCTTGCGGGGCAGGCGTCGGACGTGGAGATCCACGCCAGGGAGCTGGTCCACACCAAGCGGCGGGTGAACGAGCTATTGGCGCACATGACGGGCCAGCCCTTCGAGAAGATCGAGGCCGACACAGACCGCGACTACATCCTGAGCCCCCAGGCCGCCATCGAGTACGGCGTCATAGACCGGGTCGTGGACCGGCCGGAAGATCGCGCCGTAACGGGCGGCTAGAGGACGAGAAGCGGCAAACCGTGCTTCGGGCAACGCCGTGGACCTCCTGATCCTGGGCGGCACCCGGTTCCTCGGCTACCACCTGACCGAGTCGGCCCTGGGGCGCGGCCATCGTGTCACGCACTTTAATCGGGGCCGCAGCGATCCTGAAGCGTTCCCTGGTGTCGAACGGTTGGTGGGGGACAGGTACGGCGACCTCTCGGCGCTCCAGGGGCGGACGTGGGATGTGGCGATAGACACCTGCGGTTACCTGCCGCGCACCGTGCGGGCTTCGGCGTCGCTTCTCGCTGGCGCGGTCGCGCATTACACTTTCGTGTCCAGCATCTCCGTCTACGAGGATTTTGGTCGTACAGGTTTCGACGAGGAGGCGCGGCTCCGCACCCGCCGGATCCCGAGCCCGAAGAGCTGGATCTCGAGCTGTACGGCGAGCTCACGGTGGGATGCGAGCGGGCGGCGGAGGCGGCGATGCCGGGGCGGGTGCTGGTGGTTCGGCCCGGGCTCATCGTCGGGCCGCGCGACTCCTCGGACCGGTTCACCTACTGGTGCCGCCGGGTGGCGGAGGGAGGGAGAGGTGCTGGCGCCGGGGGACCCCGAGCGTCGGGTGCAGCTCATCGACGCGCGCGACCTCGCCGGTTGGATGCTTTGGATGGTCGAGAACCGGCGTACCGGCGTCTACAACGCGACGGGACCGGCGGACAGGGCTCACCATGGGCGGGATGCTGGAGGGCATCCGGGACGCCGCCGCGAGCGAGGCGCGGCTCGTCTGGGCATCGGAGGAGTTCCTGATCGAGGCCGGGGTCGAGCCGTGGCAGGACCTGCCGATCTGGTTGCCCGAGGAGATGGCGGGGATGCTCGACGTCGATGTGGGCCGGGCCGTCGGGGACGGGCTGGCCTTCAGGCCGCTAGCGGAGACCGTCCGCGACACGCTCGCATGGGACGGGGATCGCGGCGAGCCCGAGCTCGTGGCGGGGATGACACGGGAGCGGGAGAGGAGGTTGCTTCGGGACCTGGCGCAAAGCAACTATCTGTAAGCGCCGGCCCATGGCACCGAGAGACATGAACCTCACGCACGAGTACATAAAGCACCGTTCGGGCTACAGGCTTCGGGCCGGGTGCTGCTGGATCCGGGTCTACGAAGGGGAGTTGGGAGACGCCCCGTAGTCGTCTGCGAGGAGTTGCCCGGAGATCGGCGGCGCCGCCGAGATGTGCCGCCCAACTGGCGGCCGAGGTCATCGGGGAGCACTTCTCCGGCGGCCTGCCGGATCTGGCCCGGCCGCTGCTCTGGATCGAGCACCGCCCCGCCCGCAGGCGCGGTCCGGGACGCTACACTCTCCTGACCTTCCCCTCATACGCCCCCAGACCCGTCGGCGCCGGTTTCGTGCGCCGCGTGACCCTCGGAGACCCCCAACGCGAGCCCTTGAGCCCCGAAGAGGTCGCGATCCTGACCAAGGAAGCGTCCTAAGACCGCGGTGGCGAGGGCGGGGTGTTCAGGTGTGGCGCCTAGCGCTTCGCGCTGGTCCGGCCACCGAAGCTCGTAGCCCGGGTCTCAATAGACTCTGCTCTCCCGCGTGTAGTAGAAACCGCCTACGCGACGCGGGAGGTTAGATGGATGAGGCGGAGAACAGAGCGGAGACGTACGCGATCAAGCAGGTCGGCGATCGCTACTACCCGGTCATCATCGACGAGGAGGCCGGCGGCCACTACGAGATAACGAATCCCATGACCGGCGGCGTCCTTAGCTACAACAACGCCGAGGCCGCCGAGAGGTACGTCGAGCGCGCCCGCGCGAGTACTGGGCGAAAAAGCTGACGGCTGACAGCGCGGATCATGGGGTACCCCGCGATCCGCCTTAGGAGAGCAGCTCCTCGAACCCTGCTTCGTCCAGGATCGTGACGCCCAGCTCGCGGGCGCGGTCAAGCTTCGAGCCGGCCTCGGCGCCGGCGAGCACGTAGTCGGTGTTCTTGCTGACCGAGGAGGTGAAGGTGCCCCCGGCGGCCTCGAGCTTCTCGACGTAGTAGCCCCTGGATTCGCTCAAGGACCCGGTAATGACGACCCTCTTGCCCGCGAGCGGGCCTTCGGAGGGCCGCGACTCCTCCCGGTCGAAGTTCAGCCCGGTGGCCATAAGGCGCTGGACGAGGTCGCGGTTGTCCTCCAGCGAGAAGTACTCCACGACCGCCCGCGCAACCACCCCGCCGACACCCTTGATCTCGGCGAGTTGGTCGGCCGAGGTTCCGCGCAGGAGATCCTCCCCGGAGAAGCGGTCGGCGATCAGCTCCGCCGTCACGGCCCCGACGTGGCGGATGCCTAGGGCGTAGAGGACGCGGGAGAACGGGTGCTCCTTGCTCTTCTCGATCGCGCCGACGAGGTTCTCGGCGCTCTTCTCGCCGAAGCCTTCCAGCGGCGAGATCTGGTCCGCCCCCAGCCCGTAGATGTCGGCCGCGTCCTTTATGAGGCCGAGGTCGAAGAAACGGGTGGCGACCTTCTCGCCGAAGCCTTCTATGTCCATCGCGGACTTGGATGACCAGTGGATGATGTGCTCCAGTGCCTGCGCGGGGCAGCGGGCGTTCACGCAGCGGGTAACCGCCTCGCCCTCCGGGCGGGAGACCGGCTCACCGCACACGGGGCAGCACCTTTGGCATCTCGAACGGTCGTTCGTCCCCGGTCCGTTCCTCGCCTATGGCGCGGGCGACCTGGGGGATAACGTCCCCCGCACGCTCTATGACCACGGTGTCGCCGACAAGGATGTCCTTGTCCTTGACGTAGTCCTCGTTGTGGAGCGTGGCCCGTGAGATAGTCACCCCGCCGACGTTGACCGGCTCGAGCACCGCCTGGGGCGTCAGGGCCCCCGTTCGCCCGACCTTGACGATGATGTCGAGCAGCTTCGTGCGGCCGGCAAGCGGCTCGAACTTGTAGGCGATGGCCCAGCGCGGGGACTTGGCGACAGACCCCAGGGCGAGCTGCTGGTCCCGCGAGTCGACCTTCACGACGACGCCGTCGATCTGGTACCCGACCGACTCCCTCTCAGCGGCCCACCGCTCGCACTCCTCGACGACGGACTCGATGGAGTCGTGGACCCGGTAGGGGTTTACGCGCAGGCCGTAGCTCTTGAGGGCCGCCAGCATCCCCGAGTGGCTCTCGAAGATCTCACCCCCCTCCCCGACGCCGTAGAGGAGGATGGTGAGGGGTCGCTGGGCGGTGATCCTGGGGTCGAGCTGCCGGATGGAGCCCGCCGCGAAGTTGCGCGGGTTGGCGTAGGGCCGCTTGCCCTCGGCCTCCGTGCGCCGGTTGAACTCCTCGAAGTCCTTTATCGGGACGTACGCCTCGCCCCTGGGCTCCAGAACGGGCGGCGGGTCGTCGTCGAGGGCGTTGGGGATAGAGCGGACGGTACGCAGCTGCGCGGTGACGTCCTCGCCGACGGTCCCGTTGCCCCGCGTGGCGCCCTGCGTGAACCGGCCGTTCTCGTAGCGCACGGATACCGCGAGACCGTCGATCTTGAGCTCGGTGACGTAGCGGAGGTCGGCCTCCTCGTCGGGACCGAGCAGGCGCCGTACCCGCGCGTCCCACTCCACGAGGTCTTCTGTCTTGCGGGCGTTGGACAACGAGAGCATCGGTACGGCGTGGCGGACGGTCTCGAAGCCCTCCAGGGGCTCGCCACCGACCCGCTGGGTGGGGGAGTCGTCGGTCACGAGCTCGGGGTTTTCGGCCTCCAACTGCTCGAGCTCCCTGTAGAGGGCGTCGTACTCGGCGTCGGAGATCTCTGGTGCGTCCTCTATGTAGTAGCGGCGCCCGTGGTAACGGACCTGCTCGCGCAGGGCCTGCACTCTTTCCCTGACATCCACGCTTTCGGCCACGCGAGGATTATACGCGCGGCCACCCCTCGCCCCAAGACCCTACGGGCCGCCGGCGGTGCCCGTCCTGCGCACCGGCCAGCCGAGCCTCCGGCCGTCCTGGTCGACAAAGGCGAAGGTCTTCCCTTCGGGGTCGAGGTCGCGCAAGACCGCCGCGGCGTAGGGATAGGTCAGCGCGTCGGTCACGATCTCGCCCGGTGGCGGCTCCTCCAACCTCAGCCGGACCTCGACCCGGTCCCCCACGACGCGCGCGGCCCGCACGGCGAGCGAGTAGCCGCCCGTCGGTTGCTCGCCCCAGAGAAGGGTCAGGTAAGTCCCGCTCCCGGCCTCCGGTACCTCGACGCCGGAGGCGCGCGTCAGGTCCGCCGCCGAGGCGGCCACGACCGCCCGCGGGTCCACCGGGCCCTGCGGAAGCGTCCCCGCGGAGATCTGCTCCACGCGCAGGTCGCGCCGCTCGGCCGGCTCGGAAGGCGGGGACCCGTCTTCGCCCGAGCAACCGATGACGAGCAGGGGCAGGAGCAGGCCGACCCCGAGGACAAGACCGGGGCGCATCATGGTGGGGCGAGCTCGCATCGTCCGGCAACCGGCACCCTGCACGTCACCGCAACGGGCCCACGTCGCGGCTAGGCGCTATCCTTGTAGTGCTCGCGGACGGCCCGATCGAAGGCCCCCGTTACCTCTTCGAAGGCCGGGGCGGACCTGACAGCCTCGGCGTCGTAAGGGACGGTGACGCGTTCTTCGTCGGGGTCCACGTGTATGCCGTTGGCGAGCACTACGTGCCCGTCCACGATCACGTATTTCAGGACGTCGCTGACGTCGTCGTATACGGTGTCGCTCACCCGGCCGATCTCGTCGCCGGAGGCATCGTAGACGGCGTAGCCCTCCATGGCGGTGTACGGGTTGTTGGCGTCTTCCATGCTGCCTCCTGTGCTGGCGGGCGGGCTCCCTTGTGCGTATCATACTTCGGCGTGAGGGGCGCAAATGTTCATTCGAGGGGGGCGCGAAGCCTCAAGGCTTTCTCCGTGCTCTTCCTTGCCCTGGCGGCCGCCTCCTTGCTGCTCGTGCACGGTGTGACCTACGAGCCCGCGGTCTCCTTCGTGTTGTTGTACCTGGCCGTCTGTGTTGGGGTGACGGTCGCCTTGGCCCTCGTACTGTTGCCGGCGGCGCAGTTCACCGGGAGCTTTTGCGGGTGGATGTACGCGCTGTACGCCGCCGTCGTCGCCATGATGGTCTTCTTCTCGGGCGGGGTCACGAGCGAGCTGTACGTCCTCTTTTTCCCGCTGCTGCTGGCGGCGGCGTTGCACGGGACGAGGACGGTGGTGCTCGTGGCCCTCGTCTCCGTCCTCTCCTGCTACGCCCTGGCGATGCTGCCCGGTCTCGTGGACGATGGGGCGGAGGAGACGGCGGCCCTGATCTTCTACCGGTTCGGGGCCCTGGCGCTCACAGGCGTCTTCGCGTTGGCCGTCGCCCGCGCCGCTCCTGGCGGCGGAGACGCCGCCGAAGACGAGGCATACGCCACCGACGAGGACGGCTCTTTGCTCCTGGAGCAGATCGAAGGGGAGCTGGCGGCGCGCAGGGGGGTGCCGGTGGCGGTGGTGCTCGTGGATCCTGGCGAGGGCGTCAAGGATCTGGAGGTCCTGCTGGAGCGGGTGTGGACCCGGATCGGCGAGCCGATCCTGCTCGGGGACGGGGAACTCTTCGGGCTCGTCCTCAGCGGGATGGACGATCGGGGGGTCGAGGGCGCGGCGCGCAGGGCGCTCGCCGCCGCCAGCTCCCTGGGCTCCAAGGAGACGCGGGCTGGGGCCGCGATCTACCCCCGCGACGCCCGCAACGCCGATGACCTGCTCTCCGCCGCCGGGCAGGCCCTCGAGGCGGCATTCGAGGTCGAGTCCCCGAGTGCCATAGTCCTGGCCGGGAGATCGACGCCCCGCCCGGAGGGCGACTACAGGGCCGCCCGCTAGCCGCCGATCGATACCTTTCCCGGGGCGGCACGTACCGATGATATAATCGGCGACGAAATTTTCCTCTATCACGTCCGGGGGTAGGCGGCGCAGATGGGAAGACTTACCAGGGCTATCCGCGGGTTCTTCGGCAAGTTCCTCTCCGGGGTCGAGCAGCGCAACCCAGAGATCTTGCTGGAGAACGCCGTGCAGGACGAGCTTGAGAACCTCAAGAAGCTGCAGGTCGCGGCGGCCCGCACGATGGCCTACGAGAAAATGCTCTCCAACGACGCCGCCACGAAGCAGAAGACCCTGGCCGTCAAGGACCGCCAGGCTCGGGAGCTGGCCGCCCGGGGTCAGCGGGATGCCGCGGTCGAGGTGGTCCAGCAGAAGCAGGAGGCCCAGGCATCCCTCCTGGAGATAGAGGGCCGTCTCACCGAGGCCAGGAAGAACTCCGAGGAGATGGAGCGGGCCTTCCGCGAGCAGGAGCGCCGCTACAACGACGTGGTGCGCGAGCGCGCCTCCCTCATGGAAGAGCACCAGAGGTCCAGGGCCCTCAGGACCGCCAACGATGCCCGTGCGAGCGTCTCCCTCTCGGACTCCTCCAGGGACCTGGAGAAGGCGCGGCAGTCCATCCGGCAGTCCTCCTACGAGGCCCAGGCCGTCGGCGAGCTCGGCACCAGCGAGACCGAGCGCCAGATCGCGGCCGCCGAGATCGACATAAAGCGCCTCGACGCCGAGCGGGAGCTCGAGGAGATAGAGGCCCAGATGGGCCTCCGCGAACCGAGCTCCATAGAGCCCGGACCCTCGGACACCCCGTCAGAAGCCCCCGCCGCAGAGCCGGCCGACGAGGAGGGCCGCCGTGGGTAGCCTGGTACGCAACGGACGGGCCGGTGTCTCGCGGCAGGTGACGCGCCTGATACCGGTTGGATCCTTCTCCGGCCTGGCCATGCTCTCGCTGGTGGGTTCGGACCCGAGCTACGTCCTCGCGGGCCTCTTCGGGACGGGGGCCGTCTACACCGGCGCGCGCCTCCTGGACCGGCGCTCGAACCGTCGCAAGGAGTTGAGACGGCGGGCGCGGGAGAACGTGCGGGAGCTGATACGCGTCTCGCGGCAGGACCGCACCGCGGCACCACAGATGAAGCGCATCTGCGTGCTGCAAGACGGGTTGCTCGAGAGCTGGGAGCTTCTGCCGGAAGAGTACCGGCCGTTGCTCGACGAAGACGTCCACGCCATCTTCGGGGAGATCGAAGACGCGGCGAGGCTCGCGCGACGACGGGCGGCGCTGCGACGGCACCTGGAGAGCGTGGACCGTCGAGCGGTCTCGCACCGCATTCGGGATCTGGAGAAAGACCTCGAAGGTCTGGACCCGGACTCGTCCTTGCGGGCGCCGTTCGAGAGCGCTCTGGCCGGCAGGCGTGAGGAGCTCTCCGGTTACGGCGAGATACTCGACGGGGTAAGCATGATCAACGCCCAGCTCGAAGGCGTGGAGAGCCTGCTGGCCAACCTGCGCGGGGAGCTGCTGGCCATGCACAGCAGCGTCCTGCACGGCCCGGCTGACCCCAACCTTGCCAGGCTCAAGGAGAAGGTTTCGTACTTCCGCGAGGGCCTGGACGAGGTGACGCGACACGTCGAGACTTTGCCCGCGACCGAAAGGATGCCGGCTAGATGAACGACGAGAGGACGGCGCGACAGGGCTTTCTCTCCAGGATATTCAACGACCCGAACGACGACGACCGGACCTCGGTCTACTCGTCGGAGGAGGTCGGCACGAGCGGTGCCGGCGGCACGACCGGCGTCCAGGAGACCCGCGGCTTCACCGTCGAGCGGGCGGCCGAGATAATCAGGAACCTTCCCCCCGAGGTGCCCCAGGGCGCCGCCGTGCGCATCGTGCGCAACACCCTGGAGGCCGCCGGCATCAACGTCGCCGAACTGGCGACCTCGACCCGCGGCGCGGGAGTCCAAGCTCGACTCCGAGATAGAGCTCAGCCAGGGCCGCATCCGCGAGCTCAAGGAGAAGACCGACGAAGTCGTCCGCTCCCTGGAGGACGAGATCCGCAAGGCCCGTCAGGCCAGGGACTTCGGCATCTCGGAGGAGGAACGGAGGATCGAAGCCGCCGAGAGTGGCCTCGAGGACGTGGGGATGGTGCGCGACTTTTTCGAGCTTCCGGACGCTGGCGAGGCAGCCCCGGCCAGCGAGCCGGCCGCCGCTGCCTCCGCCGCTCCCGAGGACCGCACCGAAGAGGACCCGGATATCGACGACGCCGCGGACGAAGCCGCCGACGAAGAAGAGTCCGGTGACGAGACGCAGGTGATCGAGGACGTCGAGGAGGACGACACGCAGGTCCTCCGCCATCCGGGCCCGCTCTCCGACGACTACTGGGATGGGCAGGAGAGCCGCGATCGGTGAGCATTCCGCGCCGCCTGGGCCGCCTGGCCCGGGGCTTCGTCACCAACCTCAACGAGGACGAACGCTTCCGCGACACCCTGCGCGACGCCCGCGACCGTAGCGAGACCCTCCGGAGGGCCTTCGAGGCCGCCCGTAAGGGTGTGGCGGAGGAGTGGCGCCGCGGCGAAGAGCGGCGGGCCACCGAAGAGCAGCAAAACGAGACGACGGACGAGCCGGGAAACTTCGGCGAGAGGGTCCGCGGCTGGCGGTCCTCGACCGATACCTTCGTGCCCCGCAGGTACCCGCCCAACGTCCTCGCCGCCTACGAGAAGCTCGGCCTCATGCCCGGCGCCCCGATGGACGAGGTCGATCGCAAGCGCCGGGATCTGGTCAAGCGCTTCCACCCCGACCGGTTCTCCGACCCCGAAAAGCGCGCCCGCGCCGAGAAGGTGACCGCGGAGATAAACGCCGCCCACGACGCGATAGAACGCCACGCACGAGCCCGCGCAGCGGGCTCGTAGCACGCCCCTCCGGGAGCTTGTCAGCACGCATCGTCCGGCTTCGCCGACCTCGCTTTCAGCACGCCGCTTGGCAGGCGGCTTTCAGCCAACCGCAAGGGCGTGCGTTCGTGACGTCCCCGCGTTTCTCCAACGGCCAAGCTACGCGCTGCTGTGTGTAGAGCGTATCGCGAACGCGCCGGGAAGGTGCGGAACGGGAAAGCTGAGAGCGAGGGCCTGCCAAGGCTCGCAGCGGTGCTGACAAGCTAGAATAACGACATGAAGATCGACGGCCTGATCGAGGACTTCGCCGCCCACCTCGCCGACGACCCGGACACGAGCCCCCGCACGGCCGAGTTCTACGAGGCGGACGTGCGCGAGTTCGGGCGCTTTCTCGACGAGAGGGGCGTGGAGGACGCGGATGCCCTGCGCGTCGGGCACGTGATGGAGTTCCGCAACCGCCTGCTCGACGGCAACCGCAAGCGCTTCACCGTCTACCGCAAGGACGCGGCGGTGCGGCGTTTCCTGGACTGGGCGAGGACCTCCACGGACGCCGAGCTGGACTTCGATCCCATAGAGCCCGTCCACCAGCCGCTGGACCAGCAGATCATCGTCTCTAGAAGACGACGAGGCCGAGCAGCTCCTCTCCTTCCCGGTCGAAGGGGCGCGACGACGCCAGGGACGCCGCCGTCATCAGGCTGATGCTCGACGCCGGCGTGACCGTCAGCGAGATCCGGGCCCTCCTCAGGAGCGACGTCGACCTCGACGGCCGCCCAGGTCCAGCTCGGCGGCCCCGGCTCCCACCTCGCCCCGCGCGCCCGGCGCCTCTCCGCCCGAGACGGTCGAGGCCGTCCGTCGCTACCTCGACCTGCGCGACGACGAGACGCCGGAGCTCATCGTCGGCCGCGCCGCCCGGCCCGTGACCACCTCCAAGTCCTCCAGAACGCCCTCTGGAAGCGGTGCGACGCGGTCGGCATGTGGCGCGTCTCGCCGATGGTCCTGCGCCACACCTTCGCCATCCGGCTGCTCCGGCGCGGCGCCACCCTGGGCGAGCTGAAGGAGGCCCTCGGCGTCCGCGACACCTCGAACATCGGCGTCTACAAGAAGTTCGTCTGAATCGAGCCTTCGGGCGTAACCTTCAACCCTTCCGTACGGTCACAGTAGGAGATGGGCTGACCCGGCCAAGCCCAACCAACGGACACGACGGGCCAGGGCCTACGGAGCCAATCCCGGGCTGCGACGCAGAAAAGGTTTGCGTTCGCGCGTCGGGTGGCATAAGGGAAAGTACGGGAGACGTCAGAGCAATTCTGCTCATAAGGGAGGGCCGAGTGGCGGCGCAGGATCAAGACACTCAGGGGTCATCCGGATCGCGGCAGGTCCGACGGACAGGCCGAGGACCAGCAGCAGGATCGACAGCAGGATCAGGCGCAGCAGGACGATCAGTCCTCCCAGCCCCAGGAGGCGAACGGCACGCGCAGAACCTGACGGAGCAAGAACAGGCCGAGATGCGCGAAGACTATCGGAAATCGACGACAACGCTCCGGTTCGGAAGAACGACCCGCGCACCTCGGTCCAGAAGACCGAGGAGTACCGGTTCGCGAGCAACATACCCGGCGACCAGACGATCCCCGAGAAGGTCTACGCGGACTACACGCTGGAGTACGACGACGAAGACGCCGTGATGAACGGCAAGATCCCCGACGTGCTGCTCGACGTGCCGGTCGTGAAGGTAGACGAGATCAACTTCGAGCTCAACGACCTGCGGGCGAAGGTGAACCTCTTCGCGAAGGTGCTCGACCTGGTGGAGCTCTCGGTCGGGGTCGACCTGTACCTCGGCCGGGTGAAGCTGGTCATCCAGGGGCGTCGAGGCGCAGGCGCTCCTGAAGGTCCGGCTCGACAACGTGACCGCCATCATCGACCGGGTCCTCACGACCATAGACCGCAACCCGCAGATCGTCGAGAAGCTGGTCGAGAGCGTGGGCTCCGCGGTCGAAGACGTCGGCGAGGGCGCCGGGCTCCGCCGTCGAGGACGTCGGTGAAGGCGCCGGTCAACTGGTGGGCGAAGGTGTCAACTCCGCGGTCGAGGATATCGGCTCTGGCGCCGGCGATCTGGTCGGTGAGGGAGCCAACCAGGCGGTCGCCGACATCGGCTCCGGTGCGGGCTCCGCCGTCGAGGACGTCGGCGAAGGGGCTGGTCGGCTCGTCGGCGAAGACCAGGCGTCGCGGATATCGGCTCGGGCGGGTTCCGCCGTCGAAGACGTGGTCGGGCGGATCGCGTCGAGGACGTGGGCGAAGGCGCGCGGTGGAGGACGTTGGTTCGGGTGCGGGCTCCGCGGTCGAGGACGTGGGTGAAGGCGCCGGAGAAGCCGTCGAGAGCACGGGCGAGGCCGTCGAAGATGTCGAGCCGTCGCGGCGCTGGCGAAGGTGCGGCGAGGCCGTCGAAGAGTACGGGCGAGGCCGTAGAGGATGTAGGCTACGGCGCCCAATCGGCGGTAGAAGATGTCGGTGAGGGTGCCGGTGAGGCGACCCAGCAAGTCGGCGAAGGCGCGGGACAGGCCGCGGGCGAAGTTGGCCAGGGCGCCGGACAAGCGGCGGGCGAGGTGGGCCAGGGAGCAGGCCAAGCCGCAAGCGAAGTCGGTGAAGGAGCCGGACAGGCCGCCCAGGAGGTCGGCGAGGGCGCGGGCGAAGCGGCCGAAAGTGCCGGACAGGCCACGGAGCAAGTAGGCGAGGGCGCCGGGCAGGCCGCCGAGGGTGCGAGCGAGGCGGCCCAGGGAGTCGGAGATACGGCGGGACAGGCCGCCCAAGGAGTGCAGGACACCGCCGGAGGTGCGGCCCAGCAGGCCCAAGACGCTGCCGGACGGGCTGCCCAGGACGCCGGAGAAGCCCCGGGCCAGGCCGCCGACGGAGCCGGAAGCGCCGCAGATGACCAGGCCCAGACCGACGATGGGGCCAACGAGAACGCCGACGGAGGGCGCCAGACCATGCAGCGCGCGGTGGACCAGACCGGGGACATCATCGAGATCACCCTGAACGAAAACGGCGAGGTGGTGAGCCGAAGAGCTGGTCGGCAACGTCGGCAGCCTGCCCGTAGAGGAAGAGTACGTGGACGACGACGGCCGAATCGTGAATCGGGTAAGGGACGAGGCGGGGAACGCCATCGAGCGGGTATTCGACGACGAAGGGAACATGGTCGGCATAAGGGTCGTTTGAGACGCGGGTAAGCAAGGTTGAGAAGACCGGGCGGAGAGGAGAGACAGGTGACCGAAAAACAGACGGAGGCGTTAGAGAAGCTGAACCAGGGCATCCAGGAGTCCAGGCAGGAGGTCCAGCAACGGACGATGGAGCCTGGCCCAGGACTACTTCGATCGATTCGGCCGAGGCGCTCAAGCAGCAGATAAAGGAGAACCGCGCCACGCTGGAGGGTCTGCCAGACCAGATCCCGGGCGGGCGAGAAGAAGCCTTCCAGACGATGTTCCAGGAGTTGATGGACAACTACTCGAACATGGAGGAGTGCATCGAACGAGGCGCAGAACAACGTCGCCAACCTGGACACGGACAAGATCAGGCGCCAGGGAGAGATCGACGCCACGGACGCGGCCCGCCGCGAGGCAAAAGAGCGGGGCGTAGACCTCACGCAGGTCGAGGGCACGGGCAGCCGACGGACGCATCATCGTCAGCGACGTGGTAGAGGCGGCCGAGGAGATGGAGGCTTCGGAGGACGGGGCCGCCGGAGAGGCCGCCGAGCAGGCGCAGCAGGCGGCCGGACAGGCCGTGGAGGGCGCGCAAGACGCCGCGGGCGGTGCCGCCGACCAGGCTCAGCAGGTGGCCGGCCAGGTCAGGCGACGGATCAGGCGCCAGGCCAGGAGCCGCCGGGCCGAGCCCAGGACGCCGCCGGTCAGGCCGCCGACCAGGCGCAGGACACGGCCGGTCAGGCCACCGACCAGGTCGGACAGGCCGCCGGGCAGGTGCAGGACACCGTCGGCGGGCTCACCGGCGACGGACAGGGAGGAGGCCCCCTTGGAGGGGTGACCGACCAGGTGGGGCAGGCGGCGCAGGGCGGCAGGATACGGCCGGTCAGGCCACCGACCAGGTCAGGCAGGCTGCGGGCCAGGCTCAGAGCGCGGTCAGGCGACGGATCAGGCCGGGCAGGTTGCAGGCCAGGCGCAGGACGCCGCCGGGGGGCCACCCAGCAGGCCCAGGAGACCGTCGGCTCAGGCGTGCCGGAGCAGGCGCAGGACGCCGCCGGGCAGGACGCCGGGGGAGACGAGGCCGAGGGGCCGAAGGCCACCAACGCCGCCAGGCGTAAGGCGGAAGAGATGGGCGTGGACCTCTCCACGGTGCAGGGCACGGGCTCCGGCGGGCTCATAACCATCAAGGACGTGGTGGGTTCCTGAAACCATGAAGAAGGAGGGAACAGGCGAGCCACGAGACCCCGGACATCGCGTTCGACGCCGACGTGAAGATGCGCGAGTTGTGCTTCGAGGAAGTGCCGGACCCGGAGGTGCGCTTTCGGGGAAGCACCAGGCGCAACTCCGTGTGGGGGAGCAGGCGCGAGAACCTGCCGGACGAGGTGCAGGAGGGCGTCGTCTATCGCGACGCCGGAGTCCGGTTGCGGATCGCCAGCGAGGTAGCCAATAGCGACCCCGACTTGTCGAATAGTTCGAACGAAGAAAGGGAAAAGACAAGCCCGGAACATCGTAGACGGAAGACCGGACAGCAAGAAACCGAGAGTAAAGAGGAGAACAAGTGAGCGAACAAACGCAGAACGCTCAGCAGCAGACGCAGGAAGAGCAGTACCTGCAGCAGGCCCAGGACTTCTTCGCGCAGTCGATGGGCAGGATCAAGGGCCAGATGCAGAGCGACAGCGCCCAGCTCCAGAGCTTCATGCAGCAGCTTCCCCGAGGAGTCGCAGGCCCAGATCCAGCAGATGACCGACTCCTACGCCCAGTTCGAGGGCACCATAGACCAGGCCGCCCAGGACGCCGGCGTGCAGGACTCGCTGGAGGAGTCGGCCCAGCAGGCCAGGCAGAACGCCGACCAGGCGGCGGGCCAGGACCCGACCGACGTGGCGGCCGACCAGGCGCAGCAGGTCGCCGGTCAGGCGCAGGACGTCGCCGGCCAGGCGCGAGGCAGGTCAGGCCGGATCAGGCCAGGACGCCGGTCGGTGGGGTCGCCGGTCAGGCGCAGGACGTCGTGGGCCAGGTCACCGACCAGGCGCAGGACGTCGCGGGTCAGGCGACCGATCAGGCCGGTCAGGTCGCGGATCAGGCCCAGGACGCCGCCGGCGGTCGCGACCAGGCCCAGGACGCGCGGATCAGGCGCAGGACGCCGTCGGCGAGCTGGCCGACAGCCTGCCCGAGGGCTACGAGGCGGTGGGCCAGCCGTTCACCGACCAGCAGGGCAACACGGTCCTGCAGGGCCAGGACGAGGAGGGCAACACCGTCACCGTCCAGCGCGTCGAGGACGAGGCAGGGCAACGTCGTCGACTCGATCTACGACCAGCAGGGCAACCTGATGGACGAGATCGTGCCCGAGGAGGAAGAAGGCGAGGAGGAAGGCGAGAGGACGAGGCCGCCCAGATGGCCGAGAACCTGCCCGAGGGCTTCGAGGCGGTGGGCGAGCCGACCACCGACGAGCAGGGCAACACCGTCCTGCAGGGCCAGGACGAGCAGGGCAACACCGTCACCGTCCAGCGCGCCCCGGACGAGCAGGGCAACCTCGTGGACTCCACCTACGACCAGCAGGGCAACCTGATGAGCCAGGCCCCGGTCGAAGGCGGCGAGCCGGGCGAGCAGCCCATCGAGGACTCCTCCAGCTCGGACAGCAACACGACGACGGTCGAGGAGAAGAAGGGCGAGGAAGGCCTTCTGGGCGGCGGTCTGCTCAGGCTGGACCTCCTCCCGCCCGCCGAGAGCACGACGACCACCGTGGAGTCCGGCGACTCCGAGGACTACTACGGGCCAGGGCGAAGGCGGCGGGGAAGGCGAAGCCGCTCCCCAGGAAGGTGAAGGAGCGGCAAGAAGAAGGCGGCGGAGGCGGACCCGTCGATCAGGTCCAGGACACCGTGGGCGGCGTGACCGGCGGCAGGGCGCGGCCCGTCGACAGGTGCAGGACACGTGGCGGCCTCACCGGCGGCGAAGGTGGAGGCCCCGTCGAGCAGGTGCAGGACACCGTCGGCGGCCTCACCGGGCGGCGGCGAAGGCGGCGGTGGACCCGTCGAGCAGGTGCAGGACACCGTCGGCGGCCTCACCGGCGGCCTGACCGGCGGCGGCGGCGGCGACGACGATGACGACGACGACAGCGGTGGCGGAGGCGGCTCGCTCGGCGGCGCCCTCTAGTAGATAGCGAAGTTGCGGTGGGGCTGGCCCCGGTCGGCCCCGCCGCGAACGAAACAGCGAACAGAGAAAGGACACGACATGACCCAAGGCTTGAACCTTCAGCAGCAAATCGAGCAGCAGTCCCAGCAGAGCGCGGGGAACTTCTACGCGCAGTCCATCGGCAGCCTGAAGAGCCAGATCCAGAACTACCGCGAGCAACTCGAGCAGTACGCCGAGCAGCTCCCCGAGGGCGATGCCAAGGCCCAGGTCCAGGAGATGACCGACTACTACGTGGAGCTCGAAGGGTCCATAGACCAGGCGGCCCAGGACCAGGGCATCCAGGACCAGGTGAACGAGGCGGCCCAGAGCACGCAGCAGAAGATCACGGATTTCGCGCAGGGGGCGGCCCAGCAGGCGCAGGACGCCGCCGGACAGGCCACGGACCAGGCCCAGCAGGTTGCCGGCCAGGCCACGGACCAGCGCCGGTCAGGCAGCGGAGCAGGCGCAGGACACCGCCGGCCAGGCCGCGGGCCAGGTCGCAGGACACCGTGGGCGGCCTCGACCGGTGGTGGCCAGCAGGACGACGATCAGCAGGGTGGAGGTCCCCTGGGTGGGGTCACCGATCAGGTAGGCCAGGTCGCCGGACAGGCTCAAGAGGCGGCCGGTCAGGCGACGGATCAGGCTCAGCAGGCCGCGGGCCAGGCCCAGGACACCGCCGGTCAGGCGGCGGGCCAGGCGCAGGAGGCGGCCGGTCAGGCGACCGACCAGGCCGGGCAGGTGGCCGGGCAGGCCCAAGAGGCGGCCGGCGGGGCCGCCCAGCAGGCGCAGGACACCGCGGGCCAGGCGGCCGGTCAGGCCCAGCAGGCGGCCGGACAGGCGGCCAGCAGGGCAACAAGCCGCCGGTCAAGCTGCGCAGCAGGGACAGCAGGCGGCGCAGCAGGCCGCCGGTGGCGAGTCAGCAGCCGAACGCCACGCAGGCCGCCGAGCAGAAGGCCCAGGAGCTGGGCGTGGACCTCAACCAGGTGCAGGGTACCGGGGCCGAGGGCCGCATCACCGTCCGGGACGTCATCGGCGCTTCGAACCAGTAGTCGCAGGACCCTGGAGAGCCGTCGAAGGAAAGGAGCAATCGTGGACGACAAGACCAAAGGCAAGGCCAAAGAGGCCTGGGGCGCCATGACCGGCGACGAGGCCAAGAAGGAGGAAGGCCGGGCGCAGCAGAGGAAGGCCGACGCCGAAGAGGAGGCGGCGCAGAAGGAGAAGACCAGCCGGGCGAAGAACGAAGCCAGGCAGGCGGAGAGGGAGCGCGACCGGCAGAAGGTCAAGGACAAGGGGCTGCTCGGCGGCGTGACGGACTCGTTGTCCGGGGACGTGATCGGGGTTCCAGATCCTGAGCGCGAGAACGCCCAGCAAGTAGGTGACAGCCACGGAGCCGCATCCTGACACTCTCGAGGATGCGGCTCCGCGTCTGGCGCAAGGCTTTTCCGAGATCTGAAGACGTTCTCCAGCCCGCAGCGGCTCGATGACTGAGCCGAGTGGGATTCCTGCTATTCGGGGAACCGGGATCACGAGGCTCGCAACGCGGCCGAAAGAGAAGGGAGCGCGAGTGGGCAGATCGAGAAGACGGAGGACCTCGGGCAGAGCCAACCCGAGGACGAGATCCGGCGCCAGAAGCGGCCCGACCCGCGGCGGTCAGGAGGGGCGTCACCATAACCTCGATGAGCCCCGTCGGGAACATCAGCGGCTCCAGGCCCACGGTGCAGGCGACGGTGACCGACAGCGCGACCACCCTGTCCAAGAACGACATAAACGTGTACCTCGACGGGGAGCAGGTGAGGGACTTTCAGTACCGCCGGACCACCGGCAGCTTGAGCTTCACCCCCCGCAAGCTCTCCTCGGGCGCCCACACGGTCGAGATAGAGGCCGGCGCCGCCGAAGGGAGCAGGAACGCCAGAAAGAGCTTCAGCTTCGTCGTAAGCTGACGGGGCCGGAACGGAGGATAAGGTTCCGACGCGTGTCGTGTCCCGGCCGACGTCCAGGCTTCTATTCGCGCGGCGAGAGGGTTATGCTGTCTCGGGGAACCCGCATCGTCAGAGACCACGTGAGGAGCGGATCTCGTGTCTAGAAGACGGAGGAGGAGGAACAGGCGGGGCCCGCGAGGGTCCTCGGTCAGGGTCACGAGGACGAAGGTCCGGCAGTCAGACCACGAGCTATCGCACGGGCGGCCTCTCCATAACGGGCATGGGTCCCACCGGCAGGATCTCCAACCCCCGCCCCACCATCCGGGCGACGGTGATGGATCGGGGGACCAGCCTCTCCAAGAAAGACATAAGGCTGTACCTCGACGGGTCCGAGAAGTCCAGGTTCCACTACGACCCGTCCAGCGGTCAGCCTGAGCTATTACGTCGGCAACGCGCTCTCCCCCGGCACCCACGAGGTGAGGATAGAGGCCGAGTCCGAATCCTCGGGAGATAAGGCGCAGTTCGGCGGTACGTCCAGGAAGAGATGGACCTTCACGGTCGCGCGTCGTTGAAAACACGCATGACTGGTCCGAGTGGTTGTCGGAAGTTCGGCGTACGGAGGGGTGCGGTTGAGGAAGGTGGTCGTTCACCAACGCGAAAGGAGGGGTCGCGAAGACCACGACCTGCGTGAACATGGGTGCGGCGCTGGCGCTGGCGGGTCACCGGACCCTCCTCGTGGATTGCGACACCCAGGGACAGGTGACCAAGAGCCTGGGCGTCCATGCGGGCGAGGGGTTGGCCGAGCTCGTGCAGGGCGAGGCCGGCCTCGGGGACGTGCAGATAGAGGCCCGCGAGAACCTGTTCGTGATCGCCGGCGGGTCGAACCTCTCTGGGGTGAAGCGCATGATCTCCCGGAGGGACATGCGCTCGGAGCTGGTGTTGAGCGAGGCCCTCGAAGGCCTTCGGGACTACGATTTCGTGCTGCTGGACGCGGCGCCTTCCTGGGATGTCCTCAACGTCAACAGCCTCTTCTACGTCGACGAGATCCTGATCCCGGTCTCGATGGAGGTGCTGGCGCTGCAGGGGGTAGGCGACTTCCTAGGCCGCGTGAAGGAGGTGCAACGCTACCGCGACGGCCTGTTCATACGGGGCATAATCCCCACGTTCTACGACGGTCGGGTGAAGAAAAGCGCCGAGATCCTGGGTCAGCTGGAGCGTCACTTCCCCGACGCCGTATGGCCGGTCGTGCGTTACAACTCGAAGCTCTCGGAGGCGCCGGGCTTCGGTCAGCACATTTTCGAGTACGCGAAGAGGAGCAACGGGGCCGCCGACTACGACCGCCTGGCAAAGCGGTTCGTTCAAGAGGGGTAGGGGAGAGCATGGGCAAGAGAAGAAGCGTGCCGGATGACCTCATGGGAACCATCCTGAGCGAGAGCTCCGACGCCGCCGACGAGAAACAAGCCCTTTCGGAGTCTCGCGGTTCGTCCGGCGCCGCTACCTCCTGGGACGAGAGAACGGAGCGGGTCGGCGTCACCTTCAACCTCTCCAAACAGCTTTGCGCCGAGCTGGAGGGGCTCCGGTGGGAGCTTCGGTCGGAGGAGGACGTTCGACCTTCCAGGTCCGAGCTCGTCGAGGCGGCGCTCCGGATCGCCGTGGAGGACGTGAGGGAGAGGGGCGAAGAGAGCGAGTTGTCCCGGAGGCTGGCCGAACGTCGTGAGGCCCGGATCTCCGACGCCGCCGGCGGGATGACCCGGCGCAGCGTGGACGAGTCCGGCTGGATCTTCGAGACCACCCTCGACGAGAACGGGAGCATTATCGACGAGGTCGTGGTCGGCACCGTCGCCGACCTCCCTGTCGCGGACGAGTACGTGGACGAGCAAGGGCGCCTGGTGAGCGTGGCCAAGGACGAGCTGGGGAACACCTTCGAGCAGATCATGGACGAGGGTTTCAACACGCTCGAGACGAGGCTGCTTCGAACCCCGGACCAAGATGCCCGGTGAGGGATTAGGAAATGGTCCGTCCGTCGAGGGGTTCCGGGCAGGCCAACGGGGAGCGTGGGGAAGCTATGATGCAGGAACAGAAGCGGCAGCTCGTCAAGGCCGCCCGGATGCTGGCGATGTGCCAGAAGGCCGGTATCCCCGAGCCGCTGGACGTGACGGGTCTCGCCGTCGCGGCCTTCGAAGATATGCAACTCAAGCAGGCCATGCTCTTCGTCAGGACCAACCAGCAGAACATAGAGGATCTCGCCTGGGCGTTCGGCAACTCCAACTCGCCGCAAGAGTTCGAGCAGAGGGTCAAGGAGTTGAAGCACCTGCCCGAAGAAGGGTAGCGCTCCGCGCCGAGCGATCGGCGCGGACCGGCGGTCGGCATGTGGACGCGGTGCGAGACCCCTCCCCCAGGTCTAGTGGTCGGCCCAGAACGTTGTTTACGGCGACAGCGCTGCGCGCCTAGAATCCCCAAGAAACCCTGGAGGTTCGGATGGCAGACGGTTCCGCCGATCGGAAGACGCCCCTTCAAGACCGCCGCATGTGGCGGCTGCTCCTGGCGCGGCTGCACCCGGACGCGGGCGGGGATCGGGAGCTGTTCCTGTTCGCCTCCGCACTGAGGGCCAGTACTGGTGGTGATCGTCCCTTCGGATCCGCCGGCGACTCTGTGGGGGCAGAGACGTTCCTGCGCAATTGGCGCGGCACGATGGACTCCTGGGCCTCCGACAACAGGAACTCCCTGAGAGGGTACCGTACGCGTCGCGATGGACCCCGCTGCCCGTAGGCTCCAGAACGACTTCGGTCTCGGATGCCCGAGCAGGCGTCCCCTTAGCCCAGTAGCACGAGCAACGGGAGAGGCCGGGGATTCGAGTCCCCGACCTCTCCGATTCCGAAATGGGTTTCTGTTCTGTCAGAGGTTGGTGAGGTTGCCTACCGGGCCGCCCGAGGTGTCGAGCCGCTGGCATTCGCCGCACAGCTGCTTGTCGCCCGTCCCCTGCCGGACGTTCTCCGGCTCGATGTTGCTGCCCGTCATGCAGTTCGGGTTGTCGTGGTAGACGTCCGCTTTGACCGAATGCCACGGTCCATCGCCCTTCAAGGCGCCGGTGGTTCCTCTCAAACCTTCCTGGGCCTTGCCCAGGAGCCCCTTGCCCTCGTCTGCGGCCATATGGTTTCCTCCCGTTGCTCTTTCTCGCTCGGCCTGCCGTGCCTCGCCACCATTCCTACTAGTATGACGAACGAAGAGTCCAGATCGTTACGATCTGGACTCTTCGTTCGTCAGGACCCCTGTTGTTGCTGCATACGCTGGATCTCCTGCCACACGATGTCTCCCGCCTCGCGCTGCATCTTGATCGCCTCGGTCTGGCCGGGAAAGTTGAGCTCTAGCAGGTTCTGTACCTTGCGGATGTCGGTCAGGGCGCGCCCCATGAGCTGCAACGGGCTCTGCTGCTGCTGTTGCTGGCCGCCCTGCTGTTGACTTCCCTCTGCCACCGGTTCTCCTCCTTCGACGATGCTCGGAGTCCTTCTCTACCCCGAGCGAGGCACAACTAGGCGCGAACGGGTGGCCCCGGTGCTGGATCCCGGCGTTTGCCGCGGAGATGCGAGGGGCAATACACTAGGGAGCGTTGAGTTGAGCCGCCGAGGGAGCGCAGGGTGACACCGCCAGAGACCGACCGCCAGAGGGAAGACGGGGCCTCGAACGAGGACCCGCAGGCGTTCGCCAAGATCGACCGCGAGGCGGAGGGCACGGATCAGCCTGATGTCTTCCTCGACGTGCCGATGCTCAACGTCGAGGAGCTGAACCTCGAGGTCGAGGACCTCAGGGCGCACATCTCGGCGCGGGCGGAGTTGGCCAACTTCCTGAACATTACCATCGGGGTAGACGCTTACCTGGACAAGGTCAAGCTCGAGGTCAAAGGCGTCGAGGCCCAGTTGCAACTGAAGGTGAGGCTGGAGAGGATCCTCGGCACCATCGAACGGGCCCTGCAGGCCATAGACAATAACCCCCAGCTCCTGGAGAGCGCGCTCGCGGAGAAGAGGCGCGAGAGTCAGGAAGGCCGCCAGCAGCCCGACCGCACCCGCGAGCTCCCCGGAGGATCTGACGTCCCGCGTGAGCCCATCCCGGACCCGCGAGACGGCGGGCCAGCCGACGGTTCTCCGCCGGAGGTTGAGGCCACGAGCGCCGCGCGGCGCAAGGCGGACGAGCTCGGAATCGACCTCGCCGGGATCGAAGGCTCGGGCGCTCGGGGGCGCATCCTCTTGAAGGACGTGTTGGAAGCCTCCGGAGGCTAGCCGTCCTCGCCACCCTCACGCGGTTACAATAGGCGAAAGCCCGCGAGGAGGAACCCGTCTCATGGCGAAAGACTTCAAACAGAGCTCGGCTGAGATCCTCTCGGATCTCCTCTCCGACGCCGGCGTCAAACGCGTGCGGGAGTACGTCCAGGGGGAAGACTTCAAGGCCGATAGGGAGCGCATCCGTCAAGAGGCCTCCAAACGCATAAAGAACGCCCGTGACCGCTACCGCCCCAAGCAGCGCACCCCAGAGGCGGCGGCCCGCGAGAGGGAGCTCACCCTGCGCCTCGCCGAGGTGGAGGCCGAGGCGGCCGAGGTCCGCATCCGCCTCTCCGAGCTGCTGGAGGATGAGACGAGGCTCCGCACCGAGCTGGACGAACTGTAAGGGTACCCTGCCCGCCGAACCCGGCCGGCGGCGGGACGCTACGGGGCTCTCCTTTTCCAGGAGCCTTGCATCGCGCTAGTATGCAACAACCTTGTTACCCTCTTGTGATCTGCTCGCCATTCGTGTAAAAAGTGGGTTGCTCTCGCATCCTACGCGTCGAAGGAGAGGATTCGTTGACCCTTAGAGCCGGACTTTACGACCCGATGTACGAGCACGATGCTTGCGGGCTCGGGTTCGTAGCGCGGCTCGACGGTCGGCGCACGCGGGAGACGGTCGAGGAGGGTCTCGAGGTTCTGCACAACCTGGAGCACCGGGGCACGACCGGGAGCGACCCCGAGACCGGGGACGGGGCTGGCATCCTCACCCAGATCCCTGACGGCTTCTTCCGGCGGGCGTGCGCGAAGCTGGGGATAGAGCTCCCGGCCGAGGGGCGCTACGCGGTCGGGATGCTCTTCGAGTTCGGGGAGTCCGAGGTGCAGGCCGCCGAAGAGAAACTTGCGCAGATCTGCGCCGAAGAGGGCCAGGAATTCCTCGGCTTCCGGGACGTGCCCGTGGTGCCGGAGGCCGCCGGCAAGGACGCCCGCAGCGTCATGCCCCGGATCCGGCAGTTCTTCGTCGCGAGCCGCGTGGCCGATGAGGCGGCCTTCGAGCGGAAGCTCTACATCATCCGGCGCCGGTTGCACAAGGCCGTCGAGGCGTCGCATGCTTGCTACGTCGTGAGCCTCTCCCCGCGCACCGTTATCTACAAGGGCCTCTTGAAGGGCCAGCAGTTGTCGCGGTTCTACACGGACCTTGGAGACCCCAACTTCGCCAGCGCCATCTCGCTGGTGCACGAGCGTTTCTCGACCAACACGCTGGGCAGCTGGGAGCTCGCGCACCCGTACCGGTACGTGGCTCACAACGGCGAGATCAACACCATCAGGGGCAACGTGAACTGGATGCGGGCCCGGGAAAACCGGTTCGAGTCCGAGCTCTTCGGGGAGGACCTCGGGAAGATCTCGCCCGTCATCCAGCAGGGCCAGAGCGACTCGGCCTCCCTGGACAACGCCCTGGAGATACTGCACCTCGCCGGGCGCAGCCTGCCGCACGCGGTCGCGATGATGATTCCGGAGGCCTGGGAGAACGACGAGCTGATGGCCGAGGACCGCCGCGCGTTCTACCAGTACCACAGCGCCCTCATGGAGGCGTGGGACGGCCCGGCGGCCGTGGCCTTCACCGACGGGCGGATCGTTGGCGCGACGCTCGACCGCAACGGCCTCAGGCCTGCCCGCTACTCGGTGACGAGGGACGGACGGGTGATCATGGCGTCCGAGGACGGGGCCCTGCGGGTGCCGGCCGAGGACGTGGTCGAGCGGTGGAGGTTGCAGCCGGGCAAGATGCTCGTCGTCGACACGGAGCGCCAAGAGCTCCTGCACGACGAGGACGTCAAGCGGCCGCTCTTCGTGCGCCAGCCTTACGGGGAGTGGCTGGAGGAGGGTGAGATCCACCTGAACGAGCTGCCCGAGGCGCCAGTCTACGGTCGCCCGAAGTCCGCCTCGCTCTTCGAGCGGCAGCTCGCTTTCGGTTACACGATGGAGGACCTGCGCGTTCTCCTCTCCCCGATGGCCCAGAACGGCAAGGAGCCAGACGGCTCGATGGGCACGGATACGCCTCTTGCCGTCCTCTCGGAGAGGCCGCAACTCCTGTTCAACTACTTCAAGCAGCACTTCGCGCAGGTCACCAACCCACCGATAGACCCGTTGCGCGAAGAGCTCGTTATGTCGCTCAAGATGTCCCTTGGCCCCGAGCAGAACCTCTTTGACGAGACGCCCAAGCACTGCCGGCGGGTCCTCATAGACCAGCCCGTCCTCACGGCGTCCGAGCTGGAGAAGATCCGAGCCCTCGGCGACGAACGCGCCAGCACCACGACCTTGAGCACGCTCTTCTCGGCCGCGGCCGGGGAGGCGGGCCTCGAGAAGGCGGTTGGCCGGTTGTGCGAGAAGGCCGTGAGCGCGGTAAGGGGCGGTTCCGCGGTACTCGTCCTTAGCGACCGCGGTGTCAACGAGACGCAGGCCCCCATTCCGAGCCTCCTGGCCACCGCCTCCGTCCACCACCACCTCGTGCGGGCCGGCATCCGCACGGCGACGACCCTCGTCGTCGAGACGGCCGAGGCCAGGGAGGTGCACCACTTCGCCCTGCTCGTCGGCTACGGCGCCACGGCGATCAACCCGTACCTCGCCTTCGAGACCGTCGAGGACATGGCCAGATCGGGCCTGCTCGAGGGCGTGGAGCCCAAGGAGGCGTCGAAGAACTTTATCAAGGCCATCGGGAAGGGGCTCCTCAAGGTCCTCTCCAAGATGGGCATCTCGACGTTGTTCTCCTATTGTGGGGCCCAGATCTTCGAGGCCGTCGGTTTGGACCAGAGGGTCATAAACGAGCACTTCACCGGCACCGCCTCGCGCGTCGGGGGCGTCGGGCTGGACGAGATCGGGCGCGAGGTCATAGAGCGGCACCGGCGGGCGTTCGCGTTCGTCGAGGATAACGCTGGGGAGCTCGAGATCGGGGGCGAGTACCAGCTCAGGATGCAAGGCCAGTACCACCAGTGGAACCAGGATAGCATCCCGCCGCTGCAGCGCGCCGTCAAGACCGAGGACTTCGAGACCTTCAAGGAGTTCACCCGCCATTTCGACGAACAGGGCGCGCGCTTCGCCACGCTCAGGGGACTCTTCGAGTTCGACGGGGATCCCATACCCGTCGAGGAGGTCGAGCCGGCGAGCGAGATCGTCAAGCGCTTCACGACCGGCGCGATGTCGCTGGGGTCCATCTCCAAGGAGGCCCACGAGACGCTCGCCATCGCCATGAACCGCATCGGCGGCAAGTCCAACACCGGCGAGGGCGGGGAGGACCCCGCTCGTTTCACGCCCGATCCCAACGGCGACAACCGCCGCAGCGCCATAAAGCAGGTCGCCAGCGGGCGCTTCGGGGTGACGACCGAGTACCTCGTCAACGCCGACCAGCTGCAGATAAAGATGGCCCAGGGGTCCAAGCCCGGCGAGGGTGGGCAGTTGCCGGGACACAAGATCAGCGAGTACATAGCCAAGATCCGGTACTCCACGCCGGGCGTCGGCCTGATCTCGCCGCCGCCCCACCACGACATCTACTCCATCGAGGATCTGGCCCAGTTGATCCACGACCTCAAGAACGCCAACCCCCGGGCGCGGGTTAGCGTGAAGCTCGTCGCCGAGGTTGGTGTCGGGACGGTTGCGGCCGGGGTCGCCAAGGCGAGGGCCGACCACATAACGATCTCGGGCCACGATGGAGGCACGGGGGCCTCGCCGCTCTCCTCGATAAAGCACGCGGGGTTGCCCTGGGAGCTCGGCATCGCCGAGACCCAGCAGGTGCTCGTCGAGAACGGGCTGCGGGGGCGCGTGATCCTGCAGACCGACGGCCAGCTCAAGACCGGACGCGACGTGGTCGTGGCCACGCTGCTAGGGGCGGAGGACTTCGCCTTCTCGACGGCGCCGCTCGTGGCGACGGGTTGCATCATGATGCGCGTGTGCCACCTCAACACCTGTCCCGTTGGCATCGCCACCCAGGACCCGGAGCTCAGGAAGCGCTTCACGGGCACGCCGGAGCACGTCATCAATTACTTCTTCTTTGTCGCCGAAGAGGTGCGCGAGTACATGGCCCAGATGGGCTTCCGGCGCTTCGAGGACATGATCGGGCGCGCCGACAAGCTGAGGATGAGGGAGGCCATCGAGCACTGGAAGGCCAGGGGCGTTGACCTCTCCGCCCTCCTGCACCGGGTCGAGGCGTCCGAGGGCGTCGCCATCCGGCACGCCGAGGCGCAGGAGCACAACCTCGATAAGGCGCTGGACAACGAGCTGATCGAAAAGTGTCTCCCCGCCCTCGAGCACAAGGAGCCGGTCCGGTTCTCCCAGCCCATCACGAACACGAAACGCACCGTCGGTGGGATGCTCTCTGGGGAGATCGCCCGGCGCTACGGCGACGAGGGGCTGCCGGACGGCACGATCCGGATAGACCTCGAGGGTGTCGCGGGCCAGTCGTTCGGCGCGTGGACGGCGAAGGGCCTCACCCTTTCTCTGCAGGGCACGACGAACGACTACGTCGGCAAGGGCCTCTCGGGTGGCCGGCTCGCCGTCTTCCCATCCCCCGAGGCGGCCTACGATCCCGCCCGCTCCATCGTGGTCGGCAACGTTGCCCTCTACGGCGCGACGAGTGGCGAGGCGTACTTCAGTGGCTACGCCGGGGAGCGCTTCGCTGTGCGCAACTCGGGGGCCGAGGCGGTCGTCGAGGGCATCGGCGACCACGGCTGCGAGTACATGACCGGCGGGGTCGTGGTCGTGCTCGGGCCGACCGGCCGCAACTTCGCGGCCGGCATGAGCGGCGGCGTCGCGTTCGTCCTGGACGAGGAGGAGCGCCTCGAGCAGCTGTTCAACCCGGAGATGGTTGGCCTCGAAGCCGTCGAGTCCGACGACGACGTCGAGCTCTTGCGCGGCATGGTCCACAAGCACCTGGAGTGGACCGGCAGCGGGGTGGCGCGGCGGGTGCTCGACGATTGGGAGGAAACGTTGCCCAAGTTCGTCAAGGTCATGCCCAACGACCTCAAGCGCGTGATCCGTGAGCGCCAGGAGTCAGAGCTCGAGGTGGCGAGCTAGTGGGCGACGCCAAGGGCTTCATCAAGATCGGGCGCAAGCCCACCCCCAAGCGCAAAGTCGAGGAGCGCGTCCAGGACTACCGCTACGTCTACGAGCCGTGGCCTGAGGAGGACCTCAAGGGTCAGGCCTCGCGCTGCATGGACTGCGGCGTGCCCTTCTGCAACACCGGCTGCCCCTTGGGGAACCTGATCCCGGACTGGAACGACCTCGTCTACCGCGACAACTGGCGCAAGGCCATAGACCGGCTGCACGCCACGAACAACTTCCCGGAGTTCACCGGGATGCTGTGCCCGGCACCGTGCGAGGCCGCGTGCGTGCTCTCCATAAACGACGATCCCGTGACCATCAAGGAGATAGAGCTCTCCATCATCAACCGGGCCTTCGACGAGGGTTGGGTCGTCCCCAAGCCCCCGCCGCCGGAGGCGCGGACCGGCAAGAGGGTGGCGATCGTGGGATCCGGCCCCGCGGGCCTGGCGGCGGCCCAGCAACTCAACTGGGCCGGGCACTCGGTCGTCGTCTTCGAGAAAGACGACCGCATCGGGGGCCTGCTCATGTACGGCATCCCGGACTACAAGATCGAGAAGTGGGTCGTCGACCGGCGCGTCGCGACGATGGAGGAAGAGGGAATCGAGTTCCGTACGAACGCCCACGTCGGCGAAGACCCGACCACGGAGGAGCTGAAGGCCGACTTCGACGCCGTAGTCCTCGCCGTCGGCGCGCTGCAGGGCCGCAACCTCGACGTTCCCGGCCGCGAACTTGGGGGCGTCCACCTGGCGATGGACTACCTGGTGCAGCAGAACCGCCGCGTGGCAGGCTTGCCGACGAACGCGGAGATCGAGATCTCCGCGAAGGGCAAGAACGTCGTGATCCTCGGCGGCGGCGACACGAGCGCCGACTGCCTGGGCAACTCCCACCGCGAGGGCTGCGCCTCGGTCAAGGTGCTGACCCACGGCCCGAAGCCCCCCGACAACCCCGACGACCTCGAATGGCCCGACTGGCCCTTTATCCTCCACACCTACCCGGCCCACGAAGAGGGCGGCGTGCGGGGCTTCTCCGTCGCCGTGCGGGGCTTCTCCGGCTCCAACGGCCACGTCGAGAAGATGCACGCTATCGAGACCGAGCGTACCCCCGACGGTAAGACCATCCCCAAGGAGGGCACGGAGTTCGAGATAGAGACGGACCTCGTGCTGCTCGCCATCGGCTTCACCGGGCCCGTGCAGGACCGCTTCATGGACGAGATGGACCTCGGCCACACGGACCGCGGCGCCATCCGCTCGGAGGACGGCTTCGGCACCCGCGAGCCCGGCTTCTTCGTCGCCGGCGACGCCAAGCGCGGGGCCTCGCTCATAGTCTGGGCCATCGCCGAAGGCCGCAAGGCCGCGAGGCAGGCCGACGAATACCTGATGGGCCGCAGCCTGCTGCCGGGTTAGCACGCCCGCTGCGCGGGCTTTCAGCACGCTCCGGCCTCTCCGAGGCCTCCGCTATCAGCACGCGTCGTCCGGCTTCGCCGGCCTCGCTTTCAGCACGTCGCCTGACGGCGGCTTTCGGCTGTCGGGCGAAAGTGGGGGTGAGATCCGGGGGCCCTAGCTTAGACTCATTTTCAGATCCTCCGGGCGAAGGAACAGGAGAGCTTATGACGGATCTGGACCTTCTGCGCGATTTTTTCGATCGTTATGGGGAAGCCCTTTCCGCCGGAGACTTGCCCGAAATCTCCCGGTGCTACGAGGTTCCGGCGCTCGTTATGTCGGACACGGGCAGCGTACCCGTGGCGGCGCGGGAGGAGATCGAGGCGGCCTTCGACGGCGCCGCGGAAGCCTACCGCGCACAAGGGCTCGTGGCCGCCAGGCCCACGATTTTGCGTCACGAGGAGATCACCGCCGGCCTGATCTCAGTGGATGTGGGCTGGGACTACCTCGACGAACGGGGACAGAGCGCGCAGCAGAACGGGTATCGCTACGTGGTGCGGCTCACGGACGAGGCGGGGCCGCGGATCCAGACCGTCATAGAGTCGCTCGCCATCCGGCCACCCCGTCAGGGTGCGCCTGCCGGGGGCGTGGATCCCGTCCCCGACGGTTTTCATACCGTTACCCCGTACCTGGTGGTCAAGGGCGCGGCGGGCGCCATCGCGTTCTACGAGAGGGCGTTCGGGGCGAGGGAGATATTTCGCTGGGCCGGGCCGGACGGGCGCGTTCGGCACGCCGAGGTCGTTATCGGCGACTCGCCGGTCATGCTCACCGACGAGGCTCCCGAGTTTGGCATGAGCGGGCCGCAGTCGCCCGGCGGCTCTCCGGTGCACATGTTCCTCTACGTCGAAGACGTGGACGCGGTCGTCGACCGGGCCCTCGCGGTCGGGGCGACGGAGCTGATACCCGTCGAGGACAGCGACGACGGCGACCGCCGCGGCGGGGTGACGGACCCCTTCGGGCACGTCTGGCACGTCGCCACGCACATCGAGGACATCACTCGCGAGGAGCTGCAGAGGCGTTACAACGACCTGGCGAGGCGGTAGCCGCGGGCTGCGAGACGGGTCGTGCACCATACGACGGGCGGCACCCGCGAAGGGCACCCGTGACGGTCAGGTAACGCTGCCCTCGGGGCGCCGGGCGATGTAGGTGTAGTAGTTGCTCGCTCCGAAGAACACGCCGCTCTCTGAGGCCTCGTGCAGCGCGGTGGCCCAGCCGGTGGCCTCCTCCTCGGTCATCGCGCCCGACTTCGGTGCGAGCTTCTCGAACGAGTCGATGCCGGAGAGCCAGACGTCACCCTCTCCCACCTCTGCCATCACGTAGGGGAACACGCCGATCATCTCCAACCCGGCTTGCCGCAAGAGGCGCGGCATTTGACGCATCACCCGGGGGCTCGTGACGAGGGCGTTGATCAGGGCCTCGTCGTACCTCTTGGTCTGTGCCGGATCTTCCAGGGAGAACGTCATCGACGCGTAGTCCCCGTCGAAGATGGCGATCAGACCTCCCGGCTCGACCACCCTGCGGGCTTCCTCGATCACCGCGAGCGGCGCGTCGACGTGGCTCACTAGCGTGTGCGCTACCACGGCACCAAAACTGCCGTCGGGGATGTCGAGATCCCGCGTGTCACCGGCGCGGAGATCCACCCGCTCGCCCAACCCTTCTTCGTCCGCCAGGCGCCCGGCGGCCTGTATCAGGTAAGGGCTGAGGTCTACACCAGTGACCCTGCCCGAGAAGTTTGCCCGACGGGCGATCTCGCGCGCCGCCACCCCCGTTCCGCATCCCATGTCGAGCACCGTGTCAGCCGAATCGACCTCGATCGCATCCAGGTACTCCCGCATCACCTTCTGGAAGAACCAGTGCTTGGCCCGAACTTCGAGCCGCGTGACCATGACGTCGAGGAGCACGTCCTCCAGCTCATCGGTCACCCCATAGGGATCCAGCGCCGCCATCATCAAACCTTCCCCGAATCTTCGGCCGCGGACGCCCCGCTACGACCAACGCTTCCCACGCGATTAGTATTGTACTAAAAGGCACAACAACGCGTTCGTATACGTCCTGGTTAGGGTGTCGCGGCTAACGTATAACTAGACGGTCGTCGACGGTCTGGGGGAACGGATTGCGTACCAGCATGAACGCCTGTTGGCAGCGAAAGCCAGGCCGATGAAGCTCTCGCTGACGGCGGCTCGGGCGCTTCTCCTGGCGGCGCAGGGATTGGGGTCTTCGCCCCAACGTCCCGCGGAGAAAGCGGACGTGCTGGAGGCCGTGCGGAGGATGGGAGCGTTGCAGATCGACTCCATCTCCGTCGTCGCCAGGAGCCCTTACCTGGTGCTGTGGAGCAGGCTGGGCTCCTACGATCCCATCTGGCTGGACGAGCTGTTGGCGGAGGGGGCGCTCTTCGAGTACTGGTCGCACGCGGCCTGCTTCCTGCCCATCGAGGACTACGGGCTGTACCGGCGGTTCATGCTTGAGGGCCACGAGAAGGCTCGCGCCTGGTTTTCGGCCCATCCGGGGGAGGTCCGGCGGGTGCTGGCCCGCGTCCGCGAGGGCGGGCCGGTGCGCTCCGTCGAGTTCGAGCGGACCGATGGCAAGGCCGGCGGCTGGTGGGAGTGGAAGCCGGAGAAGCGGGCGCTGGAGCACCTGTTCGCCGCGGGGGAGCTCATGATCTCGCGCCGCGACCCCAACTTCCACCGCGTCTACGACCTGCGCGAACGCGTCCTGCGGCGCGCCATCCCCAACTGGGAAGACGCCTTCGCCCCGACCCCCGAAGAGGCCCGGCGAACGCTGGCGCTCGGGGCCGTGCGCTCGCTTGGCGTCGCCGGGGCCCGCTGGGTGCCGGACTACTACCGCACGCCGAAGAAGGGAGCCGCCGACCTGCTGGAAGAGCTGGCCGATGAGGGCTCGCTACGGCGCGCCGAGATAGAAGGCTGGGACGGGCCGGCCTACGTGCATGCCGACAACGCCGCGCTGGCCGAGATCGCCGCCTCCGGCGGGCTGGAGTCCTCGCGCACGACCCTGCTCTCGCCCTTCGACCCCGTGGTCTGGGACCGGGCGCGGGCTTCCGAACTCTTCGGGTTCGACTACAAGATCGAGGTCTACACCCCGGCCGCCAAGCGCCGCTACGGATACTACTCGCTCCCGATCCTGCACCGCGGGGCCCTCGTCGGCAGGCTCGACGCCAAAGCTCACCGCAAGGATGGGATCTTCGAGGTAAAGGCGCTGCACCTGGAGCCGGACACGTCCGCGGACGAAGTCCTCGTCGCCGGGCTCGCCGGCGCGCTCCGGGACTGCGCCGACTGGCACGGGACGCCGGAGGTCCGGATAAGCCGCACGAGTCCCCCGGGGTTTGCCGAATGGGTCAGAGAAAGCGTCGCAACATAGCCTAGGGCGGCCTGGGCCCGTCCGGCGGGCAACGTCCGATCCGCCGCGGCATCGAGCCAGAAGATCCGCGCTCTCGGCTTACGAGGCTAACCCCAACACCAGCGCGGCCACGGCCAGCAGAAAGAACCCGATGGCCAGGCCGAGTTGCGGCGAGTAGTCCCGCGCGCGCAGGTGGGTGGCGATGGCGCCGACAAAGAACAGGACGAGGCCGATCGCGGCGGCCGTCCCGATCAGCGGCACGCCGAAGAGGCCGAGCAGCAGTCCGACCGCGCCCGCCGTCTTGAGCGTTCCCAGCACGGTCAACCACGATTCCGGCACCCCCGCCCGGGCCATACCAGGTAGTATCGGCCCGAAGTGGACCATGGCGGCGACGCCCGAGAAAGCGTTGGCGGCGATGGCCAGGACGGTGACAACCACGTAGGCGGTAGACACGGGAGCTCCGATCATTCCTCGACGCCCTTAGCCTGCGATGCCGATGCTTCGCCGCATCGACCCGGCTAACTCGAGCACGCAAAGCATATGACGGGCGCCGCGCTGCCCGGCGTCCGGGACTTGGGTGGCGCCCGACACCTCCTCGACGTCATCTGGCACCGGGCGCATGGCAATCCTTTCGTCTAGACAGGCAACGCTTTCCCGTGTACACTGTGCTACGCAGAAAAGAATATACGGAAATCATATCATATGGACTCAAGATTCACACAGGACTCGGACGCGAAGCGACGCAGGCGGGGGTTGAACCGCGCCGTCAAGGGGTCGCTGCGCGAGCTACGCGTTCAGCTATCTTTGCTCAACCATCGAGTTGGCGCGAACCTCGACCTCAAAGACGTCGACCTCGATTGCCTGGACCTCGTCGCCCGTGACGGCCCGCTCAGCCCGAGCGTCCTCGCCCGACGCGCCGGGCTGCACCCCGCGACCATGACCGGCATCCTGGACAGGCTCGAGCGGGGTGGCTGGGTTGCCCGCGACCGTGACCCGTCGGATCGCCGCGCCGTCCTCGTCCGGGCCCTGCGCGACCGGAACGCAGAGTTGCTAGGCCTCTACTCGGGGATGAACGCTTCGATGGACCGGATCTGCGGCGGGTACGGGGATGCCGAGCTGGAGCTGCTCGCCGAATTCCTCCGTCGGGTCGCGGAAGCCGGCAGAGACGCGACCGATGAGCTGCCCGGCACCTGAGCTTCCGCCGCGGTGGTGAGCACTTCGCCCTCGTGAGCCGTCACACAGCCCCGGCCAAAATGGGAGCTTGGCGGACGACCGTGCTCGTCGATACGGACAATCCGTGCCTCCTTTGCCCCGCGAAATTTTGTCCTTGCGGCCGAAGATGCGGCGCAGCCCAACCCCTACAGTAACGGTCGTCGCCAGGGTTTCGCCGGGGCCGCGGGCTATGGGTCAGTCACCGAGGGTGGCGAGCGGTCTCGGAGAAAACGCGGCCACCATACGGCGGGAGGAAAGCCCGGGAGGCCGCAGCTGGCAGAGACGTCCAGGGACGCGTATCTTAGTCGCGTCGGGCCGCACGCGACCGCAGGAGGAGGCGCCTTGAAGCTTTCGCCGGCCGAGCAGGAGAAGCTCATGATCTTCACCGCCGCCGAGGTCGCCCGCCGCCGCCGCGAGCGCGGCCTGAAGCTCAACTATCCGGAGTCCGTCGCCCTCATCTCCGCCGAGCTTCTCGAGGGCGCCCGCGACGGCAAGAGCGTCGCCCAGCTCATGAGCTTCGGGGCCACGATCCTCAGCAGGGAGGACGTCATGGAGGGCGTGCCCGAGATGGTGGCCGAGGTCGCCGTGGAGGCCACCTTCCCCGACGGCACCAAGCTCGTCACCGTCCACGACCCGATCGTCTAGGACGGCGGGATCTGTGGGCGGTCCGGTTCACCAGGCTAACCTCCTGCTGCGCTTCGTGCTGGAGCTTTGCGCGCTGGCGGCGCTGTTCTACTGGGGACTCCGGGTCGGGGGCGGTCCGATCGGGGTGGCTCTCGGGCTCGGCGCCGTGCTGGTCGCGGCGGTGGTCTGGGGCCTGTTCGCCTCGCCCCGCGCCCCCGTAGCCCTGCCTCTGGGCGGACGGCTAGCCGTCGAGCTGGCGTTCTTCGGGTCGGCGGCGGCCGGGCTCGTCGCCACCGGGCGCACCGCGCTCGGCGTCGCGCTCCTCGCGCTGGCCGTTGTGAACCGGGCCCTGATCCACATCTGGCACCAGGACGAGAGGTTGCGGACCAACGCTTGATGCGGGACACGTCTGCCCCAAGGGCCTAACGCGCGGACCGACGAGCGGGAGGTTTTTGGGCCTAGGGCCAAAGACGGGGTGTGGTGGCCCTCCACTAAGATGTTCGAACATGAGGGGGCCGCGAACAGCAGCGCGGGAGATGTCAGCCTGAAGCATCGTCGAGGAGGGAGTCGCAGTGGTCCGCGAAGAGGCGACCGAACTGGTGCTCGAAGCCAAGCGGGAGAAGAACCTGACCTTCGAGGGTATTGCGGGCAAGATCGGCAAGCCCAAGGTCTGGACGACCGCGGCGCTCATGGGCCAGCACCCGATGGGGGCCGGGGAGGCCGCGGCGGTCGCCGACCTGCTCGGGCTCGACGGCGAGGTCGCGAAGGCGTTGCAAGAGATACCCATGCGCGGGTCGGTCGGGCGAGACGTGCCCGTGGACCCCACCATCTACCGCATACACGAGATCACGCAGGTCTACGGCACCACGATAAAGGCTTTGATCCACGAGGAGTTCGGCGACGGCATCATGAGCGCCATCAACTTCAACATGGAGATCGAGCGCGTCGAGCACGAAGAGGGCGACCGCGTGAAGATCACCTACGAGGGCAAGTTCCTCCCTTACCAGTGGTCATGATCCCCGGCGAGATGCTGCCAGGCGAGGGCGACGTGGAGCTCAACGCGAACCGCACGACCGCGACCGTGACCGTCGCCAACACCGGCGACCGCCCGATCCAGGTCGGTAGCCACTTCCATTTTTTCGAGACGAACCGCGCCCTCCGCTTCGACCGCGAGGGCGCCTACGGCATGCGCCTGGACATCCCTGCGGGTACGAGCGTCCGCTTCGAGCCCGGCGACGAGCGGGAGGTCGGGCTCGTCGCCATCGGAGGCCGCAGGATCGTTAGCGGCCTGAACGGGCTCATTCAGGGCGCCCTGGACGACCCGGAGGTCAAAGAAGCGGCCCTCCGGCGGGCCCGCAAGGGAGGGTTCGTCTCTTGAGCGGGTTGTCGCGCCGGCGCTACGGTGGGATGTTCGGGCCGACGGTCGGGGATCGGGTGCGGCTGGCCGACACCGACCTCGTCGTCGAGGTGGAACGGGACCTGGCGCTCGCCGGGGAGGAGGCGACCTTCGGGGGCGGCAAGTCCGTCAGAGACGGGATGGCGCAGGGGGAGGCCACGCGGGCCGGAGGGCGCTATGGACCTCGTCATCACTAACGCCCTGGTCCTGGACCATTCGGGTATCTTCAAGGCTGACATAGGTATCAGGGGCGGGCGCATCGCGGGCATCGGCAAGGCCGGCAACCCCGACACCATGGACGGGGTGACGTTCGAGATCGGGGCCTCCACCGAGATACTCGCCGGGGAGGGCAAGCTGCTCACCGCCGGCGGGATCGACACCCACATACACTTCATCTCCCCGCAGCAGGCGGACCACGCCATAGCGTCCGGTATCACCACCATGATCGGGGGCGGGACGGGACCGGCGACCGGCACCAACGCGACGACCTGCACCCCCGGCTCCTGGAACATAGCCCGCATGCTGCAGGCCGTCGAGAACATGCCCCTCAACTTCGGCTTCCTGGGCAAAGGCAACTCGTCGAACCCCGAGGCGTTGCGGGAGCAGATCCTCGCCGGCGCCTGCGGCCTGAAGCTGCACGAGGACTGGGGAACGACGCCCGAGGCGATAAGGACCTGCCTCAACGTGGCGGACGAGCTGGACGTGCAGGTGGCGATCCACACCGACACCCTGAACGAGGCAGGCTTTATCGAGGACACGATAGCCGCCATCGGGGGGCGCACGATCCACACCTACCACACGGAGGGCGCCGGCGGCGGCCACGCCCCGGACATCATCGAGCTGTGCGGGGAGCCGAACGTACTTCCGAGCTCTACCAACCCGACGCGCCCCCACACGGTCAACACCGTCGACGAGCACCTCGACATGCTGATGGTGTGCCACCACCTGAGCCGCGAGGTCCCCGAGGACGTCTCCTTCGCCGAGAGCCGCATCCGGGCCGAGACCATCGCCGCCGAAGACGTCCTGCACGACCTCGGCGCCCTCTCCATGATGTCCTCCGACTCGCAGGCGATGGGGCGCGTGGGGGAGGTCTGGATCCGGACCCTGCAGACCGCGAGCAAAATGAAGTCCCAGCGCGGCCCACTCCCCGAGGACTCCGAGCGCAACGACAACCACAGGGTCAGGCGCTACCTGGCCAAGCTCACCATCAACCCCGCCGTAACCCACGGCGTCTCGGAGCATGTCGGCTCTGTCGAGGTCGGGAAGCTCGCGGACCTCGTGCTCTGGAGCCCGGCGTTCTTCGGCGTCAAGCCGGAGATCGTCGTCAAGGGCGGCCTCATCGCCCACGCCCAGATGGGCGACCCGAACGCCTCGATCCCCACCCCAGAGCCCGTGTTCCAGCGCCCGATGTTCGGCTCTTTAGGCACCGCGCCAGCCGCCACCTGCATGACGTTCGTCTCGGGCGCCGCCGCCGAGAACGGCCTCGGCGACGACCTCGGCCTGAAGAAGCCCCTCGTCCCGGTGCGGGATACCCGCTCCCTGACCAAGAGCGCGATGGTCCACAACGACCTGCTCGCGAACGTGGAGGTCGACCCGGAGACCTACGAGGTGCGGGTCGACGGGGAGATCCTGACCTCCGAACCCGCCGAGCGTCTGCCGCTGGCCCAGCGGTACTTCCTGTTCTGATGCGCCCGCCGGCCCTGCTGCGCCTGCTCCAGGTCTCCGACACCGCCTTCCCGACCGGCGCCTTCTCGCACTCCATGGGCCTCGAGGCCTTCGCCGCGGCCGGGGAACTGCGCGACGCCGAGGATCTCGCGCAGGTCTCGAAACTGCACCTGGGCTCGCTCGCCACCTCGGACTGCGTCGCACTGCGAGCATCCTGCGTGGCGGACCTCGCAGAGCTATTCCGCGTCGACCGGCTCCTGTCGGCCACGAAGCTCACGCGCGAGCTGCGGTCAGCGAGCGCCTCGACCGGCAAGAGGTTTCTGGTGAGCCTTGCGGCCATCGGGTTGGAGGACCGGCTGCTCGGCTCCTTCACGGACGCCGTCCGCTCCGGCGCAACGCCCGGCAACCTGGCCGTGGCCTACGGTGCGGCGGCGCCGGTTCTGGGGCTCGGCATCGAGGAGGTCTTGCACGCCTACCTGTACGCGAGCGTCTCCTCGCTAGTCGCGGCCGGGCAGAAGCTGATACCGCTCGGCGGCAACGTGGCCCAGCGCGTCCTGCACGATCTGGGCGCCGAGGTAACGGCCGCCGCGGAGAGGAGTGTGTTTGTGGACGTAGACGACATGTACGCCTTTGCGCCGACGATAGACGTCAGATCCATGCTGCACGAGCGGCAGCGGACAAGGCTCTACATCTCGTGAGCCCGGCGGGGAGCGAGGGCCGCGTACCGGGGCTGTCGCTGGTCTCGGGGACGCTCGCGTCCCTGGTACTGGCGTGTGGGTTCGTCACGTTTGCGGCGGCGTACTGGGCGCGGTGCGACGTGGGGATCGACGGCTCGGTGAACGCGGTCTTTCTCGTCTTCGTCGTCGCCCCGGCGCTGTTCGCGATGTTCGGGCTGGCGTGGGCCGCGGCCCACGCGCTGGGAAGGTTCGTGTTCGGGTTGGCGGGTCCGAAGCTGTTGCTGGTGAGCGTTGGCGCCGTGGTCATGCTGTTCGCGACCGTGTGCGGGCTGCTAATCCGTTGGAGCGCGGGCTACGGGCCGGGGTGCTGAGTCGCCCTCTAGAACCGAAAGGATCGTCTTGGAGAAGAGCAGAGCGCTGAGGTTGGGGATCGGGGGCCCGGTCGGGTCGGGCAAGACGGCGCTGGTCGCCGAGCTGTGCCGCAGGCTCGGGGGGGAGTTCGAGATCTCCGCCGTCACCAACGACATCTTCACCCGCGAGGACGCGGAGTTCTTGCAGCGGGCCGCCGTATTGCCGGAGGGAAGGGTCGTCGGGGTCGAGACCGGGGGCTGCCCGCACACCGCCATCCGGGACGACGTCTCCATGAACCTCGAGGCCGTCGAGGCCTTCGAACGCGAGTTGCCGGGGCTTGACCTGATCTTCGTCGAGAGCGGCGGCGACAACCTGGCGGCCTCCTTCTCCCCCGAGCTGGTGGACGCCTCGATCTACGTCATCGACGTGGCCGGCGGGGACAAGGTTCCGCGCAAGGGTGGCCCCGGCGTCACCCGTTCGGAGCTCCTGGTCGTCAACAAGATAGACCTGGCCCCCCTCGTCGGCGCCGACCTCTCCGTCATGGAACACGACGCCGCCCACCTGCGCGGCGACGCGCCAACCATGTTCGCCTCCGTCCTGCACGGCGACGGCATGGAGGCCGTGACGGGCTGGGTGCGCGAAGCGGTGCTCCACCGCAGCTGGACCCCGGCGACCTCCCTGGCCCGGCCCGACCACCACGACCATTCGCATCACCACTAGCCTCCCCAATAGAGCCGGCGCCCGTGCCGGGCAGCACGGATCCCTGCACCTGCGTTTCGGCCTGCGCGGTGGATCCTCCGCCGGCCGTACGGCGCTAACCGAGCGGTACCACACGGCGCCCTTCGGCTCCGTGCGGGCCGGCTATCCCGACGGCTCTGGGATGCCGGAGGTCCAGATCACCAACCCCGCGGGCGGCGTCCTGGGCGGCGACCGCCTGGAGGTCGGGATCACCGCCCAGCCCAACAGCACCGCCACCGTCATCACCCAGGCCGCGAACAAGGCGTACAAAGGAGCCACGGCATCCCAGCACACGACGGTCCGGCTCGAAGAGGCCGTCACCCTCGAGTACCTGCCGCACCACCTTATCCCCTTCGCCCACTCCGACTACCGCCAGACCACCACCTTCCACCTCGCCCCCGACGCTGCCCTCCTAACCTGGGACGCCTTCGCGGCCGGCCGCGTCGCCCGCGGCGAGCGCTTCGCCTTCACCCGCCTCCGCGCCCGGACGACCATCCTGCGAAACGATGCACCAGAGGCCATCGACGGCCTCGACCTCACCGGAGACCAGGAACACTTCGGAGGCCACTCCTACGCGGCCGCCGCCCACATCCTCGCCCCACAAGACCTCACCCCACTAGCCGAAAACCTCCACGACCGCCTCACCACCATCCCCGGCACTCTCGCCTCAGCCAGCGCCCCGGCTCACGGCCTTTGCACCATCCGCATCCTGGCCCACAACGCCACGTGGATGTACCGGGCCCTGAACGACGTTCGGGCATCGGCCAGAAAATTCCTGGGGATGTCGGTCGCGGGGCGGGAGGTGTGGTAGTCGGCGCTTCGCGCCGACGGCGAATAGCGAGGTAGCGAATAAGGAATAGTGCGTCAGGAAACGGACTACTCCCTATTCCCTAATCGCTACTCTCTACTCACTGGAGCGAAGCGACTACAATCTCCCTCATGGAACTCCGGGTCGGACCGAGCGGTGAGCGGCATGTGGTGCCCGCGGTGCTTTGGGCGGGAGCTTTCGTGGTGTGCGGGGTCGGGGATGCGTTGCTCGGGCAATGGGTGTTTGTGCCGCTGTTAGTGGCGGCTTTTTATGGCGGCATGATCGTCATAGACTTGCTCACCTATCCGATGCTCTCGTTCTGGCGGGGGTGGCTCGCGCGCCGGGGGCTCTTGGCCTGGTATCTGGTCGAGGTCGTGGGGCTGTGGGGCGGGACCACGGTCGTACTGTTCGTGCTTGCGCCCTGGTGGCTCGGATGGAGTTGGGAGGGGACGATTCTGTTGCAGGCCGTCGGCGGCCTGCTCGTCGTCGCCTCTGTGGCGGTCGGGACGTGGGCGGTGGGGAAGATGGGGTGGGCGCGGCTGCTCTTCGCCGGCGCCCTGTTCCCGCCGGGGGCCGGGGCCGAGGAGAACAACGTCCCGCAGCGGCTCGTGGTCGAGGGGCCTTACCGCTACGTGCGCAACCCGCTCTACGACACGGATTTCGCCCTGATCCTGGGCACCGCCCTGCTGTGCCGCAACTGGTTCCTCATCGTGCTCGCGGCCTTCTACGCCGCCCAGCTCGCCCTCCAACTCCCCCTCGAAGAACGCGAGCTTCGCCAGCGGTTCGGCCGCCCGTACCGGCGCTACTGCGAGGTGGTGCCCCGCTTCGTTCCGAGGCTCAGGCCCGTCAGTCGGAGGGAGTTGGAGTAAGGGGCGTCGCTCCCTGCGGTCGCTCCTTGAGCGAGTAGTGAGGTAGCGAATAGGGAGTAGTGGGCTGGCGAACAAACTACTCCCTATTCGCCGGAGCCGACGTAGGAGGCGACAGGAGCGAAGCGACCCAAAACAACAAGATGATCGCTCTCCGCGGTGAAGGGTTCCCCGCCGAAGGCGCCGTAGACCGCTTCGACCTCGAAGCCGGCGAGACGCAGCATCAGTTCCAGCTCGGTCCGCCAGACGACGCGGATGGTGAGCTCGTGGGACCGTCGCTCGAGGAGCGTACCCGCAGGGTCGCACAGTTCGTAGAAGAGACGCATGGCGAGGATCTGCGAGGCCGTGTCGTACCGGGAGAGGGAGTAGCGGTCGAGCCTGCCGCGGGCGAACTCGCGGGCGAAGTCGTGTTGCAGTTTCGGGTCGCCGGGCGGGTCCACCAGTTCCTCCGGGGCGAACGCGGAGACCTCGATCCCGAGCAGGCCGCCAGGGACGAGGTGCTCTCGCGCGTTGCGCAGGAAGTCCAGCGCGTCGTCCGGGGAGAGGAGGCATAGGAACGAGTTGAAGCCGCAGACGGCCAGTCCGTACCGCTGCCCCAGCTTCGCGCTCCGCATGTCCCCGACCATCCACCTCACGTCTTCGCCCTTCTGCCGGCCCCTTTCGGCCATCGTCGCCGAGACCTCGACCGCGGTCACATCGTGGCCGGCTTTGTGGAGGGGGATCGCCAGGCGTCCCGTCCCGGCGCCCCACTCGACGACCGGACCTGACTCGCGGTCGGCCAGGGTGAGCCAGAAGGGCAGGTCGTAGTCGTGGAGGTATTCCAGGTCGTAGAGATCGGCGAGATGATCGTACTCGGGCAGCGCGTTTCTCCCTCCGTTGCTCGGGGCTCATGATAGCCGGTGGGAGGCCTTGCGCGAGGGTAGCGTGGACCTTACCCGATCGGGCTCGTCGGAGGGCGGTACTTTCTTTGCGTACCGTGCGGACGGTACACGGGGCGTTTTAGCTGGTGGCTTCCTGGATCCGGAGGTGACCCACGCCTCTCAGGTCGAGCCAGTATCGTCCGGGGCCGTGGGCGACCCGGATGAGGGCGTTGTCGCAGCTCGGGCAGCGGACGATGGTGCCCATCTCCTGGCCGTAGACCATCGCTGCTCCGACCTGCCGGTCGCGCCGCAGCCGGCGCAGCGTACTCGGCGGTGGTGACCTCGAAGGCGAAGACCTCCCGCAAGAGCGCCAGCCGCGGCGTTGCCGTCCAGCCTGAGTTCGTCCATGGTTCCCTAACCTCCCGTCGCTCCGAAGCGTTCGGTCTTCACTCGCGCGGGGTCGTGCCCCAGGCCCACCAGCGCGGCCGCCGCCGCCTCCACCAGCGGCGTGGGGCCGCACACGAAGGCGAGCGGGCCTCCGTCCGGTGCCCAGCCCACCTCCGCCAGCATCTCGGCGTCGATCGCTGCGCCCGTAGCCGCTCCCAACCCTCCGGCCTGGAGCGGGTCAGGGTGTGGATCACCTCCAGCGAACCGTCCCGTGCCGCGAGGTTCTCCAGTTCCTCGCGGTAGATGATCTCCTCGTAGGAGCGCGAGGAGTAGAGCAGGCGGGTGGGCACGTCGCTGCCAACGGCCGCCCTGTGACGGATCATCGCCATCAGCGGCACCACGCCCGACCCGCCCGCCACGAGCAGGAGCGGGCCGCCATCTGCGGCCTCCCACGCGAAGTAGCCCCCGATCGGTCCCCTGAACTCCAGCCTGTCTCCCGCCATCAGGACGTCCGTGAGGTAGGGGGAGACCTCGCCGTCGTCCAGGCGGTCCACCGTGAGCACGAGCCGATCGTCCTCCGGCGGCGGAGGCGATGGAGTAGCTGCGCTGGGCCTGGTAGCCGTCCTCGGCCGTGAGCCTCACGTCGACGTGCTGGCCGGCCCTGTGACCCTCCCATCCTGGAACGTCGAGCACCAGGCTCTTCGTCCTCGGGGTCTCCGGGCACCACCTCGACCACCTCCGCGAGGCGCCAGAGAGTCCTGCGCGGCTGCATGGCCACCACCGCTAGTCCCCCCAGTAGCGCTGCTCGCGCCAGGGGTCCCCGTAGTTGTGGTAGCCCAGGGACTCCCAGAAGCCGGGGATGTCGTGGGCGGTGAGCTGCAGGCCCCTCACCCACTTGGCGCTCTTCCAGAAGTACAGGTGCGGCACGAGCAGGCGCGCCGGCCCGCCGTGCTCGGGCTCCAGGGGCTCCCCGTCGTAGGCGAAGGCCACCCAGGCCTTGCCGCCCGTGACGTCCTCCAGCGGCAGGTTGGTCGTGTAGTCCCCGTCGCTGAAGGCCGTGACGTACTCGGCCGCCGTCTCCACCCCTTCCAGCAGGGTGTCCACCGAGACGCCCTCCCACGTGGTGCCCAGCTTCGACCACTTGGTCACGCAGTGGATGTCGCGGGTGATCTCCTCGGAGGGCAGCGCGCGGAACTCCTCCCACGTCCACCTCTTCGGCTCGTCCACCTCCCCGACGATCGGAGAAGTCCCACTCCTCCAGCGGCGTGCGGGGGGTCGGGCCGGCGGAGAGGACCGGGAAGCCGTCGACGAGGTACTGGCCGGGGGGTAGCGCCGTATCCTGGCTCCTGCGGCGGCCCCTGAAGCCCCGGGAGATGAACCCTTCGCCCATGCTCCTTACCTCCTTGTCGCTACGCTCTCACGACCGCCTGGCGCTACACGTGAAGTCGCAAAGAGAACCTTGCGTTATCCACGGCGGACCGGTGCTGGGTCATGGTGCCAACCCTTTCGCCGCTTTGCATGAGCGGCCGCGCTCGACGCGTGGGCCCCAGTCTACCCCTCCCGCGGCGACGCCGGTACACCTCGCGCGTCAGATCCTGAGGAAAACTTGCCAACCCCTGGCGGCCAGATGCCTCCGGGTGCGTGAGCCCGGACGCGGCCCGCCCTTACAAATCGAATGTCGCCGTTACGGGCGCGTGGTCTGGCGCGACGTCTTCTTCCCGCTCGCCGGGGTCTTCGCTCACCGAGGGGATGCCATCCCGGAAGTCGATGTGGGCGTCGGCCTCGGGGAGCCGCCGTCCGCCGTCCTCGGCGGTTGGGAAGAGTTCTACGGAGGCCAGGATCTGGTCCAGCAGCTCCTGGCGGCCGCGTTCTATGCGGGAGAACCTTCGTTCCTGGGGGATCAGGGGGGCGAGGTTGAACAGGCGGGCGTCGTCGCCTTCGTCTGGGCGGTCGAAGCCCGCGGTGCCGATCTCGCTGCCTGACGGCCCGTTGAGGATCAGGGACGTCTGCGCCTCCGGCACGTCGTTGAGGTCTCCCAGCAGGATCTGGGACGTGCCGTCGCCGCCTTCGAGCAGCCCGTTCGCCCTCAGGCGCAGGGCCACGGCCTCGGCCGCTCGCCGCCTCAGGGCGATGCCGGCCACCTGGGCGCGCTCATCCTCGTCCCGGGGCGAGAAGTCCATGCCCCAGGGGCGCGGGAAAGAGAGCAGCTTGGATTTGAGGTGGCACGCGATCAGGTCCACCGTCAGATCCCCTGTGGAAACCCTGACGCGCAGTGCGCCGCGGCCCAGGCGGGTCACGGGCACCGTTCCCCCCTCGGCGGTGACGTCCCGGACCTCGAGCGCCGGGCCCTCGGGGAACTCGACTATGTCCTCTCGCTCGGCTATGGGATGATTAGAGAGGAAGGCCACCCGGATGCCGCGGGCGTCGGGGAACTCGGAGACCGCCCGGTGCGGGTAGGCCCCGTCGAGGGCGTCCTGGAGATCCTGCAGCGGCTCGTCGCCGCCGACCTCCTGCAGCGCCACCGCGTCCGGGGCGAGGCGCCCTATGACGTCGGCGAGCAACGCCAGTTTCCGCCGGTAGCGTTCGTTCTCGGCGTCTTCCACTCCCTCCTCGGGTCGGAAGAGGTTCTCCACGTTCCAGGTCATGACGCCGAAGGCGCTCATCTCGGCTCTCCCTTCGTGGGTGGCGGGTCCGTCCCAATTAAACACCCGAGCACGAGGGGCGAAGAGCCTGGACATCACTTGCGCCGGGCTGCAGGGATATAATTCCTGCAACGGTCCGCGTACACAGTGGAGGTATGGATGGGCACCGTTCTGATAATCGTCCTCGTGGTAATCGTTGTGCTGCTCGTGATCTTCGCCATCGTCACCTACAACGGCCTGGTGCGAAAGCGCAACGAGACCGAGGAGGCCTACCGGCAGATAGACGTGCAGCTCAAGCGGCGCTACGACCTGATCCCCAACCTCCTCGAGGGCGTCAAGAAGTACTTCCGCCAGGAGCAGGAGGTCTTGACCCAGATCACGCAGGCCCGCTCGCGCGCGATGCAGCCGCAGAGCGTGGGCGAGCAGGCGCAGTCGGAGGCTCGCTTGTCGGGGGCCATCGGGAACCTCTTCGCGGTGGCGGAGAACTACCCCGAGCTCCGCTCCGACCGGGTGCTCGTCGACTTCCAGGAGGAGCTCTCCTCGACGGAGAACAAGATCGCCTTCGCCCGCCAGCACTACAACGACTCGGTGAGCGACTACAACACGAGGATACAGAGCTTCCCGGCGGTAGTATTCGCCCGCATGATGGGCTTCACCGAGCGCGAGTACTTCGAGGCCGTCGGCCCCGAGCGGGAGTCCGTGACGGTCTCCTACGACTAGAGGCGCATGACCGAGAGCCCCTACGAAGGAACCTTCCGCGAGCGGATCGCCGTAAACCGGCGCAACAGCTTCTTCCTGATCCTGGTCTTCTTCGTCTTCGTGGTCGTGCTCGGCTACGTCATCGGGTACGCCTGGATCGGGGACCCCACCAGGGCCCTCTTCGGCGTCGTCCTCGCCCTCATCGTCGGCACGATCTCGGGTCTCATCGCCTACTACGCCGGGGACAGGATGGTGCTCGCCGCCTCGCGGGCCAGGGAGATCACGCACGACGACGCCCCCCAGCTCTTCAACATCGTGGAGGAGATGTCCATAGCCGGCGGCCTCCCGATGCCGAAGGTCTACATCATCGAAGACTCGGCCCCGAACGCCTTCGCCACGGGGCGCGACCCCGAGCACGCCGTGGTCGCCGTGACCAGCGGCCTCCTGGACAAGCTCGACCGCGACGAGCTCCAGGGCGTCATAGCCCACGAGATGTCCCATGTCGGCAACTTCGACATCCGCTACTCGATGCTCGTCGGCGTCCTGGTCGGCACGACGGTCCTGATCTCCGACTTCTTCATACGGGGTCTGTGGTTCGGCGGGGGTTTCGGCGGCGGCGGCGGTGGCGGTCGCGGGGGAGGGCGCGGGGAAGGCGGCGGTTATGTTCAGCTGATCATGATAGTCGTCGCCGTCGTGTTCGCCATCCTGGCCCCGCTCTTCGCGAGGCTCTTGCAGCTCTCCATCAGCCGCCAGCGCGAGTACCTGGCCGACGCCACGGCCGTCAGGCTCACCCGCAATCCCAAGGGCCTCGCCGACGCCCTGCAGAAGATAAGCGGCGACCGCGAGGTGCTCGAGGTCGCCAACCGCGCCACGGCCCACCTCTACATCGCCAACCCTATAAAGCGCTTCGAGAAGCGCTCCAAGGGCCTCTTCTCCACCCACCCTCCCATGGACGAGCGCATCAAGATCCTACGCTCCATGGAGACCGGCGGCGTCGCCGAGCCCGTAGGCCCGTAAGCTCGACGCAAAGTCGGCCACGCGTTACAATAGCGCCCGCTCCATTTTGCCGGATGGTGTAACGGCAGCACGAGTGACTCTGAATCACTTAGTCCTGGTTCGAATCCAGGTCCGGCAGCCCCGTGGATCTCCTATTCGCCGGTGAATCGTGGGTAGCATACAAGTTACCGTCCCATACGGCGTAATTCCTGACCTCTCCGCTAACCGCGAGCCGTACCACGCGACATCGGTGACATAATTGGCCTCATGGTAGGGAGTGGGATCTCATCCCAGAAGCCGCTGTCCGTCTTCGACGTGGACGGCACCTTGTTCCGGCGGGGACTATTGCCGGCTCTGACCCGCCGGTTGGTGGACGAAGTGGTCCTCTCGAGGTGGCTCGACAACGGGGATGGCCCATAGTGGTTGAGAGGCGCATGATCGAGGCTGGTCCTGATCCGGCAGATCTCTGGCCCAGGATGACGAAAAGTAAGGGAGGTTCGCGGATGGAGATGGCGAAGGACGACGTGGTGGAGGTGGTGCCGGAGGACTACAGTTAAGTCTTCAATCCCTACCGAGACCCGGAGGTCCGCGTCGCGCCGGGACGAAGGGTCGTCATCTACACCGAGGACGCCTTCGAGAGCCGGATCAACACCCCGGACGACCTCCCGAGTCGGGCGCTGGCCACCGCCAAGTTCCTCAACACCCAGACCGGGCCCATATTCGTCAAGGGTTCGGGCGATCAGGAGGGCAAGACCTATGATGGACGAGCGTCGCGTGGCGCTGGCAAAGATGACTTCCCCGGAGGCCGCAGACGCGCTTGCCGGCGCCGAGGTGGCGCTGCTCCCTGTTGGCGCCACCGAGCAACACGGTCCCAACATGACGCTGGAGACCGACACGGCCGTGGCGTACCGGCTGGCGCTGCGCATCGCCACGGCTATGCATCCGCGGGCGGTCGTCGCGCCGGCGCTGCCTTACGGTGTGAGCTACCATCACATGAGCTTCCCTGGCACCATGACGCTTTCGCCGGAGACGTTCCAGGCCGTCGCGCTCGAAGCGATCGAGAGCCTCCGGCAGCATGGGTTGGAGCGTTTCTTTGTGGTGGACGGGCACGCCGGCAACCAGGGCGCGCTCGACGTGCTGATGACGAAGCTGCGGTTTCAGATGGGTGTGCGGGCAGCCTACCTGTTCTATTTCACGATCGTGGACGATCTCATGCGCGAAGGCGCGAAGACCGAGCGCTGGGGACACGCGTGCGAGGTAGAAACGTCGATGGGGCTGGCTCTGCAACCGGATACCGTGCGTGGTGAAGCGTTGGAGATGGGCGAACTGCGTACACCACCTTTACCGTACAGCAACGTCATGGAAACGCCCAGCGTTGGGGTGCCGCTCTCTTTTGATGAGATCACGAGAAACGGTGCGCTAGGTGACGCTCGTCAGGCGAGCGAGACCTTCGGGCAGGAGTTGACTGAAGCCATCGTGAGACGCTCGGTCGAGTTCCTCGAGCGCTTCCTGCGTGAGTAGCGGGCAGCAGAAGAAGGCAGACCAACCCGACAAATCTCGGAGTAAGCAAGGTAACCAGGTGGGAAAAATACTCCGGCTTGAGTCGGGCTCGCAGATCGATTTCCTGTGGCACACCCTTGCCAGGAACGCTGCTCGTTACGCAGATGAATACCGGCGAACGGCGGTAACCGCGAGATTCAAGAATTCGGCTAGGGGACGCTACTTTTTGAGCGCTGACAAACAGCGCCGTCCCAACGAGGCCAACGACGTCGATCAGTTGGTACCTGGCGTGCCGCGCGGTCAGGACCAGGTAGGCCAACCCCACCGCGAAGAACGCGACCGGTGGCAGGACCCACTTCAGCAACCACCCGCCGCCGAAGAACCACCCGATCGCCCCGATCGCCCCCATCCCGACCAGCCCCGCGACGAGCGCGTGCAGGAACCACGGCGCGTCGCCGTAGCGCAGCGTGATGCTCGGCAAGGTCCGCGCCGACTTGGCTTCTAGCGAGGCCGTGTTCACGGTCCCGTCGTCCATCAACGACGCCACCAACCCGTCGGCGCGGCCGCTGCCCAACTTGCTGCCGGCGACTACCCACGTCTGCGTTACGTGATGTACGGCCCGAACTCCCGCCTGATGCGCGTAGTGGGACTCGAGCCAACTCAGCGCTTTCTCCTGAACGTACTTCTCGGTCAACCGCCCGCGGGGCACGCCGGTCCCTCCGATCGCTTGGCCAGTCTGCTTGGGACCCTATTCTCGCGCCCTCGGCTCCAAGGCGCCACCCTGGGCACCGGGACGAGGAGACATCCCGGCAAAACGCGCTCGGGCACGGGCCTGGGGTGGCCGGCGGTTCCAGCCCGGGTTCGGTCTGGGGTTCCGCGCATGTCCCCCGTACAATGACCGGGTGACCACTGTCGCAGAAGGTCCTGGGTACGGCGGTCGGTAACCGCAAGCCGGAAACCATCGGGAGGCACGAAATGGCCAAGAAGGAGAGGCGGAACCCGCGCAGGGCGTCGTTGGAAAGGTTCGTCTGGCGGGAGGGCGATTTGAAGGTCGTCTTTGACCCGTACGAGGACCGCGCCCGGAAGGCGGACGCCGACCCCGACGATGCGCGGAGGGCGGGGCCCGAAGGACGCGCCCGTCGCAAGGACCCTTGACTGGGGCTAAGCATACCTTCGGGTATGGCAAGTAGACCGTCGCGACAAACGCAGGAGGACAACCCGCATGGCCGATCACCCGGAACCGACGTACCCGCCGCGCACGCTCACGGTCAGGGGCCGGGGCGTGGCCTCGGCCGACCCCGACCTGGTGGTCCTCTCCTTCGGGGTCGTCGGGAGTGATATTTCCTACTCGGCCGCAGTCGAAGAACTCAACCGACGCGTTGAGGCGTTGCGGGGCGACCTCGAGGCCGTAGGGGTAGATCGCACCAGGCTCAAGACCACGGGCTTCGACGTGGAGGAGCAGCGCCGCTACGACAGCGACAGCAAAGAGTACGTGTTCGTGGGCTACGAGGCGTCGCACGGGTTGCGGCTGGAGCTGCCGCTGGAGAAGGAGTTGCTCAACAACGTGCTCGGGCGGGTTGCCAGGAGCGCGAGCGAGGCCTCGGTGGAGGTGTCCTTTAACGTATCCGACCGGAAGGGTCTGCGGCGGCGGGCGATGCGGGCGGCGGTCGAGGACGCCCAGGAGAGCGCCAGGGTGCTTGCGGAGGCGTCGGGGGCCACGCTGGGGGAGATGGTGAGGGTCGACTACAGCTTCGTGGAGGTCCGCACGAGGCGCTTCTCTTACGGCTACCGCCTCCGGCGGCCGTCATATGGAAGAGCGCCGCCCCCGCCCCGGACGTCGAGCCCGAGGCTTTGGACGCCGAGGAAGGCGTGACGATCGTGTGGGAGATCTCGTGATCGCGTCCACGATCGACCTCGCGTAGCCTGCCAGCCCCGCGCAGCTTGGCCGAATCGTAGGGGCGGCAGATCGGACGCTACGTAGTGTAGCGTCTACGCCCTCGCTTTCGTCCAACGCTCACGACCTACGAGCCGCTGCCAACTCTTGTCTCGCCGCAACCCCCTCCTCTTCAGAGCGGCGGTAAGTAACAGTGGCGATCAGCACACGCGTAAGGAGCGGTTCAAGGACTTCTACGGCTCGTGTTAAACCTTCGCGAAAGGATCAGCCCTACTTGAAGTAGCTTACGGTGGCTGTGAATGAGTGATGAGGAGCCTGCTGGCCAGTTAGAATGATGTTTGGGGCGTTCGAAACAAACCATACGTCAGGCTGGTCCGGTCACTAAACGAATGTGCGCAAGGCCACCGCGAAGTTCTCCTCCGGCAGGCCGTTGGCGAATGCCGCTACCGCCCAATCCTCCTGGCCTTCCTTGATAACTTCCTTGGGTCCCTTGCACTCTACGAACACCAGTGTCTCCAGGGGCCTGTCCGGATCCCAGGCGGCCACGTCGGGTATTCCCCCGATCTTCGTCCCCATGCTCCTGCGCACCTCCCGGTCCCATCCTGTAAGCCAGTCTGGCAGGCGGTACGGGGAGATGGACCACGGCTTCCAAAAATCGGGCACCTTCTCCGGGGCGTAAGAGCAGACCCAGTAGGCTTCCTTCCTGACGGTTCGTAGGAGCTTGGCCACCTCCACCTCATTGCAGCTGCGATGGGGTTCTCCGCCGTCCAGTGCGTAGACCTGGCCGCTCGCTTTACCGAAGTCCTCGGACCAGGGGAGCCTGGGGCCATCCCACTGCCGGTAGCGTATCTCCACGTGCCCCACCCGTGGTGGAGCTTGAGTTCGCTGGACCTTCCGTTTCCTCGCGGCAAGGGGTAGCTTCGTCCGCCGTCCTCCTCCCAGCGCTTGGATCCAGTCCGTGTCGTTCATGCTTGCGCTCCTCTCTTCGTCATAATTACCAAGAGCAGTTTCTTGATTGGGTGGGATCGCGGTCTGGTTCACGATGCCCCGCATTCGAGCCACAGCGCGAACGGCTCGACGGGGTCGACTTCGAGCGTGCGTTCTCAAAGGCCATGCTACATCCCCCCGAGGAGCACCTGGCCGAGGAGCACCTGACGGCGCAGCGACAGCTTCGCCAGCTCGTTCTCCTCGTCCTCGGTGAAATCGCCCTGCTCTCGCCGTCGCTCCAACTCTCCAAGCCGGTAAGAGAGTCGATATATCTCTCCCTCGTTTCCCGTGGTGGGGATGCCTTCTTCCCGGCTAAAGTGGGTGTAGCCATCCTCCCGCCCAACGGTGGCGAGCTGGGCCAGGTTCTTTGCCGCATCTTCCGGCTCCTCCGCCACCACGCTCTGCGGATCGACGCCCTCTGGCTCCTCCACCATCAGCTCGTGCGGATCGACGCCCAACACCCCCGCCAGGCGACGAACCGTGTCAGGGCGGAAGGTTCGGTCGGGTTGTCTTTCTATGCGGTTGACGGTCTCGGTGACGACGCCTGCGAGCTGGGCAAGTTCGCGCTGGCTGAGGAGGAGGGCACGGCGTAGCTCTTTGACACGCCTGCCGTCGATACGTGCTCCGCCGTCCTGCATGATCCCTCCTTTCAGTGTTGCTGTCAGCTTTCTACGTTGATCATATTACTACCTAGTCTTGGTACTATCAACTTTCTATGTTGATTCTTTCACAACTCAGTCTTGACAAAGTCATAAGCCAACACTATCCTGTGAACGTAATGAAGAAGCAAAGGCTCGGCAGAAAGGAAGTCACCATGGCCGAAGTGAAAGAGCGTCCCGCGAGCACGCTGCCGGAGATGGAAGCGGCACCCCCAAAGAAGCGGCGGGCGGAGAAGAGGGCGGTTTGGGTGCTGGGAGGGCTAGTAGTTCTCCTGGTCGGCCTTGCGCTCGCCGGATTCTTTGCGGTGGGTTACGTGCAGCAGCAACAGCAGAAGGCAGCGCAGGACGAGGCCGATCAAGCCTTGCAGGCGCAGCAGCAGGCCAACGGAGACCTACAGAAGCAGTTGGAGGATATGCAGGCGGAGCAAGACGCCCAGGAGAAGGCTGATCTGCAGAAGCAGATCGACCAGCTCGAGGCCGACCAGGAGGAGCAGCAAGATCAGCAGGCCCAGCAGCCGGTGGTGATCGAGAGCAACGAGGACTTCGCTGCCCCTGGCGAAGCGCCCGAGGGTGTCGTTGCCGTCGCTCCGAGCTACAACGTCGACGTCGCCACCCAGGAGGAGGTCGCGGTCCTCACGGCTGCCGAGTCCTACTACGAGTCCGCCGAGGTTGGCGACTACAACACCACCTGGAACATGCTCTCCGGCGCCGATCAGGCCACCTACTCGCTTGGTGACTGGGACTACGCCAACAACCAGCTAGATTCCGCCGCCGGGGAGTTCGTGATCTACAACGTCGAGCCCGAGCCCTATACCACCGGCTGGTACTACGTCGACCTCACGGTCTACCTGGCCGACGGGACGAGCTTCGACCGCAGGACCGAGTTCGTCTACGAGAACGGTTCGTGGCGCCACTGGCTGACCAGCGAGGAAGCCGGCATGTTCGACCAGGCGCTCGGTTACTAACAGCTATCGCCAACAGGGAGCGCTCTTGTAGCTGAAGGCCTCCGACACCGATAACACGGGTTGGGCGCAGGTCAGCTACTAGGCAGCAGAAACGCCCTTGCTCAAGGGCGTCACCGGGAGCCGCACCCATACCACCCGGTCTGAAGACGCTAGGGGCGGCGGAAGGGAGGCCACAATGGCCGTAGTACAGGAGCAGTTCGAGCAGGCGACGCAGCAGCCGCAGCAGCAGCAGCAGCCGCAACTGCAGCCGAAGAAGGCGAACTGGTGGAAGCGTGGCATCTTGATCGCGGCGGGCGGGTTCGTCCTCACGATCGGCGGGTGCGCAGCCCTGGTGGGCGCGATCGCGGTCGGCGGTTCGTCCTCGGACACACCCGAGCCGCAGGCGAAGAACTACACAGTCGGCCAGAAGGCGCAGACCGTTGACATGACGTGGCTCGTGACCGGCGCTTACCAGACGCAGGAGCTGGAGGACGTCTACGGGCTGGACGACCCGAAGCGGGGCAACTTCGTGGTGGTCGACTTCAAGTTCACGAATGGCGCGGATGAGGCCGTCACGCTCGACCCGACAATGCACATGGAGCTAAAGGACTCACGGGGGCGTACGTTCTCGCCCGACGACGAGACGTTCGGCTACATCCCCGACCAGAAGGACATCTTCCTTGAGCAGGTGAACCCTGGTGTCACGCAGAAGGGCATGGTGATCTTCACCGTTCCTCCTGGTGCGAGCGACTTCACCTTCGTCGCGGACGACGTGGACATGATGGAGGATGCCCCCGCGAACTACTCACTCGGATTCTAGGCAGGAACGTCGCGGGGTTTTGCAACCTGTCCAAGCAAGCTGAAGAAAAGGAGATGAATCGTGGCGACGAAGGAAGTGAAGGCAGCGGAGCGAGGCGAAGCCAGAGGAGGGATGAGAACCGGCGCGATAGTGCTCGGGATCATCGCTGGCCTGGCCGGTCTGGTGAGCGCCGTCCTCGCCCTCATGGTCGGGGGCGTCGGCGCAGCATTCGAGCCCGAAGGAGCCAGCCAGATCATCGGCCTCGGCTGGTCGGCGTTGGGCCTCTCGCTACTGGGACTCATAGGGGCAGCCCTGTGGATCGCGAAGCCTCAGCTGGCCCCGCTGATCATGACTGCCGCCGGGGTCGCGATAGTGTTTTCTATCTCGATGTTCGCGGTGATAGCTAGGCCGCTGTTCCTGGTCGCGGCGCTTCTGGGCCGAGTTCGGCAGGAGGCCCAAGGTCCGCCCAGAACCCAAAGAAGCACCGAGTGGCGAATCCCCAGTCGGTCGGTAAGCCGTAGCGCAGGACCATAGCAGGACCAACTCAACGGCTTACCTCGTCTAGCGGCCTAGGCGGGTAGGGCAGCCCATAGAGTCTGGGCCCAGCGTCTCTGGAACGGGGAGACAGCTGAGTCGACCTCTGCATCTAACCGCCGGAACCCGACATTACCGAGGGTGAGACAACAGCAGCCGCTTACCTGGCAGCGCGACATAGGTAGCAAGTTAAGGGCCGGAGCATACCATGCGGGGGCTCCGGCCAAGGAAGGAGAGAAGATGAAGAAGACGCTGGAAGACCTGCGAGCCATGCGAGAGGAATTGTGCCGTCCTCCCTGGAGCGCGTGGCCGAGATGGTAGGGATGAGATGACCTGTTCCACTTTTACTACTTGCCGAGATAGGAGGCAAAGATGATGAGGCTTCCCTTCAACTACATCTTGGACGAGTCGGACCCGGATATCGTCATACTACGCCGCCGGGATGGTTGCTTCGTGGCCGCCTTCAGCGCTAGCGGCGCCACCGAGGAGGGCATCCGTGAGGCCGCGATGGAAGACTATCGAATCTTGTTCGAAGCTCACGCAATCTCCCTGGCTCTGCAAACTGACGAAGAGCAGAGCGAGTACTTAACACCGGTAGACGATATTCACCGAAGTGCCTAGTTGAGGACTTCTCGGAAGTTGGCACAGAGTACGTGCGGCTGGCATCATGTTTGCGCCGGAAGCTGTTAGCCTTCCCGGGAAGCGGGAGAGGGGAGTTGCCGCAATGCCACATCTCGAATCCGGGGTTGTGTGGGGCACGGTCTTGCTCGTCGCTGGGGCTCTGGTGGTTCTCAATGCTCTAGGACTCGACATCGGATTGAGTCCCTTCTTTGGCATACTCCTGCTCGTCGCCGGAGCCTTGGTGCTCTTCCGGGTGCTCAGGCTGGAAATGGCTACCCGGAGCAGTAGAGGGGAGGGAGGGGAAGTAGCCGCCCTGATGGAATATCTCCAATCGGGGCTCGTGTGGGGCACACTCTTGTTCATCGCGGGGGCCGTGTTGGTTCTCGATGCTCTAGGACTTGAAATCGTGTCGGAAGCCTTCTGGGGCTTGGTCATGCTCGTCGTTGGAGCCTTGATGCTGCGCCGAGCACTGGGCGGTAGGAGTCGCCGTTGAAGGTATGACTCAGCACGGAACTGAGTAGGGCTTCGGTGGGCGGAGCTTAGAGAACCTCGCCCCTTCCTCTCGCTCCTACCTCGATAGCGGCGGCGTAGCGGGCGAGGAACTGCGCTGACGCACATTGTTAGCACAAAGTAGAAGCTGTTGTCAGTTGGATACGAGCGTGCATTCTTGTCAACGGCCAGACGACCAGCTTTCACAACGCCTTCCAACCGTGAAGAGGGTGTGCTTGGGATATGCTGGAGGCGTGCTCGAGGAGAGATTTGTACCTTGAGTAAAAGAGGGGGAGACAAGACTAATCCTCTCAGCACACCTAGAACGGATGCCTTACTCTCCGCCGCAACCCCTCCCCTTAGGTGCGGCGGAAACATTCCGGACAATCGGCACAGGTGTGGGAGCCGTTTCAACGGCCCGTAGAGGACATGGTGGGCCCTTCCCTGCCGGGTGGTGCGAGCCGGGGTTCCGGTGAGCTCCTCTACCGCCGAGGTGACCCGCTCCGGCCGCGCAACGAATTCAGCCCAGGCGTCGAGCGCGCCGTCCGCGACCGAGGCGTCGCCGAAGGCGGTGATCAGGTCCTCCCTCGCGGCCTCCCGCGAGATCTCTTCCCAGCGCACCGGACGACCGATGGCCTCGCCGATAGCGTGTACCTGCTCCGCCTGGGTCAGCGCCCAAGGTCCGGTCAGGACGTACTTCGTACCGCCGTGCCCGTCCTCGGTGAGCGCACGGACGGCCACCGCCGCGATGTCGCGCTCGTGGATCAGCGACCTGGTCGCCCCGCCGTAGGGCCAGCGCACCACGCTTTCGGCGCGGATCTAGCCCCGCCCAACCCAGAGTATTGGTCGCGAACCCGGTGGGTCGGAGGAAGGTCCACTCCGACCCCGAGTTCTCGATCCGGCGTTCCAATTCGGCGTGCGACTGGTTGATCGGGTCGGCCTGCCTTTCGAGGTCGTCGCGTACGCCCGCCGATGAGAGGTAGACGACGCGGCGTGCGTGTTTCGTGATCTTGTCCAGGGCAGCGGTCGCGGAGTCGTCGGCCGTGGGCCAGAGCAGGAACACGACATCGACCCCGTGCAGGGCCGCCTCCAGGGTTTCTGGGTCGGACAGGTCGCCACGCACGACCTCGACGCCGTCCGGCAGGCCGGCAGCGTCAGGGTTGCGGGTCAGCGCGCGCACGTCGGCGTCCGCATCTAACAGCCCGGATACGACGTGCCGTCCGATGTTTCCCGTAGCGCCGGTTACGAGAATCTTGCCCTGCTGTGTCATGGAATATCCATCCCAAGGTCCGCTGCGAAGTTCGCTCGGGCGTCCTCCGTGGAAGATGCCCTTCATGGCCTCGTGATTGGTCCACCACGTTCCTTGCGCTGCTCGGCGCGGGCTTTGGCGCGATCGTAGTTCATGCGGAAAAGTTCGATCACGGCCTCAGCGTCGTCGGGACCATCCATCCTCCGGCGCACCCAGCCCGAGTTCGGCAGCGGGTCGTGCACCGAAGCCCGGCCATCTGCTATGAGCTCGTTGCGGATCCTCTTCGGGAAGGGCAAATCGGCGAAGCTGCTCCCGTGCAGGTGCCCGAGCTCCACCTTGCCGTAGCTGAACTGCAGTCCGCCCCTGCCGGTGTCGCCGGTGGTGACCCCAGGCCAACTCTTCACCTCTCGCTCGATCTTCGTCAGCGGTTCGCGTTTCATCCGATTCCTTTCTCTTCGCGAAAGACAGTCTTTGCGGCGTCAGGAGACCGTCGGCGTTATCGTCCGTCAGCCGTCCTCGCCACGCCTTACCCTTTCGAGTATCTCGTCTATGCGCCGCTCTGCTCCCGCCTTATCTACGAACTCGTAATAGGGCTGGTCCGCGGAGGCGATCCCGGGTACGAGTAGCCCGAAGTCGAGGGAGCGGATCAACTCCAGGCTCTCGATGTATTTCTCCCTGTCGCTGACCCCGTCGAGCACCGCGGCCCTCCATCGGCCCCGACCAAAAAACACCGTGTCGCCGGTGAACAGGACACGATGTTCCCCCGTGTCCCAAAGAAAGGCGGTGGCTCCGGGCGTGTGTCCTGGAATGGGAATGACCTCGAAGTCGTCACCGAGCTTGTGGCGCTCGGAGAAGGTCTCGCCTACTTCGCAGATCTTCGAGGTCGCCGGTGCATCGTCCTCGTGGACGTGCAGCGGGGCGCCGAAGGTGTTGGCGACCCAATCGCAGGCGGGCGACGCTTCGTGGTGATGGTTGAGGTACTGGAGCGAGATGCCGCCGAGGTCGTTGACCGTCTCCAGGTCCTGTTCGAGCGCCGCTGACCTGTAGATGAGCAGGTTTCCCCCTTCTCGCTGGAGCAAGAAGGCGCGGATCTCGAGCGATGGGCCGAACCCCAACGGCTCGGGCGCCGATGCGTAGAGACCACGGATTACGTTTTCCATCTGATGTCCCTCTCTTTCGCCGGGTTTGCAAGTGCCGAAACGGTAGCGATGGAATCGAGCAGGGTTTCTCCGTGACCACTCATGGCGCCCGAGGCCGATGACCGTCAATTGCGTGCGATCTTCGCCGACCATCACGGATCTAGCCCGTCGCGCGCCGATGCCCGAGCCGTACCCACCCGCGACCCTTCCGAAGTCCGCCGGTTTCATCGGTGGTAACCCCAGGACAACTCTTCACCTCGCGCTCGACCAGTGCAAGTGGCTCATCGTCCATTTGCTCCCTCCTCTTCTGGCTTGCGTGGTGCAGCCTTTATTGTGGGATGAGAGAGGATTCGATGCATCGTGCGAGGGGCCGGTTTTCGATCTGGACCTTCGTACAGATTTGGCCCACGAGCTCTATGAGACAGTCGCGTCGAGCGAGTGAGGTTGGACGACCCTGGGTGGAGGTGTATCGCGGCCAAATGAATGAAGCATCTCGAACAAGCGGACTCGCGACCTTCGGCGCTTCGTCCATCTCACGCTACTCCGCCAGCGGCGGACGGCGTTCGCCGTGGCGCGTGGCTTTTTCGAACGCGTGGGCCAGCTGCAGGACGCCGAAGTCGTCCCGGTGGCGGCCCGAGATCTGGACGCCGACGGGCAACCCTTCTCGGGTGAAGCCGCAGGGCACCGAGACGGCGGGCAGACCGGCGACGGTAACGTAGTAGCAGGACTTCATCCAGTCTATGTAGGTCTCCATGGGCTCGCCGGAGATCTCGGTAACGTAGCGCTGCTCCACAGCGAAGGGCGGGACCTGGCTGACGGGCGAGACGAGGAAGTCGTAGGACTGCATGAAGCTGCGCACCCTGTGGAAGAGCTCCGTCCGCTTGAGTTCGGCGCGTCCGATCCGCGGACCGCTCAGGCGCGCCCCCTCCTCGATGTTCCAGACGACGGTGTCTTTCATCTGGTCCCGATGCTCCTCGAGCAGCCCACCGTAGGCGAGCTCGTAGCGCCACGCCCTGAGCGTCTTGAAGACCTCGTCCGCGTCCGCGAAGTCCGGTTGCGCGTCCTCGACCGCGCAACCCAGAGCCTCGAAGACGCTGCGGTGGCCCTCCAGCACCGCCGTCACGCGAGGGTCGACCGGCAGGCCGCCGAGGTCCCGGCTCCAGGCGACCCGCACGCCGCGGAAGTCGCGTTCGAGGGGGCGCAGGAAGAGGCTGCCCGGCTCGGAGATGGAGGGCGGGTAGCGGGCGTCCGGGCCCGCTATCGCGCCCAGCATGAGGGCCACGTCCTCGACCGTGCGGGCCATGGGTCCGTCCACCGTGAGCGGGAGCCACGGCGTGGGATCCGGCCAGCTCGGCACCCTGCCCGGCGAGGGCCTGAAGCCCACCACGTTGCAGAAGCTCGCCGGGTTGCGCAGGGAGCCGCCCATGTCGCTGCCGTCGGCGATCGGCACCATCCCGCACGCCAGCGCCACCGCCGCCCCGCCGCTGCTCCCGCCGCACGTCCTGGTCGGGTCGTAGGGGTTGAGGGTCTCGCCGAAGACCTCGTTGAAGGTCTGCGAGCCGGCGCCGAACTCCGGCGTGTTCGTCTTGCCGACGGAGATGGCCCCGGCCCCCTTCAGACCGCTCTACGATCAGCGCGTCGTGGTCGGGGACGAAGTCCTTGTAGACCAGGGAGCCGAAGGTGGTGCGCACGCCCTCGGTCGGGAAGAGGTCCTTGTGCGCCACCGGCAGCCCGGCCAGGGCCCCGACCTCCTCGCCGCGCGCGAGGGCGTCGTCGGTGGCGCGGGCCCGGTCCAGCGCATCCTCCGCCGTGAGGGTGACGATGGCGTTGACCTCGGGGTTGACGCGTTCGATCTGCGCCAGGTGCGCCTCCATCACCTCGAGGGCGGACAGCTCCTTCGCGCGAACGCGCCGCGCCAGCTCGGTGGCGGTCTGGAAGCAGATCTCCGACGCAGGCATCGTCCCCTCCTTCGGTGCGGTGGCGTGACGGTCAGCCGCCCGCCAACGCGAAACCATAGTCGGGGGTCACCGGCTTCGTCAAGCCTCCCGGCGACTTCCAAGAGATCTAGATGTAGTCCTTGCCGTACTCCGTCGAGGATCTCACCCAATAGCGCGGCGTTGGAGGGATCCACGAAGCTACCTCTGCTATTGACCTCCAGGTCGGCGACCTCGACACGGTCGAAGATCGCGACGCCTATCCGTTGGAGGTCGTGCTTGAGCCGGTATCGGATGCCATCCGGTCTCGACGGGTGGTCGTGGATTGCCCGCGAGAGCGCCCAGGTCTCCTCGTCGGGGCGCCGTCGAGACGTCCCCCGTAACCCCGGCGTGCTGCAGCCCCTTGCCCGTCAGGTCCACGAGCGAGAGGACATTGCTCGCCGAGATCTCGCTTAGCCGCCTCCTGGCCAACTCGTCCCTTGCGACGAGGGTCAGCCGAGGATCCCGCAGGAATGTCTCCCGAAGGCCCCCGAATTCGTCCTCCGCGACGTAGAGCTCCCCGTACTCGCCCTCGGGGTCGTCGAAGCGGTTCTCCCGGCCCTTCCCGAAGTGGAGCGCCGAATGCTCCTCACGGTGCAGCCTCTGCCACGGCCCCGAGCGTTGCACCACGTGCAGCCTCTTGCGGTCGAAGTCCTGGGGCAGCTCCAGGACCGCCAAGCCCGCTACTCGGCGCCGTGCACGCCGTAGGCCGCGGCGGCCCGCGCGGCGGCCTCTTCTTCCCCGTCCTCGAGCGCGTCCAGGGGGGTCTTCCCTCCGAGCCGGGCGCTGGGCGCGAGCATGAACTCCGCCCGCATCCAGGGGTTCTCGACGGAGAAGCTCTTCAGCACCCGCGCAAAACCACGTACCAGGCCATCTCTGGTGCCCTCGTCGAACTGCCGAGAGCGGGAAAGCGTACCCGCCACCGCCCCTGGGAAGGGCCAGGATGGTGCCCCGCTCGCGTCGCTTGTCCACGGCCTGCTTGGAGATGCCGCCAAGTATCTCCGCCGCCTCGGCGGTCCCACGAGCCGCCCCCGGTCTCCAGCATCGCCCTCTTCCTGCGGATACCGTGCAGCCTCGCCCGGGCTATGGGAGACTCCCGCGCATCCTCGAGCACGAGGTCCTCGATCAGGGGCAGCACGGCCTCGTACCCCTCGGACGCGGTCAGCGCCTCGATCACCTGCTCCCGATCCACCAGCGCCATACTCCTCGCAAACCAACCCAGAGCTCGTGCCGCGAGCACCCCTTGGAGCTCGTCGTCGCCCGCCGCCCGCAGAAAGTCCGCCGCGGCCTCCACAGCCTCCGGCCTCGCCCCATCCGCCGCCTGCTTGAGACCGTCGAGGTTCTTCGTCGTCATCCCGCGCCAGCTTTCTCATTGGGTTGGTTTTGTCTAGAACCGTAGTATAACAGACATAACCAATCTAGCTCATCGAATCCGTCACGCGACGCAGGATGCGCCGCACTCGGCTTCCGTTCACGATGTGGGCCACGAAGCTGGCCTTGAAAGTCTATCCCCGTTGCCTTTGTATCTTCCGCGCCGCTCAGACGCATAGCATTGGTGAGGGTAAGCAAGGTAATAGGTCTTGGGGAGAGAGAAGGTGCTGGTACTCCCCTTGGCGGCACTACCATGACCAGGGAGGCACCGTGAGGTCGTTGTGCTGTTGTTGGCCGCGCCATCTGCATTGAACCATCTAGAGATCGCTCCTCCAGGGCAGGGAAACTCGAAAAGAGCGCCGGTTCAGTGAATCTCAACGCCGAACAGCTAAGGGCCGTCGAGCATCCTGGAGGCCCGCTGCTCGTGCTGGCCGGGCCCGGGACGGGCAAGATCGGGGTGCTCGTGGCGAGGATCTCGCACCTGGTGGCCGACCGGGGCGTCAGGCCCGAGCGCATCCTCGCCCTGACGTTTTCACCGACTCCGTAATTCTCGTCCGTCCAACGGCCAGGTAACCCAGCGATCTGCGTATGAAGTGGCGAAATCGTAGCGTGCTGAGGTACGTTACGGTACCCTCGTCACGGAATGCGGTTCCCGACAAGCGGCTGTATTGATGGGATCTCGTCCGCTCGAGGAGCGGACGTCGATGGGGAGGGTCCAGTGTCATATGAAGGGAAGGCGGCCCAGGTCGAGCGCTATCGCGGCTGCCTTTTGGGCCTCGCAATCGGCGATGCCCTGGGGACTACGCTGGAATTCAAACCGCCAGGCACTTTTCGTCCCATAGAGGACATAGTAGGCGGTGGCCCCTTTGGGCTCAGAGCCGGCGAATGGACGGACGACACCTCGATGGCGCTGTGCCTCGCCGAGAGCCTCATCGAGAGACGATGCTTCGATCCGGCAGACCAGCTCGTACGGTACGTGCGCTGGTACCGTGAGGGTCACATGAGCAGCACGGGTGCGTGCTTCGATATCGGAGGTGCCACGAGCGAAGCCCTGCGCCGTTTCGAGCAGACCGGTGAGCCCTACGCCGGCTCCAGGGATCCAAACCGGGCCGGCAATGGCTCGATCATGCGCCTCGCCCCGGTACCTCTCTATTTCGCCAGAAACTCATGGAGTTCACCTGACGAATGTAAACTGGCGGAAGCCATCGAGCGGTGTGGCGAGAGTTCCAGGACCACGCACGCCGCACGGAACTGCGTGGACGCCTGCCGGTACCTTGGAGCCTTGATGGTCGGCGCCGTCAATGGCGTTGACAAGGAGCAGTTGCTGTCGGAGAGCTATTGCCCCGTCGACGGGTACTGGAATGACTGGCCGCTGTCCGAAGAGGTCGGCGACGTAGCGGCCGGCTCCTTCAAGCGAAAGCAACCGCCGACGATAGAGGGCTCTGGCTACGTAGTCAGTTCACTCGAAGCAGCGCTCTGGGCCTTTCACAATAGCAACTCCTTCAGGGAGGGCGCTCTCCTCGCGGTCAACCTCGGCGACGACGCCGACACCACGGGAGCCGTCTATGGGCAGCTCGCCGGCGCCTACCACGGTGAGAGTGACATACCCGAAACCTGGAAGCGCAAGGTCGCCCATCGCTTGCTGCTAGAACTCTTCGCCGAGAAGCTATTCCGCATGGGCGAGACCCTAGACTAGTACATGCTTCTAGCTATGTGGCCAAGTTCGAGTGCCCTGGTTCTGAATTTGCGCGTGAGGCGACGAGTCCCGTGTACGCGATCTGTTCTCAGGATGGCCCGGTAGAGTCCGTGTTCCGCTACGACCGGTCCCCGAACCCGAGAAGTTCCGCGAGAGGCGCTACGGTGCCGAGTTATCTTTGACCAGCAGAGCGCGAGGAGATATCGGTCGGTGAGATCTCGGCGGCCCCCTGACTCCTTCCGCCAAGCTGCTCGTCAGCCAGGCTAGGCCTGAGAGCACCGGCGTCAACCACTGGTTGAGCTCGCGATCGAACTCGGATTTCCGCGCACCGGACGCCCAACCTGACGGCGACCAGACGCTCTTGCTGTTCTTGGCGATGTCGTCAGGACCAGGAATACGCCTCAGCTCTGGCTGTCGGCCTCGAGGTCGAGCAGCACCTTGGAGGCGCGGCTGCGGTCGGCCGCGAGCTCGAAGGCCTCTGCGGCCTGCATCCAGCGGCACGGTGGCGCTGACGAGCGCCTGCAGGTCCAGCCCGTCGGCCAGGAGATCCAACGCTTCGTCGAACTCCCCGTGGAAGCGGAAAGCCCCGTGCAGGTCGATGCCCCTGGTGACGAGGAGGTTGCCGAGGAAGGGCACCTCCCCGGGTGGGAACATCCCGACCTGCACCACCGTCCCGCCGCGGGCGACGCCGCGCATGCAGGTGCCGAGCGCCGCCGGGGCGCCCGAGGCCTCGATGGCGACGTCGAACTCTTCGGGCCTCGTTCTCCGCCGCTTCGTCGGCCCTGAAGGTGGCGGTGGCGCCGAGCGCCCGGGCCACCGCGAGCGGCTCGTCCAGCAGGTCGGTGACGACGATCTCCTCTGCTCCGCGGGCGCGGGCGGCGGCCGTGACGAGGCACCCGATCGGACCAGCCCCCGTGACGAGCACCCGCTTGCCCGCGACCCCGCCGGCGCGGGAGACGGCGTGCAGGGCGACCGAGAACGGTTCGGCGACCACGGCCCGCTCCAACGTGAGGCCGTCCGGAAGGGGACGCACCTGAGCGGCGGGTATGACCATGCGCCGGCGGAAACCGCCCTGCACGTGCGGGAAGCGCGCGGCGCTGCCGAGGTAGCGCACGTTGCGGCACAGGTTCGCCTTTCCGGCGCGGCACTCGGCGGCATGTCCCGCACACGGTGGCGGGGTGTATGGCCACCGGGGTGCCCGGTTCGGGGCCGTCCACGCCGTCGCCGAGGGCCGTCACGGTGCCGGCGACCTCGTGCCCGAGCACCATCGGCTCCCGGACCTGGAAGTCGCCGACGGCGCCGTGGCGCCAGTAGTGCAGGTCGCTGCCGCAGATGCCGCCGTAGCCGACCGCCACCTCCACCTCGGCCTCGCCGGGACGCTGGTCCGGCACCTCCTCGACGCGCAGGTCTCCCGCGCCATGAACAACGCACGCGCGTGTCACGTTCTGCTCCCTTCCTCTACCGAATAAGGATTGTTACACGACCGAGGACATCCCGCCGTCGATGTAGATCACCTGCCCGTTCACGAAGTCAGACGCGGGCGAGACGAGGTACAGCAGCGCCCCGACCAGGTCCTCTACCTGGCCCCAGCGACCGGCGGGGGTGCGGCCGAGCACCCACGCGCTGAACCTCTCGTCCTCCACGAGCGGGCGGGTAAGCTCCGTCTCGATGTACCCCGGCCCGATCCCGTTCACCTGGACGCCCGACGGTCCCCAGTCGGCGCACATGCCCTTCGTGAGCATCTTCAGGCCGCCCTTGCTCGCGGCGTAGGGCGCGATCCCTGGCCTGGCCAGCTCGCTCTGCAGCGACAGGACGTTGACGATCTTGCCGCGCCCGCGCCCGACCATGCCGCGGGCCACCTCCCTCCCGACCAGAAAGGCGCCGGTCAGGTTGATGTCCAGCAGCCTACGCCACGCCTCGTCGGGGAACTCCAGCAGCGGGGCCCGGTGCTGGATGCCGGCGTTGTTCACCAGCGCGTCCAGCGGGCCGACCACCTCCTCCGCCCGGGCCACGCCGTCGGCTACCGCACCGGGATCCGCGACGTCGAAGGCGACGTGGTGAACCGCGCCGTCCCCGGCGACGGGGGAGAGGTCGGCCGCGGCCTGCCTCGCACGGTCGGGGTCAGAGCCGTGCACCACGACCTTGCAGCCGGCCTCGAGCAGGGCCCGCGCCATCGCCTGCCCGATGCCCCGGCTGGACCCCGTAACGAGGACCGTGCGTCCCTGGATCTCGAAGAGTGGGTGAGACATTCGCGGCTCCTGTTCCGACGACCTGGCGACCGTTGGACCCTCCAGCTCTTATGTCAGGTCCCCCGGGGATATCTCCGAGAGTATATAGAGGCCCACTCGCCTATTCCGACCTAGACGAAGCCTTCCGCTACCAGCCGGCTTCCGGCCGGGGTGACCTCGTGGCGTTGCCCCGAGCCCTCCACGACCCGGCACCAGCTCTCCGTTACCAGCTTGGGTACGACGCCGACGTTCTCCAGCCGGTAGTCGAACCCTCCGTACATCCCGGGAACGGCGAACCACGCCCGTGGGATCTCCGTCTCCAGCAGGGGCTCCAGTTCGGGCAGTCGCAGCTCTTGCTCCTCGACGAGGTCGTTCGCCCTTCCTCGGATGACCTCGTGAAAACGCTCCTGGAGCTCGAGGAGGAGTCCTGGTGGAACCTCGCGTTCGAGAACCGGTTCTAGCAGCGGGATGAGCCCCTGATGTTTGCGCGCCCTGGCGACGTCGACCGGACGTTCCCAACTAGCGTTCCGAAGCGTCCGCCACGCGCCCATCGCGAGCAATCGGGAGATCACACCAGCTGGCGCGCCGCCGTGGGCTGCCTGGTGCAGGGGCGCATAGAGTGAGCGTCCGCCGGGTCGAGCGGAGTTGATGAGCTGCGGGTGCTGGCAAAGAACGGCCAGCATCTCGCCCCAATCGTAGGCCCTGGCGCGGTCGGCGAGCCGCTGACGGATCTCCGCCGCCCGCTCGCCGAGCGTCTCGGACCTGGTGATGCCGTCCCAAACCGTGCTCGCCTCGTTCACACCCCTCACTATAGGGTAACCCGGTCCTTGACCGTAGCCAGGATAGTGCGCCGACGGAGCCGTGCGCGGAGCACCGCTCCGTCGGCGTGAAGACCGTCGGGACCGATGCTAAGGTCCGCGCCTAGAGACCGACCTCACGGTTCACAGGAGGGACACTGACACAGGACAGGCAGAGAACGGATCCTGAAGGTTTCCAGATCCTCGGCCTCGCCGGCAGCCTGCGGCGGGCCTCCATCCACCGGGGCATCTTGCGGGCGGCGCACGAGGTCGGGCCGGAGTGGATGGGTTGCGAGAACTTCGACCTTGGGGCCGTTCCCTACTTCAACCAGGACGTCGAGGACCGGGGGAACCCCGAGCCCGTGGAGGAGCTAAGGGAGAGGATCCGCGCCTGCGACGCGGTGTTGATCGCGACCCCCGAGTACGACTACGCTATCCCCGGCGTCCTGACATCGGCCCTGGACTGGACGATGCGCTCGCGCCATGGGACCACGCCCTTGCGTCACAAGCCGGTCGGGATCGCGGGCGCTAGCCCCGGCGGGGGCGGAACCGCCAGGGGCCAGATGGTCCTCAGGCAGATACTCCTGCACCCTCCGGCCTACGTGATGCCCGAGCCGCAGATGCTCATCCCGTTCTCGCGCGGGAAGTTCGACGCAGACACGGGAGACCTCGTCGACGAAGAGACCCGTGAGAGGCTGCGCCGCTTCCTCTCGTCCCTCGTCGATTGGGCCCGGCGGTTCGATGGACCGCCGATGGCCTAGACTCAGCCCACGTAACGGCCGGGACCTTCGCGAAGAGGCGTCGCGACCGGCCGCCCGCTCACACCTCCGGGCAAGCGCCGCTCAGTGTGAACCGTGCTCGTAGTAGTCGTTGCCCTCGGAGAACTCGACGAAGACGCAAGGCTTGTCTCCCACGGCCCAGGCGTCGTGTCCCGGCGGCAGCATCATGACGTCGCCCTCGGCGAAGACCTCCTCAGAGCCATCGTCCATGACCACCTGCAGCCTTCCTGAGACCACGTGCGCCACGTGCGGCAGCTCGCAGGAGTCGGTGCCGGCGTAGTCCTTCAGGTCCTCGGACCACCTGGCGCCCACTCCGAAGGTGACCCTGGTGACGGTCACGGTGTCGAGGTTCACGCTCTGCTTCGAGATCCTGCCGTGAACGTCTTCCTCAGCAGCGTCCAGATTTCCCTTCTGCATGCTCCTGTAGCGCCATCGCCCTCCTTCTCGGCCGTTCGTCTGCAACCCGGACGTTGTCCATTTAATTCGTGAAGAAGACCAAAGTCAAGGTGTATCTGGCGTGCGATCCTCCGGAGCACCAGCGGCCTGCAGTGTCAGTTCAGTTGCCGCTGCAGGCTTGCCGCCTCGCCGTTCTCTGCCCGGAAGCCGACCAGCACGCTGGCTTCCCCGGTCAACGAGTCGCGGACGGCGTCATCGACGGGCAGCAGCACCTCCCGGGCCTGGCCGGCCTCGAGGGTGACGGTCTCCTCCGCCACCGCCTTCTCGCCGGTCCACACGAACGCGTTGGCCTCGCCGGCGCTGGACGCTCTTAGCTCGAATGAGACCCCGTCTGCCGAAAGCTCTGGTCCGGAGACCACCTCGACGAGGTCGTCCGCGGATGGTGAGCCCGAGAGCGGAACCCCGTCCCTGGCCGACTGCAGGATGGACCGCGGCGACGCCTCGCTCTGCGTGACGCCCCCCGGTACGACGGGTTCCTCGGAGGACGTCTCGTAGCCCGCGAGGGTCGCGTCGCCCCAGCGGTACGGGTCGCCCTGGACCCCGGGCCACGTCGACCAGCCGATGCGGGTCTGGCCGACCTTGTCTTTGGTGTCCGAGTCGTAGACGAGGATGTTGAGCCCCATGTTCTCCGGGTCCACCGGCGACGGTAGCGCCGACGTCGGTATCTTTGCCTCGAGCGTGTAGCCGTCGTACGGTTCGCCAAGCTTTGATGCGACCTCCACGCCGGGGGCGGTCTCTTCCGCGGGACCCTGATCCGCGTCGGCGTCGCGGTAGGCGGCCGCGGGGTCGCCGTTCTCCGGGTCGTCGGTCGTGGGGAAGAGCCCGACCTTGAACGTTGTGGAGGTGTTCTCGGAGCCGCCGCTCGGGTCCAGCAGGATCTCGACGGAGTCCGTTCGCCAGTGCCTCTTGGCGTCGCCCGGGGGCAGGACCGTCCCGAGCTTCTCGTCGGTGACCTCGACGAGGAAGTACAGGGCGTCAACGGTCCAGACCACCCTGGCGGTCCCCGACGCGTCCGCCGCGGACTCGGGCTCTTCGCCCTCCCACAGCTCGCTCAGGTCCAGGCTCGGCCCGCCGTACTCGCCCTCGTCGCCAACCCCGTCGACCTGGGGTGAACCGCCGGCCTCCTCGACCACGGTGGACGGCACCAGGTTGAGCGCGGCCGTTCTTGAGTCGTCGCTGTTCTCGCTGCTGGTCGAGATCTCGAAATCATAGTCGCCCGCCGCCCCGCCCTGCATCCCGGTCTCCAGGCCCTCGTCTTCGTTGGTCACCCGGAAGGCGACGGAGCCTCTGGAGCCCGGGGCGAGCGCCTCGTAATCCTTGCTCTCCGCGTCGGCCGCGAAGCCCTCCGGCAGGTCCAGGGCGACGGTCCCTGACCGTTCGTTCTCGCCCGCGTTGGTGAGGTCCACGCGCACCGTCCGGTCTTCTCCCGCGCCGATGGGGAGCACCGGCTTGACCGCGCCGGCGAGCTGCGGGACGCCGGCCTCCCAAGCCCAGTCGCGGAACTGCTCGACCTGCGGCAGCAGCTGCGGGACGCCCCGCACCGCCGGCACCGCCTGAACGGCGCGGTTCGTCTCGCCGGTCATGTCGCCGGAGGACAGGGTCGCCCCGATGCTTGTCCTTTCGTCCGTAGGGGCGTCGTCGGGGGGCGTGACGGTGAAGGACGTGGTGCTCTCCGCGTCCTGCGCCAGCTCTCCGAGGTCCCCGTCCCCCTCGACGCTCCATCCTTCGGGGAGATCGAGTTCGACCGTGGCGCCGGAGAGGGGTTCTTCGCCGCGGGCGTGGGCGGTGACGGTGAACGGCTCCCCGCCCGCCACGTTGAACCTGTCGGTCGTCAGGTAGAACTCCGTGCCCAGGGGCAGGCCGCCGCCCGCGGGCTCCAGGGCGCCCTCGAGCATGGCCGTCGGCTCCGCGTTGTCCGCGGTGAACGGCACCCGGCTATCGACCAGCGTGAAGTAGTCGCAGGGGAGTTCGGACGGGTCGTCGGGGATGTCGGGCAGCGCCGCGAAACCCTGGGACTTGTACAGCCGCTGGGCGTCGAGTTCCGTCTGCGCCCACGTCTCGTCGTGCCGTCCGGAGGCGCGACCGCTCCACACGCCGAAAACGTTGTCGGCCGGTTGGGTCAGCTCGAACCCGGAGGCGCATTCGCTGCCCACCGGAGGCGTGCCCTGGAAGATGCTGGCCGGCGCATCGATGATGGGCGTGGTAAAGAGCTTGGCGGCGCGCCAGGGCTCGAGGTCTTCGTCGCTCAGTTGTCCGGAGAAGGCGTCGGGGTCGGCCGCGTCGTAGAACGCCTCGATGCCCAGCCGGCTAGCGTACTGGTGGTTGCCGTGGTTGCCTGGGGTGGGGGCGGGGTCCATCGTGACGATCACCTCGGGACGGGTGTAGCGCACGACGCGCACGACCTTCTCCAGGGTGTCGTCGTGGCCCCAGATCTCCTCCGTCAGCGGGGCGCTCACCGTGTAGTAGAAATCCACCTTGTCCAGGTTGTAGATGTTCTCGATGCCGGCCCGGCCCACGGCCCGGCGCTCCTCCCGCTCCCGGATCAGGCCGAGCTCGGCCCCCTCCTCCGGGCCGACAGCGTTGCCGCCGCCCTCGCCGCGGGTGACGGTGATCACACCTGACTTCACGTCCTCGTACTCGTCCCACTGGCCGAGCGTCGAGAGGATGGGAGATTCGTCGTCGGGATGCGCGCCGACGAACAGCACGTCGAGGTCAACCGCGGAATCGGCTTCGGCATCCTGACCGTTCTGGGCGGCATCGGGCCCGCAGGAAACGGTTAGGATCGTCAACGTCAGTAGGGTTGCGACGAGCCCCGCCCGTAACCGTGCGCGGCCTCCGTGATGGACCAGGATCATTCGCCCGCTCTTTCCCACGAGACATCCCAAAAGCACCATATACCAGCGACCGTTCGTACGCCCCGCGAGGCGTCGCGGCCGGGCAGACCCTCTGTGTCCCGCGCGCCTATACTCGTCCGATGCGCATGTACAGCGGGAAGTGCAGATCCTGCTTCTGTTCGGGGTCTCCCCATGCCTTCGTGAGGTCGTCCTCGATCAGGGCCGTGGAAGGGGAGCCGTTGGTCTCGCGGTACTTCAGTGCGGACGACCAGGTCTCGAAGTAGCCGAGCAGGTCTTGCATGTCCCACATCATGTCCGTGCGGAACGCGGGGGCCTCGATGGGCTCGAACGGGAAGGGCAGGTCGTGGAACTCGTCCACCACGTAGTGCAGACGCGCGTCCCAATAGTCCTCGAGAACGTCGTGCGCCAGGCGCTTGATGATGTCGTCGATCTCGTTACCGAACACCGGGGTGTAGTACGTCCAGGCGGCGAGAACTCCTCCCGGCTTCACGACCCGGCGGACCTCCGCGTAGAACCTGCTCAGGTCGAACCAGTGGATCGCGGAGGCAACCGTCACCAGGTCGACGGAGCTGGCGTCGATGCCCGAATCCTCCGCCTCGGAGACCCGGTACGCGATCCTCGGATCTCGGGGGGCCTGGCCGATCATCTCCGCGCTCTCGTCGGTCGCTATCACCCGTTCGAAATGCCTCGCCAGGTGCGTCGCCGCCTGGCCGTTCCCGGTGGCGCAGTCCCAGGCCACCTCGGGTGCAGCCACGGTAGCGGACAAGAAGTCGAACAAGCCCTCGGGGTAGGTGGGTCGTAGGTGGGCATACTGGGCCGCCTCGCCGGCGAAAGGGTTGACGTGCATTTGGAGAGCTCCTTCCCGCGCGGGTCCACCCCGTAAGCATCGTACACCAGTGACCATGCCCACGCCTCGCGCACGTTCCCACGAGAACCACGAGAAGCCAGGAGATGGCCGTGGACGAGGACGGCGTGGATCCACGCGGGATCCCACACCCCGCCTACCCGGACCTGAGCCTGCCCGTCGCGGCCCAGTTCGACCTGATCCTGCAGCGCATCGAGAGCATCTGTTCGGCCGCCGGTACCGGGTTGGACAACCTCGTGCAACTGCGCCTGTTCCTGCCGGACCTGTCACGGCTCGGCGAGGTATTGCCCGTCTGGTACAACGCCTTCGGATCTCACACTCCCACCGGCACGGCCCTCGGCGTGGGACCATTGCTGGTGCCGGGATGCCTCGTGCTCGCCGACGCCATCGCCTACGTGCCAGATGCCGCAGGTTGAGCCCCGTTGCCCCGGCGGCCCGTTCCGACGGTGCCTTCGGGGTGCCGTTGTGAGACAATATCGAGCTACAGCAAAGGTATCAGGATTCAGGAAACGCCTCCGCGCCCGTGGTGCGAGGCGCGCGGGGCGAGAGGTTTCGTGGGTCCGTACCGAAGACCCTGGTGGGATACGGGCTCGTGGGAAGGGACCGCTTGTGGGGCGACCGATCGGCGCCGACGGCTACCGCGACCGGTTTGCGGCGCCGGCAATCCGGGCTGGGGGTCCTTGAGGTGGGGGGTGGGGCGGTGCCGGATCCCGCACCCTGGGCGCCGGCGTGGGACCGGATCGACGCCGATTTCGACGGGCACCTGGAGGAGATCCGCAGGTTCCTGCAACGTCCCACCGTCTCCGCCTCCGATGACGACATGCCCGCCGGCGCCGAGCACGTGGCGGCCCTGATCGAGGCCGCCGGCGGCAAGGCGGAGATCGTGGAGACCGCCGGGCATCCGGCCGTCCTCGGCCGCGTGGAGGGCGACGGCCCGAGGCTCCTGCGCTACGGGATGTACGACGTGCAGCCGGCCGACGAGCCGGGCTGGTCGTCGCCCCCCTTCGCCGCGGTAACGGCCGACGTGCCTGGGGCCGGGCCGAGCCTGGTGGCGCGCGGCGCCGCCAACTCCAAGGGCGCCCTGGCCGCCTTCCTGCTGGCGCTGGCCTCGGCCCGCCGGGTCTCGGACCTCCCGGCCGAGATCGTCTTCCTCATAGACGGCGAGGAAGAGCTTGGTAGCCCGCACCTTCCCGAGGTGATGCGCGCCCGGCGCGACGACCTCGCCGCCGAAGCGGCCTTCGACCTCGACCTGACCTCCGACCGGCGGGGCGTGGCCGACGTGCATCTCGGCTGCAAGGGCATCGTCGGGTTCGTCTTGAGGTGCAGGGGAGGCCGGTGGGGCGGTCCTGTGGACCGGGCGCTCCATTCGAGCGAGGGCGTCGTCGTCTCCTCCCCCGCCCGGTCGCTGGTGCGCGCCCTGACGGCGCTGACCGATGATGCCGGACGGTATTCCCTCGACGGGCTACCGAGCGTGGAGGTCCCTCCGGAGGATGCGGAGCTGCTGGACGTTCTGGCGCACGACTTCGACCCGGATGAGCATCTGGAGGAGGCCGGCGCGCTCGCCTACCGGGGCCCGAAGGACGCCCGTTCGATCCTGAAAGCGCTCATGTACGAGCCCGTCGTCAACATCAACGGGCTCTCCTCGGGCAGCCTCACGGGCAAGACCATCGTGCCGCACGAGGCAACGGCCGTGCTCGACGTGCGCATCCCCTACGGGACGGAGGTCGAACCGCTCGTGGCCGGGATCAGGGACAGAATCTCCCGCGTCGCCCCGGAGGTTGAGATCGAGGACCTGCTTGTCTGCCCGCCGTCGCGCACGACCGCCGACTCTTCCGTGGCGCGGGCCGTGATCGAGTCCCAGAGTGACGTGGGACCGCCGCCGCGGGTGTGGCCCTCGGCCCCCTGGTGGGCGCCCTTCTACCTGTTCGAAGAAGTGCTCGGTATCCCCTTCGGCGACGGCGGGCGCGGGGCACGCTGGCGGCGCGCACGCGGCCGACGAGTACGCGACCATCGAAGGCTTGAGGGAGAACATGCGCCAGTCCGTGGCCTTTTTGCACCGCTTCGCGCGGGCGCACGGGGCGTCGTCGTGAGCCTGCTCCTGGCACGGGCCTCGGGGACCCCGCGCGAGGTCGGCCGCGCCCAGGGGGAGGCTTTCGCGGGTGGTATCGCGGCGGCCCTGGATCTCTACTCCCGGTTGCCGGAGACGAGCCGCCGGCCGCCCACGGGGCCCTATATCGACGCGGCTCGCGCCTCCACGCCCGGGCTCGTCGCCGAGCTGGAGGGCATCGCCGAGGGAGCCGGCGTGGGCTTCGAGGACGTCGCGTGGCTCAACTGCATGGAGGAGTGCGAGGGGTTCGAGGCCTGCACGACGATGGTCTCCGGTCGCTTCCTGCTCCATGCCGAGCAGTGGTACGCCGGGCACGACGCGGTTGGCGTCGTGCTGGCCTCCCCCGACGACGGGCCTGCCTTCCTCTCGCCGACCTGCGCGGGCTTTCTGCCGGCGGTGGGGATGAACGCTACGGGATTTGCCCAGGGCATCGACTCGCTCACCGCGCCGGACGACCGCGTCGGTATTCCCCGCTGCCTGGTGGCCCGGCTGGCGCTCGGGGCCGAGGGCCTGGACGGCGCCATCGAGGCCGCGACGATCCCTGGCCGCGCCGGTGGCTACGCGCACGTCCTCGCCTCGGCGAACCGCTGCCTCGTCGTGGAGACCACCGCGACCGACCATCGTCGGGTCGGTGTCGCCGCGCACACCAACCACTACCTCTCCGGGCTCCGGGGAGATCCCGCGTCCAGAGGATCCCGCGCCAGGCTCGAGCGCGCGGGCGAGCTGCTGCGCGATAGACCTCCCGAGTCTCTCGAAGATTGCGCGGGGCTGCTCGCGGATCACGTGGGCGAACCCCAGAGCATCTGTCTGCACGAAGAGGGACCGGGCGCCTCGGCCACGGTCTTCGGCTTCGCCTGCGATCTCGCCTCCGGGCGGGCCATCGTCTCGGACGGGCCTCCCTGCGGCGGGCGATGGGAGGAGTTCGCGCTCGACGGCTACCGAAGCGAGGAGGTGTCGGGTGTGGTCTGAGCCGCTCGAGTTCGGGAAGCTCACCTGGCCCGAGGTGGCCCGGGCCGTCGAGGAGGGGCGCGTGCCCATAGTGCCCATCGGGACGCTAGAGGACCACGGGTACCACCTACCCGTAGACACCGACGTCACGCTGGTCGAGGCGGTGTGCCGGGGCGCCGCCGAACGTTTGCCGGCACAGACGGTGCTGCTGCCGCCCATCCCGCACGGCTACTAGCCGCACCACATGGACTTCCCCGGGCACGATCACCATCGGCTGGGACACCTTCTGCCGCTACTGCACCGACGTCGCGCTGTCGCTCGTCCGCCACGGGTTCCGGCGGATGCTTGCTGGTCAACGGCCACGGCTCCAACCAGAACCTGGTCGAGACGGCGGCCCGGCTGGTCGATGGTCGACCAGCCCGAATCGCTCGTCGCCGCCAGCTTCTACCTGGTCTCCGGGCGGAGCGCGCGCGTGATCTCCGAGGTCAGGGACTCGACCGGGGCGGGATGGCCCACGCCTGCGAGCTGGAGACGTCGCTGTACCTGCACCTCGACCCGGAGGCGGTGGACATGTAGCAGGCCGTCGACGAGCGTGGCTACCACGAGACCGAGCACGCCTGGATGGACTGGTCCGACGGGCCCTTGAAGCTCATGCCCTGGTGGTCGTCGTTCTCCGAATCGGGCGTCCAGGGCGACGCCACCCGGGCCACCGCCGCCAAGGGCGAGGCCCTCTTCGAGGCCGCCACGCAGGAGATCGCCGCCTACGTCACCGAGCTGCGCGGCGTACCGTTGCCGGAGAGGAGGAGTCCCCGATGACGATCAAAGGTCACGTCCTCCGGCCTGGCGGCACCATCGGGGTCCCGGCCCCCGCGAGCCCGTACCACAACCGCAGCGACGTCTTGCGCGGCGTCGAGTGGTGGGAGGAACGAAGTTACAGGGTCAAGCTCGGCCGCAACGTCTACGCCCGCGACGGCTACGTGGCCGGGGAAGCCGAAGGGCGGGCGCAGGACATCATGGATATGTTCACCGACGACGAGGTGGACGTCGTGCACTGTCTGGGTGGCGGCTACGGCGCGGCTCAGACAATAGATTATCTCGACTTCGACGCCATCCGGGCCAACCCCAAGGCGTTCGTGGGCTACTCGGACATCACCGCGTTGCACACCGCGCTCGGGCACCACACGGAGCTTGTGACGTTCTACGGGCCGGGACTCTCCGGCGTCAACGCCCGCGAGACCAAACCGTTCACCCAGCAGCGGCTGCTCAAGGCCCTCACCTCGGACGGCCCTTTGGGCGAGGTGCCCCGCAACCCCGACGATTCCTACATCCGGCCGCTGGGGGGTGGGACGGTGAGTGCGTCCATGGTCGGCGGCTGCCTCTGGCTGCTGGGGCAGGCCATCGGGACGCCGTGGCAGCCGGACTTCTCGGGCAAGGTCCTGTTCTTCGAGGACTACGACGCGCCGCCTTACTACGTGGACGGCATCCTCAACCAGATGCGCCAGGCGGGGATGCTCGATGAGGTCGCAGGGGTCGTCGTCGGGGAGATGGAGAAGTGCGACTGGAGCGAGGAGCGTCCCGAGTTCCCGCAGACGCTCTCCATCGAGGACGTGCTCGAGCGCTACATCGAGCCGCTCGGTGTGCCCGCGCTCTACGGCTACCCGCTGGGCCACGGCGAGTACCTGTGCGCTATCCCTCTGGGCGCTACCGTGACATTGAACGCGGATGAACGGATACTTACAATCGACGAACCGGCGCTGCTGGGTTAGGGGAAGGGGAGAGATGCGAAGGATCGCGGCGGCTGCGGCACTGTTGGTCTTGGTCCTGGGGCTTTGCGGTACCGCGGGGGCCCAGACCTCGTCGGGGGAGGACGAGAAGGTCGTCCTCCGCATCGGTGACACCAACGACATCGACGGGTTCAACCCCTTCAAGGTCGTCGAGGTGCCCACCTTCGAGGTCATGGACCTCACCTACGATCTGCTTGGTGGACTTCTCCCCGAAAGACTCGAGCCCGGTGCCGGGCCTGGCCGACTCCTGGGAGACCTCCGAGGACGGACTCACCTGGACCTTCCACCTCAACAAAGACGCCAGGTGGCACGACGGCAAGGACGTGACCTCCGAGGACGTCGCCTACACCTTCCATCGCATCCTGGACGAGAAGCAGGGCCTGTACATCGACTACGTCCGGCAGATCGAGAGCATCGAGACGCCCGACGAGGACACGGTCGTGTTTACGACCAAGAATCCCTCGGTGCAGATGCTGACCATGTACGTCTACATCCTGCCCAAGCACATCTGGGAGGACGTGCCCCCGGAGGAGACCAAGAGCTTCAAGAACGAGCCGGTGATCGGCTCGGGTCCGTTCCAGGCCATGGAATGGAAGGAGGGCCAGTCCGCGATCCTGAAGGCCAACCCCGACTACTTCGGTGGCGCTCCGACCCTCGACGAGATCATCTTCCAGTTCTACGACAACGAGGACACCGTGGTGCAGGCGCTCAAGAACGGCGAGGTGGACTACATCCAGGGCATGCCCATAAACCTTTTCAAGTCGCTCGAGAACCAGGAAGGCATCGAGACCAACTCGGCCCCGGACCCGGGTTTGACCGAGCTCGGCTTCAACCTCTACGAGCCTTCGCCCGAGACGATCGAGGAGTTCGGCGCGCCCGAGACGTCAACAGGAAACCCGGCCCTGCTCGACCCCCTGGTCCGAGAGGCGATCAACTGGGCCATCGACGAAGACGAGCTCACCGAGAAGATCCTGCAGGGCGAAGGCATCCCCGGCTCGACCGTGGTTCCTCCGGTGCTGGCCAAGTACCACCTGGAGCTGGACGGAGTCGGAGATCCAGGGTTTCGACATCGAGCGTTCCAAGGAGTTGCTGGCGCAGGCCGGGTGGACGGACACCAACGGCGACGGGACCGTCGACAAGGACGGCGAGGAGCTGGTGCTGCGCCTGTTCGTGCGCTCGGAGAACGACGACGCGATGGCCCAGGGCCAGTTCCTCGAGGACTGGTTCAAGGAGGCGGGCATCGGCCTGGAGACCAAGGCCATGAGCGACACGGCCCTCACCGACACCATCTACGCCGCCGACTACGACATGTTCATCTGGGCGTGGGGCTCGGACGCTGACCCGGACTTCATCCTCTCGGTGCTCACCTGCGACCAGTTCATGGGCTGGTCGGACACGTTCTGGTGCAACGATGAGTACTCCGACATGTACCAGGAGCAGAAGACCCAGCTCGACCTCGACGAGCGGGCGGTCACCATCAAAGAGATGCAGGCGTCGCCTACGAGGACAACCCGTACGTGATCCTCTACTACGACAACCAGCTCGAGGCCTGGCGCACCGACAAGTTCGAGGGCTGGACCAAGACCCCGACGGACGCAGACCCCGGCCAGGTGGCCTTCACGTTCTCCAACGAGACCTACATGAAGCTGCAGCCGCTGAGCTCGACGAGCGAGGACGGCGGCGGCGGAGGCACCTCCCCGCTGCTGTACGTCGGGCTGGCGCTCGTCGGGGCGGCTGTGATCGCGGTGATCGTCGTGCTCGTCCGGAGGCGGAGCGCGGAGGATCGGGCCTGAGCCGGGCGCGCTACATTGGGGGCAAGCTCGTCGGGGCCGTCGGCACCCTGCTCTTCGTGCTGGTCCTGAACTTCTTCCTGTTCCGGATCCTACCGGGGGACCCCGAGCGCACCCTCACGCGCCTGCAGCGTGCGTCTCCCTCCACCATCGACGACCTCAAGAGGGAGCTGGGACTGGACCGGCCGCTCCCGGTCCAGTTCGTCGACTACCTCGGCGACACCGCCCGGGGGGAGCTGGGGATCTCCTACGTCTTCTCCCGGCCGGTCTCCGAGGTGATCGGCACCGCCCTGTGGCCGACCATCCTGCTCGTCGGCGTGGCGACGCTGGCCGCGACGGTGATTGGGACCCTCATCGGCATCTACGGGGCCTGGCGCAGGGGAAGCCTGGGCGACACGGCCTCTTTGGGCTTCGGCCTCGTCACCTACGCGATGCCGGAGTTCTGGCTCGGGATGCTCCTGATCCTGGCCTTCGCCGTCGCGCTCGGCTGGTTCCCCACCTCCTTCATGTCTACCCCGGGCCTCGAAGACGCCTCCCCCGGCGCGCGCCTCGTGGACACGCTGGAGCACCTCTTCCTGCCGGCGCTCACCCTGATGCTGGCACTGATCGGGGAGTACGCCCTGATCATGCGCTCCAGCGTCATCGAGGCGATGAACGAGGACTACGTCACGACCGCCCGGGCCAAGGGGATGCGCGAGGCCCTGGTCCTGCGCAAGCACGTCGTCCCCAACGCGCTCTTGCCGGTCGTGACGCTGGCGGCGCTCAACCTCGGTTTCATCGTCTCGGGGGCTATCACGGTGGAGACCGTGTTCTCGTGGCCGGGGCTCGGCCAGCTCACCTTCCGCGCCATCAACGGGGGCCCGGACTACCCGCTGCTGCAGGGGCTGTTCCTGCTGTTCTCGGTGGCGGTGATCTTCGCGAACCTCGCGGCCGACCTGCTGCTAGGGTTGCTCGATCCAAGGATCGGGCGCGCGTGAGCACCCCGGCGAGCACCCAGGTCACGCCCAGCGGCCGGGCCGTGCGCCGGGCGCGCAGGATCCAGGCGTCTCAAATCGTCGGCCAGACTCTTCGCCCGGAACAAGATGGGGGTGGTCGGTCTGGTGGTCCTGACCGTGTTCGTGTTGATGGCCCTCCTCGCAGACGTGCTGGTCCCCGAAGCACGTCTCTCGGTGGTCAACGCGCCAGGTGCCCCCCTGGAGCCGCCCTCGGCGCAGTTCTGGCTCGGCACCGACGAGCGAGGACGCTCGGTGCTCGACCTCGTTATCCAGGGGTCCCAGATCTCCCTGCTCGTCGGGTTTCTTGCCACCGGGATCTCGATACTGATCGGGGCCCTGGTCGGGATAGTGGCGGGCTACTTCGGGGGCTGGACCGAGGTGGTCCTCATGCGCTTCACCGACTGGTTCCTCGTGATCCCGTTTCTGCCCCTGGCCATAGTGCTGGCCGCTGTCCTGGGTCGGGGTCTGCTCGTGATCGCGTTCGTCATCGGGGTCACCACCTGGGCCGGGACCGCGCGCGTGGTGCGCGCCCAGGTTCTGACGCTGAAGGAACGTCCCTACGTCGAGCGGGCCCGAGCCCTCGGCGCCAGCGACCGGCAGATCATCGGTCGTCACATCCTCCCCAACGTGTTCCCTCTCATCTTCGCCAACACCATCCTGGTCGTGGCGGTCGCCATCCTGGCCGAAACCACGCTCTCCTTCCTCGGGCTTGGTGACCCCTTCAGCATCTCGTGGGGCAGCATCCTGGAGTCCGCGTTTGCGGAGGGCGCGATCTCGCTCGGCGCCTGGTGGTACCTGGTCCCGCCGGGCCTGTGCATCGTGCTGGTGGTGCTGGCCTTCACGATGTGCGGCTACGCCTTCGACGAGATCCTCGACCCGAGGCTGCGCAAGCGATGAGCGAGGCGGCCAGACCCGGCAACGGCGATCTGCTGGACGTGCGTGACCTGCGCGTCCTGTACGAGGTGCGGGGTGCGAAAGCCCCGGCCGTTGACGGCGTTGACCTCTCCTTGCGGGCGGGGGACGCTCTGGGGCTCGCCGGGGAATCCGGTTGTGGCAAGAGTACGCTGGCTCTGGCCTGCCTGGGCTTACTCCCCAGCAACGCGACGCTCGAGGGGTCGATCCGCTTTCAAGGCGCGGAGGTCATCGGCGCCAAACCGGGACGGCTGCGCGCGCTGCGTTGGGCGGGGATCTCGATGGTCTTCCAGGGGGCGATGAACGCGTTCAACCCGGTCAGGCGCGTCGGGGACCAGGTCGTCGAGGCGATCCAGCTGCACGAGAGCGTCACCGAACGCGAGGCCCGCCGCAGGACCGAAGAGCTCTTCGAGCAGGTGGGCATGGCCCCGCGCCGGGTCTCCGACTACCCGCACGAGTTCTCCGGGGGGATGCGCCAGCGGGTCATGATCGCCATGGCCCTCGCGTGCAACCCGCCGCTAGTCATCGCCGACGAGCCCACAACGGCGCTCGACGTGATGACCCAGGCCCAGATCCTCAACCTGCTCGCACGCCTGCGCGAGGAGCGTGGGATCTCGCTGCTGATCATCACCCACGACCTCTCGGTTTTGGCCCAGGTGACGGACCGCGTGGCGATCATGTACGCGGGCCGCATCGTGGAGGAGGGTTCTTCTTCGGAGCTGCTCACCGCGCCCCGTCACCCCTACTCGAAGGCCCTGGTCGGTGCCTTTCCCATCGTGGGCGACCCGGCTTCGCGCGGCATCCCCACGGGCCTGCCGGGCGACCCGCCCGATCCCGCCGCCAGGCCCTCGGGCTGCGCGTTCCATCCCCGCTGCCCCGCCGCCTTCGAGCCCTGCGACCGGATAGATCCGCCGCTGGAGAACCACGGCCGGCGGCAGACAGCCTGTCACCTCGTCGAACGGGAGGAAGCTTGACGGAGGCCGCGAGAGGGACCCGGGACGCGGCGCTCGAGGTACAAGACCTCGAGGTCCGCTTCGCTTCGCGGCGCCTGATCGGGAACTCCGAAGACGAGGTGCGTGCGGTGGACGGCGTCTCCTTCGAGGTGGAGCCCGGCGAGGTCTTCTGCGTGGCGGGTGAATCGGGCTGCGGCAAGACCACCCTGGGCCGCGCGATGCTCGGCCTCGGTACGGCCGAGCTCGGGAAGGGTCTCGATCTCGGGCCTCGACCCGGCGCGCCTCAAGGGCGAGGAGATGAAGAAGTTCCGCCGCCGGGTCCAGGTCGTCTTTCAGGACCCGATGGGCTCGCTCAACCCCCGCCAGAGCATCTACGAGGCGGTCGCCGAAGGGGTGCGCGTCCACGGGCTGCCGGGAGACGAGGGGCAGGTTGTGGCGCGCGCCCTCTCTCGCGCCGGGCTCCGGCCGCCCGAGCGCTTCTTCCTCAACTACCCGCACGAGCTCTCCGGAGGGCAGCGCCAGCGGGTGGTCATCGCGTCGGCGATAGCGCTGGAACCCCGGGTCCTCATCGCCGACGAGCCGGTCTCCATGCTCGACGCCTCGGTGCGCGGCGAGATCCTGCGGCTGCTCGTAGACCTCAAGGACGCGCTCGGCATGACCCTCGTCCTGATCACCCACGACCTCGCGTTCGCCTGGGCGCTCGCCGACCGCGTCGCCATCATGTACCTGGGCAAGATCGTCGAGCTGGGCCCCACGGAGGCGGTGCTCACGGAGCCCCGCCACCCCTACACGCGCTCCCTCCTGTCCGTCTCCCCCGAAGTCGGCCACCGCCGGACCCACGAGGTCCTGACGGGCGAACCCCCGGACGCCGCCCACATCCCATCCGGCTGCCGCTTCCACCCCCGCTGCCCGGTCCTCCGCTCCGGCGAAGCCGGCACCCACGAATCCCGCTGCCGCGAAGAGATCCCAGCCCTCCAGCAACTGTCCCCGAACCACCTGACAGCCTGCCACGTAGCCGCCGCCGGGGACCTCCCCACCCACAACAAGAAGCCGAAGAGCTGAAATGCTGAAAGCCAAGCTTGCTGAAAGCTGAAATCGAGGAGGGCAGGGTGAACACCACGAAGGTCGGCTACAACATAAGACCGAGCGCTCCCGCGGGATCGTGGAGCGTCTCTCCCGCACGATACCGGGCGGCAACACGCGCTCGCTCGCCTACTTTCCCCCTTACCCGCTCGTGATCTCCCGCGGCTCCGGTTGCCGGATCTGGGACGCCGACGGCAACGAGTTTATCGATCTGCTCAACAACTACACCGCCAGCGTCCACGGCCACGCGGTGCCGGCCATAAACGAGGCGATGGCCCGGCAAGCGGCCCTTGGGACCGTGTTCCCGGCACCGGCCGAGCTGCAGGCCGAGCTCGCCGAGCGGATCGTCGACCGCGTCGCCTCGGTCGAGAAGGTGAGGTTCGCCAACTCCGGCACCGAGGCCGTCATGATGGCCGTGCGCGCCGCCAGGGCCTTCACCGGGCGCGAGAAGATCGTCAAGGCCCATGGCGGCTATCACGGCATGTGGGAGCAGGTGCCCATGGTCCCGCAAGCACTGCGCCGGGGGCGACACCCGAAGGCGTGCGCGACCTCACGCATATGGTCGACTACAACGACGTCGGGGCGCTAGAGGCCGCGATGGCCGAGCAAGGCGAGGCCGTGGCCGCGATCATCCTGGAGCCCGTCTCCGGCACGGGCGTCCTGACCGGGACGCCGGAGTACTTCGCGGCCGCGCGGCGGCTGGCCGACGAGCACGGGGCGCTCCTCATCTGCGACGAGGTCATAACCCTCAGGCTCGCGGCTGGCGGCTACCAGGAGGTCCTCGGCGTCAGCCCCGACCTCACGACGATGGGCAAGATCATCGGGGGCGGCCTCCCCGTCGGTGCCTTCGGCGGGCGCGAGGACGTCATGCAGATCTTCGACCCCAGCCGACCCGACCATCTCCACCACTCCGGCACCTTCAACGGCAACCTCATGACGATGGCCGCCGGATGCGTGACGCTGGACCTCCTCACCCCGGAGGAGATCTCCCGCATCAACGCCCTCGGCGAGCGCCTGGCCGACGGCTTGCGCCAGATATTCGCCTCCAAGGAAGACCTCGGCGCCCTCGTGACGAACCGCGGCTCCCTGGTCCACGTCAACTTCGAGACCGAGGGCGACGTCAGCACCTACGCAGACCTCAACCTGGCCAGCCCGGTCATGGCCGCCTTCCACCTCGCGGCTCTGGACGAGGGCGTCTACGTGGCACCGCGCTGCTTCATGAACACGTCCACGGCGATGGACGAGGCGGCGATCGACGGCGTGCTCGAGGCCCTTTCCCGAGCGGCGACGCGCGTGGCGGGCCTGCTCGAACCCGTCAGGACGGAAGCCTAGCCGACGGAGATGCGGTCGATCGACCGCATCTCGTACGCACGCGTTCGAAAGGGTCCCCGTCGCACAAAAGGTCCCGGGGGCGTACGGGTTACTTGCGGGCGTAGCGGCGGCGGGCGAAGGCTCCGGCGAGGCCGAGAGGTACGGCGGTGAGGGCCGCTATACCGAACAGCAGCGGGAAGGCGCCATCCTCGGCCAGCGGCGCGGCCAGGACGGTGGCGAGGCCGCTGCCGACGAACAGGGCGGCGGCGAAGAAGGAGATGACGGTAGCCCTGGCGTCCGGGGCGACCTCCGTGGCCCAGTTCTGCAGCGTGGGGTGCATAAACGCGAAGCCCCCGCCCACCAGGAAGGCCGAGATGGCTATGCCCAGGAAACCCTGGCTGGCGGCGCCGGTCGCGTAGCCGGCGGCCAGGAGCGCGCCGCCCAGCAGGATCGTGGCGCTCTTGCCGAACCTGTCCGTGAACCTGCCCGTCAGCCGCGACCAGACGAGCGTCGCCACCCCGAACAGGCCCACCGCGAGCCCCGAGACGGCGGCGCCGTAGCCCGCGGTCTCGAGGGCCGGAGCGAGATAGGTCAGGAAGCCCAGGATGACGCCCCCCTCCACCAGCGCCAGCAGCACCACCAGCACCGCCCACGGACTCTTCAGGAAGAGCCCGATCCGTGCGAACGCCCCGGCCTCCTCGTTCTCCTTCTCCGGCTCGGGCAGGCGCGAGAGCAGGAGCCCCAGCACGAAGGCCGCCAGGACCGGGATCGCAAAGGCCAGCCGCCAGAGGTCCAGGTACGCCGCTAGCCCCGCACCGGCGGTCGCCAGTCCCGTCGCCACGCCCGAGGATGCCAGCTGGTTGGCGAGAGCCCTGTGGCGGACCTCCAGCGGCACGGTGTCCCCGATATAGACCAGCGAGGCCGGGATGACCGCTGCGAAGAGCCCGCCGGCGAACGCCCGCGCCACCACCAGGACCGCGAGGTTCGGGGCAAAAGCCGAGACTAGCCCCGGTACGAGGGCCAGGATGAGGGCCAGGCGGATCACACGCACCCTCCCGAGCCTGTCCGACAGCATGCCCCACACCGGCTGCATCAGCCCATAGAGCAGAAAGTAAAGGCTCGCGGCGGCCGTGGCCGCGGCGAGTGTCACCCCGAGGTCCGCGGCGATCGTCACCAGCATCGGGGCGATGGTGAAGCGGTCGAAGGTGCTGATGAAGGCCGCGGCCATGAGCAGCCGCAGCCGGCCCTTCAACCCCGCGTCGTCAGACCCCTGGTGGCTCACGCTCCGAAGTATGGACGGTCGCCCTTGGGCGGCGCTACCTCCGGCCCTGGCGGCGAGTTCGGGCGTGTCGGCTCAGTTGGAACGGCCCGTGCGGCCGACGACGATCTACCGCTGGGTGGCGTCGCTCACTGGCGTCGGGCCAGGTAAACGCCGCCGAGCAGGATCGCGGCCCCCACGGCCTTGTCGATCCCGAATCCCTCGCCGAAGATAACGACGCCCGCGATGACGCCGACCAGGGTGATCAGGTACTGGTAGACGAGCATGCGGTTGGCGCCTATGCGCGAGAGCCCGCGCTGCCAGAAGGTGAACCCGAAGGCGGCCACCACCACCGTCGAGTAGGCGAAGGCCCCCCATCCCGCCGCGCTCACGGCTCCCCAATCCAGGTTCGAAATCTGCGTGGAAGCGAGCGGCAGGGCGGCCAGGCCCCCGAAGAACATGGTATAGGCGGCGACCGTCACGGGCGAGAGGCGCTTGAGCAGCGGCAGCGAGAGCACGGCGTAGGATCCCCAGCAGGCGGCCGCGCCCAGTACCAGCAGGTCGCCCGGCAGGCTCGCCCCGCTCTCGCCCAGCCCCCGGTAGACGATCACGGCCACGCCGAACAGCGCCAGGCCCACCCCGACGATGCCCTTGATGTTGGGCCGTTCCCAGCCGAGCACGAAGGCCAGGAGCATCCCCCACAACGGGGCCGTGGCCACCACGAGGGCGGAGTTGGAGGCGGTGGTCATGCTCACGCCCTGGCTGAAGAGCGCGTTGTTCATTCCAACGCCGACCACCCCGAGCCCGGCCATGGCCAGCAGATCCCGCCGTTCGGGCCGACTCTCGGATCCGAAGAGGCGCAAGATCCCCCACAGCACGAGCCCAGCAAGCATGAACCGCATGGAGACGTAGGGCATCGGCGGTATGAAACCCACGGCGTACTTTACGGCCGCGGGGTTGGTGCCCAGAACGACGGCCGTCGAGATCAGGGAAGCCTCGAAGAGCGCCGACGACTTCCTGCCGCCCTCGTCTTTGTCGGCTTTGGTTTTCGTGCCGCGGGCGAGGGTTGTCTCTACCCTCCGCCTAGCCAGCAAGGCCGCCGTCGACTTCCCTGACTTCCGCCGATCGTCCAATCTCAAGGTGTAAAAAGCACATATATGTATAACGTATCATTGTTTGACAATTGGGCAAGGGACTTTGGTGAAGGGCATTACGCGCGTGAGGCAACGAACGCGGGTTCTCCCTCAGGAACGGGACGCCGATCAGCGAGGGCTGGTGCCGGCGGGTTCTTGCGGGGTCGGTGTCGATCTGGTGACGCTGCCCGGACCCTAACCCTCCCTGGCGCTATGCACGGCCTCGGCAAACCGGCGTGCGTTCTCGACGACCTCGTCGCGGCTTCGGCCTTCGAGAGAGGACGGTGCCAGGGCGCTACCGGCGCCCACCGCGAGGGCGCCGGCCGCGAACCAGTCGGCGATATTGCCCAAAGAGACGCCGCCGGTGGGCACGAAGGAGACGTCGGGGAACGGGCCGCGCAGGGCCTTGAGGTAGGACGTGCCTCCCGAGGAGCCGGGAAACATCTTCACGGCCGGCGCGCCGAGCCTGTGGGCGAGCATCACCTCCGAGGGCGTGAGGACGCCCGGGAGCACCAGGAGCCCGGTCGCGAGCATCGCGGGAAGGAGTTCGGGGTCGGTTCCGGGGCTCACGAGGAAGGTTGACCCGACCTCGGCGGCCAACTCGACCTGCTCGACGGTGGTCACGGTGCCGGCGCCGAGCAGTATGCTGTCTCCGTGGGCCGCGTTCAGGTCCCTGATGACGCCGGGCGCTTCGGGGGTGGTGAAGGTGATCTCGATGCCAAGCACGCCGCCCTCGATCAGGGCGCCGGAGACCTCGAGGGCGGCCTCGGGTGAGACCCCGCGCACCACGGCCAGCAGGCCGAGTTCTCTCGTCTTCCCCAGGGTCCGCAAGGCCTGGCTCGATTCCGTCACGCGGTCTCCTCTCGTGGTCGGCGGGATCCTCCGCTAGCCCGACGTCGTCAGTTGCGGCAGGGCTTCGGGGGCGAGCGCTGCCCCGGCGATACCGGCGATGTTCAGCATCTTGGCCGGCACGATCTCCGCCCGCGTCTTCAGCCTCGGAACGAACTTCTCGGACTTCTTGCTCACCCCGCCGCCGACGACGATCAGGTCGGGCCAGAACAGGCTCTCCATCAGGGCCAGGTATTCGTTGAGCCGCTTGGACCACTTCTTCCAGCTCAGTTCCTCCTGCTTGCGGATGCGGTCCGAGGCGCGCAGCTCGGCCTCGCGGCCCCTGACCAGCAGGTGCCCGAGTTCGGCGTTGGGCACCAGTTCGCCGTGCGTGAAGAGCGCCGTGCCGATGCCGGTCCCCAGGGTTAGCATGAGCACCACGCCGTCGTTGCCGCGGCCGGCGCCCCAGCGCATCTCGGCCAGGCCGGCCGCGTCGGCGTCGTTGATAACGCACACGGTGTTCTTTGTTTCCTGCTGCAAACGACCCTGCAGGTCGAAGCCGACCAGCTCGTTGGCCACGTTGGCCGCGGTGTGCACCACGCCGTCCTTCATCACGCCGGGGAACCCCACGCCGACGGGGCCGTCCCAGCCGAACCGCTCGATCACCTCCAGCGACGTCTCGACCATCGCCTCGGCGGTCGGGGCCTGTGGCGTGGGGATGCGTACCCGCTCTTCGAGCAGGACGCCCGTTTCTTCGTCTACCGGGGCGCCCTTGATCCCGGATCCTCCGATGTCGAGGCCGAACATGGTCATCAGGTCTCCTCTCTTGGTGGTTGCAAAGGCTGCCGATCCGCTAGAGCCATTTGGCCCTCCTCAAACTCCAGTAGAGGAGGACCGTGATCAGGACCACGACCGCTAGCAGGAGCGGGTAGCCTCCCCTCCAGGCCAGCTCGGGCATGTACTCGAAGTTCATGCCATATATGCCCGTGAAGATCGTCGGGACGGCCAGGATGGCCGCCCAGGCGCTGATCCTCTTTACCTGGTCGTTCTGCGCCATGCTCGCCCGGGTAAGGTTCTTTACCTCTTCGTTCTGGTTCACGCTCACCAGGGTGTGGTTCACGACCACGATGTTCGCGAGCAGCTCGCGGAAGGCCTCCACGTGCTCCGTGGTCCGCAGCACGTGGTCCTGGACGTCCCGCAGGTGTCGGTGCACCTCGGGGTCGATCTCGTACACATCGCCCGCCATCAGGCGCTCGAGCGCCTCCGCCAGCGGCCGGGTTGCGCGGTGGAACTGGATCACCTCGCGCGAGAGCTCGTAGATCCGGCGCGAGACGTCCGGGTTGCCCCCGAAGACCTCGGTCTCGACCTCGTCGATGTCCCTCTCCAAACTGGCGATGACCGACGCGTAGTCGTCGACGACGTGGTCCATGATCGCGTACAGGATCGCCCCCGGCCCCCGGCGCAGCAGGGCGGGCTCGTCCTCTACGGTCCTGCGCACGTCGTGCAGCGAGGAGGCCTCGCCGTGGCGCACCGTGACCACGAAGTCCGGGCCGAGAAAGGCGTGGATCTCGCCGAACTCGACGGTCCTAGAGGCCTCGACATAGCGGGCCGATCGGAGCACGATGAACAGCGAGTCGCCGTAACGCTCTACCTTGGGCCGCTGGTGGGCGCTTATGGCATCCTCGACCGCCAGCTTGTGCAGGTCGAACTCGCCGGTGACCGAGACGAACTCCTCCTCGGTCGGCTCGTAGAGCCCGACCCAGGCTATCCCGCTTACCTCGCGGCAGGAGTGGTACATGCCCTCCAGCGGACAAGGGGCGCTGCGGAGACCGTCCACGTAGATGGCGACGTCCACGATCATCGCTACGGGGTCTTTAACGGCCGACGCTGGCGCCCTCTCGGGTCCCGTTGGTCGGGCCGTCCGAGCCGGCAGGGTACTCGAGGAGCGGAACCTGCCCGCTTCTCCAGGCGTCCAGTATCGGCTCGGACGACCCGCCACGCCTCCTCGGCCTCGTCGCCCCGGACGAACAGGGTGGTGTTGCCCTCGAGCAGGTCCTCGAAGACGCGCTCGTAGGCGGCGAAGAACTCCTGGGGGACGAAGCTCGGCGCTCAGCTCTATCTGCTCCAGGTCGAAGGGGTCGTAGGGGCCGTTCACGTTCAGGTTCAACGTCACCCTGTCCGGTGCCGAGCCGGAGGCGGAGCACGTTGGGGCGGGGCTCTCCGGCCCGCTGGAAGGCGAGGTGGGGCACCGGCTTGAAGTGGACGGCGATCTCGCCCCGGAAGCGGCTCAGGGCCTTGCCGCCGCGCAGCACGAACGGCACCCCGGCCCAGCGCAGGTTGTCGATCATGAAGGTGACCTCGGCGAAGGTCTCGGTTCCCCTGGCGGGGTCCACGCCCTCCTCGTCGGCGTAGGCCGGGATGTCCTTGTCCCCGATCCTGCCGGCGCCGTAGCGGGCGCGCACGGTCTGCTCGTCGGGCCTCCTCTGGGCGTGGGGCGCCGGATGGCCCGCAGCAGGTCCACCTTGCGGTCGCGCAGGTTGCGCCGGTGCAGGGCCGTGGGGGCCTCCATCGCCGTCAGGCACAGGAGCTGCATGAGGTGGTTCTGGATCAGGTCCTTGAACGCCCCGGCGTGGTCGAAGTAGCCGGCGCGGCCCTCCAGCGCCAGCGTCTCCTCCCAGAGGATCTCGACGCGGTCTATGTAGTTGCGGTCCCAGAGCGGCTCGAAGATGCCGTTGGCGAAGCGCAGGCCCATGATGGTCGGGAACGGCTGCCAGGCGAGGAAGTGGTCGATGCGGAAGATGTCCTTCTCGGGAAGAAACCCGTGCAGCAGCTCGTTGAGGCTCTGGGCCGACTCGAGGTTCTCCCCGAAGGGCTTCTCGATGGCGACCCGGCTCCCCTCGGGCAGGTCTGGCCGCCTTCAGGGCCTCGAGCGTCGGGGCGAAGACCGCGGGCGGCAGGGCCAGGTAGGCGAGGATCGGCCCGTCCAGGGGCTCGAGGGCCGAGATCACGCTCTCCGCGTCGGTGACGTCGGCCTGGCGGTACTCCACGACCTCGACGGCCATCCTCGCGCGGGCGGTCGCCGAGACGCCGCTGCGCGTGGCGCTCCAGGCTGTCGAGCACCAGGCGCCGGAAGCCGTGCTTGTTGTCCTGCCACTCCTCGCGGTCCACCCCGATGATCTTGATCCCATTCGGGCAGCTTGCCGGCCTCGTAGAGCTTGGCCAGGGCGGGCAACAGGTACCTGGCCGTCAGATCCCCCGTGGCCCCGAAGATCACTATGCGTTCCACCACGAACCTCCTCCGTCTCAGGCCGTCTGCACCGCCGGCTCGACGCCCGTGCCCTCAGACGCCGAAGGTGTAGCTGTTCGCCGGCCTCGATCTCCTGTGTCGTCGTCCCCGACCCGGACCTCGACGGGCCGGCCGAAGCCGTCGCCTGGAGGCGGCGACCGTCAGCTTGCCGTCTTCGAGACCGACCTCCAGCGGCGTCCCGCGGAACTGCATGGGAGAAGGAGAGACCGTCGAGGTTGCCCGACCGGCTTCGGGTCGAAGTGGAGCACCCCGTCGCGGATGTCGGTGCCCGAGGTAACCGCGCTGTATCAGGTCCAGCGTCCCGGCCATCACGCCCATGTGGATGCCCTCCTGGGTGGTACCGCCCTGCACGTCGCCGACGTCGCTCTCCAGCGCCACCATGTACCGCTCCCACGAGCTGTCCGGGTCGATGTCCGCCAGGATGCCGGCGTGCGCGATAAAGCTCAACGTGGAGCCGTGGGAGGTCCGCTGGTCGTAGTACTCGATGTTCTTGCGCACCATCTCCGGCGTGTAGTCGTAGCCGAGGCGCTCGAAGAGTCCGCTCGAGCTCGTCCTCGGGGAACAGGAAGAAGAGCAGCACGGCGTCGGCCTGCTTGGTCAGCTTGTACTTGTCCGGGTCGTCCCCCTCGGCGCGCAGGATGCGGTCGAGGCGCTGGATGTTGCCGTACTCTTCGCGGTAGTGGTCCCAGTCGAGCTCCTCGAGGTCCTCGTAGCCCTCGAACTGGCTGATGAGCGCCGTCGCCCGTGGAACGGGACGAACATCTTGCGGCTCATCTCGTCCCACTTCTCGATCTCCTCGTCGGTGAGACCGATCCTGGCGCGCAGCGCCTCCCGGCGGCGCTCGGGGAGCAGGTCGAGCACCTCGAGGGCGATCTCGCAGAGCCAGGCGACCATGACGTTGGTGTAGGCGTTGTTCCTCAGGCCCTCCTCGTCGGAGCCGGGGTACTTCTCGTGGAACTCGTCGGGGCCCATGACGCCGTGGATCTCGTACCGGTCCCGCTCCGGGTTGTAGTGGGCGATGGAGGCCCAGAAGCGCGCGATGTCGAGCATCATCTCCGCGCCGTAGTCGAGCAGGAACTCCAGGTCCCCGGTCGCCTCGTAGTAGTGCCAGACGTTGTAGAAGATGTCCGCGCTGACGTGCCGCTGGTTGTGGCTGAGGTCGGGCTCCCACTTGCCGGACTTGGGGTTGATGTGCACCTTCTGGGTCTCTTCCTGGCCGTCGGAGCCGCTCTGCCAGGGGAACATCGCCCCCTCGTAGCCGGCCTCCTTGGCCGCCGCGCGGGCCTCGTCCATGCGCCGGTAGCGGTACATGAGGAACCCGCGCGTTACCTCCGGCAGCCGGAAGTTGAGGAAGGGGTAGATGTAGAGCTCGTCCCAGAAGATGTGTCCGCGGTAGGCCTCGCCGTTCAGGCCCCGCGCGGGGACGCCGGCGTCGAGGTCGGCGGTGTGCGGCGAGCAGACCTGCAGGATGTGCGAGATGTGCAGCCGCAGCAGGAGCTGGACCCGATCGTCCTTCGGGACGCGCACGTCGCAGAGCTCCCACAGCTCGTCCCACGCCCGCGCGTGGCGCTCGAAGGCCTCGTCGAACGTCCCGTAGCGGCCGACGGCCTTCCCGGCGTTGACCAGCGGCTCGTTTATGGCGGCGTCGCGCGAGGTGTAGAAGGCGACCATCTTCTCGACGTGCACGGGCTCCCCCTCCGTCGACCTCGAAGGAGAGCACCTGGTGGATGTAGTCCTGCATCTGGTAGAGGCTGCGGTCGACGGCGGGCCGCGCCCTCTCGCCCCGTAGACGCGGGTGCGGGCGGCCTCGGCGACGTAGAGGTGCGACTGGCGGGTCCGGACCTCCAGGGCGATGACCTCGGGACCGAAGGTCCTCGGGGATACCGGGTCGAGGTGCCTGCCTTCGAGCTCCTGGTAGCGGGCGACGCCCCTGTTCGTGACCCTGCCGTCGAGCGCCGAGATGACCTCGACCGTGCCCGACCAGTTCTCCGGCGTGATGGTCCACTGCATCGCCGCCTGGTGCATGTCGGCCATGCTCACGAAGCGCCGGCTCTCGAGCGTGGTCTCCCGATCCGCCCGGTCGCGGAACCTCAAGGTGCGCTTGATCTGGGCGTACCGGATGTCGTACTCGTGACTGTAGGAGAGCAGCTCGACGTTGTCCATGCCGACGGCCTCTTCGCCCTCGATCCGGAGCTCGAGCAGGAGCCAGTTGGGGAGGTTGACGAGGTCCTCGTTGAGGACCGGCACCCCGGCCATGATGGTGGTCTCCCGGTTGTAGCCGCCGTGGGTGTAGGTGCCGGGGTAGCTGCACCCCGTCGGCCTCGGCCCAGGCCAGGTCGCCCCGCGTGCAGAAGTAGCCGTTGCCGGTGGAGGTCAGCGCCTCGCGCAGCCCCTCCTCCTCGGGCTCGAAGCTGTCGTAGGCGAGCGTCCAGTTCGTCATAGAGATCCTCCCCGTTCGGTGGTGCCGACCATGCCCGTGGGTTCTTCCCGCTGAGCGGGCGCTTTATGCTCCTCTACCGGCGAACGGCCTATCAGCGCGCGAGCGTGTCCAGGAACCGTTCCACCTCCCCGAACGTGTGGAGCACGTAGTCGGCCGAGGTGGTTCGTCCGGCCACCTCGGGGTCGTCGGCCCGACCGACGAAGATCCCGATACCCCTGCCAGCCAGCGCCTCGAACGCGTGCTCGTCGGTTATGTCGTCGCCCAGGTAGAGGGGCACGACGTCGTCGCGGTCGAGGTCGAGCGCCTCGAGCAGGTACAGGACGGCCTTGCCCTTGTCCCAGTCGATGTTCGGCTGAACCTCGTAGACCATCTTGCCCGGCGTCACCTTGAGCTCGCCGGGGTGCTCGGCGAGGATCTCGTCGACGACCCGTCCCGACCTTCGGCCTCTCTTCCTCGGAGACGAGCCGGTAATGGGCGGCCACCGAGGACTTCTTCGGCTCGACCAGGGCGCCGTCGATGGTGTCAAGCTCCTCGCCGGAGGTGGGTCTCCACCTCCTCGAGCAGCCCCGCGAACGTCTCGCCCTCTTCGCGGCTGGATCTCGCCCCCTTCGGGGCTCCAGATGTCGAAGCCGTGGCTGCCGGCGACGATCAGGTCGTCGACGCCCATGAGCTCCTGGACCACCCGCCGGTCGCGCCCGCTGACCACGCACACGGGACACCGCCGGGCCAGGCCGCGGACGGCCTCGCGCATGCTCTCCGAGATGACCGCGTCCTCCGGGCGGTCGACTATGGGCGTCAGCGTGCCGTCGTAGTCCAGAAAGACGGCTGGCCGCGCCCCGCCAGCTCCCGCTCCAGCTCATCGCCGTCGTCGAGCGCGTGCGGCAGGTCCCCGATTTGCCGGGCCACGATCCTCGTCCCCCTCACGTGACGCGCCTCGAGGGGCCGAGCACGTACTCGCCGTCCTCGCCCCGGGCGAGCGCCGCGGCGCCGAGCACGCCGGATTCCGGCCCGAGGGTGGCCTCTTTTATCTCGACGAGGTCGCGCGAGGGGGAGCGGGCCCTGAGATGCACCTCGTCGCGGGCGGGTCCCAGGATGAACTCCCCAGCCCGCGAGGCGCCGCCGCCGATGGCGATCACCTCGGGGTTGAAGATGTTGACGAACCCCGCCAGGCCGATGCCCGAGCCACCGGCCCGTCTCTTCCAGGACCGCAGATCGACGCCTCGTCACCGTCCTGGGCCAGCTCCGTCACGTCCTCCCCGAGCACCTGCCGCTCTGACGGCGAGCCGGCCCAGCGCCGAGTCTGGCCTTTCGTTGGCGACCTCCCGCGCCCGGCGGCGCGATGGCGGTGCCGGAGGCGAGCGCCTCCAGGCAACCGTGGTTGCCGCAGCCGCAGCGCGGGCCCGTTGGGTCGAGGGTCACGTGCCCCAGCTCGCCGCCGGCGCCCTGGGCGCCCCTCAAGAGCACCCCGTGGGTGATGACCCCGCCGCCGACCCCGGTCCCAAGGGTTATGAAGATCTGGTGGTCCACGTCCTTGCCGGCCCCGTAGCGGAACTCGCCCCAGGCCGCCGCGTTGGCGTCGTTCTCGACCGTGACCCGACATCCCGGTCCTGCCGCCTATCTCCTCGTCCAGGCGGATGTTCTCTATCTCGTGCAGGTTGGGCGCGAAGATGACCGTGTTGATCGAGGCCATGATCAGACCGGGTACCGCCAGGCACACCCCGCCCACCTCGAAGCCGTCCTTGACCTCCGTGATGGCCCCGGCGATGGTCGCGACCAGCCGGTTCGGCGGGACCGCCTGGGTCGGGTACCTGACCTCGTTCAGGATCTCGCCCTCCGGGGAAACCACCGCGGCGGCGATCTTGGTCCCGCCGACGTCCACCCCTATGGCGTTCATCTCTACCTCCTCATCCCTCGGTGCCGGCACTCCGACGGGTGGACGTCGTACCCCTCGCCGGACGGCCTCGACCTTTCCCGGGATCAAACCTGGAAGATCACCCCGCGCCTTGGGTCCCGCGTTGCGGCGATGACGAGACGCGCCGGCATCACCCCGCCCGCTCCAGGCGGCCTTCGGCGAGCGCGTCGAGGGAGACGTCGTCGAGGCTGGTGACGACGAGGTCGGCGTCCGCGTCGGCCAGCAGCTCCTCGTCGTCGGCCCGCGCGAGGCCCAAGGCCGCCATGTCCCCGGCCTTCGCCGCCTGAACGCCGTTGACCGCGTCCTCCACCACGAAGCACTCCTCCGGCGAGACCCCGGCCTCCTCGGCCGCGGTCAGGAAGATCTCGGGGTGCGGCTTGCCCTGCTCGAACTCCCGCCCGCTGACGTTCGCGTCCAGGATGTCGAGCAGGGTGTAGCCGGGCCGCACGAAGTCGTAGCTCAGGCCCTCCTCCTCGACGAACTCGTCGAGCCTGATCCTCTCCAGGAACGCGTTGGCGTTCCTGGAGGAGGAGGCGGCCGATATCCTCAGTCCCGCGTCCTTGACCGCGAGCACGAAGCGCAGGGCGTCGGGGTAGGCGTGGAACTGGCTCTGCTCGATCAGCTCCACGATCATCACCTGCTTGCGGTCGCCGTACTCCTGGGCCCGCTCCTCGGCGTCGGGCACCCCGAAGTACTCCAGCGCGGCCTGGGCGCCGGCGTAGCGCGGCATGCCGCGACATCTCCCTCTGGTAGACCTCGGGCGTGAACTTCTCGGGGGAGTAGGAGGTCTGGTCCCTGGATGTCGCTCCACTCGTTCTCCATCAGCTGCTGCAGACCCGTCGCGCCAGGCCTGCTCGTGGGGCGAGTCCACGAGCACGCCGTCCACGTCGAAGATCGCGCCGCGGAAACCCATAGGCCCTCCTTTCTAGCTTCTGCTACAGCTAGCGCACGCGGCTGGTGCAGACCGTCGTGCCGCGGAAGCTGGCCTCTATCTCCTCCAGCGAGCGGCCCTTGGTCTCGGGCACCCGGAAGTAGACGAAGACCCACGCCACGATGCCGAGGACCGCGAACAGCCAGAACGAGCCGGCCCCTCCGAGCGTCGCCAGCAAGACGGGGAACGATCAGGGCGACGAGCAAGTTCGAGCCCCAGTTGGCGATGGAGGCGACGCTCATGGCGGTGCCCCTGATCCTCAGGGGGTAGATCTCCGAGATCATCAGCCAGAACACCGGCCCGAGGCTGATCGCGAACGAGGCTATGTACAGCGCCAGGCACACGGTCGCCAGCAGCCCCTGCCGCGCCGCCCGGTGCCACCGGACGCGAAGACCACGCCAAGGAGGGCGAGGCTTATGATCATGCCGATGAGCCCGATGATGAGCAGCGGCCTGCGCCCCACCCGGTCGATGATGCGAAGACGGACAGGATCGTGAACCCGACGTTGACCAGGCCGACGCCGACGGCGGTGGCCGCGATGGCGCCCCCCTCGGAGAAGCCGACGCCCTGGAGGATCGTGGGCGCGTAGTAGATCACGGTGTTGATGCCGGTTATCTGCTGGAAGATGGCCAGCCCGATACCGATGATCAGGGCAGGCCTGACGAAGGGCTCCAGAAGCTCCGCGTAAGAGACCCGCTCCTCGCTGCCTCCTGGTCCTTTATCTCCTGCCATCTCCTGAAGCTCCTGATCTACCTCCTCCGGGCTGCGGGAGCGACCGAGCACGGAGCGGGCCTTGTCCCTCTGGCCCTGCTCGAAGAGCCAGCGCGGGCTCTCCGGCAACGTGAACATGCCGATGACCGAGGATGAGGGCCGGTATGAGCGCGACGCCGAACATGTAGCGCCAGCCCTCGATGGGGGTGAAGATGACGCCAACGATGTAAGAGAGGAGGATACCGATGGTGATCATGAGCTGGTTCAGCGAGACGAGCGCCCCGCGCCTGTCCGCCGGGGCTATCTCGGCGATGTACAGCGGCACGATCATCGACGCGAGGCCGACACCCAAGCCGAGCAGGAAGCGGCCGAGGATTATGAACGCCACGCTGGGCGCGAAGGCCACCGCCATCGCGCCCACGCCGAAGACGACGGCGGCTATGAGCACGGTGGGCCTGCGGCCGATGCGGTCGGAGAGCGGCCCGCCCGAGAGCGCCCCGACCACCGCGCCGACCAGCAGGAAGCTGACGATGATGCCCTCCAGGAAGGGCGTCAGCTCGAAGTCCTGCCTGATGAACAGCAAGGCGCCAGAGATCACACCCGTGTCGTACCCGAAGAGCAACCCGCCCGTGGCCGTGATCGCGGCCGCGATGTTTACGAACCTTCGTCTCTCGCTGGCTCCCCCATCCGTTCCTGCTGCAGACACCCCTACCCCTTCCTCAAGCGTTACGTGGTCACGCTACCTGCTACGCCTGGCGCCGCTAAGCCTCTGGCAAGTGCCCCCTCTCATGCTATGGCATCCCCCGAAAAGCCCTTCAATAAACCATGAATGGCAAATAACCCTCACGCTTCTGCGTCCTGCGCGCCCGGCCGCTCGCCGCCCACGGGCCAGGTCCGCCGGGGAGCGAGCACCGAATCCTCACTATCAGCCGCTCCAATCCCTGTGCCGTCTTGCATGACGGCACAAATTGTCCCACCATTCGGGACGTTAGCAGTATGCTAGATCCGTGTCAACGTTGGTCCTGGTGGCCCGCATGGTGGGACGGAAGGTCCGGTTTTGGACCTGCGAGGTCCGCATGGCGGGACGCAAACTGAAACAAAGGGTACAATTGGCGGGTCCGGCGGAGTCCGGGGTAGGCGTGTTTGGGAAAGGATGCGCCGTGGATCAGAACGGCAAGAGCGGCGGGGTCCAGGTCATAGCCAGGGCCGCCGACGTGTTGCGGGCCCTGCAGGCCGAGTCTGGTGGCTTGAGCCTCACGGACATCTCGCGGCGCGTGGGGTTGCCGCGCTCGACCGTGCATCGCATCGTCTCCGCGCTCGAGGCCGAGTCTCTGGTAGTACCGGCCTCGCTGAGCGGGGGCTACCGGCTGGGACCGGAGTTCGCGCGTCTGGGGGCCGCCGCCGGGGGAGAGCTCAGGGAATCCGTCCGTCCCTTCATCGAGCGGCTTCGGCAGGAGGCCGACGAGACCGTGGACCTGGCCGTGCTCAACGGGGATCGGGTCTTCTTCGTAGATCAGGTAGCGGCGCCGCAGCGCCTGCAGGCCCTTTCGGCGGTCGGCGTGTCGCTGCCGGCGCATTGCACGGCGATCGGCAAGGCCCTGCTCGCCGGGTTCACCGACGAGCAGGTCGTGAGGCTCTTGCCCCAGGACCTGCCCGGCGAGACGCCCAACACCATAACCGACCGGGACGACCTGCTCGTCGAGATTCAGAAGGTGCGGGACTCGGGGGTGGCCTACGATCGGGAGGAGTTGACCATCGGCATCTCCGCCGTGGGCGCGGAGATCCACGACGCCGCCGGCGTCGTGGCTGCCCTCAGCATCCCGGTTCCCACGGCGCGGTTCGCCGACCAGGAGGAGCGCCTGATCGAGCTGTTGCTGGCGACCTGCGCCGAGGTGAGCGCCGCCCTGGGCGGCAACGCGCGCCCGAGCACCTGAGCAAGCGCGCCGGGCCCGGCGCGTCCCCGCTTGGCCGGAACCATCACAAACCTGGCCGGAACGCCGGCTGTCAGGGCCCCGGAAGACCGTGTCGTGGGCTGCGCTCGTAACAGCCTCGCAACAGTTTGATAACACCGGCCCGAAAGCCGCTCTAAGGCCTTGCGTGCCCCCCTAGAAGTGTTAGATTGGGTAGTGATGTATGCCGTTAGCACATAGCTGAGATGGGCGCATCCGAAGGGAGGTCTTGATGGTCATAACCGACACCATAGCCGTTGCAAAGCGGGAGGGTCTTTCGGTCACCCGCAGGGAGGCGGCGCGTTCTGTCGCGCGGTTGCGCGTCGGCATGTGGCCGGTCGTTCAGACCGCCGCGGCGGCGGCCCTGGCCTGGTCTGCGGCGGCGCTGCTGCTGGGTCACGACCAGCCCTTCGTCGCCTCTATCGCCGCGGTGATCTCGGTCGGCGCGGTGGCCGGGCAGACGCTCCGGCGGGCGGCGGAGTGGATCTTCGGCGTCGCCGTGGGGCTCTCGGTCGCGGACCTCATCATGCTCGGTATCGGCACGGGGCCGGTCCAGACCGGGATCATGGTGGGGCTGGCGATGGGTGCCGCGCTCCTGCTCCGGAGCGGGGTAATGTTCGTTACCGAGGCGGGCGTCTCTGCCCTGCTGGTCTCCGGCCTCGACCCCGCTACCTACGGGGTCTCTCCTGACAGGTTTCTCGAGGCGCTCGTCGGGGGCGGCGTGGCCCTGGCCGTGAGCGCCGTGCTGCCGAGCAATCCCCGCCTGCGCGCCCAGCGGGCGGCGAGGCCCGTCCTCGAGGATCTCGCCACGGCCTTAAGGGACGCGGCGGCAGCCCTGATCGGCGGGGACCTGGTGCTGGCGGAGCACGCGCTCTCCGAGGCGCGGCGCATAGATCTCCCGGTGGCGCAACTGCGCGAGGAGCTGGATGGCGGGTACCAGATCGCGCGCTACGTCCCCTCCCGCCGCCGGCATCTCTGGCACCTGGGCTACTACTCGGCCGCGGCCGAGGGTCTCGACCTCGCCGCCCGCAACACCCGCGTGCTGGCCCGCGCCGTCGAGACGGTGGTGCGCGAGAAAGGCGCGGTACCGGGCCAGCTCCCGGAGGCGATCCTGGAGCTCGCCCTCGCGGTCGAATCCCTCGCCGGATACCTGGAGCGGCCGGAGCACCCGCTCGGTGACGCCCGCCACTTCGCGCTCGGGGCCGCGAGAGAGGCGACGTCCGCCCTCGAGACGAGCAACGACCTGGACACCAGCGTGCTCGTGGGTCAGGTCCGCTCGACGGCTCTCGACCTGCTACAGGCCGCCGGCATGGACCCGGCCGAGGCCCTGGCCGCGCTCCGCGACGTCTCGCGCCAGGACCCGCAACTTTCACCGACGAACTAGTTCGCCCACACCTCACTAAAGCTGCTAGCGCGATGCCCACTTCGGGGCGTCGCGCCCAACCGTGTCCCGGCCGGTATTCCCCCGTCGCGCCCGCCGGTAGCCGTATCCATTAGAATGGAAGTGGTTAAGGGCTAAGGAGGATGCATGAACGTTTTTGGCATCGACGTGGGCGGATCGGGCATCAAGGGGGCGCCCGTCGACACGGAGACCGGCGACCTTGTGGACGAGAGGGTTCGCATAAAGACCCCGCAGCCGGCCACACCGGAGGCCATCGTCGCCACCACGGTCGAGGTCGTGCGGCAGAGCGGTTGGGAAGGGCCGATCGGGTGCGGTTTCCCCGCCGTCATAAAGGATGGCGTGGTGCGCACGGCGGCGAACATCGACGACGCGGCCATCGGCTTCGACCTTGGCGGGGCGCTCGCGGCGGAGCTCGGGGTGCCCGTCGTCGTGGTCAACGACGGCGATGCGGCCGGCCTGGCCGAGATGCGCTGGGGCGCCGGCCGCGGCAACGACGGCGTGGTGCTCATGCTAACCCTGGGGACCGGTATAGGGACCTCGGTCTTCGTGGAGGGCAGGCTCTTTCCCAACACCGAGCTCGGGCACATCGAGATCCAGGGCGAAGTAGGGGAGCACCGGGCGGCGGACAGCGCCCGCAAACGCGAGGACCTGAGCTGGAGGGAATACGCCGAGCGCCTGGACGAGTACGTGCACCGGCTAGAAGACCTGCTCTGGCCCGACCTCATCGTCGTTGGGGGAGGTATCAGCAAGAAGTCCGAGAAGTTCCTGCCCCGCCTCACGGCGCGGACAGAGATAGTCCCGGCCCAGATGCTCAACGAGGCCGGCATCTCGGGGGCCGCCCTCGCCGGTATCCCGCACAGAACCCCCGTGACGGCGGCCGAGTAAGGGCCGCAAGACGGACGGCGCCGTCTCCTACCAGCATGGCCGAGCATCGACGGGTCAAGAAATTCCCGAGCCTGGCGGCGGCGGTCGACTATCAACCGGAACGAAAAGCTGACGGCTGATAGCTTACAGGTCAGGTAGCCCGCGCCCCCAGCGTCTTCAGGCACCGCGCCAGGGCGTCCTCGTCGCCCTCGGCCCAGACCCTGCCCGACTCCACGGCCTCCGCGAGCTCCAGACGCCCCATGGCGATGGCGAGCAAATCTTCGGTCTTGCCGCCGATGACGAGAACTGGGGCGGTCGCGGGGCCCTGATGGGCCTCGACCCCGCCTCCACCGACGCGCGCGTGGAAGTGCTCGCCGTCGACGCAGAACTCGTACGTCTCCATGCCGCCGTCCACGATCCCGGACTCGAGCGCCGAACGCAGGGCGACCACCGCCCAACCCGGCCTGAGGTCGTCGGCGTCGCGCGCCTCGCCCATGAGCAGCGATCCCCACCGCGAGAGGGCGACGATCACCGGCTCGAGCGACCGCCCCAACTCGGTCAACTCGTAGACGCTCGAACCAGCCGGAGGCGGGAGCGTTGCCCGCCGGACGACCCCGTCACCCTCCAGCGCCTTCAACCGTGCCGCCAGAAGGTTCGTCCCCACCCCGGGCAACCCGCCCAAGAGATCCTTGAACCGCTTCGGCCCCGTCGACAACTCTCGCACCAGCAGCAGCGTCCACCGCTCCCCCACGACGTCCAGAGCCTTGGCCACGGTGCAGTGCTGGTCGTAGCTCCTCTTGCTCATTTTCCCCATGCTTTCACTAATCTATGTGGTTTCGTCAACTTGACAATTATATAGTATCTAGTGTATACTATCAAGCGTAAAGATACGACCAAGTGGGGGATTATCAGATGAACAATGAGGCTTATCAGACGGTAGAGCGGGAGTGGCCTTCGGAGACCCCTGAGTTGATACCGGGGTATTTCGCGCGCATCGACAAGGGCAAGTTGCTCTCCTTCGAGGAGGAGACCGACCTCGCCAGGAGGGCCAAGGCCGGGGACACCCGCGCCCGCCAGCGCCTGATCGAGAAGAACCTCAGGCTCGTCGTCAGCGTCGCCAAGAAGTACCGCAACCAGGGTCTGCCCTTCGAGGACCTGATCCAGGAGGGGAACCTGGGCCTGATCAAGGCCGTGGGGAAGTACGACCCCGAGAAGGGCTTCCGGTTCTCGACGTACGCGACGTGGTGGATCCGGCAGGCGGTGCAGCGGGCGGTGGCCGATAAGGGACGCACCATAAGGGTGCCGGTACACAGGGGCGACAAGGTCCGCAAGATGGCCCGTACCTTCAACGAGCTCTCGGCCGACCTCGACGCGGGATCCCACCGACGAAGAGGTGGCCGAGCGCCTCGGATGGCCGGTGGAGCAGGTGATCGACCTCAAGAGCTCGCTGTGGGACGCCACCAGCCTCAACCAGCCTATCGGCTCCGAGGCCGACGGGTCCGAGATCGGCGAGCTTATCGAGGACGACCGTTCCTCCGACACCGTCGGGGAGGTCATCAGGGAGATCGAGACCGACGGGCTCGGCGATGCCATCGAGCGGCTGCCGGAGCGCCAGAGGCACGTCCTCGTCAGGCGCTACGGACTCGGCGACCGAGACGGCCACCCTGGCCGAGCTCTCGGACGAGCTGAAGGTCTCCAAGGAGCGGGTCCGCCAGCTGCAGCGCGAGGCCGAGCGCATGCTGAGGACGGCGGCCTGAGGCGACCGCGATCTAACTTCTGAGTAAAGTCCGGGCCCCTGCGAGAGCGGGGGCCCCTAATGTTTGCGCGCTCGGAGTGCCGCCTGGTTCGGGTGTCGTTATGCCGCCACACAAAACCACCGCCGTGGAAAGTTCATTGCGGCCGGGCCAGCGTTGCGAGCCTCGTCAGCCCCCTCGGGAGGGTCTTTGGTTCGCCTCGACGTAAATCCGCACGCAGGTGTTGTCGGCGCGCCCCAGAGTGTCGGCTGCGCTGTCCCTGCTAGCGGACCCTGTCCGCGAGGAACTCCTCCCAGGTCCGGTGTCCGACGGCCTGCTCCGGAGCCAGGTTCCCGCCGGCCCGGAACGCGCGGGCGGCCTTGCCCGGCAGCCGGACCGGCACGATCGGCCGGTGCCGCTGGCTGGCCCGCAGGTAGCCGCGGAGCAGGTCGGCCACGCGGTACGCCCGCGGTCCGCCCATGTCTGGCACCAGGCCGGCCGGCTCGCCGAGGGCGAGCTCGGCGAGCCGGGCCGCCACCTCGCCGGCGTCGACCGGTTGGAACCGGAAGCCGGCCGGAACCGGTATCACCGGCAGCTTCGCCATCTGCTGGGCCACCGTCAGGATCAGGTCGTGAAACTGGGTGGCGCGCAGCGTCGTGAACGGCAGGCCGGAGTCGGCCACGATCCGCTCCGCGGCCAGCTTGGACCCGAAGTAGCCGAACATGGCGCGGTCGACCCGGCTGTCGATCGGGATCCGATCCGCGCCGACGACCGAGATGTACACCAGATGCTGCCGCCCCGGCCCGTGATGCCGCCCGTACCAGGTTCCGGGCCTTGTCGCTCGTCGCCCTTGGCGCTGCCCGCGCAGGTGCACGATGGTCTCGGCGCCGTCCACCGCGGGCTCGATCCCCTCGCCGGTGGCCAGGTCGCCGGTCACGAACTCGATGCCGTCGGCGGCTTCGTGGTGGCGTCGGCTGAGCACCCGCACGTCGAAGCCGGCGTCCCGCAGACGCGCGGACGACGAGTCGTCCGAGCGTGCCCGTGCCGCCGGTGACCAGGATGGGTGATGTCATGACTCCTCCTGACCTCAGGACTACCCGTAACCACACGGGAAGTCGACCTCTCGTCGCATCTGCCGGGTTTCGTTCGTCACTACTACAATGACGGACTGGCGACAGAGGAATGTGACCTAGAGACGATCACGAATACCTGGCGCGGCGGTTCGAGGCGCACCGTCCCCACCTGAAGGCCGTGGCCTACAGGATGCTCGGCTCCACGAGCGAGGCCGACGACGCCGTCCAGGAGGCCTGGCTACGGCTCGACCGCACCGACACCGGCGGCATCGAGAACCTGGGCGGGTGGCTGACGACGGTCGTCGGGCGGGTGTGCCTGAACATGCTGCGCTCGCGCAACTCGCGCAACTCGCAGCTTGGCCTCTTCGTGCGCCCGGCGCTCGTCAACGGCGCCGCGGGCCTGGTCGCGACCCACGATGGACAACCCTTCTCGGTCGGGGGCTTCACCGTCAGGGGCGGGAGGATCGTCGAGATCTACATCCTCGCCGAGCCGGCTCGCCTCGCCGAGCTCGACCTGATGATCCTGGACGGCTAACGACCGGCGCGACGAACGCGCCGCTCACCCGGACCGGGCAGGATCTTGCTTCGCAGCGGGAGGCGCTCTTTATCCTTGGCGCCGCGTCTGAGCGGGTCTATGTCGACCGCGGCCTTACCGGGACCAACCCGCCCGACCGGTAAGCCTGTTCGTCCTGGCCTTTACCCGAAGGTTGCCGCGAACCCGGTCCGCGGAGAGGGCGACGGGTCTCTCCGCGGGCATGATGCGCTCCATAAAGCGCTCCCTGAGGAACGCGGCGGACCCGGTGGTCCCCACGGCAGTCGCCCGCGGCGGGGGATCCAGGACCACCTGCTGCACTTCCGCGCATGGACCGTAAAGTACCGAGATTAGCCCACCGGCCCCGATCCCGCCGACCCGCCAGCGGTCGCCGACATCCCTGCGCTGGAGGAACATCTCGGCCTCCTCCTCACGGCTGAAGACCGGTAGCACCTGGTCCTCGTCGATGGTCAGGAACTCCATGCGGTTGTGTTCGTTCTTCATGATCAGCCAGTACGCAAGGCTCGGCGGACGGCGCTGTTCTCGCCTGGCCTTGCCTCGCATGCTTCGCGGGTCGGTATGGGTCATAGTCGTCCCTCGCTCCTTTCCCGGCTGCGAACTGTCGGCGCTTCCCGTTATGCTCCTTCGCGCCGTACAGGGAGACAAACTTCGTACCCAAGCATAGCTTCGCGGCGGGGCCCCGGCATTGTCCGAATGCCCCCTTTTTCTCTGAGTCACGTGCCCGGGTATTCCCTGGGGCATATGCCCCAGATCTCCTGAGGCGGGCTCCGATCGGTGCAAGGGACTGGGGATCTGGGGTAGGGTAGACGCCGTGCGCGTGTCTGGCCGATGGGCCCTCAGGCTTTCCGACAGGAGGACGCATGGCATACGAGACATTGCTCATCGAGACGCGGGACGGGGTCGGCGTCGTCACCTTGAACCGGCCCGACGTCCGCAACGCCATGAACCGGCGGGTCATGGAAGAGCTGCGCGCCGCGCTCGGCGGGTTCAGGGAGGACGACGGCGTGGGCGTCGTGGTATTCACCGGGGCCGGGGAGAAGGCCTTCGTGGCCGGGGCCGATATCGGGGAGCTTAGAGAGAGGACCATGCTCGACGGGCTGGCCGGCTCGATGCAGCGGCTCTACGACGAGATCGAAGGTTACGAGAAGCCCACCGTCGCCGCCGTTAACGGCTACGCCCTTGGCGGCGGCTGCGAGCTCGCGATGGCCTGCGACATAAGGATAGCGTCGGAGAGCGCCAGGTTCGGGCTGCCGGAGACCAGCCTCTCCATCATCCCCGGCGCCGGCGGCACCCAGCGCCTCGCCCGGCTCGTCGGGAAGGGCAGGGCCGTCGAGATGATCCTGACCGGACGAATGATCGGCTCAGAAGAGGCCCTTAGCATGGGCCTCGTCACCAGGGTGGTTCCTCAAGACGCGCTCATGGATGCGGCGCGGGAGACCGCCGGGCGGATACTCTCCAAGGGCCCCCTCGCCGTGTGCCTCGCCAAGCTCGCGGTCCAGACCGGCTTTGAGACCGACCAGCGGACGGGCCTCGTCGTCGAGCGCCTCGCCCAGGCGGTGCTGTACACCAGCGAAGACAAACGGGAGGGCACCAGCGCCTTCCTCGAGAAGCGGGATCCAGATTTCAAAGGGAGGTAGAGGGTGCCCGAGCCCGGCATAGACAACATAGGCAGGATACTCGTCGTCGGGGCCGGGGCTATGGGGTCCCAGATTGGGATGGTCTGCTCCCTGGCCGGATACGGGGTAACGGTACAGGACATAGACGGGGGCATGATCGAGCAGGCCCGAGAACAGCTCGATGGGCGCATGTCGCGCAACGTCGAGAAGGGCCGCATGGACCAGAGCGAGGTCGATGCCGCCTTCGAGAGGATCCGCTTCGCCACCGACCTGCGCGAGGCGGCATCGCAGGCCGACTTCGTGATAGAAGCCGCCGTCGAGAAGCTCGACGTGAAGCGCGGGATCTTCGCGACGCTAGACGAGGCCGCCCCGGAGCACGCGATCCTCGCCACAAACTCCTCGACCATCGTCTCTTCGCAGATCGCCGACGCTACGGGGCGGCCCGATCGAGTGTGCAACATGCACTTCTTTAACCCGGCCCTGGTTATGAAGTGCGTGGAGGTGGTGAGGAACCCCGAGACCTCCGACGCCACCGTGGAGACCACCGTCGAGCTGACCCGCAGGATCGGCAAGGAGCCCGTGATCCTCGAAAAGGAAGTCTCCGGCTTTGTCGCCAACCGCATCCTCGGCGCTTTGAGGGACGAGGCCATAAGCCTCTACGAGAACGGCGTCGCCTCCGTCGAGGACATAGACACCGCCTGCAAGACAGCCCTGGGTCACCCGATGGGACCCTTCGAGCTCATGGACCTGACCGGCATAGACGTCGGCTATTACGTGAAGATGGCCCGCTTCGAGGAGAGCGGCGACGAGGCCGACAGACCGAAGACGAGCGTCGTCGAGAAGTTCGAGCGGGGAGAGCTCGGGCGCAAGACCGGCAAAGGCTGGTACGAGTACGACGAGCAGGGCAAGAAGGTACCAAGATGAGCGGGATCTCGACCGGACGCCGGCGCGAAGCGGGGAAGGGGATGAAGGCATGGCGCTGAACCTGGCGGTGCTCCTGGAGGAAAGCGCCAGGGAGAGGCCCGACAAGAAGGCGGTGATCTTCGGTGATCACTCCATCGACTACGCCGGGCTGCGCGACGCGGCCAAGAAGTTCGCGAACGCCCTGATCTCGTTGGGCGTGGGGCCCGGCGACAAGGTAGGGATCATGGTCCCCAACACACCCCAGTTCGTCGTCGCCTACTACGGCACCCTCTACGCGGGGGCCACGGTCGTCCCCCTGAACGTGCTGCTGCAGCCGCCCGAGGTCACCTACCACCTCGACGACTCCGGCGCGGCGGTCCTGGTCGCGTGGGAGGGGTTGCTCGAGACGGCTCAGAAGGGCTACGACGCTGCGGAGAACTGCGAGACCTTCATAGTCGTCGAGGAGCGCGAAGAGGACGGCGTCCCTGACGGAACCATTGGCTTCGACGGGCTGCTGGATGGGCAACCGGCGGGGTTCGACATGGCGCAGACCATGCCGGACGAGACGGCGGTCATCATCTACACCAGCGGGACCACGGGCCGGCCGAAGGGCGCGGAGCTAACGCACTTCAACCTGTTCTTCAACGCCGTCTACAAGGCCGACAAGCTCCTGAAGCTGCGCGAGGATGACGTGGGGATGGCCGTGCTGCCGCTCTTCCACATCTTCGGTCAGACCACGGTCATGAACGCCGGCATCTACGCGGGCAACACCATCGCTATGATCCCCCGCTTCGAGCCCGAGGCGACGCTGCAGACCATTCAGGGCGCTGGTGTGACCGTTTTCGTCGGCGTGCCAACCATGTACCAGTACCTGCTGCGCTGCCCGGACGCGGGCGATTACGATACCACTTCGTTGCGGCTCGGCGTCTCGGGCGGGGCCTCGATGCCCGTGGAGGTCTTGAGGAGCTTCGAGGAGCGGTTCGGCGTCGTCATCCTCGAGGGTTATGGACTCTCTGAGACAAGCCCCGGCGCCTGCTTCAACCGGTCGGCCGAGGAGCGGAAGGTCGGCTCCATTGGGGTCCCGTTCTGGGGGGTCGAGATCCGGGTCTTGGACGAGAACGACGAGGAAGTTGGGCCCGGCGAGCGGGGGGAGCTGGTCTTACGGGGCCACAACGTTATGAAGGGATACCACAACAGGCCCGAGGCGACGGCGGAGGCCTTACGCGGCGGCTGGTTCCACACGGGCGACATCGCCACGAAGGACGAGGACGGCTACTTCTTCATAGTGGACCGGGTAAAGGACATGATCGTGCGCGGCGGCTACAACGTCTACCCGCGCGAGGTCGAGGAGGCCATCTACGAGCACCCGGACGTCGCCGAGGTGGCCGTCATCGGCGTGCCGCACGAGGAGCTTGGTGAGGAGGTGGTCGCCGTGGTCGCCATGCATGATGGCGCGTCGGCGAGCGAGGGGCAGATCTCGGATTTCGCCAAGGAGAGGGTAGCCGGCTACAAGTACCCCCGTCGAGTCGTCTTTGTGGAGGAGCTGCCCAAGAACGCGACGGGGAAGGTGGTAAAGCGCGAGCTTGCCGAGGTCGGCCGCGACCAGCGAGGAAGAAGCCCGGGCGCTCCCTTAGGTCGAGGTCCGCTTCGCCTTCCTGGTGTCCTGGATCAGCGCGTCTAACCTCTTCGAGGCGCCTCTGGTAACGGGGTCCCCGTGCGAGACGCCGAGTACCTCCACCGGCGGACCTTCGGGCGCCATCTCGCGCACCGCCTCCATCATGCGCAGCAGCGAGCCGCGAAACTGGCTGTCGTCTAGCTGGAACTCCGGCCAGCCCGCCGAGAATCGGGGCCAGGTGGCGACGTTGTCCCCGGTGAAAAGGGCCCGCCGCTCGGGCCAGTAGAAGGTGCAGTGCCCCGGCGTGTGCCCGGGCGTGTGGATGGTGGTCACGGGCCCGACCTTCATCCCGTCGGTCAGGTTCTCGTCGACCCGGCACGGTGGGTGTTTGGCGCCGAGCGTGAGCCCGAGCCTCATGGCGAAGAGGCTTCGCGGCGGGGAGAGACCCAGCGGGACCGGGTGGGCCCTGCGCTCGCCGCCAACTATGTCCGACTCCCACTCGTGGGCATAGACGGTGGCGCCGCTCAGGATCTTGAGGCGTGCGAGCCCCATGAGGTGGGAGCGGTGGGCGTGCGTCAGCAGGATGCGCTCGAGGTCCCCGATGGACTTGCCCAGCCGGTCTATCTCGTCCAAAATGGGGCGGGCGTCCGCGTCGGAGAGGGTGTCGATCAGGGTCAGCCCGGACGCGCCATCATCTAGCAGGTACGCGCGGGAGTAGCCGCCGAGGTAGGCCTTGCGGCCCGTCCGGTGGCCCACGCTATAGATGCCGGGAGCTATCTGCATCGTCCAACTCCTCCCAACGCGAGGCTCTCTATTTCGCGGTGCTTCCCCAAGGTGCGAAGGCGTTCTTCGCGCCGCGCAGCGTCCCTTCCAGGTCCGGAAAGTGCCGGGTCAGGACCGAGGACATGTCGTTGTCGTCTATCCATTTCAGGCCCGTTCGGGTGTAGACCCTGGGCGTGTAATCCGTGGTGAAGAACCTGTCGCTGTTCAGGCGTCGGGACGCCATGAGGACGAAGATGCGGAAGGCCGTGTCGCTGAACCCGAAGCCCTTCGGCTTGGGCTCCGCGAACAGGCCGACCATGAGGTCTACCCGTTCCACGTCCCCCTCGTACACGCGTCTCATCTCCTCCGCCCACTTGGGGTTGTCGGTCAGATCCTCGAAGGTGCGGGCTGGCCGGAGGCGCAGCAACCGGCGGAACTCGTTATACCGGGGGACGCCCAGCTCCCTGGTGCGCAGAACGTCCGTGGCCGCCAGGTCCATCACAAAGTCGCCGTTGGGCCGGCGGAACTCCTGGAGAAAGCGCGGGTAGTTGTGCAGGGTGATCTCGCCGGGATGCGAGGTCCCGAACGAGTAGAGCCAGTCCACCGTGGAGGTACGGTCCAACATGGCGCGCACGTTCGTGTCCTGTATCTCGCGAAGCGTGTGGTCGCCGAGGCGGTCGCCGGTCATTGCGGAGCGCAGGACGAAGCGGTCGGGTATCAGGGGGTGCATCTTGTAGACGGCGACGAACTCCTCTGTAAGGGAGTAGGGCACCCCGAAGTGGTCCTTCTCCGAGCCGGGGATGCCGCTGATCGCCTCATGCTCGCTGATACGCCCAAAGAGCCTGTATACGTGCTCGCCGGCAAGGCCCCACCAGTTGGCCCTCATGGCTAGCCGCAGGGTGGGGTGGCCGAGGATGGCCGTGGTCCACTCGACGGTGTGGATCTTCGCCATCAGCGCCGCGTTGACCAGACGCGCCTTCTCGAACAGCTCCTCGTCGGAGAACGAGGGGTGCTCGCTGCGGAGCCTGTCGCAGATGGCGTTGTGCTCCCGCGCGAAGAGCGTGGTCATCAGGGCGAGGCCCATCCACCAGCCTGGCTCGGCGCCCAACCGGTCCAGGAGTTCGTCCGGAAGGGATCCGTCCTCCCCCAGACCGAGCTTGCCATCCCTCCCGGAACGCACGGCGGCCTGGGCCTCGGGGGTGCTACCGTAGATCTGGGACCCGTCCCACCAGTGGGTCTCCGTGTTGACGAAGGCCGGCGGCGAGGAGGCGTCCTCGGGCGGCGGGCCATCCGGCGTCCGCGGAACGATGAGGTCGTTGTGGGACCAGGGGTCGTCTTCGTCGACCTTCAGCCGCCAGGCGCCCTGCTTGTCGCCCTTGCCGTGGCTGAACCAGTCGCGGATCATGAACTGCAGCCACGCGGCGGCGAGCAAATTGAGCGTGGTCGCCGGCTTGAAGGCGTCGCGCGTGAGGAGCTCGCGGCTCACCGTGCGCGGGTTAGGCCCTTCGAGAACGTCCCAGTCGTTCTCGGGGTGGGCCTGGTCGAGGGGCGCGTTGCGGCCGAATGACGTGCCGGCGGCGCCCATGGCGGGATCCCGGAGGTCGTTGCGGGTACCGTCTGCGGCGCGCGCGGTAATGGGGTGCTCATCAACGGGGGGAAGCGCAACTCGCTGGGAGACCGGGGGCGCCTCGTACAGGTTTCGCCGGCGCAACGCGGAGCGCAGCCCGATCAGGACCAGGACGCCCAACCAACGGGGCAGCCTGTGCCACCCGATCCCCCGATCGACGGCCTGGGCCGCCGCGGAAAACAACCGTGAGAGGGGAGATCCAGCCATCCCGGTAGATCCTTTCGGCACGGTTACGTAGCCACGGGTCGGGACACCATCCGAGAGGGACCGCACCCAAGATACCTCGGCCCTTGCACCGGCATCGGAGCGTCTCCTTACCCTGGCGCGCATGCTAACAGAGGCGCCATCCCGGCTCCAACAGCGGGCTTTCGGGATTCGAGGTAGCGGGGCTGGCACTGAGGGCGGTCTCTCGCTTGCCCGGGCTTCGGCACTTCGCACCTCCTTGTAACGGGGTTACAATGGGAGGCCGAGTAGAGACCCTCGGCCCGGGGCACGGTTCCGAGAACGGCTCCGAAGGGTCAGGATTCGCGGTAGGCGGCAAGGGGTGTCCGGCCAGAACATGGAAAGCAAACCCTCCGAGCGGCGCGACGAGCGAAGGTCCCACGCCGATGAGCCACGCCCGGCGACCGTGGCCGGGACGGCGCTCGTCGGGTCCGGCGGAGAGTGGTTGGCCGTAGACCAGAGGCTCTGCGATCTCCTCGGCTACGGCCGCGAGGAGTTGCTCGGCCTGGCACTGCAGGACGTGATCGACCCCGAAGAGTCGGGGAGCGGGCGGGATCTCGGCGAGCGACTCCTCTCCGATGGGCACGACGCCTACTCGACCGCGCAACGCTTCGTCCGCAAGGACGGCTCAGCGGTACGGGCCCGGGTAACCGTGTCGCCGGCGCAACGGTCTTCCAGGGCGCCGGGTTACTTCGTCTCCATCGCCGAGGAGGCGGACGAGCGCGAACCCGACGAGAAAGCCCCGACGAGTGACGAGGCGAAGTTCCGCTTCCTGGTCCAGAACTCCTCCGACGTCCTGGCGTTGCTCAGGCCGGATGCCAGCGTCGCATACGTGAGCCCGGCCATGGAGCGGGTGCTTGGCCACGACCCGCGGGACAGGGTCGGGCGCAGCGCCTTCGAACTCATGCATCCCGACGACGCCGAGGGGGCGCGCAAACTTTTCAGGGACGGCATGCACAGCCCCGGCGTCCCGCTGCTGGTCGAGGTCCGGATGCGCCACGCGGACGGGTCCTGGCGGTTTATGGAGGTCACGGGCACCAACCTGGTCTCCGAGCCGGCTGTTGGGGGCATAGTCGTCAATACCCGGGACATCACGCAGCGCAAGCTGGTCGAGGAGGAGCTACGCGCCGTGAACGAAGAGCTCGAGGCCTTCTCCTACTCGGTCAGCCACGACCTTAGGGCTCCCTTGCGGAGCATCGCCGGCTTCTGCCGCATACTGCTCGAAGATTACCTGGATAGCCTGGACGAGACGGGCCGCGACTACCTGCGGCGCGTCATGGCGGCCAGCCGGCGCATGGACTGGCTCATAGACGACCTACTGGAGCTCGCCCGCGTCGCGCGCGGGGATCTACGCCGCGAGCAGGTGGACCTGTCGGCCATCGCGCGGGGCGTGATGGAGGAGCTAAGGCGCGAGGAACCCGGGCGCGACGTGATCTTCTCCACCCCGAAAAGTTTGGAGGCCGAGGGCGACCCCCGCCTGATAAAGATCGCGCTCGAGAACCTGCTGGGGAACGCCCTGAAGTTCACGCGGGACGAGAACCCCGCGGAGATCGAGGTCGACGTCGACGCGGGCTCGGGCGCCTACCTCGTCCGCGACAACGGCGCCGGCTTCGAGATGGCGTACGCCGAGAAGCTCTTCGCCCCGTTCGGCCGCCTGCACCACGACGAGGAGTTCGAGGGGACCGGGGTGGGATTGGCGACGGTGGCGCGCATCATCCGGCGTCACGGCGGCAGGATCTGGGCCGTGGGAGAGCCCGGCAAGGGGGCCACCTTCTACTTCACGCTCTCCTGGTAGACCCGCGCAGAGAGCGCATCCCGCCTTGTCTCCGGCCGGCCGAGCCATGCTGTAGAGTGGGGTAGAAACCCGGTCTACAAGCTACGGGCCGGGCCGAAGAACCGGCGTCGGAGAGCAAGCCCGATGTGTGGGTTCCTCGGTCGGTGGACGTTGCTTGTCCCTTGACATGTCAGGAAGGAGCTTCCCCCATGGGTGCGAGCTACCAGAACCCTACGCGGGACTGCGATCTGGTCATGAAGGGGGGCATCACGAGCGGCGTGGTCTACCCCGAGGCCGTGCTGGAGCTCGCCGATACGTACCGGTTCCGCTCCCTCGGCGGCGGTTCGGTGGGCGCGGTCGCCGCCGCCCTGGCCGCCGCGGCGGAGCTCGGGCGCGACAGGGGCGGCTTCGAGAAGTTGAAGGAGGAGCAGGAGAAGCTCCGGGGGGAGGGTTTCCTGTTGGAGATCTTCCGTCCCACAGCCCGCGCCCGACCGCTCATGGACACGCTGCTCGACCTGGTCGAGGCGCGCAACGAGGCCAAGGCGCGAGGGAAAAGGCCCTGGGTCGCGGTGCTGCGCTCCCTGGTCCCCATACTGGTGCGTCACAACCCCGGGCCTTTCGTAAAGGGCGCCCTGGCGGGCGTGGCGCTCGGCGTGGCCACCGTCTACGTTCTCGCCGGGGCGTTCGACAGCGCGCTGGCTCCTCAGAGCCTCTACGCGGCCATGTTCGTGGTCGGCGCCGTATCGGCGTTCCTGGCGGGCCTGGCATGGACCAAGATCGTGCTGCTGCGCGTGCTGCTGAGGGAGGTGCCATCCAGGGAGGGCTTCTACGGCATGTCCACGGGGCACGGCGAGCACGACCCGGACCGGAAGCCCCTCCTGACGGACTGGCTGAGCGGCTTGCTCGACAACATCGCGGGGGTCGAGGCCGGTCGGCCGCTGACCTTCGGCGACCTCAGGGGCAGGACGCTCCCCGGCGGCGAGGAAGCCGGCATCCGCCTCGAGATGATGACCACCAACCTCAACCACAACGAGCCTTACGTGTTCCCCAGGGAGCACAACACCTTCGTCTTCAACGCCGACGAGATGCGGAGGTTCTTCCCCGGCTACGTCGTGGATCACATGGTGCGCAACGCCGCGCCCGCGGACGTGCAGCTCGCCGACGGGTTCCACTTCCTGCCCCAGGGAGACGACCTGCCGGTCATCGTGCCCGTTCGCATGGCCATAAGCTTCCCCATCCTGCTCTGCGCGGTGCCGCTGCGCACCGTCGAGGCAAAGCTTCTCGAGGAGCAGCGGGCGGGACACGTCGGCGCCCTCGACGACGACACGGGGCTGCTGATGAACTGGTTCAGCGACGGCGGGATCTGCAGCAACTTCCCGATCCACTCCTTCGACGCCTGGCTGCCCCGCTACCCGACCTTCGGGATAAACCTCACCTCGCTGCCTAAGGAGCAGGAGAGCTCGACCTTCAGCCTCAGCAACGTCGACGAGGCCGCCCACGCGCCGCCCGCCTCCAAGAGCGAAGAGAAGGTGCGGCTCCCCAGACCCGACGACCCGGACTACGCCGAATGGTCCAACTTCAGCGGCATCGTCGGGTTCGCGATGGCCATCTTCCACAGCGCCCAGAACTACCGGGACACCATGCAATCCCGGCTTCCCAGCTACCAGGAGCGGATTGTGCAGGTCCGTCTCGGTGAGGACGAGGGCGGCCTGAACCTGGGTATGGGCAAAGAGGTGGTGGCCGAGATGGTGGAGAGGGGAGGGAAGGCCGGGAGGCTCCTCAAGAACGACTTCCGGCCGGATCATCACAGGTGGGTGCGGCTGCGGGTGCTAATGAACCAGCTGGAGACGCAGCTGGATAACACCGAAACGGCGTTGGACGAGATCGTCGCCGAAGACCTCCTGGACCGGCAACGGGACGACGGCTTCCCGTACCAACTGCTGGACGAGAGACGTGTAGCGGGCGCCAAGGAGGCCTTGAGGGAGCTGCAGACGCTGACGAGGCTGACGGAGCAGCACGACGAGGTCGCCGGCCAGCCGGGCGGACCAGGCAGGCAGCACCTCTTCCCCCGCGTTACCGACGAAGACCTCCAGCCGACGCTGAGGATGACGCCGGACGTTTAGGGCTTTCAGGCATCGGCCGTCAGGTATCAGCAAGGGCTATGGGCCGACGGCCGATCGCTTTCGCCAAGAGGGTGAGCCTCCTGGCGACCGCTCCAGGCGTAGACTGGACGCGCGCATGCGTCCGCGTACGTTCCGGCGCTACCGGTGGCCGACGGCCGGGAACGGGGAGCGAAGTTGCCCCAGGTAGTCGGGCCTCAGGTTGCTTTTGGCCGGAAGTTCGAGCACGACCTCGAGCAAGCCTTCAGCGGTCGAACCTGCCTCGGCCAGGGTCTCGCCGTCCGCGGTGACGGCCATGCTGCCCCCGGTGAAGGTGAACTCTTCGCCCCGGCCGACCTGGTTCACGTAGACGTGCGGCAGGCCGTTCTCCAGTGCGCGGGCCGTGGCGAACACCGCGTGGTCGCGACCGAAGGGCTGCATGTTGGCCGAGATGGTGACGAGGAGGTCGGCCCCGGCCTGGGCGAGGACCCGCGCCACCTCGGGGAACTCCACGTCGAAGCAGATCATGAACCCGATCCTGTATCCTTCGAGGTCCGCGATGAGGAGCTCATCGCCCGGAACGAAAGCCTGGCTCTCCGCCCCGAACAGGTGCGTCTTGCGGTACACGCCGGCGAGCGTTCCCTCCCGGTCGAGGTAGATGGCCGAGTTGGCGATCCCGCCGCCGAAGCGCTCGGGCGCCCCGAAGACCACGGCGGACGAATTGTCCCTGGCGATCCGCGCCACACGCCCGACCTCGGGACCGTCCAGGTCGACCGCCAGCTCCTCGAGCCCGGCCGTCGTGTACCCGTTGAGGAAGAGCTCGGGGAAGACCATCAGGTCGGCTTCGGGAAGCTCGGCGAAGATGTCGGCCATGGTCCCTATGTTCGCGTCCGTCTGGCGCAGGTACGGATCCAGTTGCGCCAGCACAATGTTCAGGGCTTGGGGCATCCTGGGTGCTCCTCTCTGATCACTTTCAACGCTCGTCGGCCGTGGCCGTGCCCTCGTCGATGCTCAGCTGGGGTGGGGGCTGGCGGAAGCCGCGGGTGAGCCAGGCCAACCAGACCACGCCGAGCACGAGCCAGGCCACGCCGATGAGCTTGGCGCGGCCGTCCAGGTTCAGCAGCAGGTAGAAGTCTATCGCCGCCCCGGCGAGCGGGAGGGCGACCCACGCGATTACCCCTACGGCGCCGCCCTGGGGCCGGTGGCGCAGGAAGTGGGCTATGACGCTCAGGTTCACCAGCGTAAAGGCGCTGAACGCCCCGAAGTTGATGAACGAGGTGGAGGTGGTGACGTCGAGGAAGAGTGCCCCGAGGCCGGTGACGCCGATGAGCGTTATCGCGACCGCCGGGGTGCGCAGGCTGGGGAGAACGTAGCTAAGGCCGCGGGGCAGCGCCCCATCGCGCCCCATCGCGTACAGCAGCCTCGAGGCGCCGGCCTGGATCGCCAGCCCCGACGCGAACTGGCCGACGATCAGGCCGGCCAGCAGTAACGAGGTGAAGAGGTTGCCGCCGATGGTACGGGCAAGCTCGAGCGCCGCCGAGTTCACGTCATCGAAGGTCCCGCCGGGGTGGATCAACTGCGCGAAGTAAGAGACCGAGACGAACAGGGCGCCGAAGAACAAAACGACGATGAACATGGCGAGCGGAATGGTGCGGCGCGGGTTCTGCGTCTCCTCCGTCAGCAGGGTGAGGCCGTCGAAGCCTATAAAAGAGTAGGCGGCCACGGCAGCCCCGGCGGCCAGCGCGGCCAGCGTGAGGTCCTCGTTCACGAACGGGCTCCACAGGCTGGCGCCGGAATCTCCTCCGGCGTAGTCCGCGATGCTCAGCGCGACGAAGATGCCGAGCACCAGGAGCTGGAAAGCCACCAGCAGGTAGTTGGCCCTGGCGGTGACCTTGATGCCGATAACGTTCAGGACGGTCGTGATCAGGATGAAGATCAAGACCCAGACCGCGATGGGAACCGCCGGGAACTGCGCCGCCAGGTAGGACGCCCCGATGAGCCACACCACCAGCGGGATAAAGAAGTAGTCGAGCAGGATGAGCCATCCGGTGAGGAAGCCGAGCCGCGGTCCCATCTCCCTGCCGACGTAGGTGTAGGCGGAGCCGGCGGTCCGGTAGTGCACGGAAGCCATCCGCCCGTAGCTGTAGGCGGTGAACAGCATCGCGACCAGCGTGACGAGGTAGGCGGTCGGGGCAGCCCCGTTGGAGAGCTGGGCGATTATGCCGAAGGTGGCCAGCACGATCAGGGGCGTCACCCAGGCAACCCCGATGATGACAACCCCAGCGAGCCCGAGCGTCCTCCTGAGCGCCGGCGCCTGTTCCCCTATGTTCTCCATCGCGTGCCTCCCGTCGCGGTCATGGTTCCGTCAAAACGCCCTGCGCGGTACGGGCCCTGGTCAACCTTCTTGTTACAGGCGCTCGAACCTCTTGCGGGCCGTGGCCTCGTGGGCCCACAGCCCCTCGGTGCTAGAGAACCGCATCACCGGCGGCGCCAGCCTCCTGGTACCCTCGTTGCCCGTCACCCTCTGGTAGGTGAGCGTCTTGGTGAACTTGGCGACAGAGAGACCACCGGTGTAGCGTGCCGCCCCGGCCGTCGGCAGCACGTGGTTGGTCCCCGTCATACCTTTGTCCGAGTAGGCCACCGTGGACCTGGACCCCAGGAACAGCGAGCCGTAGTTTCTGAGGTTCTCGAGATACCAGTCGTCGTCATCGGTGTGGACCTCCAGGTGCTCGGGGGCTATCTCGTCCATGAGCAGCACCGCCTCCTCGCGGCTGCCGGCCACGACCACCGTGCCGTGGTCGCGCCAGGCGGCGCCTGCAACCTCGGCGGTCCGGAGGTTTTGGAGCTGGCGTTCGATCTCCTCCGATCACCGACCTTCCCAGCTCCTCGGAGGTGGTGACGAGGGAGGCCGGTGAGGTGGGGCCGTGCTCCGCCTGCCCCAGCAGGTCGGCGGCGACCAGCTCCGAGTCGGCCGACCCATCGGCTATAACGGCGACCTCCGATGGGCCGGCCAGAAGATCTATGCCGACCGTGCCGAAGAGCTGGCGCTTGGCCTCGGCGACGTAGGCGTTGCCGGCGCCCACGATCATGTCCACCGGGTGGTCCAGGTCCTCGAAGAGCCCGAAGGCCATCGCGGCGAGGGCCTGTACGCCGCCAACGGCGTAGATCGCGTCGGCCCCCGAGGCGGCTATGGAGTGGAGCATCGCCGGATGCACGCCACCCTCCCGGCGAGGCGGAACGCAGGCGATCACACGCTCGACGCCCGCCACCTTCGGCACCGCGACCGTCATGAACGGCGAGGCCAGTAGCGGCACCCTTCCGGCGGGCTGGTACGCTCCGACCGATCCCACCGGCACCTGCCTTTGCCCCGCGACGATGCCGGGCGCGATCTCCTCTTCGAAGTCCACGAGCGTCGCGCGCTGCATCCGGGCGAAGCGCCTGGTGTTGTCGCGGCCGAACTCGATGGCCTCGCGTAGCTCGGGGTCCACCGACTCGGTCGCGCGTGAGATCTCCTCCTCCGACACCCGGAACTCCGGCGGATCCCACCCGTCGAGCTCGCGAGAGTACTCCCTCACCGCGTCCAGACTACCGCCCTCGATGCGCGAGAGCATTTCGGAGACCCGCTCTTTGACCTCCGGTGGCGAGCCCTTCACCGGCTCCTCCTTCGGCCGCTTGAGATAGAGGGGATCTCTATTTTGTTGGGTCCTGCCCACGTTGAGATTCCTTTCGTTCCGCGAACGCTGCATAACAGCCACACGATGGTCCTCGCGGGGGACTGCCATGTTCTCGCCCTGCGCGGTCGATGCTCTTCCCAGCATCGGCTACCGTGCCCTTCTTGAGCCGTATACTAGGATCCGCTTGGGTTCCGGGCAATACGCGCGCGCCGCAATCGGGAACGCGAAACCAGATACGCGGCGCTAGCCGTCACGCCCACCTCGGCCCGCCGACCTAGTCGAGATCCCATTTCTGGTGACGATGAAGCGAACGTGTGTCGGTTGGTGGACCGAGGAGTTATCCGGTTGCGATACTCGTGACTCCCTGCGATGCTTGAAACCGCGGCAGTCGTACGGAGGGAGCTTGGATGGAACGGGTCGGAGGAGAAGGGGAGGGGCGGCCGGTCTCCATCAGGCAGGTGGCCCTCGCGAGCTTTATCGGGACGGCGATCGAGTGGTACGACTACTTTCTGTACGCCACGGCGGCGGCGCTGGTCTTCAACCAGCTGTTCTTCCCGACCTTCGCACCGCTGACGGGGACGCTGGCATCTTTTGCGACGTTCGGGGTAGGGTTCCTGGCCCGGCCGCTCGGGGGCGTGGTCTTCGGGCACTTCGGGGACAGGATCGGGCGAAAATCCATGCTCGTCATCACGCTGCTGCTGATGGGCAGTGCGACGTTCCTGATCGGCTGCCTCCCGACCTTCGAGACCATCGGAGTGTGGGCCCCGATCCTGCTCGTGGTGCTGCGCTTCATCCAGGGCTTCGCCGTCGGCGGCGAGTGGGGCGGAGCGATCCTGATGGCCGTCGAGCACGCCCCGGAGGAGGAGCGCAACTTCTACGCGAGCTGGCCGCAGCTCGGCTCCCCCGCGGGCCTGATCCTCTCGACGGCCGTATTTACCGCGTTCTCCTCTTTGCCAGAGGAGCAGTTCCTGGCCTGGGGCTGGCGGGTGCCTTTCCTGCTTTCGATAGTGCTCATAGGCGTGGGACTCTTTATCCGCCTCCGAATTCTCGAGTCGCCGGCGTTCCAGCGGGTGAGAGAGCTCGGCGCGGAGGTCCGCGTGCCCCTTGTGGAAGTCCTGCGTCGGTACCCGCTGGCCGCGCTGCTCTCGGTCGGCGTGGTGCTGGTGAACATCGGCGGGTTCTACCTGGTCGTAACGTTCACGCTGGCCTATGCGACGGAAGAACTCGGGGTCGGCAGAAACGTCACCCTGATCGGACTCTTGCTGGCCGGCGTCGCCGAGATCGTCGGGATACTGCTCCTGGCCCGCACCGCCGACCGGGTGGGCCGCCGGCCGGTGGCACTCCTTAGCGCCGCGGCGGTGACGCTGTTCGCTTTCCCTTACTTCTGGCTCGTGGACACGGGTTCGGCGCCCCTGATCTGGCTGGCCATGAGCCTCTGGACGTTTGCGGCGGGAGCCCTCTACGGCATCACCGGGGCATTCGTCGCGGAGCTCTTCGACGCCAGGGTGCGCTACTCGGGGATCTCGCTCGGCTACCAGATGGCCGGCGTCCTCGGCGGCGCCGTGGCCCCGCTGCTGGCGACGTTCCTGGTCCAGCAGGCCGGCGGCGAGTCCTGGCCCGTCGCGGTCTACCTGTTCGTTATGTCCCTGATCAGCCTGCTCTCCGTATTCTTCGCCGCCGACAGGTTCCGCGTCGCCATAGACGATACCGTGGGTGAGATGCCAGCCGGCGCCGGAGGGCGGGGCTGATGGCCTCTCGGTTGGACGGACCAACGCGGCGGGTACTGGACAGGATCGACGAGAATTGGGACCGCGAGGTCGAGTTCCTGCGCGGGATGGTGCGCCGCCCGAGTACGCTTGGGAACGAGGCCCACGTCCAGCGCTTCGTGGCGGAGGAGTTGGGGGAGATGGGCCTCGAGCCCGACGTGTGGGAGATCAACGCCGCCGAGATAGCCCGCCTGCCCGGCTACTCGCCCGTCGAGTGGTCCTACGCGGGCCGCCCGAACGTCGCCGCTGTCTGGAGGTCTCCATCAGGGACCGGCCGATCCCTGGTCTTCAACGGCCACGTGGACGTGGTCCCGGCGACCCCCGAGCACCACTGGACCGTGGACCCGTGGTCGGCTGAGGTCAGCCACGGGAAGATGTACGGGCGCGGTGCGGCGGACATGAAGGCCGGGGTGGCCGCGATGATCTACGCCACGCGGGCGCTCATGGAGGCCGGCGTCGAGCTCGCCGGCGACCTCGTGCTGCAGACGGTCATAGAGGAAGAGTGCACGGGAAACGGCGCTCTGGCTGCCCTGGCGCGTGGGTACGGGGCGGACGCGGCGATCATCCCCGAACCCTTCGGCCGCCAGCTTCTAGAATCGCAGGTCGGCGTCATGTGGGCCCGCGTCACGGTGAGGGGCAAGGGAGCCCACGCCGAGCGGGCCTCGGCCTCCGTGAACGCCGTGCTCGCGGCCGTCCCCCTGCTCGAAGCCGTAAAGGCGCTCGAGGCCGAGGTCAACGCCGCCCCGGGCCGGCACCCGCTGTTCGAGGGCGTCGAGCACCCCCTCAACTACAACATCGGGGTGATGCGCGGCGGCGACTGGGCCTCGTCGGTCCCGGAGGAGTGCACCTTCGAAGTCAGGATCTCCTGCTACCCGGGCGAGAGCCTGGAGGAGACCGAGGCCCGCTTCACGCGCCACCTGCTCGAAGCGGCCAGCGGAGACCCCTGGCTCTCCGAGAATCCCCCGGACGTGAGCTTCTACGCCTTCAGGGCCGAGGGATGCTCCATAGACCGGGGCGAGCCCGTCATCGAATCGCTCGTGCGATGCCACCTCGAGATCACGGGCGAGGAACCCGCCTTCTACTCCTTCACCGGCACCACCGACGCCCGCTTCTTCAACCTCTACCACGGCATCCCGGCCACCTGCTACGGCCCCGCCGGCGCCAACCTCCACGCCCCCGACGAGTGGGTGGACCTCGAGAGCGTCCGCGAGGTAACCAAGGTCCTCGCCCTCTCCGCCATGGACTGGTGCGGGACGGCCCGACCATAGCGACGACGAGACGGCCTGTCGCCCCACGGCCTGCTAGAATAGGTCATAATGACCTGTTGAGTGGAACTGGGGGCGAGTTTGGCCGAGAGGATCAGGGTTACCGAAGCGAAGGCCAACCTCTCCGCGTTGATGGCCCGAGCCGGTTACGGTGGCGAGCGCTTCCTTATAGAGCGGCACGGGAGGCCGCTCGCGGCGCTGGTCGGCGCCGGGGATCTGGAGCGCCTGGAAGGGGAGCGCGAGGTTGATGAGACACCCCGCCGGCCGCGCGGGGCGCTGGCCCTGGTGGGGGCTTGGGGTGATGTGTTGGAAGACGAGGAGATCGACGCGATGCTGGAAAGCATCTACTCCGGGCGCGACCGCGACCTCGGGCGTCCGGTGGATCTCGACGCCTGATGTACCTGCTGGATACCGATATCCTCAGCAACCTGATGAGGCAGGCGCCGGCTACGGCGCTGGTGGTTCGTCTGGCGCAGGTGCCGCCTGAGGAACAGTTCACCTCGAGCGTGACGCTCGGCGAACTCCTATACGGGGCGTATCGGTCAAGCCGCACGACGAACCTGCTAGCGCGGATCGAGTCCGTGCTGCCGGACGAGTTGCCCGTCCTTCCTTTCGACGCCGCCGCGGCCGGGCACTACGGTGAGATCCGGGCCGAGCTGGAGAGTTTGGGAACGCCCATAGGCGACGCCGACACGCGGATCGCGGCGATAGCCTTGACGCACGGGCTGAGGATCGTGACCGGCAACGAACGCCACTTTCGGCGGGTTCCGGGGCTCGAAGTCGAGAACTGGCTGGCAGGGTGAACAGCGCCCTCGAGTTGTCGCAAAAGCCAGCGTTGGAGGTTGACGTGTACCCTGGCCGCGGATGCACGCGGCCTGTCGGTTACGGAGGGTGCCTCGCCCCCGGCTCGATAGAACGGGTTCCGGTAAGGTGGTTCGGACTTGAACCCTGACGGGATTTTCAGGCCGGCGACCAGGGAAGACACTCGCGAGCTCGCCGAGCTGGTGGCGATCGCCTCAGGGGGCGTGGTCGAGTACGTGTGGGACACGCTGGCCCCCGAGTACCCTGGCTTGACGCCGGTCGAGATCGGCGCCGCGCGCTACGCCCGCGAAGACGGCGACCTGTCCTACAGGAACTGCACGGTCGCCGAGCAGGACGGGAAAGTCGTCGGGGTGCTGCACGCATACACGATGGATGCCGAACCGGAGGCGGAAGACCACGGGCCCGTCGACCCGATCCTGGAGCCCTACGCCGGGTTGGAGGTCCCCGGCAGCTACTACGTCAGGGCGATGGCCGTCTTCCCCGAGCACCGCGGCGAGGGCCTCGGAACCCGGATGCTCGAGAACGGCCAAAGGTCGGGCACGCGAACTCGGGTGCCGGCAGGTGAGCCTGCTGGTCTTCGAGCAGAACGAGGGCGCCGTCAAGCTCTACGAGCGGAACGGATTCGTCGTCGTGGAAAGGGCCCGCGTGGTGCCGAACGAGTTCATCCGCTACACGGGCGACGTCCTGCTGATGGCGGCCGATGCCTGATCCGGACGCTGCCCACAAACCCTGGCTTCCGCAAAAAGACCGGCCGCCACCCCCAGCAGAGAGCTGAAATCTGAAAGCTGACGGCGCGCCTCGGGAAAGTCAGAGACTTCCCCGAGGCGCAGAGGCTAGCCGCCGAGAAAGGCGAGGAGGACGGCCAGGGTTACCACGCTGGCGGCGGTGGAGATCGTCACGACGCTGCTGACGAACTTGGGCCGCACGTCGAACTCGATGGCAATGATGGTGATGTTGACGGCGGTGGGCATGCTGGCCAGCATGATCGCCAGGTCCGTCGAGAGCCCGTCGAGGCCAATGAGCAGGGCCAACCCCACCGCCACCGGCACCGAGAGCACCAGCCTCATGGCCGTGGCCAACGCGACGAGTCCCCTGCCCTCGATCCTCTCCGTCTCGGCCAACTGCAGGCCAAGGATGATCAGGAGCACCGGCACGGCGGCGTCGCCGACGAGCGCCACGCCGCGGAACAGGTCGCCAACGACGCCGTCGCCCAGAAGCACGTCCCTGAACCCGCCGAAGCGGACCGCCAGCGCCGTTACGACGGCGTAGATCTGCGGCATCCGCAACAGGCGCCGCATCCCCTCTCTGAGATCGCCGTGCCCCGAGCCGGCAATGTAGATGGCGAGCGTTTGGGCCAGGATGGCCTGGACGACGAAGAACAGCGCCGCCCGCTCGAACCCCTCCTCGCCGAAGGCGAACCGCGCGGCCGGCAGCCCGTAGTTGCCGGCGTTCATAAACATGGCGCACAGCAGCATCGCGGCCGTCGCGGTGGCGTCCAGCCGCAAAGCCCGGCTCGACAGCCACGCGATCGCGCCGAATACCAGTACGAAGATGACCATGAAGGCCACGATCTTGACCGCCTCGCTGGCCTCCACCTGTACCCGCACGAGCAGGGTGAAGATGAGGGCCGGGCTCAACAGGTAGATGCTCAGACGGTTGACCGAGTGCACGTCGAGGTCGACCCGGCGCCGCACCCAGAACCCCGACCCCACGACGACCAGGATCGGCAAGAGCACCTGGGCGAATACCCCCAGCAGCGACGACGCCGTCATGTGGAACGGCCATTCCGCACGGGTCTAGCCGTCCACCCGTTCGCCGCCGGAGTACTTCGCGACCGCGTCGGGGTCCAACGCGACGCCCAGGCCCGGTGTGTCGGGGATCGGTAGCATCCCGTCGGCGTCGAGCTCCCAGGCCGCGGTGGGGATCTCGTCCACGTAGGCGGAGCCGGTCTTGTACTCGACGAGATCCGTCTGCGGCAAGGCCGAGGCCAGCTGCAGGTCGGCGGCGAGGCCGACGGCCGTGTTCCAACCGTGGGGGACGAGGCGTACCCCGTTCTCCTCGGCCATCCACCCGATGCGCCGCTCCTCGCTGATGCCGCCGACCTTGGTGACGTCCGGCTGCACGATGTCGAGGGCGCCGGCCTCGAGCCAGGGCTTGAACGACTGGCGGCGGGTCAGAACCTCGCCGCCGGAGATCGGCACCGGCGACGCGCCGCGCAACGAGACGTAGTCCTCGAGGGCGTCGGGCCCGAGCGGCTCCTCGAACCAGGCGACGTCGTACCCGGCCAACATCTGGGCCGTGCGCAGGGCCCACTTGAGGTCGCCGTGCCAGAAGGCGTCGCTGCCGCCGGCGTCGACCATGAGCAGGCTCTCGGGACCGACGGCCTCCCGTGCTGCACCCACGATCGCCTCGTCGAGGGCGTCGCTCCGGCGGCCGAAGGGACCCCAGCCGATCTTGAAGGCCCTGAACCCCTGGGCCATCAGCTCCGTGAGGTGCTCCGAGAGGGCGGAGGGTTCTTGCATGAGCACGGAGGCGTAGGGTCGGACGCGATCCCTGTACCGGCCGCCGAGCAGGCGGCCCACGGGCTGGCCGGTCGCCTGGCCGAGGATGTCCCACAGGGCGATGTCGATGCCGCTGATCGCGTGCGTCACCGAGCCGCCCCGGCCGAGCCAGAACGTGTTCTGGTGCAGCTTCTCGCTGACACGCTCGGGCTCCAGGGCGTTCTCGCCCGCGTAGAGCGGCTCCAGCACCGATAGGGCGCCGCGCACGAGGTCGTCGCTGGTGAAGACGCTGCCTACGCCGGTCAGGCCCTCGTCGGTGTGGACCGTCACCAGCGTGTGCACCACGTCGTCGGGCTTGAGCTCGTTGCTCCAGCCCCCCTCCGGGGTCGCGCCCCGCAGCCCGATCGCCCGAACCTCGCGTATCTCCAAAGCCTACCCCCTCGCGAAACGCATCAGGTGCCGCTAAAGCTTACAGGCAAGGCCTGGCGTACGGGGACCGAGTCTCAAACTCGGGCCGCGTACCGCTCCTTCACGAGTTCGAGGACCTCGTCGCCCGGCGAGTCCCAGACGTCCTGGTTGAAGATCTCGACCTCGATAGGCCCGGCGTAACCGGCGGCGTCGACCGCCCGGCGGATGCGCCGGACCTCGATCTCCCCGTCACCCATCATGCCGCGGCTGAGCAGGAGATCCGGCTTGGGCGCCAGCCAGTCGTTGGCGTGGAATCCGAGGATGCGCCCCGAGGCGCGGGGGATCTGTCGGTACAGATCCGGATCCCACCACACGTGGTAGACGTCCACGACGACGCCCACGCGTGCGGGCTCGTACCGCTCGGCGATGTCCAGGGCCTGCGCCAGGGTTACGATCACCGACCGCTCGTTCATGAGCATCGGGTGGAAGGGCTCGATGCCGAGCCTGACGCCGGCCTCCGCGGCGTACGGTACAAGCCGTTCTATTCCGACCTCGACCATGGCGCGGGCGGCACCGAGGTCCCGGCCGTGCGGCGGACCGCACACCAGCACGAGGACGTCGGTGCCGAGGGTCGCCGCCTCTTCGACGGCCCGGCGGTTGTCGTCGAGGCGGGCCCTGCGCTCGGCGGCGCTCGCCGCCGGGAACATGCCGCCGCGGCAGAGGCTCGACACCCCGAGGCCCGCGTCCCGCACGATACGGGCGCTCTCGAAGAGTCCGGTCTCGGCGACCTTGTCGCGCCACAGGCCGATGTAGGGGATGCCGGCCCTGGCGCAGCCGTCCGCGGCCTCCCGCACGCCCCAGCCGTCGGTGGTCTTCTGGTTCAGGCTGAGGCGCGAGGGGTCCGGCGCGCCTGGATCCGACAACCTACGCCACCCCGGCGAGGGCCAGGAAGCGGCGCATGCGATCGGCGGAGAGCTCCGGGTCGGCCAGGAGTCGCGCCTCGTCGGCGAGGACGAACAACTCCGAGAGGTGGACGACGGAGCGGGCGCCCTCCTGGCCGCCGACCATGCGGAAGTGGTCCTGGTGGCCGTTGAGGTAGGCGAGGAACACGACGCCCGTCTTGTAGAACCGGGTCGGTTCCTTGAAGACGTGTCGGCTGAGGGGGACGGTGGGGGCCAGAATCTCCTCGTAGCGTTCCGAATCGCCGGCGTCGAGCGCCAGGAGGGCGGCGGAGGCAGCGGGGGCGATGGCGTCGAAGATGCCCAGGAGGGCGTGGGAGAAGCCCTGCTCGTCGCCCAGGATCAGCCCCGGGTAGTTGAAGTCATCGCCGCTGTACATCTTCACGCCCCTGGGGAGGCGGCGGCGCAAGGCTATCTCGCGGTCGGCGTCCAGCAGGGAGACCTTTATGCCGTCCACCTTGTCCGCGTGGTCCTGCATGACGGCGAGGCACACGTCGGTTGCGGCATCGAGGTCCTCGTGACCCCAGTAGCCGCCCAAGGCCGGGTCGAACATCTCCCCGAGCCAGTGGATGATGACCGGCGAGGAGACCTGGGAGAGGATCTCACCGTACACCTCAACGTAGTCGTCGGGGCCGTGGGCGCAGGCCGCCAGCGCGCGGCTGGCCATCATGATGACGCGGCTCCCCTCGCCCTCGACGAAGGCGCACTGCTCCTCGTAGGCGCGCTGCACGGCGTCGAGCGTGAGGTCCGGGGAGGGCTTCAGGTGGTCGGTGCCGGCGCCACAAGCGATCTCACCATCCACGGCCCTGGCCTCGGCGACGGAGCGCCGGATGAGTTCCTGGCTCGCGGCCCAGTCGAGGCCCATACCACGCTGGGCGGTGTCCATGGCCTCGGCGACGGAGAGCCCGAGCGACCAGAGGTGTCGTCTGTAGGCGAGCGTCGCATCCCAGTCGAGGTCCACGTCCAGCGTCGGGTTGTTGTCGGCGAGGGGGTCGGCGACCACGTGGGCCGCGGCGTAGGCCGCCCGGCTCTTTGGCCGGCCACCGGAGGGGGCGATGGGCGCACGCGAGCCGGGCGTGTAACGGCCGCGCGTGCCGTTGGAGCGGGGCAGAAGAAGCTGTTGGGTCATCTCTCATCTCCCGTCCGGAGGCGCTCGACCAGGCGCTCGGCGGCCCGGTAGCACAGCGCCCACACCGTGTGGGTCGGGTTCACGCCGGGACACGTCGGGAAGACCGCCCCGCCGAAGACGTATAGCCCCGGCGTGTCGTGCGCCCGCAGCTCGGGGTCCACCACGGAGGAGGCGGGGTTCTCGCCCATGCGGCACCCCCCGAGGTCGTGGCTGCTGCCGACCCCGGTGAAGCGCGGGCCGCGCCAGGTCTTTGTCGCGCCCATCGCTTTGAGGATCTCATCCGAACGCTCCTCCATCCACGCGGCGAGGCGTTGCTCGTTCCCGCGAAGGTCGTACGTGATGCGCACCAGCGGAAGCCCAAGGCCGCTCCTGTCGCGGTAGCGGGGGTCGAGGTCGAGACAGTTGCTCGCGTAGGAGAGCGTGTCGGGCTGGATGCGGACGGTGCACAGGTGCTGCCACCCGCGGAGGTGGTCCTTGTAGCCCTGGCCCCACGCCGGGACGTCTGGAGGGAGGTCCAGGCGGCTGATCTGGATCGGCAACAACTGGTTCTCCGTGCCGAGAGTGGCCCCCCCGACGAACCCGAGCTCGGCGTAGTCCAGGTCGCCGGAGAGATAGTCGTCGAGCACCACCGTCTGGGCCGCGGGACCCGTGTGCCGGTTGAAGACGGTGTCGGGGAAGTACCCGTCCACGTGGGCGAACATCTTGGTCATGAAGTGCCTGCCGACCTGCCCGGCGCTGTTGCCGAGACCGTTCGGGTGCTTGCCGGCTCCCGAGAGCAGCAGGAGCCTCACGTTCTCGAAGGTGTAGCCGCAGAGGATGACGGTGCGCGCCTCCTGGACGCGGGCGTCGCCGTTCGCGTCCACGTACTCGACGCCGCTCGCGTGCCCGTCGTTGTCGGTCAGGACGCGCAGGACGCGGCAGTGGGTCCTGAGGTCGAGGTTGCCGGTCGCCAGCGCCTCGGGTACAGAGGTCAGCGCCGGGTGCCACTTGTTGTCGCCGACGGGACCGAACCCGAGGTTCCAGGCACTGTAGGTCGAGGCGGGGTAGCCGTTGTATGGACGGCTGTTCATGCCGACGGGCACCGGGTGGGGGTGGAGGCCCATCGCCTTGGCCGCCTTGCGGAAGGACTCGCCCGACCGTGAGGGACGCATCGGTGGGAGGGGGTAGGGTTTGCTGCGCGGGATTAAGGGGTTGTCCTCTTCGCCGCCGGCGACGCCGACCAGGTGGTCCATCAGGGTGTAGTAGGGCTCGAGGTCCTCGTAGGAGACGGGCCAGTCGGCCAGCGTGCACCCCTCCGGCAGGATCTTCTCCCCGAAACGCTCGCGCACGCGAGTGTGGTGCTCGAAATGGTGGGGATGGTAGCGCCTCAGCCAGGCGCCGTAGTGCGGGATGGACCCCCCAACACCGTTCATCATGCGACCCAAAGAGAAGGTGGCCTCGCGGGTGGGCTCGCCCGCGTTTCTGCGCCAGCGCGGGGTCTCGGAGAGGAACTTCTGGCCCATGTTGCCCCGGCAGTAGTAGGCGCTGCCGAGCTCGTCCGGGACGAAGTCGCGCGCCTCACGCCACGGCCCGGCCTCCAGCCCGACCACCCGCAGCCCGGCCTTCGCCAGCACGGGGGCCACGAGCCCGCCCACCCCGCCGACCCCGACGAGGACGACGTCGGCAGGCCCAGACGGGGGCTTGGCACCCCTCTGCGGGTCGTAGCCGGTTATGCCGTCGGGATCGTTGGCGGAGCCGTCGAGGGTGTAGCCGAGATCCTCTAGGGACCGGATCTCACCGCCCTTGGTGGCGGGCTCGTCGGACATGCTCTCCTCTTCGGAGTTCTCCAGCCAGACGCCAGGGTGCCCCAGGAACCTCCAGCCCAGCTTGTCGCGGTTGCCGCCATAGGCAGGGTCCGCAAATAGTCCTTCTTGTAGGTGGTCCAGGAGCATCTTGAAGAAGGCCTGCTGAGGAGGTGTGCGGAAGTCGAGGAGCGTGCCCGCCTCGAGTTCGCCGAGCAGCGCGTCGCACTGGTCCTGGGCGCAGTCGGCAAGGGGTGCCGCGTGGCGGTTCCTGGCGGCGCGATCGAGGGCCGCCAGGCCGACCCGATAGGTCTCGGCAAGGTCCGCGTAAGCGCCGGCGAGCGCCCGGTCCAGGTAGTCCACGACCCCTATATCGGAGGCCGCCGGGTCGTGCTCGTCGGCGGGGAAGAGGGTGTCGAAGACGGCCGCGGCGGTGCGCGCCTCGTGGGCGTTCAGGGTGATCACGGCTCGCGCCTCCCCGTTCGTGGGCTCCTCGAGACGTTGGGGTCGGGACCGAAGGGTGGCCGTCGTCTGCGTCGGTTACCGGGCAACGTAGCCCCGTCGACGTGCAGGACCTCTCCCGTTACGTAGCTGGCGGCGGGGGAGAGTAGGAAGACCGCGGCCGGGGCCATCTCGGCCGGGGCGGCGAACCTGCCGAGCGGGATCCTTGCCTTGACCTCCTCGCGCCGGTCCACGAGAAGGACCTTTGCGCCGGACCCGACGAGCGCCTCGGAGTTCGCGAGCCCGATGCCCCCGGCCGCCCCGGTCACGACGCCGGCTTTTCCGCCCATGTCGAGCCTCACGTGTCGTACCTCTGTGTCAGGATGTATCGGCCGTGGGGTCGGGAGTAGCGAATAGCGAGTAGGGAGTAGCAAAAACCACTATTCCCTACTCCCGAAGCGAGCGTAGCGAGCGCTTCCCTACCCCCGACGAACGGGCGTAGCGGACCCTTCACCCGCTCTCGCAACACCCGGCCCCGCATCACGTGGCCGGACCCAGTAGGTAGCGGGAGATCACCTCGCGTTGAATCTGGTTGGTCCCCTCGTAGATCTGGGTGAGCTTCGCATCGCGAACGTACCGTTCCAACGGGAGGTCCTTACCGTAGCCGCTGGCGCCGTGCACCTGCAGCGCATCGACGGTGACCTGCATCGCCACGTCGGAGGCGCGCAGCTTGGCCATCGCCGACTCTTTGGTGTGCCGGATGCCGGCGTCCCGGAGTTCCGCCGCCCGATGGACCAGGAGCCTCGCCGCCTCTATGTCCGTTGCCATGTCGACCAGCATCCACCGGATGCCCTGGAACGATGAGATGGTCTGCCCGAACTGCTCCCTGTGGTTAGCGAAGTCAACGGCGGCCTCGTACGCGGCGCGGGCCAGGCCGACCGACAGGGCGGCTATGCCGATGCGCCCGCTGTCCAGGGCCTTCATCGCCATCTTGTAGCCCCCGCCAGGCTCGCCGACCATCGCGCCCCCGGGGACGCGGCACCGGTCGAGGCGCAGCTCCCCAACGGCGGTCCCGCGCTGGCCCATCACGTCGTAGGGTACGTCGTTGCTCTCGAAGCCCCCCCGATGGACGAGGAAGGCGGTTATGCCCTTCGTGCCGGCGTCTGGGTCCGTCTTCGCCAGCACGATAGCCCAGTCGGCCGCCTGGGCGCCGGTGATCCAGGCCTTCCCCCCTTCGAGGACGTAGGAGTCCCCGTCGCGTTCGGCCACGGTCTGTATGGCGGCGGCGTTGGATCCCGCCTGCGCTTCCGTCAACGCGAACGCTCCAACGGTCTTTCCCGCCAGGAGCGGCCCTATAAGGAACTTCTGATCCGCCGTGCCGTGCTCGTCCAGGATGAGCGCCACCAGGTCCGCGCTGCACACGATGTCCGCGACGGTCGCGGAGGCCGCCGCCAGCTCTTCTATCCAGATCGCCCATTCGAGCGTGGTCTTGCCCGCCCCCTGGGGACGGGAGAGGCCGAGCAGACCCTCTGCGCCCAGCCGGCCGTAGAGATCCACCGGGAAAACGTTCTCCCGGTCTATGCGGGCGGCGCGGGGGGCCACCTCGTCGGCGACGAACCGGCGCGCGCGCTCAACAATCTCCGAGTGCCCGGTCGCCCGTTCCTCGCTGCTTTGCGTGGTCATCTGCCTGGTCTCCCTTTCCCTCGACGCCGCCTCAAGGCAGCTGCACCTCTATCTCCCTGGCGGCACTCCGCAGCAGCGGGACGAAGCCCTCTAGCTCCTCCATCGAGTACCGAAACGTCAGGGTCGCGACGCTCAACGCCGCCGCCGGCCGACCGCGGCGGTCCATCAAGGGTACGCCGACGGCCCTGACCCCTGTCTCGTGCTCCTCGTCGTTGGTCGCGTATCCTCGCTCCCTGGTCCGAGAGAGCTCCGCGCGCAGCTCTTTCGGGTCCGTGATGGTGCGCGGGGTCAGCCTCTCCAGGCGCAGGCGCGCGAGGAGCTCTTCCCGCTCGTTCTCCGGCAAGAAGGCCACCAGCGACTTGCCCAGCGCCGTGTAGTGCGGGGCGCCGCGAGATCCAGGGGAACCCCAGATCCTGGCCAGATGCTTGCCCTCCGCGCGCTCGACGTAGAGCACCTCATCCCCGGAAAGAACGGCGAGCAGGGTCGTCTCCCCGATGGTCCTGGTTACCTCGCGCATGGTCGGTAGGGCCACCTCCGAGAGCCTCCTGGCCGAGGCGACCCGCTGGCCAAGCTCGAACGTGCGCAGTCCCAGGGAGTACCGCCGCCGCTCAGGGTCGAAGGCCACGAAGCCTAAAGGGACCATCCCCGTCAGTAACCGGTGCGCCGTGCTGACCGGCAACCCCGCGTCCCTCGCCAGCTGGCTTGCCCCGGCGCCTTCGGGATGATCTCCAAGGATCATCAACAGGCGCAGCCCCTTGCCCAGCATGCCGTCGACGGAGGATCTTCTCCGTCAACGGGGCCGCCCTTCTGCCCGAACGCCCGGCAAGCCCCTACGCCTCCCGCCCGAAGACGGGCTCGCGCTTGCCCAGGTGGTAGAGGACGGATTTGATCTCGGTGAACTCCTCGAGCCCCGCGTTGCCCATCTCGCGGCCGAACCCGCTGAGCTTGTAGCCCCCGGCCGGGAGCTGGGGACCGCCGTCGATGGTGGTGTTGACCCAGATCCTCCCGGCGCGCAGCTCGCGGGAGACGATCGTCGCCTTGTCGAGATCCTTGGTCCACAGGGAGTCCGCCAGCCCGTACTCGGTGTCGTTGGCGATCTCTATGGCCTCCTCCATCGTGCGGAACCTGCTCACCGTCGAGCACGGGGCCGAAGATCTCCTCCCGGAAGATCTCCATCTCCCGGCCCACGTCGTCGAAGACGGTGGGCTCGACGAAGCGTCCCCGTCGTTGCCCGAGGGCCGTCCGCCGCCGGTCAGCAACCTGGCGCCCTCCTCCTTGCCCCGCTCGACGTACCCGAGCACCTTCTCCGCGTGCTCGTCGTGGATGAGCGCCCCGATGTCCGTCTCCTCGTCCATTGGGTCGCCCACCTTGAGCGAGCGTGACCGCTCGACCAGCCTCTCGACGAAACCGTCGGCGACCGACTCCTCCACCAGCAGGCGGGTGCCCGCGACGCAGCACTCGCCCTGGTTGAAGTAGATCCCGAAGAGCACCCCGTCGAGGGCGTCGTCCAGGTCGGCGTCGGCGAAGACGATGTTGGCGGCCTTGCCGCCCGAGCTCCAGCGAGAGCTTCTTCACGTTGCTCGCGGCCGCCTCCATGACCCCGCGGCCGGTCGCGGTCGAGCCGGTGAAGTGGACCATGTCCACGTCGGTGCTCTCGGCGAGCACCCGTCCCGTCTCGGAGCCCTCGCCGGTCACGACGTTGACGACGCCGTCGGGGATGCCGGCCTCCGCGGCCATGCGCCCGATCTCGAGCGCCGTGCTCGAGGTGAACTCGGAGGGCTTGACCACCACCGTGCAGCCGGCGGCGAGCGCGAAGGGCAGCTTCTGGGCCAGGATCAGGGTCGGAAAGTTCCACGGGATGATGAGCCCGGCGACCCCGACGGGCTCGCGCACGACGGTCGCGGTGTAGCTGTCGCCCAGGTTGTTGTACGCCTCGCCGTGAATCTGGGAGGCGAGCCCCGCGGCGTACTCGAAGATGCCGGCCGACCCCTCCATCTCCACCCTGGCGAACCGGATGGCCTTGCCGACCTCCTCGACCTCGATGCGGGCGAGGTCCTCTGCGCTCTCGCGAATCCTCCGGGCGAGGTCGTAGATCAGTCCGTCCCCGCTCGTCGCCCGGCATGCGGGGCCAGGGGCCACGGTCGAAGGCCGCCCGCGCAGCCGCGACGGCCCGCCGGGTGTCCTCCTCGTTACCGGCCGCGAACTCGGCCACCGGGACTCCCGTGGCCGGGTTGGTTCGGGTGATGGAAGCCCCCGAGGACGGATCCACCCACTCGCCCCCGATCAGGTGCCCGTAGCGCCGCAACTCCGTCGTCTGCGCGACCATGCGCGACTCCCCTGCTCGTGGTCCTCTAGGTCAGGAACTTGAGGATGTGTTGGGCCACGGTGCACACCTCGCCGCGCTGGTTGGTCACCTCGATCTCCGCCCGTGCCCTCAGCCTCTCCTCGTCGATCTCGGAGATGGTGTACGTCACCGTGACCGTGTCGCCGATAAAGATGGGCTTTACGAAGCGGATCCGGTCGTAGCCGACGGAGACGGCCTTCGCCCGGGCTTTCTCGATCATCAGCGACGACGTCGTCGAGGCGAACCCCACGGAGAGCACCCCGTGGGCGATGCGCTCCTTGTAGGGCGTCTGGCCCATGATCTCCTTGTTCACGTGGTTCGGGCTGAAGTCGCCCGTGATCCCGGCGAACAGGTACACGTCGGACTCGCCGACCGTCTTGGAGAAGTTGACCGAGTCGCCGATCTCTACCGGTATCGCCCCGCCGGCCGCGCTCCCCGTCTCACTGCCCGTCTGCACGCACGACTCCTTCCGACTCTAGTGCCTTTATCTCCTCCGGCCCGTAGCCCAGCTCCGCCAGGATCTCCTCGGTGTGCTCGCCGAGGCCGGGGGGCACGCTGCGCAGGGGCGGCGCCTCCCCGTCGTAGCGCACCGGGTGGGCGAGCACCCGCACCGTCCCCGCCTCCGGGTGCTCGAAGGTGGTTATGGCCTCGTTGTGGGCGACCTGCGGATCCTTTTCCACGTCCTCGTAGGTGTTGACGGGGGCGCACCAGATGCCAAGCTCCTCGAACACCCCGAACCAGTGCTCCGCGGTCTCTTTCCTGATGTGGCCCGCGATGTGGGCGTTCACCTCATCCCTGCGCCGGAACTGGTCCTCCTCGGTCCACTCGCGGAACGTCTCGTCCCCGAACGCCTCGGCCATCTTCTCCGGCGGCGTCAACGACAGGCAGATGTGGCCGTCGACGGTCTCGAAGATCCCGTACGGCGCCTGGTGGAAGCGCGAGGAGATCCCCGTCTCGCTGCGGTCGTAGAGGTGGCCGTTGAGGTGGTAGATGAACGGTTCGATCTGCAAGTCGAGCGCCGAGTTGAGCAGGTTGCTGTCGACCCGTTTGCCCTTGCCTGTGTCCCGGCGTTCGTAGAGCGCGGCCAGGACGCCCAAAGCGCCGAGCACGGCGGCGTGCTGGTCCACGACGGCGGAGCCCACCAGGATCGGCGGGTCGTCCTTGCCCCCGCTTATCGTCGCCAGGCCGCTCATGGCCTGGCTCAAGAGATCCTGTCCGGCACGGTCCCTGTACGGGCCGTCCGTCCCGTACCCGGAGAGGGAGCAGTAGATCAGGTCCGGCTTCTCCCTGGAGACCTCCTCGTAGCCGAACCCCAGGCGCTCCATCGCGCCGGGTCTGTAATTCTCGACGACGACGTCGGACTCGCGGATCAGACGCCACACGATCTCCTTACCCTCCTCGGAGCGCAGGTCGACGGCCAGGCTGCGCTGGTTGCGCCCGCTGAGCAGGTAGAAGACGCTCACGCCGTTCAGGTAGGCCTCCGCACCCGACCAGTGCCGCTCCCAGGCACCCCTGGGGGGCTCGATCTTTACGACGTCGGCCCCGAGGTCCGCCAGGATCTGGACCGCGGACGGGCCTTGCAAGAAGTGCGTGAAGCTCAGGACCTTTACCCCATTGAGCATCTGTTACCCGGACCTTTCCGCGAACGGCCGGCCATCAGTGGCCAACATTCTCTAGGTTTCTCCCCCGTCGTCCGGCACCCCTCCGAAGCGCGGCTCGCGCTTCTCGAAGAAGGCCCGGATCCCCTCGGCGCAATCGTCCGACCTGAAGACGTGGTCGCTCAGCTCGAGCGTCAGCCGGACGGCTTCCGCGCGGGTTGCCCCCGCGGATCCCCTCACGCCGCGTTTGACCGCCGCGACGGCCTCCCTCGGCTGGCGGGAGATGCTGCGGGCGACGTCGAGGGCATGTTGCAGCGCCTCCCCGTCGGGGACCACCTGGTTGACCAGCCCGATTCGCTCCGCCTCGCCGGCGTCGATGGGGGAGCCGAGGTACATGAGCTCCATCGCCCTGGAGGGGCCCACCAGCTCCGGCAGGCGGAACAGGCCGCCGCTCCCCGGCACGACGCCTAGCCTCACCTCGGGGAGCGCAAACTTCGCGCCCGCGCCGACGATCCGGAGGTCGCAGGTCATGGAGATCTCGCACCCCCCACCGTAGGCGAGACCTTCTATGGCAGCGACCGTCGGTTTGGAGAGGGACTCGAGCCTCCCGAAGGCCTCGTTCTCCCGCGCCAGCTTCTTCTCCACCACCCCGTCACGGACGTCGGCGAATTCCTTGATGTCCGAACCCGCGCAGAACGCCTTCTCCCCAGCACCGGTGACGACGACCGCGCGGACCGCATCGTCGCCTTCCAGTTCGTCCAGGACTTCGATCAGGCGCTCCGTCATTCCGAGTGTCACCAGGTTTAGCGGCGGGTTGTTCAGGGTCAGCTTCGCGGCGCCGCCGAGCCGTTCGACCAGGACGGGGCTCTCTCCGCCGGGCACGATCTAGTACACCCCCATGAGCCCGGGCAGCCACAGAACCAGGCCGGGGAACAACACGATCAGCGAGATGACCACGAAGAACACCACATAGATCGGCAGCGATTTGGCCAGGCCGTGGGAGAAAGGAACTTCGGCGAAGGTGGTGGCGAGGAGCAACGACAGGCCGTAGGGTGGTGTGATCAGGCCGAACGCCAGCGTCACGATGGCGACGACGCCCATGTGGACGGGGTCTATGCCCCCGAGCTCGACCAGCCCGGCTATGACTGGCAGGGAGATGACGATCGTAGGTATGGCGTCCAGAAAGTCGCCGGCGATCACCAGCGCGACGACTATGAGGAACATGATCAGGGTCGCGTTCGTCCCCGCGATGCCCTCGACGATGCCGGCCACGGCCACCGGGGCTTGCAGGTAGGCGATGACGTAGGCGAGCGCGGAGGCGCCGGCGACGGCCATCAGGGGGAGCGAGTAGAGCACCCCGGCGCGCATGAAGTCTCTGCGGAAGGTTGCGCAGGTGCCCCCGAGCGAGAAGCGGGATCACGACGACGATCGTGTAGACGACCGCGACCATACCCGCCTCGGTCGGGGTGAACAGCCCGCCCAGGATGCCTCCGAGGATGATGATCGGGATCAGCAGCGGGAGCACGCTGCCTCCGGCCGTACGCGCCACCTCTCCGAACGACGCCCGTTCCCTGACGCTCTCGGAGAACCCGAAGAGGTAGCTGTAGACCATGAGCCCGAGGCCGACCATCACCCCCGGCACGAACCCGCCGACGAACAGCGCGGCGATCGAGACACCTCCGACGGCGCCGTAGACGATGGCCATGATGCTCGGTGGGATCATGTTGGCTATCGTGGACGCCGCCGCCACGAGGGCCGCGGAGTTGGCGGGGTTGTAGCCTTCCCGCTTCATGGCCGGCAGCATAACCCGCCCAATGGCCGCGACGTCCGCCGAGGAGGAGCCGGAGATCCCGGCGAAGAACATGCTGACCACCGTGACCACCTGCGCCAGCCCCCCGCGTATGTGGCCGACCAGGGCCTGGGCGAAGGTGACCAGTCGCTCCGTGACGTTCGAGGAGGCCATGAGCTCCCCGGCCAGGATGAAGAAGGGGACCGCCAGCAGGGGAACGGCGTTGATGCCGTTGAACATCTCGGCGACCACCGTGGTCATGCTGATGTCGGTCAGCAGCACCCCGATTATGACGCTGGCCATGACGGCGAAGGGCACCGGCACCCCGAGGACGCCGAACAGGACGAAGAGGAAGGCCATCAGGCCGACGATGAGCCCTTCGTTCATTCTCCCGCTCCCCCTTCCTCCGCGTACCGACCGTAAGGATCGTCGTCCTCGCCCTCGAAGCCGCCCCGCCACCCGTTGACGAGTCGCTCAATGGTGAACAGGCTTATCAGCGCGCCGGAGACGGGGATGGCAGACGTAGTGACGGCGAGCGGCGTGCCGGAGGGCTGCAGGTAGACGCCGAGCCCGAGCAGGACAAAGGAGACCCCGAAGACGGTCAGGAAGAGGGCGACGGCCAGCAGGATGAGATGGCTGATCGTCTCGAGCACCAGCCTCTTCGTGCCGACGAGGGAGCTTGCGATCCTGGCCAGCAGAAAGTGCTCGTTGCGCCGGACGGCGACCGCCCCGCCGATAAAGACCCCCCAGACGAACGCGCCCAAGGTTGCCTCCTGCAGCCAGAGTATGGGCGTCCCGGTGAACCGTGTCGTGACGTCGAGCAGCACGGTGACGGTGAACGCGGCGAGCAACAGCCCGCTGAGCCACATGAGCCCCCGCTCCACCCCGTCGAGCGCCCGCCACTTGAGGTGGCGCTCCGTCTGCATGACGATGGTCTCCTGGGTGCCGCCGGCGCCCTGGCTCACGGCTAGGAACCTCCCGCGTCGCGTGGGTGTCGGCGCGCTGGCGGATTCATCGCAGCTCCCGCACCCGCTCCAGGATGCTCATCGCGTCCCCGCCCAGGTCCTCGGCGATCCGCTCCTGCAGGGGCAGCGAGATCTCCTGGAAGCTCTCCCGGTCCACGTCCTCGACGAACTGCACGCCCTGGGCCTCGTAGTCGGCCCTGTGCTCACGCTCCCACTCGAAACCCCGCTCCGAAGCCGTCGTCCTCACCGCGTCTGCCGCCGCCTGGACCCACCCCTTCTCTTCGTCGGACATTCCGTTCCAGGCCTTGTCGGTGACCCAGATGATCTGGGTGTTCCCCTCGTGCTCCGTCACGGACATGATGGGGGCGACGTCGTAGTGGCCGGCGGTGCCGTAGTACATCAGGGCGTTCTCGGCCATGTCGATGACGCCGGTCTGCAGGGAGGTGTAGATCTCGCTGAACTGCATGTGCACGGTCTGGGCGCCGTAAGCCGCGAACGTGATGTCCTCGGTCCTGGTGGCCTGGACCCGCACCTTCTGGCCCCCGAGGTCCTCGACGCTCCTGACCTCCGTGTCCGTCGAGTACATGTTCCGCAACGGCGACGAGTACAGGGTCAAGGCGCGCCCGCCGTCCACGGAAGCCCGGGTCATCTCCGTGACGATGCCGTTTACCCTGTCGTCCGAAACGACCCTCAGGGCGTGCTCTTCGGAGTCGAACAGGTGGTGGAGCGAGAAAACCCCAGCCTGCGGGACGAGCAAGGAAGCGTTCGCGGTGGAGGAGTTTATGAAGTCTATGTCCTGGGAGAGCACCTTCTGCAACAGGCCCGGCTCCCCGCCCAGCTGTCCGGCCGGGTACACCTGCAAGACCATCGCCCCGCCGCTCGCCTCCTCCAGCGTCTTCTCGAAGATGCGCGCGGCGATGCCGTGGGAGGTCTCCTCGGCCTGTTCGTACGCGTAGGTAAGCCTGCGCGGACCACCGCTATCGGTTCCCCCGACGGCCCCGCAGCCTGCAGCGCCCAGAACGGACGCCCCAACGAGCCCCGCCCCGCCAAGCCTCAGGAACTCGCGGCGGCTGATCCCGCGCTGCGCGTCCACCTTCCCCCGTTCGCCGTCATCATCCATCTGCAAGCATTCTTCCCACCATACAGAATGCTTACTCGTACCATGGATAAAATACAGGGGCTCGGGGGCAGAGTCAAGCGTGGCGCGGGATGCCCCCGGTGGCGGCGAGGGCAACCCGCGTGTGTCGAAAGCGTCGGTTGGCGGTCGTTTGCTGTGGAGCGAGGGCGACGAGCTCGCGGGACCGTCAGCGTCGGACGGCGACGGCCTCCAGGTAGTCGGAGGGCACGACGAGCGTCTCGTCGCCGGAGATGTTCCGGTCATCGAGCAGCTTCCGAAGGTCGCTGGCCAGGGCGTCTTGCCCTTCCGGATCCAGCGCCCCGAAAGCCCTGACCGTCGGGCCGTAGTAGTCGCGGAACCACTCTACGAAGTGCTCGGCCGACGGGTACCGGAAGTTGTACGTTAGCCGCGTCGTCTCGAGGGAGGAGACGCCGTCTCCGAGGAGCTCCCGCAGCCGGTCCTCGGTGCCCCACAGGGGGGGCGGCTTCAGGCCGGGGGGTGGGGGGACGTGCTGGCCGACGGTCCGGAGCATGTTGCCGGTGAAGCCGTCGGGGGCCCAGTTGGCAAGACCGATCTTGCCGCCAGGCCGGCAGACTCGGAGAAGCTCGCTCGCCGCCTCCTCCTGGTTCGGGCAGAACATCACGCCGATGGTGGAGAGCACCACGTCGAACGAGGCGTCGGGGTAGGAGAGGGCCTCGGCGTCACCGACCTCGAAGGTGATCTGCATGCCCTCGGCCGCGGCGCGCCCGCGGGCGTGTTCTATGGACTCGGGGGCGAGATCCATCCCGGTCACCTCGCAGAACCGGCGGGCGGCGGAGATGGCGGTGTTGCCGCTGCCGGTCGCCACGTCGAGGACCTTATCGCCGGAGCGGAGGTCGACCGCCTCGCAGAGCAGCTCGCCCATGATGGCGATGGGGTTGCCGATCTTCGCGTAGTCGCCGGAGGTCCAGATCTTGAGCTGGCGCTCCTGGATGGCGCCCGCGTCGGGCTGCGGGGATTGGGTTTCCATTGCGTGCCTCCTTTGTGCCGGGTTCGGTCGATCGATACGCTGTCGAGCCCTGGTGCTCCCTCATCGACAGCGCTCACACCCTAGTCACCAGGAAGGGCCCCCGCATCACTCAAATGGACTATTTTCTAGTGTACTTGTCCGTGTTCTTGCAATACGCGTCGGTGCATGGTCGGGGCGCATCGTCACCGAGTGGCCGGCAGGGACCTTCGCCCGACGGGCGACGCAGCGGGCCGCGAAGATAGCCCATTTGGGCGACGCGCCGGTCCTGGCAGCGTGGCACATTGTTGGCCATTGGAAGTGGCGTACCCGCTCCGGAAGCGAGCGGAGAAAGGAGCCCGCCGGTGACCACCGAGCACCGCCCCGCACCGTACGCGCTGGACCCCGAGGACGGAGAAGCCTTGTGGTTCTTCGGAAGCCTCGTAATCTTCAAGGCCTCTGCCGAGCGAACCGGCGAGAGCTTCTCCCTGGTCGAGCAGGTCGCGCCGAGAGGGATGGCAACACCGCTCCACGTCCAGCCCGAGGACGAGGAAACCTACTACGTTCTCGAGGGGGAGATGACGTTCTACCTCGGAGACGGCGAACCTATACCGGCCTCCGCGGGGTCGTTCGTGCACATCCCCGCGGGAACCTCGCACGCCTTCCAGGTCGACTCTGAGACGGCCCGGTTCCTCGACCTCAGCACGCCCCAGCACGAGCGGTTCTTCCGCGCCGCCGGGGAGCCGGCGCGGAGTCGGGTACTGCCCCCGGAGGAGCCACTTGACATGGAGAAGTTGGGGGCCGCCGCGCAACGGTTCGGGGTAGAGATACTCGGGCCACCGCCGGGCGCCCAGGCCTAGACGCGGCCCGTCTTCGCTCGTCCACGTTTGATTCAGCAAGGAGGATGGAGTCCATGCCAAACGACGAGCAAGACAAGGCGGGAATCATCGCGCCTCCGCCGCTTATCTACCTGGTACCCTTGGTCCTCGGCCTGCTGCTAAACAGGCGGTTCCCGACCGCCTTTTTGCCCCGCGGGATTTCGCGCGGCTTCGGAGGATCTCTGCTCGGCAGTGGTGCTCTGCTCCTGGGTTGGTTCGAGTGGGAGATGCGGCGTGCCGATACCCCGACCAACCCCTACAAGCCGGTATCGCGAATAGTTACGGGAGGACCGTTTCGTTACACCCGCAACCCCGGCTATCTCGCGATGGCGATGATCTACGCGGGCGTCGCCGCCCGCGCGAACGCGCTGTGGCCCGTACTCTTTCTGCCGGCCGCGCTGCTTGCGATTCGGCGGGGCGTCATCGAGCGCGAGGAACGCTACCTGGAGCGCAAGTTTGGCGCGGAATACTTGCGGTACAAGGCGCAAGTGGGGCGATGGCTCTAGGCTAGAAGTCCCAGGTTCCTGGAAGGTTTTGCCTACCAGGCACTAGGGCGAACAAGGGTGGCCTGATACTTCGACGGATTTGCCGGCCGTGCTCGTCGGGGTTGCGGCGGCGTACTACGTGCACGAGCATAAGCCCTTGGCGATGGCGCAAGCGTCGGAAGGGAGAAGGGTGGAATCGAGCAGCCAAACACCTGGAAGGAAGGTCGCCATCGTCACCGCCGCCGGCAAGGGCATGGGCGCCGCCTGCGCCCGCGAGCTCGCGGCCCGCGGCTATTCGCTGGCGCTGATGTCGCGGTCGGATGAGGCTACCGACCTTGCTGACGAGTTAGGAGGAGTGGGCGTCGCGGGAACGGTAACCGAAGAGGCCGACCTGCGCGCGCTGGTGGACAGGACCCTTGATGCCTACGGGCGGATCGACGCCGTGGTCAACAGCACGGGACATCCGCCGACGGGCGACGTCCTCGGCATCACCGACGAGGAGTGGCACGCGGGGCTCGATCTGGTCCTGCTCAACGTCGTGCGCATGGCGCGCCTGGTGACGCCCGTCATGCTGCGGCAGGGCGGGGGTGCGACGGTGAACGTCTCGACGTTCTCCGCCTTCGAGCCGTCGGCCGTGTTCCCCGTGTCCTCTTCCCTACGCTCGGCGCTCGCCGGCTTCACCAAGCTCTACGCGGACCGCTACGCGGCGGAGGGCATCAGGATGAACAACGTGCTACCCGGTTTCATAGACAGCTTCGAGGTGGACGAGCAGACCCGCGCGTCGATACCGATGCGGCGGTCCGGCACGGTCGAGGAGATCGCGCGGTGCGTGGCGTTCCTGGTGTCCCCCGATGCCTCCTACATCACGGGGCAGAACCTGCGCGTGGACGGCGGGTTGACCAGGTCCGTGTGACGCGACGAACCTCCGAGAAATCCGACCCTCGAGACCTTCTGAGAAAGACGGGGCGCCGTAGGCCCTTCGAGGTATAGAAAGCGTCGACGATTCCCGAGCGCCAGCTTTAACTTTCCCGCTCCTCGATGGTCGGCGCGAAGTCGAGTTGGTAGCGGGGTATGCCCAGTATTGTGCCGTGGTCGATGGCCTCTGCGTACGCTTCTTCGTCCTCGCGGGAGACCCGGAAGACCTTGTCGACGAAAGCGATGTAGTGGACGTCCTCGTTCTTGAAGTCCGCGTACCACGCGTGGGCGTGCTCGGCGTCGAGGGCTTGGCGGAAGCGTTCGGCGATCCCCGCGGCCCGCCCCTCGGGCACCGCGACGCGATGGATGGTCCACCGCTCGAGCCACGGCGTCCTGTGATACTCGGCGACCGTTTCTACCCTGGTGTCGAGGATGGTGACCTCGGAGAGCACGGCGCGGTCGGCGAGGCTCTCCTCGATGATATCCCCGGTGAGCCGCCTCGCGTCTTCGTCGGGCATTTTTCGTCTCCTTCCGCAACGTTCCGACCCGATGACACAATTCAACGTTATGGTTGCCGAGTTTCGTGGGGCGATTGTCCGAACGAAGGGTAAGATTCGGGTTGCGTGAGGACGAAGGGTAGACCGTGACGCGGGAAGAGAACAAGGTCGTGGTACGGCGCGTTATCGAGGATCTCTTCAACACCGGAGACCCCGCGATAGCCGAGGAGGTCTTCGCCGCCGACTACGTCGACCATACCCCGTCCCACCCCGACCTGCGCGGGCCGGAGAACGTCGCGCGGTCCGTCGCGGAGTGGCGCGCGGCCTTCCCCGATACCCGCAGCACGGTCGAGGACCTCGTGGCCGAAGGAGATAAGGTCGCCGCCCGCTGGACGACGGAAGCTACGCACGCGGGCGAGTTCATGGGTGTGGCGCCCACCGGAAGGAAGGTCGTGGTGGGCTGGTTCGGGGTGTTCTGGCTCTCCAGGGGCAAGGTGATAGAGAGCTGGGACACCTTCAACGTTGTAGACATGGCTAGGCAACTGGGTTCGCCGCTGGAGTTGTTGTGACCGTGCATCGCGAGGCCCGCAGCCGACGCCTTTCTCCCGTACCCTGAGAACCGAGGGCAGCCGACAGGTTTACGTAACCTGCGATCCTCGCCTTGGATGGGTTTTTGAGCGTCCCAGGAAAGCTTTCGGAATTTCTTGCTCGTAACACTTGTCGTAACGGTCAGGAGACGTTCGCCCTATATGGTGGCCCGCAAAGAGGTGGCATGGGCGCCTCGAATGGTTGGCACGCGGCTACGAAAGGGGCTCGCGAATGAAACTCCGGATGAAGGTACTGATCGTGACCCTGCTGGTGGCCGTACCGGCCTTCATTGCGGGACCGGTCATTTTCCCGCCCGCCGACGTGGGTTCCGAGCCGAGCGCGGCGCAGATCCCCTTCTTCATGTTCCTCGGCGCGGCCGATGCTGTACTTCTCGGCCTCGGGGTCTCCTTCCTCGTATTCGGCCTCCCCGTCTTGATGAAGGTCTCCCCGGACTCGCGGGCTCGGGCGTGGGCGATGTACCTCGCCATCGGCTACCTGATGGTCTCCTGGTGGCCGCACCTGAACCTGCACATTTCGACCCCCATAGAGGACTGGCAGAAGCTCCTTTACATAGACTTCTTCTTCCACCTGCCGCTCGAGATAGCGGGCGTGGTTCTCGCCTACTGCGCCTTCTCCGTCTTCATGAGCTGGCGTAGCGGCAAGCTCGCCGAAGCGATCCAGGCCACGAGCGAGCGGTGAAGGTATTAGCCACGCTTAACAACTGCCGTAACGTCCAGGCGTAGGTCGTCCTGTAGAGTGGAGCTGTGACAGAAGAAACAAGCAAACGGGCTCCGAAGGCCGGTGAGATGGGCACCGGTTCTCCACCGCCAGACACGATCCTGCGTGGGGACTGGCTACTCTTCGCCCGCGTGGCGTGGATAGCGGTGGCCGTCACGGCGCTGGCGATAGTTCTCTTCAGCGTTCCGAGCAGCATCGAGCACTATCGTAGCGTGTGCACCGCAGCCTCCGAGGTCTGTTCCGAGCGGGCAACACGGCAGCCCACCCCCGAAGGCGTGCGGGCGTTGCAGGAAGTCGGGCTGTCGTTGCGCTCCTATGCGCTCTTGAACGTCGTCGTAGACAAGGTCTTCCAGTTGGTGTGGTTTGTGGTGGGCGCGCTCATCTTCTGGCGGCGCTCGGACGATTGGATGGCGCTGCTGGTCTCGGCGTTCCTGGTGTCTTTCGGGACGGTTACGGTCGACCCCACGGATGCCGAAGCTTTGGTCTCCTCTCAGCCGGCCTGGTGGTTGCCCGTCCAGGGTGTGCAGATGCTCGGTGAGGTTTGCGCCCCGCTGTTCTTCTTGCTGTTCCCCAACGGGCGCTTCGTGCCGCGCTGGACGCGCTGGCTCGCGGTTGCGTCCATTGCCAACGATGCCGCCGACCGTCTCTTCCCTGGTTTGTACTCCCTGTCGCCTGCCCTGGAGGCGGTTTCCTATTTGGTGTTCTTGGCGACCGTGGTCATCTTTATCTGGGCCCAGATCTATCGTTACCGGAAGGTCTCATCTCCAACGCAACGCCGGCAGACGAAATGGGTGATCTTTGGCACGGCCCTGGGTGTCGCAGGAACCTTCCCCTTGCAGTTGCCGGTGGACCTCGCCCTGGTAAGCGGAGACACGCCTCTAGCACTACTCGTCCTCAAGGCGGGCTTCGCGTTGTCCTTTCTGCTCGTCCCGTTGTCCATAGGCGTGGCCGTGTTGCGCTCGCGACTGTTCGACGTAGACGTCCTCATAAACCGCACGCTGGTGTACGGTTCGCTCACCGCCTTGCTAGTGCTGGCCTACCTCGGGGGCGTGACGGCCTCGCAGGCTATAGTCCAAACGCTCACTGGCCAGGAGGAGCTTCCGCAGCTTGCCATCGTGGCCTCCACCCTCGTGATCGCCGCGCTGTTCAATCCGCTCAGAAGGCGCACGCAGTCCTTTATCGATCAGCGCTTTTACAGGAGAAAGTACGACGCGCGAAAGACCCTGGAGGCTTTCTCGGTAAGGCTCAGGGACGAGACCGACCTGAACGGGTTGAGAGAAGACCTGGTGGGGGTGGTTGGCGAGACCGTGCAGCCCGCCCACGTCTCCGTGTGGCTGCGATCCTCCTCCGACGCGCATCGGCGTACGGAGGCCCCGAGATGAGCCGCCGCGCCGTCTCCTGGCTCGCCTGGTCGCTGGTGGCGCTATCCGTGGCGCTGCTTGCGGGCGGTATCGCGTTGTCGCGTGCGGCAGGATCCACCGTTCCGGAGCTTCCGAATGGCGGTGAGACGGTGGACGGCAGCGTGGTCGCCGACCTGGTGGGGTTGCTCGCATTCTCGGTCGTGGGCGCCATCATCGTTTCCCGCCACCCGCGCAACACCATAGGCTGGCTCTTCTGCGGCGCCGGCGTGACGATAGGCCTCAACTCCTTCGCGGGGGACTACGCCGAGTTCTGGCTCGCGAGCGGTTTCGGCACGAATCGCCTCGGCGAGACGGCGGCGTGGTTCAGTTCGTGGTTGTGGATCCTCTTGACTTATGTCCCCGCGAGCCTCGTGCTGCTGTTGTTCCCCGACGGTCGGCTACCCTCGCCCCGCTGGCGGCCCGTGGCCTGGGGCGCCATGATCGGGATCTCGGGCGTCGTGGCGGGCTACGCGCTGCAGGCCGGTCCGCTCGTGGACTTCCCGCGGATCACGAATCCCTACGGCGTCGGTGGCACCGTCGTTGGGGTGGTGGGAGTCGCGGGCAGCGTCGTGGCCGCGGGCTCCATGGTGGCGGCCGCCGTCTCGCTCATCGTTCGGCTCCGGCGCGCCGGTAGCGAGCAACGCCAGCAGATCAAGTGGCTCGCCTACGGGGGCGCGGTGGTGGTTGGCGCCATCTTCGTGGGCGGCTTGATCGGCCTCCGGAGCGCGCCGGTCAGCGTCGTGATCATGTCCGTCTCCCTGCTCGGGCTGCCGGTCTTCACGGGCATCGCGATCGTCAGGTACCGCCTCTATGACATAGACCTCCTGATAAACCGTACCCTCGTCTACGGCATCCCTGACCGCCATGCTGATCGCGGTCTACGTCGCGGGCGTGGTCTCCTTGCAGTACGTCTTTCGGGCGCTCACGGGAGGGGAGTCGCAGCTCGCCGTGGTGGCGTCCACGCTGGCCATCGCGGCCGGGTTCAACCCGCTGCGTCGCAGGGTGCAGGCGTTCGTGGATCGACGCTTCTACCGCCGCAAGTACGACGCGCGGGAGACGCTCGAAACGTTCTCCGCCACGCTCAGGGACGAGACGGACCTGGACCGGTTGGGCAACGAGCTCGTGGGGGTGGTTGGGGAGACGGTGGAGCCAGCCCACGCCTCGCTATGGCTGCGTCCGGATGCGTCCCCCAAGAGGGTGCAACAGCGAGCAGGCTAACGGACGCCTCATTCCGTAACGCGGCCCTCGTCGTCCGCCAGTCGGGCCGTCATGGGCGGCATCACGATCCGGTTGGGAACCCCCACCCCCCCGAACTCGACGGGGGAGAAGAGCTCGCTCATGTCCGGTCTAGTGCCGCGCTAACCGATCGCGCTCGCGCCGGGCTGCCCCTCGCGCGCACCCGGCAGCCCGGCCTCGGTGACGACGCGCCGGATCTCCTCCCTCTCCGCGTCCGAGATGCGCCGCAGCGGGGGACGCACGTGAGCCTCGTCGATCCTGCCCAGGATGGCCAAGGCCTCCTTCATCCGATTGTGCCCGTCGAGGAACGGCTCCGCGTAGGTGGCCTGCACGACGGGGTAGAGCCTGTCCGCAACCCGGCGGGCCCCTTCGAGGTCCGCGCGGTTCACGGCCTCGAACATCTCCACGTGCAGGTCGGCGACGACGCTGCCGTGACCGGAGAGGATGCCGTCGGCCCCGACGCACAGCGAGGCGAGCAGCGACTTGCTGAAGCTGGAGAGCAGCGAGACCTCTTTGTCCAGCGCCTTGAGCTCCCGCCAGTTCCTCTCGTAAACCCCGATGTCGTTGGACCACTCCTTGACGGCGACGACGGTGTCGATCTCGTCGCAGATCCTTACCAGGCTGTCCGTAGGGATGTGCAGGCCCGAAGCCACGGGATAGACGAACACGATGATCGGCAGGCTCGTCGCCTCGGCGACCGCGGCGATGTGCCCGTACGCCATCTCCGGCCTTAGCTGGTGCCCGAAGTCGTAGACCGTCGAGGGGAACACAAGCAGGCAGTCCGCCCCCTGGCGCTCGGCCATCCGCGCGATCCCGGCGGCCTTCTCCGTGCCGTCCTCGTAGACGCCGCACACGACGGGCACGGCCCCCGCCACCTCGTCCAACGTCACGTCGAGGACCCGTTGCTGCTCCTCGAAGGTCAGCGTCGCCACCTCGGAGGCGTGGGCGTTCGTGGTGATACCGGCCACGCCAGGCGTATCCACCAGATACCGCAGGTGCCGGCGGTAGTTCTCCTCGTCGATCTCCAGGTCGGAGTCGAACGCCATGAGGTTGGCGGGTATGACGCCCCGAAGGACCAGTTCAGGCCTCATGGAGCACACCTCCCTTGCTCCTAGCTCGTCCACAAGTCACCTTATCACCCCGTCCCGTTGTATTCACAGTTTTGGATCGGTACTCGCCACGCGGACGACCGCATCTCGTCGCGCTCTCGCGAGCGGCGATCCTTCGCGCGGATGCCCTGCCGGTTGACCGTGATCAGGAATTGGTACAAGAATGTTTTCACATGACGGCGCAAGCACGAAGCACGGGATCTGGGAGGCATCTGTGACGGAGCACAGGCGGGACTTTGGCGGCGATGAGGTCAGGCTCGCCCTCAGGAACCCGGGGATGCCGCTGGAAGGGCTCCGTTATCCGATCACGCCCATCGGCATGCACTACCTCCTGACCCACTTCGACATCCCCTTCGTCGACGAGGCGAACTACGAACTTACGGTCTCGGGACGCGTGCGCCGTCCCCTGAGGCTGTCTCTGGAAGACCTCAAGGCGCGGCCGGCGGTCACCATGCCGGTGATGATGGAGTGCGCCGGCAACGGGCGGGCGCACCTGGAGCCGCGGCCGGTCTCCGCCCCCTGGCACGAGGAGGCGGTCGGTTGCGCCGAGTGGACGGGCACGCCGCTCGGGCCGGTCCTCCAGGAGGCCGGCGTCCTGGACGAAGCGGTGGAGATCGTCTTCGCCGGCCTCGACCGGGGCGTGGACGACGGCGTCGAGCACGACTACGAGCGGAGCCTGCCCCCGGAGGAGGCCTCGCGCGAGGGGGTTCTGCTGGCCTACGGGATGAACGGGGGCCCGCTCCCTCCCCAGCACGGCTTCCCTTTGAGGCTCGTCGTGCCCGAATGGTACGGGATGGCCTCGGTGAAGTGGCTGAGGTCGATCACCGCGGCGAGCGAGCCTTTCGACGGCGTGCAACAGTCGAACAAGTATGTCTACCAGCGATCGGCTGACGACCCCGGCGCGCCGGTGACCCGCAAGCTTCCTCACGCCCTGATGGTGCCCCCCGGTGTCCCCGACTTTCTGACCCGGGAGCGGCGCGTGCGGCCGGGACGCGTCCTCGTCGAGGGCCGGGCGTGGTCGGGTTTCGGGTCCGTGAGCAAGGTCGAGTTCAGCGGCGACGGAGGCCGAACGTGGGAGGACGCTGAGCTGGACGAGCAGCCCGGGCCCCACGCCTGGGTACGGTGGTTCTGCGGGTGGGACGCGCGGGAGCCCGGCGAGCACGAGCTCTGCGTCCGCGCGACCGACGCGTCCGGCAGGACGCAGCCGTCGAGCGCCGAGGAGGTCTGGAACCGTGGCGGGTACGGCGTCAACGTCGTCCAGCGGATACCCGTGTCGGTGGGCTAGGGCGGACCACCGAAGCGACCGCATCCCATGATATCTCGCCAGTAACCGCGGCCTCCATCGCCCTCCCGTGAGGTTTTCATGATCCGGCTGCGGTGGCCGACGGGTGCCCGTACTGAGCACCGGAGCCTTCGGCGATGTCCGCCGTCCAAGACGTGGGGTGGGAGACCGGTCGTCCTCACGTAGACTAACCGTGAAGGACCGCATGGCCTGTCGAACCCACATACCGTGTCCGCCGCTCTCGGATCTCGTGGAGGCGTTCTGGCAGTACGAGGGCCCAGATCCGCCACACGCGCGGGAACGGTGTCTTCCGACCGGTACGCTGGAGATCGTCGTCAACCTTTGCGACAACGAGGCGCGAGCGTACGACCGGCTAGACGCCGACCGGCCCCGGAGCGTCCGCGGTCCGCTCGTCCGCGGCGCGCATACGGGCCCCTTCGTCATAGACACCGCCGGCCGAACGTCGACTATCGGAGTTCACTTCAAGCCGGGCGGAGCCTTTCCGTTCCTCGGACCCACCGCGGAGTTGCGGGACGGGATCGTCCCGCTCGAGGCGCTGTGGGATTCCGGGGCCGCGGAACTCCGCGAGCGGTTGCTCGACACCGCCACGGTGGACGCGAGGTTCCTCGTTCTCGAGCAAGCCCTCCTGGCGCGGGCATCAAGGCTTCCGGGCCGCCATCCCGCCGTGGCTTTCGCGCTGGAGCAGTTCCAACGCCCCCAGCGGCCGAAGGTCTCGGAGGTCGCGCGACGGTCCGGCCTGAGCCAGAGGCGCTTCATCCGGGTCTTCGACGAAGCGGTCGGGCTGACGCCCAAGCTCTACGGCCGCATCCAACGCTTCCAGCGGACGCTATGCCTCGTCGAGGACGGGCAAGGGGTGGAGTGGGCAGACGTCGCCCTGGAGTGCGGTTACTTCGACCAGGCCCACCTCATAAACGACTTCCGTGCCTTCTCCGGCGTCACCCCGACGGCCTACCTGGCGGATCGGGACGATCGCGTCAACCACCTTCCGCTCCCGGACTAGGGTCATTGACGGGTGGCGATCGAGGTCAATTATCTCCAACGGCATCCCTGTCCCCTAGCGTAGGATGGGTTTAGCGCACAGGGTTGAGCGCCAGGACGGTAGCCTCCACGAAGGGAGAGACTATGGCCGGTGAGCCGACGTTCTTCGAGATAGGCGTCGCCGATAAGGGGCGCGCCCGCGCCTTCTACGGTGGGTTGTTCGACTGGCGGTTCGAACCGGGGCCGTCCGGGGACGGATACGGGATCTCTACCTCCACGGTCCCGGGCGGGATGCACGGGAACGACGAGGGAGCGAGCCCGCTCCTCTTCTTCGGCGTGGCGGACCTCGAGGCTGCGATGGCGCGGGTACGCGACCTCGGGGGCCACGCCGAGGCGCTCGAAAGCCGCGCCGACGAGCCACGGGAGAGGTCCTTCAGACGCTTCGCGCTCTGCCGCGACGATCAGGGCTCCTCCTTTGGGCTCCACCAGCCACCCGCGGCGAAGGGGGAGGGAGCTCGAGCGGCTACCGCCCGCAGGCCCACCATAGACCACGTTACCTTGCGGGCGGGAAACCTGGCGGCCAGCCGGCGGTTCTACGAGGCGGCCCTGGCTCCGCTGGGAACCGGCCTGGAGTTCGCGCACGAGGGCTTACTGGCCTTCGGAAGCGGGGAGGGCGGGAGGCTCATCCTCTACGCCAGCGAGCGGCCCGTCGCCGGGTTTCACGTCGCCTTCTCCGCTCCGAGCCGGGAGGCCGTGGACCGTTTTTACGCCGCGGCGCTGGAGGCGGGAGGGCGCGACAACGGCGCACCGGGACCGAGGCCCGAGTACCATGCAGGCTACTACGGCGCGTACGTGTTCGACCCTGACGGCAACAACGTCGAGGCGGTCCACCACGCCGTTCCTTCGGGTGAGATCCGTGGTGAGGAGTCTTGAAAGTCGCAGCCGACCGGCAACGATCCTGCCCCCGACCGACGAGAGGAGCTGACCGCGATGGCGGATAGCGTACCCGACGTGGACAACACGAGCACCGAGGTCCAGCCCTTCCGGATCGAGGTCCCCCAGACCAGGCTCGACGATCTGCGCGACCGGCTGGAGCGCACCCGGTGGCCCGCCGCGGTTCCCGGTACCGGCTGGACCAGGGGCGTCCCGCCGGTCTACCTCGAGGGGCTCTTCGATTACTGGGCCAACGGCTTCGACTGGCGTGGGCAGGAGGCGGGGCTGAACGGGTTCCCGCAGTTCACGACCACGATCGACGGGCAGAACGTCCACTTTCTGCACGTCCGTTCGCCGGAGCCTGGCGCGCTGCCCCTGATCATCTGCCACGGCTACCCGGGCTCTATCGTCGAGTTCACGAAGATCGTTGGACCGCTTACAGATCCCGCCTCCCACGGCGGCGACGCGGCAGAGGCCTTCCACGTGGTGGCGCCTTCGTTGCCCGGGTTCGGGTTCTCGACGCCCGTCCGAGAGGCGGGCTGGGAGATGGCCCGCACCGCAAGAGCCTTCGCCGTGCTAATGAGTCGCCTGGGCTACGAGCGCTACGGGGCCCAGGGTGGAGACGTCGGTTCTGGGATAGTCGGGATGCTCGCCGGCTTCGACCGCGACCGCGTCGTGGGGGTGCACACCAACTCCGACCCGCTCGCGGTCATGGGGGCGCTCGACTACCTGCCCGAGGGCGCGGCCAGGCTGGCCGGTCTCTCCGAAGAAGATCGAGCGGCCGTGGAGCGGACGAGGGAGCTGACCGACGCGGGCTCCGGGTACCTCAAGCTCCAGTCGAACCGTCCGCAGACCATCGCCTACTCCCTGGTCGACTCGCCGGTCGGCCAGCTCGCCTGGATCGTCGAGAGCTTCAAGGAGTGGACCGATTCGTCGGCGGAGCTGCCCGAGGACGCGGTGGACCTCGACCAGTTGCTAACGAACGTCTCGGTCTACTGGTTCACGGGCACGGGGGCCTCCGCGGCGAACTTCCTGTACGAGACCGGGCACTCGACCGAATGGGGCGCGCCCGGCACGGCGCCGCAGGGGTGGGCGCTCTTCGCCGCCCAGCCGTTCGTGCGGGCGATGATGGACCCCGACCACGAGATCGAGCACTGGTCCGAGTTCGAGCGCGGCGGCCACTTCGCCGCCATGGAGACCCCGGATCTGCTCGTCGGCGACGTGCGCGCGTTCTTCCGCAGGCTCCGCTAACCCGTTCCCGGCATCCACGGAACCCGCGCCGTCCCGGGCCTCGTGCTCGGCCAGACCATCCCAGTTCGCTAGGGCTGCCGAAGAGGGAGGATCACGGGGAATCGGGCTTCGGGCTGTTGCGGGCGAGTACGCTGACCGCCTGAAGATCGATGAGATCGGTCGCAAGGCGAACGCGCTGTTTCACCAAGAACCCGACAGAGCCTGCGATTGTTGACGAGTTCCGGCCCCGTAGACCGGCCGAGAACCGCAGGACGTCGGCGGCGAAGGACTCGCCCGTTGAGGACGCCCCGCGGTTGACCGGGGCTCCAAATTGGTACAACAATGTCATCGGATGAGCGAGCAGGCCCCGAGGACGAAGCTCAGGGACCGGGCGGCGGAGGAGCTCCTGGAGATGGTCGTATCGAGCGGCCTCAGTCCGGGGGAGCGTCTCCCGCCCGAGCGGGTGCTCGTCGAGCGGTTGGGGGTGAGCCGCACGGTGGTGCGGGAGGCGTTGAACCTCCTGGAGGCTCGGGGTTTGATCAGCATCGAGCACGGCCGTGGCGCGGTGGTGAGCGGCGGTGATACCGGGGCCGTGCGGGACACCTTGGGGTTGCTGCTCCGGGTGAAGCCGAAGACGCTCTGGGAGCTTCTGGAGATGCGCGTCATCCTCGAGGTCGAGGTCGCCGGGCTCGCGGCGGAGCGGGCCACCCCTGGCGACGTCGAGGCGATGCGCGTGCCGCTGCAACGGATGCGGGACCTCATCGAGACGCCGGAAGGGTACGTCGACGCCGACGTCGAGTTCCACGCCGTCCTCGCGCGCAGCGCCCGCAACGCGGTGTTGCTCACGATGCTCGAGCCGGTGGTGGACCTCTTGCGGGCGAGCCGGCGGGTGAGCACCTCGCGGCCCGGCAGCGCTTTCCGGGCCCTCGGGGAGCACGAGGAGATCCTGCACCGCGTCGAGGCGGGGGACGCGGAGGGTGCGCGGCAGGAGATGCGGGCGCACCTGGAGAACACCGCGAAGGACATAGAGGCCGCCCTGGGCGAGGGCGCGCTGGAAGACACGGACGGGGAAGGGGACGTCGCATGAAGGCCAACGAACTGATCGGTAGCCTCGGGTTGCCGGAGAGGGATCTGCACGGGCTGCCCGACTCGGGGAAGCGTTTTCCGGACGGGGCGCAGTACCGCGTCGAGATCCCCAGCGTCGAGGGGCCCAGGGTGCTGGAGGCCGTCATCGAGGAGGCCGACAAGCGTGGGGTGCACCTGCACAGGGTCTCCCAGGGCTCCGGGATTATGCTCCTCACCGACGCCGAGATCCTAGAGATGTGCGACATGGCCCGCGAGGCGGGCATGGAGCTCTCGCTCTTCGTGGGGCCCAGGGCCTCTTGGGAGACCGGCGCCACCGCCGGGTCGGGCGCGGGCGGCGTGCTCGGCGCCCAGCACCGCGGCCAGGACCAGCTCGCCTACGCCCTCGAGGACGTGCTGCGGGGCGTGAGCCTCGGTCTGCGGGGCGTGCTCGTCGCCGACGCGGGGCTCCTGTGGGTGCTACGGGACCTCAAGGCGAGGGGCGAGATCCCAGAGGACCTGGTCGTCAAAGTCTCCGTTCAGCTGTCGGCGGCCAACGCGGCGGCGGTCAAGGCTATGGAGGATCTTGGGGCGGGCACGTACAACACGCCCACCGACCTCTCGCTGGCGCAGCTGGCGGCGATCCGGGCCGCCGCCGACGTGCCGCTGGACGTCTACGTGGAGGTGCCGGACGACTTCGGGGGTTTCGTGAGGCACTACGAGACGCCGGAGCTCGTGAGGGTGGCCTCCCCCGTGTTCGTGAAGTTCGGCCTGAGGAACGCGCCGAACATCTACCCCAGCGGGACGCACCTGGAGGCGACGGCGGTCGCGCTCGGGCGCGAACGGGTGCGGCGGGCCGAGATCGGGCTGGCGATGCTCGAACGCTACTACCCGGAGGCCGTTGCCACCGAGAGGGGCGCCGTCTTCCCCGGCATCCCCGTAGAGCAGAGCGAGGTGCGCGCATGAAGATAACGGACGTAGACACCTTCGTCGTCGGTACCGACTGGCGAAACCTGACGATCGTGCGGCTGCACACCGACGAGGGGCTGACGGGGCTTGGCGAGGCCAGGATGGTGAACCACACCGAGGCCCTTGTGGGCTACCTGCGCGAGGCCGCCCCGCGCCACGTCGTCGGCCATGACCCGTTCAGGATCGAGGAGCTCGTCAAGACGTTGGGCCGCGACGACTTCTCGCGCGCCGGCGAGGTCATGAGCAGCGGGATAGCCGCCTTCGAGACGGCGTGCTGGGACATCCTGGGCAAGGCCCTGGACCAGCCCGTCTACAACCTGCTCGGCGGGCCGGTGCGCGACCGGGTGAAGGCCTACGCCAACGGCTGGTACCGCGTCGAGCGCACGCCCGAAGAGTTCTACACCGCCGCCAAGAAGGTCGTCGAGAAGGGGTACCAGGCGCTCAAGCTCGACCCCTTCGGGCCGGGGCACTACGAGATGGAGCGGGACGAGAAGCTGCGGGCGGTCGCGCTGGTCGAGGCGGTCAGGGACTCCATCGGGCCCGAGCCCGAGATCCTGCTGGAGATGCACGGCCGCTTCTCGCCGGCCACGGCCATCGAGATGGCCAGGATGCTCGAACCCTACGGCCTCGGGTGGGTCGAGGAGCCGGTGCCCCCCGTGAACCTGAAGGCGCTCAAGAAGGCCTCCGACGGCATCAGCTCGACGGTCGCGACCGGAGAGCGCATCCACCAGCGGGGCGAGTTCCGGGAGCTATTCGAGCTTCAGGCGGCCGACGTGATCCAACCGGACATCAGCCACATCGGGGGCTTGCTGGAGACGAAAAAGCTCGCCTCGTGGGCCGAGAACTACTACGTGACCATCGCGCCGCACAACGTCGGCGGCCAGATCAACACCGCCGCCGCCCTGCACCTCGCCGCCTGCACGACGAACTTCCGCATCCAGGAGTACTTCAACGATTTTGCCGACCCCTGGGTCCAGCAGACAGCGCCGGGCTTGCCGGGGGTCGTGGACGGCTACTTCGAACTCCCGAAGGGCCCCGGCCTCGGCGTGGAGCTGGACGAGGAGGTGATCGCCGCCAACCCGAAGAAGGACGTCCACTTCAACCTGTTTGCCGAGGGCTGGGAGAAGCGCGAGACCCGTGCGCCGGGGGTGAGCTAGATGCTGGATCTCTCGGGCAAGCGGGCCCTGGTGACCGGCGCCGGGATGGGTATCGGGCAGGCGATCGCCGTCGAGCTGGCACGGGGCGGCGCGGCGGTCGCCGTCCACTACGCCCACTCCGAACCCGACGATACGGTGGCCCGGATAGAAGATCTCGGCGGCAAGGCCGCCACCGTCCAGGGCGACCTGAGCGAGGTGGCCGAGTGCGAGCGGACCGTGGACGAGGCGGCGTCGGCCCTCGGCGGCCTGGACGTGCTCGTCAACAACGCGGGCGTTACCCGGGCGCTGGATTTCCTGGACACCGAAGAGGAGACCTTCGACGAGGTCTTCGACCTGAACATCAAGGGCTACTTTTTCTGCGCCAAGCGCGCCGTACCGCGGATGCTGGAAGCCGGAGGCGGTAGCGTGGTCAACATCACCTCCATCCACGGCCACGCCGGCTTCCCCCGCCACGCGGCCTACGCCGGGACGAAGGGCGCGATCAACGCCTGGACCAGGGAGCTGGCCGTGGAGCTGGCCCCCCAGAAGGTCCGGGTGAACGCCGTGGGGCCCGGTGTCATCGAGGTGCCCCGCTACTTCGACATCCCCGGCTACACGACCGAGTTCGGGGGCACCCTCGTACCCTGGGGCCGCGTCGGTCATCCCGAGGACATCGGCCCCACGGTCGCCTTCCTCGCCTCCGACGGCGCCGAGTTCGTCACCGGGCAGGTCTTCCACGTCGACGGCGGCACCACGGCGAGGATGGGCCTCTGGTGGGACCAGGGCGGCCAGCCCCAGTAGCGCCCGACGCCAACCCACGCTTGACACGGGCAAGAATTGGTATGACAATGCCGAATCACACCTTGGGGAAGGTCTTTGTGGGACAGACAGATAGGAAGGGGTGGCGCTAGTGGGCGTTGACCGGTTGAGGGACTTCAGTCTCGGGCGGCGGCAGTTTCTGGCGGCGGGCGCTCTGGCATCGGCGGGGCTGCTGCTGGGCGGGTGCAGGCGCGAGGAGGCGCCGCAGGCGAGCCAGGGCGGTGGGGGGTCCGGCGGGTCGGGCGGCAACTTCCCAGACACGCCCGAGTACAACTTCGTGTTCGTCAACCACGTGACCACCAACCCGTTCTTCGTGCCGACGCAGTACGGCATCGAGGACGCGCAGGCGCTCCTGGGGACGACGTCGCAGTGGACGGGCTCAGAGAGTCGGTCGTTAGCGAGATGGTGGGTGCCATGGAGACGGCCATCTCCGGCAACGCCGATGGCATCGCGGTGTGTGTGGTGGACCCTGAGGCCTTCAACGATCCGATCCAGAATGCACTCGACGAGGGCATACCAGTTCTCGCGTACAACGCCAACGGCGAAGGTCCCGGGACCAACCCGGCGCTGGCCTACGTCGGGCAGGACCTCTTCCAGTCCGGGGTCGAGATGGGCAACAGGATCGTCGAGATCGTGGACGAGGGGCTTGTGGCGCTGTTTATCGCGACGCCGGGTCAGCTCAACATCCAGCCGCGCATCGACGGCGCGCGGCAGGCCATAGAGGACTCCGGGGCGAACATCGAGATCCAGCAGGTCACCACGGGGGCCGAGCTGCCGGAGGAACGCAGCCGCATCGAGGCCTGGTACAACGGGCATCAGGACGTGGCCGGCATGTTCGCCGTGGACGCGGGCAGCACCCAGGGTGTGGCCCAGGTGATGGAGCAGTTCGGGTTGCACGAGCAGGGGGTCAGGGCCGGAGGCTACGACCTGTTGCCGGACATCTTGCAGCTCATGAGCGAGAACCACATAGACTTCACCATAGACCAGCAGCCCTACTTGCAGGGCTTTTTGCCGGTCATGCAACTCTACCTCTACAACATCTCCGGCGGCGTCACGGGGCCGGCCGAGACCAACACGGGTCTGATCTTCATCACCCCCGAGACGGTGGACCGGTACCTCGAGACCGAGTCGCGCTTCGAGGGCGACTCCGAGCAGCAGAGGATCGTGGAGGCCCCGGCCTAGGCCCGCCCAGCGAGACGGCCGGGCGACCGGACGAGAGGAGAGAGCGTGAGCGAGACGACCGGCGAGGCCGCCGCGCGGGAGGCGGGGACCGGGGCGCGGGAGCGGGGCCTCGGCGGCCGGCTGTTGAGCGGGCTCGTCCGGGTGCGGGAGGTGAGCATCCTCATCGTCCTGGTAGGGTTGGCGATCTACTTTCAGACGGCCAATCCCGCCTTCCTCTCCGAGCAGAACATCCTCTCGCTGGCCCGGTTTGCCGTGCCCTACGTGGTTATCTCGGCGGCGCTGTGCCTGCTGCTCATCTGCGGCGAGTTAGACCTCTCGGTCGGCCAGTCGTTCGCGTTCGCCCCCATCGTGATGTCCCTCGCCTACGAACGGCTCTTCCTCGTGCTGCCGCTCGCGGTCATCTTGGGGCTGCTCGCCGTCGCGCTCGTCGGGCTGATTAACGGCGTGATCACCGTCTACCTTGGCGTCTCCTCGCTCATCACCACGCTCGGCATGTTCTTCCTGCTCGCGGGCCTCAACGTGACGCTCACCGGCGGCTTCCCGGCGACCACGCCGGAGACGAACTTCCTCACCCAGGTTTTGGGGGAGTACGCGTGGGCGGGGACCATTTGGGCCCTGCTTATCATTGCGGTGCTCCAGCTCGTCCTAGCGCGCACCCGGTGGGGCTTGCACACCTACGCCACGGGCGGCAACCCGCTCGGGTCGCGGGAGGCGGGGGTGAGCATCGCGCGCATCAAGATCGGCAACTTTATCCTCTGCGCCGTGCTCGGCGGGTTCGTCGGGATCATCGAGGCCTTCCGCATCAACTCCATAGACCCGCTCGCCGGCGGCCCCGACATCGTGCTCCTGTGCATAGCTTCGGCGGTCATCGGGGGGACGGCGCTCCTCGGCGGGGTCGGGACCGTGACCGGCGCGTTCCTCGGGGCGCTGGTTTTGACCATCCTGCGCAACGGTTTCACGCTGCAGGGCATCAGCGCCTACACCTTCAACATCATCCTGGGGATTGCGATCCTGGTCGCCATGATCCTGAACGTCTACGTCGCCAGGCTGCGCGGCGCCGGGAGGGCCTGATGGACGACGGTTCCGCGAACGGCTCGGCGAACGGCTCCGATTTTCTTCGCGTCGAGGGCGTCGTCAAGAACTTCGGCGCCGTCACGGTCCTCAAGGGCGTGGACCTGCACGTCAAGAAGGGCGAGGTTCTCGGGCTCATCGGGGACAACGGGGCCGGCAAGAGCACGCTGCTCAAGACCATAACCGGCTTCCACCGCCCGGACGAGGGCAGGATCCTGATCGAGGGCCAGCCCGTCAACCTGCGCTCGGTCGCCCAGGCGCGGTCTCTGGGCATCCAGACCGTCTACCAGGACCTCGCGCTCGTCAACGAGCTCTCGGTCTTCCACAACATGTTCCTGAACAGCGAGATGACGGTCGGGCCTTTCCTCAACAACGGCAAGATGAAGGAGAGGACGTCCCGGTACCTCGAGGACATGGGCGTGAGGATCCCCTCGATAGACACCGAGGTTGCCCGGCTCTCCGGCGGCCAGCGCCAGGCGATAGCCGTCGCCCGCGCCGTGTACTCCGACGCGAAGATGCTCCTGCTGGACGAGCCGCTGGCGGCGATGGGGGCCAAGGAGGGCGCCCTGATCCTGGACCTCATCCAGCGCCTCAAGGAGGAGCGGGGCATCCCCATGATCCTGATAGTCCACAACTACGCCCAGGTCTTCGACGTCTGCGACCGGGTGAACCTCCTGCGCAACGGCCGCATCGAGTACGACAAGCCCGTCGCCGACACCTCCGTCGAGGAGCTGACCGAGCTGGTCGTCTCGGAGTACCGCAAGGCCCGCCAGGGCAACATCGGCAACGGGGGAAGCAGAGGAAGCCGAAGCTTAGGGGTGATTCCTGCATGGACACGGAGAGACCGGCGGCATCCACCGAACGCGAGATGGACCGCGCCCAGTTCCTGCGACGGGCCGCGGCCGGGGGCGCTGCCCTTGCGGCGACCTCGATGCTCGCCGCGCCCGGAAAGGCCCACGCGCAGCAGATGACGGACGCGTCGGGGGCCGCCCTCCCGACGGGGCGGCAGTTCGAGATCCTCTACGGCGATCAGAGCGCCACCGTGACCGAGGTCGGCGCGACGCTACGCTCGTTCACGGTGGGCGGCTTCGAGGTTCTCGACACCTTCGCTCCCGAGGAGATGAGCGACGCCTCCCGCGGGCAGGTCCTGCTCCCGTTCCCAAACCGCGTGGATAGGGGACTCTACGAGTTCGGCGGCGCGGAACAGCAGCTACCCCTGACCGAGGTGGCGGCGGACAACGCCATCCACGGCCTGACGCGCTGGCTCGACTGGACGCCCCTCTCGTGGACGCCGTCTCGGGTTGAGATGGTCCAGCGCGTCTACCCGCAGGACGGCTACCCTTTCGTCCTCGCGCTGCAGGTGGCCTATGAGCTCTCGGCCACGGGGCTCTCGGTAGCCACGACGGCGACCAACGTTGGTGCCGACCCGCTGCCGTTCGGGGCCGGCCACCACCCCTACCTCACCGTCGGCACGCCGACCATCGACGCCGCGACGCTCAAGCTGCCGGCGAACACCTACCTCGAGACCAACGACCGGCTCATACCGACGGGCCAGGCCGGGGTCGAAGGGACGGAATTCGATTTCCGGGAGGCCAGGCCCATCGGGGACGTGCAGCTCGACACCTGCTTCACGGACGTCGTCCCCGACGCCGACGGCTACGCCCGCGTCGTCATGACCCATCCGGGGGGGAGCCCGGAGATCACCGTCTGGATGGACGGATCTCACCGGTTCATCCAGGCCTACACCGGCGACACGCTGCCCGAGGGGGATCAGCGCCGCGGCATCGCCATAGAGCCGATGACCTGCGCACCCAACGCCTTCAACTCCGGCGACGGCCTGCGCGTCCTCGACCCCGGAGGGTCGTTCACCAGCGTGTGGGGCATGTTCTGCGTGTAGCGGTTCGCCGCAGGCGAACCGCGTCATCAGCTCTCGCAGCCAAGGGTTGTTCGTCCTTGTCGGCCGTCGGTCGTGCGCCGAACGTCAGCGTTTCGTCGGGTCGTACCTCTTCCCGTCGGCGTCGACCCTGACAAACGGTCCTTCGATGTCGAGCGAGGTCAGGGGGCCGTAGCGGTGCGGTTTCCTGAAGGCGTTGCCCCACGTCTCGCGCGAGCGGTAGCTCCTCAGCTCGTCCAGATCGAACGGGGCGAGGTAGACGCCTTCACGTTCCCCTGCCTCGACGACGAGGGTGTCGCGGTGGGCGCCGTTCGCGTCGAAGGCGATGGGGTCGAATGCGATGGAGTGACCGTTATGCTGCGGGGCCGCGTAGTTCGTCATCGCGACGCTAACCATGTTCTCGTAGGCGCGGGCGCGGAATTGGCCGATGCGGTTACCCTCCAGCTCACAGGCGTTGGGCGTCAGTATGATCTCCGCCCCCTTCAGCATCAGGACGCGGGCGCTCTCGGGGAACTCGCGGTCGTAGCAGATCATGGCCCCCACCTTGACGGGACCCGACTCCGTGTCCAGCTCGCACACGCCAAAGCCGTCCCCCGGGGTGCAGGCCATCTCCGGCAGGTCGAAGTCGCAGGTGTGGACCTTCGCGTAGGTCATGACCAGCTCGCCGTGGCGATCGATGAGCGACACCGAGTTGCGCGGCGGCCCTTCCCATTTCTCCAGGTAGGTAAGCGCTATGGCCATGCCCAACTCGCGCGCGAGCGCCCGAAAATGGCCCACGAAACGACCGTCCCTTTCGACGGCCAGGGCCTGCCAGCGCCAGATCACCTCTCCTGACACAGGCATTCGGCGCACGTCGTCGGACATCCAGAGCTCCGGCGCCCGCCAGAGGTTGCCGGTGTCCTGTTGCCCGGAACTGTGGCGGGGAGCGCCATCCCCGGAGGAGCAATCGAAGGTGTACCCGACGCTCCACATCTCCGGGAAGAGCGCGACGTCCGCGCCCATTTCCTTCGCCCTGCGGCAGAACTCCTCGCCTTTGGTCAGGTTGGCGTCCCGGTCGATACCGCACGAGGTCATCTGCAACAGCGCGACCTTGATAACGCTCATCGATGATTCTCCTTTCCACGTGACCCGGACGGGTAAGCCTCCCTGACGAAGACGTCCCATCCTGGGCGGCGATGGAAGCGGCCGGCGCCGGCCGCCTCGTTTGTCGAGGCGACGTTGAGGACTATGCGGTCACAACGGGCGAGGCGCAGCCAGGTTACGGCGTGCCGCAGGAGCCAGCCACCGACGCCCCTGTTCCTCCAACCTTCTTGCATCCAGATCTCCTGCAGCTCGGCCCACCCGCCGAGCGCGGGCAGAGAGACCGCCGTGGGTCAGGTCGGCCACGACCTCGCAGAAACCCACCTCCTCTCCGCCCGCGAGGGCCGAGAACCTGGTGCCCCACGGACCGGCCGTCCGCCCGACGGCCAGGCCGGGTTCAGGCGGCTCACCCGGAGCCGGGACGGCGTCGAGCCGGCCGCCGTAGAGCGACTCGCGGTGTCCTCTCCTATCGTCGGGCCGGTGACCGGTGGCGTGGAGGGCCTTCGCGACGTGCGGCCAGGCGTCGGGAACCCCGGTCATCGGCACGGTGGGGAGGCCGGCGGGCCACGTGTATATCTGGCCTACACCCCAGGTTGCCAGGCGCTCGCGGACGGTCTTCAGGAGCTCCGCGGCGGCATCGTGACGGTCGGGCAGGGAGACGAACCAGTCGATCTCGCCCGCTCCCTTGAGGCCGTCGCCCACTTCGGGTCCCTCCCCGTAGCGCAAGAGATGCGCGGCGGCGAGCAGCCTGCCCGCGTCGAACGCGCACAGGGTCACCCGCTCCTCGACCCACGGGTCGGTGATGGGCTCGGTACGGTCGCGCTCCAAATGTTCGGCGAGGAACGTCCCCGACAACGCCCAGCCGGGAAGGACGGCGGCGAGGTGCAGGTTAACTAGGTCGAGTAGCTGTGGCAGTTGCGATGGTTCGAAGGGCACGACGCGCACGGTGGATCTCCTCTCCGGTCGGGGCCTCTCGCGTGACGGAAACGAGAGATCCGTGGAGGAGCGCGTCCGCGCCTTGTCGCCGTGCGTCAGAGCATGATGCCAGTGTAGCATCCCGCCATCGGGCGGGTCTTCGGGTACTCGTCAGCTTTTCGGTGGAGAAGCCGGTCGGCTCGAGGAGCCTCAGCTGGCGTGGTCGTTGGTCAGGTCTTGCGCTTCCTCCGCCGAGAGCCAGCCGTGGACCTCCGCTTATTCGTCGTCCTCGAGCTGTTTGTAGACGGCGATGAACTGCTCGATCTCGTGCAGGATCTGCCCTGGCAGGTCCTCGATGGCGCGGATGTCGGCGAAGCGGGGATCGTCGTCCGGCACGACGAAGCAGCGAAGGTCGCGCGGGCGGCTGGTTCCTGAGAAGGTTTACAAGAGGTTAACCTTGCTGTAACCATAGGGGCTTCGTGCGTTGCTAACGTGCCGGTCTAGACGGCCGGCGTCCGGTGGAGGGAGGACCTTTCGTGAGCGTGAGCGGCAACTGGGAGAGGCGGCGCGTGGGGTCTTGCGCGCGTCTGGGAGAGATAGACCGCAGGAAGTTCATAGCCCTGAGCGGCATGAGTGCCGCTGCCCTGATCTCCGGTGTCGGTCCGTTCGCCGGGGAGGGAGACGCGCAGGCGCGCCTCTCCGGCTACCCGTTCATGCTGGGCGTCGCCTCCGGGGATCCCGAGCCCGACGGCGTGGTCCTGTGGACGCGCCTCGCGCCGGAACCGCTGGCGCCCGACGGGCGCGGCGGGATGCCCCGCAGGAAGGTTCGGGTGCGCTGGGAGTTGGCCACCGACGAGGCCTTCACGCAGCGTGGTGCAGCAGCGGCGTCGAGCTCGCGCGGCCGGCGCTGGCCCACTCGGTGCACGTCGAGGTGGAGGGGCTGTCGCCGGCGAGCGAGTACTACTACCGGTTCGAGGCCGGCTCGGAGATTAGCCCCGTGGGCCGGACAAAGACGGCCCCCGCGCCCGGCGCGGATGTCTCCGGAGCTGGCCTTCGCGTTCGCCTCCTGCCAGCAGTACGAGCACGGCTACTTCACCGCCTACCAGCACATGGCCGAAGAGGATCTGGACCTCGTGATCCACCTCGGCGACTACATCTACGAGTACGGCAAGAACGAGTACATCGCCCCCGGCGGGAACGTGCGAAACCACGTCCCCGGCACGGAGATAACCACTCTGGCCGACTACCGGGTGCGCCACGGCCAGTACAAGAGCGCTGGGAACCTGCGCCGCGCCCACGCGGCCTTCCCCTGGGTGGTCACCTGGGACGACCACGAGGTCGAGAACAACTACGCCGACGAGATCTCCGAGGACGACACCGAGCCGGACCAGGACCCGAGGTCTTCCTGGGGCGGCGGGCGGCGGCCTACCAGGCCTACTACGAGAACATGCCCCTGAGGCGTTCCTCCGTGCCCCGCGGGCCAGACATGCGCCTCTACCGGCGCCTGACCTACGGTGGCCTGGCCGAGTTCAACGTGCTCGACACCCGCCAGTACCGCACCGACCAGCCCTGCGGCGACGCCTTTCCCGCCGACTGCGCCGGGCGTTTCAGACCGAGCCAGACCATCACCGGCGTTCGGCAAGAGCGCTGGCTCCTGAACGGGCTCGGCCGCTCCAGCGCCCGCTGGAACGTGCTGGCCCAGCAGATCTTCATGGCCCAGATCGACCTGGTGGCCGGTCCTGAGGACGGCTACTACGTCGACGGCTGGGACGGGTACGTCGCCTCGCGCGACCGGCTGCTCGACTTCGTGTACCAGCAGGAGGATCTCGAACCCCGTGGTGCTCACCGGCGACTGGCACGCGAACTGGCAGTGCGACCTCAAGACGAACTTCGACGACCCCGACTCACCCGACGATCGGGGCGGAGTTCGTCGGCACCTCGATCTCCTCCACCGACTTCGCCGGACCGCAGCCAGCCTACGGCCGGGTGGTGCTGGAGGAGAACCCGCACATCCGCTACTTCAACAACGAGCGCGGCTACGTGCGCTGCCGTCTCACGCCCGAGGAGTGGCGCACCGATTACCGGGTGGTCCCTTACGTGGATCGCCCGGGCGCCCCGATCCGCACGCGCGCGTCGTTCGTGCTCCAGAACGGCGATCCCGTCGCCCAGCAGGTCGGCGGCCAGACCTCCGCCGCCACCCGGACGGTCCCCGAAGATGCCCCGGTTCCCCGGCCTGACGAGCCCTAGCCGCTAGCGTAGCCGGTAGGCGCCGCGCTCGGCCCTGACGGCGATCTCGGCGGCGTGCCGGCGGAGCGCGCGCCGCAGCTCGGGAGGGCGACGCACGAGGAACGGGAAGGAGAGACCTGAGAGGACGCGGGCCATCCAGCCCAGGTCCGAGGTGGACGAGCGCAGGACCACGCCGCCAGGCGCCTCGTCGAGCGCGACCCCCATGAGCGGCGTCTGGGCCCGCGCCTCCTCCAGCGTCGTCTCGAGCAGCACCTCCACGGACCAGCGATCCTCCCGCATGTCGGCGATGGCGTCGAGCACGCCCTCGTGGGTATCCAGACCGGGCGGGCGTTCGAAGGCGACGTCCAGGGGCCGCACGTCGAGAACGCGGTCGAGCCTGAAGAGGCGACGGCCGGCGCGCAGGTGACAGTAGGCGAGGGCGTACCAGTAGCCCTCGCCCTGGACGACGGCGTAGGTGTCGACCTCCCGCTCTGTCTCCTTCCCGGGCTCGGACCGGTAACGCACGAGCACCCGCCGCCGCTCCCTGGCCGCGCCGCTCAGGGTCACGACCACCTCCCCGGCCGGCAGGCGCTGGGGAACCCCGGCGGCCGGAACCACGGCCTCCTCGAACGTCCGGATCCTCTCGCGCACGGCCTCGGGCATCACCCGCTCGAGCTTTGCCAGGGCGCCCTCGACCGCCGGGGCCGCGCCCGAGAGGCCAAGGCGTCGCGCCGAGAGCAGGCCAAGGGCCAGCGCGAGCGCCTCCTCGTCGGTGAACATCATCGGTGGCAGCTTGAAGCCCGGCCGCAGGGAGTAAGCGCCGTAACGGCCCCGCTCGGCCTCGACGGGCACGCCCATCTCCTGGAGCATCGCCACGTAGCGGCGTACGGTCCGCTCCCCGACCTCGAGCCTGCGGGCAAGCTCGGGGCCCGACATCCTTCCGCGCGCCTGCAACAGCTCGAGCATCGAGAGCAGCCGCGTCGTAGGCCGGTAACCGTACACCTCTTCCCGCCTCCAGAGATCGGATTCGTGTCGTTTATCAGGAAGGATTATGACCGGTTTGCCCGGTACTCTCACCTGGTAGGCGAGAGAGGGAGCGCGGCGTGCAAGACTGGTGGTCGATAGAGTTCTCGCGCGAGCGGAGGAACCAGGCGCTGGCGGAGGCCGAAGAACGGCGGCTGGCGCGGCTTATCGCCGGGGCGAGGCCCTCGCTTCGGGCGCGGGCTGCGCGGCGGCTGTTCGGCTTCGCGGTCGTCCTGGAGCGGGACGAGACCTGGCGGGCGGTCTGGGAGAGGCTGGAGGCGCCGCGACATCCCTGAGGCATTGTCTCGGAGAGGCCGAGCCCGGATCCTTGCAGGTTCCTCGCCGCCAGCAACCTGGCGCTTCTCTCCGCGTGGCGGGGCATGGTAGCCGAGCGCGAGCGTTGTTGGGCAGAGCCGGGCGGGCGTTGAGCCCAGCGCCCATCATCGCGGCCGGTGCGTGAGGTTACGCCTGTTCAGGGTCGAGCTGGCATGCGCTGCGCGATGCCTGCTACACGGCGCTCATGATGAGCGTTGCTGCGTCTCTACCGTCGCCCGAGGATGACCGCTACTTCGCCCTGTACGCGAGCACTTCACCGCCGGCGAAGTCCGGTTGATCCGGGAGAAGCTCGGCCAGGTTCTGACTCACCCATTCCTCCGCGGCCTTGTTGCTCGCTTCGGCGCTCTGCTGGTCCTCGAAGACGCTAACCGAACCGAATTCTCCCTGCCCTGCGTCCATGGCGAAGTACGCCACGAACCCCGGCATGCCGCTGATCATCGGTACGAAGCCGTCTGTGACCCGTCGGGCTATCTCGTCCACCGAACCTGGGTCCGTGTGGTAGCGCCTTATCGCAGCGAACATCTCGTGCTCCTTCCCACCGCACTCTAGGCGGATCCATCGAGACCAGGCCGCCTCCCCAACCACCGTGCGGAACGTAGTGTAACATTCTTTACGACGACAATGTATATAATGTCACAAATTGGCTCGGCAGGAAAGGAGGGTTCGTATGGACCTCGTCAGGTTGGAGAGGCACCAGCACCCCGGGCCCCCGCACCGGGAGTTGCGCGGGTACCGCGTCTTCGACTCTGCAGAACAGCTGGTCGGTGACGTGGAGAACCTGTATGTCGATGATGAGAGAAATCTACGCTTTATGGACGTTGTCACAGCGGGGTTCCTCGGCTTGGGAAGGCAGCATCACCTGGTCCCGGTCGAGGCAATAGACGAACTGGACACGGCCACCATAACGTTGAAGGCGGACCACGGAACCCTGGATGGGGCCCCGGAGTTCCCCGACCCGAAAGCCGGGCCGGATTCTGAATACCAGCGCTCTGTCCGCGAGTACTACGGATACAGTTAAGGTTCGCAGGCCGAGGCGTTCGACCTTCGAGGCGGCTCACGGGCGAAGCTCGGAAACACTCGGGGCTCATCGACCCTTGCGCAGCCCCGTCTTGACGGGGTAGGCGCTCCGATGACGCAATAAGGTACGAACGGTATGGGCGCGTCGTTCGCCATCTCCCGGATACCCGAGTTCGGCCTCGGGGCGCTCAGCGGTGCGGTGGCGGTCCTGATCATCCTTATGGCGCTGCGCGTGGCGCCCGGCTTCACCCTCTCCGCCCGTCGGCGCGCCCTGACGATCTTCGTCGCGGCAGAGGACCTCATCGTAGCGTCCGAGGTGTTCGGGGTGATGGCGGAGCAACCGGAGGCACCGCGGCATACTTGAGATCTCTCTGCTAGCAATCAGGGTCCTCGGTGCGCGCGGAGACGCTGGCGAAGAGCGGCCCATAAATCTGGGCCACTTGGTTCCCGCAATGCTGTTCCGGTAATTGGACGGATCAGGATAATTCGCGAGGCGTTACCATAGTGGCTGCATGGTTGGTTCGTTCTACATCTCCCGGGTGCTCGAGATCGGCTTCGGGTCGCTCAGTGCCATTGTGGCTATCCTGGTCATCATCCTGGCGCTACGCATATCCCCGGCCCTCACCCTCTCCATCCATCGGCGCGCCCTCTCGGTCTTTGTCACGGTGGCAATCCTCATCGTGTCGTCCGAAGTTATCGGGGTTGTAGCGTCGCTTTCAGATGAGACCACGCTAGCCGACGTCGTCAGAGAAACCGCGGAGCTTGTTGCCATCTCCTCTGTCGGCTTCGGCCTCTACCTCATGAGGCGTGTCGAACGGGACGAGGTATCTTCGCTGCGGCGCTCGGCGAACACCGACGAGTTGACCGGCCTGAGCAGTCGGGCTTTCGTGCGGCGGGCGGGTGAGCGGCGGATCGCACTCTGCCTGTCGAACGACATCCCGCTGGCCTGCATCCTGCTGGATATCGACGACTTCAAACGTATCAACGACCGCTACGGCCATGAGGTTGGGGACAGGACGCTCCGTAGCGTGGCGCGCGTGCTACGCGAGTCGGCGAGGGCCGACGATCTCGTGGGCCGGTACGGGGGCGAGGAGTTCTTGGTATTGGCAAGCGGCGAGCTGGAGAACGCTGCCGATATCGCCGACCGAATCCGACGCAACGTCGAGAGGGAATGCGTACCGGAGATCGACGAGTCACTGGCCAGCGCCGTCACCGTCTCGGTAGGCGTTGCGCCACTCGGCAAGGGCACGTCAGATCTGGCGCGTATGATCGGGGCTGCAGACGCCGAGATGTACCGGGCGAAGGGGGCGGGCAAGAACCGGGTCTCGGTTTTCGGCGGTGCGTAGCATCCCCTGCGGTCCCAGGCTCGCACCCGGCACGCTGCGGTGCTCCGCTGAAGGCGCCAAGAGATCCCCCGGAGGATACCTACCAAACCACAACCTACCAGGAAAGAATCAGGCCGGTCCCTCGCCTTCGGTGGCCCGCTACTCATCTGCGGTTGCGTGGCCGCTCTCTACGGGCGGCGACTCCTTTTCCTGACGGGCTTATCTCCTTTGCCAGTCTGCCTGACGGGGCCGCGAGGCGGGAGCAAACCGTGGGTCCGGCAAAGCCGCCAGGACGCTGGCAGTCAGGGTTCTTGCGACCCGTCCAGCCGCGTTCGGCGGCGTAGATGGCGGCCTGGGTGCGGTCCTTCAGGCCGAGCTTGCGCAGGATCTTGGAGACGTGGTTCTTGGCGGTGCCCTCCGTGATAAAGAGGGCGCGGGAGATGTCGCGGTTCGATGCCCCCGACCCGACGAGCTTGAGGACCTCGACCTACCGATCGGAGAGCGACCCCGGGTCTTCGGCGTCGGCGGCGGGCGGGCTCGGGGCCTTGAGCAGCTCGGAGACCACCACCGCGGAGCAACAGGCCCAGGAGAGCGTGGCGGTAACGGCCTCCGAGCCGGTTCTGGACGAGAAGTGGTACCAGGACGGCGACGGCAACTACGTGCCGGACTTTATCGAGGTGGAGCTGGGCGACTACCCAAACAGGGACGACTGCGCCCCCGAGGAGTGCCCCGGGTCCGCCGAGGGCAGCAGCTTGGAGTTCGTCACCAGCGAGCGCAACGCGCTCCTGATCCTGGACTCCTCCGGCTCGATGGCCGCCGACGACGGCACCGGGACCGGACGCACCAAGATGGAGGCCGCCAAGGAGGCCCTCTCGCGCTACGCCGGTCCCTCTTCGGTGCTCTACGAGACGGGCTTCGCCGTCTTCGGCCACACCGGAGACGCCACGCAGGACGGCAGGGCGGCGAGCTGCGAGGAGGCAGCGGAGGTGCTGTTGCCGCTGGGGCAGATGGACCCTCAGAACTTCGAAGGGACGCTCCCGCGCTTCCAGCCCACCGGATGGACCCCGATAGAGGGTGCCCTGAGCGAGGCAGAGGGGGCCTTCGCGGGCAAGGAGGATCAGACCAACCGCGTCGTCCTGGTCTCCGACGGCATCGAGACCTGCGGCGGAGATCCGGTAGCCGCCGCCGAGCGGCTGTACCGCTCGGGCATAGAGGTCACGGTGGACGTGGTCGGCCTCGGCGTCCCTAACGACGAGACCGAGCAGCTCAGGGACATCGCCACGGCCGGGGGCGGGGAGTACTTCGAAGCCAGGACCGGGGCCGACCTCGACGCCTACTTCGAGCGGCAGTCGGAGGCCGTGGACCAGACCTTCGACGCCTTCACCTGCGAGCTCAGGAACAGCGCCTTCGACACGATCTGCGACCAGAACCAGTGCAACCGCGCCACCGTCTTCCGTATCCCCGAGGAGCAGGAGAAGTACGAGTTCGGAAGCCCCGAGTACGAGGCCCTTGACGACCTTTCGGATCGCATCAGCGACGGTCTCAGTGAGCGTCAGGAGGCGCGCAGCGAGGCGAGCGAAAGGGCGCAGGAGCTGCAACGGCAGCTCTCGGAACTGCAAGGGGAGTACTACCGGGCGCTCAACGAGGCGTACGGTGGAGGCTCGTAGCACGGCCGGGCCGCGGGTTTCCACCCCGGAGCCCTCGAACCTGGCCGCCGGCTTGATCTCGCCGGTGCGGAGGTAAGTTCGATACCGAAGCCGTGAAAATATGCGAACATCCCTCGGCGGGGACCACGGGCAACATCCCAGACGTCGCAGGGAGGTCGTGACCGGCTTGGACGAGATGCTCCGCCTTCTGAGCCAGTACGGGTACCTGTTGGTCCTCTTCGGGGTGATGCTCGAGAGCACCGGCTTCCCGCTGCCGGGCGAGACCATCCTGATCGCGGCCGGGGCCCTGGCCCACAGGGGGGTCCTGGGCTTCGGGGAGGTCTTGCTCTTTGGCATCCTTGGCGCGTTTGTCGGCGACCAGATCGGTTACTGGCTGGGCCGCAGCGGCGGGCGTTCGGCCGTGCTGCGGTGGGGGAGGTACGTGTTCATCACCTCCGAGCGCCTGGCGCGCGCCGAGGCCTTCTTCGAGCGGTACGGCGGCAGGGCCGTCTTCCTCGCGCGCTTCTTCGCCGGGCTGCGGGTCTTCGGGGCGCTCGTGGCGGGCACGAGCCGCATGCAGTGGGCGAGGTTCTCCGTGTACAACTTCCTCGGCGGGGCCGTCTGGGCCACGGCGGCCGTCTCGCTCGGCTATTTCCTGTGGGCCAGCATAAGCCTGGTGGAGCACTGGGTGGGCCGCCTGACCCTGGTGCTGGCCGCCGCCTTGGTTCTCGTCGTGCTGCTGGTCCTGGCGCACCGGAGGGTCACGCGGCGGGCCGAGGACGAGACGCTAGGCACCAACGACCCGTAAGCCCACCCGCCGTGAATCTGTCAGCCGTGCCCGCGCCCCCGGATCGCCAGTATTCATGCTACCGTGAAGTCTTGCAGGCGCGGGTGCGCCGGAAGGGAGCGTCGAGACTTGAATCTGTACTCGCTGTTGCGCCGTCGAGAGTCCGAGGGACGTCCGGTGAGGGTCGGCCTGATCGGGGCCGGCAAATTCGGGACCATGTTCCTGGCCCAGGCCCGGACGACCCCGGGCCTCCACGTGGTGGCGGTCGCCGATCTGGACGAGGGACGGGCCCGCGGGGCCCTGCGCGAGGTCGGGTGGGAGCAGGACCGCGTCTCCGCCCGTTCGTTCGCCGACGCCGTTTCTTCGGGCACCACGTACATCACGGAGGACGCCGAGGCCCTGATCTCCGCCGACGGCATCGAGGTGGTCGTCGAGGCGACAGGGTCGCCGCCGGTCGGCGTCCGTCACGCACTCTCCAGCTTCGAACACGGTCGGCACGTCGTGATGGTCACCGTCGAGGCCGACGTCCTTGTCGGGCCACTGTTGACCCAACGCGCCAGGGAGGCCGGGGTCATCTACACCATGGCCTACGGCGACCAGCCGGCGCTGATCTGCGAGATGGTCGACTGGGCAAGGTCCACCGGCTTCGAGGTCGTGTGCGCCGGCAAGGGCACCAAGTACCTCCCGGAGTACCACGCCTCCACGCCGGATACCGTCTGGGGACACTACGGGTTCACCGACGAGCAGGTCGAGGCCGGTGGGCTCAACGCCCGGATGTTCAACTCCTTTATCGACGGCACGAAGTCGGCCATCGAGATGGCCGCCGTCGCCAACGCCACCGGGCTGACGCCGGCCCCCGACGGCCTCGCGTTCCCGCCCGCAGGGGTCGACGACCTCGCCGCGGTCTGCCGGCCGCGGGCGGACGGCGGCAGCCTGCACCATTCCGGGACCGTCGAGGTCGTCTCCAGCCTCGCGCGCGACGGTAGCGAGGTCGAGCGCGACCTGCGCTGGGGCGTGTACGTCACCTTTGAGGCCGCGACCGAGTACGTGGCCCGCTGCTTCTCCGAGTACGGACTCGCCACCGACGACTCGGGCCGTTACGCCTCCCTCTACCGCCCTTACCACCTGATCGGTCTGGAGCTCGGCGTGAGCGTGGCGACCGCCGCCCTGCGAAACGAGGCGACGGGTTCCCCAGGCGAATTCCTGGGCGACGTGGTGGCGACGGCCAAGAAGGACCTTGCGGCCGGGGAGAAGCTCGACGGCGAGGGCGGTTACACCGTCTACGGCACCCTCGTACCGGCGGCAGACTCCGTGGCGCGCGGCGCGCTCCCGCTGGGGATCGCCCACGGCGTCGAACTCAAGCGGCTGGTGAAGGCTGGGGAGACGGTGCGATGGTCCGACGTCACCGTCGACGAGGAACAGCAAACGGTAAAGCTCCGGCGCGCGTTGGAACGCCTCTTCGCGTCCGAGGCCGCGGCTCAGAGCCTGGGGCGGGCATGAGGTCGCGGCGACGCCGCCGGCGCGTGGGCTTGGGAGGTTAGTCGGGGTGGAAAGCGGGACGTTTGGAGGCGGGGCCCAGATGCGACCGGTTGACGAGGAGGAGTACCTGGCATCACAGCCCCCCGAGTCGAAGATCGAGGGCGCGCTGGAGGAGATTCGAAGTCGTGTGGACGAGGGCGGGAGGTACGTGGCCGTCCTGGACGACGATCCCACCGGCGTGCAGAGCGTGCACGATGTGCCGGTACTGACCGCCTGGACGGTCGAAGACCTTGGATGGGCGCTCGCGCAGCCAAGCTCGACCTTCTTCGTCCTCACCAACTCGCGCAGCCTCCCCGAGGAGGAGGCCGTCGCCCTGAACGAGGAGATCGCCCGCAACCTCTCGGAGGCCGCCCGGGCCGGCGCGGGCGGCGCGGACTTCGACGTGGTCAGCCGCAGCGATTCCACCCTTCGCGGCCACTTTCCGGCCGAGACCGACGCGCTCGCGAGGGTGCTGGCGGAGAGCGGCCGCGCGCCGGACGGCCTGATCCTCTGCCCGGCTTTCTTCCCGGCCGGCAGGTTCACGGTGGACGACATCCACTGGGTGCGTCACGACGGGAAACTGTTCCCGGCGGGGGAGACGGAGTTCGCCGCCGACCACAGCTTCGGCTTCCGCTCTTCGGACCTCAAGGCGTGGGTCGAGGAGAAGACCGGTGGGCGCATCTCCGCCGAGGAGGTCCTGAGCGTCGGCCTCGGCGACATCCGCGGGGGCGGCCCCGACCGCGTGCTGGAGATACTCCGGGGCGCGACCGATGGGAGGCCTATCGTCGTCAACGCGGCGTCCTTCGCGGACCTCGAGGTCTTCGTGCTCGGGATGCTCGCGGCTGAGGCCGAGGGCAAGCGGTTCCTGTGCCGCACGGGGCCGGCCTTCCTGCGGCCCCGCGGGGGTATCAGCGAGCCGAAGATCCTGGACGCCTCGGACCTGTACCGCAAGAGGCCCAAAGAAGGCCACGGGCTAGTCCTGGTCGGCTCATACGTGCCGACCACGACCCGCCAGCTCGAGGCGGCGCTCGCGCTCGACGGGGTGAGCCGCGTCGAGGTCTCGGTGCCACGGTTGCTGGAGGCTGGCACCAGGGAAGAGGAGATGAGGCGCGTGCTGGACGAGGTGAACGGCGCCCTCCGATCTTCGGATGTCGTCGTCCACACCAGCCGGGGGCTCGTTACCGCCGGCACGGCCCAGAGCGCAGGGCTCTCGAACTTCGAGATCGGGGCCCTCGTCTCCGGCGCCCTCGTGGAGATCATGCGTCGGGTGGACCGCGAGCTCCCGTTGGGCTTCGTCATCGCCAAGGGCGGCATCACCTCCAGCGACGTCGCCACCGAGGGGCTCGGGGTCAGGAGGGCAGACGTTGCGGGGCCGCTGCTGGCGCCCGGTATCGTGCCGGTCTGGATCCTGCCCGACGACAACGATTTCCCCGGGATGCCGTACGTGATCTTCCCCGGCAACGTCGGCGGACCGGAGTCCCTGGCCCACGCCATAGAGGTTATGCGCGGCGACCGGTAGGGACCGGGGGAGGCGCCGGGGAGGCGCCGAGTTTCGGGCGCCGCGCGCGAGGGTACCCAGGCGGTAGGGGAAACACAAGGAGGTAATGGCACCATGAGCGTAGCCGCCGTAACGGAGATCAGCGCCACCAGCCAGAACAGCTTCGAGGACGCCATCAACGAGGGCGTCGCCCGCGCGACCAGCACGCTGCGCGGGGTCGAAGGGGCCTGGATTGAGAGCCAGAAGGTCGTGATCGAGAACGGTTCTATCGTCGGCTACCAGGTGAACATGCAGGTCACGTTCACACTGGAGTAGCCTCCAGCAGGGCCGTCTTGCGGGAGCGACAGGTTTCCAGGGCGTCGAAAGGCGGGCGCGCTTGTCCCATCACCGCACGGTAATCGTCACCGGCGCGGGATCCCCGCGCGGCATCGGCCGCGAAACTTGCCTGAGGCTCGCGGCGGCAGGGTGGTACGTCGCCGCGCTCGACGTCGATGGGGGCGCCGCGCGGAAGACGGCCGCGCTGGTCGACCGTGATGGCGAAGGGCGGGCCGTCGGCCTCGACTGCGACGTGACCAGCAAGGAGCAGATCGACGCCGCGGTGTCGGAGGTGGAGCGGGATCTGCCGCCGGTCGCGGCGCTCGTGAACAACGCCGGCATCACGGAGCCGACCCGTTTTCTGGAGATCGACGAGGACGAGTGGGACCGGATGTTCGACGTCAACGTCCGCGGGATGTACCTCGTGCTGCGCCGCGTGCTACCGGGCCTCGTGGATCGCGGCTACGGCCGCATCGTCAACCTCTCGTCCGTGAGCGCTATTCGCGGGGGCGGGCTCGTTGGCAGCTCGCACTACGCGGCCACCAAGGCCGCGATCCTAGGGTTGACGCGGGCGCTCGGGCGCGAATTCGGCCCGAGCGGCGTCACCTGCAACGCGGTGGCGCCGGGCTTGATCTCCACGGACATCACCGCCGGAAAGCTCACGCCGGAGCGCGAGGCGCAGATCGTGGCCGACACCCCGGTCCAGCGTCGGGGGACTGTGGGCGAGGTCGCCGCCATGATCGTGTACCTCTGTTCGGAGGACGCCGGATACGTAACGGGGGCCACGTTCGACATCAACGGCGGTTCGCACATCCACTGAACGGCGAGTTCTACGCAGGAACGGAGGCACCATGAGTTCGCTCACCAGTTCGGCCGGGTCGGGCACGACCGGGGAGGATCGCGCCGGCAGGATCTCGCGGCTGCGCGAATCCGCCTACCGCATCCGGCGGCACGCCCTGGACATGGGAGAGGTGCAGGGCCAGGGCTACGTCGGCCAGGCCCTGGGCGTCGCCGACATCCTGGCCGTCCTCTACAAGGACCAATTGAGGTTCCGACCCGACGATCCGGAGTGGCCCGATCGCGACCGACTGCTGCTCTCGATCGGGCACTACGCCATCGCCCTTTACGCGGGCCTGGCGGAGGCCGGCGTTATCGAGGTCTCCGAGCTCGGCACCTACGGCTCGGACGATTCCCGGCTGCCGATGTCCGGGATGGCGTCGTACACGCCGGGCATGGAGATCTCCGGCGGCTCGCTGGGCCACGGGCTCGGGGTAGCCACGGGCATGGCGCTCGGGCTGCGCCACAAGGGCAACGGGGCTCGCGTCTACAACCTGCTCTCCGACGGCGAGCTCGACGAGGGCTCGACCTGGGAGGCCGCGCTGGCCTGCGCCCACCACGGCCTGGACAACCTGACCGCCGTCGTCGACGTCAACGCCTTGCAGGCGGACGGTCCCACGCCGGGGGTGATGCGGGTCGAGCCCATCGAGGAGAAGTGGCAAGCCTTCGGCTGGCGGGCCGTGCGCGTGGACGGCAACGACATCGAGGCCCTCGTCTCCGCCTTCGACGGTATCCGAGAGAACCGGGGGTCGCCGGCGGTCCTGATCTGCGACACCCGCATCGGCCGCGGCTCGCCGCTGCTGGAGAACAAGGAGAAGGCCCACTTCATGCGCGTCGAGGCGCACGAGTGGCAGATGGCCCGCGACCAGCTCGAGGAAGGGCGCGACCGATGAGCCAGGAGACCCCCCGCAAAAAGCTCACCACCTCGGCCATGATCGCCTCCTTCGTCGACGAGGGCCAGAAGACCACGAGCGCCCCGTTCGGGCACGCGCTCTCGCGGCTCGCCGAGGAGCGACCCGAGATCGTCGGGCTCTCCGCCGACCTCGCCAAGTACACGGACATGCACGTCTTCCGCGACGCCCACCCGGACCGCTTCTTCCAGATGGGGATGGCGGAGCAGGTAATGCTCGGCGCGGCGGCCGGCATGGCCGAGGTTGGCCTTGTCCCCTTCGCCTCCACCTACGCCGTCTTCGCCTCCCGGCGGGCCTACGACTTCCTGTGCCTGGACATTGCCGAACCGAACCTCAACGTCAACGTCGTCGGCGGCCTGCCGGGGCTGACCACCGGGTACGGGCCCAGCCACCAGGCCACCGAAGACCTCGCCATCATGCGCGGCATGCCAAACTTGACGGTCGTCGACCCGTGCGACTCCGTCGACATCGAGCAGGCCGTGCCCGCGCTCGCGGCGGCCGACGGCCCGACCTACACGCGCCTGCTGCGTGGGACCGTGCCCACGGTGCTCGACGAGTACGACTACCGCTTCGAGCTCGGGAAGGCCGCCGAGCTTCGGACCGGCCGGGACGTGGTCATGATCTCGACGGGCCTCATGACGATGCGGGCCCTGGATGCTGCCAAACGTCTCGAAGACGACCGCGTCGACGCCGCCGTGTTGCACGTGCCGACGATCAAGCCGCTGGACCGCGAGGCGATCCTGCGCGCGGCCCGGCCGGACCGCTTGGTCGTGACCCTCGAGAACCACACCGTCGTCGGCGGGCTCGCCGAGTCGGTTGCCTCGTGCCTGGCCTTCGCGGGAGCCGGGACCCGTATAGTGCCCATAGCGCTGCCGGACGAGTTCCTGGCCGCGGGCGCGCTGCCCACCCTGCACGACCGCTACGGGCTCTCCACCGACGCGGTCGTGGCCAGGATCAGGTCGGCCCTGAACGACGACCCCACGGGGTCAGAAGCCGCGGGGGCCGGCGATGCCGAGGCAGATCCCCCCTGGCCGCGCGAGGTCAGGCCGCCGACGGCCTGAGGCCGGTCCGTTCAGGCCTCCACCGGAGCGTCCGAGGGCCACGGCGCGGAAGGGTGCAGCCCGTCGGCGATGCGGCGGACGAAGCGGTCGAGCTCGGCGAGCATGCGGGCGTCGGGCTCGTAGCTCACCGCCCGGCAGTAATCGTGGTCGATGAGGCCGCGGCGCTTGAGGATGACCTTCTCCAGCCTGTTGAGCGGCTCTATGCCCTGCATGAGCAGGTTGACGAGCGGCAAAAGGTCGGCGTGCAGGCCGTATGCCCCGTCGAGATTGCCCTCCTCGAAGGCCCGCAGGATGCGCGGGTAGAAGTCGGCCACGCCCGAGGCCGGCTGCACGCCCGAGGCGCCGCGGTTCAGGGCGTCGACGAGCTGCAGTCCGCCGTAGCCGACAAAGCAGCCGATGCCACCGCCCGAGCCGTCGGTTATCGCGGAGATCAGGGGCCCCGGCGGCACGCTCTCTACCTTGACGTACCGGACGTTCGGCGCCGCCGCGTGCAGCCGCAGGAAATAGTCCGCCGTGAGGGCGACGCCTGTCTGGGCCGGGGCGTACTGGATCATGACGGGCAGCGAGACGGCCGCCGCTACCTCGAGGACGTGCCGGCTCAGGTCGGCCTCGGAGGGGCCGAGGAAGAAGGGCGGCAGCAACATCAGCGCGTCGGCCCCGGCCGCCTCTGCCCGGCGGGCCTGCTTCGCGGCGACCTCCCAGCTGTGCGCCGTCACGGAGACGATGGCGGTCTGGCCGGAATCGCGCGCTCCGTAGCGCCGTCTCGATCAGGGCGTCCCTGTCGGCGTCGCCCAGCTTGTAGAACTCGCTGGCCAGCCCGAACATCGTGAAGCCCGGAAGCCCGACCCGGTGGAGGTGCTGTGACCAGACGGGATTACGCTCCCATCGTCGATCTCTCCGTCCGGAGGAACGGCGTCGGGAGGATGGGGTAGCAGCCGCTCAGGCCCTCCGTCATGGTCCAGCCCTCAGTAGCCGGTCTCGACGTCTATAACGCTGCGTAGGTCGTCGCCCGCGGCGAACCGGGCCACGTTCTCCTCGACGTGCAGCGCGAGGCTTCGGTGCATCGCGGCGGGCGGGTTCGCCGTGTGGGGCGTGATCAGGGCCCGCGGCTCGTCCCACAAGGGATGGCCGTCCGGCAGCGGCTCGGGGTCGGTGACGTCGAGGGCCGCGCCTCCGATGCCGCTACCGGAGAGCGCCTCGACCAGGGCGTCGGTGTCTATGAGGGAGCCCCGGGCGATGTTCACGACCCAGGCGCCCTCGTGCATGGCGGCGAGCTCGTCGGCCCCGATCAGGTGCCGCGTGTCGCCGGTGGCAGGGGCGGCGACGACGAAGTAGTCGCCCCGCGGCCAGAGGCTGCCGACGTCGCTTATAGCGTGGCTCTCGTCGGCGCCATCCACCTCGCGGCCGCTGCGGTTGACGGCGAGGATGGTGGTCTTGAACGGTTGCAGCAGCTGGATCAGGGCCCGCCCGATCCCCCCGGCGCCCAGGATGACGACCGTTCGAGCCGGCGAACGGGCGCCCGAATAGTGTCTGCCAGCTCGTCGCGCGGGCGCACTCCGGCAGGCGCCGCGCCCCGGCCAGCATCAGGGCGAGCGCGTGCTCGGCCACCTGTCCCGCGTACGCGCCCGCCGCCGAGGTGTAGACGCGCTCGGTGTCCAGCACGCCGCTCTCGAACCACGACTCCACGCCCGCCGAAGGCAACTGCACCCAGCGCACGCCTTCGTGCGAGCGCCTCTGCAAGCCCGGAGGGCGGGCCGAGCCAGACCACCGCTTCGGCGCCCTCCGGGTCCGCGAGCGTGGCCCCGCCGCGCTCGGCGGCGGACCGGATCTCCGCCACGGCCTCTGGGCCCCATTGTTGGCTCTCGTCCGGGCCGACGTAGATTTTCGGACCAGAGTTCGTCCTGCCGGCTTGTGAGTCCATGGCGGTGTCGACCCCCTAACGTCGGGCAGTAAAAGGACGCTCCCCCTAGAGATCAGGGGGAGCGCCCGTGTTTGCGGTCACTCTGGGATAAGCCCGAAGAGTGAGGACAGTGCCGAACAGGATCGCGAACACAATGATGAACACGATCATGCGGGCCAGTAGGTACCTTGCCACCGTTCGCCTACGCCGCGAAGAGGGTCTGGATCTGGGCGATCACGAACCATCCCGCGAAGAAGCCGTAGAACAGGACGGCGAAGTACAGCGCGCCCAGCCGGTAGCCCCGCACCTTTATCGCCTCGGGGAGGGACCTGCGGTTGATCACTATGAGCAGGATCGAGTACACGAACATCACGATGCCGTTGAGGCAGGCCGAGATGACGAGCAGGATGAGCGGCGCGTCGAGGCCCGCGAGCAGGATCAGCGAACCGACGGTGACGACCGTCCACACGACGATGGTGTAGATGCGGCTCTCGCTCCAGCGATCGTTGGTGGTCAGGTAGACCGTCTTGAGGACGTCGGCTATGAGCCTGGCGATGTAGTCCATGACGCCCATCGCCACGAGGATCAGCGAGAGCGTACCGAAGAGCCAGAAGAAGGACGAGAACCAGCCGCCGACGATGTCGCCAAGCACCTCACCCTCGGCCTGGATGAAGGTCAGGTCGGCGCCCTCTCCGAGGGTCTGGCCACCGACGGTGGACCAGGCGATCAGTGAGAACATAACGATGGAGAAGACACAGATAACCCAGAACGTGCAGAACTGCTCGATGTTGGCGGTCCGCCACCACTGCCAGAACTTCGCGACGTTCTCCTCGTCCTGGCGCATCATCGATCCCGTCGCGGGCTCGGCCTGCGGCTCGCCGGTGATGGGGGAGACGATCCTCGGGACGTAGGCGCCCATGCCGAAGCCTTTGTCCCGGATCCAGTTGCTCTGCACGAGGTTGTTGGCCCCGCCCGCCCCAGCGAAGACGAGCCCGCTTAGGACGACCGTTATCGGCAACACGTCCGAGGTGGGGATGCGGCCGAACTCCGTAACCGCTGTCGACAGGTCGCGCACGGCGGAGAACTCGAGGGCCGCGAAGATCGCGACGATCAGGAACACGAACGTCAGGCCGACCTTGAAGAACTCGGCCCTCTCGAGCGTCTGATAGACGACCGGGGAGGTCGTCAGTGCGATGGCCAGAGAGATGAGCACGAGGATGGCGATGTACGGCACAGCCCCCTCGCCGTACCCGACGAGGTAGCCGAAGATCGCCACCCCGCTCGTTGCCCATCCGGGGAAGATGTTAGGTACCAGCACGAAGGCGCAGAAGATGAGCCCCCAGGGTTTCCAGTAACGCACGAACCCGGAGACGGCGGTCTCGCCCGTGGCGAGCGTGTAGCGTTCTATCTCCATGTTGAGGAAGAACTGGACCGTCACCCCGAGCACCGCGGCCCAGAGCAGGCTGGGCCCAACCTGCGTGGTTATGTAGGGCCAGATGATGTACTCGCCCGAACCGACCCCGAGGCCGGCCAGGATCACGCTCGGTCCGAGTATCTTCCGCAGCGGTAGCGGATCCGGCATGTCCTTGAACGGCGCCGGCGGCAGGTTGCGGCTCGGCATCGTCTCGGAGAACTGCCCCTCGGTTCTCTCCTCCGTATGTTCGGCCATGCTTACTCCCTTTCCGGTTGTGCACGGTCCGCCTCTCTAGGCGGCATGTAATCACATAACGTACAGCAGGCGCAACCGCGCGGCGGCGGGACCTCTAGGCGCCGGCCGTCTCGCGGATCGTCTCCAGCGTGCCTTTCGGGTCGTAATCATCTGGCACGGGCAGGTACGGTGGCCGGACCGTGCCCATCGGCGCGCCGTGCCTGGCCTCCGCGAGCTTCTTGAGAACCGCTGGAGAAGAATGCTGTTTGGTAAGGGCCCGCGCCCGCAGGAGCTTCGCGGAGAGGACCTTGCCGCCCTCTTCGTTCCCCGCCTCCGCGAGCCGGCGCATCTCCAGCATCTCTTCGGGGAGAAAGTTGGCGAGGGCGCTGATCTGGCCCTGCGCCCCGATGCCCAGCCTCGACCACAGGTCCCCCTCCGTCCCCAGCAGGACCCCCTTGCCGGCAGCCAGGATGGCCTCCGCGTAGCCGGCCTCTCCCCCGGAGTCCTTGACGCCCCAGGCCGGCAGGGAGGCGACGACCTCCTCTGGGACGGGGATGGCGTACTTGGGCACGTGGTAGAGGACGACCCGATGCCGCGTCGCCTCGAGCACCGGCTCGAAGAAGCGCCGCAGGCCCTCGGGCTCGACGGGCTTGAAGTAGTAGGGGGGAGCACCAGCACGGCCGTGGCGGGATAATCCTCCAGCGCGCGCACCATCTCCAGGGTCTCCGGCAGGTTGCCCTGCATGACGGTGGGGATGACCTGGATCCCGGGATCCCGCGCGAAGAGCGTCTCCAGCACCGCGAGCTTCTCGGCGAGCGTCACCGACGGTCCCTCACCGTTGGTCCCGAAGGGAACGACACCACGCACACCCATCTCCGAGAGCCAGCCCACGTGCGCTAGGTAAGAGCCTACGTCGACCGCCAGCGAGGCATCGTCCTTGAAGGGGGTGACGTTCGCGACGTACACGCCTTCTATGCTCCGCGCGTCCCGCACCGCCGACTACCGACCCAGAGCCTTCTCGCCCCGCATAAAGGCCCGCAGTTCTTCTCTGTCCGGCAGGCCCTCGTAGTCTCCCAGGGTCGCTACGCTCATGGCCCCCATGGCGTTGGCGGTCCTCAGGCGTTCCTCCACGGAAAGGTCCCAGAGGTGGCCGGCGAGGTAACCGGCGGCGAAGGCGTCGCCCGCCCCGATAGGGTCGGCCTCTTGCACGGAGAAGGCCGGCGCCTCTATGGTCTCCCCTCCGAGCAGGACGAGGCCACCCTCGGCCCCCCGCTTGAGCACGACTTCATCCGGACCCGTACCGGCCAGCTCCCGCAGGAATCCCTCGTCGTCCCGGTCCCACAGGGCGCGGGCTTCCTCGTCCCCGATCAGGAGCAGGTCTACGCGGGGTAGCATCTCCTCGGAGAAGCGTCGCGCCTCATCCGCCGTCCAGAGCTTGGAGCGGAAATTGACGTCGAAACAGACCCGCAAGCCCGCGTTCCGGGCTTCGTCCGCGGCCCAGAGGACGAAGGCCCGGCAAGTCTCGGACAGAGCCGGGGTGATGCCGGTGAGGTGCAGGAAATCCGCCTCCCGCAGGTATTCGAGGTCGAGGTCCCCAGGCGCCAGCGTGGACGCCGCCGAGCCGGCCCGGTAGTAGTAGACCCGCGTGGCTTCGCCGACCTTCTCGCGCAGGTAGAGCCCCGTGATGTGGTTCGGTAGTCGCTCGACCCGCGAGACGTCCACGCCCTCGGCGCGCACGCGGTCGAGCACGATCTGGCCCGGCTCCTCCGCCCCGAGCCTGCTAACCCATCCGACCCCGACGCCGAGCCGGGAGAGCGCGATGGCGAGGTTCGACTCCGCGCCGCCGACCTTCAGCTCCAGGCCCGCCGCGTGTCGCAGCCGGCCGGAGCGCGCGGGGACGCCGAGGACCATGGTCTCGCCTGCCGTGACGACGCTTGGCACGATGATCCTAGAGCGAGGCCATGCTGGCGCGGACGCCGGCCCCTAGCTCGATCCTGGCCTCGGGGTACGGCCCGAGCCGCTCGTCGGCGAGCTGCGTCAGCCCCCAGAGGTCGGTCTTCCCGTTCTCCAGGCCGTCGCGTACCACGCCGCGGAGCGTCGCGGCGAATTCGAGCGAACGGTCGAGAAAGTCCAGGGCCTCCTGTCCCTGGAGCGGCGGGTAGTGGGCGGTCAGGAGGTGCTGCGGTCGCAGGGAGACGAGCCTTCGGATGTTGTTCTCGTAGCCCGCGAGGTCGAAGACCCGGGGCGGTATCAGGCGGTTGCCCTCGCGGTCGTAGATCCCGGTCTCCAGCACGGCGTCTATGATGATCGCCGCCCCCGTCTCCGCGTCCCAGAAACCGAGGTGACCCGGGGTGTGGCCGGGAAGATGCATGACCTCGATCCTCCGGTTCGGTCCGAGCCTCAGGGTCTCGCCGCCGCGCAGGCCGGTGTCTATCGGGCAGTCGCCGCCCAGGTCCTCGCGCATCTGGACCTTGGCCGCCTCGTCGGGGCCGAAGCCGTAGGGCTCGGACCAGCAGTAGATCTCGGCCATGATCGTGCTGTTGCTCTCGACGTACCTCCGGTCCGCCTCCCCGCACGAGAACCGCAGGTCCGGGCGCCGGTCCTTCAGGGCCCGGTTACCGCCACAGTGGTCGAGGTCTGAGTGGCTGATGATCACCTCGTCGATGTCCTCGATGCCTAACCCGACCTCGGCGAGGTAGGGGAGTATGACCTCCTCGGGCGTCCCGGCGATGCCGGTGTCGATGAGCAGGGTCCGGTCCTCCCCGACGAGGAGGTACTGGCACATGAAGCGCGTCCCCAGGTCGGACTCTATGCGGTGTATCCCCGGCAGGATCTCCATCCCTATCCTCCTCCGCCGATCAAAGTACCCCGTGGCGCTTCCAGGCCTCGGCGAGCGTCCCGCCCCTGGACAACTCGTCGCGGACGGTGTCCTCGGCCTCAACCTTCTCGAGCGCCGCGGCGACCACCGCCTCCTCGATGTGCGCCGGGACCACGACGACCCCGTCGGGCTCGGCGAAGACGAGGTCGCCGGGCCGAACCACCACGCCGCCGCAGCGGACCGGCACACCGTGCTCATAGACCGTGAGGCGTCCCATGGAGTCCACCGGGCGGGCGCCGGTTGCGAAGACGGGGAAGCCGATCTCGTCCACCTTGCGCCGGTCCCGCACCAGCCCATCGAGCACCAGCCCCCGCGCCCCGCGCGCCAGCGCGGCGGTCGAGAACAGCTCTCCCCAGAACGCGGCCTCCTCGCTACCCTGTGTCGTCGCCACTACCACGTCGCCCTCCTGCAGGGCGTCTATCGCCTCGACCTGAAGCGCGTACGGCTCGCCTTCGACCTCCGATTGCTCCCCGGCGAGCACCGTCGCCGCCCGACCGACCAGCACGTTCGGGCCCGCCTGGTGGACCACGCGGGAAGCCATGGCCTGATGGCGAAGGTCGGCGGCGTCGAGGACGTCGGAGATCACGGCCGCGTAGAGCTTGTCGGCCAGCCGGTCAAAGTAGCTTCTCTCCAAGGCTCCTCCCAGGGGACGGCGCGCGAAGCGGCGTGCGGGGACACACTATAGGCGTCGCCGGCCTCGCGCAACAGCGGTTCTGGGCACCCCGCTCAGCGACGGGACAGTGGGCATGCTAGTTTGTGCGGGAGACACAGAGGAGGCTCGAGAGACCATGTACCTGACGAGGCATCGTGTGGCCGGGGGCGCCCGGTGGGCGCTCGACGGACGCTACCTGCCGGCCTCCTTCGGGTTGGGCCTGATCCTGGAGCTGCCCGCCGACGCCGTCGCCGGACTTCTGGGTGGCATTACCACTGGTGGGGCGGCCGACGATCCTTTGCTCCCGCCCGTGGAGCCCGCCGGTGAGGTGTGGGCGAGCGGGGTTACCTACGAGCGCAGCAGGGAGGCGCGCGAGACCGAGTCGGTGGAGGCCGACGCCTACGCGAGGGTCTACGACGCCGAGCGCCCCGAGCTGTTCTTCAAGGCCCTCGGCTGGCGGGTCGTCGGGCCGGATGGCGGTATCCGCGTCCGCGAGGACAGCGGGTGGGACGTCCCGGAACCGGAGCTGGTGATCGTCGTGAACAGCGGGATGGAGATCGTCGGCTACACCGCCGGAAACGACGTCTCCTCGCGCTCCATAGAGGGCGAGAACCCCCTCTATTTGCCGCAGGCCAAGATCTACGACGGCTCCTGCGCCCTCGGACCGGGCATCGTGCTGCCGGCCGGGCCCGAGGACCTGCGGGATCTCCCCATCCGCCTGAGCATCTCGCGCGGCGGGGAGGCCGTCTTCGAAGACGAGGTGAGCACGGACAGGATGAAGCGTCGCCCGGAGGAGCTTGCGGCGTACCTGGGCAGGGAGCTCTCCCTGCCCTCGGGGGCCCTGTTGATGACGGGAACCGGGATAGTCCCGGGCGAGGACTTCACCCTCACGCCCGGAGACACCGTCGAGGTCTCCGTCGGGGATCTCGTCTTGACGAACCAGGTGATCCGCTAGCCGGTTCGGAGAACGTTCGAGACCGCCGCGCCCGTGGTCTCTCGCGAAACCCGAGCCGCGCCTACGGTTGCCCGAGGTCGACCTGCGGTCTCCAGTTGCCTCGTGGCGAGGTCGGGTTCTCCGGCCGGAGCCCTGTTTCGCCGGTGCCAGAGGAGCCACAGCGCGCCCGAGATCATTGCCGCGATCGCCGCGTACTGCAGCACGGGCGCGTACTCCGCGGCGAGCCTCCACTGGGCCCCGAGGGCCATTCCGAGAAGTATGTGCGCCGCGTTCCAGGCGGCGTAGCCCATCGTGGAGAAGGCCAGGTACCTGGAGAGGGACATGCGCGCGAGCCCCGCCGGCACGGAGACGAAGCTGCCAGCCCCGGGGACCATCCTGCCGAAAAGGACGGCCACCCCGCCGCGCCGCTCGAAGTACCCGAGCACCCTGTCCAGGTCCGACGTTCGAAGCAGAAAGTATCGGCCGAACCGGCCGACGAACCGCCGCACCGGTTCCTCGCCGAGCCTGTATCCCGCGGCGTACACGGCCAGCGCTCCGCCCATGGAACCCGCTGTGGCTGCTGCGACGGCGGCGACCAGCGTGAACTCTCCCCGCAGGATCAGGAAACCCACGAGCGGCAGAACGATCTCCGTGGGGACCGGCAAGAACATGGCCCCCAGGAACATGAGGACGGCCAACCCCAGGTAACCGTGGGAACCTACCAGGTAAGATCACAAAAGATCCCAGTTCGACGAGCAGATGGTCCATCTTCGGCTCCTCTTGTTCCTCTCTATCTGTGAGCCGTCAATGGGTTTACGACTCCCGAGGCCTAAAGGATCAGGACGGACGAGAGATATCCTTCAGGCGGGCCAGGACTCGCGTGGCCGCACGACGTACGTGATACCGTCCGCAATAGCGGGTAAAGAAGATGAGGCCATTGGAGCATTCGTCAAGGAGGCGACGTTGATCGAATCCCAGACCGAAGCGAAGAACTTTATCGACGGGGAGTGGGTGCCGGCGGACTCGGGCGAGACCTACGAGGTGACGAACCCGTCCAACCCCTCCGAGGTACTCGGCACGACCCCCAAGTCCGGCAAGGCGGAGACCGAGCGGGCCATCGAGGCCGCGGCGGAGGCCGCCCCCGGCTGGAAGGCCACGCTACCCTCCGCGCGCGGGGCCGTGCTCTCCAAGGCTGCCGACATCCTGGAGTCCAGGGCCGACGAGCTCGCGGAGCTCATGGCGCGCGAGGTCGGCAAGCCCATGGGGGAGAGCCAGGCCGAGGTAGCCCGCGCCGCGGCCATCTTCCGCTACTACGGCTCCGAGGGCTGGCGCATGGACGGCATCCTGCCGCCCTCCACGCGCCCCGGGGTCCAGATCAGCTCGGTCCGCGCGCCGGTCGGGGTGGTCGCCCTGATCACGCCGTGGAACTTCCCGCTGGCCATACCGGCTTGGAAGCTTGCCCCGGCGCTTATCTGCGGCAACGCGGTGGTCATCAAGCCGGCCACCGACGCCTCGCTGAACGCCGCGATGCTCGTAGGCATCCTGGCCGAGGCCGGGCTTCCCGACGGCGTTATAAACATGGTCACCGGCTCTGGCGGTAGCGTGGGCGACGCCCTGGTCACCGACCCGCGCGTCAAGGCCCTCTCGTTCACCGGGTCCACGAGCGTCGGCCTCGGCATCCAGGAGCGGGCTATCGGCAAGAAGGTCCAGCTCGAGATGGGCGGCAAGAACCCCTACCTCGTGATGGAGGACGCGGACCTGGCCGACGCGGCTCAGAAGGTAGCCTACGGCGCCTTCGGCTTCGCAGGCCAGAAGTGCACCGCCACGAGCCGCGCCATCGTCGTCGAGGACGTCTACGACGAGTTTCTCGACGAGCTTAAACAGGCGACGGAGGCCACCAAGTTCGGCGACCCCCTGGCGGACGACACCGCCTCGGGACCCGTGGTCAACAAGAGCCAGTACGACAGCATCCTCGAGGCGCTGGAGACCGCAACGGGCGAGGGGCGTATGGTCCTCGAAGGCGGGGCCACGGGCACCGACGACGAGGGGTACTTTATCTCCCCGGCGATCGTCGCCGACGTGGACAACGCGTCGACGACGGCGCAGGAGGAGATCTTCGGCCCGGTCCTCGCCGTCATCAAGGCGCGCGACTTCGACCACGCCATCGAGCTGGCGAACGACACCCGCTACGGCCTGACCGCAGGTATCGCCACCCGCTCGCTGCGCTACAGCTACGAGTTCACCGAGCGCTCGGAGACCGGCCTCGTGAACGTCAACTTGCCGACCGCGGGCCTGGAGTTCCAGGTGCCGTTCGGCGGCGTGAAGGAGTCCGGCGTGGGCCCGCGGGAGCAGGGATCGGCGGCCCTGGACTTCTACTCGACGTGGAAGACGGTCGCCGTTCGACCGGTGTAGAGATCAAAGCCACGGGTTTCACCCACGTAAGCGTCAACGCCCGCGACCTGGAAGCGTCGGCGCGCTTCTACGGGGACCTCTTCGGGATGGAGGAGGTCCCCTCCCCCGATTTCGCGAATCCGGTGCGCTGGTTCCGCCTCGGCGACCTGCAGCTGCACCTGTTCGAGGGCGACCAGGAGGCACCGTCCAGGTACCACTTCGGCGTCGAGGTAGACGATTTCGAGGCGGTCTACGAGAGGGCCAACGAGCTCGGCGTCAGGTTCCCCGAAGGGTACTTCTCGCGCCTCTACGAGCTGCCGGAAGGCGCGGTGCAGATGTACCTGCTCGATCCTGCGGGCAACATGATCGAGGTCGACTGGCCCGACATAGATACGCTAGACCGCTCGGTGATCAGCGAGGAGATACTGAAGGTCCCCATCGAGACGGACGAGGGGGCCAGGGCCGCGCTGTACATGCGCTAAGCGGGCGGCGGAGGCGCCTCCGCCGCCCGCTACGGGACCTGAGGGTCGGGGCTCTCTATCCTCTACATCGAGACGCCCAGCAGGCCGCGGGTGAACTGGAAGTCGGTGTTGCCGCTGCCGAAGAGCTTGGGCGTGTACTCGCGGGAGGCCACGGCCGCGACGACTTCCAGCATCTGTCTCGGACCAGGCTTCGGGGTCTTCCTCGAGAAGCACGTCGAGGTCGTCGGCGTGGTCGGAGATCGTCTGGGGGTCGGAGGAGGCCTGCACGAGCGGTATCATGCGGTGCGCCTGCAGGGGGTGCCCTGAGACGTGCGCCAGCATGACCTCGACCCCCGTGGCCCCAAGGCCGGTGGCCGTCTCGATCCAGTGGTCCGTCGGGGCCTCCATGACGTGCAGCCCGGGCTTCCCGGAAGGCTGCCCGTAGGCCAGCGTGTTCCGGACGTCCCGGTCCCCGAGGACGTCGTCCAGGTAGGCCTGTGAGGAGAGCACCGCCGCCCTCTCGGGGACGACGACCGTACCGCCCGACGCCCACGACGGCGCGGGTAACGCTCGCCAGGCTGCGCGCCGCGTCCTCCGGAGAGCGGTCCCGTGGCATGGAGGCCGAGGCGCAGGGCTTCGAGCCCGGCGGTCTCGTACGCCAGGTCGTCGGCCTCGTCGAGGGTCTCCGCGAACCAGTCCTCGACCTTCCCGACGACGCTCTCGATGCCGCCGTCGAGCTGGACGCTGGCCCAGCCGAAGCGCGTCGGGGTCCAGGCCGCTGATCGGTGAGGCGGCTCTCGAAGTAGTCGTTGTGGGTCTTCTCGCAGCCGTGTTCGAGCAGCAGGGCGAACCTCACGGACGGGTTGGCGAGGTGGCCGAGCACGGTGCGGGAGTAGATCTGCCTCGGCCGAGCCCGCGGAGACGCCGCAGCCCTCGGTGTGGGGGAGGGCGACGAAGCGGGTAACCTTGCCCTCGGCGAAGCCGGTGGCCGCCGCTCGTTCAGGCGGTTGGCTATGCGGCGCGCGATCTGGCCCGAGCACAGGCTCGTCGGCATGACGAGCCCGATCTGGTCGGTGACCGGCCCGCGATCCGTCTCTATGGCCTCGAAAGAGAACTCGAGCTCTGGAGCGTCGCCTTCGACGGGCAACGGCTCGCCGTCGGGCTCGGGGGCGTTCTGCAGCTCCTCGAGGTGCTCCGGGCTCGTCTGTTTCCAGTCGCGCCAGATCGAGACCTGCGAGTGGCCGGCCCGCTCGCCGACGGTCTTCTCGCCCGAGGCGGCCCGCAGGGTCCGCTCGAACATCTCCTGTCCGAGCTCGTCCATCGGGATGCCGTCGAGGTAGGCCCCGGCGTTCACGTCCATGTCCTTGGAGAGCAGGTCGTAGCGGCCGGTGGTGGTGACGACCTTGATGGTCGGGACGAAGGGGAAGTTGGTTATCGAGCCGTTGCCGGTGGTGAAGAAGATCATGTTGGCGCCCGCGGCGACCTGCCCGGCGACGCTCTCGAGGTCGTTGCCGGGGCTGTCCATGAAGTAGAAGCCGCCCCCGCGCATGGGCTGCGCGTACTCGATGACGCGGTCGACGCGCACGTCGGGGTCCTTCTTGCTGCGCGGCGCCGATGGACTTTATGGAGATGTTGTAGAGGCCGCGGAAGTTGTTGCCGCCGGAAGGGTTGTCCTCGGCCGTGTGCCCGTGCCAGCCGACCCGCTCCTTGAACCGCTCGACGGTCTCCAGAAAGCGCCGCGCCGTCTCCACGTCCTGCACGTTCTTCAGGACGTAGTGCTCGGCCCCGATAAGCTCGTCGGTCTCTGCCAGGTTGGCGCCCCGCCGTTGCGCACGACCTCCTTGCGTGACCCACCCGACCAGCGGGTTGGCCGAGACGCCCGAGAACGCGTCCGACCCGCCGCACTGCAGCCCGATCTTGAGCTCCGACGCCGGCTCCTCGGTGCGCTCGGCCGCGTTCACGTCCGGTCCAGCCAGCCCGCCACCAGGGCCTTGGCCCGCTCGAGGTCGGCCCTGAAGCTCCCCCCGCAGGCTCATGAACTCGTGCGGCACGTCGTCCAGATCGGGTAGTCGTGCTCCTCGGCGTAGCGAGCGGAGCATCTCGTTCGTGACGGCCCCCTCGTCCGCCGTCGTCGAGGGCGAGCACCGCCCCGACGTTGGGGTTGACCATGAAGCCGCTCAAGGTGCGCAGCAGGAGATCGAGGTTGTTCGGCGTCCGGTCCTCGCCGCCCTCGGTGTGGGCGACGGCGACGATGCCGTCTATGTTCTCGTAGGCGTCGGAGACGCCGTTCATCTCGCACTCCAGCGCCCGCACGAACCCGTTAGCCGCGAGGTGACGCCGAGCACGACCACGTAGTTGCGCGTCCCGACGCCCCGCTCCGCCGCCGCGCCGGTAGCCCATGAAGGTGCGGGGCTCGTCGTGGAGCGGCACCTGCTCGTCCGGGCCTGAAGGTCTTCCTCGTCCAGGTACGTAGGGCTCGAGCTCGGCGTCGCGGAAGTTGGGCTCGTCGGGCAGGCTCGAGGCCGGCCCTGCGGTAGCCGCCCGGCACCCGGCCCCCGCCCTGGTCGGAGGTTCCCTCGGGGTGGCCGTCGTCGCTGGGTCCGGAGAGTGGTCCCTGAAGCGCTCGCGCAGGACGCGCAGGATCTTCTCGTTGCACGCGTAGTCGCCGGGCGCGATGTCCCTGAGCGCGCGTCCCGAACGGTGAGGCCCCAGGAGAGGAGGTCTCTCGCCCTCGGGCATGGCCCCGACGGCGAAGCGGTGGCCCTCGAGAACGGTGTGCGGCATCTCGAACTCCTCGCCCTCGTAGGAGACGCGGGTCCCGGCCTCCAGCCTGCGGGTGGCGATGGCGACGTTGTCGTTCGGGTCGGGCAGCCTCCCGACCTCGCCGAAGTCAAGACTCTGCTCGATATTACTCATCGAAACCTTGCCTCCTGTCTCTCCGTAGTAGAGGTGCAGTCGAGTTAGCCATTAGTGTATCGTAGCGTCGTGGCCCCCCGCCGTAGGGAAGGAGCCTCCGGGACGGGCAAGCTGGCGACCGCCAGTGCCGAACCCGCGAGGCTTCCGGTAAGATCACCGGATGGGCGACGACAACGCACGAGAGGATCCGTATGAGCCAGCGAGAGAACCCGTCGCGCACCACCGCTCCCGCCTTGCCCGACACGCTTCGCCTGGGCCCCGTCCACCTGACGGTTGCCGATCTGGACCGCTCGATCGCCTACTACCGGGACAACATGGGCCTGCGCCTCCACGATCGCGAAGGATCCGAGGCGGCGATGGGCGCGGGCGGGGAAGACCTGCTCTATCTGCACGAGGACCCCGACGCGCGCCGCGCGGGCCGCCACGCGGGCCTTTACCACGTCGCGTTGCTGCACTCCTCCCGGGAGGAGCTGTCGCGCACGGCAAATCGCCTGGTCGCCACGAGCGCCCACGTCCGGGGCGCATCCGACCACGGCATCTCCGAGGCGATCTACCTCTCCGATCCCGACGGCAACGGCTTCGAGCTCTACGCCGACCGCCCGCGCGAGGTGTGGCCGGATCTCGCGAACCCCGGCTGGGACGCGGGCCCCAGGCCACTGGACCTGAAAGATTTGCTGGCTCTAACGGACGACGAGGAGTTGCAACGCGAGATAGATACCAACCTCGTGGTCGGCCACGTGCACCTGCACGTCGGAGACCTGGAGCGCGGCCTCGCCTTCTACCGCGACGTCCTGGGCTTCGAGCTGAAGACGTTCATGCCCGCCGAAGCAGCGTTCGTGTCTGCCGGCGGCTACCATCACCACCTCGGCTTCAACGTCTGGCGCGGCGAGGGTATCCTGCCTGCCCCGCCAGACGCGGTCGGCCTGGACCTCTGGACGGTCGTGCTCGACGATGCCGGCGAGATCTCCACCCTGGCCGAGCGGATTCGGGCCGCCGGCGTCGAGGTCGAGGAGCGCGACGGCGGCTTCGTCGCGCGCGACCCGTGGGAGATACCGGTCCTCTTCACCACCACATAAGGTAACCCTCGAGGGGTCCTTTGCAGACCGGTCCGGTGGGTCGTCAGGCCTATTCGTCGGGGTGGTAGCCGCCGGGCTTCGAGCCGGGCGGTGTCGGGGGGCCGGAATAGCGCCCCGCCGAGCGCCTGGCGAGGCGTCGGTTGAAGACGGCGACCATGTTCTGTGCCCAGGCGCGGGCCGGGAAGTCGTCGTCCTTGTCGAAGCGGGCGATCCAGTCTTCGGGATCGTCTTCCCTGACGACGAGGAACGCCTCCGCTTCCTCGCGAACGGCGAGCCTGCCGTCCTCCTGAATCCTCTGAGGGTCCGGCTCCACCGCTAGAGTCGGACCTTCACCTTGCCGTCCTCGACCAGCACCTCGTAGGAGCGCAGGTTCACGTTCGGGTAGGCTATGCAGCGTCCGGTCGGGACGTGGTACTCGAGGCCGTGCCAGGGGCAGGCCACGATCTCGCCCTCGTGCACCCACTCGAAGCGCCAGTCGTTCTCCTTACGGGAGACGAGGGTGCCAAGCGCCGGCTTGCCCGAGCACAGAGGCCCCGTCTGGTGCGGGCAGACGTTCGGCAGCCCGTAGAACTCTCCGCCGACGTTGAAGACCCCGATCTCCCGCCGCCCGACCCTCACGACCTTGTGGCTGCCCTCCGGAAAGTCGGAGAGTTCACCGACGATGTGTTCCTCGCGCTCTCTTGGTCACCTGTTTCCTCCGCCCTTCCCTATTGCCGACCGCGCCCTCGACGGTGTGGTGGGACCCGCAAAATTTCGCCGCCCTTCGCGCACAATATAGCCCACCGCCGGGCGTTGCCTTGTCGGGCCGAGCCGTGTTCCGATCTCATCCAAGGCCTCCTCGGGTAGCGAAGCCTCCAAGAGCGGGGACGCGCGCCTCCCTTCGGAGCGAATGTGGGCTTCGAGGCGGTCCCCGACGTCCCGAAACGTCCGATGGTCAACCTCGCCCAGCGCCGCCGTGGCGCGCGTAGCTCGCGAGCAGCACCTCTACTTCCCACATGTGGGCACTCGTGTCCGCTTCCCAAAAGCGCAAGAATGCCCCGCTGCCTTCACTCGGCCGACCCCCGGCCCATAGGCCGTTTTTCACCGACGCCGCCGCTCGCATCGCTTACGGGCGCGATGCGCATAGGCCCCCGCCGCCGGTGGACGGTGAGGTAGGCGAACTCGCCGGAAGCGCTCCGGGTCGCCCTCAGGCACCCTTTGGGCACGAAGACCAGCCGACCGGGCTCCAGAGAGAACTTCTCGCCGTCCACCGCGACGGTGCCCGAGCCCGAGACGCCCACGAAGACGACGTCCACCTCGTCGTTGACGTGCTCCCCGACGCCCGCACCCCTTGGTGAAGCGCACCAGGTTGGCGTTCAGGTCGTCCCTTCCTTCAAGGGTCCAGACCACCCCCTGCCGCCCCGCCGCGGAGGCGGCCACCGCCTCGAGGTCTTTGCCCAGCGCGGTCGTCATCGGGGTCGTGCTCCTTCAGGCCTTCCCGCCGCTCGCCACGTTGAGGAGGCAGACGGCGTCGCTCAAGGCCTCCACGCTATGGCGTACCCCGGCGTCGCACGTGAGCACCCTCTCCGGTCCGGCCTCGACGGTCTCGCCCTCCGCCGCGAAGCGGATGCGGCCCTCACGGATCATCAAGGCGATCGGCCCGGGCGCGGAGTGCTCCTCTAGCTTGTCCCCGGCCCTCATCACCAGCAACACCACGCTCATCCCCTCGCCCTTTGCGCAGCGTGATCGAGTTCCGCCGACCCTCCTGCCACTCCTTCTCGTCGCGCAAACGCGCCGCCTCTTCGTCGAGATCGAAGCCCTGCAGCGGACCCCGTCAAGGAGCGATCGGATCCCGGGCGTTGCCCGCTCAAGGAATCATCGGATCCTGGGCGTTGCCTGAACGTCATACAGTCTCCTTCGTCGGCAGACACCGACATTCATTATTACAAAAAGAGTAATAGTTTGAACACCCTTGCGTGACGCGTGGACCGGGACGGGAGTCTGGTAGAACATGTACGGTGACGGAGTCTCTTAAGGGGTCTGGGTCTGCAACTGGAGTTGAGCAGCGAGGGACGGTACGCTTTGCGGGCCCTGGTGTACCTCGCCCGGTCGGGGGAGCAGGCGACGGCTGACAGGATCTCCGCCGAGGCCCGCATCCCGCGCCGGCTGCTCGCCCGCATCCTGGCCGACCTCTCCCGCGCCGGGCTGGTCGAGAGCGGCCAGGGCCGCGGCGGCGGCTCCCGCCTCGCGCGCCCCGCCGCGGAGATCACCCTCCGCGATGCCGTCGAGGCGGCCGAGGGCCCCTTCGGCGTCACCCGCTGCATCATGCACAACCGCGCCTGCGGAGAAGGCACCCCCTGTGCCCTGCACGCGGCCTGGGAGAGGGGCCAAGAGGCCATCCTCGAATACCTCGGCGGCCAGACCCTCGACGAGTTTATCGAACACAACCCCCTCGCCAGGCTACCCCCCCAACCCTAACGCTCCCGCACGAGCGCTCCCCCGAGGAGCACCCGAAAAAAGACCTTGCATACCGATCGCGGTCGAAGTTATATTACTAATTAGGTAATATTTAAGGTGGGCTTCGTGTCCCGCCGGGATCTCTGGGGGTGGCTGGTGGCGGGAGGGACGGGACGGCGGGAGTTGTTGGTCTCGAAGGGCTGGGTTCAGGCCGTGGCGCTGACGTTCGTCGTCGGGTTTTTCGTGCTGGGGCTGATAGGTTACAAGACGTACAGCGGGCAGCCGCCGATCCCGGAGAGGGTCGTGGATCCGGCGGGGAACGTCGTGTTCACCGGGGAGGACGTCAAGGACGGCCAGAAGGTGTTCTTGAAGAACGGGCTGATGCAGTACGGCTCGGTCTTCGGGCACGGCGGATACCTCGGTCCCGACTATACCGCCGACTACCTGCGTCGCGCAGCCCTCGCGGTTCGCAAGAGATACGAGGGGGAGGGGTCGGATCGGGCCACGGCGCAGACCGTGCGGGACTTCAGGGAGAACCGCTACGACCCGGAGACGGAAGAGTTGCGGTTCACCGGCGCCCAGGCGGCCGCCTTCGGGGAGGTCCGCGACTACTATGGGCGGTTCTTCGGCGAACCCACCACGAAGTACGGCCTGCGTCCGGAGGCGATCACCGACCCCGAGGAGATCAAGGATCTCACGGCCTTCTTTGGATGGTCGGCCTGGGCGGCCGCCGCCGAGCGCCCGGGAGAAAACTACTCCTACACCAACAACTGGCCCCCCGAGCGGCTGGTCGAGAACGAGCCGACCGCGGACACGCTCGTGTGGAGCGTCCTGTCCCTTATCGCCTTGCTCGGCGGCCTCGGGCTGCTCTTCGGGGCGGTCGGACGCTGGAGCTTCCTCGGCTGGCACGGCCGGGACCAGCAGAGCCTCTCGTTCCGCTCTCCGGGCGATGTGGCGCTCACGCCGTCCCAGCGGGTGTGCGCCTGGTTCTTTTTCGTCATGGCCGCCCTCTTCCTCATCCAGACGCTCGTCGGGGCCGCCTCGGAGCATTACCGGGCGGACATAGCCAGCTTCTTCGGTTTCGACCTGGCGCAGTTCCTGCCCTACAACGTGGTGCGGACCTGGCACGTGCAGCTCTCGATCCTCTGGACGGCCACCTCGTTTTTGGCGGCCGGCATCTTCCTCGCTCCGATGATCGCCGGCCGCGAGCCTCGGGGGCAGAAGTGGCTGGCCTACGGGCTGCTCGGCGCCCTGACGATAGTCGTCTTCGGCAGCCTCATCGGCGAACTCCTCGGCATCCACGGCCTGATGGGCCGGTGGTGGGCGTGGTTCGGCAACCAGGGCTACGAGTACCTGGACCTCGGGCGCTTCTGGCAGGTACTGCTCTCGATCGGGCTGTTCTTCTGGGTCGCCATGCTCTTCCGGGTGATGCGCGGGCGTCTCAGGAGTGAACGCGTGGGCAACATGCCGTGGATGTTCTTCCTCGCTGCCCTCGCCATCCCCGCCTTCTACGCGGTGGGATTGATCGCGCGGCCGGACTCGAGCTTCCCCACCGCCGACTACTGGCGCTTCATGGTCGTCCATCTCTGGGTGGAAGACTTCCTGGAACTGTTCACCACCGTCATGGTCGCCTACGTCTTCGTCCTGCTCGGCGTGATCTCCGAGAGGGTGGCGCTGACGGTCATCTTCCTGGACATCATCCTGTACTCGGTCGGCGGCGTGGTCGGAACGCTGCACCACCTCTACTTCTCGGGGACGCCGGCCTCGGCGATGGCCCTGGGCGCGTTCTTCTCGGCGGCGGAGGTCCTCCCGCTCACCTTCCTGACCTTCGAGGCGTGGAGCTTCCTGCAGCTCGGGGCGCAGCAGGAGTCGCGCTCGCGCACGCCGTTCCCGCACCGCTGGGCGGTGATGTTCCTGGTCGCGGTGGGGTTCTGGAACTTCCTCGGCGCCGGCATCCTGGGCTTCCTCATCAACCTGCCCATAGTCTCCTACTACGAGATAGGGACGGCCCTGACCACGGCGCACGCCCACGGGGCGATGATGGGCGTCTACGGGATGCTCGCGGCCGGCTTCGCCCTCTTCTGCCTGCGATACCTGATCCCCGAGGAGCGCTGGTCGGAGCGGGCGGCCAAGATCAGCTTCTGGTCGCTCAACATCGGGCTCGCGTGGCAGATCTTCGCCACCCTCTTCCCCCTGGGGATCCTGCAACTCTACGAGTCCGTCAACGCGGGGTACTTCGAGGCCCGCAGCCTGGAGTACGTAACCAACCCCACCAACGCCCTAATAGAGTGGATGCGCCTGCCGGGCGACGCGGTGTTCATCGTCGGGGGAGTTCTGCCGCTCCTGTACCTCTGCTACCTCGGCGTGCGCCACACGGTGCCCCGGATAACGATGGAGGAGCCGGAGGACATCCTGTTCACCGAGATCACCGAGCCCGAAGCGGCCGGGCCGAGGGAGCGTTAGCATGGTCATCCATCCCGAGGTGTTCATGGCGGCGGGCTACGCGGTCTTCCTGCTCGGTGTCGCCCTGGGACTGGATCTCATGGCCCACCGCTCGCACGCCCGCTCGGAGCGCTACCGCACCGCCGGGTTCACCTACCACCACACGCACGACGCCTGGATCTGCCCCGAGGAGCAGGTCCTCGTGCGCAGCGAGACGGACCACGAGCGGCGGCTGGTCCGCTACCGGGGCAGGCCCCAGATCTGCAACCACTGTCCCGCCAAGTCCGACTGCACCGACTCCGACGAGGGCCGGGAGGTGGTGCGTCCCATGGACCCCTGGCCCCACTCCGAGGCCGGCCGCTTCCACCGGGGCATCTCGCTCGCCGTCGCCCTCGTGGCCGTCCCGATCCTGGCAGCCGTGGCCCTCCGCAACCATGCCCCGCTCGAGCTCGCCGTACTCGGAGCCGCGTTCCTGGTGGTCGCGCTGACGGCCTGGCGCCTGCACTCGGCCTTCCGCGCCACCCCGGCCAACTTCCCGGTTCCGCAACCCGCCCCGCCGTCCCGGATACCCGCGGAGTCCCTGCGCATGGGCTACAGAAAAGATAAGGGCGCGAAGCGAACATCGTGAGCAGTTGGCCGGACGATTTCCGTGAGGCGGCCCAGCCCATTCTTGACACATAGGGTGAGCGGGATGAGACAACAACCTCGATGCTCATCTCGCAAGACGCGGGGTCCTGGAAGCGTATGGTCGCCTCAAGAGTCTTGTACGATCATCAGTTCCCGGCACCGCACATTGACGCTTTCGCGTGCTTCCTGGAGATAGACCGGGGACCTAGGGCTAGGACGAGTCGAAGATCTTCGTCGAGTTGGGTCGGGCGATGGTACCGCGCCGGGAAGAGATCGAGCAGTCCATCCTGGACCTTAAACTCGCCGAACCCGACGACTTTTCTTGGGCGTGGAGATCGGCACTGGTGCGAGATGGTTGAGCGCGGCGGGCCTGCGCGCGTTTTCGAAGGCTCGCCTCTTGGGCTTGGACGGATCGCCGGAGATACTGAGGACGGCGGCAGAGCTGCTGGCATCACACGGGGACCGCGCTGAGCTGCGCCGATTCCGCCTGGAGGAGCCCTCCTGGGCGGACGGGCTGCCGCCGGCGCGGGTCTTCCTGAGTGATACCTCGGAAACATGAAGTACGTTCCTGCTCACCGCCCAAGAGGCAATGTCGCGAGGTTGAGGCCTCTTGGGACGGTCTTGGGGAGGTGGGACTTGCTCTGTCACGTTTCATCCTCTCGCCCTCAGGGGGCCGCTCGTCCCACGTGCACTCATTGGCTGTCAATCCGCAGCTTTCTCGAACACCAGCCAGGAGCCTTTCACGCCCAGCTCCTTCGCGTGGCTTCCCTGCTTGCCGGCAATAACTTTGACCAAGCGATCTTTGTCGTTGGCGAACTCCTCTAACGCGCGGGCCACTTCTTCGGAGTGCGCCACGAAGACTAGCCGCTGCTGTTTGGTGATCTCCTCCAGAGAATCGCGCCGGGATTCCTCTTCATTTACGGCCTCGACCAGTAAGCGCTCCCGCTCTGCCGCAGCGGCCCATAGCGTGTCTCTGTTGGCGTCGACTTCCCTCTCGCGCTCCACGGTCTCCTTGCGCCATGTTTCTATGTGGTCCTCGATCCTGTGCACGACTTTCTCGATCACGGACATACGGCGTTCGCCCATGGCGGTCCTCCTTACTCCAGCTCTAGCCGGTTAACACTTTCCACCGCGTGTATGATGTCACTGTCCCAAGTCCGGCGCGAACGTCCGAGAACCCCTCAAGGCGCAGTTCGCAGAATGTGTCGTTCCGAACTTCGGGTGGATAAGGTCTACGCCTTGAAGGAGCTCCAGAAGCCGGACGTAGTTCCGTCCGTGGCGCTTCTCTGCCATGAGATCCTCTCCTTCGGCCGCCTAGATGAGACGCGCCCAGTATACGCTCGTCCCCTTGCCCTTGCCCGTATTCACCCGAGTGCGTGGAGCTCGACTTTAGCCGTTTTTGAGCTCAAGGGGTAGGGTACGCTCGTCATCCATCCGCTCAAAGAGAGGCGATCGAAGTGCGTACCCTACCGAAGAGATGATACGGGCATTAACCCCGTTCGCGCCACTGTTCTCAAAGCGCGCCTGGCGACATGTTCAAGTGCTCGTGACAGGCACGATCCTCGATCCTGGGTGCAGAACCGTTAGCTCCGCTCTGCGCGCGATGGGCTTGGATCAAGAGAAGCGCTTCCACCGCTACCATCGGGTCTTGAGCCGTGCTAGCTGGTCGAGTCGGAAGGCGAGTCGTGTGCTGTTGAGGTTACTGGTCGAGACGTTCGTGCCAGAAAGAGATCCGTTGATCGTAGGCATCGACGAGACATTGGAGAGACGCTACGGGAAGAAGATCTCGGCCAGGGGCGTCTACCGCGATCCGGTCCGTTCCACCCACGAAACCTTCGTTAAGAGCAGTGGCCTCAGATGGTTTTGCGTGATGTTGTTGGTGGAGGTCCCTTGGGCTTCGAGGGTATGGGCCCTGCCCTTCCTCTCAGCCCTGGCTCCTTCCGAGCGCTATGCCGCCAAGCGGGGTAGACGGCACAAGAAGATAACCGAATGGGCCTGGCAGCTGCTCTTGCTAGTGAGGCGCTGGTACCCGGAGCGGGAGATCGTGGCCGTAGCCGATCGTGCCTACGCAGCGCTCAAAGAGACCTCGTACTCCAGTTCAGACCTGTCGGCCCTGGCCCTTTCCAACGCTGCCTCCCTCTCGGCACCCCGGCGGCATCGGGGGAGTGCTGCCGAAACCTACTCTCTTCGGTCCCATTCTACTCGCGGCTACGCCTTCGGTCGCCTGGGTCTGCGCGGATCGTCGCCTTTGCGTCTCCGTGCAGCAGTCGATAATCCGGATTTCCAAACAGTTTCGGAAGGTAGATTCTCGGAAATAGACTTCCCGGCCGGGGATTTCATCCGGGATTCATTGCCGCCTGCTACTCTAGGATCGTTGGCGACGCTCCTACATTAGTGGGTAGAGAGATTGAGCGCTCAGAGCGATCGAGGGACTGGCGGGTCCTCCGGCGGAGGGGTGTCCTTCAGTTTTAGCTACAAGGAGCTCATAGCCACGGGTTTGTCGGGCGCGTTGCTCGCATTCCTAGCCTCGAAGTGGCAGGTTCCCGGGGTATTGCTCGGGGCGCTCTCCCCCATGGCATCGGTCGTGATCATGGCCATCGTGAAGGCATACTCAAGCGGAGCTGCGACAGATGGGCCGAGGTTACCGGGGCTCCTGTACATAATTGGAGCCTTCTGGTGGGTTGCCTC
>CAVYMT010000002.1:0-278804 GCA_963769655.1 uncultured Rubrobacteraceae bacterium | reverse complement strand
CGGCTCAGACCTTGAGAGAGCTAGCCCAGAAGATCAGAGACGAAGAACTAAGGGAGCGATTCCTCTCGGCGCCACTGGTGCGCCGCGTACTTGGTCACTTAGGGCGCAGATCACTCCTTTAAGAGAGAATCCAAGGGCCCAACAACGGCGCCCCACCACGGAGCCTCGCTACGCCTAGTGCGACCCCCTCACTACGCTCTCACAACGCCCCCGCGCTAGGCTTCCGAAGGAAGAGAGGCATCAGAATAGCAGAAGTGATCGAGAGTGCAAGCGATGACGCTCCCCCGACGCTCTCACAACGCCCCGGCGCTAGGCTTCCGAGAAGGAGACCGCCATCGGATAGCGGAGGTGACCGAGGGTGCAAGCGACGACGCTGCGCCGACTACTACGCCGCAGGCCTGCTCTCAGCGCGTCGAAGTGGTGGCCATCTACCAGGGCACGCGGGCTCGGAGGTGGACGCTGATGCGGGACGCACCCAATGCGGGACCTGCCGATCATACTCCATGGGTGGCGCCGCTCTTGCGCGAGACGGGGGTCGTCGCGCTCGGCGCCAACGCGCTGCATCTCCGTGGCGAACCGCTCGAGGCGACCAACCGGGCGCCCGCGGCGCGAGATCGACGGCGAGTTGGTCCTATTCCTCGTCGGGATCCTCACCGTCGCCCTCGGGCTGGCGATGACCTTCCTGCCGGGCGTGGGACTGCTCTCGCTTTCTTTGCGAAGAGAACGTGGGTAGTGTGAGTACGAGGGTCACCGTCTACCAGAACGGCAAGAAAGCCGAAGGAAAGCACTCGTTGAGTGACGCCAGCGCGACTAGCCAGAACCCTCGGGCGGTGGTATGGATCTCGCTCGTCGAGCCGAGCAAAGAGGAGTTGGAATCCGTCGCGCACCAGTTCGGGTCGCAAGAGCTGGCGAAGGAGGACACCGAAACCCACAAGGGAGTCATCCTGAACTACCAGGGACGAAGGTCAACCATGATGGTGAGCCCCGCCCGGTACTCGGACAACTCAGGCAACGTGGAGATCGGCGAGCTCGACGTTCTCCTGGAGGAGGGTCTCGTGATCACCGTCTCGCGTGGTGAAGGCCCGGATATGCGCGACGTGGAGCAGGACCTCGAAGAGGGCTCGGATCTCTCGCGCCTGGGGTCGGGGGCGATCCTGCGCGCGATCCTCTATCGGGTGCTCAACGGCTACGCCTCGGTGGTAGATGGGCTCGGAGAGGACCTCGCAGCCTTGGAGGACGACGTCCTCAGAGGCGGAGGCAGGGTGACCGGCAGGATGACGGACAGGCTCTACGAGCTCTCGAGGCAGATAGTCAGGTTCCAGCGGACCACCCAACACCTCGAGGCCGTTCTGGAGGGTCTGGCAGACGCCGACTCGCAGGACCCCGGATCGGAGCCGGAGCTCGCGGAGCGCCTGCGCGGCGCACGAAGCCGCGCCCGCTGGTTAAACGCGCGGGTCTCGGAGTTCGTGGGGCTCTTACAGAACCTGTACAACGCCAACCTCACCCTGGTAAGCGTCCAGCAGAACGACCAGACGCGCAGGATCAGCGCGTGGGCCGCCATAATCGCGGTGCCCACCGTGATCGCGAGCATTTACGGGATGAACTTCCGCTACATGCCGGAGCTCTACTGGAGGTTTGGATACCCGTCGGTGCTGATCGTCATGGTAGCGAGCTGCGTCGTGCTCTACGCGGTCTTCAAGCGCAGCGGGTGGCTGTGAGAGGCGTCGAACGCGATGCACAACGCGATGCAGGGCGCCGAGCGCACGCTTACAGACCGCGAGATGGAAGCGTACGTCGCCTACTCTACCCGCGACGCACATTTGCCCGAGTAGGAGATGGTCTGATCCTCGCCCACGACCCCCAGATTGGAGCATTCACGATCGCGTATATCGATCCATCACCACAAGAAGTAGGAATCACTCACCGGGCGTGGATGCGCCGAGGAGCGAGCCCTGTGGCTTTGAGACGGCGTTCTATGCGGGATCCTGAGTATAGAGTTCCGAGAAGGCCCCTTCCACGCACTCGGGTGAATAGAGGCGAGCGCAGGCGTTGACGACGATCCTTGACAACGATCGTTGCGAGGCGTAAACCGCCGGGTGACAATGAGATGCCAAGAAGACGCCGAGCTCCCGGGCGGCGCCGGGGGGCGGGGACCCACCAAGGACCTACTACGTCCTCGGGGTGAATCGCCGGCTAGGCTTCCCTGGCTGGCGTAGGGCTTAGCTCTTTCGGCCCGAACCCGACAGCTAACCCCGCAGGCGCCGAAGAAGGAGGTAAGTCGGGTGCCCGAAGGGGGATCTTGCCGGAGGCGTCCCTGTCGTCGTCGCCAGGCTTCGGGGGGGCGGGCGTAGTGTCGGAATCCGAAGCCTCGCCGAAGGCCCCGACGGGCCGACTCAAGCGCTGGTTGCTTGCGGACGTGGTCGAGGACGTGCCTGGACCGGAGGCCAAGGAGGGGCGCCCCGAGCAGCACGCGTGGTGGCAGGTCGTGTGCCTGACGGGCGTCGACTACTTCTCCACCCTGGGCTACATCCCAGGTATAGCTGCACTCGCTGCCGGGGCGCTCTCCCCCATAGCTACCCTCTTCATCGTGGGGCTCACGCTCTTTGGGGCGCTTCCGATGTACAGGCGCGTCGCGGAAGAGAGCCCACACGGGCAGGGCTCGATCTCGATGCTCGAGGATCTTCTCTCCTTCTGGAGGGGCAAGCTGCTCGTGCTCCTGGGCTTCGTCGCGACGGCCTGGATAGTGACCATCACCCTGTCGGCGGCGGACGCCGCGGTCCACGTGGCGGAGAACCCGCTGGTGCCCTCCTTCTTCCACGGCCAAGAAGTCACCATCACGCTGGCGCTCCTGGCGTTCCTCGGCGCCGTCTTCCTCAAGGGCTTCAAGGAGGCCATAGGCATCGCGGTCTTCATCGTCGGGGTCTACCTGCTGCTCAACCTCGTCGTCGTAGGTGTGGGCTTCTACGAGATCGCGACCCATCCTCGAAGCATCGTAAGCTGGCAGAACGCCCTATTCGAGAACTACGGCAACCCCCTGATGATGGTCGTCGCCTCGCTGCTCGTGTTCCCGCGCCTGGCGCTGGGGCTCTCCGGCTTCGAGACGGGGGTGGGCATGATGCCGCTCGTACGCGGCGACGAAGGGGATCGACCAGAGCGACCGGAAGGGCGCATCCGCAACACGCGCAGGATGCTGACCGTCGCCGCCATCACCATGAGCTTCTACCTGATCACCACGAGCCTGGTGACGGTGATGCTGATCCCTTCTCAGGAGTTCGAGCCCGGGGGAGCGGCCAACGGGCGCGCCCTCGCCTACGTAGCGCACGATCAGCTGGGGGACGTCTTCGGCACCGCCTACGACCTCTCAACAATAACGATACTGGCGTTCGCGGGCGCCTCGGCTATGGCCGGGCTCCTGAACATCGTGCCGCGCTACTTGCCGCGCTACGGCATGGCGCCCGAGTGGGCGCGGGCGATACGTCCCCTCGTGCTCGTCTATACCGCGGTCTCCGTGGCGATCACGATCATCTTCTCCGCCGACGTGGACGCCCAGGCCGGCGCCTACGCTACGGGGGTGCTCGCTATGATGACCTCCGCCGCCTTCGCGGTAACGCTCTCGACCTGGCGCAGGGGCTCGAGGTTGCCGGCGATCTACTTCGGCCTGGTGACCGCCGTCTTCGTCTACGCTTTGGTCGCCAACGAGATACAGCGGCCTGATGGACTCGTGATCGCGTCCTTCTTCATCGTCACGATGATCGCAACTTCGCTCGTCTCGAGGGTCTACCGTTCATTAGAGCTGAGGCAGGAGAGGATAGATATGGACGAGACGGCGGAGCGGTTCATAGAAGAGGCTAGCCACAGGGGCGAGATCCACCTTGTCGCCAACCGGCGCCAGGCGGGAGACAAGGCGGAGTACGATCACAAGGAGGCCGAGCAGCGCGAGGACAACCACATCCCCGAGGACGTGCCGATCCTCTTCCTCGAGATCGAGGTGGAGGACGCCTCGGAGTTCGAGGACGTGCTGGAGGTGAGGGGGGTGGAGGTCGGCGACCACAAGGTCTTGCGGGCGGTGAGCTCGGTGGTGCCCAACGCCATCGCCGCCCTCTTGCTCCACCTGCGAGACACCACCGGTAAGGCCCCGCACTGCTACTTCGGGTGGACCGAGGGCAATCCCATCGTGTACCTGTTCCGCTTCCTGCTCTTCGGGGAGGGGGATACAGCCCCCGTCACCCACGAGGTCTTGCGCGAAGCCGAACCGGACGGCACGAGACGCCCGGCGGTTCACGTCGGCGGCAGATGACTCGAACTTCCGAGTACTCCGTACAGGCGAAGTTCCGAGAATCGTTCTTGTCGGTAATTGGGCGAAAAAGGTGTTTAGAGATCGCGCCTCTTCCATTACTACTAAAAATAGCGGTTAACTCTCATAGCGGCGGCTGGACCGACAAACGGGCGCCCGTCGCCCGGCTCACTGCTCTACCAGCCATTTGAGGTCGCACATCACAACCGAAGGAGCTGCTATGTCTCGTGTCCGGGTTCACAACTTCTCGATCTCGCTCGACGGGTTCGGCACCGGCGACGGCCTGTCGTTGGAGGCGCCGTTCGGCCACGCCGGGCATCGGCTCCACGAGTGGATGATCGCGACCCGATTCTGGGACGCCGCCGGCACTGCCGGCGTCGACAACGCCTTCGCCGAGCGTCACGAGCACGGCATCGGCGCGGAGATCATGGGCGCCGGCAAGTTCGGCCCTCCGGGTTGGCAGGACGACCCGGAGTGGCGCGGATGGTGGGGACCAAATCCGCCGTTCCACACGCCGACGTACGTGCTGACCCATCGCCCGCGGCCGCCGCTGGAGATGGACGGCGGTACGACGTTCCATTTCCTCGATGTCGCGCTGGTGGATGCACTCGCCGTTGCTCGGGAGGCGGCAGACGGTCAGGACGTCCGCATCGGTGGGGGCCCGACGATGCTGCGCGAGTTCCTCGCCGCCGGGCTCGTCGACCATCTGCATGTCGTGCAGGTCCCGATCCTGCTCGGCCGCGGCGTCCGGCTGTGGGACGGTCTGGAGGCGCTGGAGGAGCAGTACGACGTGGAGGCGGTGTCGACGCCGAGCGGCGTCACCCATCTCACCTTCACCCGATGAGGGTCGGGTCAGGCAGCGTTGGGTAGCCGGCGGGTGCCGGTGTGGTCTCACCGCCCATGCCCTGCGCGACTGGTGCCTCATCTCCGGCACCGGCGCCTCCTACATCGAGCCGGGCTCGCCCTGGCAGAACCCCTGGATCGAGTCGTTCAACGACCCGCCCGACTACTCGATGTTGACGTAGGCCCTGAATATCTATCCAGCCTTGTAACACGGAGCGATTTTTGGATCCCATCCGGGCCTTTTTTGCTCCCTCGATGCCCCCGGAACCCGCATAGCTATTCAGCGGGGCGCATCTTTATTAGCCCAACTTCCGAGAACATTTCTCGACGCAGTTGGGTGAGTAGACCTCCGTCGAATGCGACGGGCTTCGGTCGGTGGCATCATGGCGCGAGGTACCATCGGCGAAGATCGACCCCGTGAGCCGCCGCCCGCGCGGCGAGATAGAGGCCGCCGTGCGAGAAGGGATCAACGATGAATGATTTACAGAAGATGGGCGGCGTTGCCGCGCTGATCGAGGCGGCGACGTTCGTGGTGGGCATAGCCTTGGCTTTCACCATACTGGCCCCCTACGCTACCGGGGACCTCGATCCTGGCCAGACCGTGGCATTCCTCGCGGACAATGGGGCCATCCTGTACGCATGGAACCTGATCATCTACGTGTTGTTCGGCGTCTTTCTGGTCATCTTGGTGCTGGCGCTTCACGAGCGGTTGAAGGCCGGCTCGCCCGCGATGGCGCGGACGGCGTCCGCCTTCGGGCTTATCTGGGCCGGCCTGGTCATCGCCAGCGGCATGGTCTTCAACATCGGCCTGGGCACGGTCGTGGATCTCTACGGCGAAGACCCGGCCCAAGCCGCGTCGGTCTGGTTGGCGATTGCCTCCGTGCAGGACGGGTTGGGCGGCGGGAACGAGGTAGTAGGCGGCTTATGGGTTCTGCTGGTAAGTTGGGCGGCCTTGCGGGCAGGAGGGCTTCCCAGGGCACTGAACTACCTCGGCATGGTGCTAGGTGCCTCGGGCCTCCTCACGGTTGTCCCGGCCCTCGAGGTGCTAGGGGCCGTTTTTGGGCTGGGTCTCATCGTGTGGTTCGCATGGCTTGGGATCGTCATGTTGCGCGGCAGCCGAAGCTAACCCATTGACTCGCGTTCCAGCGCACTTCCGGTAACGCGACTTCTAGGGCGTTGGATGAATGAGGGCGGCGACTTTGTCAGCGTGAAGCAAAAGGGGCTGAGTTGCTTGGCCCACCCCAGCCCTCTGGGCCTCGAGCAACCGGCATGTTTTTGCCCAGCCTCGCCGCCTCCGCCCAACATGGTGAGGTTGGGGAAGTACGTGGGCTCAGGGCAGGCGTGGGGGCTACCGCGGCGGCGTCTCCGGCGGGGTATCTGGTGAAACGTCCCCCTGCGGCACCGCGCCTTGCGTGCCCTCGCCGACCTCCACGTCGGTTGCGCCCTGCTGGCCGCCGGAGGCCTCTACCTGGACGCGCCTGGGCTCCCTGGCCGCCGCGGCACCCTCGAGGGTCACCTCCAAGATGCCGTCCTGGTAGCGGGCGTGGATCGCCTCCTCGTCTACGCCTTCGGGCAAGATCATGCTGCGCTGGAACGAGCCGTGGCGCAGCTCCCTTACGTGGTAGCCTGCGCGCTCCTCTTCCTCGTCGACCTGGCGCTCGCCGGAGATGGTCAGCACCCCGTTGTGGACCGCGACCTCCACGTCCTCGGGCGTCACGCCGGGCATCTCCGCCCTGACCACCAGGTCCCCGTCCTTTGGGAGCACGTCCACGGCGGGGGCCCACTCGGCCGTGGCCTGCGCCATCCGGCCGGCCGGCCTGCGGCCAAGACCGCCGAACATCTCGTCGATCAGGCGGTTGACCTCGCTGTGCGCGTCGTAGAATCCGCCGCGACGCCTGTACGGGCTCAAACTCATCTTTGCTACCTCCTTCTCTTATTTAGCGATGGCATGGCGTGGTGGTAGCGGATACCGCTACTCGCACGCACGCCACCGGTTAGTGCCCCAGCGACTAACCGCGCGCGCACCCCGCGGGATGGGCTGCCCAGCATAAAATAAGGCATAGCGGCCGTTCGCCAACCGTAAAACGGCAGGCCTGTACGCCCTCGCCGCCGCCTTCTTAGCTCCCATCTCGGTCGTGTAGGTCTCGGTTTGCACCCTTGCTCCTCTCCTTCGCGGTGGCCACCTAATCAGCGCCAGGCTGCCACCCCATGGCATCTTGTATCTTATATTACTATTGTACACCCGAGGGATCGAAAAATGTGCCCTTGACCAGGGTACTTCCACCAGCCTCGGTGAATAAGGGACTTTGCGGCGTTCCTAGAGGCCGATACTCTGCCCCTCTTCCGGGCCTTCCACGAGCTCCTCCAGCTCGCGGTGCCAGAAGAACCTCAAGCCGCTCTCCTTGAGCGCCACCGCGAGGGCCAGGTACTCGGGCTCCCCGTAGCACCGCACCACCGAGCTCACCGTCCCCCGCGGCCCCGTGAATACTATCCTTGATAAGGAGACCGACGAGAGGACGCCGTATGGACGAACAGAGGGTGCCCGACCTAGAGGAGATGGACGAGCAGCAGGCGCAGCGCTTCCTCGAGGGACTGGCCTCCGACCTTAGCCCGGAAGGGGAGTACGCCATCCGCCACGAGGACTACGTCATGGAGATGCCCCAGTCGGGAGAGCGCTTCGTGGGCAGGGAGAACCTGCGGGCGTTCCAAGAATCTTTCCCGGACAACGCCGACAAGCCGACCATCCGGATACGGAGGGTGCTAGTTGGGGAGGGGCTGTGGGTAGCCGAGAGCGTCGTCGACTACGGGGGCGGGCAGGTCTTCCACGGCGCGGCCATCCTCGAGCTCAAAGACGGGAAGGTCTGGCGCGACACCCGCTACTTCGCCGAGCCTTTCGAGGCGCCGGGGTGGAGGGCGCACTTGGTTGAGCGGATGGAACCCTAGGGCGCACTCACAGCCCAAGTTCGCAGAACGCCACTTACCCGCAGTTGGATGAATAGCGGGGGCGAAGGATCACCGAGCGTTCAGGTAGGGTCCGGATCCCCTCCGTCGCTTGGCATCCCGCTGGCGATCTCGATGGTCACCCGAGATCGCGCTGGGTGTCGAGGTAGGCGATGTCGACCCCGCTGTGCTCGCAGCTGAGCATCAAGCCGTCCTCGCGCTCCGCCCGCGCCACGGTCTCCTCGAAGTCCGGGGCGGCGACGGCGACGTGGTGGACGCCCTCGCCCTTCTCGGCGAGGAAGCGGGCCCAGATGCCGTCCTCGTCGAGCGGCTCGATGAGCTCCCACATCACCCCGCCGACCGTGGCGAAGGCGACGCGGTTGGAGCGCTCGACCGGCCCCGTGGGAGAGGTTCTTCGCCTCCACCCGCCCCTACCAGGCCAGCCCGCCGCTCACATTCCACGAGAACATGGGCCTGGGCAGGGAGGGCCCCGAATACGCCAACGACCCCACCCGCTACCTCGACACGTACCTGCTCAGGGACGTGGCCGTGAGGGAGATAGGCCGGTGGGGCGCCGACCGCCCGCTCTTCATGGTGGTGAGCTTCCACGGGCCGCACTTCCCCGCCTTCTTCGACGCGACGGACGCCGACCGCTTCGCCGACCTCAAAGCGCCTCGGGTGCCGTCCTGGGGCGTCTCGGACGCGGACGACCCCCGGTACGTGAAGAACCAAGCCCCCCTGACCGCCCGGGAAGCCGAGGCCGCGGACACGCTATACCGCAAGAAGGCGCGCTCCATACTCGCCATACGCAGGGCCATCGTCGACATCGTGAAAAAGTTTGAAGACAAAGGTCAACTGGAAAACACTTACTTCGTCTTCACCTCCGACAACGGCTACCGTCACGGCGAGCACGCCATGGTCCACGGCAAACACACCCCATACGAGGAGGACATAAACGTCCCGCTCTTCGTGCGCGGCCCCGGCGTGAGAAGGGGCGCGAGGCTGCCCAACTTCGCGCTCAACGTAGACCTGGCGCCGACGTTTTGCGAGTGGGCGGGCATAAGCCCGCGGTCCTACATGGACGGCCGCTCCCTCGCGCCGCTTCTCGGGGGCGAGGCCGTCCGCTGGCGCACCAATTTCCTCGTCGAGCACTGGGCGGAGGGCGGCGTGCCCACCTACAAGGGCGTGCGCAGCAACGAAGGCAGGGCCTACGTCGAGTACGCCAGCGGGGCTTCCGCCGGCGAGAAAGAGTTGTACGATGTCAGGGAGAACCCTTACCAGCTCGACAACCTGATGGACGATAGGGCCAACCCCGCCTATCTCAGGGGACGCCTCGCGGCGTTGAGGGCTTGCTCGGGTGATGCGTGCAGGTCGGCCGAAGAGGTCGGCAGGGCGTGACCGCGCACGAAGAGCGGGACGTCCCGGTACTAGGGGAATTACCCCTACGGATGGCCGCGCGACGGTGCCGGGGGACGGAGGCGTGAAAAGACGCCGGATCACCTCCGGCGCCTTGCCGTTCCTTGAGAATGCGCGTTGGGTTAGCCGATCAATAAGAGCCGACGAGAGGACTCAAACCGCTGACCTAATCTCATTACGAATGATAACTCGGGCGTTGCAGGGGCTTGCATGAGGTTACAAACCCCGCATATCTAAAGGAGTTTACTTTCTCCGGTTTGCTCCGTGTTGCACCGTATTGCGCTCGCGGTGGTATCAGGGAAGTATCAGAAGTCCGTAGATCGCGTGTCGACGGTCCCTTTGCAATCCAGGTCCGCGACTAGGATATTCTCAGCTGTTCGATAGGCGAGTAGGGATAGGTATGAGCTGCCCGCAATCGGGCGAGTTCACGCCCGGCGGCTTACGCTACCTGCACTACACTTTGTAGTGTCCATATTCATCTAATGTGGGTTAGAGGGGATTCAAAGCTCTAACCTCCGCCGTGCAAAGACGGTACCGGTGCTCTCATCTAAAATAACCGGGCGCCGAGAGTCTCAAGGGCCAGCGCATCAGCGCACGTGGCTTTCGATTCCGGCGAGCTGTTGCTTCAGGCATCTCTCATCCTCCTGCTCTGGGTGTCCGTGGTCTCATGGTCGGAACCTGGCTTTTCTGCCTGTACGCTACCGTCCCGGCCCGAGTGGTAGATCGCCGCGTTTACCTCTGCGCCAAGCAGCACAACAGATGCACAGAGATACAAGTAGAAGAGCAGCCCCACGGCGGCCCCAAGGCTCCCGTAGGTGACGCCGTAGTTCGCGAAGTTGGCCAGGTAGAAAGAGAAACCAACCGAAGTGATCGCCCACAGAACCACGGCGAGAGCTGCGCCCACAACCACTGACCGAAAGCGCTGCTTGGCGTCAGGACCAAAACGGTAGACGAGTGAAAGCACCACGGCTAGCAGCAAAAGGGCTATGGGGAAGCGGAGCCACCCCCACAGGGAGACGAACACCTCGTCCAGGCCCACCAACTCCGCAATACGCTCTACCAGACCTGGCCCGATCAACATGAGCCCCACGGAGACGATCACCACGAGCGCTATGACGGGACCGAAGGCCAGAGAGAGCGCCGACACCTTCCACCAGCGACGGGTCTCGGGGATCTCGTAGACGGCGTTGAATGCCTCGGTCAAGGTACCTGCTAGCGCCGAGATCGACCACAGCGCCAGGGCTACCCCGAAGAAGAGCAATTCTCCCCCGGCTTGTTCTTCAGCCTGTTCGATCATCCTCTGGAGAGGTTGGAGCTGCTCCTTGCCCCGCTCGATCACCGGTTCGAGTTGATCGGGAACGTGCTGGGATGATTCGGAGCTAGCCTGGTCTATAGCGCCTTTGAGGAAGTCTGCCAAGCCGAGCGTGCTCGCCAGCACGACGAGGATGAGCACGAAAGGGAAGAGACCGAAGAGCCCACGGTAGGCCAGCGCGGCGGCGTAGGTAGACATGGGGTGCTCGAAGAACTTACGGATCGAGCGTTTACCGACTTCGATGATCCCGGTCCTGTGTGGGCTCGAAGCGTGCATACCATCCTATGGGGAGGATAAACTGCAACATTGCTCCATTTCGGAAACTTTTGTTTCGCAGCCTTCCGTTACTCTCCTACCTCCTTTCCCTCTACCACGTACCTCACTCAGATGTAGTAGGTGGCGACGAGGACGCAACGGCGGGCTCGCTCGCCTCTTTCGTCGCGCGCCGGTAAGCCAGCACTTCGGTTACTGTTATCCGGATGATCTCGGCCACCGGCGGGACGGCTTTCATCCGGAGCAGTGTACTCATCCGGAGCATCCCCCGCATGTCCACACGATGCGGCCTGACCGGGAGTGAACCCTAGAGCGCGTTGGTATACGGTTGGCATACACGTGCCCTTAGTGCGTGAGCCAACTATCTCCCAGGTTGCACATCCGGCTTTTAGATGGAGAAAAGCGAGAGCCGACGAGAGGACTCGAACCGCTGACCTGCTCATTGCGGTTTAGATTTAGGCTCCTCTCCTTGAGCCGAAAGGCCGCTTACAAACAGCGAAACGGGTTCCCAGCGTGTCGCCGCGGTCCGCCCGATTATGCCCAGGTTGGTGTAAGTGCCGACCGGCGCCGTGTGCCGTTCAGTTGCTCAGGCCGGTGCCGACCCTCAGCCACCGTCGGGCTGCTCTCGTCGAGGCTAACGTCCATGTGCGACATCGTGGCGCCTGTAAGAAAGGCCCCCTATAGTTTCGTCCCTTGAGAACGGCTTCATTCAGGATGGGCCGCGACCCGTCTCTTAAGACCGAGGGGAGCACCCTAGGGATGGCCGCCGAGAACGCTGCGGCGAGAGGGCCAAGGAGCAGCACATGCTTTCCGCACAGTAGGGCCTATCTGCGCTCTGCATCGAGGTGTACGTCAACGACCGGGGCGCCTTCTTGTTTGCCGAGCACGATGAGCGAGACTCCCTCAGCCGGCCAAATGGTGAAGGTTATGGACTGGTTGAGGAAGTTGCTGTTGTCCGCGACTTTTTGCTCCACGTAGTTCGGGAGCGTGTCTATCGCCAGTTCTTTACTTCCGACCGACCCCGCGACGCTCAGGTTGCTCTCCGTAAACGGCACCCTCACCGAAACGCCGATACCGAGGTTCGTTCCGAAGATCGCCAGTATGATTCCGACCACCAGTACGAGCGACGGCAAAGCACATCCGCAACCACCACCTCTGCCGCAGCCACCACCTCTGCGGCGCGGCCGAGCTTCGTCGGAGCGCGACTCTGAATTGCCACCTCTCTGATCGTTTGCCACCTGTCTCTGACCTCCCGCTCATCTGTAACTCTCGCCTGTTCACCTCAGCCGCTCTCCGAATCCAGCCCCCTGAGCACCGCTAGTGTCCCTATACAGGTTAAGTCTCTTAGGCGTTCTGTGGACGTCCCGTCGGGATTGACATGACGGTAGAGGAACGCCTCGAAAACACCCTCCGCCGCGCATATCTCCGAGATCGGTAAGCTACGGTCTCGCATCAGGCGGGGCTAAAGGCGAGCGCCTACGAAGACTCAGGGCTCGTATTCGCGACCGGGAAAGGTACTCCTCTCGACACCCAGAACATTATCAACCGGCACGTCAATCCGCGCTCAGGCTCCTGACAAATCCTCCCGCTACCTTGGTAAGCGGTTATTAGGGTCGCAAACGTGCCCCCGCGAAGGATCCAAGCGACAAGACTTGCTGTGTGGTCGCAAGTGTAGTGGCTCCTCAAAACGACTCTAGTCTCGTCTCCCGAATTGCGGACCCTGTACTCCAAGAGCTCGCAGAGGCTGATCTATCGCTGAGCGGCAAATCGCGAAATAGACGCGATTGGTTCCGGGGGACCACGCGAATTACTCCTCCGGACCGATGGCAGGGCGCGGACCGCGGAATAAGCTATTCGCGTAGGCTGGGAAGCGTAGAAAAGGAGTCGGTGATGCAGACGGAGCAACAGAACTACGGCGAGACGGGAGGCCATCCTGGCGAAGACCCAAGAATGGCGTCCACCGGCTCCGCAACAGCGGAGTTTACTTACACCAATCCCGTAGAAAGCTTCGTGGGCACGGCTAGGGATCTGGTTACCCGGCCTGTGGACTTCTTTCGCAGCATAGCCCGGCGGGGAGACTTCGTGAATCCCCTAATCTTCGCCCTGGCGTGCGCGGTGATCTCGGCGGCAATAGGCGGTTTTCTAGGAGTACTGTACGCCACCGTGGGCATAGGGGACACGGGCGTCGGGGGAGCGATGGGGACCTTAGTAGCCTCTATGTTCTTTACGCCGATCATCTCCGCGATAGCGTTGTTTATAGGCGCCGGCATTCTGCACTTGCTGGTCGCCCTGGTCGTCAAGCCCGCTAATGCCGGTTTCGAGGCCACGTTCCGGGTCGTTTCTTACTCCAACGTTGTGCAGCTCGTGGGCTGGGTCCCGGTACTGGGACCGCTGGTGGCCACCGTAGCTTCCATAGTCCTGTCTGTTATCGGTGTGCGGGAAGTTCACGAGACGACGACCGGCAAGGCTGCGCTCGTGGTTCTCATTCCCGCTGCGGTGGGACTGTTGATAGCGTTACTCCTTATTGCGCTAGTAGGTGCCCTGTTGTTTGCCTTGCAGTAGTAAGGCATCCATGCCGGTAAGTTAGCCAATCTAGGTTGTCCCTATGCCGGTAAACAGTATCCTCCCGTTCAGAAGGCTACCCGAAGCCTTTTCCGAACCGGGAGGATACCTTGACGTTGGCGTTAGGCTGTGCATCTAGAGGGCTCGGATCAAGGGCGCGACCCCCCAAGCCTCCCCCATTAGCCGAAGCGGTGCACTTGGCTATGTCGACAAACCGTAATCAGTATGCTTCCGGCTTTCGTCGAGGAGCGCTACATGGAAGACCCTGGCGCGTGGGGCGACGAGTGGCCCGAGAATCCGCCGATTTACGAGGCGGCGGACATCTGAGCCGCACAGCCGCGTTGAGCGCGGCTGATTGATGGTGGATCTTAAGCCTGTTGGCGTATGCTCCAACTGGACGATGCCGCAACCATCAAGGAACGACCCGTCATGACGAACAGCGACAACGCCCAGGCCCCAGAGCAGCCGCCCACGCCGGGTCCCGAGATTCGGCCCATGGAGCCCAACGAGAGGATCATCCGGGCCAACGGGGTCGACCTCTGCGTCCAGACATTCGGCGAAAGTGCCGACTCCCCCATCCTCCTCATCATGGGAGGGGCATCCCCGATGGACTGGTGGGAGGACGGGTTCTGCGAGCGTCTGGTGGCCGGCTCCCGGTTCGTCATCCGCTACGACCACCGCGACACGGGCAGATCGGTCAGCTACGAGCCGGGGGCTGCGCCCTACTCCCTGCGCGACCTAGCAGAGGACGCCGTCGGCCTGCTCGACGCCTTCGGCCTGGAGAGCGCCCATCAGGTGGGTATGTCGATGGGGGGGTGGATCGGCCAGCTCGTAGCGCTCGACCATCCCGATCGGGTCGCATCGCTAACCCTGATATCGACAAGCCCTACGGCTGGGCCAAGCGATCCCGACCTTCCCGAGATGTCGGAGGAGCTACAAGCCTTTTTCGCGGAAGAGGCCTCTGAGCCCGACTGGTCGGATCGGGACGCCGTGATCGACTACATGGTCGAAGGCGAGCGTCCGTTTGCGGGCTCTCGGCCCTTCGACGAGGCGGCCATACGCGAGATCGCAGCCCGCGTCTTCGATCGCACGACCAACCTCGCCTCCGAGCATCACCAACCATGCCGGCATCGACTCGGGAGATCGTTGGAGGGAGCGACTCGGGGAGGTGAGCGTCCCGACGCTAGTCGTACACGGCACCGAGGACCCCATGTACCCCTACGCCAACGCGGTTGCGCTGGCGAAGGAGATTCCCGGCGCCCAGCTGCTCGCCCTGGAGCGGGTGGGTCACGAGGTGCCCCCTCGGGATCTGTGGGACGTCTGTCGTGCCCGCCATATTGCGGCACACGGCGTCTGCACCCTGAGGCAGACCACGACGACCGACCCGGGATGCCATCCGGGGCTTGGGCGACCCTTCATTCACCCAACGTCGTAGAAGAAGCGTCCTCGAACCTTCTCCCGTACGGCGTCCTCGAGAAGGGCGCGACGTCACAACGGCTAGCAACGCCCAAGCAACGCCAAGAATGCGCCGCCCGGCCTACGGTACGGGCCATCCGCAACACGTCCGCGGCGCGTACCTCATACATATATGGCACCTCCCCATGGAGGGGCAAGGAGGGTCCTACACGCCCCCGCCCCCCTGCTGGACGCCCTATTCGCCCAACTGCGGGTAAGGTAGACGTTCTCGGAAGTAGTGGGATCATACACCCACCAGCGTATCCTTAGAGAGTGAGCAGCGAGGAAGAATATCCAGACCCCGGGCCGAGGGACGACACTGATGCCGTTCAGGACAAAGCCCGCGACCTGACCGAGGTCGCGCACCGTATCTCACGCTTCAAGGGCGAGACATACGCCTTTCTGAGCGAGGACCACAAATACGAGCCGCTGCACCTCAGGCTGGAGGCCGCGACTGGCGGCGGATGCATGCCTTCCGTGTGACCTCAGCGACGAACCCGGTAGCGCACGTGCAGCACCCGGTCGCCCCGGACGACCACGTCGGGGTCCTCCAGCAGGTGCTGGTCGTCCACCGACCCGAAGTACCGCTGCCGGACCCGAACACCACGGGTACGACGTCCATCGCCACCTCGTCCACCAGGCCCAGCGCGAGGGCCTGCCCACCGACGTCGCCCGCCGCCACCGCAACGGTGCGCTCGCCCGTGAGCTCCTTCGCCGTCGCGACCGCCTGAGCCACGTCGTCTACGAAGTGGTACGACGCCTCCGGGTGCCGCCCGTCCGGCTTGGGCCGGTGCGACACCACGACCACGTGCTCGCCCGTCGGCGGCCGGCCCTCCCAGCCGTTGGCCATGTCGAACAGGTGGCGCCCAATCACCATCGACCCGATGGCGTCCCACGTCGGCCGAATATAGTCGTAGGAAGCCTTCGAAACCCTTAACCCGCCCGGCGACGGCTCGTCCATCTCGCCCGGTGCGAGCGGATGATCACCGTTAAAGTACCACTCGAACAGCGGTCCCGTGTTGCACCGTACTGCGTTCCCGGTGGTGTCAGAGTGGTGTCAAGTGGCGTCGTTGCTCGACAGAGTAGGACACCATTTCTGGCCATGATAGCGGTCCCGCTGGCCGCAAGCTGTGGAGCAGAAACGCTTGTTTGTATTGGAGTATTCTGAAGCCCTACCGGGTGGTCGAGGTGCTGGAGGACGGCGGCACGCGACCGTTTCTGAACGAGGCCTGGAGCACCGCACCCGACGAAGATGGGGTGGGCCTCTCGGCCGTGATCGGGGTGCAGTCCGACCGCAGGGGCGTGGTCTGGATCCTGGACATGGGCGGCGGGGGGCTCCCGCCCAAGCTGGTGGCCTGGGACACCAGGCGCGACGAGCTCCATCGCGTCGTCACGATCCCACCGCACGCAACGGTGCCCAACTCTTTCCAGCAGGACCTGGCCATAGACGAGGTCCGGGGCGTGGTCTTCATAGCGGACGTGGGCCGCGGCGACCTCTTCGGTCCGAGCGACCCGGCCATCGTGGCGGTCGACCTCCAAACGGGCTAAGCGCGGCGCGCGCTGGAGGGTCACCCTAGCTTGCAGCCGGAGGAGGGCCTCTCCGTCGAGATCGAGGGGCGCCCGATCCGCGCCGAGAACGCGCAAGGCGAGTTCGAGGAGCCGAGGATCGGCCTGGATCCCATAGTCATAGATCCGGCCAACGAGTGGGTCTACTACGGCTCCGTCCACAGCACTATCGTCTACCGAATCCGCTCGGCCGACCTGTTCGACCTGAGCCTCTCGAAGGGAGAGCTTGCCGAGAGGGTAGAGCGCCACGGCGAGAAGCCCCCGTGCGACGGCATCAGCGTAGACAGCGCCGGCAACGTCTACGTGACCGACCTCGAGAACAACGCCGTGGGGGTCACGGCACCCGACGGCTCCTACCGGGTCCTGGTGAGCGACGACGAGCACCTGAGTTGGCCGGACGGCTTCAGCTTCGGCCCCGAGGGCCACCTCTACGTGGCCGTCAGCCAGCTCCACCGCTCGGCGGTCTTCAACGCCGGAGAAGAGGTATCGCAGCCGCCCTTCGAGGTCCTGCGCCTCCGGCCCGTGGCGCCGAGTGTCGTCGGGCGTTGAGGCGCCTCACGACGACCTAAGGGCGACCTCTTGGGAGGCGGAGAGAAGAAGAGCTAGCAAAGAGCGGGCAACCAGTACTGACACAAGAAGGAGGGCCGGGACTGATTACCTGGCCCGGCCCTCCTTCTTGCCCCTTATTCACCCGAGTGCATGGAAGATTCCCGGAACTTCGCGCCGAGGGCGATTCTCGGAAGTTGGCCTTCGTGGGTTGTCGTAATTATGCCAGGATGTCGAGCTCGTAGGTCTTCGGGGCCAACCGCCCGTAAAGGAAGCTCGACATCCTGCTCATCTGCCCGATGTACGAGGAGCCGGCCTCGCCTGCCTCGGCGGCGTCTTCCGTCTCCCACAGAGTGATGATGACGCCCTCGCCCGCATCGGGGTCCGTAAGCACCTGCAGCCCCTTGAAGCCCCGCTGCTTCCTCAAGATCGGCGTGAGACCCTGGGCGACGTGAGCCACCTCGGTCCTCATCTCCGGCTGGAACCGGACGTTGGCCACCCTCGCGTACAGTTCTTCCCCTTCTACGGCGTCCCCGGTGGCTGGCACTCGAGCACCACTATCATCACACCAGTGTCACCATGATGGCACCTGACGAAGACCGGCGCATCTTCTGGGTAACGAGCCTATTAACCGCAGCTCGCCCACGAGCGAGAGCCCGTCGCCGTCGGGCAGCCCGCGGTCCACGAGCGCCACGTCCACCCCTCGGAGCTTGAGGCGTGCCTCTGAGATCGAGCCGGCCTGGGCGACGACCTCGATATCCGGCTGCCTATCCAGCAGGGTTGCGAAGGCACCCCGGAAGTCGGCCCGGTCGTCCACGAGCATGCCCCCGAGCTTCCCCGCCGCCGTCATGGGTCCTCCCCTCCCCACCGCCTCTAGGGTCAGGGTGCCACCGACCGAAGCCCGTCGCATTCGACGGAGGTCAATCGACGGAGGTCTACTCACCCGAAGGCGTGGAATGCCTTTTCTCGGAGATTCACAGAGAACGTGCGAGTTTGCCTCTCCCTGCCTCGGGGATAAAAGCACCATAGAGCGCCCCGCCGGAAGGAAGAAGCGTGAAACACAGGACCCAGAAAATACTGGTTACCGGCCTGACAGCGGTGATAACCAGCGCCCTAGGCCGCCTCTTCGCTAGCACGTTCACCAAAGAGGCACCGCCACCAGAACACAGGACCCTTGCCGACGATACCAAGGAAGCGGTATCTCATGCGGTGGCATCGGTGCTTGCGGTGGTCATGGCTTCGGCGATCGTCCGGTGGATAGCCGGCGGAACACAAGCCTAGAGATGGGCGGAGGCCCGAGAAACTCAGTCTGGCCGGCAGCCCGATCCTTCTTCTTGCCCTTATTCGCCCGTGTGCGTGGAAGAAACTGTCCGAAAAGGGGTCTTGAGGGGGTGGCTCGGTACCCTACCGGGCATGGAAAGAGCGTACCAAACCGACCTCTCCGACGAAGAGTGGACCTTCGTGGAGCCCCATCTCCCTGCCCCCGAAGCCCCCGGACGGCCGAGGATCCACGCCTTGCGCGAGGAGATCCTGAACGCCGGCTTCTACATCGTCCGTAGCGGCTGCGCCTGGCGCCTGCTGCCCAAAGAGTATCCGCCCTGGAAGACCGTCCACCACTACTTCAGGATTTGGCGCTTGGACGGCACCTGGGAGAGGCTGCACGCCGCCCTGCGCGAGCGGGTGCGCGTGCGTACGGGCCGAGACCCTCAGCCCACGGCCGGCGTGGTCGACAGCCAATCGGTCAAGACGACCGGCGTGGGAGGAAAAGAGCAGAGGATACGACGGCGGAAAGAAGGTGAAGGGGCGCAAACGGCATCTCCTGGTGGACACCGAGGGCCTGGTGCTCAAAGCCAAGGTCCACAGCGCCAAGGTCCCGGACCACGACGGGATCGAGGTCTTGCTCGATCGGCGCGTGCGGGTTCCCGCGCCTGAAGCACCTGTGGCTGGACGCGGGATACGAGGGCGGGGCAGGGAGGTGGGTCGAGAAGACCCTGGGCTGGAGCGTGGAGGTCGTGCGAAGCCACCCAAGCCCGCCCCCGAAGAGGTCCTGAGAGAGGTGGGCGGAGGAGTGGCCCAAGGAGGGCAAGAACGTCGACCGGGAAGGGCTGATGCCACCGCGAGGCTACGTGGCCTTGCCCAGGAGATGGGTGGTGGAGCGGACCTTCTCGTGGTTGGACCAGAACAGACGGATGAGCAAGGACTACGAAAGGCTGTGCGCAAGCGGCGAAGCGTTCGTCTACGTAGCCATGATCCGTCTGATGGTGAGGCGTTGGCTCGTTCCTGAGACTTTCCAGACAGTTTCTAAAGGGCAATTCTGCGAACTTCGCCCCAAGGGGGTCCCCGAAGCTAGATAACCCGTACGCAGCGGGGATGGCGGCGGGCTTCGGTGAATGTCACAATGCTTACGAGAGGCCCCACTCGAGAGAAAGCAGGGGTGATGGACATGTTCGGTGCACCACGGGTAGAGCCCACCCTGGGATCGCAGATGGCTCTTGGGCGAGCGGCCCTGGGCCTGGGATGGGTGGCCTTCGGAGCGCTGGCGGTGGGCGTGGCCACGCGGCATCTCTGGCGGGGCAGGCTTGGGCCATCCAACGGCCAGGAGCCAGACGACCAGGAGCCAGACAGCCAAGAGCCAGACGTGCTGTTGGACGTCTCCGAACTCGAGGTCGACAGGATCAACCTGGAGGTCGAGGACCTCAGAGCCCACGTCTCGATCCTGGTAGAGCTTGCCAACCTCTTGAACCTTTCGGTCGGCGTCGACGCGAGGCTCGACCAGGTCAAGCTGGAGATCGAGGGCGTGGAGGCGAAGGTGCTCTTGAAGGTGCGGCTCAAGCACATCCGCGCCATCCTGGAGAAGGCGCTGGACACCATCGGCGAGCATCCCGAGATCTTGCGCATCTTGGCCCGCTCGCTTAGCCAGGTGGTGAGGGAGTCCCTAGGAGGGACCCTTGCCACACTCGACGAAGTCTTGGGGGGGCTAGAGGTGGGCGACACGGTAGACGAGGTACTCAGGGGGAGGCTCCAGGAAGTTCGCGACACGCTTGAGGACATCTTGGAGCGCTCCGAAAGAGGAGCCGAGGGAGCGGCCCAGGCGGCGCTGGGCGAGGGTCCCGCCGGCGACACCCCGGCGTCTCCCTAGGGGCAGCCCCGACCTCGCGCATAGATCGGGGGTTCCCAGCGCGCCAAACGATCCCCTCCCAGTTCCCTATTCACCCGAGCGCGTGGAAGGGTTCTTCTCGGAACTTCGCGCCGAGGGGTCCTCGGTAGTTCGCAGCACCTGGCAGCGCACAAGCACCCGCAAAGATAGTTCGTCGGGGGGATGTGCCGCACGTAGCAAGTCGTGTACGCTGACCACGTTAGCCCAACCGGGCCGGAGGTCTGACCCCTTCCCCTTCGCCCCGCTATCGACGGTGCGCAGAGCGTGCTATCGGAGGAGGAAACATGAGGACACAGCAGGGCCTCCACGTGCCCAACGGCAAGGACCGCTCTGGGGAAGAGCTGAAGATCTGGGGCGCCATCCCGCTGCAGGTCAAGATCTCGACGGACGACACCGATGGCGCCCTCTTCGTCTTCGAGCACGCCGACATGGGCAAGGGCGGACCCCCGCGGCATTTCCACCACGGGCAAGACGAGTGGTTCTACGTGATAAAGGGCAACTTCGCCTTCGAGGTCGGCGACGAGCGGTTCGCGCTGCGCCCCGGCGATTCTCTGCTGGCACCCCGCATGGTCCCGCACGTGTGGGCGCACATCGGCGAAGGTCCGGGCACGCTGCTCTTGGCCGTCCAGCCCGCGGGTTCCCTCGAAGCGTTCTTCCTAGAGGGTTGCGAGATGACCGGGCTACCCACGCCGGAGGAAGCGGACCGAATGTTCGCCGACCACGGGATGAAGGTCATGGGTCCTCCTCTGGACGTCGACTGAGCAGGCCGAGGCGGTACGCTCCCATAGGGCCGGGGCCGCTGTTAGCGGCCCCGGCCCTTATTCATCGGAGTGCGTGGAAGGGGGGGCTCCGAACTTCGCCTGTACGGGGTTCTAGGAAGTTCGGGCAAAGAACTTCTCGAAGTATCCTAAGATGCCGGCGTCGCCTCCCCAGAGTCCTCTCGCGGCGCCCGCATCGGACGCGACTCCTTTACTGCGCTAATGACCTCGGCTAGGGAGGCGCTCTTGGTGAGGAAGGCGCTGGCCCCCAGGTCCACATCGGACAAGCCTTACCTCGTGCGATTGACCGGTGAACTTCTGCTCCCGCCTGGTGCATCTTGCAATCCGGCATCGGCTAGAAATTGATGGACCAACCTCACCACCAAAGCGCCCTCGCCTACCGCAGAGGCGCACCGCTTGATCGAGCCGCTGCGTACGTCGCCAGCCGCGAATACTCTCGGCAGGACATCTCCGGCATGGCCCCTGGCTACTTCACCACCAACATTGGTCGAGGACTGCTCATTGACCTGGAGAACGAAATGATCCGGCAGATCATAGCGGAGATAGAGCGCCGTACGCCCATAGGGAAGATAGCGGATGTGGAGGATCTCGAGGCCGCGGCCGTCTACCTGGCCTCCGACGCATCGAACTACCCCACCGATCGCACAACGTCGTGGTGGACGGGAGGTGGCTTTCTTGGTGAGCGGTGTGACGCAGTGGGCCTCCAACGAAGGTAAGATGGAGGTCCCCTAGAGGTGCCAAGGAGGTAGGTTTGAACTACTGGGATCTCGTAAAGGACGCCTTCTGGATAACGTTGCGTAACCGCTACCTCTGGTTTTTCGGGTTCTTCGCGGGCGTGGGTGGCACATCAGACTTCAACTTCAACATATCCACGGGAGGCGGAGGACCCGACAACGATTTCGACCGGAGCGGCGATCTGGGCCCGTTTGGCGGGCAGTTACCGTTCGACGGCCCTACCGGCGGTGCAGAGGTTGCTGTCATAGTAGTCCTTGCCTTGCTTGCGCTAGTGCTCTTTCTCATCTTCCTGGTGCTGGTCGTGATCTCCAACGGGGGGCTCGCCGACAGCGTGGCGGCCATAGAGGGGGGCCAGAGGCGCGGCTTCGGGTCTACGTGGCGGGCGGGCACCTCCAGGTTCTGGCGCGTGCTCGGCTACTGCATCCTCTTCTTCCTGATCGGTCTGGCACTGCTGATCACGATAGCCGTGCCAATCGGATTGGTGGTTGCGGCCGTGTTCGTCGGAACGGAGGCGACCGGAGCGAGAGTCGTCAGCGTAGTTCTTGCCGCCCTGGTGGCTATCCCGCTGCTGATCGTCGTCTTCGTCTCCCTGTCGATAATCGCGCAGTTCGCCCTTCGGGAGATCGTTATCCGCGGGCAGAGGGTCATCGCCTCCGTTGGCGGCGGATGGCGCATCTTCCGGCAGAACCTAGGCAGGAGCATTCTGGTGTGGTTGATCCAGATGGCCCTGATAATCGTGGCGACCATCGCACTGCTGGTCGCGGGCGCGGCCGTGGGCCTCATCCTGTTCCTGCCGACGATACTCCTGGCCGTAGCGGAACTCACCACCACCGCCGTTGTCACGGGCATCATAGCGGGCTTGATCCTGCTCCCCTTCGTGATAATAGCCGCAGCGGTGCTTGGCACCTTCAACCACGCCTATTGGACGCTCGCCTACCTTAGGATCACCGGGACGGAGTCAGTCCCGAGGAGCAGCCGCGTGGTGTGACTTCCCGGGCAAGAGCCACGTGGTTTGGTGAAATGGCCTCACCGTCCGTCGTGGTGCCACCCACGCATAGGAACTAGATTCTCACGTCAGGGAACCGACCTCTCAGCCGCCCTCGGGCTGGTCGAGGAGGTTCGCTTCCCCTATGGAAGCGAGGCTACGAGAGCACGCCATGTTTCTGCGTTCCTGTTCAACGAGGCGCAAGGGTGTACCCTGTGCTTTCCCCACCGTTGAGATCCGTTGTAAGACATGAGCGAGAGGTCAGAAGCGGATGGCTTACGATGAAAGAAGCGCTAATTCAGAGCCGCGCTCCAACGAAGCCCGCTCGAGTCGCAGAGGTTGTGGCTGCGGTTGCGCATTTCCATCGGTTGTACTGGTGGTCGGGATCATACTGGCGATCTTCGGCACGAGCATCGGTATAGGTGTGTCGGCAAGAGTGCCGTTCACTCAGAGCAACCTGAGCGTCGCGGGCTCTGTTGGAAGTAAAGAAATGGCGATAGACACGCTTCCGAACTACGTTGGGAGGTGCAGGACGGGGAGAAAGGCTCGTACGCCCGAAAGTTGCGCCACGTGATTGCAGAGTGCGAGCGTATCCTGCAACCCGACAGGCTGTTGGCCTTCACGTACCACCATTCCCACTACCTTGTTCAAGTTTACCAGCCCGCAGGGGTCCCGATCGGGCCGGACAGCCTAGGCGACTTTTCAGCGGTCTTCTAGAGCGCCGGAGGCGTCCAGCCACCGGAGAGCGGCTCGCCCATCCGCAGCCCGAAGCGCTCAAGCAGCTCGGGAACCGTCTCAGGCCGCATCTCAAGGCCATAGCGCTCCCTGAGCTGTGCGAACGCCTCCTCATCCGCCTGGGCCACACCGCCCATGTCGACGAGCTCCCGGAAGAAGCGCTCGAAACCGGCCGGGGAGATAATCTCGAGGATCCGGCAGGGCTCGTCGCCCGCGTTCCAGAACGTGTGCCACTGGTTGCGCGGCTTGAAGACCAGGTCACCCGGCCCGGCCTCGACGACGTCGTCGCCCAGCAGCGCGCCCATGCGCCCCTCGAGAACGAAACTGTACTCATCCTCGCGCGTGTGCAGATGCAGCGGCGCGGCGATGGCGCGCGGCGACATCGGATGCTCGACGAGCGAGAAGCGCTCGCCTGCTTCAGACCCGTCTAGCATGAAGCGCACGCCGATGGTCCCAAGGAAGCCTTCCTGCCCGTCCTTGGGACCGACGACCTTCACCCCTCCGGCTGCCGCTTCCATTCCTGCTCCCTTTCGTCGGATAGTAGTGTCGCCCGAAATCGTAGCGGCGGCCGCCGCACGCGTCAATGTGTTCACGGGACAGATATGTCCGATCAAACACGCCCCTACCAGATAACCCGGCGAGCCGAGTTCGAGGAGCAGACGATGCGCAGGCGAATCACCGAGAGCACGCTCGCGCTGCAGGAGGATCTCAGCTCCGTGCGGCAGAGGATCTGTCAGGGCTATCCAGGACGACCCTATGGAGGTTGCTGCGTTCTGGCGATATCAAGGCCGCGCGGGTGGGTCGTGCGGTGAGGATCAACCTAAGTTCACTGGAACGGTATCTGGCGCAGCAGGAGGGTTCGGTCGAGTGAAGAACAAGCCCCGCCGGTAGGAACGGGGCCAGACGCGATCAGGAAGGGGCGAGATTGTCCGCGTCCGATAAAGTATACCGCTACCAACACTGTATCCCGGTGGTGTTCGACACCGTAGACCCCAGGCAAGTGTGGAGCTACGAGGCACTCAGGTCCTCCTTCGGCGACAAACACGGCATGCCCGTGTACCTTGATCCGCCGCACTCGCGTTGCTCCCGCACCATCCGTCCCAGCAGGCTTATCTTTGAAATACACCCTTACCAGGAATGACGTTGCGCACTCCGCCGGTTGGGTCCTTAACGTCACCCTTGCGCCTGGCGATTAGGTGTACGTGGCAATGGAAGACTGTTTGCTCTGCGACCTCGCCCTCGTTGATGCCGACGTTGAACCCCTCTACGGTTGAATCAGCCTGCTCGATAGCCTCCTTCTCCTGAACAAGGAGCCTGTGGCAGGCGTTGAGCTCCGGCTGGCCCAGTCCAAAGTAGCCTGACACGTGCCGCTTGGGGATCACTAGCGTGTGTATAGGTGTCACGGGGAAGGCGTCGCGAACGGCGTAGGCGAGATCGTTCTCGGCTACCATGCGGTCCTTCGGCATCTCGCAGAAGAGGCACCCCGGTTCCCTGCGCTCGTAGGACTCCCGTATCTCTCGGAAGTCCGTCGCGTCCCTATCTCGCTTCATAGCGTTGCAGCTGTAACAGAGGGCTTGCAGGTTGTCAGGGTCGTCGGTGCCGCCCTTGTTACGAGGGACGATATGGTCCACCTCCAACGCCCTTACGTCCGCCGACACGCCGCAGAGTTCGCAGCGGAACCGGGCGCGCTTTAGGACCTCGTACCTGAGGGTCCCCGGGACGTAGCCGGACGAGATCCTCCGGGGCCCGTTCTGCCGAGGATCCGGATGCTGGCGGCGGTCGCGGATTCTGAGGACGGCGGCAGCGACGTGGTGACCTGGGAAGCCGTCGAAAGGGTCTTCGGGACGCTGTCTAGGACCTCCGACCCGAGCGAGGAACTCATCCTCGGTTATAACGCCGTGGAGGAGAACCTGTTTGCGGTCCAGAACCTGGACGCGGTAGTCCAGAGACTTGGTCTGGACAAAGAAGAGATGCTCGCCGAGCCTCACGCCTTCGTGGACCGCTCCGGCTGGTACAAGGCCCCGTTCCGGACGGCCGTCGAGGTGGCGAAGCACTGCTGCAGGCGGTCCCCGCGCGAGGTCCTCGGCCGCCTAAAGAAGGAAGAGGACGAGCTCCGCCAGGAGTTGGTCTCCGGGAACCTCGTCCCTCCGGATTCGTGGTGGGTCGACAGCGCCCACCGCCGCGAGTACGCCGAGGGGCGCCTGAGGGAGCTCGAGCCGGTCCACGCGCTCATCAGGCGGTCGTGCGAGCAGGAGGCATGCGAAAGAGTTCGACCAGGTGCTCGCCCTGCGGGAGGAGGTTGATCGGCTGCGCAACTGGTGCAGGAGACCGCGTGGTGGCTGAAGCACAACGGGCATCCCGTGAAAGCCGGACTGCTGCGCAAGGAACTCGGCCGGATCGCCAAGACGGAGTAGAGCTCGTTCGCGTACACAGTGTTGCGCACTTTCTCTCCGAGAGAAGACCAGCTAGGGTACCTGCCCGTATTGCGGCGGCCCGAGTACACAGCTCCCCCGTCATTTTCTCTACGGATCCCGCCCGCATTCGCCGTGATCCTGTGGACGAGGTTACGCAGGGGAGCTGGTGGGTCAGAGGCCAAGATGCCTGCCGGCCTCAGCGTGGCTCTTCTTGGCCGATTCCGAAGAAGAGTTCGCCCTCCTCGCTCATCCCGAGCGGGAACGCCGTCCTCTCCAGCCACTCAACTTCCGTGAGCGCAGGGACAACGGGCTTGGTCAGGTTCTCCTCGAAGTTCGCCCTCGCCGCATCGACCACCTTTTTCTCCCACTCCATGACCTCATGGGCGGGGAGGGGGTCTACTAGTGCGGATATGTGAAGCAGCGTGATCTGCGCGTGACCATGGATCTCGTAGACGTCGAGTACCTTGAAGAAGCTGTCCCTCTCGATTATCGTGGGGCCGTACCTTCGGTCCATGCCCGCCAGGGCGTGCAGGTCCTTAGCCTGGTCCGTGATTATCAGGTAGCGGTGGTGGGCGGCCAAGCCTCCGTCGAGGTAAGAACAATCCACGTAGGCGCGCTCCTGGATCATCATCCCTGTCCGGTACTTCTCCAGTACCTCATCCTCTAGGTCGGCGTCCCGGTGGAAGAAGCCCACGCCCGAGACCGTCTCTCTCCGTAACGCCCCTAGTGCGGTCGCGACTTCTCTTAGTGCCGCGAGATGCCGGGCGTTCGTGCGCACGAAGGTCAGCTCCTCTTGGGTACTCTCAGGGTGCACGTAGTGGACCGTTCCTTCGTCGTCCGGTCCGGCCTTGCGGATCACGTCCTTCCCGGGCTCCAGGTTCTCGAAGATGACCAGATCGCCCCTGCAGACGCCGTCCTCGAGCACGATCTCGACACCCTCTCGAAGTTCCGGCGGCTCGCCGACAAACTTAAACTCGGACGTGCCTTGAGGTCTTCCTCCAGGCGCCTGAGAAGCCACCGACTCGCCTCGAAAGCTCCTGTCCAGCAAGCTCACGAGCAACTCTGGGGCGTCGGTCTTGTCCCCATCCAGCTCGATCGCCTTCTCGTATGTAGAGCGGGCCTCTTCCAGCTCTCCCATGGCCTCACACGCCTTGCCTAGCCAGCACCACGCCCACCCGTCGGCGGGGACCAATTCCGTGTAGGCCCTCAGGTGGCGGTAGGCCTCATGAGACCGCCCGAGGTCGTAGAGGGTGTACCGTACCCTAGGCTGTAGTGGGCCATGAGGTCCCCACATTGCAGGCAGTACCGCCAGAGCTCCTCCGCCTCGGCCCCCTCGGCCTGCATCGCGCGGTTGAAGTAGACGCGGTTGATGGTGCTGCTCCCACCCAGAAAAGGTCGGGCGGCCAGCACGATCGCTCCCGCCGTTGAGTTCCTTAAGCCCAGGACGGGGACATCGAATCTGGGCCCCTCCCAAATCTCCGCCACCTCTGGGTCCTCGGAATCGAATCGAGAAAGGGCAAGTATCTTGAACCCTATCTCCGGGCCACCGGGATAGCGCAAGATGTATGCGAACACGTCACTTACCTCGCGCCAGTGATCCCGCGGCTGGGCATTCTCCACTTGGCCGAACTCGATGAGCGTCAGCCAGTCAAGGTACTCGTCGTAGCTAATGAACAGTTCCACCGCCAGCTCCGGTCCTCCCTTCGATGTTGATTCCCTTATCTGGCACCTCTCTCTTTCTTCACGCGCCGAGCTCCGGCAGCGGCTTTGTTTGCACCTTCGATCCACTGGCGGAGCGCGATTACGCTGGAATGGTCCAGCTCCTCCCTTCTCCACGCGGGCTCGCCGAAGGAGCAACCCTGGAACTCTCCGTTGGAGATGGTGTAGATACCGGCCTGGTCCGCCACCAAGCAAAGGGGTGAGGAAGACGCTGTGATGCTCTCGCCGATGTGAGAGCCCAAGGTCGGGGAGAAGGAGTCGATTGCGACGTACTTGTTCACCTGCTCCAAGAGTCTCGTCTCGGACGATGCCAGTACGCTCAGCTTCGCCTCCACGGGGATCCACTCCCTACCCGCCTTTACGAAGTAGTCGGCGAGCCCGGTCTCCGCGCCTCCCCGGAAGCACCTGCACTCCCTCAAGAGCGGCGTGCGGGGGTCTTTGAGTTCCTCGAGCAAGAAGTCCAGCAGGTAGGCCCGCAGCTGCGACTCGTTGATGAACCTCGCCTCAGAAGAGCATGAGATAGTGGGCCAATTCCGCTGCGATACGTCGCGGAAGCTCTCGCCCCCGATACGGGCACGCTCCAAAAAGTCGGGCAAGGGGTTGTCCTCCGAGAGCTGACGCTTGAGTCCCTCGAACTCCCGCTCGTACAGGGGCGTGCTCGGCGTGTTCTGGCCCACTTTGACGTAGGCCGTGAACTCACGGTCGGGAAGGGGGTTCGCAAACGTGTGCACCTCGCCTAGTGGCGCGAACGATCGGCTGGAGAAGTACCTTGCGGGTTCCTTCCTCCAGATACTCGGCAGGTGCGGAGATCTCGGCGCAGGCGAAGATCGCGCCCGAGTACCTATCGCAGAGCTCGGCGGCATGCTCGAGCGTTCTGACCCTCTGGGCGGCGCGATCGAGCTCGTGTCTCCCGAAGCTGGCCCGCAGGCGGGCCATGCGCTTGCCTTGAAGGGAGTCCCGTAGGTCTAGCTCCTCGGCGCGGGCCTCCTTGAGGAGCTTCTGGATCTTCGGTTTCGCGTTCTTTGTGTGATAGAAGAAGAGTACGTCTCCTTCAGTCATCCAGCGCGGGGCCGTCCACCAGAGCCACCGATCTCTTTGCGGGTCGAAGTTCAGGATCAGGTCCATGCTGGTCACCCGGATACCAGCATTCCCTCGGGGTCCGTATACCTGGTAGATATCAAGCTCCGTATCGAGTTGCTCCAGTGTTCCCGGGAAGCCGATTACTGCTATCGAGGACTGAACCCTATTTTCGCCGCCTCCTCCAGCACGAGATCCGCTCGCGGCCGGGTTGACGTAATACACGTAGGAGCGGCCCTCCTTGATCGCCTTGGCTCGTCCAAGCGCGACGGCGGCGATGAGCACGTACTGGCCAGAGAACCGCAGCCTGTCGCCGTGGGTGTAGGGGAGGCCGAAACTCTCGGCGACGGGCTCGAGAATCGCGCCGGCCCTGGCCGAGGTTATGCGCTGTCCGGCGGTCCTCTCGCACAGGTACTCGACTGCCTCCGGGAGGACCCTGCGCTCGTAGCGCTGGCCCCTGGGGCCCTCACTCGTTATGGTGTACGCTTCGCCCTCTTCGTAGACGGCGTAACTGTTGCGCAGGCTCACTCCGCCCAGCAGCTTCTTCACGTGCCCTCCCAACGGTCGGCGCCAAACGACGGTCCGACTAACTCCTTGCGAACACCGCCGGATAGGAGCCCAAAGTCGCGTAAAGCTGCGAGAAGTCCCCGGGCGACCTTGACCCGTATAGTGGGAGTCCACGGGGGGGTCGCACCTTCGGCCTCTAGACCTTCGAGCCAGCTCACGACTTCGTTTACTTCGATCGCGACTCTTCCGGCTTCCCACCACTCGAACAAAGGTTCCTCCGCAAGCGCAGCAAGCAGCTGGTCGTCGCGCGTCGCTTCGAAGTAGTACGCCTCGACAAAGCTGCGCGGTGAAGGCAAGAGAATCTTCAGGGCTGCGATCACCTGTGGACCGGGCTCGACGATCCGAGGTCGGAGTATGCGTCGAAGTACGTCTTCGGCTCGTGCTCGGGAAGGCTTGGCGAGCAGGTTCTCCCCGGCTATGCGCTCCAGGTTCGATTCCGCGTCTTTGTGCTGGTCCCACACTTCGACCAGTCGACGGGCATCATCTAGGAGAGCTCCGCCCTTCTGGATGTTGGAGGTGTACACGGTCATCAGGCGAGATCGAAGTACGGAGGTCGCAATTGGTCGTCCTGATCAAGGTAAGCGGCGGTAAGCAGACAGCCAACCTGGTAAAGAATCGGCGGATCGTCCAATTCGACGGCGGTTATCTTGCCGAGGAACAAGCCATCGCCAAGGGGTTCGGCCTGGGGTGGATCTACAGCTCCGCACCAGGAGCGCAACGCTTCAGTGGATTGTTCATTATTCCATCCTTGGAGAGTGTCGAAAATGGAGTCCGGTTTGGGTGCCGTCTTCTGCTCTGCGAGCCAACCGATAGCCCAACGCCTAAACGGTAGCACGTCTGCAAACAGGTGGATTGCGGTCGAGCGTCCGAGCAGCTCTCGGTGCATGCGGCTTGCGGCAGCCACATCCAACTCTAGAGCAACGGGCTTCCAGGTTCGGTGGAACATGCTGGAAAGCACGTACTGGCCGGTGCGGTCGATAGCATGACCCTTCCACCAGCCCCGGAGGTCCTTCTCGCCGAGCCGGGCAACGCCGAGCACCAACCGAATTGCGTCCATTGTCGTAGCCGTGTCACATTGCACGCAGCATTCCACTTGATCCGGGTGGTGTCAGAATGGTGTCAAATGATCTTGTGATCACAGTCTCCCCCATCCTTTCTGCAGATTTGGTTTACATAAGCCAAATCCATGAGGGTGACCGACGGGGCTCGAACCCGCGACCTTCGGAGCCACAATCCGATGCTCTACCTACTGAGCTACGGCCACCAAGCGCACGCAGGATTCTATCAGGAAAGGTTCGCTAGCAAACGGCAGCCGCTTGCTCCGCTTCGGATCCACAGCGGAGACTTAAGCCCCCGGTGCACCGTTGTGCACGGCAATGAAACCGAGGTCTGGTCGAGAGGCGGGCCCCACTGAGGGGCCCGCCTAGCAATTTACGTTCTCCTTTCGGGGCGGACGAACCGCCTAGCCCGAGAAGAAGTTGACGATGCTCTGGACGAAGCCTCTCAATCCGCCAGGTTCGGAGTCTTCGTTGTTGCCGCCTTGTTGAGAACCACCCTGCTGAGAGACGTTCTGTTGGGGGTTGTTTTGGTTGGATCCCGATCCCTGGCCGGAAGCGGCGGCTGCCGCTGCCGCCGCGGCATTGTCGGCCGCAGCGGCAGCCGCAGCTGCGGCCGCAGAACCGTCGCCGTCGGCGGCTGCCGCTGCCGCCGCTGCTGCGTCACCGGCCGCCGCAGCAGCAGCGGCTGCACCCTTCCCGGTCGCCGCTGCTGCCGCTGCCGCCGCGGCCGCTGAGTGACTGGCAGCAGCTGCCGCTGCTGCCGCCGCGCCTCCACCAGATGCTGCTGCCGCTGCTGCGGAGGCATTCTTGGCGGCCGAAGCCGCCGCCGCTGCCGCTGCGGATCCGTTGCCAGATGCTGCCGCTGCTGCCGCCGCGGAGGCGTTCTTGGCGGCCGATGCTGCTGCCGCTGCCGCCGCTCCGCCGTTGCCCGAGGCAGCCGCTGCTGCCGCCGCGGAAGCGTTCTTGGCGGCCGACGCCGCTGCCGCTGCCGCTGCGGATCCGTTGCCAGATGCTGCCGCTGCCGCCGCCGCTGCGGCGTTGCCCGAGGCCGAAGCCGCTGCCGCTGCGGCCGCTGAGCCTCCGCCTCCGGCGGCTGCCGCCGCCGCTGCCGCCGCGCTATTGGAAGCTGCTGCTGCGGCTGCCGCTGCTGCACCCCCACCGGAGGCCGCCGCTGCTGCCGCCGCGGAGGCGTTCTTGGCGGCCGATGCTGCTGCGGCCGCTGCGGCAGATCCATTACCAGAAGCAGCCGCTGCTGCCGCCGCCGCCGCGTTGCCCGAGGAAGCCGCGGCCGCTGCCGCCGCCGCTCCACCACCAGCGGCTGCCGCTGCTGCCGCGGCCGCGTTGCCGGAGGCAGCCGCTGCCGCAGCGGCGGCTGCTGCTCCGTTGCCCGAGGCCGCCGCGGCTGCTGCCGCTGCGGCATTGTCGGAAGCCGAGGCTGCAGCCGCCGCTGCTGCCGCTCCTCCGCCAGATGATGCTGCCGCTGCTGCGGCCGCTGCCGCGTTACCAGCCGCTGCTGCGGCCGCTGCCGCTCCTCCACCTCCGGCCGCCGCCGCCGCTGCCGCTGCGGCGTTGCCCGAGGCCGAAGCGGCGGCCGCTGCCGCGGATCCGCCATTGCCAGACGCCGCTGCCGCGGCTGCCGCGGCAGCGTTCTTGGCGGCCGACGCCGCTGCCGCGGCTGCTGCTCCTCCGCCAGATGCCGCCGCCGCTGCTGCGGAGGCATTCTTGGCGGCCGACGCCGCTGCCGCTGCCGCTGCGGATCCGTTGCCAGATGCTGCCGCTGCCGCAGCCGCGGAAGCGTTCTTGGCGGCCGACGCCGCTGCCGCTGCCGCTGCGGCATCCGCCAGAAACAGCAGCGGCCGCTGCCGCTGCTGCGCTGTTGGCAGCGGTTGCGGCAGCAGCAGCGGCCGCTCCTCCACCGGCGGCGGCTGCCGCCGCCGCAGCCGCCGCGTCATCGGCCGCGGCAGCCGCCGCTGCCGCGGCCGCTCCTTGATCACCGTCGGCCGCGGCGGCTGCCGCTGCCGCGGCATTGTCGCTGGCAGAGGCAGCCGCTGCGGCGGCCCCTCCACCATCGTCGTCGCCCCCCTGACCCTGATCCGGAGCTAACTGCTGCTGTCCTCCGTCATCCGGAGCGGCAGACGAGGCAGCGGGTGAAGCCGCAGGGGACGCTTGGTCGTCGGGTGCCAATTGCTGCTGTTCTCCGTCTGCTGGAGCACTCGGAGACGCCTGATCGGGGGGTGGAGACTGCCCTTCTCCGTCAGCCGGGGCGGCGGGTGAAGCCGCAGGCGATGCTTGGTCGGGGGGTGCAGCCGGAGGCGATGCTTCTGGTGAGGCCGAGGGGGATTGGGCCAGAGCCGTAGCCGGGCTGGCGCCCACCAGCGCTACGATCAGCACCACCGCCAGCGCCCGGAACTGCCACTTGCGGTCCGGTTTCAGCTTTCTCGCCGAAGACGTCATCGTCACGACCCTTCTCCTCCCTACAATGGACCAGCACCCGCAATTTTTGCAACACGGGTATCGTACTCACCTGTCGAGCTCGAGGATATACTCCAAATGAGCCATCTTTATCGGGGATCGTCGTCGGACGACTGCTGCCTGGTCCGTTGTGGGATCGGGGCCTCGGTAATGGTGCGTAGCCGCGACGAAGCCGACCGTTCCCAAGCAGTCAGGAGCGGGCCGAGGGTAAGTGCAAGAGACCCATAGCAGTGCGATGGGCAACGGTTTTCGGGAAGGCTAGTACGCAGCGCCGCAAGTTCCTGGCGGCCTCAACGACCGGCGTGCCTCGCCAGGCTGGACCTCCCAGATCCACCCGCCGCCTATAGGACGCAATCCATAGACGGCCGGAGAACCTTGCGACGTAGACGATGGCCGGCCAGAACCGGGAAGAGCGGGCCCGCCGACGACGGCCAAGTAGCCGTCGGGCTAACTCAATCACCCCAGCCGAGGAACTCCATCTTCTGATCGTCGCGCTTGCGCTCGTCCACGATGCGGAAGAGCCGCGAAGGCGACGGGGTGTCGATCATGACCATGTTGCCGTTAGAGTCGTACGCCTGGATGGAGACGCAGAGGTAGTCGCCCGGCGTGTGCCCGTCCGCCACCTTGAGGGTGACCTCGACCGTGGCCTGCTCCTGGTTCTGCCCGTTGCCCCGCAGCTCCAGCCGGTCGTCGGGGTCCAGGCCCCTCGGACCGAGCTCCGTCGCGTACCGCAGGCGCCGGAAGACGGCCCGCACGTGGGCGACACCATCTTCGTCCCGAAGTACGATGGGAACTCGGATCATGTCGTCTATCGTGTACGTTTCCATCTCTTTCTGCTCCCCGGCCATCGGGACCTCCTAAGCTTTGCTAGTAACCGGATCCCACGCACAGGATTATCCCCCAAACGGAACCGGACAAACAGGTAAGCGGCCCGGCGAACCCTCCACCCGCGATGTGCCTCACGCGTGAACACCAAGTGCGGCCTTCAGCACATCTTTCGCCTCCCCCTCGCCGGTCATCGAGAGCCACAGCGGTCCGCCACCGCGTCCTACCTCGATCTTGAAGTCGAGGAACGGGCAGCACCGTCGCTCCAGGGTCACGTACTCGGCCACCGCCAGTACCACCAAGGGCTCCGAGGAATGCCGAAAAGCGTAACCGTCGGGCAGCTCCCGCACCTCATCGAAGCCCTCGCCCAAGAGCCTTCGCAACGCGCCATAGCGCTCACGCTGTCCGGCGTCCATCGCGTTGAAATCGCAGGCTACGGGCAGGCTGGTCGTCCGGTTCTCCGCTCGATGTCCCATTCTTCTCCTTTTGCGAGTTCTCCCTCGACGGTGCCGACTATACTCCTTAAAGCGCGCTTTAAGTCAAGGAGATCGAACGCATGGAGAAGATGACGATAGGCGAGGCGGCACGACGGGCGGGGGTCAGGCCGTCGGCGCTACGCTACTACGAGAGCGTTGGCGTCCTGCCGGAGGCAAGGCGCGTCAACGGCCAGAGGCGGTACGGGCCGGAGGTGCTAGAACTGTTGGCCGTGGTCGGGGTCGCGCGGCAGGCCGGGTTCAGGATCTCCGAGATCCGGACGCTCCTGCACGGCTTCTCGGACGGAACCCCTCCCTCGGCCCGCTGGCGGGAGCTCGCACTGAAGAAGCTCCCCGAGGTCGAGGCGCACATCGAGCGCGCGCTTGGCATGAAGCGCCTGCTGGAGTGGGGGCTGCGCTGCGAGTGCCTGAGCCTCGAAGACTGCGCCCTGGTGCGTAGCGAGTAGCGTGCCCGGCAGGATACGAACCTGCGGCCATTCCACAGCTGCCTGTCGTCCGCAAATGCTGCCGTGGAGAACGGGTGCAGCGACCACGCTATCAGATGTATCCGAACACCGGCGGAAAGACGATCACGACGATCGCCGCCCACACGGCGTAGACCGGCAAGTAATCCGTCTGCCACCGTTCGAGGCCCGTGAACGATCCGCGCCCTCTCAGAAAGCGGATGTAGAGCACGGCGGACCACGCCAGATTGACCAGAAGAATCACGTTCTCACCCAGGGCGGCCACGCGGTTCGGGGTGAAGCCGAACTCGGTGATGCGCGCGGCGATGGCCCACAGCGCGACCGCGTCGGCCAACAGCGCACTGACCACCAGCACGACCTGCACCACATCGAAGGCGCCGGGGGGCGACCGGGGGTCGCGGGCGGAGACGGAATAGAGCAGAAGGCCAAGGACCACCACCAGGAGCAGGTCGAAGGCGATGAGCACGTTCCGCTCGATGTCGACGCCGCGTCCGGTCCACAGCAGGGTCCCCAGAAACGTGACCAGCACGGCGGCGAAAAGGGGTGTGAAGAGGCGCGTCAACACGGGCGCCATGTTCTCGATCACGCTTTGCTTGGCCTCCACCAGCCAGGAGGCGACCACGACGGCCCCGACCGCTCCGCACGGCAGCAGCCACGACTCGAAGAAGGGCTCGACGTCGATCCCGATGGCCTGGAAGATCATCGCCATGAACGCCGTGAGGACGCCGCCGCCGAGGGCGATCAGCACGTAGTAGATGAACAGCTCGCCCGAGAATCGAATGAAGTCCATGCGGCCGCCGACCTGGCCCCAGCGGCCGCCGGCGTACGCGATGCCCACCACCAGCCAGAGCGCGATCGGCAGGTGCAGCGCCGTGAGCGCCTCGGTGTAGCCGCCCGGGGCGAAGGGATAGACGTTGGCGAATACACCCGCCGCGACGAACGCCACGGCCAGCCAGCGGAGAGTGCTGGTGTCGAGCCGCCGTTTCCAGACGAAATAGCCGGTCAGGAGGGGCAGCACGAAGAGACTCAGATTGCGGGCGTAGAAGCCGGCGTCCTGGTCCAATTGGATCCCGAAGAGCGCCGGCACCTTGATGACCACGGCCGCCGCCACCGCAAGACAGAAGGCGACGATGGCATCCGTTCGGGCCCGCGCTCGTGGCTCCCCGGAATCCGAGGGGACGACGACGAGCTGCTTCCAGAGGCGGTCCGAGTGCTCGCGCGCGAACTCCCGTGAGAGGGCGTCGAGGTTGCCCATGCGCTTCACCGCCACCAGGAACGCTTCATCGGTGGCGAGCCCCGCGTCGACCAGGACCGCGACCTGCTCGCGCAGATGGTCTTCCAGCTCCGCTACATCGACGGAGTGGATCGCCTGCCGGCGGCGGAGGTAGCTCCGCCATTGGTCGATCTGCTCCTCGAGCGATACCGCGTGACCTGGAGCCGGCATCGCTCAGGCTCCCTGTGGCAGTGGCGCGGCTGACGCCGGGTGGCTGGCCGGAACGGAAAGGGAGAGCGCCTGCCAGATGCCCCGCAGCGTCGCGTCCACCGCTTGCCACTGCCTGCGTTCCTCGGCGAGCTGAGCCCGGCCCTGGGACGTGATCCGGTAGTACTTGCGACGGCGGCCGCTCTCCGCAACTTCCCACCGCGCCTCGACGTGGCCGAGCCGCTCGAGCCGATGCAGAACGGGGTAGAGCATCCCGTCCGTCCACTCCATGCGCCCTCCGGACAACTCCCGAACTCGCTGGAGGATGGCGTAGCCGTAGCTGTCCTCTTCGGCCAGGATCGCCAGGACGATCGGGGTCGAGGAAGCGGCTATCAGGTCCTTGTTGATCTCCATGATTTCACGCGTCGCGCGGCGCCAATGAACTCATCCGAGTGTACATAGCAGCATTATACATAGCAGTACTAGGTATGTAAAGAACCGCGGGTTCGGACGCGCTCGTAGTCGGCGCGCCTCCGCCGTAAGCCTCGAGCACCGGCTCTCCCGGTAGGTGAGCTTGGTAAAGGCCATCGCCAGGAACTGCTCCCAGCAGGTGAAGCTACCGACCCGGTGGTTGGCGTTGTAGCGCTTCACCAAGCGGCGGAACGTGCGGCGCGGCAGGTGGTCGGTCAGCTGCAAGAAAACGGTCTGTCCCTCGTGCATGTGGTGCTACCCTCTGTGAGGTTGCACCACAACGGGCAGAGCGGGGGCTCCGCTCAATTAGCGGACAAGGCGTAAATCTCACGATCCGAAGCACAAAGACCATCTACAGAATCATCAACTCACGTTAACCGGACAGTATTGCGTTGATGCATGGAAGGACCCGCAAGTTAGTGAGAGTGTAATGTAAGCACGTTTCAAAGTAGCTACTGCTGCCACAGCGCTTCCGCAAAGTAACCGCTGTCTCTGCCAATATAGCGGTCTTGCAAGACACTTGAGAGCGCGCCCGGCAGGATTCGAACCTGCGACCGGCGGATTAGAAGTCCGCTGCTCTGTCCCCTGAGCTACGGGCGCATAGGTGGCCGGTGCCAGCGGTTAGCCGGGAAAATGCGTACTCCGTATCGCCCCCGACCCTACATCGGACGCTTGCCACGAGGGAAATTGTAGCGCAACAACGGCCGGGAACTCGGGGGCCAAGCGACGCGCGCTACGAAGGTCCAGGACCGCGATCTTGGAACCCGTCGGCCAGGCTCGGAGTGAGGCTGGACGCCAACAGCTCTGCCATCTCGTGAGCGGGTCCGGGGGCCCGCCAATAATTGCCCTGACCCACGTCGCACTCGAGCGCGCGTACCGCCTCGAGTTCCTCGACGGTTTCCACGCCCTCCGCCGCCACCTCGACACCGATGGCGTGTCCAAGCATCACTATGGCCATCACGATGGACGACACCGAGCGATTCGTGCTCAGATCGCCGACGAACGTGCGGTCGATCTTTAGCCGATCGATCGGCAGGTACTTGATGTACGAGAGCGAGGAGTATCCAGTTCCGAAATCGTCTATGGCCAACCCGACGCCGAGATCCTTCAACCCACGCAGGGCATCGTCGTTGTCATCCAGGTGCTCTACGAAACCGCTCTCGGTGATCTCGAGTATGAGGCTTCCCGGATCGAGACCGGTCCCCTCCACGGCTCCGGCCACCTCGCCGACGATGCCGGGGTCGTAGAGCTGACGAGCGGAGAGGTTCACGCTCATCGACAACGGCGGATCCTGGGGATACATTTGCTGCCACTCCTTGATCTGGCGGCAAGCCTCTTTGAGCACCCACGACCCGAGGGGGATGATGGTGCCGATTTCTTCGGAGATCGGTATGAACTCCGAGGGGAGCAGCAAGCCGCGTTCGGGATGTTCCCAGCGGGCCAGCGCCTCCATCCCCGTGATGACGCCGGTGTTCAAGGAGGTTATGGGCTGGTAGTGCAGAACGAACTCTTCAACCCTTACCGCTCGCCGCAGGTCATTCTGCACGTGCAAGCGGCTCAGGGCCCGCTCGTACATGGCCGTGTCGAAAACCTTGTAGCCCGAATCGTCCTCCTTGGCCCGATACATGGCCGTGTCGGCGTCCCGCAAGAGGTCTTCCGGGGTTCCTTGGCGAGCATCGCCGAGCGCTATGCCGATACTTACTGAAGCGAATATGTCTCTGCCTTCCAGCACGAAAGGTCTCTTGAACTCCCGGATGATCCTCTCGGCGACCGATGTTGCCTCGTAGGGGTTATCCACCTCCCCCAACAGGACGACGAACTCGTCTCCACCAAAGCGAGCAAGCGTGTCCTCGGGCCGCAGGGAGCGCCGTAGCCGCTCGGACACAACGACGAGCAAGAGATCCCCCACCGCGTGGCCGAGAGAATCGTTGATGACCTTAAAACCGTTCAGGTCCATGAACAGCACCGCAGCCTTGAGTCCTCTTCTGCGCCTGGTACGTTCGAGGGTGTGGCTCAGCCGGTCCATAAACAACTGGCGATTGGGCAGCGCTGTGAGTTGGTCATGAAGCACTTGTCGCCTGAGCTCTCCCTCCAGTGCCTTGCGTTCGGTGACGTCGATCTGAACCCCTAGCCAATACAGCGGGTTCCCGTTCTTGTCGCGTACCAGCGTCGCCTCATCCCTCACCCACACGACCCGGCCGTCTTTCGCGAACTGCCGGTATTCCAAGCTGAACGGCTGCCCGGTGCGGTTCGTGCGCACCTCCTCCGCCAGCACACGGTCCCGATCCTCGGGATGCAAAATTCGTATCCAGGTGTCTGGGGTAGAGGTAACCTCCGCAGGCTCGTAGCCCAGCAGGACCTCCACCTGGGGGCTCACGAACGTGATGGCGTGGGCACCCGCGGCTTCTTTCATGTAGGTGACGGCGGGGACTCGCTCCACCAAGGTCCGGTACCTGTGCTCGGCTTCGCGCAGCCTGGCCTCGGCCTGAACTCGCTCGGTGACATCCCTGGCGTTGATTACGATCCCCTGCACGCCGGGGTCCTCGAGGAGGTTATGGACCACCGATTCGAGGTACCTGTAGGACCCGTCCTTACGCAAGCACCTGAACTCAGCCGACTGGCGAGACCACGGTTCATCGCGCAGTTCGGCGTGCATCTTCCGTATCTTTCCTCGGTCCTCCGGGTGAACGAGGTCGAAACCGCTCCTTCCCAGCCTTTCCTCGGGCGCGTATCCCGTGATCAGCTCTACGGCCGGGCTCTCGTAGCGTATGGTGCCGCCCGCGTCCCAGATGGTGATCATGTCAGCCGAGTTTTGTACCAGTGACCGAAAACGTTCGTTGGTTCGCCTGAGGGCACCTTCTGCCCGTTTGCGGCCGGTGATATCGGTGGAGACACTGATGATGCCTACGGGGTTACCCCGATCGTCGAGAGCGGGGCTGTTGGAGACCATTGCCGGGAACAGGTTGCCGTCTTTGCGGCGTAGCTCGAACTCCCCCGACCAGCTCCTCCCCTCCTGGAGCCAGCGACCGATCTCGTGCCTACCCTCGAGCGCACTGTGAGGCAGCACCGTCTCTTGCACCAAGCGGCCGACGACATCCTCAACTGACCATCCTAGCGTTTCTTCGGCGGCTCTGTTCCAGTAGACGATGCTGCCCGCCCGATCCGTGGCGATGACGGCGTGGCCCACCGCGTCGAGCAGTCTCGCGTGGAGGGGGACTCTGGGACTTCGTCCACTCTTCCCGCCTCTGATCCCTGAGAGAAGCCACAATTCCGCGCAGATCGGGATCGTGCACCCGACCGCTCAGCGCGGCCTCCACCGAGTGCATGGAGCCGTCCACGGCACGAACGCGAAACCTCGAGCGCGCGTGCGTCCCTGGCGCCTTCGCGGCCTGCGTGAGGGATTCGGCCAGGTGCGGGACATCTTCGGCGGGCAAGTAATCGAAGCTCGATGTCCCTAGAAGAGCCTCCGGCTCGTAGCCCAGGAAGCGCTTGATCGCAGGACTTGCGTAGAGAAAGGTCCCGTCGGGATCGAGAACGCAGATGACGTCCGGGACGTACTCGAGCATCTTGCGAGACCATGTATCTTGCGCGTCGAGGACCGGCTCGACGCTCTCTGCGCTTTGGGCCTGCGGCCGGGCAACCGCGCCTGGGTCGCCTCCACCAGCCCCCGAAAGGTTCATGATCGCTGCACCCTAGATCTTCTTGGCTTTCGGCGAATGCACCTGGTTTACCCCGCTATCGGCCAACCGAAACCACTCATCGATGCTCCGGACCGAACACCGTCGCTTGCGGCACTTCGCGTCGCGGTGACCGCCGGACATCGAAACTCCGGTCGGCGTCGGCAGCTCGGGTATGCGCGCTGTGCCCACTGAAGGCCAACCGGCCACTAGACCCTACAGGAACGGTACGCGTGGCGCAGGTCGCCGGACACGTGTTCTTTCCTCTAGACCCGCAGAGCCGCGGTTCGCATCGAGCTCGCTAAGGAGTGTCGGCACGAAAGCCGGCCGTCGACCTTTGCCTGATCCCCGATCAGGCCAGCGTCTACCACACAGATCGGGCGCGATTCTCGCGGTAAGGAGCAAACGGAGCCAGCTCACCGGTCCTTGACACAGTGGGCGTGTCGGCCAACAGCCGCCGACGAACTTCCCAACTGTCTTCCCTCCCCTTGTCACAGACGGCCGGGGCTGTCTCGTCTCTGGGTCTGAGAGTCATATTTCTGGGATCAGGAAGGTGATGGTCATGCGGGTCTTCGTGGCAGGCGGGACCGGGGTCATCGGGCAGGCGGCTGGTGCCGCAGCTCGTGGCCCGTGGCCACCAGGTGACGGCTACGACGACGAGCCCGGCCAAGTTGGGCTTGCTGGAGCAGCTGGGCGCAGATGGCGTCGTGATGGACGGGCTGGATGCGGTGTCGGTCGGCGAGGCGGTGGCCGAGGCCCGGCCGGACGCGATCGTGCACCAGATGACCGCGATCTCCGTGGCGCACGCCGGCAAGCCCGATCTGAAGCACATTGACCGGTGGTTCGCCACCACCATCCGGCTGCGCACCGAGGGGACGGACCACCTGCTGGCCGCCGCCGAGGCGACCGGCGTGTCCCACTTCGTCGCGCAGAGCTACGCCGGCTGGAACGGGATCCGCGAGGGCGGCTGGGTGAAGACCGAGGAGGACCCGCTGGACCCGCACGACGGGGACGGCGGCGCACGCGGGGATGGAGGCGATCCGCCACGTCGAGGACGTGGTCGTCAAGGCCGGTGGCGCGGTCCTGCGGTACGGCTGGTTCTACGGGCCGGGCGCCACCGACGACCAGGTCGAGCTCGTGCGCAAGCGGCAGTTCCCGCTCGTCGGGCGCGGCACCGGCTACAGCTCGTGGGTGCATCTCGACGACGCGGCGAGCGCCACCGTCCTGGCCGTGGAGCAGAAGGCGAAGGGCGTGTTCAACATCGTCGACGACGAACCGGCCCCGGCCAGCGAGTGGCTGCCCTACCTGGCCGCGTGCGCGGGCGCGAAGCCACCGATGCGGGTCCCCAAGTGGCTGGCCCGGCTGCTGGCCGGGGAAGTGGCGGTGACGATGATGACCGAGGGGCGCGGCTTCTCCAACGCCAAGGCCAAGCGGGAGCTCGGCTGGGAGCTGCGCTACCCCTCGTGGCGCCAGGGCTTCAAGGAAGGGCTGGCGTGACCCGGGCCGAGGAGTTCGAGTAGCTGCGGCCGCTGTTGTTCACCTTCTTCGCCGTCGAAAATTCCCGCAACGCGAGATCGATTCCGGCGCCACCATCGGTCGGCCCATACGTCCTGGACACTAATGGGTAGGTTTGACACGGGGCGAGGGTCGTGAAGTCCCAGCCGTCCAGCCGAAGCCCAGGCACCCGACGCACACTTTGGTCAGGGACGGCCGACGCCAGGGGGGCCCGGCACATGCGAGCCGGGCCCGATCATGCGGCTACCAGAGGCGATTGCGTCGCGAACTCTGGATGCCAGATCCGATGGTCCGCGACCGATCGTACTCCTGCATCTATTCCTTGCGCAGAACCCGATTTCCGGCCAGGACGCCCACGCCCAGCAACAGCGCCGCTGCGAGGAGCGGTAGCGACGCGTAGCAGACTAATCTTCTCCCAGGAAGAAGTCCCCGTGGGTGCCCCAGAAGAACGCGTGCGGGTCAGCGGGGTCATGATCGACGCGGTCCCGCTCCAGGGCGCCCTCCGACTCCAGGTGAGCCAGCGCCTCAGCGTAGGCGGCGTCCGATGGGTCGATCCCGACCCGCTCCGCCGCGCCGTATGGATGGACGTAGTTGCCGGGGCGGAGCTTGACGTTTGGGTGCTCTTCTTCGTAGAGGTCCCTGGTCGCCCGCAGCAAACGCTCGGACGCGGCCCTGGTTGCGTCTTCGGTCACTCCTGTTCCTCCTTGCGCGAGCGGATAACCTGTGTCGAGGCGGCACCTTGAGGCGCGTGTGCTGCCGAGTCCGGGTCCCGAGTATCGGTTCGTTGGTGAGCGGGTGAGGGGAATCGAACCCCCATCGCCAGCTTGGAAGGCTGGAGCTCTACCGTTGAGCTACACCCGCGACGGTGGCCTCGCCAGCTCCGCTGGTCGGGGCGAGAGGATTTGAACCTCCGACCCCCTGCTCCCAAAGCAGGTGCGCTACCAGGCTGCGCCACGCCCCGCGTAGGCCAGAAGCGAGTATAGCAAAGGGGCAGAGGGGCTTCAAATAACGGTGACGGGGGCCACGGCCCGTATCTCTTCGTCGAGAAAACGGCCGCCCAGGGCGGCGAACTCTTCGGGGTCGGCGCTGCAGACGTAGGTCGCCTCCCCGGCGTCATCGGCGAAGCGCGGGCGGCGAAGGTAGTTGCGGCGAGAGAGGACGCGGCTCACCTCCAGGGCGGTCTGCCCTGCGGAGGAGATCAGGCGCACCTCCGGCCCGAGTATGCGGTTTATGGGGGTCGAGATGAGCGGGTAGTGCGTGCAGCCGAGGATCACCGCGTCGACGTGGTGCTCGATCACGCCCTCCAGATACCCGCTGGCTACGCCCTCGAGCTCGGGACCGTCCACGATGCCTCGCTCGATGAGCGGCACGAACTCGGGGCAGGCCTGCTCGTAGACCTGGACGCCCGCGTCCAGGTTCTCCACGGCCCGCCGGTAGGCCCCGCTCTCGACGGTTGCCTCTGTGGCGAGCACGCCAACCCGCCGGTTGCGCGTCTCGCCGACCGCGGCCCGCGCCCCTGGCTCGATGACCCCGATTATCGGGACCTCGAACGACCTCTGCGTGGCCTTGAGGGCGGCGGCCGTCGCCGTGTTGCAGGCGATCACCACGAGCTTGACGTCCATGTCGATGAGGTAGCGCACGATCTCGAAGGCGAACCACCGGACCTCGGCGAGGTCGCGCACCCCGTAAGGCACCCGTGCCGTGTCACCGAAATAGATGGTGTGCTCGTAGGGTAGCCGGTCCGTTATCTCCTTGAGGACCGTAAGCCCGCCCACCCCGGAGTCGAAGACGCCTATCGGTCTAGAATCGCTCACGGGGCGCCATTATATCCGCTTGACGGTACCTTTTCGCACGTCGAGCCGCCCGGAAACGCTTCCGCGATCCGCCACCTGGCACCCGTCTATGCTCGACGAGGCACCCGAAACGGGTACCCGGCTAAGCCGTGTCTGGCGTGGCGCCAGTCGCCTTCTTCGAGCAAGATGTCGAGCAGCAGCGCCGCGGTCCAGGAGAAAAAGTCGGAGCCGTGTCCCATACCGGTCGCGGGGTCGAAGTACTCGAAGAAACCCTCACTCTGGCACAGCTCGGTGATGGTGCGGCGCAGGTGCCCGGCCAGCCTGTCGTGGCCATAGCGTTCCAGGCCCCGCATCAGAAACCAGTCTATGTTGATCCAAACCGGACCCCGCCAGTACCGCATCGGTGAGTACCCGAACCCGTGCGGGTCGTAGCAGGGCACGGCCGTGACGTTCTTGTCCGAGAGGCCGAACGTGACGTGCAGGTCCTCCACGAGGCTTCGGGCCTTGTCGTCGTCGGGGACGCCCGCGTACAGCGCCCCCGCGATGTTCGACGCGACGTGCGCGGGTATGTGCCGGTCGGCGACGACGTCGTAACCCAGATAGGTCGAGCGTTCATCGTTCCAGAGCTTATCGTCCATGGCACGGGCCGTCCGCCGGGCGCGGTCCTCCAGGGCAGAGTGATCCTTACCGACAATCCGTGCGATCTCCGCGAGGTCCCGATCCGCCTGGCAGAGCACCGCGTTGAACAGCACATCCTGCACCAGGAACGGGCAGTCCTTCTGGATTCTGGCCTCGTCGTAGTCGCGGTCGGCGAATAGCTGGACCAGGTACGCGAAGCGGTCGTACTCGGCGGTCTGGGGCCTGTCCTCGGCGGCGACGACGTGCGTGTCGGCGCGCTTGTAGACGGGCACCTGACCCGGCTTGAGCCAGAGACGCTCCATGATGGAATCCCACATCGGCGAGTTGTCCATGCCGGACTCCCACGGATGGCGGATGTAGACTAGCCCCTCGCCTCCGGGGTCACGCTCCCGGAACAAGTAGACGTGCCAGGCTTCGAGCCGCGGAAAGGCGTAGCGGAGGAACTCCAGCGCCGCTTTCTGGTCCGTCGCCCGCTGGTACACGCGCAAAGCGCCCGTGGCGTGGATGGGAGGCTGGACCACGCCGGAGGTCTTGCGATCGCGCGGGGAGTCGGGGCTGCGGTCCGCGTGCCAGAAGCCGATGCCGGGGAAGTACCCGCGCATCCGGGCATTGAAGACGATCTGGGGCAGCAGTCCGTTTTTCCACTGACTCTCCAGCAGGTGCCTCAGCTCCCGCATGGCCTTGTCCTGGTCGTAGTGCGAGTAGCCGATGGCGATAAGGCCGGAGTCCCACGACCACTGGTGCGGGTACAACCTCGGCCCTGGCCTGGTGTACTCTCCCGTCCAGTTGAAGTCGAGTACGCTCTTTGCCTGCTCTACGAGTTCCTTGTTGACGCGCGCCAAAACTGCCACTCCTCTCGACCCCGAGGCTTCGGGATTGCCGCCAACCGTCGCGTGGCAGTTACTGCGGTGGCGTATCGATGGCGCTGATGCCCAGAGAGATCACGCACAGCACCACCGCGATGATCCCCAGGATCTGTCCCGCGCGATCCCGATTCTGCAGGCCGAGATAGTACCCTATCCCCCCAAGTATGATGCCGGGAAACTCCAGCGCGATACCTTCCAGGTAGAGGATCCCCACGAGGGCGCAGACGATCCCGATGGCGGACAACAGCCGCCCGATGGTCCCGCTCACGTCGCGATCCCCCCATGACGACCAACGGCGCCCGACGCCGGCTGGAGGAAGCGATCTACCGCGGCGCGAGGCGGGCGCAACTGTTCGTAACACGAGAATTCCGTTGGGCGACCTGAATGCACGCTAGCGTCTCCATCCTCGCTGGCTCCCGACGACCTAAAAGTATAGGACCGTCCGCCGCGTCGCGCTCGGCACACCGGGGCCGGAAGTATCCGGCATCGCCGCTGATCGACAATGTTCCGGTACACTCGGATCTGGCATGATCGCCTTCGACAGCTTTCAGTCCGCTGCGCCCTTCGGGCTCCGCTCTCAGCACGCTCCAGCCTGCGGCTTCCGCTTATCAGCCCACCCGCTGCGCGAGAAGTCAGCCACCACGCAGGCGCGGTCAGCTGCGGCCGCGCGTGTCGCGCGACCGGCGGAAGCTGACGGCTGAATGCGAGGGCCTGCAAAGGCCTGATGCGGGCTGACAAGCGCGGGCCCGGAAGGAGAAGCCTTCCGGGCCCGCATCAGTGGAGGCGGCGGGATTCGAACCCGCGTCCGCAAGCGCGCCGTCCGCAAGATTCTACGAGCGTAGCTCCCAGTTTATTTTCGCCTACCGCGTCGGACCGGGGCGCCGCCGCGAGGCTAGCCCGTTGAATGTCCCCTCAGAGCCCTGGGCCGGGACCCCGAGGGTAAGCCCACTTAATGACACCGGGAACCGGGCCGTGGGCCGCCCGGGCCGATGGGCTGCTCTAAGTTAGTTAGGCAGCCAGAGCCATCTCTCGATCGCCGTGTATCTTTGGTTGCCGGCGTTTAACGAGTCTCCAGCAAACTCGGCTCGTCTCACTGGACGCGGACCGCTCACGTCGAAACCGGTACGCCCCCTTGGTGCGCAATTATACCGCACGCAGAAGTCGATTCCAGGTGGCGTCGGGAGTAGGGAATAGCGAATAGGGAGTAGTTGGCCTCCCAAGAAACTACTCCCTATTCGCCACCTCGCTATTCGCTCTAGCGGCGGAGCCGCTCCTTCATGGCCCGCTCCATCTCGCGCTCGGCGGTCTTGCGCGCGATCTGGCGCCGCTTGTCATACTGGCGCTTGCGGCCGGCGACTGCGATCTCCGCCTTGATGTTCCCACGCTTGGGGTAGAGCCGCAGGGGGATCAGGGTCATTCCGTCCTCCTGGCTCTTGCCGATCAGGCGGTCTATCTCCCCGCGGTGCATGAGGAGCTTGCGGTCGCGCGTCGGGTCCTGGGGGATGTTGCGGGCGTTTTCGTAGGGCGAGATGTGCGCCCCGATCAGGTACAGCTCACCGTCCCTCACCCGGGCGTAGCTCTCCCGCAGGTTGGCCCGTCCGGCGCGCACCGACTTGACCTCGGGGCCCGTCAGCATGACGCCGGCCTCGTAGGTCTCCTCGATGTTGAAGTCGTGCAAGGCTTTCTTGTTGCGCGCGAAATCTGCCACTGGTGTTCCTCTACAAACGCTTGACTATCCGGAGCTCCGCCCTTTGCATGAGCGGTAGAACATCTACCAATTCTACCACGACCCTGTCCCCCACCCGGTACGAAGCCCCGATGGCGTCGTTGGAGAGGACCACGCCGTTGGGCTCCAACTCCCACCAGCCCGGCAGCTTGCTGACGTGGACCAGGCCGGTCGCCCCGGTCTCCAGTTCCACGAACAGTCCGAAGGCCGCCGTGCTGACGACCGTCCCCTCGAGCGTTTCGCCAACCTGGTCGCGCATCAGCCACATCAGGGTGTACTCGTCGGCGGTGCGCTCGCAGATCATAGACCGGTACTCCCGCTCCGAGATGTTCGCCGCGACGGCCGCAATGTCCTCGGGTTGCTCGTCGCCGAGCAGGGCGCGATGCACCAGGCCGTCGGCGTAGCGCCGAATCGGGGAGGTAAAGTGCGCGTAGTTGTCCAGCGCGAGGCCGTAGTGCCCGGCATCCTGCGGCGAGTACGCCGCACGTGGGATGGAGCGCAGGATCAGGTAGTTCACGGCGTCGGACTTGGCCATCTGGGAGATGGTTCCAAGGTTCTCGGGAGTGGGGCTCGCCTGCATCCCGACCGCCGCGAGCCGCTCCCCAAGGGTCTCCAACGATTCTTCGTCGGGCTGCTCATGGATCCTGAAGACGCCCCCGGTCCTGCGGTCGAGCATCTTCGCCACCGTCTCGTTGGCGAGGACCATCAACTCCTCTATGAGCTCCCGCGCCGGCGTCGAGCGACGCGCCGTCCCCCGAATCGGCACCCCGTCTTGGTCGAGCTCGTACTCCGGCTCCCGGCCCCCGAGCTCCAGCTTGCCGCGCCGGGCGGCACGGACCTTTAGCCGGCGCGAGAGCTCGAAGGCGGCCCGCACCAGTGCCGGCTGCTGGACCTCGCCCTCCTCGCGCAAATAGGCGTCCACCCCGTCGTACGTGAGCCTCGCGTCGCTGACGATCAGGCTCCGAAAAGCGTCCGCGCCCTTCACCTCGCCCTCGGGAGAGACCTCCATCTCCACCGTCACGGCGGCCCGCTCGACCTCCGGATTGAGGGAGCAAACGTCGTCCGAGAGGCGACGCGGGAGCATGGGCGCCACCGTGCCTGGCAGATAGACCGAGTTTCCTCGGTAGGCCGCCTGTCGGTCAAGGGCCGAACCCGGCTCCACGTAGTGCGTCACGTCCGCGATGTGGACCCAGACCCGGTAGCCGCCGGCCCCTCCGTCGAGCCGCTCTACCGAGATCGCATCATCGAAGTCCTTGGCGTCCGCCCCGTCGATGGTCACCGTCGAGAGGTGCCTCAGGTCCCGCCGCTCACCGAAGTCCCGGCCCGCGACCGCCTCGGCCTCCTCTTCCACCGATCTCGGGAACGTACGCGCGGTGCCAATGGAGGCGAACAATGCCTCGTAGACGTTCCTTGGGTCGTCCGATGACCCGATAACGCGGGTCACCTCGCCGCGCAGGGAGCGATTCTTCTCCCGAGCGTTGACGAGGACTATGTCCCCCGCCTCGGCACCGCGCCGCAGCTTGCGCGCCAGCAGTACAGGCCGACGTTCCTCGACGAATAGCGGATCCGCGACCGAATACTTCCCACGCCTGACGAGCACGGCCGGTAAGATCAATGCCTGCCTCCGGTGTGAGCCTTCGCGCGGAACACTACCTTGAGTCTATCACGCACGCGGAGGGGCCCTGCCCCTGCGCAGCACGGCCTCTCCGAGGCCTTTCAGCACGCTCCGGCCTTACGGCCTACGCTCTCAGCACGCTTCGGACCTCCGGTCCTCGCTTTCAGCCGTCAGCTTCGCCCGTTTGGCTCCCACCCGGCCGCGCTTGCGCGACATTCTTGCGGCCGGGCGTGGCGGATGCTGGGGAGCGACGAACCGCGCCCGAGGGTTTACTGAAAGCCCGCGCGGCGGGCGTGCTGAAAGCGAGATCGGCGAAGCCGGACGATGCGTGCTGAGAGGCGCGAAGCGCCGGGCTGAAAGCGGAGGCCTGACAAGGCCGAAGCGTGCTGAAGGTGTAGCGCCGGGGGCGCTACACCTTCCTGAGAAACCTTGTTACGGAGAGGAAGCTGCCGACGACGCCGATGGCGACGCCGACGATCACGAGCACCAGAACCAGCACGAGCGTGTTCACGGCGTTGGAGGAGATCGGGACGAAGGGCAGGGCCTGCTCGGCCCAGTCGATGAACAGGAAGTTGATCCATGCGACGGTAAGGGCGGCGATGAACGCACCTATAAGGCCCTGTGCCAGTCCCTCGATGACGAAGGGCGTGCGAACGAAGCGGTCGGAGGCACCGACGAGCTTCATCACCTCGATCTCGTCGCGGCGGGCGAAGATGGAGAGCCTTATGGCGTTGGAGATGAGGAGCACGCTGGCCACGAGGAACAGGATAGTCGCGCCATACAAGGCCCAACTTATGAAGGAGGTGACCTCGTTGAGGCGCTCGATGGTCTGCTGCGGGTAGCTGAGGCTCTGGACGGCTTCTTCGCCTTGCAGCCTCTCGGCCACCGCGTCGGCCGCGGACGGGTCCTCGAGCTGGAGCTGCAAAGATGCCGGCAGCACGCCGGCCTCGATGTCCTCGTAGAGCTCTGGCCTATCGGCGAAGGTGTCCTTGAAGGTCGAGAGCGCCTCCGCCTCCGAGACGTAGTTGACGCTGGCAACCTCGGGGTAGTTCTGAACGGTATCGCGCAGCTCCGTTACCGCCTCGTCGGTAACACCGGACGCGAAGTAGGCCTCGACGCCGACGTCGTCGCGCACGGACCCGACGATGCCTTCTATGTGGGAGCTAACCAGCAGGCCAACCCCGAGGACCAGGATGCACACGAAGGTGGTGGTCACGGCGGTGACGCTCATGAGCAGGTTCAGCCGGATGTTCGTGAGCGCCTCGCGCAAGAAGAACCCCAGATTAAACTTCATCGGCGTAGGCCCCCTTCACCTTGTCGCGGACCACGCGTCCCTCCTCCAGGGCGACCACCCGCTTGCGCATCACGTCCACCATCTCGCGGTCGTGGGTGGCCACGATCACGGTGGTGCCGATGCGGTTGATCCTGTGCAGGAGTTGCATGATGCCGACGCTGGTGTTCGGATCGAGGTTGCCGGTCGGCTCGTCCGCGACCAGGATCGGCGGCTGCGAGACGAACGCACGGGCGATCGAGACCCGCTGTTGCTCTCCGCCGGAGAGCTCCTCGGGGAACTTGCCCATCTTGTTCGAGAGGCCGACGAGGTCCAGGATCTGGGGGACCTTCGTGCTGATGGCACGCCGCTTCTGGCCCGTTACCTCCATGGCGTAGGCGACGTTCTCCGCGGCGGTCTTGTTCGGCAGGAGCTTGAAGTCCTGAAAGACGCACCCGATGCCGCGCCGCAGCCGCGGAATATGGCGTCGCTGGACAGACGATAGCCGCGTGCCCCCGACGTAGATCGCGCCCGCCGAAGGCTCTACCTCCTTGAGGATCAGGCGCACCATCGTGGACTTGCCCGAGCCGCTCGCCCCTACCAGGAACACGAATTCCCCCGGGTCTATCTCGAGGTTCACGCGTTCTAGGGCGACGGTGTCGCTACCGTAGACCTTGGTGACGTTATCGAACCGGATCATTGACTCTCCGTAAGGGGCGTGGCTTGCCGACCGCCCGCCCAGATACGGGCGAGCCACCGTCCGAGATCCCCCCTCCAGGGATTTCTTTGGCCACGCCAGACCTTAGCAGCATCAACCGGCGTTATCAACCGTCCCCGAGCCGCAACCGCTCGATCTGCCCGGCCAGCACCAGACGGCCCGTCTGCACCTCGACGGACGTGACCTCCGCCCCATACGGGAGACCCTCCAGAGGGTAGGAGAGATCCGCCTGCTCGAGCAACTGATCCGAAAATTCGTCCGGAACCGCCGTTCCGAGTGCCGTCGTCCTCCGCGGCTCGAAGACGAGCTCTCCGCCCGAGAGCACCAGGTCACCCTCCACAATGACCGGAACCTCGAACCCGAACGCGGTGGCCGCCGACCTCACGGTGACCCCGTCCGGCCCGAGCCTGAGGTCCTCGATAGGAACATCTGAACCAGACCGCACCAGGCGAGAGACCTCCGCCTCGGAGAGCTCCGCGCGCAGCGTGCCGGAGAGCGGCCTTTCGCTGCGGAGCGCGCCGCTTCGGACGCTGGCCGGCACGTCGAGGTCGAAGGGATCTAGTTCGAGGCCCACCGTCTCGGCCCTGACGCCGCCAAGATCCGTCGCGCCCAGGGAGACATTCCCCCCGGAGAACCTGCCGGCGAGCATCGCCGGCGGCGGGTCGCTCCTGAGGTCTACCTCAGGCGTCGTCCCGAGGCTCAGACTGTCCTGGACGTTGCTTGCGACCTTCCCCTCCAGCATTGGCGGCAGGAAGGTGTAGGTCCCGACCACGAGGACGGCCGCGGCGATGAGGATGAGGACAAGACTCGCGACCAGGAGACGGGAGAGGCAGCCGGTCACGGCGCCCTAGGCCGCGGTCCGGCACTTCAGAAAGGTGTAGATAAAGTTGTCGATGTCGCCGTCGAGGACGCGGTCCACGTTGGCCGTCTCCTCCCCGGTGCGGTGGTCCTTGACGAGCTTGTAGGGTTGGAGGACGTAGGACCGGATCTGGCTGCCCCACTCGATGTCGGCCTTCTCCCCGCTCTGCGCGGCTATCTCCTGATCGCGCCGCCCGCGTTGGAGCTCGAAGAGGCGCGCCCTCAGGACCCGCATGGCACCTTCCCGGTTCTGGTGCTGGCTGCGCTCGTTCTGGCTCTGGGCCACGATGCCCGTCGGGAGGTGGGTGATGCGAACCGCCGAGTCGGTCTTGTTGACGTGCTGGCCGCCGGCCCCGGAGGCCCGGTACGTGTCCACCTTGAGGTCCTTCTCGTCGACCTCGACGTCCACCGCGTCGTCTATCGCGGGGGCGACGGCGACCGAGGCGAAGCTCGTGTGGCGCCTGGCTCCGGCGTCGAACGGGCTGATCCTGACCAGCCGGTGCACCCCCCGTTCCGCCAAGAGCAGCCCGAACGCGTACTCCCCCGAGACGGCGAAGGTCGCGCTCTTGATGCCGGCCTCCTCGCCCTCGGTGTACTCGATGATCTCGATCCCGAAGCCGCGCCGCTCGACCCAACGCCGGTACATGCGGGTGAGCATCTCGGCCCAGTCCTGCGAGTCCACCCCGCCCGCGCCCGGGTTTATCGTGAGGATCGCGTCGCCCTCGTCGTACTCGCCGGAGAAGAGCCTCGCCACCTCCTGCTCCTCGAGCGCGCCCTCGACCCTTCGGAGCTCCTCCTCGACCTGGCCGAGGAGATCGCCGTCCTCCTCGGCCAGCTCCAGGAGCTCCCCGGAATCCTCGAGGCTGCTCCTCAGGTTTTCGAGGAGCCGGATCCTGCCCTCCACCCGCGAGAAACGGGCGGACAACTCCCTGGCCTTTTCGGGTTCGTCCCAGAAGGCGGGGCGACTCATGGCTTCCCCGAGCCCCAGGGCCTCCTCGCGCAGGGCGTCCACGTCGAAGAACGACTCGAGCTCGGAGAGGCGTCCCTCCAGGCGCGCCGCCTTGTCCTGAAGCTCCGGCAACTAGCCCGTCCGCACGTCGGGCGCGTCCGTCGAGCTGATGGGGACGTTGAGCGGCGGGGCACCGGGCTGCCCGTGGCACTTCTTGTACTTCCTGCCGCTGCCACAGGGGCAGGGATCGTTGCGCCCGACCTTGCCTTCGGCGCCCCGCTGGCGCGGGGACTTGGGACGCTGGTTGGGCTCCTCGGTGCCGCCGCTGTAGGAGAGTTGCTGCATCTCCTCCTCGCGCACCTGCAGGTTCTCCACCCGGTAGATGTAGGTTACGTAATCCTCCTTGAGACCCCGCTCCATCTCCTGGAAGATGTCGAAGCCCTCGCGCTTGTACTCCACGAGCGGATCGCGCTGGGAGAGGCCGCGCCAGCCGATGCCCTCGCGCAGGTAGTCCATCTCGTAGAGGTGCTCGCGCCAGCGGGAGTCGACCACCGAGAGCAGCGTCCGGCGCTCGGCCTCCTCGAAGGAGACCACGCCGTCGGCCCGGGCGAGGCCGCGCCTGTCGAGCTCGGCGGTCCGCCCGTCCCACTCTTTCCTGCGCTCCTCCAGGCTGACTAGGGCGTCCTCCAGGACCATCTCCAGGAGCTCGGCGCCCGTCAGGCTCTCGATGTCCAGGGCTTTGAGGTCCCTGATACCCGGGCAGAAGCGGTTCACCTCGGCCGAGAGGGTGTCCATGTCCCAGTCTTCGGGGTAGACGCTATCGGGCGCGTGCTCGGAGACCACGTCCGTCAGGACGTCCGTTACGTAGTCCATCGTGTCGACGTCCTCGCCCATGAGGATGTCGCGCCTTATGGCGTAGATCACCTGCCGCTGCTTGTTGAGCACGTCGTCGTACTCGAGGATGCGCTTACGTATCTGGAAGTTGCGGCTCTCGACCTGCTCCTGGGCCCGGCGGACGGAGTTCGAGATCATGCCGTGCTCTATCGCGTCGTCCTCCTCGAGGCCGATGCGGTCGATGACCCCTTGCATCCGCTGCCCGCCGAATAGCCGGAGGAGGTCGTCTTCGAACGACAGGTAGAACCGCGACTCGCCTGGGTCCCCCTGACGGCCGCTGCGGCCCCTGAGCTGGTTGTCGATGCGCCGCGACTCGTGGCGCTCGGTGCCGAGCACGTAGAGCCCGCCGTATGAGTCGCCGTTCTCGTCGACGTGGATCGTGCCCTCGCCCGGCTTGATGTCCGTACCTCGCCCGGCCATGTTGGTGGCGATGGTCACGGCGCCCCGCTCACCGGCCTCGGCGATGACCTCCGCCTCCCGCTCGTGTTGCTTGGCGTTGAGGACGTTGTGCTTGATGCCTTTGACCTTGAGCATCTGCGAGAGGCGCTCGGAGACGTCGACGGAGACCGTGCCGACCAGGACCGGTTGCCCTTCCCTGTGGCGCTCGGCGATGTCGTCGACCACGGCCTTGAACTTGGCCTTCTCCGTCGCATAGACGAGATCGTTCATGTCATCCCGGATCATGTCCATGTTGGTCGGGATGGAGACGACCTCCATCTTGTAGATGTGCATGAACTCGTCGGCCTCGGTCGCGGCGGTGCCGGTCATGCCCGCGAGCTTGTCGTACTGGCGGAAAAAGTTCTGGATGGTGATCGTGGCGACGGTCTGGTTCTCCTCCCGGATCGCCACGCCCTCCTTGGCCTCGATCGCCTGGTGCAGCCCCTCCGAGTACCGCCGGCCCTCTAGCACGCGCCCGGTGAACTCGTCGACGATAAAGACCTGCTCCTCGCCTTCCTCCTTGCGGACGATGTACTCCTTGTCCTTGTGGAACAGCGCGTGGGCCCTCAGCGACTGGTTGAGGTGGTTGACGAGGTTGGTGTTGACGTCGTCGTAGAGGTTCTCCACCCCGAGGGCTTTCTCGACCTTCTCGACGCCGCTCTCGGTAGGGGCAACCTGCTTTTTCTTCTCGTCCACCTCGTAGTCCTCGCCGTCCTTGAGGCGCGGGACGATGGCGGCGAAGCGGTAGTACACGTCGGCGGCGCTCTCGGGCATGCCCGAGATGATGAGGGGGGTCCGGGCCTCGTCGATGAGGATCGAGTCGACCTCGTCCACGATGGCGTAGTTGAGCTCGCGTTGGACGAGCTGGTCCGTGGAGGTCGCGATGTTGTCGCGCAGGTAATCGAAGCCGAACTGGGCGTTCGTGCCGTAGGTGAGGTCGCTGCCGTAGGCCTCTTTGCGCTCCTCGAAACCCATCGAGTCCTGTATCAGGCCGACCTTCAGGCCGAGGAACTCGTAGATCTCGCCCATCCACAGCGCGTCGCGGCGGGCCAGATAATCGTTGACGGTGACGATGTGCACGCCCTCGCCGGCGAGCGCGTTGAGGTAGACGGGCATGGTGGCGGTGAGGGTCTTGCCCTCGCCGGTCTTGGCCTCGGCGATCTTGCCCTCGTGCAGCACGATGCCGCCCATTACCTGCACGTCGAAGGGCCGCATCGCTAGTGTGCGCCTGGACGCCTCCCGCACGACGGCGAACGCCTCCGGCAGAAGGTCGTCGAGGGTCTCGCCACCGGCCAACCGACCGCGGAACTCGTCGGTCTTGGCGCGCAGAGCGTCGTCGGAGAGCGCCTCGACCTCCGGCTCGAGCGCGGTGACGGTCTCGACGCGCTGCTGGAGGGCCTTGACCTTGCGGCCCTCGCCCATCCTGAGTATCTTCGTCAACAGATTAGCCAACGGTTAACACCAACCTCGGTATCGCGCGGTTCACGACGGCTGCTCCATCGGGGAGCGTCCCACCAGCATATTCTACTATCTTGCGGGCTCTATGAGCCCGTAGTCTCCGTCCCGGCGCCGGTATACCACGTTTATCTCGCCCGTATCGGCGCTGGTGAAGACGAAGAAGTCGTGGTCCAGGAGCTCCATCTGGAGCACCGCCTCCTCCGCCGCCATAGGCTTCATCTGGAACTGCTTGGTGCGCACGATCTTGGGCTCGAGGTCCTCGACTTCCTCGGGAATCGGCGGCTCAACCTGGACGCGCTCCCTGTTCATCTGTCCGTGCCAGCGGTCGATCTGGCGCCCCCTGAAACGGCGCACCCGACGTTCGAGCTTCTCGCTCATCTTGTCGATGGAGGCGTACATGTCGGGCGAAGCGTCCCGCGCTTTGAGCACCGTGCCGCCGATAAACAGCGTCGCCTCGGCGACCTCGGGCTCCGGGTTGGACTTGTTGCGCTCGTGGAAGAGCTCCACTTCCGCCCTCGGATCCCCGCGCCCGTCGTCGAAAAAGCGGGAGACCTTGTCCACCTTCTCGAAGGCGTAACGCTCGAGCGCCTCCGTCACCGAGATGTTCCGCCCTTTGACCGTGACGTCCATTCACGCCTCCCTTGGGTCGGGTTTTGCGTTCAGCTCTCAGCCATCAGCATTCAGCCCTTAGAAATCTCCACCCCGCGGCGTCGTTCGAAGCCCGACCTATGCCTCCTGCACCAATAGCCTTGGCGGGCGACCACGTAGCGAATCGAGACGAAGAGCTGATCGCTGACGGCTGAATGCTGACAGCTAACATGTCCGGCATAGGCTGATGACGTGGACCTCGTCCGCGCCGGCGTCCGTGAGCGTTTGGGCGCAGGCGCTTGATGTGGCCCCGGTCGTAAAGACGTCGTCTACCAGCAGGATTCTGCCCCGAATCCCGCCCCGCGCCGCGTAGGCGCCGACAACGTTCGCCCTGCGTTCGGCGGCCGAGAGCTTGACCTGGTCCCGGGTTCTTCGCACGGCTTCAAGTTTATCCGAAACGGGCGCGTCGAGCCTCCGAGCCAGGCCTCGCGCCAGAAGCTCGGCCTGGTTGAAGCCTCGCCGCCGGCGCCGGGCGCGGTGCAGCGGCACTGGGACGATGGCCTCAAAGGCGGCGTCGCCCAGGATCCCGAGCATGAGCGGCACCGCGACCTTCTCGACGACCGGCGTGTAACCGTCGTACTTCAGGGCGTGGACCACCTTCTCGCCGACGCCCTCGTACCTCAAGGATGCCCGCGCGCCTTCGAATCCGAAGTCGACGAACTTGCAGGCCTCACAGGCAGGGGTCTCGAAGGCCGTCGGCGTCCCGCACCTGGCGCAGACGGGCTCTCCGACCGCGGGGAGCGCCTCGAAACAAGCCGGGCACAGGACGTCGCTCGCCCGTCTCCGGCAACCGACGCAACGCTGCGGGTAGAACAGGTCCGCCAGCGCGGAGAGGTAGGGTTTATGCGGGCCCTCCATCATGGACTCTAGGTCCCTTATCGGCCCCACCCGCCGATCGCTTGAGACCTGCACCCCATCCCGCGTGAATCGGGCGGTAATCGTCAGGTGGCGCCCTCTGGAACCTGGGAGACGCCGCCTGCGGGGCCGGTCGCCGAGGGCAACGGTAAGCAGACCGTCATGCGAGTTCCATCCTCGTCGCTCACGGCCTCGATTCGGCCCCCGTGCAGCTCGACGATGGATTTGGCGATAGGTAGCCCCAGCCCCGAGCCTCCGCCCCTGCGCGAGCGCGTCCCGCCCACGCGATGGAAGCGCTCGAAGATCCGGCCCAGATCCTCCTCCGCTATCCCTGGCCCCTCGTCGGCGACTTCGAAGCGCATCTGGCCCGAGCCGGTCTTTGTAGAGAAGATCACGACTCCGCCCTTCGGACCGTACTTGGCGGCGTTGTCCACCAGCGCGAGCACCGCCTGCTCGACGCGAGAGGGGTCTATCTCGATCCGGCCGTCACCAGCGAGCTCCGTCCGGAGGCGCGCGCCGCGCTCGCGGGCCAGAACCTCGGCCCTGCCGGCGAGGTCGGCGACGAACAGCGGGACGCTGACCGAGCGCTTCTCGATGGGCAGGGAGGCCGAGTCGGTGCGGGCGAGGAGCAGAAGGTCCTCGGTCATGCGCGTCATGTGCACGGACTCCTTGACGATCTCCTCCAGGACGACCCTGTGCGGCCAGTCCTGATCTATGGCCAGGCCGAACTCCGCGTTGGAGCGCAGCACGGTGAGGGGCGTCCTCAGCTCGTGAGAGATGTCCGCCAGAAAGTCGGTCTTCGCCTCCGCCGCCGCGCGCTGCTCGGCGTGCAACCCCCGGAGCTCGGAGATCAGGCGCACCATCTGCAGCCCCGTGTAGGCGAGGGCCAGCAAGGCCAGGATCAACCCTACGGCGACAAGGATAAGCACCACCCTCACGATGGATTCGGCCCTGGCTACGTCGTCCAGTGCTTTCTGGGCGCCGCTCTGGCTAATGTCCTCAAGCCGCTCGGCGTCACGGTTGAGCATTGCCAACTGAGCTAGGCCGCGGTCGCTCGCGCGCTCGAACGTGTCGTTCCCCGAGTCCTGCTCTTCTATGGCCGGGTGAAATCCCTCGTAGTACACCGTGGCCTGCTCGCGCAGCGCATCGGGCTCAGGTGCTTCGGGCTCATCCACCCTAACCTGATCGAGGAGGTCGATCTGCTCCTGCAGATTCTTGTAGGCAGCGACTAATTCCTGGGTTTGCTCAAGAGTTGACCCGTACAACAACAGATCCCGATGGTGAGAACGCAGCTCGGAGACGGCGTCCCTCACGTCGCTGCTGCGGGTCTGCAAGTCCACAGCGTGCCGCAGGTCGCCGTCGGTGATCCCTTTGACGTAGAGGTTGTTGGCGAGGCCGAGCATCCCGGCCAGCGCGATCACGGCTATCAAGCTGCCCGCGACGACGGCAACGATCCAGGGCTGCGAAAGGATTGCCTTGAGTCTTCCCACGTCACTTCCGCCAGGGACGGTTCGTTAACCGCCTTACTATATCCCATCGAATCAATGCACGTTTACTCTATACTTCGGGCCCATGAAGATCTTGATCGTGGAGGACGACGAGGCGATCGTGCGCTCTTTGCGCCGCATCTTGGGCGCCTACGGTCACGAGCTCGTCGGCACCGACGACGGCGAGGAGGGGGCCGCTCTGGCGGTCGGCGAGGACGTGGAGTTCGTGCTGCTCGACATCTCTTTGCCCGGCCTGGACGGTTACGAGGTCCTCGAGCGCATCCGCGCCGCCCGGCCCGGGTTGCCGGTCCTGATGCTGACCGCCCGCGACGATCTGGAGGACAAAGTGATCGCGCTGCGCTCGGGCGCCGACGACTACCTGACCAAGCCGTTCGCCTTCGAGGAACTCATGGCGAGGATCGAAGCCCTGCGCCGCCGCGCCGGACACCAGGAGCCCATCGAGCTCGTGGCCGGCGGGCTGCGCGTGGACCTCCTCTCGCGCCGCGCCTGGCGCGGCGAGCGGGAGATCGAGCTCTCCCCCAGGGAGTTCGCCCTGCTCGAATACTTCGTCCGCCGCCCGGGAGCCGAGCTGCCCCGCCAGCAGATCCTCTCGGACATCTGGGGCTACGATTTCGACCCCGGCTCGAACGTCCTGGACGTGTACGTCCGGCACCTGAGGCACAAGATCGACGATCCCGAAGAACCGTCCTCTATCACGGCTATCCGGCGGGTCGGATACAGGTTCGACCCGCCAACGACCGGTTAGTAACCCGCGCCTCAGCGCTCCGAGAGGAGACGCTCCTTCCTGGACCGCTGCCGGCATGGCTCCGCCATCGCGCCTCGGCGGGGCGCCGATGAAAATACATTAATCGCTACGAGGCATTGATGACGGTAACTTAACTGTGGCGACCTTGAATTACGCCCCGCGTCAGGCCAAAGTTCTAGCAACCACATCCCGTTAGCTCCCCGAGCAGCACCCCGGCGGGGAAAGGAGCACCAATGGCAGCCCTCCAACTATCCGACCGACCGAGTATCAGGCGCGTCCGCACCTCCCGCGCAGGTCCTCAGGATCGTGGCCCAAGCCGCTGCGCGACGGTCACCCGCGCGACAAGCACAGAGAGATACTCATCCGAGAAGGCCCCCGACGTGAGGGTCCTCGTGGCATTCGACGACACCTACCGCTCGTACCGGGAGTCGATATCTTTCGCCATCAGCAAGATGCGGTCGGGCACGCACGTGGTGGCGGTGAGCGCCAGTGCCCTCGACGCGGAGATTTCCCGCCTATCCCCCCACGTCGTCATTTGTGGCGGAGGCGCCACCGTCCCTTCCGGTGACGAGACCATGCGCGTGATCCTCCCGACCGAAGAGCAGAACCTGGCCAGGGTCTCCGTAGACGGCGCGTCCCGCGAGATCCCAAACCCGTCGCTCATAGATCTCCTGGTCCTGCTCGACGAGGCGATGGACCTGATCCGCGTCTCTCGTCAAGCTCCCTGACGGGAGCTTGACGGCACGCTGCGGCCTCTGCGAGGCCTCAGCTTGTCAGCCGGCGCTTCGCGACTCTCAAAAACTCAGGCTTCTGGGCTGCAGGACGACGCCGGGGTTGACGCGTAGACCCTGGTCGAGAACGTTTCCCTCGCCCACTACGCAGCGTGCTCCAAGGACCGAGAGACCGCGCACGATGGCGTTCTGTCCGACCCTCGCGCCGGGGCCTATCACCGAGCCGCGAACGACCGCGCCGGCTTCGATCTCGGCGCCGTCGAGCAGGATGCTTCCCTCGACCACGGCGCCCTCCCCCACGCGGCAGCCGCGGCCAAGCGAGGATCTACCCCCGATGGTGGCCAGCGGCTCGATCTCGCACCCCGTCGCCACCGAGACCGGCGGCAGGAGCTTCACGTTCTTGCCCTTCTCGACCGAAGAATCGACGTCGCAGTACTCGAAGTCCTCGTGCGGCGCCCCGACCGCCCCGGACAGCACGTCATGGGAGGCGGCCAGGTAGCTGCGCGGGGTACCGATGTCCCGCCAGTAGGAGCTGGAGACGTGTGCCCGCAGCCGACTCCTGGCCTGAAGCTCCGGGAACACCTCGCGCTCTATGGAGACCTCGCGACCCGGCGGGATCATGCGCAGGACCTCGGGCTCCAGCACGTAGATGCCAGCGTTGACCAGGTTCGTCGTGACCTCGTCGGCGGCCGGCTTCTCGATGAAGCGGCGGACGAGCATATCGTGGTCTACCTCGACGAGCCCGTAGGCCGTCGGGTCCTCGACGCTCGTGAGCGTGATGGTCGCCAGGGCGTCCGACTCGCGGTGGATCTCTATCGCCGCCCGCAGGTCCATGCCCGTGAGCACATCCCCGTTCACCACCACCAGGGGTCCGCCGTCCAGGTATTGTTCGGCGTTCTTGATGCCCCCCGCCGTCCCAAGCGCGCGGTCTTCAACCGCGTAGTCGACCGTAAAGCCCTTGAGGTCGGGCCGGGACGCGATATATTTCTGGATCGGGTCGGGAAGGTAGCCCAGGGAGAGGACCGCCCCTTCGAGACCCCCGCGTCGCAGAAAGTCCAGCATGTAGCCCATAAAGGGCCGGTTGCGCAGCGGGACCAATGCCTTGGGAATATCGAAGGTGATCGGCCGCAGCCGAGTACCCTGCCCACCTACTAGAACGACGGCTTGCATAGGAGCCGTAGCTTACACCAGAGAACCGCATCCGACCACGCCCGAAGTTGGAAGCTTCGGGCGTGTGGTCCCCTAGATCAGACCGGAGGCCCGCGCCAGCGACGATAGTGGGGCTATGAGCAGGAAGAACAGGGTGGTGATCCCGGCCAGGACATACACGGAGATCCGCACCGCCGACGTACCGGAGGCCGCCGCCGCTTCGGTGTCTTTGGTCGGGGCCTCGAAGAACATGTTGCGGAAGATCCCGAAATAGTAAGGGACCGAGAGCACGGTGTTGACCACCAGGGCGCCAACCACCACGTAGACGAAGATCGAGCCCGAACCCGCGCCCGCGTAGATCAACCACAGCTTCCCCCAGAACCCGGAGAACGGGGGGATACCGACCAGCGCGAGCATAAAGATGCCCATGCTGACGGCTACCGCCGGGCTCGTCCGGACGAGCCCGTTGTAGCTCTTTGCTTCCTCGCCGACGAGGTCGATCACGAGGAACGCGCCGAGGTTCATCGCCGCGTAGGCGGCGGAGTAGATCAGGACGGCTTCGACGCCGGCCGCGACAGCCTGTCCCTGCAGGGCCGCGAACGCGACGAGGATGTAACCTGAGTGCGCCACCGAGCTGTAGGCCAGCATCCGCCGAACGTTGCGTTGCCTCAGCGCCGAGAGGTTCCCGACGAACATGGTGAGGATGGCCAGACAGCCCATGACCACCGTCCACGTCGGCGCGGCCTCGGGCATCCCTTCGAGCAGTATCCTGAGCAGGATGGCGAAGATCGCCGCCTTCGGCGCCACGGAGAGAAACGCGGCGGCGCTCGTCGGGGCCCCCTGGTAGGCATCCGGCGTCCAGAAGTGGAAAGGCGCCGCCGAGACCTTGAAGGCGAAGCCGGAGATCAAGAGCACCAGACCTATCAGGGCGACCGGCGAGAGGCTGCCGGAGAAGGCCTGCGCCACCTCCGCAAGCTGCGCCGAGCCTGAGACACCGTATATCAGGACTATCCCGTAGAGGAGCACGGACGACGCTATGACGCCCGTGATCAGGTACTTCATCCCGCCCTCGGCGCTCTCGCGGCGCTTCCGGTCGAAGGCGACCATGGCGTAGGAGGGGATCGTCGCCAGCTCGATGGCGAGAAAGACGCCGAAAAGGTCCCGCATGGAGACGAGCAATGTTCCCCCGAGCACGACCGCGAGGATCAACGTCAGGTACTCGGGGGCGTCTCCGGTATCCCCCGACCAGCGCGCCGCCGCGAGGATCGCGAAGAACGCCGAGGCGGCCACTATCAGCTTGAAGTAGAGCGAGAAACCGTCCACGACGTATCCCCCGCCGAAGAAGCTGCCCGAGAACCCGGTCGCCAGAAGCGCGGCCGCGCTGCCGAAGATCGCCAGGGCACCGAGGGCCGCCAGGGAGGCCACGAGCACCACGCTGCGCCCGAAGACGCCGACCATGAGTACCAGGATCACGAACCCGGTCGCCAGAAGCTCCGGCAGAATCGCGACGAGGGTCTCACCCGTTACCACTATCCACCCCCTATCACGCTAAGGACGGCCTCGACCGCCGGACGTTGTACGCTCATCAGGAGGGCCGGGAAGATGCCGAGCACCACGAGCAGCACCGCGAGCGGCACCACGGCCGCCATCTCCACGGGTCCTGCGTCGGTGGCCCCCTCGTAGGCCGGCCTCCCGAGCGGCCCGAAGATAACGCGGGCCAGCATGTAGAGTAGGTACATCGCCGAGAGTACGATCCCCAGGGCCGCCAGGACGCCGGCGAGCGGGAACGCCGCGTACCCGCCCATGATGCTCATGAACTCGGAGACGAAGACCGCCAGCCCCGGCAGCCCCATCGCGGCCAGCGCCCCGAGGGCCAGCAGGCCCCCGGCCCACGGCATCCTCGCGGCGAGCCCGCCGAGCTCGGAGATCCGGCGCGTCCCCGTCCGGGCCGCTATGACGCCGACCAGGATGAACAGGAGCGCCGAGTACAGACCGTGGGTGACCTGCTGCAAGACCGCGCCGTTCAACCCCACCGCGTTCGACGAGGCCGCCCCGAGCAGGATAAAGCCTAAAGTTCCGATGGACGAGTAGGCCACGAGCGCCTTGAGGTCCGGCTGCAGGAACGCCACGAAAGCGCCGTAGACGACGTTGATCACCCCGAAGGCCGCGAGGTACGGCAGGAACGGCTCGACCCCGTCGGGCAAGAGCGGCATGGCGACCCTGATGATGCCGTACGTCCCGAGCTTGGGAAGGACACCGGAGAGCACGACGTTCGTCGAGATGGGGCTCGACACGTACACGTCCAGCAGCCAGCTGTGCAGCGGCACCGCCGGCACCTTGATGAGCAACCCGAAGAGGATCGGTGCGGCGATGGCCACCTGCGCCGTGCGCGAGAGGCCGCCCCCGCCGCTCAGGGCGTCCATCGAGAACGTGCCCGAGAGGATACCGAAGGCCAGGAAGCCCGCGAGCATCACCGTGCTCCCGAAGAACGTGTAGATAAAGAACTTGATGGCCGCCGGCCCGGCGATTCTCGTCGCCCCAGATGCCGACCATGAGGTACATCGGGATGAGCGTGATCTCGAAGAAGATGTAGAACAGCACCAGGTCCTGTGCCGCGAAGACCCCGAGCATGCCGACCTCGGCCAGGAACAGGATCGCGAAGTAGGTCTTCAAGTTCTCGCGCACGTCGTACGACGCGACCACCGCTATGAGCGTGAGCAGCGTGGACAGGAAGAACATACCGAATCCAAGCCCGTCCAGGCCGACCCGGTAGCCGATGTTTAGCGACTCGATCCAGGTCAAGTCCTGCGTCAGCGCCGCGGCGCCCAGATCGTCGCCGTAGGCGAAGTAGACGTAGATCGCGAGCAGCAGCGGCACGGCCGCGACGGCCAGGGCCGCGTAGCGCACCAGGCGCTCCTCGTCCGGCAACAGCAGCATCAGGATCGCACCGAGCAGCGGTATGAAGTATGGCTATCGTGGTGATCACAGCCTCGCCCCCACGGCGAAGGTGGCGATGGTTACGATGGCGATCGCCGCCGCCACGAAGAACCCGAAGTGCGCGCCGACGATCACGCCGATGGCGAGCACCGCCGCCAGGATAAAGAACACGTAGTTCTGCACCCGCGCCGTCTGTAGCCTCGTGAGGAGGGTTCCGGCCCCCGAGGCGCCGCGCCCGACGTCCCCGACGCCCCGGTCCAGGGCGTTACGGTCGAAGCCCCGGGCCAGCCGGCCGAGGAATTTCGCCGCGCGGACGAACGTGGCCCCGTAGAGAGCATCGAAGTACCAGCCCTTGTCGAGGAACGTGTGCACCGGCGCGAACCGCCGGGCTAGCGCGCCGGCGCGCTGCGGGTCAGAGACGTAGAGCACGTATGCCAGGCCGATCCCGAGCAGAGCCGCCAGCACGGAGATGCCGGCCAGCACGAAGCTGAACGCGTGCTCCTCCAGCGCCAGCGTCTCGGTCGCGAAAGCGCTCGGCGCCACGAACTCGGCGAAGTAATCTGGGATCGGAATGCCGAAACCGGGCGGGATCCCGACCCAGCCGCTCACGATCGAGAGGAAGGCCAGTATCAGCATCGGGCCTGTCATGATGCCTGGGGACTCGACCGCCTCGCTGGCCGTCTGCGTCCGGGGCTCGCCGGTGAAGGCCATGAAGATCGCGCGGAAGATGTAGAACGCCGTGAGGAACACGGTCAACAAGGCCATCCCGAAGAGCACGTAGTAGTGCTCCTCGTAGGCGGCCGCGATGATCGCGTCCTTCGACAAGAAGCCCGGCGAGCGGGAAGATGCCCGCGAGCGAGAGGCCGGCGATGACCATGGCCCAGAAAGTCAGGGGCATCCTGCGCCTCAGGCCGCCCATCTCGAACAGGTTGTAGGAGTCCATCGCGTAGATGATGCTGCCGGCGCACAGGAACAGCAGCGCCTTGAAGAAGGCGTGGTTGTAGAGGTGGAACATGCTCGCCGTGTAGGAGCCGATCCCGAGCCCGAGCATCATGTAGCCGAGCTGGGAGACGGTCGAGTAGGCGATCACGCGCTTGATGTCCTTCTTGACCAGCGCCATCGTCGCCGCCATGAGCGCCGTGAACCCGCCGATGTACGCCACCATGAGCATGCGCCGTCGGGCTCTGCACGAAGATGTCGTAGGTGCGGGCGACGAGGTAGACGCCGGCGGCGACCATCGTCGCCGCGTGGATCAGGGCGCTAGACCGGGGTCGGGCCCTCCATCGCGTCCGGCAACCAGACGTGCAGCGGGAACTGCGCGCTCTTGCCGATCGCGCCGATAAAGACGAGCACGACGGCCGCCGTGAACAGCGAGCCGCCGATAAAGCCGGCCTGGGCCGCCTCGGAGATGCCATCGAAGCCGTCGTCCCCGTCGTCTGCCAGAAGATGATGATCCCGATAAACAGCGCCGCGTCCCCGATCCTCGTCACGATGAACGCCTTCTGGGCCGCGTCGCGGGCCGAAGGCTTCTCGAACCAGTGGCCGACCAGGAGGTACGAGCACAGGCCGACGAGCTCCCAGAACACGTAGAGCTCGATAAAGTTCGGCGCGAGCACCAGCCCGAGCATCGAGGCCGTGAACAGGTTGAGGACCGCGTAGAACCAGGCGAAGCGGCTGTCGTCCTCCATAAAGGCGCCCGAGTAGAGCTGGATCATGAGGCTCACGAAGCACACCACGACCAGCATCACCGCCGCCAGCCCGTCGATGAGGACGCCCATCGAGAACGAGCCGCCGTCGCCGAGGTCGATCCAGGGCGTCGAGAACTCGATGGGCACCCCGCCGCCGGGGATGACGTCCGGCGACGAAGAGCAGCGCGAAGACGGAGAACACGAGCGAGATCGTCACCCCGAGGATCGCGACGTACTGGGCGTTCTCCTTGAGCAGACGCCCGAAGAGCGTCAAGCACCACGAAGACCAGCGCCGGCAGCGCCGGGATGGCCGTGATGATCAGCTGTTGGCCGACCGTCTCCACCTAACCCGTCCCCTTTCTAGCCCCTCATCGAGGTGACTTCGTCCACGTTGACGGTCCGCCGGGACCGGAACACGGCCAGCACGATAGCAAGCCCGACCGCGATCTCCGCCGCGGCGATGGCGATGACGAGCACCGCGTAGCTCACCCCGAGCCCCGCCGCGTTCGGCAAAAAGTCCGCGAAGGCCACGAGCGTCAGGTTGACGCCGTTGATCATCAGCTCGACGCACATAAAGACGACGACGGCGTTGCGGCGGACCAGCGCCCCCCACGCCCCGATGGCGAACATGATCGCCCCGACGACGAGGTAGGCCTCCAGCGCCGGCGACGCCAGGAGCGCGTCGAAGATGGCCTGCGCCTGGGACGGGACCTGCGGCACTACTCCTCCACCCCCCGGTCGACGCCCTCGCCCATCTTGCGGCGGCTGACCACGATGGCCGCGACCATCGCGACGAGCAGCAGCACCGAGACGACCTCGAACGAGCAGCGCGAAGATCTCCGAGCCGCCGCGTCGACCCCGAGCAGGTCGCGCCCGAGGGCCGCGACCTCGCGGGGCCCGTTCCCGGGCGCCGTCGAGCCCCAGTCCTCAGCCGCCAGCGACGTAGGCCAGGAAAGCGCCCACCACGCGCGGCGACGCAGAATCCGGCCCAGAACTGGCGGTTGATGATCGTCCGGTAGCGTCGGACCTGCGGCCTCTGGGTGAACATGATCCCGAACAGGATCACCACCGTCACCGCCCCGACGTAGATCAGGACCTGAAACGCCGCGAGCGCCGGCGCGTTGAGCATCACGAAGAACCCCGCCACCCCGAGGAACGACCCGGACATGAACAGCGCCGAGTGGACGACGTTGCGGCTGAAGACGACCCCGAGCGCCGAGACGAGCGTCATCCCGGCCAGAAACCCGAACGCTATGGTCAAGCCGCCTCGTCCTCTCTCTTCGGCCGCTGCCGGTCTTCGCGGCCTGCTTGGCGGTGCTTCTTCTTCTTCTTGACGGCGGGCTTGGGGTCTATGGTCGGGTCGACGGGCCGCTCGCCGAACTGCCGGGCGAGCTCCAGGCGGTTGTAGGCCTGGGCCTCGAACTCCTCGGTGTGGTAGATGCAGTTGACCGGGCAGACCTCGACGCACAGCGAGCAGTACATGCACCGCGAGTCGTCGATCACGAAGCCGACCGCGTAGGGCTTGGCCTTGCCCGAGCCGTCGGCGTCGCGCTTCTCCTGCTCGATGGAGATGCAGTGGTCCGGGCAGATCCTCATGCACTGCAGGCACGCGATGCAGCGGTCCATGTCCACCGTCAGCATCCCGCGGCTGCGCTCGGGCAGTTCGCGCTTGTACTCCGGGTACTGGCGCGTGATCTTCTTCTCGAAGAGGTGCCCGAGGGTGATCCCCATCCCCTTCAAAATTCCCTGTCCTAACTGCGGCATACCGAACCTTCCTACTACTTCTCGGACCCTAGCCCGGGATCACGAGCATCGCGCCGGCCGTGACGAACAGCCAGATGAGGGTCATCGGGACGAGCACCTTCCAGCCCAAGGTCCATGAGCTGGTCCATCCTGAGGCGCGGCAGGCTCCACCGGATCCACTGGAACGTGAACATGATGAGCGCCGTCTTGAGGCCGAACCAGACCCAGTTGAAGGTCCCGAGGTCCAGAAACTCGCAGCGGCGGCTGCCAGCCGCCCGAGAAAGAGCGTGACGGTGATCGCCGACATCAGGCCCATCGAGGCGAACTCCGCGGCCTGGATCAAGCGCCCACGTCATCCCCGAGTACTCGACCATGAACCCGCCGACGATCTCGCTCTCCCCCTCGGGCAGGTCGAACGGCACCCGCTTCACCTCGGCGAGCCCCGCGATGTAGAAGGTGACGAACATCGGCAACTGCGGCAAGAAGTACCAGTTCCAGAATGCCACCGCCCTGCGCGTCCACCACGTCCACCAGCGAGAGGCTTCCCGGTGAGCATGACGACCCCGATGAGGCTCAGGATCAGGGGCACCTCGTAGGAGATCATCTGCGCCGCCCCGCGCAAGGCGCCGAGCAGCGAGAAGGTCGAACGGCTGCCGTAGCCCGCCATGATCGACGCCCGAGGGCGCCTATGGAGGTGATGGCGACGAAGAACAGGATCGCCACGTTCAGGTCGGCCACGACCGCGCCGGGCGCGAACGGCACGACCATCCACACCAGCGCCGCCGGCATGAACATCGCGATCGGCGCCCCGAGGAAGACCCAGAGGTCCGCCCGGCCCGGAGAGACGTTCTCCTTGGTAAACAACTTGAACACGTCCGCCAGCCGGCTGCAAGAGCCCACGCGGCCCGACCCGGTTCGGCCCGTAGCGCAGGTGGATGTACGCCGACACCTTGCGCTCGGCCATCGTGAGGATGGCCGCGAGGTTCAGCACCAGGAACAGTATCGCCCCGAAGGAGAGGAAGAACCGGATCGGCTCCAGCTCGAGCAGGTTCAGGACCGTCTGCACCCTACTTGTCCCAGCCGCCGGAGACCGGGTCGATGAGACCCATGATCGGCATGATGTCCGGCAGGTAGTGGCCCGGCACGACCTCCTGCAAGAGCTGCATGTTGGCGAAGCTCGGGTCGCGGTAGTGAACCCTGTAAGGCGTATCCGAGCCGTCGGAGACGACGTGGACGGCGTACTCGCCGCGCGGGCTCTCGACCCGACCGAACCCGTCGCCCTCCGTCGGCCGCAGGCGACGTCCGAGGTCCCCCATGACCTCGCCCTCGGGCAGCTTCTCCAGGCACTGCTTTATGAGCCGGATGCTCTGCAAGATCTCCCCGATGCGCACCCGGTAGGACGGCCTCGACGTCGCCGGCGGTGTCCGTGATGACGTCGAATTCGAGCTCGGGGTAGATGCTGTAGGGGTAGTCGCGCCGGATGTCGAAGTCGACGCCGGTGCAGCGCAGCGGCGGGCCCGTCAGGCCCATCTCGACGGCCTTCTCCTGCGTCATCTTCCCGACGTTCCGGGTGCGGGCGATAAAGATCTCGTTCCCCTGAGATCAGGTCGACGAAGTCCGCACTGGAATCGCTGCTCGAGGCCCTCGATGTAGTCCCAGATCTTCTGCGGTATCTCGGGCGGAAGGTCGGCCTTGACGCCGCCGATGCGGATGTAGTGGAACATCATCCGCGCCCCGGTGACCGCCTCGAAGATGGTCTGTATGCGCTCCCGCTCCCTGAAGGCGTACAGGATGGGCGTGAAGGCCCCGAGCTCGAGCATGAGGAACCCGATGGAGGGGATGTGGCTCGCGAGCCGCATGAGCTCGCACATCAGCACCCGGATGTACTCGGCCCGCGGCGGTATCTCCACGTCGAGCAAGTCCTCGACCGCCAGCACGTAGCCGTGCTCGTTGTGCATGTTGGCGAAGTAGTCGAGCCGGTCCGTCAGGGGGATGACCGCCGGGTACATGCGGTTCTCGGCGATCTTCTCCTGGCAGCGGTGCAGGTAGCCCATCACGGGGTCGCAACGCACGACCGTCTCCCCGTCGAGCTCCAGGATGAGCCGCAGGAGGCCGTGCATGGCCGGGTGCTGCGGCCCCATGTTCATGTCCAGGGTTTCGAGCCCGAACTCGTCCCGGACGTCCGGGTTGCGCGAGCCGGCTGCTAGGCGGCTCGGTCAGAGCGTCGCGGCTCCGGGGTGCGCTTCTTCGCTAAGCATCCTTACCTCAACCCCTCGAAGGTGCGCTTGGTGGTGATCTCGAAGCTCTTTAGCAGCGGGTGATGGTCGAAGTGGTCCTGCCACATGTACGTCCGCCGCAGGTCGGGGTGCCCGGCGAAGGCTACCCCGAACATGTCGTAGGCCTCCCGCTCGTGCCAGTTGGCCGTCGGGTAGATCCCGGTGACGGACGGCATCACCGGCTCCTCCCCCTCGACGAAGGTCTTGACCCGTACCCGCGCCCCGCGAAAGTCCATGAGCTCGTAGGTCAGCTCGAAGGAGCCGACCCGGTCCACGACCGTGATGAACGACAGGTGCAGCACGCCGAGCGTCTCCCGCGCGGTCGTCAGCACCGCCGGCAAGATGTCGGGCGTGACCTCGACCCGCACCAAGTTGCCCTCGACGGCCGACTCCTCCAGCCCGTGCCGGCCGCGGAAACCCTCGAGGTAGCGCTCCAGGCGCGTCTGCAGATCCCCCTCCGGCAGCGTCACCGCCACGCTAGGCGTCCTCCTTCTTCTCCGCGCCGTTGGACCCGGCCGCGCCGTTCGCGCCACCCTCCTTCTGGGCGGTCGCGGTTCCGCCGGCCTTCGCCTCCGCCGCCCCATTGCCCTCGGCCGCGGCCTTCTCGGCCTCCTTTTCGGCCCTCTTCTGCTCCTTGATCTTCTGCTGGACCTCCTTCGGGATCCAACCGACGTCCGTCTGGGAGGCGGGCGGCATGCCCTCGCGCTCGAAGACGTAGGTGCGCTTGAGGGGCCTTATGCCCTCGTGGCGGGTGGCCTTGCCCTCGCTGATGGCCCCGTACTCGCGCTCCGGGAGGTACTCGTTTATGGAGCCGTCCTCGTTGACCAGCGCCGGGCGGGTCCTCTCGTAGCCGACCTGCTGGTCCCGCTCGATCTTTTTCTGAAGCGTCATGATGCCGAAGATCAGGGCCTCCGGCCTCGGCGGGCAGCCAGGCACGTAGACGTCCACCGGTATCACCCGGTCCGCCCCCATCAGGACGGAGTAGCCGTCGAGGAACGGGCCGCCGGAGATGGCGCACGCGCCCATGGCGATCACCCACTTGGGGTCAGGCATCTGCTCGTAGAGCCGCGTCATGCGCTCGGCCATCTTGGTGGAGACGGTGCCCGAGACGATCATGACGTCTGCCTGGCGCGGCGAGGCCATGAACGGGCTGCTGCCGAAGCGTTCGAGGTCGTTGTGGGCCATGCCCGTACTCATCATCTCGATGGCGCAGCACGCGAGCCCGAACTGCAGCGGCCACAACGAATGCTTGCGGGCCCAGTTGAAGAGCTTGTCCGAGCTCGTCGTGATGATGTTGGGCTCGTTGAACTGCTGCATCACACCCACTGGAGTGCTCCCTTCTTCCAGGCGTAGACGAGCCCCACGCCGAGTATCAAGACGAAGATCACCATCTCCACGAAGCCGTAAACGCCGAGATCTTTGTAGACCACGGCCCAAGGATAAAGGAACGCCGCCTCCACGTCGAAGATCAAGAACAGCAGCGCGAAGACGTAGTAGCGGACCGGGAAAGGCCGCCACGGGTCAGTAACGGTCGTCTCCCCCGTCTCGTAGGTCTGCTCCTTGGTGTAGGAGCGGCGGCTGGGGGAGATCAGGCGCGCCAGCACCAGAACGGTCGCCACGAAACCCGTGACGAGCAAGCCGAACAGCCCCACGTACACGTAGACCGTGCCGTAGCTGACCTCCTGCGTTCCTTGCAATAGAGCTAGCGCCAAAGTAAGACCTTCCTGCGAAGGGACCCGGGCGAAATATACTCGCGTTACACGAAACTTTCAAGAAGCTACTAATAGTAGCAAAGAGCGTCTAGCGGCCACCCCGAGCGGCCTCGCCGCCGGACCTGGCGTCGGGCCGCGCGACGGCGTCCCTCGTCGGTGGCTTGCGCCCCTTGTTGACAGCGTTTCTTGCTCCGCTAGACTAGTTCAATCTCCGAAGGTTATGGGAACGAGCGTCGCAGTCGAGGTGGGCGCCGGCGGAGCGTTGGGGTGTTCGGTAGAGAGGGGCGGTAGTGGCCTACGTTATAACCGAAGCGTGTATCGGCACGAAGAACACCGCGTGCGTGGGGGCGTGTCCGGTCGACTGCATCTACGACGCCGGGGACCACTACATGATCAACCCCGAGGAGTGCATCGACTGCTCGATGTGCATGCCCGAATGTCCCGGTCGAGGCCATCTATCCCGGCGACGAGGTCCCCGACGACATGCAGAGCTACGTCACCAGGGCCGCCGAGTTCGACTACTCGAAGACCGCGCCGGGCGTCGAGGTCAACTGAGCGGACAACGAGTCTAGGGGCGAGGGATCATGGCCGAGTTGAAGCAACGCAGCCTCGAAGAAGTCAAGGCCCTGAGCGTCGAGGACGCCGTCGAGATCATGCGCCAGGCCGGCATCGTCGGCGCGGGGGGCGGCGGTTTCCCGACGTACTTCAAGTACAAGCGTCCCCAGCCGCACCTGATAGTCAACGCCACCGAGAGCGAGCCCGGCTACTGGGGAGACAAGCTGCTGCACCGGGAGTACTTCGACGAGTTCCTCCTGGTCTTCGAGGCCTTGAAGGCGATCTTCGACTTCGAGCAGATCTCCCTCGGTGTCCACGAGAAGGACCGCGAGTGGTTCGCCGCCTACGACGAGCACGCCGACGACGGCGTCTACGACGTCCGCTACGTGCCGAATACCTACGCCCTGGGCGAGGAGAAGACCCTCGTCAAGCACGCCACCGAATCGAGGGTGCCCCGGTTCGTGGACAATCCCGACGGCACCCGGCGCCCGGGAATGCCGCCGGACGTGGGCAAGGTCGTCAACAACACCGAGACCCTGCTCAACGTCTACAACGCGCTCTTCCTGGGCAAGCCTCTCACCACGAAGTTCTTCTCGCTCTACGGTCCGGAAACGCCCATAAGGGTCTACGAGTCGCCGATAGGCGCCTCCGTCATGGAGGTTCTCGGGATAGCGGGGCTCAACGCGGAGAACTCGGGCCACCTCACGGTCATAGACGGCGGCCCATACCTGCACGACATCATTATCGAGGAGCTGGGAAACGGAGACGCCTACGTGCGGCGCATGACTAACGCCCTATTGCTGCTCCCCCAGGGCAGGCAGGGCAAGGAGTACGCCAGCATCAAGACCGAAGTCCCCGAGGAAGGCGTCGTCTCCCTGGTCGGCAAGATCTCCGGCGTCAACCTGCCCCTCGGCGGCGGTCTGCTAAAGCCGGCCACGCCGCTCATCTCCGAGGGCGACGAGGTCGAGTACGAGCAGAAGATAGGCGAGCCCGTCGACGAGGGCTTCTCCGTCGGCGTCTGGGCGAGCATGGAGGGTGAGATCACCTCCCTGGAGAACGACATCGTCGCCATCTCCGGCGGCGCGATACCCCAGGAAGAAGCCGAAGCGGAGGCAAAACCAACAACCATGTCTGGCGGCTCGCAACCCCGGGGAGAGGCCGAGCCGTTCAGCGAAGCCGGATCGAGCAGATAGCGAGTTAGCATGCTGCGCCCGCTACGCGGGCTCCGCTTGTCAGCCCGGCGCTTCGCGCCTCTCAGCACGCCCGCTGCGCGGGCTTTCAGCGCGCTCCCTCCGGTCGCTTTCAGCCAACCGCCAGGGAGCGGTGCGAGGCGACCCAACGTCCGTCTACCGCTCGAGCGCTCCGTTGCCGGGAGGCAGGGCTACTCAGGCGCGTCGGGAGGGGGTTGAGCGGGAGAAGCTGACAGCTGTGAGCGAAGGCCCGACAGGGCCGCAGCGTGCTCTAGAATCCTTTGCTCAGGATCTGGACGAACTGCACGAGCATTTGCCGGTAGGTTTCGAGCGATGAGGTAACGACGTACTCGTTGGGACCGTGGTGTCCGCCACCGATGGGCCCGAACTCTACCCCAGGGACGCCGACCCTCTGCCAGTAGACGATGTCGCTCGCGCCATGGCGGCCGACGCCGACCGGGTTTCCGGGATAGTGCCTGGCGGCGACCTCGCGCAGGGCCTTGACGAACGGGCTGCGGCGGGAGACGTAGGTCGGTTCGCGGGAGAAAAGGACCTCGATCTCGGCCGGCATGTCGATGGCGCGGACCTGGCGCACGATCTCCCTAGGGTCCTGGCCCGGCAGATAGCGAATATCCATGTCATACACGCAACGGTCGGGGACCCTGTTCAGGACGTCCCCGCCGATGATCCGCGCGAGGTTCAGGCTCGGGTACGGGAAGAGGTCGCTCCTCTCCCTGGCGAACGGAAGCTCCAAGACGCGGTGGTAGTGCTCGTGCGCCAGCAGCACCGCGTTCTTGCCCAGCCACGGTTGCGAACCGTGGGAGCTCTTGCCCCGCAGCGTCAGGCGCAGATCCAGGACGCCCTTGGACTGGGTACCGATGTGGAAGTCGGTGGGCTCGCCGGTGATCAGGAAATCCCCCACGTGGCCGTTCCCGATCAGCACCTCGGCGCCGGTGGGACCGCCGTGCTCCTGCTCCTCATCGGGGACCACCAGCAACTCGACGGTGGCCTCGCAGCCGACGTGGCTCAGGTCCTCGACGGCGTACATCATCGCCGCCAGGCCTCCCTTCATGTCGTAGACGCCGCGGCCCCGGAGCTCCCCGCCCTCCTCCCGAGGCTCGAACAGCCGCTCCTCGCCAGGCACGACGTCGACGTGCCCGTGCAGCAGTATGCGCGGCTCCCCACTTCCCACCCGGACTACCAGCGACGTCAGCTCGCCCTTCGGGCCCGCCCCGTCATGCCGCTCGGCCATGAGACCCCGCGCCTCGAACCACTCATGGACAAAGTCCATGGTGGCCTGCGCCCCGCCCAGCGTATATGAACGGTAGCGCACGAGCTGCCGCGTCAGGAAAGAGACTTCCGCGCCGTTTGCCGCTACCGCCAGCCCACGCCCCCCGTTCCTGTATCGCAGTCCTGGTGTTCAACCCCGGCCGGAGATCTCCGGCCCGGAAGCCCACATCTTATCCGAACGCGGCGATGTTTGCCCATGCGCCCTGGAGGTTCTACACGCGCGAAGAATAGGGGCGGCGCTTACCCGCCGCGGCGTTACAGGGAGCCCCCGGTTGCCCGCCGGTCGTCCTAGCGGCGGGCGACGGGCTCGGCCTCCAGGGCAACGGTGGCCCCGAGACTGGTGAGCTTCTCCTCGAAGTCCTCGTAGCCGCGCAGCACGTGGCGGGCGCCATCCACGACCGTGGTGCCCTGGGCCGCCAGGCCCGCCATCACCAGCGCGGCCCCTCCTCGCAGGTCGGGGGCCTGCACGATGGTTCCCGAGAGCGGCTTCGGGCCCCGGATCAGGGCTCGGTGTCCGCCGAAGAGGTCTATCCCGGCGCCCATACGGTTCAGCTCCTCGGCCACCTGCAGCCGATTCTCGTACACGTTCTCGGTGATGATGCCGGCCCCCGAGGCCTGCGTCAGCAAGACCATCATCTGGGCCTGCAGGTCGGTGGCGAAGCCAGGGAACGGCAGCGTGGAGACGTCGACGCCGGAGAGCTCGGCCGGGTCGTCCGAGCGTACCCGGATGCCGCCGTCGCGGGCCTCGATGCCCACGCCCATCTCTACCAGCTTCTCGAGCTCCATCTTGAGGTGGTCCGGCCTGGCGTTCTCGACCCGGATGTCCCCACCCACGACCGCGGCCGCCATGATAAAGGTGCCGGCCTCGATGCGGTCGGGCATCACCGTCCACTCGGCGGGGCTCAGCTCGTCCACGCCCTCGATGACGATGCGGCCCGTACCCGCGCCCATAACGCGCGCCCCCATCGCGTTCAGCATATCCGCCAGCGCTACGATTTCCGGCTCGCGGGCGCCGTTTTCGATGATCGTGATCCCTTCGGCGACGACGGAGGCCATCATGACGTTCTCCGTGGCGCCGACGCTCGGGTACTCGAAGGTGACCTCGGTGCCCCGCAGGCCGCCAGGGGCGGTGGCCTTTATGAAACCGTGGTCGAGCTCCACCTCGGCCCCGAGCCGCCTGAGACCGTCGACGTGGAAGTTGAACTTCCGCAGGCCAAGGTTGCAGCCACCGGGCGCCGAGACCTCCGCCTCGCCGAAGCGGGCCACCAGCGGCCCGAGGACCACCAGGCTCGCCCGCATCTGGCGAACGAGCTCGTAGGGGGCCGTGACAGAGTCGACGTTCGCGGCATCGATCTCCAGCGTGTTGCCGGTGAACGAGGTGCCGACGCCAAGCTCGTCGAGCAGGGCGAGCATGGTCCAGATGTCCCTGATGCGGGGGACGTCGTGCAGCACCGTCTTGCCCGGGGCCAGAAGCGCCGCAGCGACGAACTTGAGCGCGGCGTTCTTGGCCCCGGAGACGCGCACGTCCCCGCTGAGCCGCGCCCCGCCTTCGACGTAGAACCTCTCCGCCACGGATCCCCTCTCGTGTCCGCTCACTATTCCCAATCCATCGTCCCGGGCCGCACAACGGTACTATGAGCGGTTCCGATTACGAAACGGTAACAGCCAGGTTATGCGCGGTTAAACCCAGAGGGCACGACCGCGCGCCCCAAACTCGTGGAGTCTACCCTTGACCGTGCCTGCGCGCCACGCGCGCCAGGTTCTCCCCGATCCTCTGCTGGCGTTCGATCTCGCCCCTCATCCACTCGTCGTCCTCGGAGAGATTGCCGAGCTCGCGCTCGGCATCCTGGATGCGGTCCTCTGCCTCGGAGACGTCTATCTCGTCTACGGGGACCGCCTCCTCGACCAGGATCTGGACCAGGTTCTGCGAGACCTTGAAGAACCCGTCGGAGGTCGCGAACCCGTGGCTCTCCTCGCCCTGGCGGACGCGAACGTGTCCGATCTCCACCGTGGAGACCGTCGGCGCATGTTCGGTCATGACCCCAATGTCGCCGTCGGCGATCCTGGCGATTACCAGGTCCGCCTCGTCGTCGAAGATCGCCCGCTCCGGCGTGATGATCCGGCAGAAGAGCTGCCGGTTGTCGCGGTCCTCATCCTGGCGACGGTCTTCGGCCACCGCTAGCTTTCCTCACCAGACCGGCCGGAGGACCTGGACTCCTGTTCTTCCTCCTGCTGGTCCTGGTCATCCTGTTCCTGACCGTTCTCGGAATCCTCTTCGCCCTCTTCACCCTGTCCGTCCTCTTCGGCCTGCGCCTCGGCGTCGGCCTCTCCGGTCTCCTCTCCGTCCCCGGCTTCCTCGCCCTCCTCGGCTGTCCGTCGCTCAGTCTACCTCGGCTTCCTCGCCGCTCAGGCCGCGCGCCTTCTCGACGGCCTCGTCGATGGTGCCGACCAGGTAGAAGGCCTGCTCGGGTAATTCGTCGTGCTTGCCCTCGACGACTTCCTTGAACGAGCGGATCGTGTCGTCGAGCTCGACGAACTTGCCCTCAAGACCCGTGAACTGCTCGGCCACGAAGAAAGGCTGGGAGAGGAACCTCTGCAGGCGGCGCGCCCTACCGACGATCACCTTGTCCTCCTCGGAGAGCTCGTCGATACCGAGGATGGCGATGATGTCCTGGAGCTCCTTGTAGCGCTGGAGGATGTTCTGGACCTGCTGGGCCACCTCGTAGTGCTCGTCGCCGACGACCGACGGGTCGAGCACCGTCGAGGAGCTGGTGAGCGGATCGACGGCCGGGTAGATGCCTTGCGCGGAGAGACTACGCGAGAGTTCCACCGTCGAGTCGAGGTGGGCGAACACCGTGAACGGCGCGGGGTCGGTGAAGTCGTCGGCCGGGACGTACACCGCCTGGAAGCTAGTTATAGAGCCGTTCTTGGTCGAGGTGATGCGCTCTTGCAAAGCGCCCATCTCGGTGCTCAAGGTGGGCTGATAGCCGACCTCCGAGGGCATCCTGCCCATCAAGGCGGAGACCTCGTTGCCCGACTGGACGAAGCGGAAGATGTTGTCCACGAAGAACAGCACGTCCTGGCCAAGCTCCTCCCGGAAGTACTCGGCCAGCGTCACCCCGGTGAGGCCAACTCGGAAGCGCGCACCGGGCGGCTCGTTCATCTGGCCGAACACGAGCCCGACGTTCTCGAGGATGCCGGCATCCTGAAACTCGCCGTACAGGTCGTTGCCCTCGCGGGTCCTCTCGCCCACGCCGGCAAAGACGCTCGTGCCCTCGTATTGCAGGGCGATGTTGTTGATAAGCTCCTGGATGATGACCGTCTTGCCGACCCCGGCGCCGCCGAAGAGTCCGACCTTGCCGCCGCGCCTGACCGGGCACAGGAGGTCTATGACCTTGATGCCGGTGACGAACTGCTCGGCCTGCGTCGCGAGGTCCTCGAACCTCGGCGAGGGGCGGTGTATCGGCCAGTAATCTTCTGCGTCCTCGATGGGTCCCTGCTCGTCCACCGGGTTGCCAAGCACGTCGAGCACGCGCCCGAGCACGTTCTTGCCGACAGGCACCGCGATCGGGCGGCCTGTGTCCTTGACGTCCACGCCGCGCTTGAGGCCGTCGGTCGACGCCATCGCCACCGTGCGCACCATGTCGTCGCCGAGGAGCTGCTGAACCTCGAGGGTAAGCTCCGTCGCCTCCTCGCCAGTCCCTATGGGTACGATGACGGCGTTAAAGATCTCGGGTATGTCCTCCGGGGGAAACCGGACGTCTACGACCGGACCCTTGACCTCCACGACCGTGCCCACACCCTCTTCGCGTTCCTCGCGGCCGTTCTCCTGGCCTTCCGGACTCGTTGCGGGCGGGCCGTCGTCGACCTCGCCCCTCTCGCCGCCGAAGGTCGTGCGATTGAACGCCTGGCCGCCCTCGTTCTCGGTCATAAAGTGCTCCTCTCTCAGCCCGCGGAGAGCGCCTCCGCGCCGCCGACGATCTCCAGTATCTCTTGCGTGATCTGGGCCTGGCGCGCCTTGTTCATCTGCAACGTGAGATCGCGCACCAAGTCGTTAGCGTTGTCCGTGGCGTTCTTCATCGCCGTCATACGAGCCCCGTGTTCGCCCGCCGCGCCCTCCAGGAGGGCCTGCCACACCATCGTCTCCACGTATCGCGGCACCAGCTTTTTCAGGACCGTCTCCGCGTCGGGGACGTACTCCATGTAAGCGAGGAGGTTATCGTCGTCGCCTTCGTCCTCTTGTTCGTCCTCTGTGGCTACCGGGAGCAAGCGCTTGACGACAGGCCTCTGGTTCAGGGCGCTCTCGAAACGGTTGTAGACCAGGTACACCTCGTCGGCTTCTTCTTCATCGAAGAGGCGCGTGAGGGCCCGCCCGATCTCGCGGGCGTGCTCGTAGCTGGGGTTGTCGGTGAAGCCGGTAAAGACCTCCGCGAGGTTCACCCGGCGGAACCTGAAGAACGCGACGGCCTTGCGGCCGCTCGCGACTTGCAAGGCGTCGGGATCTTTCTCGCTCCTGAGACGCACGGTCTGGCGCAGAACCTGGGCGTTGAACCCTCCTGCAAGGCCCCGGTCGGCGGTGCAGGTACAGACCGCCACCCGCTGCACCTCCCTCCCGGCTAGGAGTGGGAGATCCCCTGAGGCGCTGGCGGCGACGTCCCGCATCATCTGCTCGACGTTCTCCGCGTATGGACGAGCCCGCTTGACCCTGGCCTCCGCCTTGCGGAACTTCACCGACGAGACGGTCTGCAGGGCAGAGAAGACTCTTGCCTGGTTCTTTACGGTGTTTATCTGCCTCTGTAGGTCCCTGGCGGTCGCCAAGCTCTAACTCCCCTCTTCCCCTCGAGTCTCGTCTTTCTCAGAATCCCCCGAGTCTTCATCAGGGGCTTCTTCTTCGGAGACGTCCTCTGAAGCGTCCTCTTCATCGTCCTCGGAGACATCCACGATGCTCGACTGCTCGGGCTCGTAGTTCTCGTTGAAGTGCTCGACGGCCTCGCGCAGCTTCTCCTCGTTCTCGTCGGAGAGCTCCTGCTCGTCCCGGATGGTCTGCAGCAGCTCGTCGTGGCTGTCGCGCATGAAGTCGCGGAACTGGCGCTCCCAGTCGGTGACGTCGTCGTTGTCGACCTCGTCGAGGTAGCCGTTCGACGCGGCGAAGATGACCACCACCTGCTCCTCGACCGGCATCGGGTCGCGCTCGTCCTGCTTGAGAATCGCCGTGAGGCGCTCGCCGCGGTTGAGCGTCTGCTGCGTCGCCTGGTCCAGGTCGCTGCCGAACTGGGCGAAGCTCGCCAGCTCGCGGTACTGGTTCAGGTCGAGCCGCAGCGTGCCCGCAACGCTCTTCATCGCCTTGATCTGGGCCGAGGAGCCCACGCGGCTCACCGAGTTGCCCGTGTCGATGGCCGGCCGCTGGCCCGCGTTGAAAAGGTCGGAGTCGAGGAAGATCTGGCCGTCCGTGATGGAGATGACGTTCGTCGGGATGTACGCCGAGATGTCCCCCGCCTTGGTCTCGATCACCGGCAGCGCCGTGAGCGAGCCGCCGCCGGCGTCCTCGGAGAGCTTGGCCGCCCGCTCCAGCAGGCGCGAGTGCAGGTAGAAGACGTCTCCAGGGTAGGCCTCGCGGCCCGGCGGGCGCCGCAAAAGCAGCATCATCTGCCGGTAGGCGACGGCGTGCTTGGAGAGGTCGTCGTAGATAAGCAGCGCGTCCTCGCCCTGGTTCATGAAGTACTCGCCGATGGCGCAGCCCGCGTAGGGGGCGAGGTACTGCAGCGTCGCCGACTGCGAGGCCGAGGCGTTCACGATGGTCGTATAGTCCATCGCGCCGGCCTCCTCGAGCCCGGCGAACACGCCGGCGACCGTCGAGTCCTTCTGGCCGACGGCGACGTAGATGCACTTCACGTTCTGGTCGGCCTGGTTGATGATGGTGTCGAGCAGGATCGAGGTCTTGCCCGTCTTGCGGTCGCCGATGATCAGCTCCCGCTGCCCGCGCCCGATCGGGATCATGGCGTCGATCGCCTTGATGCCCGTCTGCAGCGGCTGCTTGACCGGCTGGCGCTTGATGATGCCGGGCGCCACGACCTCCACCGGGAGGTTCTCCTCGGACTCGATCTCGCCCTTGCCGTCCATCGGGCGGCCGAGGGCGTCTATGACCCTGCCGAGCACGCCCTCGCCGACCGGCACGCTCGCCAGGCGCTCGGTGCGCCTGACGGTGTTGCCCTCCTGGATGTGGGTGTCGTCGCCGGCGACGATGACGCCGACGTTGTCTTCCTCCAGGTTGAGCGCGAGACCGATGATCTTCTCTCCCCGGGCGTCCTCGAACTCGAGCATCTCCTGGTACATCACGTTCGTGAGGCCGTGGACGCGCGCGATGCCGTCCCCGACCTCCAGCACCTGCCCGACCTCCTCGCGTGCGGACCCGGTTCTCGTAGTCCGTTATGGCGCCCTTCAGGATGGAGGAGATCTCCTCCGGCCTCAGCCTACCCACTACAACCACACTCCTCTCGAGCATCCCATCCCGGAGGCTTTCGAGCCGCCCCCGGACGCTACCGTCCACCATACGACCCCCGAACCGGAAGACCGCGCCGCCCAGAACATTCGGGTCGACGCGCGTCTCCAGGATGACCTCCCGGCCCTCGAGCACGCTCGCGAGCCTCTCCTTGAGACGTCCCACCTCTTCTTCCGACAGCTCCACGGCCGTCGTGACCTGCACCTCGACCCGGCCAAGGTGCTCCTTGACGAGCTCCTCGTAACGCATGACCACCTCGTCGAAGATCTCCTCCCGCCCGTTGTCCACGAGCACCTTGAGGAAGTTCCTGGTCGAGAGCGCTCATACCCTCCGTGAGGGCGTCTATGGCCCGGCGCTTCTCGCGCTCGGGGACCTGCCCGCCGTAGAAGAAGAGCCTGCAGCTCCTCGCTCTCGTCGAGGGCGTTCGACGAACTCCTCCAGCTCCTCGAGGACGGCCTCTAGCTCGTCGCGCTCGCGGCGGCCTCGAAGAGGGCCTCGGCGTAGGTCGAGACGGCGCTCAAGTGGTCCTACCGCCGTCCCCGCTGACGAGCCGGCGCCCTCGGCCTCGAGGCTGTCGAGGGCCTCGGAGATCAGTCGCTCGTGCTCGTCGCGGTCGATCTGCGCTGCCGAGACGCGCTCGGAGGCCTGGATAACCATGTCGGCCACCTCGCGGCGCACGTCGCGCAGGGCGCCGTCGCGCTCGCGCTCTATCTCCTCGCGGGCCCGCTGGATGATGCGGTCGCCCTCCTCGCGGGCCTCGCGCTTGGTCCGCTCGCGCTGGGCCTCGCCCTGCTTGCGGGCCTCGTCGAGGATTCGGCGCGCCTCGCCGCGGGCCTCGTCGATCTGGCGCCGGTACTCCGCCAGAAGCTCGCGCGCCTCCTCCCGCGTCTTCTGCGCCTCGTCGATGGCCCCCTCGATCTCGGTCTGGCGGTCGAGGATCTGCTCCCGGATCGGCGGGTAAACGTACCGGTAGAGCAAGAACAGCAGGAGGATCGCGAAGGTGATGATCTCCCAGAAGATCAGGCTCGTGTTGGGTATGTCGAAGATTCCGGTGTCGTCCATGCTTCCCCTCGGGCTGCTCTACGTTGAAACCGTCACTGGCGGACCTAGAAGATCTGGAGGCCTATGAGCAGGGCGAAGGCGAGGCCGAAGAGCGCCTGCGCCTCGACGAGCCCGATGCCGACGAAGAGCCACGTCCTGCGAAAGCTCGAACGCCTCCGGCTGCCGGTGGATCGAGGCGATCGTCTGCCCGAACAGGTAGCCCATCCCGATACCCGATCCGATCACCGCCGTGCCGGCCGCGAACCCGAACCCGACGAGGTACAGTATCGCTGCTGCCCTGCAGCAGGGCCAGCGCGGGCTGCAAGCATCATCAAAAGCTCCATCGTATTTGCTCCTCTCTCCGTTCTTCGAGTCCCGATAAACGGCCCGAATCCTAGTGATCCTGACGGTACATGGCTATCTCGATGTAAACCTGCGTAAGGATAGCGAATATGTAGGCCTGCAACACGGCCACGAAGATCTCGAAAGCGTACAGCACGATCGCCACCGGCACGGAGAGCGACGGCCATGAACGGGGTGCCCGTAGTACAGGATGAAGCTCAGGAAAATGAAGATCAGAGAGGTGCCCCGCCAGGATGTTGGCGTAGAGCCGCATGGCGAGCGTGAGCGGCTTGGAGAGCTCCGAGACCCACTCGATAAAGAACATGAAGGGCACCATGATGGGCTTGGCCGGCATGCTCGGGCGGCACGAACGCCGCGACGTACTCCACCGGCCCGTTGCCCCGGATGCCCACGACCTGCGTGATCACGAACGTCAGCAGCGCCAGGACGAGCGTGAACGAGATGCTGCTCGTCACGGGGAAGCTGTTGGGGACGAGCCCGATCAGGTTGAGGACCAGCAAGAAGATGAAGAGGCTGAGCGTGTACGGGAACCACTTCCTACCCTCCTCGCCCATCTGGCCGCCGAGGCTGTTGCGCCCGAAGCCGTAGAGCTCCTCCACGATCACCTGGTAAGCGCCCGGCCGGGTGCTCAGCATCCTGCTGCCCACGAACATGATCAGGAACGTCATCGCCGTTCCGATGAACAGGAATATCACGGCCTTGGTGATGGAGATGTCGATGCCGAACAGCGACAACTCGACGAAGACGTGCTGCCCCGACTCCCACGCGTGCAGGATCTCGCTTCCGCAACTCCTCCGGACTCGACCTGCGCCAAGGTTAGCGTCGCCCCCAAACCCCTACCCTCCGTTCCGGTCATCCACGCCGGTCGCGCCGCGCCGGTACGCGCCGCTGACCTTCGCCGCCCCCACCAGGAGCATGACATTCTCGAGTACGTAAACGCCGGCGAAGCCACCAGACCATGGAGACCGCCGGCCACGTTTCCAGATACAAAGGCACCCCTATCGCGACCACCGCAAATATCAGTCGCCCGACGTACGACGGCAAGCCCGAGAAGGATGCGATCCCCGGAGAGCCTCCCGCCGAGCAGCGATGCGGTGATCGCGATGGACGTGAAGCTGAGAACCCCGACACCGGCACCGTACAGGAACGCCGCGACGTAGGGCCCGCCGTACAGGTACCCGACGGCCGCGGCCGCCAGCAGGGAGAAGATCGCCGCCAGCGCCGCCACCCAGATCGCGAGCCGCCAGTGGGACGTCACCGGTTGCCCAACCGGCTCAGGTTCGTGAACAGGTAGTACATCGCGCCAGCGAAGCCGATGACGATCCCCAGCAAGAGCAGCAGAGGCAGCGTTCCAAGCAGCCGATCCAGCAGGTAACCGCCCACCATGAACGCCGCTATGATGAACACGAAGGTAAACCCAAGACCGACGAAGCGGGCGTAGTTGGGGCCTCCATTGCCTCTTTGAGAATCGGCGCTCGGCATCGCCCAGACTATACCGTAGAGACCAATGTGTTGCAAAACGTTTCAAGCGTGTTTACGCCGTTCCTCGGAGGTCTCGACGCCCGACGTTTCGGCCGAACGGATGTGCTCCGCCAGCACCCCCGGACGGTCCTCGGGCACGAAGGTTCGAGAGCCCGGCACTCGCTCGAGTGTCGCGTCGGGGGAGTCATCTTCGAGCCGCTCGGCAAAGCGCAGGGGAAAGAAAAGGTCGTCCTCTCCCCACACCAGCGTCACCGGTTTACGGAACCTCGGAAAGGCCTCGGCCGCCCTCAGCGTAACGCGGCTGGAGATGCCGCCCAGGACTTTGGTGGCGTCCCGCCTGACCCGCGCATCTTGGGCGAGGGGCGAGAGGTAGGAGTCGAGCACCCCCGGAGCCGGGACGTTGTGGGCGACGGTTGCCATCAGCAGCCGCCGCCCGACGCCGGTCTGGAGCACCCGCGCCACAAGGGAAGCGAATCCCGGCACGCGAACCCCCCACTGCAACGGGCGTAGCGCCGGCGGCAGGAAATTCTCGTACGCGTCGCAGTTGGTGAGCACGAGCCGCCCTATACGCTCGGGATGGTTGGCGATCATGAGCTGGCAGATAGCGCCCCCGTGTCGTTGCCAACCAGCGTCACGTCCCGCAGGTCGAGCGCCGTCATGAAGTCGTCGACGAGCCGCGCCAGGCCCGTCGGGCCGAGGTCCGCTTCAGGCGCCATCGCCCTCGGGTGCGCACCGAGCGGGAGATCCGGGACGACGCACCGGTAGCCGTTCGCCAACTCGTCCACCACCTTCCGCCAGAGATCTCCATTGACCAGCAGGCCGTGCACGAAAATGATGACCGGCCCCTCACCAACCTCCCGGTACCGGACGAAACCCTGCCCCAACCGCACCCACCCGACGGTCCCAGTCGCCCACGCGCTCGCCATATCACGTCACCTTCCGTTCAAGGTTGTAACCGCATGATACGGCGTTACTGACATGATGTCAATAGACACGCCGTCAATAAGGCGCTAAATTGGTGGACGTGGCCAGGCGGACACAGAGAGGTTCGGCAGCATCGTGAGCGCGGGACGGGGTCCCCGGCGCCGGCGCAGGCCGGAGGAGGCTGAGCGGGCGATCCTGGCCGCTGCGCGAACCTTCTTGCAGGAGCGTCCGTTTCGGGAGATGACCGTCGAGGAGGTGATGGCCCGCACGGGGTTATCGCGGCCGGCGTTCTACGCCTACTTTCGGGATCGCTACGACCTGGTGACTCGCCTGCTCGAGGGTATCGCGGGCCTCCTCTTCGCCGTGGACCAGCGCTGGCTGGCCGGCGGCGCCGACGAGGGGCGGGAAGAGGCCAGCGAGGTTCTGGCCGGGGCCTTGCGGAGGGGAGCGGAGACCTTCGCCCGCAACGGGCCAGTGCTACGGGCCATAGCCGACGCCGCCAGCCAGGACGTTCGTGTCGAGGAGGTCTACAGGTACGGCCTCATAGAACGTCTCGTCGCGGCGACGGCGGTCCGCATCTCACGCGACGTCGAGGCGGGCCTCGCACCGGAGGGCATAGACCCGGAGGAGACGGCGCGGGCGCTGGTCCTGATGACCGAGCGCTACCTGCTCGACGCCTTCGGGCGCCCTTCGGAGAAGCCGTCCCGCGAGCGGACGGTCGCGGTTGTCGACACCCTCGAGGCGGTGTGGGTCAGGACGTTGTACGGAGCGAAGGGGCTCCGCCCCTTCGGCGAACAACGAGGTAGCGAGTAGGGAGTAGTCGGTCTCCCAGCTTACTACTCCCTACTCGCTACTCACCTTCGGTTCCAAACTTCACCATCTCGAGCCCGCCTTCGGCGGCGAGCTCCATCGCCAGCGGGTCGGGGTAGCCGCCGGCGTAGTGGACGCTCTTCGATGCCGGCGTTCATGATCATCTTCACGCACAACAGGCACGGCTGGTGGGTGCAGTAGATGGAGGCACCCGTCACGGAGACGCCGTGGTAGGCGGCCTGGATGATGGCGTTCTGCTCGGCGTGGAGGGTGCTCTGGCAGCTCTCGCGGCCGTCCACGATCCGGATCAGGCACCCCACGTCGTCGCAGTGCGGCAGCCCCGAGGGTGAGCCGTTGTAGCCGGTCGTCAGGATGCGCTTGTCGCGCACGATCACGGCGCCCACGGCGAGCCGCGGGCACGTCGAGCGGGTGGCGACCTCGTGCGCGATGCGCATGAAGTACTCGTCCCAGGAAGGGCGCACCGCTGCAGCTCGGCGTGCTCGTTCGGAGGTGTCCACCGCGGGGTTCCTAAAGGGTTCCATAGAGCCTGTCTCCCGCGTCGCCGAGGCCGGGGACGATGAACGATCGGTCGTCCAGCTCCGGGTCGACGGCGGCGGTGTAGAAGTTCACGTCCGGGTGCTCGCGCGGTCACCCGCTCGACGCCCGGCACGGCGGCGACGGCGTGGAGGCAGGAGATCCAGGTCGCCCCTTCATCCTTGAGCTTGTCGAGGGTCGCCGAGAGGCTGCCGCCCGTCGCGAGCATCGGGTCGAGGACGAGCACCAGGTAGTCCTCGAGGTTCCTGGGCAGGTTCACGTAGTACTCGACCGGCTGGGCCGTCTCCTCGTCGCGAAAGAGGCCCATAAAGCCGACGGTCGCGGTGGGGAGCAGCGCCAGGGCGCCGTCGAGCATCCCGAGGCCGGCGCGCAGGACCGGCACCACGCAGACGGGGCCGGAGATCTCCTCCACCTCCGTCTCCGTCAGCGGGGTCCGGATGCGCTCCGTGCGCGTCGGCATGTCCCTCGTCGCCTCGGCGACCATGATGAGGGAGAGCTCCTTCATCGCCTGCCGGAAGTCCGGAATGGGCGGTCCGCTCGTCGCGCAGGACCGCGAGCTTGTGGCGGCTGAGGGGGCCGTCCACTACGTGCAGGTTCTTCGGTTCGCTCACTCATAGAGCGGGAAGGCGTCGGTGAGGGCGCTCACGCGGTCGCGCAGGCCATCGGTCTCGCCGCGGGAGGCGGCGCAGATGATCTCGGCGATCTCGCGCATCTCGTCCTCGCCCATGCCACGGGTGGTCATCGCCGGGGTGCCGAGCCTGACGCCGCTGGTGACGGTCGGCTTCTCGGGGTCGTTGGGGACCATGTTCTTGTTGCAGGTCACGCCAACGGACTCGAGCGGCTCCTCGAGCTCGTGCCCGTTGACGTCCGCGTTCCCCGCAGGTCGACCAGCACCAGGTGGTTGTCCGTGCCGCCGGAGACCAGGTTCAGGCCGCCCTCCAGCAGCCCGTCGGCGAGCGCGCGGGCGTTCTCGACGATCCTGGCGCGCGTACTCCTTGAAATCGGGTTGCAGGGCCTCGCCGAAGGCGACGGCCTTGCCGGCGACGGCGTGCATCAGGGGCCCGCCCTGCATGCCGGGGAAGACGCGGCTGTTCACCTTCTTGGCGAACTCGTCGCGGCACAGGATCATGCCGCCCCGCGCCCCCCTGAGCGTCTTGTGGGTGGTCGTGGTGACGATCTCGCAGTACGGGACGGGCGAGGGGTGGACATCTGCGGCGACGAGGCCGGCGATGTGGGCCATGTCCGTCAGGAAGAAGGCCCCAACCTCGTCGGCGATCTCGCGGAACCGCTCGAAGTCTAGCGTCGCGCGGGTAGGCGCTGGCGCCGGCGAGGATCATCTTCGGCCTCTCCCGCAGCGCGATCTCACGCACCTCGTCGTAGTCTATGAAGCCGTCCTCGCCGACGCCGTAGTGGACGAAGTCGTAGGTCCGGCCCGAGAAGTTGAGCTTCATGCCGTGGGTCAGGTGCCCGCCGTGGGCGAGGTCCATAGAGAGCACCTTGTCCCCGGGCTCCATGAGCGCCGCGTAGGCCGCCTCGTTGGCCTGGCTGCCCGAGTGCGGCTGCACGTTTACGTGGTCCGCGCCGAAGAGCTCCTTAGCCCGCTCGATGGCGAGCCTCTCGACCTTGTCGACCTGCTCGCAGCCCCCGTAGTAGCGCTTTCCGGGGTAGCCCTCGGCGTACTTGTTGGTAAGCACCGAACCCTGCGCCGCGAGCACCGCGGGGGAGGCAAAGTTCTCGCTGGCGATGAGCTCAATCGTCGTCCGCTGGCGCTCGAGCTCCCCGTCGAGCGCCTCCTGGACCTCGGAGTCGACAACCTCGGTGTACGGGCCTATCATCTTTCTACCTCCGCTCCCCGGGCCCGACGATGGGTCCGGGGTCTGCCCGAGAGCCCGGTTGCCTCATCGAAAAGCTCGACGCTTGCCTCCCTGCCGGACGTGCAACTCCAGCGGAGTATAAACGTTGCCCTATCGGCCCTCAATCGGCAAAACTTCACCTCGCGACCTGACGGATCGTCGCTCGTCAGCGAGTGGCAATGGCGGAGAGCCTCTGCTGCGTGAGATCCGCGGCGGGACGCAATACCTTCGCCTTACCATCGGACAGGTCCACGACCGCAGAAGCTTCGCCGCTCCCCGGTTCGCCCGCGACGGCGACGGCGACGGCCTGTGACACGCGGGGATCCACCTCATCGAGGGCCCGCGGCGCGGGCTTCCCGGAGAGATTTGCGCTCGTGGCGAACAGTGGTTCGCCGTAGGCTTCGAGCACGGCTCGCACGGCCGAGGGAGCCGGTACCCGCACCCCAACCGTTCCTACCCCGACGCGATCCAGGACCAGGGTAAGTGCTCCGGGCCAGTAATCCCCGGCAAGCCTCCGGGCGAGCGGCGGGACTTTCGAAGCGAGTGCGAAAGCTTCCGTCTCCGTGAGGCACAACAACGCCACGGGCTTGTCGGCTTCCCGGCCCTTGATCTCGCGTACCCGTGGCAGCCCCGCCTCCGAGGCGACGATGCCCACGACCGTCTCGGTCGGCACGAGGATTACCTTTCCCTCTCGGAGGATGCCGGCGGCCTCGGCCGGCGTCACAATCCTCATCCAGGCCACCGCAGCAACGCCACCCGCACCGAGCCGGCGAGGTCCTCGCGCGTATCCACCGGGGAGAACCCGGCCCGCGCACCGAGGTCCACAACGACGTCGGCCTGCCCGTCCCCGACCTCTAGCACCACGTCGGCGCCGGGGACGAGCAAAGACGGAGTCTCGGCGAAGATGCGCCGGTAGAATTCCATTCCGTCTGGTCCACCGTCGAGGGCCGAACGCGGGTCCCAAACCCTGACCTCCGGGGCGAGCCCGCCGAGGTCGCCGCTCTTGACGTATGGCGGGTTGGAGACGAGGAGATCGACGCGGCCCGCGAGGGCCTGCAATCCCCGGGCCACGTCCGCCTCATTCCACGCGACGCTGACGCCGGCCGCCCCGGCGTTGCGGCGGGCCGTCGCCAGGGCATCACCGGACACGTCCGTGGCGTGAACCTCGCATCGGGGGCGTTCCAGGGCTATGGAGATCGCGATAGCGCCCGAACCGGTACCGAGATCCAGCACCAAGCACGCTCCACCGCGAACATCTATGCGCTCCAGCGCCACGTCGACGACGCTCTCGGTGTCGGGGCGCGGTACCAGGGTGGCAGGGTTCAGGTCCAGACCAAGGTTCCGGAAGTATGCCCGGCCGACGATTCGCTGGACGGGCTCGCGCTCCTTGCGCCGGGAGATCCAGGAGACGAATCGTGTCTCCTGCTCGGGGGTGAGGGGACGGTTGTACGAGGCGAGGTCCGAGCGTCCCGTACAAAGCAACTCCGAGAGCAGGACCTCGGCGGAGGCCTCGGGCTCGGGGACGTCAGCGCGACGGAGGTCCTCGGCCGCCTCGCGAGCCGTTTGTCGGGCGCTCTTCGCGCCGGCGCGCATCCTCAGGTGGAGGGGGTTCCGGCGGCCTCGGCCGCGAGCTTATCGGCCCGCTCCTTGGCCGCGAGAGCCTGGGTGAAGTCGTCCAGGTCGCCGCCAAGGGTAGCCTCAAGGTTGTGGGAGGTGACCCCCACGCGGTGGTCGGTTATCCGGCCCTGCGGGAAGTTGTAGGTGCGGACCTTCGCGGACCGGTCGCCGGTACCGACCTGGGCCTGGCGCAGCGCGCCCTCCTGCTGGGCGCGCTCGCGCATCTCTTGCTCCAGGAGTCGGCTCTTCAAGATCTTCAACGCCTGCTCCTTGTTCTGGAGCTGGCTCTTCTCGTTCTGGCAGGTCACCACGAGCCCCGTCGGCTTGTGGGTGATGCGGACCGCCGAGTCCGTCGTGTTCACGCTCTGTCCACCGGGACCGCTGGAACGGTACACGTCTATCTCGAGCTCGCCGGGGTTGATCTGGACCTCGACGTCCTCGGCTTCGGGCAGCACCGCCACCGTCGCCGTCGAGGTGTGGATCCGTCCCTGGCTCTCGGTCTTCGGCACGCGCTGGACCCTGTGGGTTCCGCCCTCGTGCTTGAAGATCGAGTACGCCCCGTCGCCCTCAATCTCAAGGGCGACCTCCCTGTAGCCCCCGACCTCCGCCGGGCTGGAGGAGAGCGTGCGGTGCTTGAAGCGCAGCCGTTCGGCGTAGCGGGAGTACATCTCCATCAACTCGCCGGCGAACAGGGCGGCCTCGTCGCCGCCGGCGCCGGCCCGGATCTCGACGATCACGTCCTTGTCGTCGTTCGGGTCGCGGTCGATGAGCTCGGCCCGGATCTCTTCGGCCAGCTCCTCGGCCCGCGCTTCGGCGGCCTGCGCCTCGGCCGCGTAGAACTCGCGCTCCTCGTTGTCTTCGGCCTGCGGGATGAGCTCCCGCGCGTCCCTTTCGGCGGCGATGGCGTCGAGCAACTCGCGCGACATCTCGGCCCCCCGCCGCATGCGCGCGTGCTCCTTGGCCACGTCCCTGTAGCGCCCCTGGTCCGAAAAGATGTTCGGGTCGGAGAGCTCCTGGGTTAGCGCGTCGTAACGGCCGAGGGTCTCCTCGGCCAGCTTCAGTACCTGACCGTCCAAGTTAGATCACCAGCTTGCTCGTTGCCTCGTCCTTCTCGATCCTGGCCTCATTCTCCATCGAGAGGACCTTCTTCAGGGAGGCCATCGCGACCTCCACCATGTCGTCCGTGGGCTCCCGCGTGGTCAGCCGCTGCAGCTGCAGCCCCGGCCATACCAGGATCTGGACGAACCGATTGTCCTGGTTCCTGCGCGCTCCACATGATGAACTCGAACGCGATACCCGCCACCAGGGGGATCACGACGAGGCGGCTGGCGATCATGTACGCCCACCCCTCGACCCCGAGCAACGAGAAGACCAGGATGCTGAGCACCAGCACGTAGAGCACGAAGCTCGTTCCGCAACGGACGTGGCTCGTGTCGAGCTTCCTGGCGTTCTCGGGCACGAGCTCCTCGCCCCGCTCGTAGACCTTGATCGCCTTGTGCTCCGCCCCGTGGTAGCCGAAGAACCGCTTGACGTCCTTGCTGATCAAGGTGATACCAACCAGGTAAGCGATAAAGATGGCTATACGGATGACACCCTCGACCAGGTTGAACAAGACCGGGTTCTCGATACCGCTCCCAATGAGGCTCCCGAGCCCCTTGGTGCCCAACACCGGTGCGACCAGGAAGAGCCCGATCCCGAGCACCATGGCGAAGATCATGGTGCCGGCAATCTCCTTCTTGGAGAGTTCCTCTTCCTCGCCGAGCGCGATGTTGGTCGAGAGGGTCAGAGCCTTCATCCCGAGCCACAGCGTCTCGCCCAGAGAGAGGGCGCCCCGGATTATCGGAAGCCGAAACAGCCGGTTCCTGCGGGTGATCGACCGAAAACGCTCGGCGCGCAGGTCAAGATCGCCCTGAGGGTTCCTGACGGCCATCCCCCAGAAGTTGGGGGAGCGCATCAGGACGCCCTCCATTATGGCCTGCCCGCCGACGCGCACGGCCCTCGACCCCGCTACTCGCCGCGGCGGGCGCGGCGGCGGTTCTCGAACCTCTGCACCCGGCCGCCGGTGTCGACGATGCGCTGGCGACCCGTGTAGAACGGGTGGCTCGCGCTCGAGATGTCGACGTCCACCACCGGGTATGTGTTGCCGTCCTCCCACTCGACCGTCCGGTCCGTCTCGATGGTCGAGCGGCTCAGGATGGCGAAATCCGCGCTATTGTCTCGAAAGACCACCGGCCGGTATTCCGGGTGTATGCCCTGTTTCATGGTTGCCTCCGTATTGAATCGGGACCGTAGCTCGTAGTCGTGAGTGTAGTACGGGGAGAGCGAGTAGTGAAATAGGGAGTAGCGAATATAGAAGCACAACTACTCCCTACTCGCTACTCCCTACTCGCTTACCTGACCCTCTGTAGTTCGCGCAAGAATTCGGCGTTGGTACGGGTCTCCTTGAGCTTCTGGATCAGCAGCTCGATCTTCTGGCTGGAGTCGAGGGCATTGAGGATGCTCCTCACCTGCCAGACACGCTGGGCCTCTGCGGCCTCCATCAGCAGCTCTTCCTTGCGGGTCGAGGAGTCCTCGATGTTGATGGCCGGGTAGGTGCGGCGGTTGGCCAGCTTCCGGTCGAGCCGGAGCTCCATGTTGCCCGTGCCCTTGAACTCCTCGAAGATCACCTCGTCCATCCGGCTGCCCGTCTCGACGAGCGCCGTGGCCAGGATGGTCAACGATCCGCCGTTCTCGATGTTGCGCGCGGCGCCGAAGAACTTCTTGGGCGGGTAGAGCGCGGCCGAGTCGACGCCACCGGAGAGGATGCGCCCGCTGGCCGGCGCGGCCAGGTTGTAGGCGCGGGAGAGGCGGGTTATGCCGTCGAGCAGCACCACCACGTCCTCGCCCTCCTCGACCAGGCGCTTCACGCGCTCCAGGACCAGCTCGGCGACGGCGATGTGGTTGTCGGCCGGCTGGTCGAAGGTCGAGGCCACTACCTCGGCCTCGGGTATGGAACGCTGCCAGTCGGTCACCTCCTCCGGGCGCTCGTCGGCCAGGAGGACCATGAGCTTCACGTCGGGATAGTTCGCCGCGACGGACTGGGCTATCTGCTTGCATTATCGTCGTCTTGCCCGCCTTGGGCGGGGAGACGATCATGCCGCGCTGACCCTTGCCTATCGGTGCCACCAGGTCTATGACCCGCGGGGCGATGGTGTTCGGCTTCCACTCCAGGCGGAGCCGCTCGTTCGGATAGAGGGGCGTCAGGTCGTCGAAGTTCGCGCGCCAGCGACCCTTCTGAGGCTCATTGCCGTTGACGGTCTCGATGCGGACCATCGCCGGGTACTTCTCGCCCTCGCGTGCCGGACGGATCTGACCAACCACGTGGTCCCCGCGGCGCAAGTTGAAACGCTTGATCTGACTCGTCGAGACGTAGACGTCGCCCTTGCTCTGGCTGTAGCCGCCGGTCCTGAGGAACCCGAAGCCGTCGGGCAGAACGTCGAGGATGCCGCTCTGCACGTTCTCCTCGCGGTCGCCCCGGTCCCGCTGATCCTGCTGCCGGCGACGCTCTTCCTGCCTCTGGTCCCCACGACGCCGCTCGGGAGCCCGTTCCGGCGCCCGCTCCGGGGCGCGTTCGGGTGTCTCGACCGCGCCATCCTCAACGGTCGCCGGCTCGTCGATCACGGCGGCGCCACCGCCGTTGGTGTCTCCCGTCACGACGGGCGGCTCAGGGTCCACGGTCGCCGTGGCGGTCGGCGTGGTGCTTGCCGGCGGGCTCGCGACTGTGTCGCCGTTAGCCTGCTCGGCGGCCTGCTCCGTGGCGACCCTGTAGATCATCTCGGCCAGCTCTGGCTTGCGGTACTTGCGGTACTGCTCGATACCGAGCTGCGAGGCGATCTGGTGCAGGTCGCTCAGGCGCTTGCGCTCGAGGGTTGCTTTTTCGGTCATGCTGATGCTCCACCTCTCCTGTTCTGCGATACGGAAATGCGCTGGCTCTTTTCCTATAGCTTTAGCGCTTTCGTCAAAGTTGGAAGCCCCACCGCCCGGTATCGGGTTCGAGGGCGCGAATGGTGTGGCCGGATCTTACCATACGGGCCTCGGTGGACGTCGCCTCCGAGGGCGTCCGATTCTAGGTCATCTACGGCACGCTCCACGCTGGACATCCTGGCCCGTGTCGTGGGCGCCAGCGCTCGGCCGTCAGCGGAGGGCCGCTCCTTGGCGCCACTACCAGGTGGGGCCGCAACCTCGAAGGCTACGCCCTGCTTGGCCGTAAAGTGCTCTGCCGTAGTTACGGACCCCGAGCGGGGACCAAAGACGCTAATGGGTCCTCACCCAACCTCCCGTGTCAGCCAAGAGCGTCCGCGTTCGGCGGCGCGTCTAGGTGGCTGCTGCTTCGAAAAGGCGTAGAACGGTCCCCAATCTTGGCTTTCTGGGAACCAGCGTATCGGACGCCATTATTATACACCGGCCTCCCCAGGACGACCAGCGGTCTTCGCCCTGTCCTGGGCGACGGCTTCCCGTGCGAGCCGTAGCAACTCACCGTCGAGGTTCTCACCGACGGGGTCGTTGTCGCAGTAGAGAACCGGCTTGCCCTCCTCCGATCCGCGCCGGGTAACCACGTCGACCGCGGCGGCCTTGATCTCGGTGAGGTAGGCCTCGACCCCGGTCATGCCGTCGAGATCCGCGGCGAGCCTGGCACGGTCGGAGAGGTTGCCCGAAGACCCCACGACCTCGCACCCGTACGACTCCTCCAGGTGCCGGGAGAGCTTGCCCAGTACGGCCGGCGGCGCCGTCGAGACGTACCCAACCCGTAGTCCCCCGATATCCCCCACGGGGCGCGGGCGGAAGATGGTCGGGATGACGGGCAGGTCGGGCCTGACCTCCCGCACCCGCTCCAGGATGGTTTCGACCTTCGCCGCGTCGGCCATCGGCTCCTCGCTCATGGTCAGCAATAGCAGGTCGGAGACCAGCAACCGGTAGGCGCCCAGGTATCCGGCAATGTACTCGGGGTCCTGGTGGGCGCCGGCCACGAGCACGCGCCGGTCCACCCGAACCGGCGGCAGGGCCGCCCCCGAGCCGTCGAAGATCGTCAGGGCGGTATCGAGGTCGTTGGCGATCCTGGCCCCCTCCAGTACGTTGGAGACGAATGGCTCCCCGGCGAGCCCGCCCCCGCACCTGCGGCAGCCGACCGTCGTTACCCGGCTCAGGGCCGCGGTCTCGTAGTAGTCGCTCGCGGCGTGTGCCCCACGGGCGAGCGCTTCGAGCAGGTACTCGCTTCCGACCTCGAGCTCGCGCCCCTCTATGACCTCGGGCCGCGGCGGGCCGCCGCGGCCCATCGAGACAACCCCGGGATCGTAGCCTTCCCGGGCCAGCAGCCGCGCCAGGTAGCCGGAGACGGCGGTCTTGCCGACACGCTTTCCGGTTCCGATGACGGCCAGGGACGGCTTCGTGGAGACGTCCCGCTGCTGCGGCGGCACCAGCTCGAAGTCGGCGCCGACGTAGCGGGCGCCCGCCGCAAGCGCGAGCGAGGCCATCCGCATCCGCTCCCGGTATCCGACGACCGGCTCATCGGAGAGGTCCACCACCACGTCAACGGCGTATTCTCCCAGGGCCTTGCGAACGGCAGAGACGGGGTCACCGGCAGTGACCAGGGGCACGCCGTAGTCGGTGCCGGCCTGGATCTTCTCGGTCCCGCCCAGAAAGGCGGCGGCGATGCCCTCCATGCCCCGCTCTTCGCGCACGCTCTCCATCGCGTCCAGTACCACCGGCGGGTAGTGCTCGCCGTCGATCAAGAACAGCGCCCGCAACGCGCCGGGAGCCCTACTCGCCGCCGAGGGCAACCTCCGGGTCAACCTCCAGCTCCGAGTCTATCCGCTCCTCGTAGCGCGAGTACTCGCGGGTCGCCGAGTCGAAGTCCACGATCAGCTCCCGGTCCTTGAAGGGGTACTTGCGGTAGACCTGGACCCGGCTGTCCTCGATCTCGATGATGTTGTAGCAAGGCCGCGTGTTGCCCCTCAGGCGGGTGGTAGAGGCGGTCCCGGCGTTCACGATAAAGAAGTCCTCGAGCTTCCAGGAGTACGGCACGTGCTTGTGGCCCGAGAGCACCAGGTCCACCTCGAGGTCGTTCAAGAGTTCCAGCACGTCGCCAGCGTCGAAGATGATGTTCCGCTCGCGGCCCGTGCCGGGGATCGGGATAAGGTGGTGGTGGATCACGAAGATCTTGAGCCGCTCGTCGGCGCCGGCGAAGGAGTCCTTGATGAACCCGTAGTGCTCGCGCCCGACCCGACCATCGTTCAGGTCGGGCTCGGAGGAGTCGATGCCCACCATCACGGCGTCCGCGAAGTCCATGCAAGAGTACCGTTCGCCGAAGAGCCGCTCGAAGTGCACGTACCCGACGTTGCGCGAGTCGTGGTTGCCGGGGATGACCATAACGTTCTCGCACCGGAAGCGGCGGATGTACTCTGCCGCCTGCTCGAACTCCTGCCGATACCCGGCGTTGGTAAGGTCGCCCGAGACGACCACGGCCGCCGGGTCCAAATCGTTTATCTCGAGTATCGAACGCTCCAGGAGGTCGGGGATAAAGTACGGGCTCCCGCAATGGATGTCCGAGATCTGACAGATGGTGAGCTTGCCCCGCGTACCCATGTCCTCCCCGGTGTGTTGCGCCAGAACAACGCTGCGAAAAAGTATAGCAGAGCGCCTGCGGGCCCGACCCCGTCACGACTCCGGGCCCCGCGCCCCTTCGCCCCTCAACCGGGGCGCTAGCCGCCACTCCTCGACGGACCGAGGCATCCGCCCGGCGATCCCAACCGTGTAAAGGTTCCAGCCGGCGTGGTGGCCGATCACCACGCCCGGTAGCCGCGGTCCGGCCGCGCTGCGAACCCAGACCCGATCCCCTTCTCGTAGCGGGGCGATTCCATCTCGGCGAAACCCTCTCCGAACCTGTCCGGGCGGTGGTGAGAGACCGCGCACCTAATCCTGTTCTTTGGGTACCCTCCGACTCCCGAAGTCCCTACATCTTCTCGGGCGCGTTCACCCCGAGCAAGTCGAGGCCCGTCCTGAGCACGGTCTTCGTCGCGGCGCACAGCGCGAGCCGGCGCCGGCGGAGATCCTCATCGTCCACCAGAACCCGATGCACCGTGTAGAACTGGTGGAAACGCGTCGCGACCGTCTCCAGGTAGGTTGGCAGCGGGTGAACCTCCCGGCGGGCGGCCGCGTTCTCTATGACACGCGGCAGATCCAGGAGCTCCAGGACCAGCAGCCGCTCCTCGGGCGCCAGCGCCCCCGGCTCGAACCCTACTACCGCTTCCGGGCCGAACCCGGCCCGCTCGAAGATGCTCGCTATTCGGGCGTGGGCGTACTGCACGTAGAAGACGGGGTTCTCGTCGGACTGGCGGATGGCGAGGTCCAGGTCGAAGTTCATCTCGGTCTTGTGCGAGGAGCGCACGTAGAAGTAGCGCGCCACGTCCTCCCCGACCTCGTCGAGAAGCTCGTCGAGGGTGACGACGTTGCCGGCGCGCTTGCTGAACTTGACCTGCTCGCCCTCGCGCACGAGCTTGACCAGCCGCACGATCTCGACGTCCAGGAACTCCCGCGGCAGCCCGAGCGCCACCAGCCCCGCCCTGATGCGGGGGCCGTAGCCGGCGTGGTCGGCGCCGAGCACGTTGACCGCGGTCTCGAAACCCCGATCGTGCTTGTTCACGGTGGTAGGCGATGTCCGGCGCGGCAGTAGGTGTAGGTGCCGTCGCTCTTGACGAGTGACCCTGTCCTTGTCGTCCCCGAACCTCGAGGACGCGAGCCACAGGGCGCCCTCGCTCTCGTAGACGTTCCCGCCCTCGTCGAGCCTCCGACGACCTCGCTCTACCGCGCCCGAGTCGTAGAGGCTCTTCTCGTTGAAGAAGTTGTCGAACGACACCCGAACGCGGCCAGCGTGCGCTTGATGTCCTCCATGCACCAGCCGGTCGCGAAGTCGCCGATCTCCGGCAGGGCCTTCTCCCGCTCCATCTCCAGGAGGCCATCGCCCACGCTCGTTCGCGAGATCCCGGGCGATCTCCTCCGTGTACTACCCTTGTAGAGCGACTCCGGGTCGGCGACGGGCCACTCCTCGCCCGTAGACGCGGCGTACCGGACGGCCGACGGACTCGCCGAAGAGGCGGATCTGGTTTCCCCCGTCGTTGAAGTAGTACTCGCGGAACACTTTCCGGCCCGGCCGCCTCGAGGATCCTGGCCAGCGAGTCCCCGTAGGCCGCGTGCCGACCGTGCGCGACGTGCATCGGTCCCGTCGGGTTGGCGCTGACGAACTCGAGCTGTATGGGCTCCTCCCGAAGCTTCCCTGCCCCCGTACCCATCCGCCCGTCTCCAGCAGCGCCCCGACCTCGCCCCACAACGCCTCCGGCGAGAGCCGGAAGTTGACGAATCCTGGCCCCGCGACCTCGGCCTCCTCGCACGAACGGCGCGTCGAGCGCCGCGACGAGGCTCTCCGCCACCTCCCGGGGGTTGCGCCGGAACACCCTGGCGTTTGCCAGCGCGACGTTGGTCGCGAAGTCCCCGTGGGACGGGTCGTTCGGCCGCTCGACGTGCACGCCGTCGAGCTCCACGCCGTAACTCCCGGCGCGCCGCTCCTGCACGGCGTCGGCCAGCCGCGCCTCGAAGCTCAAGCTTCACCGTCCCGAGAAGCTCGTCCAGCAGCCGCCGGTTCTCCTCCGCCAGCCGCCGCGTCGCTTCCCGATCCAGGACGCAGGCGCAAACTCGAACACGTCGCCGCGGAACAGACCCCTCGCGGCAACAACTCGCGCGGCACGTCGAAGCCCCGCGCGTTGTCCTCGGGAAGGCAGCAACACCGCCCATCCGCCGTCCTCGAACCTGTCTATCTGCACGCGCATATAGGTGATTCTAGCAGTCAGCGGTCGGCCGTTAGCCATTGGCGTCAGGTGGACGCGCCATCTCAGGCGGTGATGGCCGGCCGTCGCCGGTCTCACACGCTTCGCAGAGGCGCGCCGGTCCCGACTGACCGCTCTGCCACAGACGCTCGGCTGAAGGCTGATTGCCGACCGCCAAGAGCGGCGCCGAAAGCGCCCTACCAATGGTACTTCTCGCCGCGTTCGATCTTGACCGCCCGGTAGAGCTGCTCCAGGAGGACGACCCGGGCGAGGGCGTGCGGGAGCGTGATGGGGCCGAAGGACCAGAGCTCGTCCGCGCGGCCGCACGAACTCCGGCGAGAGGCCCAGAGGGCCGCCGAGCGACGAAGGTGACGTGGCTCCGCCCGGAGACGCCGAAGAGTTCAGCCTTCCTGGACAGGGCTTCCGAGGAGAGGGCTTGCCCGCTTCGCGGTCGAGGGCGACGACGTGGGAGTCGGCGGGGATGCGCTTGCGGAGGCGGTCGGCCTCGGCGGCGAGCACCTCCTGCGGGAGAGCGGCGGTTCATGTCCTCTTCGGCGACCTCGACGACCTCGACCGGGAAGTAGCGGCGCAGACGTCGGAGGTAGTCGTCGCGAGCCGTCGGCGGCCCAGCCCTTGAGTCTGCCGACGCGACGATGGTGGCGCGACGGATCACTCGATGCCGAAGAGTTGCTGGCGCCTTCTCCCGCGCGTAGCGGTAGACGTGCTCCGGGGCTCGCCAGCGGCGCCCGACCTCGATCCAGGGCGTCGGGTGGTCCGCGATGGCGGCCCTGACCCGTACACCGCCGTGGCCGGCCTCCCGAAGCGCCCCGTGCACGGTGCCGCAGGCCCTGGCCGGGGAGTTGTTGGTCTTGGAGAGGTGGGCGAGCACGAGGTCCTTGAGGCCGTGCGGGGCGAGCGCCAGGGCGGCCTCGGCGGCCTGGCGGTTCGAGAGGTGGCCCCTGCTGGGAGGAGATACGGCGCTTCAGGTCGAGCCGAGTAGGGGCCGCGCCTCAGCCAGTCCGGGTCGTGGTTGGCCTCCAGGACCACCGCCTCGGCGCCGCGCATGCTGCGCCAGCACGTCAGGCCCAGCCTCGCCGAGATCGGTGGCGATCGCGACGTGGTGCTGCCCGTCGGCCGAGATCCGCACGCCGTAGGTGAGGAGTCGTGCGGCACCTCGAAGAAATGGTCGCCGAGGTCCCCGACGGGGAACGTCCTCCCCCGCCTCGATCACCGTCGCCCCAGACGCTCTCGCCGACCGCCAGGAGCGGCGAAGACCTCCGACGCCGCAGTGCCCGCACCAGGGACCGGACGCCGCAGGTGTGGTCGGAGTGCCCGTGCGTCAGGAGAACCGCGCGCACGTCGGAGAGGCTCCGGCCGATGCGGGCCAGGAGCGTCTCTAGACGCCGGCGCGAGAGGCCGGCGTCCACGAGCAGGCCGCCGTATCTCCGACTCGATGTAGGTCGCGTTGCCCGAGCTTCCGCTCGACAAGACGCTAAGCCGCAAGGCTGCTTCCTGCTCGGCCTCTGTGTTGCGAGGAACGGTCCGTCCGTCCAGAGATCTTAGCACGACCGCCGGCGGCTCTAAACCCGCGTCTTCGACCAGCTCGCCCTGCACGATCAGGCGCTCCTCGTAGTCCGGCAGGGTGCAGGTCTGGAGCGTGATGAGCGACTTGCCCTCCTGAGCGTTCATGACCTCGACGTTCTCCGGACCGACGACGTTGACTCTTCGGTCACGCGGTAGCGGTACTCCTTGCCGGCGGCGTCCTCGAGCCAGGATCTCGTCACCCTTCGTCGAGCTGGTCCAGGTGGAAGAAGACGTAGTAGGAGCGGCGTCCCCTCGTACCCGATGCGGTGCCCGGCGATGTAGACGTTGGCCCCCTCCTGCCAGGGGTAGCCGGTGGCCGGGATGTGTACGGTGCCGTCCCTGAGCTTCTCCTCCTGAGACGGTGTCGAAGACGGGCACGCCCTCGACGTCCGAGCTTCGGGATGGTCAGGGAGAGCGTCTTGTCGTCGGGTCCGCCTGGGTCCCGCCCGAAGTTGAACGGCTGGACCACCGGGATGGCCCCGGCGACGAGTCAGAGGAGACGAAGTTTCGGCGTCTGCGGGTTGCCCTCGGAGAAGAAGTCCCTGTACTCCGGGGCCTCGACCGGTATCGCACCGTGCCGATCCGTCTGCTACACCGCCTCACCGGCGCGACCTCCGACACGGTCACGTTGAAGGCCGCGCCCTTCGGGCATCGCCGAGCCGTCCTCGTTGAAGACCTCCCACCCGCGCGGTCCGGGTCGTAGCGGACGTCCACGGGGTGGTCGTTGTAGACGCCGTTCCCGCCCCCCGGGTTCCAGTTCTGGGTGACGGAGAGCGCGCGCCTCGGGCTTGCCGTTGACGAGGGGATCGTCCAGGTAGGTGCCGTTCTCGTGGCGACCTTCTCCGGCCCGGAGCGGTGGACGAACCTCTCGGCACTGCGGCGGAACGACCACCTGGAACGTCGTCCCGGCCGGCACGGCGGCGAGGTCCTGGTTGAAGATCGCCCACTTGCGGGCCTCGGGCTCGTACCAGACGCCGACGTTGTGGTCGTAATCCGCGCCGCCGCCGAGCGCCGGTCGGCGCGGCGAGGACGACGGCGTTCGGGTCGCCGTCGATGTTCGGGTCGTCTCAGGTACGTGTAATCGCCGCGGCTGTTCTCTCCCGTCGCGCGGTGGACGAACGTCGGCTCTCGGCCGGCTCTCGACGGCCGTGGTGCCCGTTGTTGCCTCGCCTTCGGATCCTCGCCGCTGGCGGCCTCCTCGTTGTTGTCCGCAGCGGCGTCCTCGCTGCCGGCGGCCGGTTTACCTCGGCTGCGCGGTCGCTTCCGAGCTTTCGGCGCGGCTGCGTCGTCCCCGCTCGACCGGGGCTCCGAGGCGCAGGCAGGAGCAAGGAGCAGCACGAAGAGGAGCAGGGCGGCGATCGCCCTGCTCCTCGTGTACGGAACGGCGGTTCACAGCGACCGCGCTCCCGTTCGGCGCTGGGTTCAGACCCGCCCGAAGCTCGTCCTGTCGCGGTACTCCTCGCCACCCGTCTCCATCATCCCGCCCATGATGAACGGGGCGACGGCCGCGAGGACCTCGTCCATGGTCAGGGCGGCCGGGAAGGCCTCGACGGCGGCCGGAAGACCGCTGATCAGGTTGGTCACGGCCACGACGTGCTCGCCCTCGACACCGGCGATGCTGCCGGCCGCGGCCAGCAACTCGCCTTCCTGAATCAGCGGCGCGGCACCAAGGTAGGCGCCGACGCCGACGGGCTCCAGCGTGGCGGCCGTCTCGAGTATGGCGGCCTGGCTGGCGAGCGCCTCCGGCGGGAAGACGAACTCCGGCTTCGCGACCGGCGTGGCCCCGCCGCTCCTCGAGCAGCCGCGATGATGGCGTCGACGTGCTGCGACTCGTGGTCGTAGATGGCCTCGACGACCGCCAGGGCGTCGCCGGTGAGGACACCGGCGTCCAGCGCCAGCCCGTAGAACTCCTGCTCCAGGTACTCGAGCGTGAGGGCGAAGTTGAAGATGTCCACGTCGCCGCCGCCCGCCCTGCCGTAGCCCTGGGCGGAGGCCTTGCGCGCAGCAGGAGCAGCGAGCCGCCGGCCGCGCCCGCGCCGGCCGCCGCGAGGGTCTTGAAGAAGTCCCTCCGGCTCCTGGGCCGCGACGCAGAACTCCTCGCGCGCCCGGCACGTCTATCGTGTGCTTCTGCATCTTTAGCGTCTCCTCCCTAAGATCCCGAACGGTGCGACGGCGGCCTGCACGTGCGGCCAGCGGCAGCGCCTCCTCGAAGGCGACGTCGTTCGGCGGCACGACCAGGTTCATTATGTTGATCGCGCACCGGTGCTGGCACTCGGCGTTGTGGATCGAGATGGCCGCCGCCAGGATGTCCTTGCTCTCGAGCGCCACGGCCGCCGACTGGTAGGCCCCGATCCCGACGGGCTCGAGCGTCGCCGCGTAGCCGAGGAACGTCGCCGCATCCGCGGTGGCGTCGTCCGGGAACGTGAACTCGGGCTCGGCGGGAACCTCGGCCCCGAGGTCCCCGAGCGTCGCCGCGATCGCCTCGGCGTGGGCGAACTCGTGGTCCCTGATCACCGCTATCTGGTCGAGGAAGGTGTCGGCGAAGAGGCCGGAGTCGACGCCTATCGCGTAGAAGTTGCCCTCCAGGAGCTCCAGCTGGTACGCGAACTGCAGGATCCCCGCGTCGCCCAGGGGCACGTAGCCCTCGTGCGTGGCATGCGCCTGGCGGACGGCGACCCCGAAGCCACCGATTCCCAGCCGCCGAGATCGCGGCGCCGGCCCATGCCGCGGTCTTCAGGAAGTTCCGCCGCGACGTCTCCCGATCCAGCGCGATCAGGTCGCGGCTCTCTACTTCACTCATCTACCTCCTCCCTTTCGTTACCGCACTGACATGCACAACTCGCTCGCAAACAATCTTGCACGGTCCTTACGGGAGCCCCAGTGCCGCGGATCACACCGTTGTAAGTAACCCGTAGGGACGCTGGACCGAATTCGTGTAGGACCGCTACATAGACACGTGCAATTCATTGCCGCGTCTGTCGTGATCCGGCAGGACGACGCGCTCGTAGCTTCCTTAGAATGTTGTTTATGGCGACACCGTCGACAGTACGTGACTGCTGGCGGACGAGGACCTGATCTCCTTGATCGAAGGCGGCGACGCGGAGGCGTTCGCGGCGCTCTACGACCGCCACAGCCGGGCGGCCTACTCCCTGGCCTACAGGATGATGGGCGAGACGGCAGGCGGCCGAGGACCTCGTTCAGGACGCGTTCCTGAAGGTCTGGCGCGTCGGCGGACAGCTACCAGGCCGAACGTGGCAGCGTGCGCACCTGGATCCTCTCCATAGTCCACAACCGCGGCATAGACCAGCTGCGCTCGCTCGCGAGCCGCCGCAGGACGCAGGACAAGATCGAGGCCTCCGCGCCCAGATCCCAGCCGAGCGAGGCGTTCGCCGAGACCTGGCGCAACTCGCAGCGCGAGCAGGTGCGCGAGGCCCTGAACACGCTCCCGCCGGAGCAGCTCAAGATCCTGGAGCTAGCCTACTTCTCGGGCTACACTCACGTCGAGATCGCCGAGCTTCTGGGCCTACCGCTGGGCACGGTCAAGGGACAGCATGCGGTTGGGCCTGAAGAAGATCAAGGACTTTTTCGACGCGCGAGACGCGGCGGTACCGAGGTGAACGGGATGGATCGAACACGGCTTCGAAGAGCTCAAGGACGCCTACGTCGCTCGGCGCGCTCGCCGAGGACGAGCGACGCGAGCTTGAGGCGTACCTCGCCGCGCACCCCGAGCGTCAGGCCGAGATCGACGAGCTGGTCGGCGTGGCCAGCCTGCTCGCCCTCGCGCCCCCCGAACAGGAGCCGTCGACCGAGCTTCGCGAGAGGATCATGGGCGTCGTGGACGCGGAGGCGACCCCGCCCGTTGCCGAGAGCCCGCGCGAGTCCTGGCTCGACCGTATTCGAGGGTCGTTCGGTGCCCAATCCGTCGCGCTCGGCGCGGCGGCCGTGCTCCTGATAGGGCTACTCTCCTGGAACGTGTTGCTCCAGCAAGAGACGCAAGACCTGCAAGGCCGCGTACAGGGCCTGCAGGCCCAAGACGCGCCATCCGGCGTGAACCGCACGATAGCGTTGCAAGGCACCGAAGCAGCCAGCGACGCGCGGGCGGAGGTCCTGGTTCTAGACGACGACCGCCGGATCATGGTCGCCGAAAACATGCCCTCGGTGCCAGAGGATCAGGCCTTCCAGATCTGGGTTTTCGAGGGTGACGAACCGGTGCCGAGCGGACTTATGGCCCCGGAGGAGGCAACGTCAGGGTCCGTCACCACCTCGCTCGAAGGCGCCGACGCAATCGCCGTGACCGCCGAGCCCGCCGGCGGGTCCCCGGCCCCGACGAGCGATCCCCTGCTGCTAAAGACCCTCTAGCAGCGTCGCCCGCTCAGCACGACAATGCCTTTGGGCGCACATGGGGCTCATGCGTTTAATTTCTGGGCGCTGGGGTACGAGGTATTCCAGGGATAAGGACCGAGAAAAGGAGGACGTATGTCCGTTGCTCGTGTAACCGAGATCAGCGCCACTAGCGAGAGCAGCTTCGAGGACGCCATCCAGCAGGGCATCGCCCGGGCGACCAGCAGCCTGCGCGGGGTCGAAGGGGCCTGGGTCAAGGATCAGAACATCGCGATCGAGGACGGCAACATCGTAGGATACAAGGTGAACCTCGAGATCACCTTCGTCCTGGAGTAAGCCGTCCCCGTCCGGCCTTGAGCCGAAACGGCGCAGCCCCGGTTCTAGGGAGCCGGGGCTTTTTGATGCCCGCCGCCGGTCAGCGTTCGTCGCCTCGCACAAGCCAATCCAGGACGACGGCCGCGGTCCAGGACTGGTAGTCAGAACCCAGGGGCTCGCCAGTGAAGGGTTCGAAGTATTCGGCGAAGCTTCCGGCGGCCAGCTCTTCGAGCGACGCCTTGCGTAGGGTTCCGGCGCGGTCCGTCTGGCCGGACCTCAGGAGCGACCACCAGAGCAGCCAGGTCATGACCGGCCAAACCGGACCCCGCCAGTAGCTGCGCGGGTGGAAGCGGGGCTCGTCAGGACTGCTCGAAGGCGGCACCCGGAAACGCAGGTCCGGGTTACCGAGGAAGGCCCCTGATTCGAGCGTGTCGAGGAGGGTTCGCAACCGCGCCTCTTCCAGGTCCCCGGCGACGAGCGGCGCGAATCCCGCCACGGTGCGCGCAACGAGCGGCTCGCCGAGTCGCAGGTCGTAGTCCAGGGCGAGCCCCAGCTCCGGGTCCCAGCAGCTTCTCCACGCCCCGGCGGCAGCGTTCGGCCCGGCCCTGGATCTCCTCCCGGTCAGCCTCTGACGCGCCGATGGTCCGGGCGATCTCGAGCAGGGCCTCGTCGGCGGCGACGAGGATGGCGCTGAAGAGCACGTCCTTGACCAGGAACGGGTGCGAGGCGTAGATCGTCGCATCGTCGCCGCGGGCGCGCTTCACGTCCTCGCACGAGCCACAGGTACCGCGCGTACTCCTCGTCGGTCGGGCGCTCGGAGGGGTCGTCCACGTGATCCAGGTCCTGCCGCTCGTAGGCCGGAAGGTCGCCGACCTCGACGTTGTGGAGGGGCCGGTCGAATCTGGGGGAGTTGTCGGTGCCGCTCTCCCAAGGGTGGTAGATGGTCACGAGCCCCGACCCCTCCGGGTCCCGGGCCGTCGCCAGGTACCTGTGCCAGCGTAAGAGCTTTGGATAGAGCTCCTCGAGCAGACTGAGAGCCTGCGCGTCCCCCTCTTCCCTCGCGACCTCCAGGACCCGGAGGGCGCCGATGGCGTGCGTTGGCGGCTGGCACAGCGCGCTGGTGTAGGGAGGGGCGCCCGGGAACTCCCCGGCACTCGACCAGTGTTCCGGACCGGGAAAGTAGCTGTCTGGGGGGGCGTCCCGGTTGAAGACTATGTGCGGCACCTTGCCGGTCTCCCACTGGTGGCCGAAGAGCGTGAGCAACTCCTGTACCGCCCGCCGGGCGTCGAGGTGGGCAAGGCCGACGGCTATGAAACCGGCGTCCCAGCTCCACTGGTGCGGATACAGGGTCGGCGCCGCCCTCGTCCAGCCCCCCATGTCGTTGCGACGCAGGACCTGCGCCGCCTGCCAGAACATTCCGGGGCGCTCCGCCGCGAGGGGTTCAGCCATCCAGCCATGCTACCAGACGGTCGGTGGGTCCCGGTATCGACCCCGTGCGCAGCAACCCGGCGGTACCCGACGCGAAGGTGTATACCTTGCCCATGGTCCGACTCGGCTACCCGGCCCAGAACCTCTCCATCCCGGCGACCACCAACCACACGCTCAGGCTCGCAGGCCTCGGCGACGCGGAGAAGGTGCGATCGCTGGTCTGGGAGAACCTGTTCGCGGTCGAGGCCATCCTGCGTTGGAACGCCGCCCACGACGTGGCGCTGTTCAGGATGGGGCAGGGTCTAATCCCCTTCGCCTCGCACCCAGACTTCCCTTACGACTGGGAGGAGCACGGCGACGATCTGCGTTGGATCGGGGGTCTCGCCCGCGAACTGGGCGTCAGACTCTCGATGCACCCCGCCCAGTTCATAAACCCCGGCAGCCCCAACCCCGCCACGGTCGAGAGGAGCCTGGCGGAACTCCGTTACGCCGCGCGTGTTCTCGACCTGCTTGGCGTTCAGGACGGCGTCATCGTGCTGCACCTCGGGGGCGCCTACGACGACAGGCCCGCCAGTTTGGCACGCTTCGTGGAGACCCTGCGCCCGGAAGGGACAATTCTCCACTACCTGGCACTGGAGAACGACGAGCGGATCTGGACCACCGCCGAGGTCGCCGAGACCGCCCGGACCCTTGGCGTCCCGGCGATCGTAGATACCCTCCACCATGCCATCAACCCCGGGAACCTGTCGCTCGCGGAGGCCCTCGACCTGGCACTGCCGACCTGGGATATTCGTGGCGCTCGGCCGAAGCTTCATCTCTCTAGCCAGGCCCCGGACAAACGGCCTGGGGCGCACGCCTACGGCGTGGAGGATCGCGACTGGCGAGCCCTGCTCGACGCCCTCGACGGGCGCGACACGGACGTGATGGTTGAGGCCAAGGGCAAGGAGCAAGCGCTGGTTTCCCTGGGCGTCGCCGTCGGCTAGGAGAGGAGCTTTGTTGCACGAGAATCCGGAGGTCAGCGAGATAAGGAGACTACTCGAAGGCGCCCGCACGGTCGCGGTCGTGGGGCTCTCCGACAGACCGTACCGCACGAGCCACGCTATCGCCCGGGCGCTACAGGGGTTCGGGTACAGGATCTACCCCGTCAACCCCAACCTGCGGGGCGCGGTCCTCGGCGAGGAGCCCTTCGGGACGGTCCAGGAGATAGGGCATCCCGTGGACATCGTTGACGTCTTCCGCAGGAGCGAGGAGGTGATGCCGGTCGCCAGGGACGCCGTAGCCGCCGGGGCCAGGGCCATCTGGATGCAGTCCGGCGTCGTTAACGAGCCGGCCGCGGCCTATGCCAGGGAGCACGGCCTTACCGTCGTCATGGACCGCTGCATAAAGGTAGACTACGCCTCACTCGTAGGCCGCTAGCGCACGGTTGGGGGAGGCGATATGAAGCGGGTGTGCGTCTTCGACGTCAACGAGACACTGCTTGACCTGGGATCCCTGGACCCGCTCTTCGAGCGCGCCTTCGGTGACGCGGGCGTGCGCCGGGAGTGGTTCACGCAGTCGCTACAGTCGGCATTTCTCGCGACCATCACGGACGCCTACACGCCGTTCGGGGAGATCGGGGCCGCCGCGCTGGAGATGACCGCCGAACGCCGGGCCGTGAGTCTGGCGGACGAGGACAGAATGGGTATTATCGGCGGGATGCGCGCGCTGCCCCTGCACCCGGACGTGGAGGACGGACTGGACATCTTGCGCGATGCCGGCTTCCGGCTCGCCACCCTCACGAACAACACCCAGGACGTCGCCCATGACCAGTTGCGCAACGCCGGAATCGCCGACCGCTTCGAGCAGACCCTCTCCGCGGACACGGCCCGACGCCTGAAGCCGGCGCCCGCGCCGTACCGCATGGCGGCTCATGCCCTCGGGGTAGGGACGGGCGACATCCGGTTGATCGCCGCCCACGCCTGGGACGTGGGAGGGGCTCTGCGCGCGGGGTGTGCCGCCGCCTTCGTCGCCCGTCCGGGGCAGCCCTACGACCCGCTCGTCGAGCGTCCGGACGTGGTTGGCGCCGATCTGCGAGAGGTCGCCGCAGGCATCGTCGAGGCTGAAGGGGCGGAATGATCCCCTCCAACGGTTGCCCGCCCATTCCGGGCTCCCGCGGAGTCCGGGCGCCTTTCCCGAGGTGCTGATCTTCTTCTACGGCACGCTCAAACGCGGCCACGCCAACCACGACAGGTACTGCCAGGGTGCCGCGAGCGTCGAAGACGCGTCGGTCCGGGGCAGCCTCTTCGACCTACCCTTCGGCTTCCCGGCGCTGGTGGTCCCGGAGCCGGACGTGCGTGCCCTTGGCACAGGCGAACCCGCGCGCGACGCCCTCGCCCAGGAGCGCCTGAACCAGAAAGAGCAAGCCCCGCTCGAAGGTTCCCCGCGCGTCTACGGGGAGCTGTTCGAGTTCGAGGACCCGGAGGTCCGGCTACCGGCCATCGACGGGCTGGAGGGCTTCGATCCGGAGAGACAGAGCCTGTACAGGAGGGTTCTGATCCCGGCCGAAACCCCCGAACGGCGCGTCCTGGCCTGGGCCTACGCCATCGAGAGGCCTTCAGGGACCCCTATTGCGGGAGGACGGTGGCCGGCTTGAGCTCCGGGCTCCTGGGGCGGCGGGCCTACCGGTCGTCAGGCTCCTCGATGATCTCCTCGCGGATTATGCGCCGGCGAACCTTGGTTCGTCCACCCTCGCTCGAGGTCCCCGTCTCCCCCGTACCGGCGCTCGACGCCTCGCGGGACCCCTCATCCCCCGAGACGCCTCCGGACTCGGAGGAGGATCCCCCGCTCCTGAACCGCTCGGTGGCCCCGCCACCCTCGTGGCCCGTTCTTTCGGAGCTCGAATCCTCGCGTCCCTCGTCCGACGTCGCGCCGGTGGTTGCGGCCGTCGAGTCCGCCCGCTCTCCGTGCCCGGTGTCGGCCGTGGTGGTTTCGTCCGCCGCACGCTCGTCCCGCGCTTCGGGGTCCCGGCCGGAGACCTCATCGTGGTCGTCATGGTCCTCGTGGTGCTCTTCCGGAGGATCTCCGGCTGCTCCTGCCGCCGCGCCGGTCCCGGATTGTGCGCCGTAGGAGCTGCTCGAGGATGATTCCCGTGGCGCGAGGCCGAAGTGGTCGCGGATGCGCCGCTCGAAGTCGGGGGTGATGTCGTCGTCGTCGTCGAAGTTCGGGGCGTCCTTGACGTGGTCTTTGGTGTCTGAGACCTCGATCGTCCTGTCCGCCTCGTTCACCCGAACGATATCCGTCGGGATCAGGGTAGACCTCAGACCGAAGAGGCCCATCTTGACCCCGAAATACTCCTCGTGGTCGGTCTCGTCGACGAACAGGTCGTCGACCTTGCCGATCCTGTCGCCCTGATTGTCGTAGACTTTGTAGCCTTCGTACTTCTCCTCGAGCTCGCGCAGCCTCTCTTCGCTCGCCATTAGGCTCCTCCTCACACTGGTTGCGGCTAACGGCCTGCGTACCCCTGCCACTAGCGCGAGTAAACATCCGCCCGCGGATGTCGCGGGGCCGGAGGTGAGAGCTTGCTAGACTGTTACCGGGACGGTAGGAACGGAAGGTGACGCGTTGGGGAAGAGCGGAGCAGCAGGCGTGAACGTCCTGGCCGTCGACGTCGGCTCGTCGTCGGTCAGGGCGGAGGTCTACGATCACGACGGGGAGCCGGTCGAGGGCACGGAGACGAAGCTAGACCACGACTTCGACTACACCGCCGATGGGGGCGCAACGAAGGACGCTGAACAGCTCCTCGACCTCGTTTCGCAAGCCATAGATGGCGCCCTCGCCCGGGCTGGAGAAGCCCGAATCTCCGCCGTGGCGGCCGACACCTTCTGGCACTCGGTCCTCGGCATCGACGGCGAAGGCAACCCGACGACACCCATCCTCACCTGGGCCGACCGCCGGGCCGCCGATGCGCCGCCGAGCTTCGGGACGCCCTGGACGAGCGCGATTACCACCGCAGGACCGGGTGCGTGCTCCACTCCAGCTACTGGCCCGCAAAACTCTTGTGGTTGAGCCGAAACGAGCCAGAGCCGTTCGAGCGAACCGAGCGCTGGGTATCCCCCGGCGACTTTATCTACGGCCGCTACTTCGGCGACGGGCCGGCCACCGGGATCTCCATGGCCTCGGCCACGGGGCTCTTCGAGCAGCGCGAGCAGCGCTGGGACGCGAAGATCGTCGGTAGCCTCCCACTCGACAAGGGCCAGCTACCGCCGGTCTCCGACGAGCCGAGTCGGGGCCTGCGGGGAGAATGGGCGCAACGGTGGCCCATGCTGCGCGACGTGCCCTGGTACCCGGCGGTCGGGGACGGTGCCTGCTCCAACGTTGGCTGCGGGTGCACGCGCAACGATCGGCTCGCCCTCATGGTCGGTACGAGCGGCGCGATGCGGGTCCTCTGGCGGGCGGATGATGTCCGCATCCTGGACGGACCCTGGTGCTACCGGGCCGACGGCGAGCGGTTCGTCATGGGCGGCGCGCTCTCGGACGGCGGCAACCTCGTCGAGTGGCTGCGCAACACCCTCCAGCTGCCGGGCTTCGAAGAGACCGAGAGGCAACTCTCCGAGATGGAGCCCGACGCGCACGGGCTGACCTTCCTGCCCATCCTGGCCGGAGAGCGCGGTCCGGCGTGGGCCGACAAGGCCAACGGCACCATAGCCGGGCTCTCTATGAGCAACACGCCCGTAGAGATACTGCGCGCCGCCATGGAGGCCGTCGCCTACCGCTTCGCCCTGATCGCCCAGATCCTGGAGGACGCATCCCCCGGCGAGAAGGCCGTCGTTGCGACCGGCGGCGGCCTCATGCACTCCCCCACCTGGACCGGCATCATGGCCGACGCGCTGGGCAAACCGGTCATCCTCTCCGGCGTCAAAGAGGCCTCTAGCCGCGGCGCGGCGCTGCTGGTCCTGGAGAGGCTGGGGGAGCTGGAGATAGAGTCCACCGATGCCCCACTGGGCGAAACGTACGAGCCCGACCCGGGGCGGCACGAGATCTACCTTAGGGCGTTGGAGCGCCAGCGCCGGTTGTACGCGCTGGTGCTGGGGGATTAGCCATCAGCGTTCAGCTTTCGGCAAGATGCCCGTGGCGAATCCCGACGCAGGAACCCGGACGCGGGAAACGTGGGCGGGTCTGTCGCGAAAGGAAGTGACTCTCAGCGGCCAGGAAGCTGACGGCTGACCGCTAAGAGCAGACGGCGCGAACGCGCTAGCGTTCGCTTACGGGCACGTAGTCGGCCTCGCGGGGACCGGTGTAGATCTGACGCGGGCGGGCGATGCGCAGCTCGTCGTCCTCGATCATCTCCATCCACTGCGCCATCCAGCCAGGTGTCCGGCCTATGGCGAACATGACGGTGAAGGCCTCGGTGGGGATGTCCATGGCTTCGTAGATGATGCCCGACCAGTAGTCGACGTTGGGGTAGAGCTTGCGGCTCGTGAAGTACTCGTCGTCCAGCGCCTGCTTCTCGAGCTCTATCGCCACGTCGAGCAGCGGACTCTGCTTGTTCGTCGCCTCGAGCACCTCGTCGACGTGGCCGCGGATGATCCTGGCCCGCGGATCGTAATTCTTGTAGACCCTGTGGCCGAAGCCCATGAGCCGCTCTTCGCCCTTCTTGACGCCCTCGAGAAAGTCGGAGATGTTCTCGACCTTCTCTATGCGCTTGAGCATCCTGAGGACGGCCACGTTCGCCCCCCCGTGCAACGGGCCGTAGAGGCCGGCGACGCCGGCGGCGACGGAGGTGAACGGGTCGGGAAGCGCGGAGCCGACGACCCGCACCGCCGCGGCCGAGCAGTTCTGCTCGTGGTCGGCGTGGAGGATGAAGAGGACGTCTAGGGCCTTCTCGATGCGGGGATCCGGCTCGTAGCGGGGCTCAGCCATCTTGAAGAGCATCGAGAGAAAGTTACCCGTGTAGGAGAGGTCGTTGTCCGGGTAGACGTACGGCAGCCCGAGAGACCTCCGGTACGCGAAGGCGGCGAGGGTGGGCATCTTGGCGATCATGCGCACCGCCGAGACGTGGCGCTGGAAGTCGTCGTTGATGTTCATCGCGTCCGGGTAGAACGTCGAGAGTGCACCGACGCTGGCCAGCAGCATCCCCATCGGGTTCGCGTCGTGCCTGAACCCGCTCATGAAGTCCTTGATGTTCTCGTGGACGTAGGTGTGGTGCGTGATCTCGTACACCCACTGGTTTAGCTCGTCCTCGGTCGGCAGATGGCCGTAGATGACGAGGTACGCCACCTCCAGGAACGACGAGTTCTCGGCCAGCTGCTCGATGGGGATCCCCCGGTGCTCCAGGATCCCCTTCTCGCCGTCTATGTAGGTGATGGCGCTGCGGCAACTGGCCGTGTTGGAGTAGCCGGGATCGTAGGTCATCAGGCCGAAGTCTTCTTCGTCGACCTTTATCTGCCTGAAGTCCATCGCGCGGACCGTGCCGTCTTTGATCTCGACGTCGTAGGTCTTGCCCGTGCGGTTGTCCGTAACCGTCAGGTTATCGGCGCCCGCGGTGGTCGTCGTACCGCCATCCTCCGTGCTTTGCGACCGTTCGGTCAAGCCGTGCCCCTTTCTTCTGAAACCTCGGAACATTATATATGCAAAGTTCACATAAATGTCTCGCTCGCGTCCTGGCGAGCCCGAGTCCGCCCGTGCATTATCCCCCACCGGCGGACAAACGGAAACAGGCCGCCGTTCCGAGGAGAATGTCGATACCTCTCTGGACGCACCCGCTCCTCCTAACGGGGGTAGGCGTCCTTGACGCCGCCGTCCACGTTGAGGACGTTGCCCGTGCTCCTGGACGAGCGGGCCTCGCTGGCGAAGTGCAGCACGGCGTCCGCTACGTTTTCCGGCAGCACGTTCCGCTTGAGCACGTTGCGCTGGCGGTAGAATTCCTCAAGCTCCTCGGGTTCGACCCCGTAGGCGGTGGCCCGCTCCTCGCGCCAGCTCGAGCCCCAGATCCTGGACCCGCTCAACACCGCATCCGGGTTTACGGTGTTGACTCGGATGCGCTCGGAGCCTCCCTCTTCGGCCAGGCATCGCGCAAGATGCAATTCGGCGGCCTTGGCCGAGGAGTAAGCCGAGGCGTTCTTGCCGGCGGCCATGGAGTTCTTGGAGGCCACGAAGACGAGGCTGCCCCCCACCCCCTGCTGCTTCATGACCCGAAACGCCTCGCGAGCCACGAGAAAGTAACCCTTGGTGAGGACCGCGTGGTTCCTGTCCCACATCTCGACGCTCGTCTCCTCGACGGGGGCGCTGGACGCGAGCCCGGCGTTGGAGACCACGACGTCCACCCCGCCGAACTCGAGGATCGCCCGGCGGTAGGCCTCCGCAACCTCGCCCTCGCTCGTAACGTCCGCGGTCGCGGCGATTCCGGGCTGGGGTAGGCCCTCGGCGACCTCCCTGGCTCCCTCCCCGTCGAGGTCGCAGACCACGACGCAGGCCCCCTCGGAGGCAAGAGTTCGGGCGATAGCGCCCCCGATACCGCCGGCGCCGCCGGTGACGAGCGCGATCTGGCCGGCGAGCTCCCTGGGTGGGGGGGCCTGCGCCAGCTTGTAGAGCTCGAGGGGCCAGTACTCGACGGCGTAGCTCTCCTCCTCCGTCAGAGACACGTAGCCGCCGACCGCGTGGGCACCGCGGATCACGTTGATGGCCCTGTAGGCGAAGTCGCGGGAGAGGTCGGCCTCCTTGGCGTTGTGCGCGGCGGCGACGAGGCCCACGCCCCTCACGTAAACGACCCTCGGGTTCGGGTCGAACATCTCCTCATCGGCCTCCTCGTGGCGGGAGAAGTAAGCCTCGTACCCCCGGCGGTACGCCTCGACGCCCTCCCGGAGCTTTGCCTTCAACGCCTCGCCGTCCTCCGTGCCCGGGTCGAAGTCCACCCAGAGGGGCCTCACCTTCGTCCTCACCAGGTGGTCCGGGCAGGCGGCGCCAACCTGGGAGAGGTCTTTGGAATCGCGGCCGCAAACGAATTCCAGGACGTCCTCCGTGGTGTGATCGGCGCGCAGGATCTTGTGTGGCGTCTCGTCCGCGCCGGAGGAGAGCGCCCCGCGCAACGCGGGCAGGATCTCGGCGAGCAGGGCCTCTCTGCGCTCGGGCGGTGGCGGGTCGACGGTCCGACCGCCGAAAGGTTCCCCGGCGCGGCTCGCAACGAACTCGGCGGCCCGGTTTATGGCGTCGATGGTCCTCGAGTAGCTCTCCTCGTGCGTATCTCCCCAGGTGACTAGGCCGTGCTTGGCCAGCAGGATCATCCTGGCGTCCGGGTTGTTCCTTACGGCCTCGCCAACCTGTTTCGAGAGGGTAAATCCGGGACGGATGTAGGGGATCCAGACCGACTCATCGCCGAAGCACTCGTCCGCGAGTTCCTCGCCGCCCTGCGCGCAGCAGATCATGTTTATGGCGTCCGGATGGGTGTGGTCCACGTGCGGATAAGGCACGAAGGCGTGAAGGAGGGTCTCTATGGAGCCGCGGGGCATGTCGGGCCGGAGCTGGCAGGCGGCGAGGTAGGCGACCATCTCCTCGTCGCGCATCGAATCCCTCTCCATAAGGGGCAGGACCTCCACGAGCTTGAGGCCGGTGAACTGGCCCGCTTCTATGGTCGCGAGATCGCTCCCAGAGCCCTTGACCCACAGGACTTCGACCTCGCGCCCGGCGTGGTCGCGCTCCTTCGCCTTGGTCGACGTGTTGCCGCCCCCGTAGTTGGCCACGGCACGATCCCTGCCGAACAGATTGGAGCGGTAAGCAAGGGTCTCCAGCTCTGATAGCCCCTCGGCCTTGCGCGAATCCCACAGGTTCTGCGTGGCCCCCGGTGTTCTTGTCTCCATTGGCCTCCCTTCGGTCGGCGGCACGCCCGCCGCGCGGGCTCTCAGCATTCAGGCAAACACGACCTCGCGGTACTCGACTACCCCCAGCCGGCCTGGTCGCCTCCTTTGCGCTCCGCGACCATCCTCTCCAGGTACCCGCCCCTCCGAAACTCGCCGATCGGGTCCGCGGATGCGCCAAGTTCTTCCCGCACCCGGGCGCACAGCGGCCGCACGTCCGTGTTGTAGGCGTCCAGGAGGAGCGCGTGGGCCCCGAGCACGTCGCCCGCGCGGCGGGCCTCTCGCAAGGCGGTCCTGTCCACCAGCAAGGCCTTCGCGTAGGCCTCCTGCAGGTTGGTGACGCTCAGGATCATGGCCTCCATCTTCGGCTCGACATTGTGGGCCTGGTCGATCATGTAGGCGATCTGCGTGTCGGGATCCTCCTCGGCCTCCGCGAGCTCCACGTAGATCAGGAACAGCTCGAACGGGTTCACGCTGCCCACGATGAGATCGTCGTCGGCGTACTTCCGGTTGTTGAAGTGGAAGCCCCCCAGCCTGCCCTCGTCGAGCAGCAGTGCCACGATGTGCTCGATGTTCGTGGCCTGGAGGTGGTGCCCGAGATCGACCAGCACCTCCGCCCTGTCTCCGAGCCTGTGGCACATCGTCAGGGCGGCGCCCCAGTCGGGTAGGTCGGTGTGGTAGAAGGCCGGCTCGAAAGGCTTGTACTCGAGCAGCATGCGCATGTTCTCCGGCATCGCCGCGTATACCTCGGAGAGGCACTCGCGCATGCGGTGGCGACGCTCGACAAAAGAGTCCTGGCCCGCGTAGTTGGTGCCGTCGGCGAACCACAGCGAGAGCACGTCGGAGCCGAGTTCGCGTCCGATCTCGACGCACTCCAACAGGTGGTCGGTGGCGTTGCGCCTCACAGAAGGATCCGGGTGACACACGCTCCCCAGCTTGTACTCTTCCTCCTGAAAGAGGTTGGGGTTGACCGCCCCGATCTCGACGCCGAGCGATCCGGCGTGATCCCGCAACTCTCCGTAGTCGTCGACTTTGTCCCAGGGGATGTGGACGGCCACGGATGGGCAGATGCCGGTCAAGCGATGTACCTCGGCCGCGTCCGAGATCTTCTCGAAGGGGTCCCGCGGGACCCCCTCCTGCGGAAAGACCTTGAAGCGGGTCCCGGAGTTTCCGTAGCCCCAGGAAGGCGTCTCAACGCGCTGGGCGCGCAGGCGCGCCGCGACGCCCGCGACGTCGATGCCTCGCGCATCGAGCCCCTCGGTCAGGCCCTCGTAGGCCCGCTGGTTCATGCTTTTCAAAGCCCCAACCTCCCTGTGCGACGTAGACTGCGTGGGGCACGTTTTCGCTCGCGTCCAATCATTGCGCCACCCTTCCGACAAATTCGTAGTCTCCAGATCCCACGGAAAGGACGACCTCCTCCCCGTCAGTGCGCAAATGCTCGACGCCATCCGCCTCGCCGATCGCGCGGCTCGACTCGGAGATTGCGTACCCGTCGGCGGCCGGCACGTGGACCACGGCGGTCGTGTTGGGCGGGATGGTGACCTCCAGGTTGAACCGTTCGCCCTCGATGGTCCAGGCGCTCGAGATCCTGCCTCGTACCGAGTCGTATTCGCCCCTGGCGCGGGTGAGGCCGCCGCCCGGGCGCGGACGGATGACGATGCGGGCATAGCCCGGCGTCCGCGGGTCCAGGTCTATCCCCGCCACGTACCGGTAGAGCCACTCCCCGACCGAGCCCAGAGAGTAGTGGTTGAAGGAGTTCATGTTGGGCGACTGGAAGCCTTCCTGCTCCGTCCAGCCGTCCCACCGCTCCCAGATCGTGGTGGCCCCGTGCCGGATCGTGTACCCCCAGGACGGGTAGGTCTCGTTGTTGAGCAGTCGGTAGGCCACGTCTGTGTAGCCGGCCTCGGTCAGGACCGGCAGCAGGTAGCTGACCCCCGCGAACCCGGTGGAGATGTGCCAGCCTTCCCTCTCTATGGCCTTTACCAGGTGCTCCGCCGCGACGGGGCACGCTTCCTCGGGTAGAAGGTCCATGTGGAGCGCCAGCGCGTATCCGGTCTGGGTGTCGCCCAATATCCGCCCGTCCAGCGCGACGTAGGCCTCGTTGAAGGCGTGCTTGATCCTCTCGAAGAGCTCCGCGTAGCGCGAGCCGTCGCCCTCACGCCCGATGGCGGTGGCCATCTCGGACAACAAGCGCGCGTCGTAGGCCCAGTAAGCGGTGCCGAGCAGGTCCTTGGGCGTCCTATCGCCTCTCGGGGAGAGCCAGTCGCCGTAGTTGTTGCCCATCTTCCTCTGGCGCAGCAGGTTTGGGTTGGCCTCGAGCAGGTACGACATCCAGCGCGTCATGGCATCGTAGTGCCGCTCAACGAGGCGCGTGTCGCCGTAGATCCTGAACATCGTCCAGGGCACTATCACGCCGGCGTCCCCCCAGGCTGCGGCGCCCCGGCTCAGGTCCATCAGGGTGAGGTCCTTCAGCAACGGCGCCACGTCGGGGAAGGCGCCCTCGGACGACTGGGCGTCCTCCACGTCGACCATCCACTTGGCGAAGAAGGCCGCGACGTCCATGTTGAAGGCGGCGGTGCGCGCGAAGACCTGCGCGTCGCCCGTCCAGCCCAGGCGCTCGTCGCGCTGCGGACAGTCGGTCGGGATGCTCAGGAAGTTGCCCCGCTGCCCCCAGACGATGTTGCTCTGTAGCTTGTTGACCAGGGGGCTCGAGCACTCGAAGGATCCCGTGGGCGGCGTGGCCGAGTGGATGACCCGGCCGGCGATGGCGTCCAGCGGGGGCTCGCCAGGGTAACCGGTGACCTCGACGTAGCGGAAGCCGTGGAAGGTGAAGCTTGGTTCGTAGACCTCTTCGCCTCCACCCTTCAGAACGTAATGGTCCGTCGCCCGGGTGAAACGGAGGTTGTCGGTGTAGAGGTTGCCGTTGGGATCCAGAACCTCCGCGTGACGGAGCGTCACGTGTGTTCCGGCCTCACCGCTAACGCTGAGCCTGACCCACCCGACCATGTTCTGACCCATGTCGAAGACGTAAGCACCGCTCCGGGGCTCGGTTACGGCCACCGCGCCGACCTCTTCGGTGACCTTCACACCCTCGTCCGGCTGGGCGATCAATAACGCGTCGCCAAGATCCTCGATACCCACGCCGTACCAGCCCGAGTCGTCGAAGGCGGGTTCGGCCCACCCGCGCCACTCTTTGCGGGCGTCGTAGGATTCGCCGACGAGAAAGTCGGAGTAGAGTATCGGGCCCGTGGCGCAACGCCACGCGTTGTCGGTCACGATGCTCTCCCGTGCACCGTCCTCGTACTCGACGTTGAGCTGGGCCAGGAACCGTGGACGGGCGCCGTAGTGGGCGCCCCTGCGCTTCGGGTCGAACCCAAGGAAGCCCGCGTACCAGCCGTCGCCCAGGACGGCGCCCAGGACGTTTTCGCCCTCCACCAGCTGTTGGGTCACGTCGTAGGTCTGGTAGTGCACGCGCCTGCGGTAATCCGTCCAGCCCGGGGCCAGTACGACGTCGCCCACCCGCGCGCCGTTCAGGTACGTTTCGTAGACGCCGAGGGCCGTGGCAAACAACCGCGCTCGACGCACCGGGCGTCCCAACGCGAACTTCTTGCGGAGATAAGGGCTGGGGGCTAGTCCGCTGCCCAGTTCGTCGTACTCGTCGCCCGCGGGCGGGGACATGTCCCCGCCGGGACCCTGGCCGAGGGAGATCCAGGCGCCCTCCCAGTCGGACCTCTCGAGAAGCCCCATCTCGAAGACGGCGGGCCCTCCGTAGGGCGAAGGGTTCCCCGCACCGTCCCAGACACGAACCTTCCAGACGCAACGGGACCCCGTCCTCAGGGCACCCCCCTCGTACACGACGCCTGCGGACCGGTCCGACTCGACCCGGCCGCTGTCCCACAGGAGGTTCTGCTCCGACTCCAGGTCCGCCTCGTTCGCCGCGACCAGGACCCGGTAGGCCGATTGGATCTGGGCCCGGCCTTCCGACTCCAGCGACCAGCTCAGCCGCGGCGAGGTTTCGTAGATTCCTAGCGGGTCCGTGCGGTACTCGCACCTGAGCCCCGCGGGTCGAATCCCGGCCGCGGTCATCGCGTCACTTCTCCGGTCATCCTCGTCCCTTCACCGTCGGCGACAGCGGCCGGGCTCTCGCCGGGCTCTACTGCCCCTGTTTCATGTGCCATTGCAGCGGGAGCAGGTAGGGGAAATCGGTCTCGGGATCTAGCTCCATCTTCATGACGGGCGCCATCCACTCGCCCCAGCGCCGGTTCACCTCGTTGTCCCGCAGAAATCCCATGGTGCGTTGCAGGTCGTCGGTCTCGAAGTAGCCGACGAGCGTGAGGCCGTGGCGGAAGATCGAGTAGTTCCTTATTCCCGACTCCTCCAGCGCCTGAACCATCTCCGGCCAGATCTCGTCGTGCCGCCGCCTGTATTCGTCCTCGTATCCGGGCCTCACCTCTGCCACCCACGCGTATTGAGCCATGGTCATCCATCCCCTCTTACCCTTCCTGGCCCGTTCATCCCTCGACCACCACGATCCTGACGGGGCCCATCATTCCCGAGACCCTCTGGCCCTCGAACACAGAGTGAGTTGGACTGACGACGTCCAGGTAGGGGGCGAGGGTATTGAAGACCCTGATTTCGAGTTTGTTCGATCCCGGGGAGAGGCAATCCGTCAGGTCGAAGGTGTAGGGCGACCAGATCCTCACCCCCACCGAAGCCCCGTTGACGCTGACCTCTGCGGTCCCGCGTACCTGCCCCAGGTCCAGCAAGGTCCGTGTCCTGTTGCCGGATCCCGTCCACTCGAGCTCCTTGCTGTAGCACACGCCCCCGCTGTATCCGGCCAGGCCACGATCCTCCCAGTCACCGAGCCGCATGGTTCCCGGGCCCACCTCGAACCGGACCGGACCGTCCAGAATCGCGCCCATCCGGTGTCCCGGCTGTGTCTCCACACGCAGCGCGCACAACCTGTCGGGTGCCTCGGAAGGTGGCAGGTCGATCCGCAGCCTCTCCGGGGCGCCCTCGCTCGCAGAACGCGCGATCTCCTCGCCGTCCACGTAGACCGTGGCGGCGCCGTGAACGGCGAGTTCCATCCGGAACGCGCCCGGCGGAACCGGGAAGCGCAGCCACTCGACGGATCTCCCGCTTACCCGAGCATCGGGGGCGAGGTCCACTACCGTTGCTTCAGCGTCTCTCGAGTCCTCCAGCCAGCTCGTACGGGGCAGCGGATGAGGACGCCGCCACAGGTGGGGCATCGCGGGATCCCCCCATGGATAGATGGCCCCGAACGGCTGGCGGCGGAACGCGAGCGGAACGGTCTCGCTGTCCCTGGTTACCTCCCAACCTTCGCCGGAGACGAAGGTAACGGAACTCCCTTCGGTTTCGACGAGCCCATCCACCGACAGGGCGTGCGCGAGGCCGAGATCCGAAACCTCGATCACCACCTCGTTCTCTCCGTCGCGCATCGACGCGGTCACGTCGTAGGGTTGGAGCCTGGTGTGGTGTGCCTCGAAGTAGGGATCGAACCCTCCCTGTCTGCCTGCCAGCTCCCCATTCACGTAGAGGCGGCAGGGCGCGTCGCAACCCACCTGCACGACGGCTCTGACCGGTGGGGAAGGGACCGGTACCGTCTTCCGGTAGGCGACCACGGAATCCTTCTGCGTCCCGTCGCCCGCCCGGATCAACTCTGGGCGGGCGTACCGCGCCGGACTGCTTACGAGGGCGAAGTGGGCCCGCAACTCGACCTCGTCCTCCGCCTCGAGACGGAACTCGACGAGGTTCGGACCCTCGTCTAACGAGACGGGCGTCAACAAGTGGTAGCCGTCGTCCTGGCCAGGCACCTCAGCGCCGTTGATCCAGACGCGCTTGCGGGCCGGGGCGCCGAGCGCGAGGTGCGCGCTCGGCGAAGCGGACAACGAGATTACGGTACGGAATTGCACCGCCTCGCCGCGAGCCACCCGGCCGAAGTCGAGGAACTCCTCGGGAACGTGGCCCTTGGGACCGAAGGTGCCGCCGTGCAGCCTGTCCTTGTGGATACCTCTGGAGAGCGAGTAAGTCGCCGGCAGCCATGTTTCGTCGGGCTCGAAATCCTGCAGGCTCTGGGCTGGAGTCGGGAGTGAACCGGACGCGGCCGGTCGAGTCTGCAGACCGTGCGGCCCGAACGTCGCGTGCGCCGTACGCCACCCGGCATCGTCGTGATCCGGCGACGTCCAGCCGAACGCTATCCCATCTTCGCCGGGTTCCTCGGTTCTGTGTCCGAACTCCCAGCGCTCGATGGGCACCGATGCCGACTCGATCGGGCGCGCAAAGTCGCCCCACCGGTTGTCCAGGGTCGGCTCGAGCTCGACCTTCCAGTCGTCATCGAGGGCGGTCTCGGTATGGACGGAAGGACCATGCATCGTCACGGAGAGACCCCGACATCGCCGTTGTTGCGTCGCCGGCGTACGAGCCGTCCCACACCACGAGCACTCCCGGCCCGTCGTCGAACGGCACGCGCACCTCCATGCCGGAGGCGTCGGTGGAATACTTCAGAGGTCGTTTTCGGCCGCTGTAGGGCTCCCACAAGCACGGGAGCACCCCGGACGCCACGCACCTTGATGTCCATCCACCGGCGGTAGTCGGAGGGATCGAAGTCGTAATCGATGTCGAGCCACCCAAGCTCCAACCCGCGCCCCCCGTGCATCCTCAAGCGCGTCGCCCGCGGGGAGGTTGCCGTCAGGAACAGCACCATGGCCTCGCCGACCCGTCTCATCAGCGCGGGCACCGGGGCCTCGATGATCCTGGGTACACCGGCCAGGAGTTCGAGTAGGTCCTCGGGCGAATCCAGGCTGCGGGCCCGCCCCTCGTCGAATAGCGCGGCCAGTGCAACGATGGCCTCTTCGCCGGCGCCCGGCCCGACGACGCTCCGGGGAACCTCGCCGATGGCGACGAGGAGGCCGCCCCGTTCCACGAAGTCGACCAGCTTCGACGCGGTGCCCCGTTCCAGGACCGAGCACGCGGGCAGGATGATCGTTGCGTACCGCTCCTCGCCGATGCGCAGCCGCCCGTTTTCCGCCGTCGAACGCTGTACGGAGTCGTCGTCGAGCACGTCGAAGTCCGTGTTAGCGCGGTCCAGGACCCCGGGCTCGACCTCGTACCAGGGCATCTTGCCGGCAAGCGCGAGGTACGTTTCGTGGGCGGCGTTGGCGTAGTCTTCGGGGCCGTCCAGCCGCAGGCCGGACTGCACGGTTGCGGTGGGAAACAGCACCCCGACGTCACATACGTGATGGCCGAGGGTCAGGACCGAGCACAACCGGCTGACGGTTCGCGAGAAGTGGACGTAATGGTCCCAGTAAGGCTGGCGCCAGTCCGTGGAAGGAGGGGCCCACTCCCACCAGCCGCCGCGCGTGCTGTAGTACACGGCGTGCGGGTCGTAGAGGTTGGCGCCGGCGCGCAACCAGGGCAGGAGCCAGTCGAAGGTCTCCTCCAGCGTCCCGCCCCAACCGGAACTGTGGAAGGCCTCTATCCACGTGCGCGGGCGCTCGTAGAGGTGAGCGAGCGACGAGTGTATCTTGGCGTCTCCGTGGTGGTCGCTGCCGGGGGCACCGTACCATCGGTGCGTCCGCTGGTAGTCGGCGTACCGGTCGACGCTCTCCACCGGGTACCCGGCCCGTACGGGATCCTGCTGGTCGAAACCGCAGATCAAACCCCGCTCCTCGTGCCAGTCGAACAGCGGCTTGAAGAGGGCCTCCTCGCTGATGGAGGCCCGGGCGGCGTGGAAGTCGTGGCGCACACTTTTCGCTTCGTCGCCGTACTCTTCCCAGAGAGCCGCGAGGCGAGGCAGCAGGTCGTAGCCGCAGTGTTCCTCGAACTCCGTCGCGAATCCTTGCGACCAGGTCGGGACGGAGGGGAGTTCGTCCTGGAAGGATCCGACCACCGTCGAACCGAAGAGGTCTCCTACGCGCGCCTCGTAGCCCCCATGTACCATGTCGATGAGGGCTCGGCAAGCCTCTGGACTATGGTAATCGAAGCCGCGCTCGACGGAGTAGAAGAGCATCACGCGATGCCTGCCCGTACCGTCCCACTCTACCCGCCCTGCCTGCACGGGGAGCGGCACCGGTCCCCCGGCGGGGGCACCGTCTTCGTCGATCGCGATCGCCGCTGCCGCGATCGCCTCTCCCCCTGCCGGGCACTGCAGCGTTCCGGGTCCGGACATCTCCTGGACCGCGCGCTCCAGCCATCGTCCCGTGAACTCGGGATGCTCCCCGACGATCCGGGCCTGCAAGTTGGCCCCCGAGAACCCGATCTGGTCGTAGAACCAGATGCAGACGCCCAGGCGCCGGGCGTCCTCGCAGACACCGCGGAAGATGTCCCACCACTCCTCGGAGAAGAAGGGCGGGTCGTCGGGATCCGAGCCGAACATGGGCCCCGTCGGGGCCAGGTTCATCACGACCAGGTTGTAGACGCCGCCCCGCGCGAACCTCTCCAGTTGCCAGCGCAGCCGCTTTGGATCGAGCCGTTCGCCGCTCCACCACCAGATCGGCACGGGCGAGAAGCTGCGGGGCGGATCGTCGAACCTGTTCTCGAGTTCGGTCGGCATCGTGCTACGTGCCCCCTAGGCGGTGCTGTATTCGGACGAATGGCCGACCCTCTTACCCACCTCGACGAACTCCATGTCCAGGAGACGGCACACCTTCCTTAGCGTCGCGGCGCTGTGCCCGACGCCCAGGGCGCAGTGGTGGGTCGGACCCTGCTCGCACCAGGCGTTCATGAACGGCGCCGGTGGCAAGGAGAACCTGAGACGGCTGTTGGTGTTTCCGATCTGGAGCGTGGGCCCGGGGATCGATTCGCCCTCTGCCGCGAGCGCCTTGAGGCGTCCGTCGCGGGTCTGGGTGACGGCGAAGATGGTTATTGGCCCGGTCCTGACGCTGAACTCCACCGACACCCCGCTCCCGGCCTTCCCGTGGTAGAGGCCGAGACCGCGCAAGGCCGGCTTGCGGTCGCTAATGGCGATGTGTCCCGGTCCGTCGTGTCCCATAAGCACGAAGTTCTCGTTGAAGTCCATGGCGTAGAACTCCGTGAAAGAACCGCCGGCCCCAAGAGAATCCATGACCTTCATGGCCACGGCGTTCTTGAGATCCCCCTCGCCGGAGGCCGGTATCCCCCTGGCGGTGAGGAGCGTGTTGCCCAGGATGAGCCCGGCCCCGAGACGTTCGTAAAGGCTCTCGCCCGTCCCGCGGTAGTAGTAGGCAAGCGCGGCGAGATCGAAATCCTTTGCTAGCTCGTCGAGACCGACGGCCACCCGGGCCGCCCAGTCCAGATCCTCCTCCCGCACGCTCTCGTCCAGCGCGAAGGTGGCGCGGGTCTCCTCGAGTTTCGCCGCGACTTCCTCGTCGTTTGCCGCGTCCACCCGATCCTTGAGATCGTCCATCTCGAGAACCTCGACGTGGAGGCCGAGCTGGGCGTGGTGCATGGTGAAGTCGGAGTACATGTCGAGCATACCGGGGTAGGTCTGCCCCAGGAACCCGAACCGGCTGGCCGCGGAGCGTGCTAACGGCGTTGGCCGCCCGGCACCACTCCTCGATCTCGCGCCACGCGCTCTCATCGTCGAAGAGGATCCCCGAGACGACGTTGAACGGTACTCCGGAGCGCTCGAAGGCGTTGGAGATCTCCGGCACGCAGCACGCCGCGCAGTTCGCCAGCCACTCGCCGGTGTCGGTATTCTCGTAGTCGAGGGCGGCTACCGGCTGCAGGTTGAGCACGACGACGGGGACCCTGGCCTCCTGTACGGCGGGCAGCACCTGCGAGCTTGTGGCGTAGGTTCCGACGTAGCAGAAGATCAGGTCCACCCGCTCTTCGGCGAAGCGCCGGCCTGCGGCCTGCGCCTGCGGCGCGGTATCCACCAACCCGGCCGAGACGACCGTCGCCCACCGCCCGATCTGCTCCTCCACGTGCCGCTGGTAGCCTTCCAGGCGCTCTTTGAGGCCCGGAAACTGGGCCCAGTAAGCCTCGAGCCCTATGCCGAAGACGCCCACCTTCGCGGAGGGATGTGTCTATCGCGTTCACCACAAACCTCGCCTCCCGTCTGAGCCGGAGGTTCCGCTGCGAAGCGCGGGCTCCGGGCGTCGAGTTCCGGCCGGGCTCATCCGTCCGTGCCCCGTCGTGCGCGACCCCTGGCGGCTTCCGATGCTGATAGTCGTCAGGTCGTCGCCGCCCGGGTGTCCTCCACGGGGGCGATGCCGCGTTCGGACTCGATCTGCTCCAGCGACTTGCCGGCGGTGTTGGGCAAGAAAACGAAGCCGACCACGCCGCTGATGGTCAGAAAGATCGTCAGCATCAGGGCCACGGGCCTGATGTCCACCCCGGCAAGCACGGGCACGAAGAAGCTCCAGATGCCGAGCACCAACCTCGCCGTGCCGAACGTGATCCCCTGCGCCGTGCCCCGGAGCAGCGTCGGGAACAGCTCCTGGCTCCACGTCTTGTAGAAGGGCTCCCCGGCCAAGGCCCCGCCAAGTCCGAACAGCCCGATGTTCAAGATGGCAACAGGGACGGTGAACGGGAAGATCAGCAAGATGGCAAACGCGGCAACCTGCATGATGGCCCCGACGCCCCAGAGCAAGCGGCGCATGTTGTGGCTGCGATCGCTCAACGGCATGAAGACAAAGATGACCGCCGCCGCGGTGAGGACGAAACCGAGACACGACATGGCGACGCTGGCCGCCTGGCTCTGCGCCCCGAGCGTCCTGAGGATGAAGGGCAGGAAGATACCGTAGGTTCCGGCGGCCAGGCCCCAGAAAATGTAGATGGTCGCCGTCCAGACGAGGGCCGCGAGGTTCGGGCCGCTGAACAGAAGGTTCAGGCGGCCTCCGGACAGAGGATCTCCTGGCACCGGCGCCTCCACGGGCTGCGCTTCCGGGTCGGACGACGGTTCCGCGCTGGTCCCGCCGGTGGCGGCGGTCCACCGGGCCGATTCGACCATGCCCCGCCTCAGGGCCCACGTAACGATCGCGACCACAAACAGGTGGCCGACGACGATCCGAATCCCCAAGAGCCCCAGCGGCGCGAGCACGAACGCCAGCACGAACACTACGATCGGGCCGAGGCTCCAGGCGATCTGGGTGAATCCCAGTAGCTTGCCCCGCGCCCTATCGGGGGAGAACTCGCCGACGAGCGCGAGCGAGGTCGGCACGTCGGCTCCCACGGCGATCCCGACTATGACGGTGCCGATCAGGAGCATCGGGGTGTTGACGGAGAAGGCTATCAGCAGGGTGCCGAGGGCGTAGACGAGGAGATCGTACTGGTAGATGCGCTTGCGCCCGAGCTTGTCGCCCAGCCGACCCCCTATGAAGGCGCCGACCGCGGCCCCGATGGCGTTCGGGCCTATGGCCGTGAGCGTCCCGACGAGGGTGTCACTCAGACCTAGATACTCCTGCCAGAGCGCGAGCCCGACGCCGATCGCCACGATGGAGCCCGCGTCTATGTACGACGCCATGCCCGCCAGGATGGTCCATCGCCACTGCTGGGCGGTGACCCCTCCCCCGCCTTCGCCTGACCCGCCGTTGTTTGCTTCCACGTCAGCCATGACCCGTGTCGGCCCTCCTCCTACACGTAATCCACTAGATCTCGCTATCCGCCGCCCGGCTCTCCGACCGGACTTTGCCCCTCAGATTCCAGCGCTCCCTTCACGGAACCCCCTGATTCCTGCGGCGGGCCGCGCGGTGCGGCCCGCCGTAGAGAGCCCCGTTAGAAGTCGTACTCGCCGATGTTCTGCTGGTTGAACACGATGGGCGGGCCGAGCAGGACCTCGTCCTCGGAGAGCAGCTCGACCTTGCCGAGGCGGCCGGCCTCGAAGGTGCCGGATTTCGGCAGGTTACCGTCGACCTGGGCGTTGGCCACGTGCACGGCGAGGTACCCGAGGTCCACGGGGTTCCAGAGCACGAACTCCTTGACGACGCCAGACTCGAGGTAGGGCTTCATCTCGTTGGGCGTCGAGAGACCCGTCACGGCGACCTCGCCCGAACGACCCGACTGCTCGACGGCCTCGGCCGCACCCGGCAGGGCGACGGAGGTTATGCCGAAGACGCCGGCCGTGTCGGGGTTGGCCCTGAGGTAGTTCTTGGTGATGTCGATGCCGAGCTGCAGGTCCTCCTCACCGGGCTCGACGGAGGCGATGGACATCTCGGGGTACTTGTCCTTCATCCGCTCGCGCATCTGCTTGAGCCAGGCGACCTGGTTCGGAGCCGTGAGCGAGCCGGTGACGACGAGGAACTCGCCCTTGCCGTCGGTCTGCTTGGCCATGACGTCGACCATGTCGTAGCCGATGTCCTTGAAGGTAGCCTGGTTGACGAAGACGTCCCTGGAATCGGCCGCGACATCCGCGTCCCACGCGCCGGTGGCGATGCCGGCGTCGCCCGCACTCTTCATGGCGGGCGCCAGGGCGTCGGGGTCGTTGGCGGCGACGGTGATGGCGTCGCACTGCTGCTGGACGAACTGCTCGACCATCTGCGACTGCAGCGCGGCCTTGGCCTCCGTGGGACCGTCGTAGACAAGCTCGACGTTCAGTTCCTCGGCCGCCTCCTCGGCCCCCTGCTCGGAGGCGTTGAAGTACGGAATGCCGACGAGCTTGGGCATCATGCAGATCTTGTTCGGCCCCGAGCCTCCGCCGCTCTGTCCTTGCGACGGGCCCTGTTCGCCCACCCCACAGGCCGCGAGTACCAACGCCACGGCGGCGAGCAGTACCAGACCCCAGGTACCCTTTATCCGTGATGAGTGCGTCACTTTCTCTCTCCCTTCTCCGAACTTCCTGTCTTGGTCAGTGCTCACTCCTCATCCTTCCTGAAGAACTCGTTGAAGAACACGGCCGCGAGCAGCAGCACCCCGAGCACGAAGAGCTGCCAGGTGCTCGGGACGCCGGCCAGTATCAGGCCGTTACGCAGCACGGCGATGATCAAGACGCCGAGCACGGTGCCGACTATCGTCCCCGAACCGCCGTAGATGCTCGCCCCGCCGAGGACGACGGCGCTGATCACGTCGAGCTCCAACCCCACGCCGGAGTCGCCGCGGGCCGTGTATACGCGGGAGGTGTAGATCACCGCCGCCAGCCCAACCAGGAGCCCCGTCCCCGCGTAGAGACGCGGTCTTGACCTTGCGGACCGGCACCCCGGAGAACCGGGCCGCCTCCTCGTTATTGCCGATGGCGTAGACGTAGCGCCCGAAGCGGGTGCGCGAGAGGATCGTCCACACGACGGCGACCGCGACGATGAAGATAAAGAGCTGGCCCGGAACGGGCCCGACGTAGGCCTGCCCGAAGTAGGCGAACCACCCGGGAAAGTCCGAGACGGCCTCTGCCCTGGATAACCCGTAGGCGAGCCCCTGGAAGAGCGCCAGGGTTCCCAGCGTGACCACCAGCGGGTGCAGATCGAGGAGGGTGATAAAGAGGCCGTTGAACAGGCCGGCGGCGAAGCCGACGACCAGGCCGAACACGATGGCCAGGGGCAGCGGCAGGCCGGCGGCGTACGAGAACCCGACGGCCACGGAGACCAGGGCGAGGTTCGAGCCCACCGAGAGGTCTATGCCGCCGGTGATGATGATCAGGGTCATCCCCAGCGCCATGAGCCCTACCTCGACGAAGAAGCGCGAGGTGTTGAGCAGCGTGGTCGGCGAGAGGAACAGCGGGTCGAGGATGCTCATCACGATCACGAGCGCGACGAGCACGCCGAGCAGGACGATCTCCCGCGAGAACCGCAGGCGGCGGGCCGTCTCGGTTAGCGCGCTCACGACTTGTCCCCCACCAGGCGCCGGCGCAGGACGTCGGTCGCGACGGCCAGCAGGATGAGGCCGCCGAGCACCGCGTCCTGCCAGATGCCCGGGACGCCGAGCAGGATGAGGCCGTTCAGGATCACGCCTATCAGCACGGCCCCCGTCAGGGCCGCCAGCGGCGAGCCCCTGCCGCCCGAGATGCTCGTGCCCCCGATGACGACCGCCGCGACGACCTGCAGCTCGAGCCCGACCCCGGCGTTTGTCTGGGCGGTCCCCGCGCGTCCGAGGTAGATGAGCGAGGCGATGCCGACGAACACGCCGACGAGGGCGAAGGTGGCGAACCGTACCCGGTCTATGGGCAACCCGGCGAAGCGCGAGGCCCGCCGGTTGCCCCCGACGGCGAAGACGTTGCGCCCCCACGTGGAGTTGCGGCTGACCAGCTCCATTACGACGAACAGGGCGAGGAGGATGATCACCGGATAGCCGACGCCGAAGACCGTCCCCATCCCCAGGACGCGGGTGGCGTCGGGAACGCCGGTGATCCAGGTCCCCCCCGTCACCAGCAGGATGACGCCGCGCAGGGCGTAGAGCATCCCGAGCGTCACGATGATCGAGGGGATGCGCCCCAGCGTCACGAGCAAACCGTTGACCGCCCCGCACACCGCCCCCGTTACCACGCCTGCCAGGAGCGGCAGGATCAGGCCGCCGTAGCTCACGCCCACCGCGCCCGCCGCTATGGCGCACAGGCCGAGCATCGACCCGGTGGAGATGTCGATCTCGCCCGCGAGTACGACCTGGTTGACCGCTAGCGCGATCACGCCGAGCACCGCGACCGAGGCGACTATCGACTCGAGGTTCGAGGGCTGCCAGAAACGGTCGTTGGCGAGCGAGAAGGCCACCAAGAGCACGGCGAGGAAGACGAGTGCCGGCGCCTCGGGTCGCACCATGAACCTCTGCAGGAACGAGCCTCCCTCCGCGCCACGCTCCGGTCCGGCCGGGGCTCGCGCCTCACTCATCATCGTCCTTCCTACGCTGCCCACCGTTCGCTGTTTTCGTGCCGGTGGCCGCGGCCATGACCGCCTCCTGGGTTGCCTCGCCGGGCCCGAACTCGCCAGCCACGCGACCCTCGCGCATCACCAGGACCCTGTCTGACATGGAGAGCACCTCCTCGAGCTCCGATGAGATCAGCAGTATCGCCATCCCCTGCTTTGCCAGATCGTCCATGAGGCGGTAGATCTCCGACTTCGCACCCACGTCTATCCCGCGGGTCGGCTCGTCGAGGAGCAGAATCGAGGGCTCGCGGGCGAGTGACTTGGCGACGACCACTTTCTGCTGGTTGCCGCCCGAGAGCCTGCCGACAGGGTCCCCGATGGCCGCCCCGCGGATGGTCAGTTCCTTGGCGAAACGTTCGGCCGTCTGGCGCTCCGTGCGCGGCACGAAGCCGAAGCGGGAAATGCGGTCCAGAATGCTAAGCGTAATGTTGTTCTTGATCGAGAAGGGCAAAATTAGGCCCTGGCTCCTCCGCTCCTCCGGCACGTAGAAGATCCCGCGCTCCATCGCCGCCTGCGGCGAGTGCACCCTGACGGGCTCGCCCTCGACGAGGATCTCCCCGCCATCCGGCGGCCCGACCCCGAAGATCGCCTGCGCCAGCTCCGTGCGCCCGGCCCCCACGAGGCCGGCGAGGCCCAGGATCTCCCCGCGCCGCAGCCGCAGGCTCACCCCCTCGAATTCGCCGCTCCGCGAGAGGTCCCGCACCTCGATGGCTACCTCGCCAGGGTTGCTCTCGCTGCGGGTGAACAGCTCGTTCAAGGGCCGACCGACCATGAGCCGCACGAGCTCGTCCGGGTCCAGCTCGTTTGCGGGGGCGGTCTTGATGTGGTGGCCGTCGCGCAGAACCGTGATCCTGTCGGAGATGCGGAAGATCTCCTCCAGGCGGTGCGAGATGTAGACGACCCCGACGCCGTCGGCCGTGAGGTCCCCGATGATGCGGAAGAGCCGCTCTGCCTCCCGCTCGGTCAGGGCGCTCGTGGGCTCGTCCATGATCACCGCCCGCGCCTCGCCGACGAGCGCCCGCGCGATGGCGACTATCTGCCCACTCGCGGCCGAGAGGCGCTTGACCGGGGCCGTGACGTCGATCTTGACGCCGAGGGCGTCGAGCCGGCGCCGGGCCTCTTCCCGCATTGCGCCCCAGTCGAGGCCGCCCCACGCCGTGCGCGGCCTCTTGCGGCCCACGAACAGGTTCTCGGCCACCGAGAGCTCCGGGAAGAGGTCGAGCTCCTGCGGGATCATGGCGATTCCGGCCGCCTCGGCGTCCCGCGGAGAGGAGAAGTCCGCGGGCTCGCCACCCACCTCGAGCACGCCCTCGTCCGGCTCGTAGAGACCGTCCACGATCTTCATGAGCGTGCTCTTGCCGGCCCCGTTCTCGCCGACGAGGGCGTGCACCTCCCCCGGGAGCAGCTCGAAGTCGACATCCTGGACCGCGACCACGCCGCCGAACCGCTTGGTGACGTCCCGCAGGCGAAAGACGGGCGCGGTCTCCGCGCCCGCCGCGTCAGTACCGACGGGACCCTCAGTGCCGCGCTCCACCCCTTCACCCCTCCCACTCACGGCGCCACGGCGCCTTCACCCGTACCCAGCAACCCCTCGAAACCATCGAAGGCCTCTTCCCAGGCGTCCGGGTCCCCCGCCGGCTCGTAGGTCGTGACCTCGACCGACGAGCGCACGATCTCCCTCATCTCCTCCAGCGACCCGACGTCACCCCTGGCGTACGCCTGGACCAGCGTGTTACCGAGGGCCGTTGCCTCGACCGGACCGGCCTTGACGGGGCGCCGGGCGGCATCCGCGGTGAGCTGGCAGAGCAGGGCGCTGCGGGACCCGCCCCCGACGACGTGGATAACCTCCGCCCGCCGGCCGCCCAACTCCTCCGCCCGCTCGAGGACCCACCTGTACTTGAGCGCGAGGCTCTCGTAGACGCACCGCGCGAACTCCCCAGGCCCTTCGGGCGCTTTTTGCCCGATTTCCGCGCAGAACTCGCCCATGCGCGCGGGCATGTCCCCAGGGGCGAGGAACGCGGGATGATCCGGGTCGACGAGGGCGCCGAAGGGCGTCGCCTCCTCCGCAAGCCGCGTGAGCTCGTCGTAGGAGTAGTCGTGGCCGTCTCTGGCCCACGTCCTCTTGCACTCCTGCAGAAGCCAGAGGCCCATCACGTTCCTGAGCAGACGTACCTTGCCGCCGAAGCCGCCCTCGTTGGTGAAGTTGCTGCGCAGGGCCCCATCGTCGGTGACCGGCTCGTCGGTCTCGACGCCGACGAGCGACCAGGTACCGCTGGAGATGTAGGCGAAGTCGCCCTCGGCCGGGACCGCCGCGACGGCCGAGGCCGTGTCGTGCGAGGCGACGGCCGTGACGGGCAGTCCGCTGAGGCCCGTCTCCTTGCGCACCCACGCGGAGAGATCGCCGAGGGACGCGCCCGGTGAGACGATGGTCGGGAATATGCGCTCGGGGATGCCCATCCTTCCGATGAGATCCCGCGCCCAGTCCCGCTCGCTGAGGCCGTAGAGTTGGCTGGTGCTCGAGATCGTGTACTCGCAAGCCTTCACCCCGGTCAGCCAATAGTTGACGAGGTCGGGCATCATCAGGAGGGTGTCCGCCGCCTCCAGCAACGGCGAGCCCTCGTAGGCGAGAAGCTGGTACAGCGTGTTTATCGGCATGAACTGGATGCCGGTGGTGCGGTAGATCTCCGCCCGCGGCATCCTTTGCGCCGCCAGCTCCACCATCCCGTCCGTGCGCCCGTCCCGATAGTGGTAAGGGTTCGCGACGAGGGCCCCGGACCGGTCCAGCAGGCCGAAGTCCACGCCCCAGGTGTCGACGCCAACGCTCGCGAGATCCTGGCTCTCCTGCGCCGCCGCGACCATCCCCTTCTTGACCTCGTCGAAGATGCGGAGCGCGTCCCAGTGCAGCCCATCGGGCAGCCGGACGGGCGCGTTCTGGAACCTGTGGACCTCCCGCAGCGAGACCCGCTCTCCGTCGAAGGAGCCGAGCACCGAGCGGCCGCTCTCGGCCCCCAGGTCCAAGGCCAGGTAAACGACCGTCGCGCTCAACCTCCCACCACCGGGCAGGCCGCAGGGGCTTCTACCCTAGACACGCGACACCTCGACGCCGGTGCCGGAGAGGTCCCCCAGCCTTTCGGCCGGCGCGTCGGCCGCCAGCACGAGCGATAGTTGTGAGACGTGGGTTATGACGTTTAGGCCCCGCTTCTCGAACTTGCCGCCGCCGACGAGCAGCACCGGTTCGCGGGCGTGCTCGACCATGGCGCGCTTGACCTCGGCCTCGAGCAGGTCGGGGTCGGTCAGGAAACCCTCCGGCGTTATCCCCTTGACGCTGATAAAGGCCCGCTCGGCCGCGTGCGCCGCGACGGTCCGGACGGCGTGCGGCCCCACAAATGAGAGGGTGAGCTGCCGCATCGTTCCCCCGACACCGACTACGTCGGTCTTGGTGGCCTCGCCCCGGGCGAACAGGTCCATCACCGGCACCGAGTTGGTCACCAGCGTCACCCGCGGTCCTACCTCCAGGATCCTCCGCGCCAGGTAGTAGGAGGTCGTCGAACAGTCGAGGAACACCGAAGTCCCCGGCTCCAGCAGCGCCACCGCCGCCCCCGCGAGACGCTCCTTGGCCTCCACCGCCTCCTCGAGTCGGAAGAAGAAGGAATCCTCATGACCGGCGTACTCCGGGAGGACGGCGCCCCCGTGAGTCCTGCGCACCCGGCCCTCCTCTTCCAGGGCCGCGAGATCCCGCCTCGCCGTCATCGGCGAGACCCCGAACTCCGCCTCCACAAGGGCAACCGAGACGCTGCCCGCCTCCCTGACGAGCCGCGCTATCCGCCGCCGCCGCTCCTCGGGCATTATCGGCGACCGATCCGGTAACTTTTGATCGTTTGGGTCTATTCTGTTGCCCCTTCACACACCTTCGATCATTACTAACAGACCCCACACCCTCGCGCAAGTACGTGGACGGGGTGGTTACGGGGCGTTGCCGAGCGACGCCGCGAGGGCGGCGAGATCCAGGTCCTCGGGGTCGACGATGGGAGGGACCGGGAGGTCTGGGGGGGGCGGGTACTTCTGGCCGATGCCGCAGTCGAAGACGACCACCTCGTCTTCGGCCGAAACCTCCCCGCGCGCGAGCAATTCGGGGACCGCGGCGAGGGCCGCGGCCGACTCGGGGCTGACATAGCCAGCCCCGAGTCGGCCGGCGAAGGTCTGCATCTCTGAGATGGCGTTCTCGTCCACGGCTATCGCGGTGCCTCCGGAACCGCGCAGGGCTTCCAGGATCAGGAAGTCCCCAACAGCGGAGGGTACACGGATGCCCGAGGCCCGGGTTTCGGCGTCCTTCCAGGGCTCGGCGAAGCGTTCTCCCGCCTCGAACGCCCGGACGATAGGGGCGCAGCCCTCGGATTGGACGCTGACCATCCGCGGGCGCCTGGCCCCGATCAGGCCGAGCGCCTGCAGCTCGTCGAAGGCCTTCCACATACCGACCAGGCCGGTGCCACCGCCGGTGGGGTAGACGATCACGTCCGGCAGCCGCCAGCCGTATTGCTCGGCGAGCTCGAGGCCCATGGTCTTCTTGCCCTCGACGCGGTATGGCTCTTTGAGGGTACTCACGTCGAACGCCCCGATCCTGGGCGCGAGGGCGGTGGAGATCCGGCCGCAGTCGCTGATGAGGCCCTCGACGAGTATCAGACGGGCGCCCATGGCCAGGACCTCGTGCCGGTTGATGGGCACGGCGTCAACGGGCGTGAGCACCGTGACCTCGGCGCCAGCGGCCGCACCGTAGGCTGCGAGGGCGCCGGCGGCGTTGCCGGCAGAGGGCGCTATGAACGAGATCGCGCCGAGCTCCAGCGCGCGGGAGACGGCCGCCGCCATCCCGCGGGCCTTGAAGGAACCCGTCGGGTTCAGGCCTTCGGCCTTCGTCGTGAGGAGCGGGACGCCGAGCGCGCGGCCCAGACGGGTCTGTGGCAGCAGCGGCGTGTCGCCTTCTCCCAGGTGCACGACGTGATTGCGGTCGCGGACGGGCAGCAACTCGGCCCAGCGCCAGATGCCACCCTCGCGGCGGCGGGCCAGAGCGTCGGCCGTCAGCGTTCGTGCGGCTCGCTCGAGATCGTACCGGGCCAGCAGAGGGCGGTCATCGGCGGGGTCGAGCCCTATAAGCGCGTCGGCCGGATACGTCTGGCCCGACAGGGGCCCCTCCAGGTGCGTCAGCGTCGACCCGGTGCCGCGCGCGGCTTCTTCGACCTTGCCCATGCTGACCTCCTCGTCGGGTTCGCGATCGTGGGATTCTACGCCCGCGGGCGCCAGATCGCCGCGCGCCGCTTCGGATTTCGGGGTCGTGTAGACTGCGCCAGCGGTCTGGGAAAGGAGACTCATGGCGACGGTTGTACTTGCCGGCACCCTTGACACCAAAGGCGTCGAGTACGGCTTCCTTCGCGAGAGGCTAGACGAAGCCGGCGTGGAGACGGTCATGGTGGATGTGGGGATCCTCGGCGAACCGAAGACGCAGCCGGACGTGACGCGCGAGGAGGTGGCCGAGGCCGCGGGATCGGACGTCGGAGAGTTGGCGCGGGCCGGGGACCGGGGCGCCGCGGTGGCGGCGATGGCCCGGGGGGCCGGAGAGGTCTTGCGTCGGCTGCACGCGGAGGGGCGACTCGACGGGGTGCTGGGGCTCGGTGGGTCCGGCGGCTCCTCGCTCGTGACCCGGGCGATGAGGGAGCTGCCGGTCGGGGTGCCGAAGCTGATGGTCTCCACGGTGGCCTCGGGCGACACCAGGCCCTACGTCGGGGAGTCCGACGTCACAATGATGTACTCCGTCGTCGACATCGCCGGCATAAACCAGGTCTCCGAGCGCATCCTCACCAACGCGGCCGGCGCCATCGCGGGGATGGCCAGGGCCGAGGTCCCCCGGGAGGCCGGAGAAGAGAGACCCCTTGTAGGGGCCACGATGTTCGGCGTCACCACCCCCGCCGTGGACGCGGCGCGCGAGCGGCTCGAGGAGCTCGGCTACGAGGTACTCGTCTTCCACGCCACCGGCGCCGGCGGACGCTCCATGGAGGCCCTGGCCAGGGACGGGTTCATTACGGCCGTGCTGGATCTCACGACCACCGAGCTCGCCGACGAGCTGGTCGGCGGGGTGCTCTCCGCCGGACCCGACCGGATGGAGACCGCGGGCGAGCTCGGCATCCCCCAGGTCGTCTCTCTGGGCGCCCTCGACATGGTCAACTTCGGCCCGCCGGACACGGTGCCCGAACGCTTCAAAGGCCGCCTGTTCTACGAGCACAACCCGACCGTCACGCTCATGCGAACCACCCCCGACGAGTGCGCCGAGCTCGGGCGCCGCATCGCCCGCAAGCTCAACGCGGCGCAGGGCCCTCTCACCCTCTTCGTCCCACTGGCCGGCGTCTCGCTCATAGACACCGAAGGCCAGGTCTTCCGCGACGCGGAGGCCGACGCGGCCCTCTTCGACGCCTTGCGCGAGGAGCTGGACAGGGAGGTCGAGGTGCGGGAGATGAACACGGACATAAACGACCCCGAGTTCGCCCGCGCGATGGCCAACCGGCTGCACGAGCACCACGCGGGGTGGTTCCGAGGACGGCCGACGTGGCAGGCAACTCGGTGAACCGCGGGGAGGCGCTGGTTCGGCTGCGCGGCGAGGCGGAGGCGGGGCGTGCGATCATCGGGGCCGGTGCCGGCACGGGACTCTCGGCCAAGAGCGCCGAGGCCGGGGGTGCCGACCTGATCATCATCTACAACTCGGGACGCTACAGGATGGCCGGACGCGGCTCATTGGCCGGCCTGCTCCCCTACGGTGACGCCAACGCCATCGTGGTGGACATGGCCGCCGAGGTCCTGCCCATCGTAAATGAGACGCCCGTGCTCGCCGGCGTCTGCGGCACCGACCCCTTCCGCCTGATGCCCGTCTTCCTCAAGCAGCTCAAGGAGATGGGATTCGCCGGCGTTCAGAACTTCCCCACCGTGGGGCTCTTCGACGGCACCTTCCGCCAGAACCTCGAGGAGACTGGCATGGGCTTCGATCTCGAGGTCGAGATGATCCGGCAGGCCCACGATCTCGACCTGCTTACCGCACCCTACGTCTTCGACGAGGAAGAGGCCGGCAAGATGGCCGAGGCCGGCGCCGACGTCCTCGTCCCACACATGGGCCTGACGACCTCGGGAACCATCGGCGCGCAGACCGCCCTCACCCTCGACGAGTCGGTCGAGCGCGTGCAGGCCATGCGCGACGCGGCGACGGACGTCAACCCCGACGTGCTCGTGCTGTGCCACGGCGGCCCCATCGCCTCCCCCGACGATGCGGCATACGTACTGGAGCGTACCCGGGGCGTGGTCGGGTTCTTCGGGGCGTCGAGCATGGAGCGGCTGCCGACCGAGGTGGCGATGACCGAGAACATGCAGAGGTTCAAGAACATAAGCGCGGGAGGTTGACGATGCCACGCGTGGACCCTGGCTCCGTTCCGACGCAGACCTTCGAGTGGGGCGCCATGAAGTGGTTCGTCTCGCCCGACGCCACCAGGGGCGCCGGGCTGACGTTCGGCGAGGTGGTGTTGCTGCCGGGCAAGGGCCACGACCGGCACAACCACCCGGACGCCGAGGAGGTCCTCTACGTACTCTCCGGCGTAGGCGAGCAGATGCTCGACGACGGCGACCCGTTCGCCATCCGCCCCGGGGAGACCGTCTACGTACCCACGGGCGTCTTTCACTCCACGCTCAACACCGGCTGGGAGCCGCTGCGCCTCCTCGCCCTCTACAACCCGGGCGGGGCCGAGCGGCCGCTGCGCGAGCTGCCGGACTTTCGCGAGCTGCCGCCCGGTGAGCTCCCGAGTTTGGAGCGCCCCTAACCTGTCCCAGCCAGCGTCCTGGCGTGGTGCCGGACGTGATCGTCCATGAAGGTGGAGATAAAGTAGTAGTTGTGGTCGTAGCCCTCGTGCCAGCGGAGGGTGACCGGCTGTCCGGACTCCTCGCAAGCGGCCTCGAAGACCTCGGGGTAGAGCTGCTCTTCCAGAAACTCGTCGGCCGTGCCCTGGTCGATAAGGATGGTGCGTTCGTCAGGGAATGCGTGTTGGCGCATCAGCTCGCTGGCGTCGTGCTCGCGCCAGGCCTCCTCGTCGGGGCCGAGGTAGTTGGAGAAGGCTTTCTCGCCCCACGGCGCCCGCATCGGAGCGCAGACCGGCGCGAAGGCCGAGACGGAGGCGTAGAGCTGCGGGTTCTTCAGCGCGAGGGTCAGGGCGCCGTGCCCACCCATCGAGTGGCCGAAGATGCCGCTGGCGCCCGCGCGGGCAGGGAACCGCGCTTCCACGATGGCCGGCAGCTCCTCGGTGACGTAGGAGTAGGTGCGGTAGTGGGCCGACCAGGGCTCTCGCGTGGCGTCGAGGTAGAAGCCGGCGCCCGAACCGAAATCATAGTCGTCGTCCTCGCCGGGGAGATCCAGGCCGCGCGGGCTGGTGTCGGGGGCGACGAGCATCAGGCCGTGCTCGGCGGCGTACCGCTGGGCGCCGCCCTTGATCATGAAGGTCTCCTCGGTGGAGGTCAGGCCGGCCAGGTAGTAGAGGACGGGAACCGGGCCCTCGGCGGCCTGCGGCGGGACGAAGGCGGCAAAGCGCATCGTCGCGTCGCAGGCGGAGGACTGGTGCTCGTGGAACGAGACCGTCCCGCCGAAGCAGGCGTGCTCGCTCAGGGTCGAAAGGTCGGTCACGGGGCGCCTTTCTAGAAGTTGATCACGCTGCGGATAGACTCGCCGCGGTGCATGAGGTCGAGGGCGTCGTTGATGTCCTCCAGCGGCATTGTGTGGGTGATGAGGGGGTCTATGTCGATCTTGCCCTCCATGTACCAGTCAACGATCTTCGGCACGTCGGTCCTGCCCCTGGCGCCACCGAAGGCCGTCCCCCTCCACGACCTGCCCGTCACGAGCTGGAAGGGGCGCGTGGAGATCTCCTGCCCCGAGCCCGCCACCCCGATGATGACCGAGACACCCCAACCCCGGTGCGCGCACTCCAGCGCCTGGCGCATCACGTCCACGTTGCCGATGCACTCGAAGGAGTAGTCGGCCCCGCCGCCGGTGACGTCTACCAGGTAAGGGACCAGGTCGCCCTCGACCTCGGTCGGGTTCACGAAGTGGGTCATGCCGAACCTTTCGGCGAGCTCCTTGCGCGCCGGGTTGAGGTCCACGCCCACTATCTTGTCGGCCCCGGCCATCCGGGCGCCCTGCACGACGTTGAGCCCGATCCCGCCGAGCCCGAAGACCACGACGTTCGAGCCGGGCTCGACCTTGGCCGTGTTGACCACGGCCCCGATGCCCGTCGTCACTCCGCAGCCGATGTAGCAGACCTTCTCGAATGGGGCGTCGGGCCGGATCCTGGCCAGCGCGATCTCGGGCAGCACCGTGTGGGTCGCAAACGTCGAGGTGCCCATGTAGTGGTAGAGCGGCTCGCCGTCGATCGAGAGCCGCGTGGTACCGTCGGGCATCAGGCCCTGGCCCTGGGTGGACCGGATCGCCACGCACAGGTTCGTTTTAGGGTTGAGGCAGTACTCGCACTGCCGGCACTCCGGCGTGTACAGCGGGATCACGTGGTCGCCGGACGCGACACTCGTCACGCCCTCGCCGACCTCGACCACGACGCCCGCGCCCTCGTGGCCCAGCACCGAAGGGAACAGCCCCTCAGGGTCGGCGCCGCTCCGCGTGTACTCGTCGGTGTGGCACACGCCCGTGGACTTGACCTCGACAAGTACCTCGCCGGCCTTTGGCCCCTCCAACTGCACCGTCTCGACCTTCAACGGCTCATCCGCCTCGAAAGCCACAGCCGCCTTTATGTCCACGGAGTCCCCTTCCCAACTGCTGGCAACACTTCTCCGGTCGCATCTTCACGGCGCGCATTCCCCGCGTCAAGCCGAACACCTCAACCGCCGCGCGGATTCGCGGGCCACAGCGTAGGGCATGACACGTCCGGTGAAGTGACGGAGGTCAAGACGGAGGTTCGCAGAATGATAGTAGTGTCTGGTGCGACGGGAACCAACGGAGCCTGGTGGTCGAGGAGCTGGTCCGCGCGGGGGCACCGGTGCGCGCGATGGTGCGCAGCGCCGAGAAGACGCGTTCCGTGGAGAGGGAGGGCGTAGAGGCCGTAGTTGCGGACTTCACCGACCCCGAGGCGCTCGAGGGCGCCGAGAAGGCGTTTCTCGTGACGCCCGCCAGCCCAGACGCTGTCGAGTGGGAGAAGAACTTCGTGGACGCGGCGAAGCGGGCTGGCGTCCGGCACGTGGTCAAGCTCTCCGTGCTCGGTGCCGACGAAGACGCGCCCGTGCGGTTCGCGCCGGCGCACGCCGCCTCCGAGCGTCACCTGAGAGAGTCGGGTCTCGCTTACACCATGCTGCGGCCACCGGCTTCATGCAGAACACGCTCGGGTTCGCGGGGACCATCGCCTCCCAGGGCCAGTTCTACGCGCCGCTGGCCGACGCCAAGGTGACCTGGATCGACGCCCGCGACATCGCGGCCGTCGCAGCCGCGACCCTAACGCAGGATGGGCACGAGGGCGAGGTCTAAGTGTTGACCGGCCCGGAGGCGCTCTCCAACCCCGACATCGCGGCGAAGCTCTCGGAGGTGCTAGGCAAGCCCGTAGAGCACGTGGAGGTCTCGCTGGAAGACGCCAAACAGGGGATGGTCGGTGCCGGGGTCCCCGAGTGGGTGGCCGACGGCCTCGTCGAGCTCAACAGGGAAGTGTACGCGCCAGGCTACGGCTCGGCCGTCGAGGACGGCGTGCCCAGGGCCACCGGTCGAGACCCGCGCACCTATGAGGAGTTCGCCAGGGACCACGAGAGGGTGTTCGCCGGAGGCTAGTCCGCTCAAAGCCACGCCCTGACCAGGTAAGGGCGCGGTTTTCATCTCGCTGCGAGCGCCCCTATCGGACGCGCGCCGAGCGGACCTCTTCCAGGTACCTGACGGTTTCTTCGGAGGAGACCACGTCGCCGTACTTGGCGTCGATGTCGTAGAGGTTGGCCTGGTGGGCGTCCGGATTGCGGTCGCCGACGGCCTCACGGGGCACGACGGGCCTGTAACCGTACTGCAGCGCGTCCACGGCTGTGGCGCGGACACAGCCCGAGGTAGAGGCGCCGGTGACGATCAGGGTGTCCACGCCAGCGGCGGCGAGGAGGCTCGGCAACCCGGTCCCGTAGAAGGCGGAGGCGAAGAGCTTGTTCAAGACTGGCTCCGAGCTGCGGGGCGCAAGGCGCGGGTCGATCTCGGCCCAGCGGCCACCGGCCTCCAGGGCCAGCAACGCGGGAACCTTGTCGATGAACGCGGCGGCGGTTAGCTTGTCGCTCTCGCGGTAGGCGATGGTCGTGAAGACCACGGGTACCTCCGCCCCCCTCGCGCTCTCCAGCAGCCTCCGGACATTGGCGACGGGTTCTTCGAGGTCGCAGGCCAGGGGCGAATCGGGGTCGGTGAAGCCCAGGGTCATGTCCACCACGATCAGGGCCGGGCGCCTCCCGTAGCCGCCCCGGCCGCCAAAGCCTTCGATGTGCGACTCGCTCATCTCTGGCCGCTGGCCCGCGCCGCGCCAAGCTCGCCGGAGAGCCACTCGTTGAAGTTACGCCGCGTCTCGGCGATTACGCGGCGCTGCTCCTCAAGTGGGGGAAGGTCGCCGTGGTCGAACAAGGGCCGCTCGCCGCGGCCGGACCGCAGCGTCTCGCGCTTGGTCTCCGTGGCCGCGGTGTCCACGGCTCCGGCGTCGTCGACGATTACACCGTAGGAGCTCTCGGCGCCGGCCGCGCTGACGAGGCCCCACCGCACGTCCTTGGCGACGGCTTCGGGATCCCGCTCCAGCGGGTCGCCGACGCCGCCGGCTCCGGCCGTCTCGAAGACCAGCCGGTCGCCCGCAAAGACGGGGACGTCGCTGATCTTGGACGGAAGGTCGACCTCCTCGCCGCTCGCGCGCAGGAGCGTCTTTTTCGAGGGGGTGCCGGGTTCGCCGGAATCCACGCCGTAGGGGTAGGTGTGGGCGCGGTCGTCCTGGTAGGTGATGGTCCCGTCGGCGAGGAACCTGTAGACCTTCTTTATGCCGCAGCCGCCCCTGAACAGCCCAGCGCCGCAGGAGTCCATCCGGGCCGAGTACTCCTCCACGATCATCGGGTAGTACGTCTCCATGTACTCCGCCGGGACCGCGAGGAACTCCGGCCACCACGAATGGCCGTCCAGGCCGTCCTTGCCCGCGATGGCGGGTATGCCCCCGTACAGGATCTCCATGGTCTGGAAGGTCTCGCCGCCCTCCTTCACGCCGGAGTAGACGAAGTTCGGGCTAGTCCCGTACGAGCCGGAGACGTTGAAGCCGATGGCCTTGGCGTAGACCGCGCCGAGCACGTCGAAGAGCCGGGCCATGACCACGAGGCGGTTGCTGAGGGGCGCCGGCGCCTTCGGGCGCAGGACCGTGCCATCGGGGATGGTCACCTTGATCACGTCCGCGTAACCGTCGTTGAACAGGATGGTGGGGTCGACGGCCGAGATCAGGAAAACCCCCGCGAACATCTGGAACATCTCCTTGTTGAGGAGAAAGTTCACGGGGCCAGGGACCTGCTCGTCGGTGCCGGTCCAGTCGAGGTGCAGCGTGTCGCCCTCGCGCCACATGGCGAGCTTGAGCTTTATGGGGCCGTTGCCGAACCCGTCGTCGTCGGTGTAATCCTCGAACTCGAAACGCTGGCCCTCGGGGATGAGTTGCCGGATCAGGCCGATGATGCTGGTGCGCGTCCGGTCGAGCAGCGCGTCGCAGGCCTCGAGGTAGGTGTCCTTGCCGAACCGGTCGCAGATGTCCCTGACCCGCTGCGCCCCGGCCGCCGTCCCGGCGGCTATCGCCATAACGTCCGCGCGCGTCTCGCGCGGGGTGCGGGAGTTGTGGCAGAAGAAGCGCAGGACCTCCTCGTTGAGCTTGCCGCCGTCGTAGAGCTTGACGGGCGGCATGCGGACGCCCTCCTCGTAGATGGAGCGTGCGTCGATCGGGATGGACCCGGCGCTCTTGCCGCCGACGTCCATCAGGTTGCCCCACTGCAGGGCGTAGCCCACGTGCTCGTCGCTGTGGAAGATGGGCCTGACGAGCAGGATGTCCGGCAGGTGGGAGGTGCTCCCCTCCATCATGTAAGGGTCGTTCAGGGCGATAACGTCGCCGTCTTTCAGATCCTCCACCCTGTAGGGTGAGTTCTCCAGCACCGTATCCACCGGGCTGCCGAACTGCCCCACGATCATGCGCCCCTTGCGGTCGGCTATCAGGGGAAACTCGTCGGCCTGCTCCCTGATGATCGGGCTGACCGCCGTGGTGACGAGCACCCGGTCCATCTCGTGGCGGATGTTCTTGAGCGCGTTCTCGATGATGTCGAGCGTGACGTGGTCTATGTCGTGCTCGCGGACGAAGTCTGGCGGGGCCTGCTCGTGTAGGACCATGTGGTGCGCTCCCTTCGGTCGCTCTTCTAGCGAATAGCGAGGTAGCGAGTAGGGAGTAGTTGGTTCACCAGCCCACTACTCTCTATTCGCTACTCCCTACTATCTGCAATCAAAATGTTCCCGAACCGGTCCACCGCGCCGCGGTAGCCGGGCTCGATCACGGTCGTCGTGTCGTCCTGCACCACGATGGCCGGGCCTTCGATGGTGTCGCCCGGTCGGAGCTTGTTGCGGTCGAGGATGGGGGTCTCCCTCCATTCGCCGCCGAAGTACACGTGTTCTTCGCGTGGGGCGGGGCTCGAGTCGTCCTGCGCGGCCCCGTCCTCGCTTTCGACGAGGGTCACGCCCTTTATGGTGCCGCGGCCCACGACGCGCACGGTGGCGATCTCCAGCGGCGAGTCTGGCAGGTCGAAGTTGTAGCGCTGGCGGTGGGCCTCCTCGAATCGCTCGCGCAGGAAGGTGCTGTCGCCGGCTTCGAGCTCGTCCAGCTCGAAGCGGCAAGGGATCTGGATGTTCTGCAGGTAGTAGCGGCAGTCCGCGTAAAGGTCGAAGCGCTTCTTGTCCTCCTCGACGCCCTCACCGACCAGCCACTCGTCGGCCTGGGAGATGAGACCCTCGACCGTCTCCTTTAGCTCGGAGACCGGGGTCTCCTCGGCGATGCGCAGGTACGTCTCGGGGAACTCGTTCTGGATGTCCGAGGAGAGAAAGCCGAAGGCGCTCATCACGCCCGGCGTCGGCGGCACGATGACGGAGCGGGACCGGATCAGGCGCCCGAGCGCGTTGGCGTGCATCGGGCCCGCGCCGCCGAAGGCGACTAGCCCGAACTCCCTCGGGTCGTGCCCGCGCTCGACGCTCACGACGCGTAGGGCCGCGTGCATGTTCTCGTTGACGATCTCCAGGATCGCCTCCGCCGCCTCCTCGACGCCCATGCCTAGCTGCTCGGCGACGGACGCCACGGCCTTGCGCGCCGCCTCCTCGTCCAGCTCCAGCGTGCCGCCGAGGGCGACGCCGGGCGGGATGCGGTGCAGCACGACGTTGGCGTCGGTTACCGTCGGGGCCTCGCCGCCGCGGCCGTAGGCGGCGGGACCGGGGTCCGCGCCCGCGCTCGCGGGGCCGACCTGCAGGGCGCCGCTCGCGGAGACGAAGGCGATCGAACCGCCGCCGGCGCCGACGCTGTGGACGTCCACCGCCGGGGACTTGAACTGGAAGTACCCGAGCTGGATGTCCCGGCGCACCGGCGTCTGCCCGTCGAGGCACAGCGACACGTCCGTCGAGGTTCCGCCCATGTCGAAGGTCAGGATGTCCCTGACCCCGATCTCGCGCGCCAGGTACGCCGAACCCGTGACGCCCCCGGACGGCCCCGAGAGCGCGATCTGGATGGGCCGCTCCGCGACCGCCTCCGTGCTCATCGCCCCGCCGTCGGAACGCACGATCGAGAGGGCGCCGCCGAAGCGCTTCTCCCCGATGGTCGTCTCGAAGTTCCTCATGTACAGGACCGTGCGCGGCTGCACGGCGGTGTTGACGACGGTCGTCAGCGTCCGCTCGTACTCCCCGTACTCCTGCCCGATGTCGGCCGAGATGGAGACCGAAAGATCCGGGTATGCCTCGCGCACGATGTCCCGCGCCCGCCGCTCGTGGGCCGGGTTGACGTAGGAGTTCAGGAACCCGATGGCGAGCGACTCGACACCCCGGTCCACCAGCCTCTCCACGGCCTCGCGCACCTCGTCCTCGTCGAGCTCCGTGATAACGGCGCCGTCGGGGCCTATGCGCTCGCTTATGCCGACGGTGTCGGTCGGGTCGGCGGGCGGGTCGGGCTTCTGGAGGGCCATCCAACCGTAGAGCGGGCCCGGCGTCCAGGCGCGGGCGAGGAACAGTACCTGCTCGTGGCCCTTCGTCGTCAGCAGGCCGACCCGCGAGCCGGTGTTCGTCAGGATCATGTTCGTCACCACGGTGGTCCCGTGGAACAGCAGGTGCAGGTCGGTGAATCCTATCCCGACCTTCTCGCAAACCGCCTCCATCCCCTCGACCACCCCCCTGGAAGGGTCCTCCGGCGTCGTCAGGACCTTCCCCTCCGTCAGCTCCCCGGACTCCTCGTCGAAGACCAGCACGTCCGTGAAGGTTCCGCCGACGTCAACCGCCACGTTGTAAGCCATTGTCCTCCCTTCGGTCGGAAGCTATCAGCTATCACCCGGCCACCGGCTCGAAGGTCCCGGCCTTGTAGACCTGGCCGGGAAGTTCCTTGCCGAGCCTCTCGGACAGCCACGCTGCAGTGCTAATGAGCGCTTCCAGGTCTATTCCCGTCTCGTAGCCCATGCCGTGCAGTAGCGTAGACGAGGTCTTCGGTCGCGATGTTGCCGGTCGCCCGGGGCGCGAAGGGGCACCCGCCCGTCCCACCGACGGACGCGTCGAGCACCGTCGCGCCCGCCTCGACGGCGGCCACCGCGTTCGCGATCCCGGTGTTGCGGGTGTCGTGGAAGTGGCAACCTACGGTCACGCCCGTATGCGAGGGCGCCGCCGACGAGCTCGCGCACCTGGCTGGGCACGCCGACGCCGATGGTGTCGGCCAGCACGATCTCGTCCGGCGCGGGATCCGCGACGCGCTCTGCGACGCGGAGCACGTGGGCCGGCTCGACCCTTCCCTCGAACGGATCCCCGAAGGCGGCGGACAGGGTGATGGAGACGCGCACGCCGTCGAGGCGAGCCCGCTCGACGAGCCTGCCCGCGAGCACCGTCGCCGCCTCGACGGTCGTGTTCTGGTTGCGGCCGGCAAACGTCTCGGTAACCGGAAAGGCGTAGCGTACCTCGTCCACCCCGGCCTCGACGGCCCGCTCGTAGCCCCTCTCGTTCAGCACGAGTCCGGCGTAGACGGTGCCGGGCCGGCGGTCCAGGGCCGCCACCACCTCCTCGGCGCCGGCCATCTGGGGCACCCTCTTCGGGTTGACGAAGCTCGCCGCCTCGACCCGGGGGACGCCCGCCGCCGCGAGCCGGTCGCAGAGCTCGGCCCGCACCGCCGGGGCGAGCGTCTCGTCCTCGTTCTGGAGGCCGTCGCGGGGTCCGACGTCCACTATCTCCACGCGCATCAGACGATGCCCCTCTCGCGCAACCCTTCCAGCTCCTCGCCGCCCAGTCCCAGTACGCTCCCCGTAGACCTCGTCGTTGTGCTGGCCGAGGGTCGGGCCGGTCCAGCGGACCTTGCCCGGGGTCTCGGAGAGGCGAGGGACGACGTTCTGCATCGGGAACGGCCCGATCTCCGGGTCCTCGACCTCGACGACGTTCTCGCGGGCGGCGTAGTGCTCGTCCGAGAGCATGTCCTCCGCGGTGAACAGCTTTCCGGCCGGGACGCTCGCCTCCCTCATGACCTCGAGCACCTCGTTCGCGGTTCGTTGGCCCGTCCAGTCGGAGATCATGCCGTCGAGCTCTTCCTGGTTCTCGCCGCGGGCGCTGGTGGGTGGCGTACCGCTCGCCCTCGGCCCACTCGGGGTGTCCGAGGGCCTTCGCGAACCGTCCGAAGACGGTGTCGGCGTTGGCGCCGATCACGATGTAGTCCCCGTCGCCCGTGGGGTAGGTGTTCGACGGCGCCACGAAGGGCAGGATGGCCCCGGTGCGGCCCCGAACGTGCCCGGTGAGCGCGTACTCGGGGATGGTGCTCTCCATGAGCGCGAGCACGGCCTCGTAGATGCCCACGTCAACCACCTGGCCCCCGCCGCCGTGTCGCCTCGCGGTTGAAGAGGGCCGTGACCGCGCCAAGAGCCCCGAAGGTCGCGGCGAGCGAGTCGCCGAGGCTGACCCCGACCCGCGGCGGCGGCCGGTCCGGGAAGCCCGTGACGTGCCGGATCCCGCCCATGGCCTCGCCGATGGACCCGAAACCCGCCTGGTCCTTGTACGGCCCCGTCTGCCCGTAGCCGGAGACCCGCACCATGACGAGGCCGGGGTTGACCTCAGCGAGCTCGTCGTACCCGAGCCCCCACCGCTCCATGGTTCCGGGACGGAAGTTCTCGACGAGCACGTCGGCCTCGGCGACGAGCCTTCGGGCCAGCTCCTGCCCCTCCTCTTCGCGCAGGTTCAGGGTGACCGATTTCTTGTTGCGGGCGATGATGGGCCACCAGAGGGTCTTCCCCTCCTTGCGGTGGCGGCCCCACTCCCGCATGGGGTCGCCCTTGCCCGGCGGCTCGACCTTTATGACCTCCGCGCCGAAGTCCGCGAGGAGCTGGCCGCAGAACGGGCCTGCGAGCAGGCTCCCCATCTCGACGACGCGGACACCGTCGAGCGGAAGCGCGCCGCGACCGTTACCCACCCTTGTCCTCCTCCTGCAGGGCCTCTATCACGAAGTCGCGGCCCTCGTAGACGTGCTCGCGCATGCAGATCTCCGCCCTGTCGGCCTCGCCGGCCTCGAGCGCGCCGAGGATCTGGCGGTGGTAGTGGTTGGAGATGGTGCGCTCGTGCGGGCCGTACCAGAAGAACGCCTTGAACATGAGCGGTATCTCCACCGTCCGCGTGATGAGACGCTCGAGGCGCCTGTTGCGGCTGGCCGCGACGATTATCCCGTGGAACTCCTGGTTGCGCGGCGACGAGGTTCCGGATCTCCTCCTCGTGGTCAGGAAGCGCCCCGCCAAGCCCCTCCATCTCCGCGGCCAGCTCCCGCAGCCGGGCGAGCTCCACCTCGCTGACGCGGTTCGCCGCCCGCCGAGCCGCGTGGCCCTCGAGCACGGCGCGCAGGTCGTAGATGTCCCACACGTCCTCGACGGAGAACGAGCAGACCATCGCGCCCTTGTTGGGCGCGATCTCGACGAGCCCCTCCGCCTCGAGCATCGTCAGGGCCTGCCGGACCGGGGTCCGGCTCACCCCGAGCCGCTCGGCGAGCTGCTCCTCGATCAGACGCTCGTTCGGGCCCGTACTCGCCCTCGATGATCAAACGCCGAACCCGCTCGAAGACCCTCAACGGCCCTGGACGGTCGTCGCCCCTTCCCAAAGCGGTGGCCACCCTACACCCCTTCCCGTCGCCACCAGTTGTATACAACTTAACCACCGAGTTCGTTTGTGTCAAGGGTGGCGTTTCGGCCGGGACGCGGTGCGCTGCCGTGCTCACGGTTCGACCGCGGGGTTTCACGGCTTCCTCGATCTCGGCGAGCACGGCACCACCGGGCACGAGCTCCCCCTCGCCGAAAGGCAGGGAGGTGACCCGGCCGGCGCGAGGGGCCGGGAAGGGTTGCTCCATCTTCATCGCCTCGAGGACCAGCAGCGGCTGGCCCTCGTCGACCTCGTCGCCCACCGCGACCAGGACCTTGACGACCGTGCCGGGCATCGGAGCGGTGAGGCTTGCGCCGGACGTGTCGGCCCCGCCGGGGCCCGGGGCGTTCACGTCGGGGGGCGGCGGTAGGCTCAGGCGATGGGCCACGCCGCCGAGCGAGACGGACACTTCCGTTCCTTTCCGGGCGACGCGGGCGGTGACGGGCGCGCCGTCCAGGACAGCGTTCAGCCTGCCGTCCTGGAGCGCCAGGACCTCCAGGACGGACTCGCGGCCCTCGTAGGCAAGGGTCAGGTGTCCGCCCGAACGCCCGGCCTCGACCTCGTGCGTGCCGTCCCCGGCCCGGAACCGGAGGCGGGAGGCGCCAAGCAGTCGCCACGGTCCGGCCGCGAAGGGTTCCGGGGACGCGGGCGCTTTACAGAGCTCCGTCGCGGCGGCGAGGAGCACGGCCTCCGCGGGGAACGGGCGACTCGGGTTCCGGTTCCGACAGGTCGTGCTCTTCCAAGAAGCGCGTGGTGGTCTCGCCGGTGGCGAAGGCCGGATGGGCGGCGATGCGGCGCAGCAGCGGCAGGTTCGTGGGTACGTCCGAGGACCGCGTAGTCGTCGAGGGCGCAGCCGAGCCGTCGGACGGCGGCTGGACGGTCCTGGGCGTGGACGATCAGCTTCGCGATCATCGGGTCGTAGTCGAGCGAGACCTCGTCCCCGACCTCGACCCCGACGTCGTTGCGGACGCCGGGTCCCTCCGGCGGGACGAAGCCGCAGGAGCCCTCCGCCCGAAGGCAGGCCCTTCTCGTCCTCGGCGTAGAGACGGACCTCGATGGCGCTGCCCGCGCAGGGACGTCGTCCTGGGAGATGGGCAGGGGCTCGCCGGCGGCGACGGCCAGTTGGAGGTGGACGAGATCGAGGCCCGGTCACCAGCTCCGTGACCGGGTGCTCGACCTGCAGGCGGGCGTTCATCTCCAGGAAGTAGAAGTCGTCGCTCGCCCTCCAGCAGGAACTCGACGGTGCCGGCGTTGCGGTAGCCGGCCTCGCGGGTCAGGCGGACGGCGGCGGCGCAGATCTCCTCGCGCAGGTCCGGGTCGAGGGCCGGGGAGGGGGCCTCCTCGACGACCTTCTGGTGGCGGCGTTGGATCGAGCACTCCCTCTCGTAGAGGTGGAGCGACGTTGCCGTGCGCGTCCCCGATCACCTGCACCTCGACGTGCCTCGGGTCCTCGACCAGCTTCTCCAGGAACACCGACCCGTCCCCGAAGGCGGCCTCGGCCTCCCGCCTCGCCCCCCGCACGGCCTCGGCGAATGTCCTCGGCCGGCCACGGCCCGCATCCCGCGTCCGCCGCCGCCGGCGCTCGCCTTCACGAGGACCGGGTAGCCGATCCGGTCGGCCTCCTCGGCGAGCCGCTCCTCGGACTCGTCCTCGCCCGTCGTAGCCGGGGACGGTCGGCACGTCGGCCCGGCGCGCGAGCTCCTTTGCCCGTACCTTGTATCCGACGGCTCCATCGCCTCCGGCGGCGGACCGACCCAGATCGCGCCGGCCTCCTCGACCGCCCGGGCGAAGGCCGCGCTCTCCGAGAGGAAACCGTAGCCGGGGTGGACCGCCTCCGCCCCGACTCCGTCTGACGGCCTCGATCAGCCTCTCCGACGTTCAGGTAGCTCTCGGCCGCGGGCGGCGGGCCGATGGGGTAGGCCTCGTCGGCGAGGCGGCGGTGCATCGCGTCCTCGTCGGCCTCGGAGTAGACGGCGACGGTGCTCATGCCCAGTTCGCGGCAGGCCCGGATACACGCGCACCGCTATCTCGCCGCGGTTGGCGATCAGGACCTTGCGGAAGCTCACGCGCCTCCCTCCAGCGCGGCGCGCGCTTCTCCAGGAAAGCCGCGAGCCCCTCCTGGCCCTCCTCGCCGGTCCTGAGCTCGCTATCAGGCGCGACGGTCATCCCGGGCGCGTCCATCGGCTCCGTCTCCTCCAGCTGGCGCAGCAGCCCTTTGATCGCCGCCTGGGCCTCGGGGCCGCCCTGCAGCAGTTCCGAGACCTTCTCCGTCAACCGCCGCGTCCAGGTTCATCCTGCGGCACTGACCTCGTGGACGAGTCCTATCTCCCGCGCGCGTTCGGCCGTCGAAGCGCTCGCCGGTCAGGAAGAGCGCCCGGGCGTGCGAGCGCCCGATCTTGCGCACCACGAACGGCGCGATGGTGGCCGGCGCGATCCCGAGCCGGACCTCCGAGAACGCGAAAGTCGTCTCTCCCTCGGCCACCGCAACGTCGGCCACCGCGACGAGTCCGGCCCCGCCGCCGATCGCCGCCCCCTGCACCTTCGCCACGACCGGCTTCGGGCACTCGTCCACGGCCCGGTACATCTCGGCGAGGCGTCGGGCGTCCTCCAGGTTCTCCTCGTAGGAGAAGCCCGCGGTATCCCGCATGTACCCGATGTCGGCCCCCGCGCAGAACGACCGCCCCTCGCCCGCGAGAACCACGACCCTGATCCCGCCTTCTCCGGCAACGCCTCGAAGACGTCCGCCAACTCCCGGATCAGCCCGCGTTCAACGCGTTGTGCGCGTCGGGCCGCGCGAGGGTGACCGTGGCTACCGGCCCGTCGTCCGTGCGCCTCAGGTGTTGATAGCCGTCAGCCATCAGCTATCAGCCGTCAGCTTCCGGTCGGCCATCGCAGGATCCTTCCCAAAACCCCCGGGCTCTGATGCTGGACTTGTTGGCGCGGTACATAGGGTCCTCACCCTCCCATTTGCTCAAGGCTGACGGCTGATAGCTGATAGCTCATGACTTCACATCCTGAAGACGCCGAACGTCGTCTTCTCGGGCGGGGCGTTCGCGGCGGCAGAGAGGCCGAGGGCCAGGACCATCCTGGTGTCGACGGGATCTATGACGCCGTCGTCCCAGAGACGGGCGGTGGAGTGGTAGGGGTTGCCCTCGCGCTCGTACTTCTCCAGGATCGGACGCCGGAACTCCTCGCGCTCCTCGTCGGTCATCTCCTCGCCCTCGCGGGCGAGGTTGTCCTCGTGCACGGTGAGGAGCACGTTCGCGGCCTGCTGGCCGCCCATGACGCTTATCCGGGCGTTCGGCCACATCCAGAGAAAGCGCGGCGCGTAGGCCCGGCCGCACATCCCGTAGTTGCCGGCCCCGAAGGAGCCGCCGATGATCACGGTGAACTTCGGGACGTTCGCGTTGGCGACGGCCATGACGAGCTTGGCGCCGTCCTTGGCGATGCCACCGGCCTCGTATTCCTTGCCGACCATGAACCCGGTGATGTTCTGCAAGAAGACCAGCGGTATGCCGCGCGAGCAGCACAGCTCTATGAAGTGGGCGCCCTTCTGGGCGCTCTCGGAGAACAGGATGCCGTTGTTGGCGAGGATGCCGACCGGGTGGCCCATGATCCGGCCGAAGCCGCAGACCAGCGTCTCGCCGTAGAGCGGCTTGAACTCGTGCAGCCGGCTGCCGTCCACGACCCGCGCTATGACCTCCCTGCACGTCGTAGCCCTGCCGGTAGTCCTGCGGCACGACGCCGTACAGCTCGGTGGCGTCGTAGAGCGGTTCCTCCGGCTCCTCGACCGTCCACGGCACCCGCTTCTCCGTGTTCAGGTTCTCGACGACGGAGCGAACGATGGCGAGGGCATGCTCGTCGTTCTCGGCGAAGTGGTCCGCCACGCCCGAGCGGCGGGTGTGGACGTCGGCGCCGCCGAGGTCCTCGGCGCTCACCTCCTCGCCGGTCGCGGCCTTCACGAGCGGCGGGCCGCCGAGGAAGATCGTGCCCGTCCCCTTCACGATGACTACCTCGTCGCTCATCGCGGGCACGTACGCGCCGCCGGCGGTGCAGGATCCCATGACGGCGGAGATCTGGGGTATCCCCTTCGCGCTCATCTTGGCCTGGTTGTAGAAGATGCGCCCGAAGTGGTCCCGGTCCGGGAACACCTCGTCCTGCAGCGGCAAGAACGCCCCGCCCGAGTCGACCAGGTAGACGCACGGCAGGTGGTTCTGCTCGGCGATCTCCTGCGCGCGCAGGTGCTTCTTGACGGTCATCGGGTAGTAGGTGCCGCCCTTGACCGTGGCGTCGTTGGCCACGACGACGACCTCCCGCCCCGAGACGCGGCCGACGCCGGTCACGATTCCCGCCGCCGGAACCCGCCCGTCGTACATCCCGTAGGCCGCTAGCGGCGAGAGCTCCAGAAACGCCGTGCCGGGGTCGAGCAGGAGGTCCACGCGGTCGCGGACCGGCAGCTTGCCGCGCTCCTCGTGCCGCCGCCGCGCCTTCTCCCCGCCGCCCCGCCTCGCCTCCGCGGAGCGCTCGCGCAAATCGGAGAGCAGCCCCTCGAACGCCTCGGACGTTCGAGAGGAAGGCGCCACTATTGGTGTCAACAAGGGTCTTTAGCTGGCCCACCTCTCACCGCACTCTCGCCGTCGCGTCCTCCTTCGGCATGTTAGCCACCATCCCCCACCCACGCTACCAGACGACGTCAAGGCAGGTACCGCCAACGCCCGAACACCGCGGAAATGAATCCGGTCCTCGAACGGGTTCCGTATTTGAGGTTGTGCGCGTGATCGGCACGCGGAGGACGGATGAAGGGGGTTTCGGGTGAGAAGGCTAGTGTTGTTGGTGGCGCTCACGTTGGCCACGCTCCTCGCTGCGGCGAGCGTGGTCCTGGCGCAGGGCACCGAGAGGACCGTCAGGGTCACAGGAGGCAATACTCTGCTCCAGGTCAACTCCGGCACGGCGGATGCGCTGTCGGACGCCGGCATCCGCGTGCGGGCCATCGGAGATGCCTCGGGCAGCGCCCCGGTCTTCAGGTTCCCCATCACCGGCGGCAGGGTGCAGACCAACCCGCTGGGCGGCAACATCCGGCACTCCGGCGGGCTTTCGTTCTCCAGGCGCGGCAACCGGCTCGGGGTGAGCAACTTCATCATCAACCTGAACCGCGGCGTGCTTACCGCCCGCGTGCGAGGCACGAACCAGAGGGTTCCGTTGCTCAGGCTCAGCGGCGGCGACGCAAGGGTGCGTAGGAACGTCGTCACGCTCACCGACGTCCGGGCGAGGCTGACCCGCCAAGCGGCCACCGCCCTCAACGACACGCTCAACACCCGGGTGTTCAGGGGCGGGCTCCTGATCGGCGAGGCCAACGTCGTGGCCAACACCAGGCGCTAGGTTCTATCGTCGGGGTCCGTCGCGAGGCGGCGGACCCCGGCGCGTTCCAGAAGAGCGAGGACTACTGCGCCGCCAGTTTCTCCCTCGCCTCGGTGGCGCTCTCCTCGCGCAGGAGCGAGCGGGCGATGATCTGGCGGTTTATCTCGCTGGTCCCCTCGCCGATCTCGTTGATCTTGACCTGCCGCCAGTACCGCGCGACCGCGCTCCCCTCCATGAAGCCTTCGCCGCCCCAGATCTGGATGGCCTGGTCGGCCGCCCGCTTGGCCGTCTCGCTGGCGAAGACCTTGGCCATGCTCGCCTCGCGGCCGAAGGGCCGCCCGTTGTCCCTGAGCCACGCGGCCTTGAGCACCAGGTTGCGGGCCAGCTCTATCTCCATCGCCATGTCCGCGAGCTTGAACTGGATGGCCTGGAACCCCGCGATGGCCTGCCCGAACTGGTGGCGCTCCCTGGCGCGCGCGAGCGCCTCGTCCAGGCAAGCCTGCGCGAGCCCGACCGAGAGCGCGGCGACCGCGACCCGTGCCGCCGTCGAGGGTCTGCAAGAACTGCCGCAGGCCGGCCCCGCGCTCGCCCAGCAAGTTCTCCTCAGGAACCCGGCACTCGTCGAAGAACAGGGGATGCTGGTCCGAGGCCCGCCAACCGAGCTTCTCGTAGGCCGGGACCGCGGGTGTAGCCGGGCGTCTCCTGCGGCACGATGATCGCGGTCAACTCCGGCCTGCCGTCCGCCGCGCGTACCGGTGCGGGCGATGCACGGTGACGCCGCCGGTGATGTCGGTGCCGGAGTTGGTGATCCACTTCTTCGAGCCGTTTATGACCCACGAGCCGTCGTCGAGCTCGGCCGTCGTCCTGGTCCCGCCGGCGTCGGTGCCGGCATCCTCCTCGGTCAGCCCGAACGCCCAGAGCCTCTCGCCGGCCGCGCACGCCGGGAGAAGCGCCTCCTTCTGTTCCGGCGTGCCGAAGGCGGCGATCGGGGCGCACCCGAGCGAGATGTGCGCCTCCATGGTTATGCCGACCGACGTGTCGGCGCGAGAGATCTCTTCGAGGGCCAGGTTGTACGCGACAAAGTCCCCGCCCGAGCCCCCGTACTCCTCGGGCAGCGTCAGGCCCATCAGGCCGAGTCGCGCCATCTCCGCCACGATCTCGTACGGGAAAACTGCTGTTCGCGGTCGAGGTCGGCGGCCCGCGGCCGGATCGTGGCCTGCGCAAAGTCGCGGGCGAGGTCGCGCCAGCGAAGCTGTTCTGCGGTGGGATCGAAGTTCATAATCCTCCTCTTCCCTCGGGCCGTTTGGATGATAGCAGCGTCGGCGACCGCGATCGTTCGCCGGGTGCACCGATGCCCTCATAGTGCCCGACGCCGCTTTTTGTGGGAGAGGGAGACATTTTGTTGTGTCATGCGTAATATGTGCATGGGAGTTGTAGTGACGGAACGTAAAGGAGGCCGGCCCATGGGTCTAGGCGGAATCATCTGGTGGATCATCGTCGGAGCGATCGCGGGCGCACTCGGAAAGCTCATCATGCCGGGCGACGATCCGGGCGGCTTTATCGTAACCATCCTGCTCGGGATCGCGGGCGCTGTCGTGGGTGGCTTCCTGGCGGGTCTCATAGGTCTCGGCGGCGGCGGGTTTATCTGGACGATCATCATTGCCACCATCGGCGCGATCATTCTCCTGGCTATCTACCGAGCCATCATAGGCGCCAGAACCACCTGAAGCACCACGGGATCCGGGGGCCGGGACGCTTGTTCCGGCCCTCCGACATTCGGGGAAGGGAGGTGGCCTCCGCGCAGGCGTTTGGTGCCATCGCGCGCGCCGACGACTGAGGACGGGGTGAGCTAGCCCATTACCGGCCGTGAGGCGCGTGCGACGGCAGGCAAACGCTGGGGTGGGCCGCGATAAAGGGGGAGAGCGTGAAAACGTCGGTCTCGGTTTGGCGCATCGTGAAGCTTTCGGGAGGGGTGCGGCCATGAGCACGACGCCCACCGCGCGACAGAGCCTGCTGAGAAAGAAGCCCGTGGGCGCTTTCGTCTCGGAGACGGGGGCAAACGTCGAGGGGGGCGGCGAGCTCGACCGCTCGCTCGGACTGTTCCAGCTGACGGCGCTCGGGATCGGGGCCACCGTCGGTACCGGCATCTTCATCGTCCTGAGCGACGCGGTGCCGACGGCGGGGCCTGGGGTCATCCTGTCGTTCGTGATCGCCGGCATAACCGCCGCCCTGACGGCGCTGTGCTACGCGGAGCTCGCCTCCACCATCCCGGTTTCGGGTTCGACATACTCTTACGCTTACGCCACGCTGGGTGAGATCGTGGCCTTCGGGGTGGCGGCGTGCCTGATCCTCGAGTATGGCATCGCGACCGCGGCCGTCGCCGTCGGATGGTCGCAGTACCTCAACTCGCTGTTCTCCGACCTGTTCGGCTTCCAGCTGCCGGACGCCATCAGCTTTTCGCCGGAGGAGGGTGGGCTATTCAACCTCCCCGCCATCGTCCTTGTCACGCTGTGCTGCCTGCTCCTGCTGCGCGGCGCTCGCGAGTCCGCCACGGCCAACGCGGTAATGGTCGTCATCAAGCTCGCGGTCCTCATCATGTTCATCATAATCGCGTTCACGGCCTTCAACGCCAGCAACCTCGAGCCCTTCGCTCCGTTCGGTGTCGCGGGTATAGGCGCGGCCTCCGCAGCGATCTTCTTCTCCTTCATCGGCCTCGACGCCGTCTCGACCGCGGGTGAAGAGGTGCGCAACCCGCGGCGCAACCTGCCGCTGGCCATAATCTTCGCCCTGATCACGGTTACGACGGTCTACTTCCTCGTGGCGCTCGCCGGGGTCGGAGCGCAGCCCTACCAGGACTTCGAGGGCCAGGAGGCCGGCCTCGCGGCGATCCTGCGCATCGTCACCGGCTCGAACATCTGGTCCGCCGTGCTCGCCGCCGGGGCCGTCATCTCGATATTCTCCGTGACGCTCGTCGGGCTCTACGGTCAGTCGCGCATATTGTTCGCCATGGGGCGTGACGGGATGCTGCCAAGCGTCTTCCACAGGGTGAACCCGACGACCCTCAGCCCGGTCCGGAACACTATCATCGTCGCTATCTTCGTCGCCTTGATCGCGGGTCTCGTACCGATCAGCGTGCTGATCAACCTGACGAGCATGGGGACGCTGGTCGCCTTCAGCGTGGTGTCGGCCGGCGTGATCATCCTCCGACGCACCCAGCCCGACCTGAACCGGGGCTTCCGCGTGCCGCTTTACCCGGTCACGCCGATCCTGAGCCTCCTGTTCTGCTTCTACCTGATCTTCGGCCTGCCCTGGACCACCTTCGCGCTCTTCGCGGTCTGGCTCGCGGTCGCCGCCATCATCTACTTCGCGTACAGCAGGAGGCATTCGTTGCTGGCCCGCGGCGTGGCGGACACCTCGGAGGGCGAGTGAGGCACCCCGACGCGACTAGCGCCGCTGACCTTGGAGGTTAGCCGGGCTTTCTCTCCAGGCGCCGCCGCAGCGCGGTCCCCCTTTCGCGGAGCCGCTGCCTCCTGTCCTCGGCCCTCGAGTCGCGGGCCACGACCTTGGAGGCGTTCAGGCCCGGGATACCCATGACCCCGCCGCCCGGGTGGGTCCCCGAGCCGCAGAGGTAGAGGCCCTCGACCGGTGTCCTGTAGCCCGCCGTCCCCGGCGCCGGCCTGAAAGAGAAGAGCTGGTCCAGGGACATCTCACCGTGGAAGATGTTGCCCCCTATCAGACCGAAACGCTGCTCGAGGTCGTAGGGCGTGAGGACCTGGCGTTCTATCACCGAGTCCTTGAAGTTCGGGGCAAACTCCGTGAGCTTGTCCGTGACCCGATCCCCGACGAGGTCGCGACCGCCATCGTCCCAGCTGCCCTCGTTCAGCTCGTAGGGGACGTACTGCACGAAGCAGGTCATTATGTGCTTGCCCTCGGGGGCGATGGTCGGGTCCTTGGTCGTGGAGATCACGGCGTCTATCATCGGCCCTTCGGAGACGCGGCCGTACTTGGCATCGTCCCACGCACGCTCGAGGTACTCGAGGGAGGGGCTTATCATGATCTCCGGGTGCTGCGGCCCTGGCTCCTTGCCCGGCATGGCCGTGAGGTCCGGCAGCTCCGAGAGCGCGTAGTTGACCTTGGCCGACGGGCTGCGGGTCCTGAAACGCTCGACGTCGGAGACCATCGCCTCGTCGAGGTGCTCGCGGCCGACGAGCGACAGGAACGTCGTCTGGGGGTGGAGCCCGGAGACGACCGCGCTGGAGTGCAGCTCGGTACCGTCCGCGAGCGTTACCCCCGTGGCCCGTCCGTGCTCGTTTACCACCACGCTCGTGACCTCGGCCTCGGTCCGGATCTCGGCCCCGGCCGCGCGCGCGGCGCTCGCTATGGACTCGGAGAGCCCCCCCATCCCGCCGCGCATGAAGCCCCAACCTCCGGTTACCTCGTTGGTGTCCCCCATGCGGTGGTGCAGCAGCGTGTAGGCCGAGCCCGGGCTCATCGGGCCGCCCCACATGCCGATCACGCCCCCCGGCGCGAGGGCGCCCTTGATCCTGTCGTCCACGAAGAAGCGCTCCAGAAAGTCGGCGCACGACATGGTCATCAGGTCCACGAGGCGCGAGAGCTGCTTTCTGGTCCCGAACGCGTAGCCTCCGAGCGAGAGCAACTCCCTGACATCGGCGGGGGTCCTGACGGTGGGATCCGGCGGCGTCCGGTAAAGGAGTGGCCGAACGAGGTCCGCAAGCTCCGAGAGCTCGCGGCTGTATTCGGGGTAAGCGGCGCCGTCGTGCTTGTTGATCTTGGCTATCTCCTCGCCGGCGTGCTGGGGGTCCTCCCACAGCAGGAAGCCCGCGCCGTCCGGGAACGGGGCGAAGTACGCCGGGTCCAACGGGTAGACGTGGTAGCCGTGCTTTTTCAGGTCGAGGTCGCGAACGATCTGCGGCGAGAACAGGCTGACCACGTAGGAGGCCGTCGAGACCCTGAAGCCGGGCCACACTTCCTCGGTAACGGCCGCTCCGCCGAGCAGCTCCCGCCGCTCGAGAACTACCGTCTTGAGGCCCGCCTTGGCGAGGTACGCCGCGCAGACCAGCCCGTTGTGCCCGCCCCCCACTACGATGGCGTCGTAGCGTCCAGAGTTGTAATCAGCCATTTCATGCCCTTTCCCGGTGTGGTAGCGTAGAAAGCGTAGCATAGGAAAGGCCCATCGAAGGAGGTGGATCGCCGTGACACCGATCAACCGAGAGCTGCTCTCCCCGTGCCTGGCACCCTTCGGCCAGAGCACCACGCTCCCCTCCGAGGCTTACACCGAACCGTCGGTGCTGCGGTGGGAGAAGGAACGTTTCTTCGACGGGAGCTGGACGTGCGTCGGCCGCGCGCAGCGCCTGCGCGAACCTGGCGACCAGATCGCGGTGCAGGTCGGGCTGGAGTCAGCCCTGATCACGCGCGACGAGCGCGGCGAGCTGCACGCCTTCTACAACGTGTGCCGCCACCGGGCCCACGAGCTGCTTCCGCCCGGGGGTAGCGCCAACCGCAAGTTCGTTCGATGCCCGTACCACGCGTGGGCCTACGGCCTGGACGGCTGCCTGCAGGGAGCGCCGAGCTTCGGCCAGGCGGAAGGTTTCGAGAAGGAGGATTACTCGCTCGTGCCACTGCGCATCGCCGAGTGGCACGGGTGGCTTTTCCTGAACGCCAGCGGCGATGCGCCCCCGTTCGAAGAGCACATCGGCAACCTGGGCGAGCTTATGCAGAACCATCACTGCGAAGAGCTGGTCGCCGGGGCCAGCCATTCGTACGAGGTGCGGGCGAACTGGAAGGTTCTGGCCGAGAACTACCACGAGTGCTACCACTGCGCCTCCATCCACCCGGAGCTCTCCCGGGTGAGCCCTCCCACCACCAGCTTCAACTTCGAGCCCAAAGGCGCCTGGGTCGGCGGCCCCATGGGGCTCGCGGACGGGGTTGAGACCATGTCCCTCTCGGGCAAGAGCTTCGCCCCCAACCTGCCGCATCTCGCCGAGGGGCAGGAGCGGAAGATCTACTACTTCCAGCTCTTCCCGAACCTCCTGATAAGCGCCCACCCCGACTACGTTATGACCCACCGCCTGCAACCCCTGTCTCCCGACAACACCTTCGTGGAGTGCGAGTGGCTGTTCTCGCGCGAGGCCGTCGAGGCCGAGGGCTTCGACCCGTCCTACGCCAGCGACTTCTGGGACATCACCAACAGGCAAGACTGGGGCGCGGTCGAATCGGTGCAGCGGGGCGCCTCCTCGCGCGGCTACCGGCAGGGGCGCCTGTCTCCCAGGGAAGATGCCGTCTACGACTTCGTCACCATGGTCGCCAACGGCTACCTCGAGGGCAAGGTGGCCCGCCCCGTCGGCCGTAACTACGAGGAATCGTTTCGGTAGTCGGCGCTTCGCGCCTGTAGCGAATAGCGAGGTAGCGAGTAGGGAGTAGTGGGTTAGGAGACCGACTACTCCCTATTCGCTACTCCCTACTCGCCGGCGGCCGAAGGCCGCCATCGGTAGAAGATCCGGTCCCGTGGGACTCGGCAAATATGTACATCAGGCCGATGAAGGAGCGCCGGGTCCTCAGCTAACCTTACTTCTTACCGTTGGAGTGGTGCGCCTACAAGAGGGACCCGTCTTGGCTAGAAGGAAGCAGCAACCCGAACACTTCGTGCGATCCACATGCCCCTACTGCGGCGTCGGCTGCGGGGTGGAGGCCGGCATCAAGGGCGGCAGGATCGTCGCCATCCGGGGCGACAAGCGCCATCCGGCGAACCTCGGCAGGCTCTGCCCGAAGCCCGCGGGTCTCCCGGAGGCCGTGCACCACCCCGACAGGCTCACCCATCCGCTGCGGCGCCGCGAAGACGGCGGCTTTGCGCGTGTGTCCTGGGAAGAAGCGCTGGAGGAGATCTCTTGCCGGCTCGATGACGTGCTGCGGTGCGAGGGCCCCGAATCGCTCGGGTTCTACATCTCCGGGCACCTGCTGACAGAGGACCAGTACGCCGCGATCAAGCTGGCCAGGGGGTACCTTGGAACGCCCAACGTCGCCTCGACCTCCGACCCCGGCACCGGCTACGAGGACGCCTTCGGCGCCGACGGCCCGCCGGCAGCGTACTCGGACATAACCTACGCCGAGTGCATCGTGCTGTGGGGTTCGAGCCTCGCGGAGCACCATCCGGTCACCTTCGACCGCGTCAGGCGCCGAAAGAAGGATCCGGACGTCTCGGTTGTCGTCGTGGACCCGCGAAGGACCCCGACGGCCGAGTTGGCCGACTGCTTCCTCCAGATCAGGCCTGGAACGGACCTCGCGCTGGCGAACGCTATGCTGCGCGTGCTCCTGGACGAGGGTCTGGTAGACCGGACTTTCGTCGAACGCTACACCTCGGGCTTCGAAGCCGTGGCAGAGGTGGCCGCGGAGTGGACGCCGCGACGGGCGGCACGGGTGTGCGGGGTCGAGGCCTCGGACGTCGTCGGGGCGGCGCGACGGTTTGGGGAGGCCAGGGCTTCGTTGGCCCTCTGGACCGCGGGCGTCAACCAGGGCTCGGCGGGGGACACGAGCAACCGCGCGATCATCAACCTGTGTCTCGCCACCGGAAACGTTGGGAAGGTCGGCGCCGGCCCGTTCTCCCTCACCGGCCAGCCCAACGCCATGGGCAATCGAGAGGCCGGCGGGCTCGCCCACCTCCTCCCCGGCTACCGGCGCGTGGACAACCCCGTACACCGGGCCGAGGTCGAGGAGGCGTGGGGCGTCGACCCGGGTTCGATCCCGGCGGGACCTGGCCTTCCGGCGATGGAGCTCTTCCGGGCGGTTGACCAAGGACGCGTCGAGGCACTCTGGGTCGCCGGAACAAACCCGGCCGTCTCCATGCCACCCGAGGCACGGATCGAGCGGGGGCTGGGCAACGCTTTCGTGGTCGTCCAGGACGCGTACCCGACGGAGACGACGCGCCTGGCGGATCTCATCCTGCCGGCGGCGGGTTGGGGCGAGAAGGCCGGCACGATGACCAACTCCGAGCGCAGGGTGAGCATCGTCGAGAAGCTCGTCGAGCCGCCGGGCGAGGCACTGGCGGACTGGGAGATCTTTGCTGGCGTGGCCCGCAAGATGGGCTTCGGAGAGGACTTCGCGTGGGCTGACTCCGCGGAGGTCTACGATGAGTACGTCGGGTTGACGCGAGGGACGACGGTGGACGTGTCGGGGCTCTCGCACGGGCGGCTGCGGGACAGGCCCGTTCAATGGCCGGTGCCAGAGCGCATCGACTACGCCGAGCGGCCGTTCGGTGGGATAGTACCCATGTGGGAGCGTTCGGAGGCCGAGCACCCCGGCACCCCGAGGCTCTACGCGGACAAGAAGTTCAACACGCCCGACCGCCGCGCGCGCTTCGATCCGACACCCTACGAGGGGCTCGGGCACGATCCTGGCGTGGACTTCCCGCTGATCCTGTCAACCGGGCCCGCAGGCGACGAGGGCCACGCGGTGGCCCGGGCCAGGAGGTCAGAGAGACCGATGCGCGGCCTGGAGGACGGCCCATTCGTCGAGCTGCACCCGGAGGTGGCGGGTGAGGCAGAACTCAAGGACGGGCAGGCCGTCAAGGTCGTCTCGGCATGGGGCGGGTTCGTCGCGCGGGCGGTGGTCACGGAGGCGATAGAGCCCGGCACGGCCTTCGTGCCGTTCCACTGGGGAGACCTGTGGACCGAAAACGGGGGCGTTAACGAGGCCACCCACACCGCCACCGACCCCGTCTCGAGGCAGCCGGAGATGAGGGGTGCGGCCGTACGGGTCGAGCCTGTGGCGGAGACGAAAAACGTGGCGACCGAGCCCTTCGCGGGCTGGGACGGAAGCTAAGGGTCTGGACCGCGTTCGGGGGCCCCGGCAACCGGCCGGCCCAGATCTCTTCGTAGTCCGAGCCTACCACCGGGCGGCTAGCCGAGGCCCGTAGGGATCAGGCGGTCTCCACACCGGCCGCACTCTCCAGCCCGTAGCGCTCGACCGCCGACTCGCGCAGCTTGTACTTCTGGATCTTGCCGCTGGCCGTCATCGGGTAGTCCTCGACGAAGTCCACGTATTCGGGGACCTTGAAGCGGGCGATGTTCTCGCGGCAGAATTCCTTGACGTCCTCTTCGGTCAGATTGGAGTCCGGTCGCTTCTGGACGGCGGCGGCGATCTGCTCGCCGTATTTCTCGTCCGGGACGCCGTAGACCTGGACGTCGGAGACGTCCGGGTGGGTGTAGAGGAACTCTTCGATCTCGCGCGGGTAGACGTTCTCGCCGCCGCGGATGATCATGTCCTTGGCCCGCCCGGTTATCTTGACGTACCCGTCCTCGTCCATGACCGCGAGGTCCCCGGTGTGCAGCCAGCCCGTCCTCGTCGATGACCTCGGCGGGTCTTGTCGTCCATCTTGTAGTAGCCCTTCATGACGTGGTAGCCGCGGGTGCACAGGTCGCCCTGCTCGCCGGGGCCGACCTCCTCGCCCGTGTCCACGCTCACGATCTTGACCTCGACGTCCGGGCAGGGCCCGTCCCACGGTCGAGACCCTGAGCTCCAGGGGGTCGTCGGTGCGGGTCTGGGTTATGACGGGGCTCGACTCCGTCTGTCCGTAGGCGATGGTGATCTCGTCGGCCCCCATAACGTCTACGACCTTCTTCATGACCTCCATCGGGCACGGGGAGCCGGCCATGATGCCGGTCCGCAAAGTCGAGGTATCGTACTGCTGGAAGTTCGGGTGATCCAGCTCCGCAATGAACATCGTCGGCACGCCGAGCAGCGCCGTGCACCGCTCCCGGTGGACGGCCTGGAGCACCGACTCGGCTTCGAAGGCCTCGACCGGAACCATCGTGCCCTCGTGGGTGACGATGTTCAGGGTGCCGAGCACGCAGCCGAAGCAGTGGAAGAAGGGTACCGGTATGCACACCCTGTCCTCGGGCCCGAGCCGCATACACTCCCCGATGTAGAAGGCGTTCTTGACGATGTTCGCGTGCGTGAGCTGCACGCCCTTGGGGAAGCCCGTGGTCCCCGACGTGTACTGCATGTTTATGACCTCGTCCGCAGACGAGGATTCTTGCCGGACGGCCAGATCTTCGGACGAGACCTCATCCGCACGCATCCATGAACCGCCCGAAGCCCAGCCCAGGATGCTCTTTGCCACCGTCCGGGTTCATGAGGACCACGTGCTTGAGGAATGACAGCCCCTCGGAGGAGATCTCGCCGTTTCCTGCCTCAGCGGACTCGGGGACGGCGCCGGCCAGGATCTCCAGAAAGTCGGCGTCCTTCACGCCCCGCGTCAGGAACAAGGCCGCCGCGTCGGACTGGTCGAGGACATACTCCAGCTCGTGGGACTTGTACGCCGGGTTCACGGTGACAAGCACCACCCCCACCTTTCCGGTGGCGAACTGCAGGATCACCCACTCGGGGACGTTCTGCCCCCAGACCGCGACGTGGTCGCCCTTCTCGAGGCCGAGCGCCATGAGGGCCCTGGCGCACCGCTCAACCACCTCCAGGAACTCTCGTAGGTGTAGCGCAGATCGCGGTCGGGGTAGACAAGCGCCTCGTCGTCCGGGCGGCGCTCGGCGACGAGATCCAGGAGCCCCCCGACGGTCAATCCTTGGACGTCCTCGGGGCGCATGCAATCCTCCTACCTTCGGTTCCCAAGCTAGGATCGAGTGTAGGCACTCGCACCAATCCGCGCAAGCAATGAGAGCGGTGGTTTCGAGACTTTAATCGGCCGCGTCGTCGCGGGCCGCCGTGGACGCCTGGGGCACGAGCACCCGCAGGGCGTTCTGGGCCACGGAGAAGTTCTGGGGCGTCTCGGCCACCAGCTCCCCGTCTATGTTGACCTGCAGCGTGGGGTCCGTCTCCAGTCGGACGCGTCCTGTCTGGTACTGATTGACGCTCTCCATGCGGATAAAGTCGCCGCTCTTCATGTATCGGGCCACCCCGAAGAGGTCCCTGCGACGGCCGAGCTCTATGGTGTAGATGTCGAGGTTCCGATCGTCAATGCCCGAACCCGGAGCCACGATCATCCCGCCGCCGTAGAAACGACCGTTGCCGATGGCCACCTGCAGGAGCCGCTCGCACTCGACGGGCTCGTGGTCGCCGTCCGGGAACTCCAGCCTGGCGGAGAAGGGCTCGTGGTTGAGGAACGCCTTTATGGCGGCCATCGGGTAGGCGAGCACCCCGGCGCTCCGCTTGACCCACGGCGAGAGCGCCCGCGTCGCCTCGACGCCGAGGCCCACGGAGGCGACGTTGACGTAGTAGTTCTCGCCGGCGAGGCCGAGGTCCACGTCTACGACCTTGCCTTTGGCGATGGTCTCGCAGGCGCCGACAATGTCCTGCGGTATCCCCAGCGTCCTGGCGAAGTCGTTGGCGGTGCCCAGCGGCAGGAGGCCCAGGACGACGTCGCGGTCGGCCAGAAAGTCCACCACGGAGCTCACCGAGCCGTCGCCGCCGCCCAGGATCAGGGTCCTGCAAGCCGGTCCCCCATCGAGTACCTCGCGAACCGTCTCGGGCAGCCGCGCCGGGTCCCGCAGGGCGTAGGTAGCCCCGAGCTCGACGCCGAGGTCTCCCAGCCGGTCGAGGGACTCGAAGAAGGTCCTCTCCGCCGCCCGCGAGCGGGTGTTGACGATGAGGGCCGCCCGTCCCTCTCGGGGCGTCCGTCCGGCGGCTTCGGCGCCCCTGTCCTTTTTCTCCACGTCTCTCGAGCCATCCTTCCGTTCTCCGACCCTCCATATACGCGTCCGGACCTATCGGGTTGCGGCGGCAGGCCGCAACCGTCTGTCTCGTATACCATGCCCGCTCAGAGGGCGTCCAGAAGGGAGGTAGCGATGTCCGGTAAGGTTGGCTTCGTGGGCCTGGGGCTCATGGGCCGTCCGATGGCGCGGAACCTGATCTCGGCCGGCCACGACCTCGTGCTCTACAACCGCACCCGCCAGAAGGCCGAAGAGCTCGCCACGGAGACCGGTGCCGACGTCGCCGACAGCGCCGGTGAGGTCGCCCGCGTGTGCGACGTGACCGTAACCATGCTGCCCGCCCCGCCGGACGTCGAGCGGGTCGTCGCCGGCGAGGACGGAATCCTGGAGAACGCCGCGACGGGAGATCTCCTCGTAGACATGAGCACCAGCTCCCCCGTACTTGCCAGGGAGATGGCCGCGAGCGCCCGGGAACGAGGTATCGGGATGCTGGACGCGCCGGTCTCGGGCGGGGACGTCGGCGCCATCGAGGGCACCCTCTCGATCATGGTCGGCGGCGAAGAAGAGGACTTCGAGCGCGCCAGACCCCTCTTCGACGCCATGGGCAAGACCGTAACCCACGTCGGAGGTCCGCGGCGCCGGGCAGATCACGAAGGCGGCCAACCAGGTGGTGGTGGCGCTGACGATAGAGGCGGTCTCCGAGGCGCTGGTGCTCGGGTCGCGGGGAGGGGTCTCGCCGGAGAAGGTTTTGGACGTGCTCTCTGGGGGTTTGGCCGGCAACAAGGTCATGGAGCTCAAGCGGGAGAAACTGCTCTCCGGTGACTTCACACCCGGCGGCAAGGCAAAGTTTCAGCGAAAGGACCTCGGGATCGCGCTGTCGGCGGGCAGGGAGTACGGGGTGGCGCTGCCGGTCACGGCCGTCGTGGACCAGATGTTCGGGGCGCTGGAGGCCGTGGGGCGCGGCGATTGGGACCATTCGGCCCTCATCACCTTGCTGCAGGACCTCTCCGAGGACCGGCCCGCAGACGGCGAAGGCTAGAGTTCTGCGCGTTGCACCGGTCGGGGCTCGTGATCCTCGCCGCAGCGGTAGGCGGCCAGCACGATCTCGAGCGCCCGCAGGCCGTCCACGCCGCTGGCGCTGACGCCCGAGCCTTCGGAGACGCACCGTAAGAAGTCCGCCAGCATCAGCTCGTTCATGTCCTCCCCGGTCGCTACCCAGGAGGTGCTCACCCCCTCGTGGTCGAAGACCACGAGAGGCTGGGCGAAGGGGTCAACGTCCAGCACCCCGGAGGTGCCGGTGATGCGCAGGGTGAAATCTCCCCAGGTCGGGAAGCCGTCCCCGCGGGACCAGCTCGGATCCACGGTGGCGAACGTCCCGTCCGCCACGGGGCCTCCCTCGAGCTCCACGGTCAGTATGGCGCCGTCGTCTATCCCGGTGGCGCTGAAGAAGGACCCCACCTCGGCGTAGACGCTGCGCGCCTCCGCGTCCAGCAGCCAGCGCAGCGTGTCGGCGACGTGGACCGTGTGGTCCATGAGCGCTCCGCCGCCCGACAGCGCCGGGTCGATGAACCAGCCGTCCGGGATCTGGCCGTGGTTCGTCCCGTTGATGGCCAGGATTCGCCCTATCCCACCGGAACGGACGACCTCTCGTGCCCGCGCGATCGCCGGATGGTGCCGGATCGGGAAGGCGATCCGGAGCTCCCGTTCCGCCCGCTCGGCCGCGCGGATCATGGCCACACCGTCCTCTACCGACGTCGCAACGGGCTTCTCGCACAGCACGTGCACCCCGCCCTCCAGCGCCGAGATGGTGTCCCGCGCGTGCAGCGAGTTCTCCGAGCAGACGATCACCGCCTCAACGGCATCGAACAATTCTTCGCGGTCCTCAAAGAACGCCGCACCGTACCTTTCGGCCGCCCGCTGGCCCCTGGCAGCGTCGTCGTCCGCCACCCCGACGAAATCGGCGGCCCCGAGGGCGCCGAGCGCCTCCGCGTACTGCGGGGCGTGAACGTGGGCGAAGCTGAGGATGCCGACTCTGAGGCTCATCCTGACCTCCCGAGCGTCACGGGTCTCCCCGTCCTAACCGACTCGGTTGCGGCGAGGGAGATCCTGAGTGCCTCGTAGGCGTCGGACGCGCTCACGGAAGGTTCCTCCCCGGTCTCGATGCAGCGCACGAAATGCTCGAGCTCCGCGTGATAAGGGTCCTTTCCGATCGCGAAATCCGGTGGCTCGTCCCCGGCCCCACCGACCAGGTCGAGCGATCCTGGCTCCCTGCTGTCGACCGCGACGAGCGCCCGGCTGCCGGCCAACTCGATCGAGTAGTTGAAAGGCCCAGGGTACCCCCAGTGTCCCTCGATATGGGCGATGGCACCGCCTTCGAAGCGGAGCGTCGCTACGGCGTAGTCCAGGCGGTTGAACTCGTGGCCCAACACCCCCCGGGCGAAGACCCGCTCGACCTCACCCAGCGTCCAGCGCAGAAAATCGAAGTCGTGGATGACGAGGTCCACGAGTACCCCGCCGCTCATCCGCCAGTCGGCGTACCAGTCGTTCCACCCGGTCAGGAACGGCGACCGACGGCTCGTGCGCACGACGCCGACCGTGCCGAGCTCGCCGTTTCGCACCATCTCCCTGATCCGCACGTACTCGGGGAAGAACCGCACCACGTGGCCGACGAAGAGCCGCCCCTCGCTCCCCGAGCAGGCGTCCAGGATCTCCTCGGCCTCGGCCAAGTCGCGTGCCAAAGGCTTCTCGAGGATCAGGTGCCTGCCCTCCCGCGCCACCCGAAGCGCCACGTCCCGGTGCAGCGGCGTCGGTAGGCAGACGTCAACCACCTCAACGCTCTCGGCCGCGACGAGCGCCTCGTAAGACGAATAGGACCTCGCTCCGACCAGCGCCGCACCGGCACCCGCGGTCTCCGGCCTGGCGTCGGCGACGCCGACGACCTCGACCCCCGGCATCTGCGCGTAGGCCCCCAGATGGACGCTCCCCATAAACCCGGCCCCCACGACGCCGATCTTCATGGGTTCCTCCGAGTGACAGCTTGCAAGATACCTGGTGTCGCTGCATCGGTACGCATACGGCTCAAGAGTCTAACCGAGTGGTCCCCGGCTGTCCGGTGGGATCAAGCCCGAACGTCGTATTCTGGACGACGGTGGATGCGCCGCACGACCGTGGCCGGGTGCCGAAGGGCGTCGCAGGAGTAGCGACTCCTCACCACTCTTCGTAGATCACGACTTCGGCGAGCTCCGGATCGAAGGCGACGTGCACGCAGGTCTCTGAGTCTGGCCCCGTCTCCGAGTGGAGCAACCGATACCTAATAAGGATGGCGCCCGCGGTTCCCCGAAGGTCCTGCTGGTACCGGGCCACGAGGTTCGCGGGCGTCGTCCCGGGATCCTGGTCCAGGTTCATTTACGAAAGGATCTCAGGCCCGAAGCGCCCAATCATTGGCCGTCTCGTCCAGCTCCCGCAGCCGGTCCCGGACCCTTGCCTCGCGTTCCTGGTGTAAGGATCTCGCCCCGTCGAGGGCCGCGCGGCGTTGCGCCAGCGCCCGCTTGATCTCTTGCGGCGCCGGACCACCGGGGAGGTCTCGCGTCTCGACGAAGTGGACGGGATCCAGGGCCCGAGCGATGACGTCCGCGCCGAGTTCGAGGCTGCCCCCGACCACGTCCCGCGCCGCCCGGTCGACGAGATCCGGCGAGATCCCCGTCGCCCCCGTGCCCTCCGACTCGGCGAGCGTGACGGTAGCCGACGTGACCGCGTGCGCATTCTTGAAGGAGAGATTACGCTCCCTGACCAGCGTGTCGGCGAGCTCCGTGACCGTCGAGTACCCTTGCTCCGCCCTCCGCAGCAGCACCTCCCGGTTCACCTCCGCCGTGCCGACCACGACCGCCAGCAGCCGGAAGAGCCCGTCCGCCGCGTCCGCGGCCCGCCAGAGGTACGGTTGCAGGTCGTCCTCCGTGTCGACGATATCTCCGAACGGGGTGTTGTGGAGCATCGTCAGGACCGTGTTTGTGTCTCCGAGGCCGGCCGAGAGGAGGGAACGCGCGTGCTCCAGCGAGACCGGGTTACGCTTCTGGGGCATGATGGAGCTGACCTGCACGTAGGGGTCGGCAACCCTGAGCGCCCCGAACTCCCGCGTGGACCATAGCAACAGGTCCCCGACAAAGCGCCCGAGCCCGAGAAACGCAAGGCCCAACGCGGTCGCCGCCTCCCCCAGGAAATCGGCCCCGGCTATGGCGTCGTAGGTGTTCTCGACGACGCCGTCGAACGCCAGTAGCTCGGCCAACCGCCGCCGGTCGACGGCGAACCCGCTCCCCGTTATCGCCGCCGCGCCCAGCGGGCTCAGGTTGCAGTTCTCGTAGGCCGCGAGCAGTCGCCTCCAGTCCCTCCCGAGGGAGTCGTGGACGGCGGCGAGGTAGTGGGCCAGCGTGGTCGGCTGCGCCGGTTGGGTGTGGGTGTGGGCCGGCATCACGGTCCACAAATGCTCGGAGGCTACCGAGAGCAGGGTGTCCTGGAGCTCGAGCAGCGAGGCTTCGGCGCGCAGGAGTACTTCGCGCAGGGCCAGTCGGTACATCGCCTCGCCGAGGTCGTTGCGGCTGCGGGCGAGGTGCAGGTTGCCGGCGGCGTCCCCGGCGGAGCGCGAGATGAGGTCCTCGACGTAGAAGAACAGGTCCTCGAACTCCCCGGTGTAGGACGAGGCCCGGATCTCCTCCTCGTCGAGGCCGGCCATCGCCTTCATCAAGGCGTCGGCGTCGTGCTGGGGGATCAGGCCCTGTTCGGCGAGCATGATCGCGTGCGCCCTGTTGGCCGCCAGCATGGCCGGAAGCAGCCTGCTGCGGGCATTTCCATAGACAGGCTCCAGGACGATCTCTCGGTAGGTCGCCCCGGGGAAGCTTCGGCCCTCCCGGGCGAAGATTTCCTCCCGATGGCCCACCAGCCTAAGCGCCCTGTTGGATGAACTCCTCCAGCGACGTCTGAAGGTTCTGGGTCGCCTCATCCGGCGTGATGTCGCCGGTGAGCGAGGCGTTGAACTGCTCGGCCATCTCGAGCGACATGTCCGAGTAGTAGGGCGAGACCGGGCGGGGTCGGGTGTTCTTGAGCGCCTGCTCGGCCAGGGGCACCACCGGCACGTTCTCCCTTACCTCCGGGTCGTTGTAGAGGGCCGTCCGGGTCGGCAGGTAAGAGCCTTCGAGCGCCCGAACCTTCTGCTGCTCGGGGTCCGAGAGGAACCTGATGAACTCCCAGGCGGCGTCCTGGTTTTGCGAGGTCGCGTTGATGTACAGGGGCTGGTCGCCGACCGTGCCGTTGCCGGGCTCGCCGTCCGCCGAGGGCAGCTCCGAGACGCCGACCTGGGCCGCCTCTATCTCGGACTCCTCGGGGTCGCCCGCCAGCGCGTAGACGTAGGGCCAGTTGCGCAAGAAGACCGCATCCCCGTTCAGGAAGGCAGCCGCCGACTCGTCCTCCTTGTAGATCGAGACGGCCTGCGGGGAGACGCCCTCTTCGACCATGCTCCGCTCGGTCGCCAGTCCAGCCGCGGCCTCGGGGCTGCCGATGAGCACGCGCGAGGAGTCGTTCGGGTCGAGTACCTCGCCGCCGTGGGTCCAGATGTACTCGCACCCGTCGCACACCCCACCCTCATAGCGGGCGCCCTGGAAGACGAAGCCGAACTTCGTACCCTGGTCCTGCTTCACCTGGAGCGCCATCTCCTTGAGCTCGTCCCAGGTCGCCGGCGGCTCGGAGAAGCCGCTCTGCTCGAGCAGGTCCTGGCGGTAGTAGAGCAAGCCGGTGTCCGTGAACCACGGCATGCCGTAGGCCTTGCCATCGTAGACTATCGCCTCCACGGAGCCCGGCAAGAAGTCGGCCCGCGTCTCTTCGGTGAAGCGGTCGGAGAGGTCGGAGATCCAACCGTTAGCCGCCAGCTGCGCCGTCCAGATGACGTCCCCGAGGATGATGTCGAGGTTCTCCCCGCCGGCCTGCAGCTCGGTGCGCAACTGGTCGAAGCGCTGCCCCGTGTCGGCGTTCCCCTCGCGGAACACGACCTTGTACCGGCCGCGGTTCTGCTCGTTGAACCTCTGCACCAGGGTGCCCGCCGTGCCCGTGTCGTCCGGGGCCGAGGTGAAGACGAGCTCCTGGGCGCCGCCCGACGGTTCTCCACCGCCGCCACATCCGGCCAACGTCGAGCTGCCGAGCAGCGCGGCCCCGGCGAGCCCGGTCCCGCCCATCTTCAGGAACCGCCTCCGCGAGAGGGTACTCGTCCGTCGCATGCCGTCCTCCCTTGCTGTTAGCGGGCGACCCCCAGCGTCACGCGGAACATGCGGGCCGGCCCGGGAGCTTTCCTTCGCCCTGATCCTTCCGCGGACTCTACTATCACCGCATCCGATAGGCAACGCCCGCGGAAGGAACCAGGGCCCGGCGAGGTATGCATCTGTTACAGGGTCGAGACGACCTTCTTCGCGCGGGGGATCGAGGGGGCACTCATGCTCAGCTCGGTGACGCCCATCGCGACGAGCCTAGGGATCAAGGCTGGGTCCGAGGCCGCCTCGCCGCAAACGCCGACCCAGATGCCGGCCTCCCGCGCGGCCTGGCAAGTGGTCCGGATCAGGTCTAGCACCGCCGGGTGGTCGGCGCCCTGCAACCGGCTGAGGCGTGGGTTCCCGCGGTCGGCGGCCAGGGTGTACTGGACCAGGTCGTTGGTGCCGACCGAGAAGAACGCGACCTCGGGGGCCAGGTCCGCCGCGCGCAGGGCGGCCGCCGGCGTCTCGATCATGACACCGACATCGGGGTCCCCGACTTCGACGCCCTCCGCTTCGAGCTCGTCGCGGCACTCGTCGAGCACCTTCCTCGCGGCCCTCAGCTCCGCGACGTCGACCACCATGGGGAACATCACCTTGAGGTTGCCGCGGGAAGACGCCCTGAGGATGGCCCGGAGCTGCGGCTTGAAGAGCTCGGGAACGTCGAGGCTCATCCGGATGCCCCGCCAGCCGAGGAAGGGGTTCTCCTCCTGCGGCTGCTCGACGCCCGGGAGGTCCTTGTCGCCGCCCACGTCCAGCGTCCGCACGATCACCGGCTTGTCGCCGAACGCCCGCGCGACCGAGGCGTAGGTCTCGTACTGTTCGTCTTCCGAGGGAAGCTCCGGCCGTTGCATGAACAGGAACTCGGACCGGAAGAGCCCCACCCCCTCTGCGCCCCACCCTAGCGCCTCTTCGGCCTCCGAGGCGGAGCCCAGGTTGGCCGCGACCTCGATGCGGCGCCCGTCCCCCGTCCTCGCGTCCGCGTGCCGGAACTCCTCGAGGGCCGCCCACTCGTCGGCGAGGGCCTGTGCCCGCTCCTCAAAGGCGGCGGCCGTCTCCGGGTCGGGGTCGAGGACCGCGTACCCCTCGGTGCCGTCCACCGCCACGGATCCAGCATTCGCGGCGCCCTCCAGCCCCTCGCCAACGCCAACGACGGCGGGGATGCCAGCCGAGCGGGCCATGATGGAGACGTGGGAGGTCTTGGATCCCTCGGCCGACACGAAGGCTAGCGCCATCCCCCTCGGGACGCGGGCGGTGTCGGAGGGCGCCAGGCTACGGGCCAGGATGACCGAAGGGGTCTGCAGGGAGGAGAGTCCCGAGCCTTCGCGGCCCATGAGCTCGTCGGCCAACTGGACGGCGACGTCGCGGACATCGTCCGCGCGGGCGGCCATGTACTCGTCCTCCATCGCGGCGAAGACCTCGGCGTACTCCTCACCGACGGCGAGCACGGCGGACTCCGGGCTCTCCAGATCCCTCACGCGCCCCTCGACCTCCGAACGGAGCTCGGGGTCCTCGGCAATCTCGGCATGCGCGTCGAAGATGGCGGCCTCTTCCCCACCCCCCGTCGCGCGCAGCCTTTCGGCGGTCGACGCGAGCTTCTCGGAGACGGCCCCGACGGCCCGCTCGAATCTCTGGAGTTCTTCCTCGACGGCGTCTTTGGGGATAGTGGTCCTGTCCGGCTCCTGACGATCTCCGACGTGAAAGAAGGCCGGGCCGAGGGCGACGCCCTCTGAGGCCCCCACGCCCTCGAGCCTGGTGGGTTCGCCCATGCCGGGCGTCCTATTCTTCTTCGGTGGAGATCACCTCCGCCAGGGCGTCCACGGCTTCTTGGGCGTCGTCGCCCTCGGCCTGAATGGAGATCCTGTCACCCTTCCTGGCGCGGAGCGTCATGAGCTTCAGGGGGCTCTTGGCGTTGGCCTCGCGCCCGTCTTTGGAGACGGTTATGCTCGACGAGAACTGCTTCGCCGTCTGGACGAACCGCCTGGCGGGCCTGGCGTGGAGCCCCTCCTCCGGGCCGACCGTCGCCTCTCTCTCGACCATAGCCGCTCCTCTCGCGCGCTCCAATCCCAACCAATCCGCACCCCTCTGAGGCCCGAAGTCTAGCAAAGCCGCGCAGTTGGCCCGAAAAACGGTCCGCCGACGGCGCTCCCCAACGTCCGGACGATAAGATTGCTGGCATGCGAAGAACGCCTCAACAATCTGTTCCGCGGCCGACATCTTGATAGAGCGGGGATCGCGCATACCTTCCGGCGGCGCGAAGGGGAAGGCGTCACTCGCGGAGATCTCGCTGCTGATGGCCGTCTTCTTTGTCGGCACGGACGTCGTCTCGGTCAAGTACGCGCTGGAGGGGTTCCCGCCGCTGGTGCTCATGCCGTTCAGGTACGTGCTGGCCGGTCTCTTGCTCCTCGCCGTGCTGCCGTTCCTGGGCCGGAAGGGCGTTGTCGGGCCCGGCCGCCGGGACTTCCTCGCCCTGGCGGGCCTCGGGTTGGTAGGCGTCACGCTCAACCACGTCGGCTACACGCTGGGCCTGAGCCTCACCACGGGATCCAACGCCTCGCTGGTCGTCGCCACGGCCCCGGTCTGGGGCCTGCTCCTCGGCATCGTGCTGGGGCTGGAGCGCGGCTCGTGGAGGGGCGCCCTCGGGATCGGGCTCGCCATCGCGGGGGTAGCCATCGTCGTGGGTGGGGGCCTGGGCTCCGAGGGGGCCTCCGTGGGGGGCGACCTGCTCGTGTGCCTGAGCGCCTTCTCCTGGGGGGCCTACACGGTGCTCTCCTTACCAGTCTTGCGACGCCTCGATCCGCTGGCCGTGGCAGGCTGGACCCTGCTGCTCGGCGGCCTTGCGGCCCTCCCCCTGGCCTTCAGCGGGTTCCCAGGCCTCTCGGAGCCGATCTCCTCCGTGCAATGGGCTTCGGTGAGCGTGGCATCGTGGGCGGCCGCGGCCTACTCTACGGTGTTTTGCAGCAGCTTCGCCATAGCCGCGTGGCAGATCAACGTCTCGCGGCTGGGCGCCAACAAGGTCCTCGTCTACCTATACCTGCTGACAATCGTCGGTCTTCTTGCCAGCGTCCTGCTGCTCGGCGAGGCCCTGAGCGCCGAAAAGGTTGCCGGGGCCGCGGTGATTCTGCTCGGCGTCTACCTGGCCCGCCGGGCCTAGGGCTCCAGGTTGCCCTGAAAGACGTCCGTGCGGGATCTCCTGACCGCGCTATCCTGTGAGCATGGGAGCGTGGATAAGAGCCCGCAGGGACAGACCTCGGCTGAGGCTCGGGCAATCCCTCGGTGCGTTCGCCGGTCCGGGCGGCGAAATCTCCCCGCTGCAGGTGTTCTTCGAGGTCGGCAACGAGGGGCGGCAAGACGTGGAGATCCGGCGGCTCCACGTCCGTCCGAAGGGCGAGGACCGGGCAACCTACGAAGGGCCTTTCGAGGGCGACAGGGGGCTCCCGTGCGGCCTGTCGCCTGGGGAGCGGATCAGGTTCTGGACCAGGGCAAAGCCCCTGGCCGCGAGCCTGGCGGAGGCGGGATACGGGGGGATGCCGCGGGTGTCACTCGTGGTCGAAGACGCCCTGGGTAACCGCCACGAAAAGACGTTCCGGTTCCGGGTGGACGAGTACCTGCGGCTCAAGGACGAATGACGTGGACGTAACCAGGTCCAGCGGTCTCCGGGAGGACAGGGAGGATCAGGTAGTGAGGCCAGCGACGTTCGCGGGGTCCAGGGCAAGCAGCAGGGTCTCGCCGGAGCGGGACACGGTGCCCTGCACGCCGGCGGCCGTCCTGGCGTCGAGCGCCGGCCGCAGCCCATCAAGGGGGACGAACTCGCGGACGACCTCCGCCGTGGGCCGCGAGGGCGCCACAGGGTAGAACCTCTCCCCCCACACCCTGTAGGCTTCCGCCGCCTCGAGGAGACGACCGCCGTGCCACAGGACGGCGGTTCGGAGGTCCCGCTCGGCCTCCTCGCTACCCACCAGCGGGTAGGCGCCGAAGAGCAGTGGATCGGTCCCGAGCCCCCTGACCATCGCCATCGGGGGGTTCAAGAATGCCAGGTGCCAAAGCGGGGCTGAGGCTTCGATCAGGGCCTCTGCGGCCCCCAGCAAGCCCTCCAAATCGGCGAAGGCGGCGGCGAAGGGCACGTCCCTGTCCGCGCGGCGCGTTCTCAGACGTGCCCCCACCACGATGCCGGCGCCGGCGTGCGGTCCCACGTAGTCCCCGACCTCCCAGCCCGCGACCTCGCGCAGTTCGCCATCCGGCAGCACGACGCGCGCCCGCAGGACGTTCTCCCTGAGCCTGCCGTACCGGAAGGAGCCCACACCCAGACCATCGGTCGCCAGCCATCCTCCCACGGTGGCCCTCGGGGCGCTGGTCGGATACACGGTCAGGCCCATGCCCCTCAGGCGGAGCTCGTTGTCCATCTGGAGCCAGAGGGTCCCGGGTTCGGTCTCCACCCAGGCGTCGGCGGGCGTATCCGGTAGCCGAACGCCGCGCATCAGGTCGAAGCGCACCAGCACGGCCCCCTCCGGCACGGCCTCATTGGCCCCCGGCGCCGTGCCGCCTCCGACGGCCGTGAGGGTCATGGCATGCTCTCGGGCGGTTCGGGCCAGCTGCCGCACCTCGTCGCCGTTGACCGGACGCACCGAGGCGATCACGTCATCCTGGACGTTTCCCTGTCCCGGGTGTTGCATCAGACGGTCCCCGAACACGTCCTTCAGTTTGTCGAGCCCCCGTGCCCGCTCAGCCTCCATCTTCCTCCGTCCGCTAATTGGGGTCGTTGTGCAGGATACGGATGGGTACGACGCCGTGCCCGTGGGAGGCCCTCCGTGGCCGGCATCCGTCCGGAAAAGTTCGCTAGCCCGGCGACTCGAAGACCAGCCAGGAGCCCCGCAGGCCCTCGATGCCCCGGCCGCCGCCGTAGTCCCCCTTGCCGGGTACCACGTTCACCAGCCGGTCGTGGTTCTCGGCGAACGCCTCCAGGGTGCCACCCAACTCGTTGCGGTGCAGGACAAAGACCACTCGCTGGGTGCGGGTCACCTCCTCCAGCGAGCCGCGATCCGCCTCCTCCTCCGCGATGGCCTCAAGCAAGAGCCGCTGCCGCTCGGCGGCCTCGGCCCAGAGGGCCTCGCGGTGGGCGTCGATCTCCGCCTCCCTACCGCTCTTCTGCGCGCGGTATTCCTCCACGCGATCCTCGATCCTGCCGAGGATCCGCTCCATCATCGATGCTCGTCGCTCTCCCATGGCTGTCCTCCGTCTGGGGGCTCTCAGGTGTCGGCCGCCGCCTCTGTGCGGGCCGTTCGGTCCGCGCCTTGCGGCTGGTTCTTGTCCCGGATGACGAGCACGGGACAGTGCGCGTGGCGCACCACCGAGTCGGAGACGCTGCCGAGGAGGGAGCGCCTGATCCCGCCGAGGCCCCGGCTCCCGGTCACCACCACCGCCGCGTCGACCTCTTCGGCGAGCTCCACGATCTCCTCGTCGGGGCGTCCCGTTCCGAGATAGGTCTGGGCCACGGCGCCACCACCCGCGCGGACACCCTCGGCACGTTCTTCGAGGAACCTTCGGGCGTCGGCCCTCGCCTGCTCGATGAGGGACCTCTTTATCTCTCCAGAGTAGCTATGCGGTCCGAACAGGCGCTCCGGGTTCGGCATGACGTAGATCACGTGCACCGGCGAGCCGGTACCGGCGGAGAGCTCGGTGGCCGCTACTGCGGCAAGCCTCGCCTCCCCCGAACCGTCGACGGCGAGCACGATCGGTCCCGCGAGGGGCGCGCGGCCGTTGGAGGTTCCACCCTCGGCCCGGACGACCAGGACGGGTCCGTGCGCGTGGCGCACGACGGAGGCGGAGACGCTGCCCATGACGGCGCGCCTTATGGGTCCGAGCCCACGGCTGCCGAGCACGAGCAGCCCGGCGCCGATCTCCTCGCTGACGCGCACGATCTCCGCGTCCGGCCGGCCGACACCCACGTGGGTCCCGGCGATCTCCCCTACGTCCCCCATCGCGTCCAGCAAGGCCCGTAGCTTCTCACGGCCGGCGTCCTCTGCCGCCTCGCGCACCTCCGTCTGCAACTCCGGCTGGTAAATGGTCGTTTCGGGGTACGCGTACGCGCTAGGCATGGGCTCCGCGTAGACGATGTGCAGCTCGGAATCGAACGTCTCGGCGAGGTTCGTCGCCACCCGCGCCGCCCGCCGCGACTGCTCCGATCCGTCGATCGCCAGCAGAATCTTGGTCGGAAACACTTCCGCCTCCTCTTCCTCGTCTCCGCTCTAGAACCAATCTAGGGCCGAGCGCCGGCCTTTTCCTGGTCAGACGGACCCAACTTCCTAATCAAGATTGACCATCCACGCACGGCCGCACTCGAGGCCGATGCTCGTAGAGAAGGTCGGGCGACCACGACCAAAGTCTTCGCGAACGGGCGGGCTTTCTCTCGATGCGCAGGTTCGGGGCCGCCGCTTTACTGCGAGCAACTGAAGGATCGACGAGTTGGAGGCCAGAATCGCTCGTCAACGAACCGTATCCCGATTTGCGGCAGCGATCCCCGAAAGATCAGCCGGAGAGCAGACCGGCTTTGCGCGCCCTGGCGACGGCCTCGAGCTGGGAGTGGGCCCCAAGCGCTTGCAGCAGAGCCCGGATGTGGTTGCGCACGGTGGCCTGGGAGAGGAACAGGTCGCGTCGGATCTCCTCGACGCCCTTGCCTTCGGCGAGCAGGCGCAGCACCTCCATCTGCCGCGCGGTCAGGTCGGGGGCGTCGGCGCTTCCGGAAGAGGCCTTGGGCGTTGTCCTTGCTCCCCTCGCCAGCTCCACCAGCTCGCGCGCCAGCTCCGCTTCGCCCCTGCGGTGCCGGGCGTTGTCCAGGGCCAGGGCCGCCGTGTGGGCGAGGCCCTCCGCAAGCCGCAGGTCCCCCTTCCCGTAACGCCTGTCCTGCCCGAACGAGACGAGCCCAAGCGCCCCAAGGGTGCGTCCCCCCACCCGCAAAGGTACGCACAAGCAGGATCCCGGTCCCGCCGGAAGCGCGTTCCCGGGCTCGCCGGCGAGGACCTCCCGCAGGGTCTCCTCGGTAGCCTCCACCCAGAGCTCGGACCTACCCGTCCTCATCACAAGCGACGTGCCGCGCGGAGCGTCCGGCGCGTACGGGCCGCGGCTGGAGGATTCCCGCAGGGACCCCGTCGGCCCCGGAAGATCCCGGCGCACGACGGCCACGCGGGAGACCGTGGCGCTCGCCTCGTCCACGACATCGACAAAGCAGAGGTCGGCCAGGTCCGGCACGGCGAGACGTGCGGTCATGGCCAGCACGGTACGCACGTCGGTCGAGGCGGAGAGCCTGGCGTTGGCTTCCGTTAGAAAGGCGAACCGACGCTCGGCCTCCGCCGCCCACCGGGTGCGCTCGCCGATCAGGCTTCGGGCTTCGCTCTCCTCGCGGCTGCGCACGACCGCCGCCCCCAACACGTCGGCAACCTCCTGGAGGAAGAGCACCTCTTCTTCCAAGAACGCCCGCCGCTTCTTCGTGTGTGCGCCAAGAACCCCGAAGACGCGCCCCGCGCCCTGGATCTTGGCGGTCACCCCGCTCGTCACCCCGTGCTCGACAAGCAGCGGTGGACCCTCGAATCTCCTCTCCGTCTTCAGGTCCTCGACGACCACCGGTCCTCGGGAGATCAGCGTGTAGCCGGCCTGCGACTCCAGGCCCGTGCCGACGGTGGTGCCGCCGACGTGGCCCTCTTCCCAGCCCCGCCCCGCCCGCAGGAGCAACCGTTCACCTCCGGGGACCAACTCCAGGACCTCGCAGTAGTCGACCCCGAGGATCCCGACGACCTCCTCCGCGGCCTGGTCGAGTAGATCGCCCAGCTTTGTCCCCACGAGCGCCGCCAGCCCGATCCGGCCCGTCGCCTCTTGCTGGCGCACCCTGGCCTCGAGCCCCACCGCGACCTTTCGTAACAGGCTGGTCTCCTGGACCGGGAGATCGGGTCCGCGGCGCATGACGTCGCTCATGCGCGCGCCTTCACGCCTGGCGTCGCCTTCACAGGACCCACAGGATCACCGCCTCCGATGAGGGATTCCCCGGCGCCGCAGATTCTATGGTGAGAGCGATGCACAGCATCCTCGTGCCTTCCCACAATCCCTACGACATGATACTTCCCGTACTCGGACGGTCAAATTCGGCTAATGAGATACGTAGGCTCGCTTTTCTTCTCCGCCAACTCGTCCAGAATGACCAAAAGAATAGGCAACATTGTTCAATCGTGCCCAACGTCGGCTAACTACCATGCCTCTCATGACCTACCCTCCGCACGGCCGCGAACAGCAGCCGGGCTTCGCGGCCTCCGGTTTGCCGAAGCGTACCGCAAGCAAGGAGTTGCTCGGGCGGGTGGGTTTTCTCCGCGCGTACCTGGCCGCCGCGGTCGCGGCGGGCCTGCTCGCGGCCGCGGCGACGGTCGCGCAGATGGCGCTGCTCGCGGCGATCGTGGCCGGTGCGTTCCTGGGCGGCGAGGGACTCGCCGCGCTGGCACTGCCGCTCCTGTTGCTCCTCGGCGCGGTGGTGGCGCGGGCGGCCGCGCAGGGCGTGAGGGAGGTGGTCGCGCAGAGGGGCGCTGCTCGGGCCAAGTCCGAGCTTCGGGAAAGGCTGGTCTCCCGCATCCTGCGTCTCGGCCCCGCGTACACCGAGGGTGAGCACTCGGGGGAGCTGGCCACGACGGCCACGGAGGGCGTCGAGCGGCTCGAACCCTACCTGGCACGCTACCTTCCCCAGATCTCCCTCAGCGCCCTGGTGCCGCTGCTCATCGTCGCCTTCGTCTTCACCGTAGACCCGTTGAGCGCCGTCCTGCTGCTGGTGACGGCGCCGGTGATCCCCGTGATGATGATCCTCGTAGGCTCCTACGCCGAGGAGCACGTCCAGAGGCAGTGGACCGCGCTCTCGCGTCTGGGTGCCCACTTTCTCGACGCCCTGAGAGGGCTGCCGACGCTCAAGGCCTTCGGCCGGGCCGATGACGAGGTGGACCGGGTGGCCAGCGTGGGCGAGGAGTACCGGGCGCGGACGATGAAGGTGCTGCGCTACGCGTTCCTCAACGGGCTCGTGCTCGAGTTCATGACCTCCGCCGCCATCGCGCTCGTCGCCGTAATGCTGGGGGTGCGTTTGATCAACGGCATGATCCCCTTCGAGGAGGCCTTCCTCGTGCTGCTGCTCACGCCCGAGTTCTTCAAGCCCCTGCGCGAGCTCGGCGCCAGCCGGCACGCCGCGATGGAGGGAAAGGCCGCGGCCGAGCGGATAATCTGGATCCTGGACACCGAGCCACCGCAACCGGAGAGCGATGGCGCCGCTCCCAGCCTGACCAGGGCACCGACCATCGTGCTCTCGGGGGTGAGGTTCGCCTACCCGGAGACCAGACGCGAGGCGCTGTGCGGCGTGGATCTGACGCTCGCGGCCGGCACGACGACGGCCCTCGTCGGGCGCAGCGGCTCCGGCAAGAGCACCATCGTGGACCTACTTCTGCGCTTCCTGGAACCCACGGGCGGCTCCATAACCACCGATGGCGGGTCCATCTCTGGGCCATCGGCCACGGCGTGGCGGGAGCGCGTCGCCCTGGTGCCGCAGCGGCCCTACCTCTTCCCCGGCAGCGTGCTCGAGAACATCCGGCTGGCGCGACCGGAGGCCAGCCGCGAGGAGGTGAAGCTGGCGGCCGAGCTCTCGGGGGTATCCGAGTTCGTGCGCCGGTTGCCGCGCGGCTACGACACTCATGTCGGGGATCGCGGTACGCGCCTCTCTGGCGGGGAGGCCCAGCGGCTGGCGATCTCGCGGGCCTTCCTGAAGGACGCCCCACTCCTCGTGATGGACGAGCCGACCTCAGCCCTGGACCCGGAGAGCGAGAGGCTAATCACGCGGGCCCTCGAACACCTCGCGCAGCACCGCACGGTCCTCGTCGTCGCCCACCGCCTGGGCACGGCCCGGGCGGCGGATAGGATCCTCGTCCTGGAAGATGGCCGGATCGTCGAGTCGGGCGTCCACGAGGAACTTCTGCTGCGCGAAGGCGTGTACGCGAGCCTAGTCGCCGCGAGGCCGGCGGTTCGGAGCGTGCCGGCGTGAGCACCTTCGCGCGCCTGCTCGGGTTCCTCAGGCCCCACAAGGGGCGGGTGGCGCTCTCGGCGGCGCTGGGTGCGGCGACCGTTGCCAGCGGGGTCGGCCTGCTGGCAACGGCGGCTTACGTGATCTCCGCCGCCGCCGTGGTTCCGATGCTCGCGCTGCTCGCCATCCCGGTCTTTCTGGTCCGCTTCTTCGCGGCCTCCCGCGCGTTCTCGCGCTACGCCGAGAGGCTCGTCTCCCACGACCTTACGTTCCGGCTGCTTTCGAACTTCAGGACCTCGTTCTTCCAGCGCCTCGTGCCGCTGGCGCCGGGGAGGCTCTCCGCCCACCGCGGCGGGGACCTGCTCTCCCGCTTCGTGAAGGACGTCGAGGAGCTCGAGAACGTCTTCTTGCGCGTCGTCTCGCCCGTCGTCGTTGCTCTAACGGTCTGCCTGCTCTCCTTCTTTGTCCTACGGCCATTCGCCCCCGAACTCGCCGTCGCGGCCGTCGCCTTCCTGCTGGTTGGCGGCTTCGCGGTGCCGGTCCTGGGGCGAGTCCTCTCGCGAGGCCTGGGTAGCCAGCAAGTCAGGTTGAGGGCGGAGCTGACTGCGAGGGTCGTAGACGTCGTCGGGGGGGCGCGGGACCTGCTCGCCTTCACCCGCGAAGATGCGGAGCGGCGGGAGATCTCGACCCTCGACAGGGAGCTCGAGAAGGCGCAGGGGCGGGTGTCGCTCGCCGCGGGCCTGCAGGACGGCGCGGCGGACCTGGTGACCGGCCTCGCGCTACTATCCACGCTCGTCCTTGCCCTCCCCCTGGTAGCGGGCGGGACGATCGACGGCGTCTGGCTGGCCATGGTGGCCATCGTCGTTCTCGGCGGCTTCGAGGTGCTAGCGCCGCTGGGCACCGCCTTTCGCGTCCTCGGGCGCTCGGTCAGCGCCGGTGAGCGGCTCTTCGAGATAACCGACGCCAAGGCGGAGGTCGTGGACCCGACGGTACCGCTTCCACCGCCTGGGGATCACACGCTGGCCTTCGACCGCGTCGGTTTCCGGTACGAGGAAGACGGTCCGGCCGTTCTGGACGACGTCTCGTTCGACCTGCCGCCGGGGGGACGGATCGCGGTCGTCGGGCCGAGTGGGTCCGGAAAGAGCACGCTCGCGAACCTCGTCCTGCGCTTCTACGATCCTACCTCGGGCGCCGTCCGGCTTGGCGGCGACGACGCCCGAGATTACCGTCAAGTGGATCTGCGACATCCCATCGCCGCCGTCGACCAGAGCCCGCACGTCTTCGCCGCCAGCATCCGTGAGAACCTGCTCGTCGCGGACGCCACCGCCGACGAGGACGCGCTCTGGGAGGCGCTGGAGAAGGCCGGGCTTGCGGGCTTCGTGCGGACCTTGCCCGGAGGGCTGGACGAGTACGCAGGAGATGGCGGCTCGCGACTGTCGGGGGGCGAGCGGCGGCGGCTGGCGGTGGCGCGGGCGTTGCTGAGGCGGGCCCCGCTCCTGCTCCTCGACGAGCCGACCGCCGACCTCGACGCGCTCACCGAGCGGGAGCTGATGGAAGGGATACTGGCCGCGCGCGGCGGGAGCTTGCTCCTCATCACGCACCGGCTCGTGGGGCTCGAGGCGATGGACGAGATCCTGGTTCTCGACGGCGGCCGCGTCGTCGAGCGCGGGACCCACGAGGGGTTGAGGTTCGCCGGCGGCCTCTACCAGAAGATGCTCCGGGCGCAGGACGGGATGCTCGCGACCGCGTGAGGCGAGAAGAAACAGGGACCAACCCCGGCCGGTGGCCGGGAGAACGGGAGGGACGAAGTTGGAAGACGCGCTGACGGTATCCCGCTTGCAGTTCGCGTTCACCGTGACGTACCACTACCTCTTCCCCATGCTCACCATGGGCCTCGCGCTGCTCATCTTCGTCCTCAAGAGCCTGTACATGCGCAACCGCAACGAGCTCTACAACGCGGCGGCGCGGTTCTGGGGCAAGATCTTCGCGGTGACCTTCGTCATGGGGGTCGTAACCGGCATCCCCCTGGAGTTCCAATTCGGGACCAACTGGGCCGCCTTCTCCAGGTACGCCGGGGACATCATCGCCCAGACCCTGGCAATGGAGGGGGCCTTCGCGTTCTTCCTCGAGTCCGCGTTCGTGGGGCTGTTCCTCTTCGGAGAGCGGAGGTTCGGGCAGAGGGTGCACTGGTTCTCCTCGTTCATGGTCTTTGTCGGGACCTGGGCCTCGGGCTACTTCATCATCGCCACCAACGCCTGGGTGCAACACCCGGTTGGTTACAGGACGCTGGAGAACGGCGACATAGAACTCAACAACTACTGGGCGATCCTGTTCAACCCCTGGGTGTTCCCGCAGTACGCGCACAACATGGGCGGTGCCGTGGTCTGCGGGGCGTTCGTGATGGCGGGCTTGGGCGCCTTCTACGTGCTCGGGCGCCGGCACGTGGAGTACGGCAAGATCTTCCTCAAGGTCGGCGTGGTGGCGGGCGTGCTGGCGAGCCTGTGGATGCTTTTCCCGAGCGGCCACTTCCAGAGCGACGTGGTCGCCAAGCACCAGCCCGTCTCCCTGGCCGCGATGGAGGGGCTATTCGAGTCGGAGAAGCGGGCCGGAGTGGTCCTCATCGGCCAGCCGGACATGGAGAACAGGCGCATAGACAACCCCATCGTGATACCGCGCGCGCTTAGCGTCCTCGTCTACCAGAACTGGAACGCCGAGGTCCAGGGACTCAACGCCTTCCCGAGGGAGAACTGGCCGCAGAACATACCGCTCCTGTACTACAGCTACCACGTCATGGTGGGGCTTGGCACGGTCTTTATCGGGATCATGGTCCTCGCGGCGTTCCTGCTGTGGCGAGGTAGGCTCTTCACGTCGCGGTGGATGCTCTGGATCCTGATGCTCGCCATACCCTTCCCGTTTATCGCGAACACCGCCGGATGGTTCACGACCGAGCTCGGGCGTCAGCCCTGGCTGGCCTACGGGCTCTTCAGGACCTCGGAAGGAGTGTCACCGCTTGTCTCCTCAGGGAGCGTGCTCTTCACCCTGATCGGGTTCGCGGGGATGTACCTGGTGATGGGCCTCCTCTACATCGTGCTTATGGTGCGGGAGGTCACCCACGGCCCCGAGGCCGAGTCTGAGACGCTGGAGTCGTCCGAGGGCCTGACGGCCTAGGGAGAGGAGAGAGACGGTGGAGACGATCTGGTTCATCTTCGTCGCGCTCATGATCGCCATGTACGTCCTGTTGGACGGCTTCGATCTCGGCGCCGGCGCCATACACCTCGTCGCCGCCCGCAACGAGCGGGAGCGGCGCACGATCCTGCGCGCCATCGGGCCGGTCTGGGACGGCAACGAGGTGTGGTTGATCGCGGCCGGCGGCACACTGTTCTTCGCATTCCCGGTCCTCTACGCCTCGGGCTTCTCCGGGTTCTACCTGCCGCTCATCATGGTGCTGTGGTTTCTCATGATCCGGGGCCTCTCCATAGAGCTGCGCGGGCACATAGACGACCCGATGTGGGCCTCTTTCTGGGACGCCATGTTCTTTATAGGGAGCACCTTGCTCGCGATCTTCTTCGGCGCGGCCCTGGGAAACGTCGTGCGCGGCGTCCCGATCGACGAGGACGGGTACTTTTTCCAGGCTTTGTGGACGGATTTCAGTCCGTTCTCGCAGAACCCCGGCATCCTGGATTGGTACACGATCCTGATCGGGGTGCTCGCGCTTGCGACGCTCGTCGTGCACGGCTCGAACTGGATCGCCCTGAAGACCGAGGACGAGCTGAACGCCCGCGCGCGTCGCATCTCACGCCGCTTCACCTTTGCGGTCATCGCGCTCACCGTCGTGGCGACCCCGGCCACCTTCTGGGTAAGCCCCTGGCTGCTGGAGAGCTTCAACGCCCGGCCTTACGGCTACGTCTTGCCGCTCGTCGCCATCGGCGGGCTCGTCGCCGCGATCCTCTTCGGCTTCAGGGGGAACGACCGGGCGACCTTTCTCTCGTTCGGCGCGTACATCATCGGGATGCTGACAAGCACCGTCTTCGGCATCTACCCGAGGGTGCTGCCTGCCGTCGACCCGGCGAACAGCCTTACCATCCAGAACGCGTCATCCTCCACCTACAGCCAGACCGTCGGCCTGGTCTGGTGGAGCATCGGTATGGTGATGGCCGCGATCTACTTCATAGTCATCTACCGCCTCTTCCGCGGCAAGGTCCGCCTCGAAGACGAGGGCTACTGACGTACGGTTCGGGTTGGAAGCCGCGGTGGTCGGTGCCAATGGGTGCCGCCGCGAGAGGTAATGACGACGGCCCCGCACAGTCCCGGGCGACCAAGGGCGTAGTTCCGTACAGAATGGGGGCGAAGAGTAGGTTTCGGCAGCCTTCCCCGAAGTCGCTGGAGCGCCGAAAGGATGGCAGTGTTGGAACGGGCGAGGACCGACGGGGCCGAGCTGGAGTACGAGGTCTCGGGGGCAGGCGAGCCCGTGGTCTTCATCCACGGGGCGTTCATCGCGGACACCTTCCGGCCGCTGCTGGCCGAGCCCAGCCTGGCGGGTCGCTACCGGCTCATCCTCTACCACCGCCGCGGCTATGCGGGCAGCAGCCGCGCCTCCGGGCCTGTCAGCATCGCCCGACAGGCCGCCGACTGCCGGGCTCTGCTGCGCCACCTGGGCGTGGAGCGGGCGCACGTCGTGGGGCACTCGTACGGCGGCGACGTCGCCCTCCAGCTGGCGCTGGACGCCCCGGGCGTCGTCCACTCGCTGGCCCTGCTGGAGCCGGGGCTGATGGTGGGGGCGAGCGCTCAGGGTTACCGGGAGTCGCTGGCGCGGGGCGTAGAGCGCTACCGGGAAGCGGGCGCGGCGGTCGTCGTGGACGAGTTCCTGCAGGCGCGGTGGCCGGGCGGTACCGCGCCGCCCTCGACCGGGTGCTGCCGGGGGCCTTCGCGCAGGCGGTGGCCGACGCGGAGACCTGGTTCGAGCGCGAGCTGCCCGGGCAGCTGGGCTGGCGCTTCGGCGAGGCGGAGGCGCGGCGCATCAGCCAGCCGACCCTGTCCGTGCTCGGCGGCGAGAGCGACGCCCTCTGGCCCCGCTTCGGCGAGACGCACCGGCTGCTGCTGGCGTGGCTGCCGCGTGCCGAAGGGTTTCGTCCTGCCCGGTACGACGCACCTCATGCAGCTCCAGGACCCGCGAGGCGTGGCCGAGGCGCTCGCGGCCTTCTGGGCACGTCACCGGCTCCCGGTCGGGGGTGTCTAGCTGCCACGCCCCCCCTCCGGACTTCGCTTCTCCGCGCAGCGGTCAGTGGGTTCCCTTGGGCACCGGGGTACTAGGGAGCCCCCGTCTTCGGTCCGCGGGCCAAGGGCAGGACCGGTTGACGCTGCCCCTGGCTGTCTCTAGGCTGCCCGCACAACGCGTGGTCATGTCGCAGGAAACGGGGGAAGCATGTCGGAGGAAGCCTCTCGCACGGCCGGTTTGCCGCAGGATCTGGCGCAGATTTTCCGCCTCGACGGCCAGCGCGCCGTCGTGACGGGTGCGGCTTCGGGGCTCGGGGAGGCGATCGCCCTGGGTTTCGCGCACTTCGGGGCCGACGTAGCCTGCCTGGACCTGGACCTCGACGGTGCCCGGAAGACGGCGGCGTCGATCGCCGAACTCGGCCGGCAGAGCACGGCCGTCGGGCTCGACGTCCGGGACTGGCAGAGCGTGCGCTCCGCGGCCGAAGAGGCCGGATCGTGGGCCGGGCAGGTGGACGTGGCCCTGAACGTCCCCGGCATCAACCGCCGCAAGCCCGTCCTCGAGCTCGAACCGGAGGAGTTCTCCGCGGTGCTCGACGTCAACCTCCTTGGGATGTTCCACTGCGCCAAGGCCTTCGGTGAGCTCATGGTGTCCAACGGTCACGGGACTATCGTCAACATGGCCTCGATCTTCGGCCTCGTCGCGATGGAACGCCAGGCGGCGTACGCCGCGAGCAAGGGGGCCGTCGTCCAGCTCACCAAGGTACTCGCGCTGGAGTTCGCCCCGCACAACGTGAGGGTCAACGCGCTCGCCCCCGCCTACGTCACCACGCCGCTCGTGCGCCAGATCATGGACGATAAAGAATGGTACGAGGACGTGGTCGGCCGGGTGCCCCAGGGACGCTTCGGCGAGCCATGGGAGGTCATCGGCCCAGCGATCTTTCTGGCCTCCCGAGCCTCGACCTTCGTTACCGGGACTACCCTGCTCGTCGACGGCGGCTGGACAGCCGCCTAGAGCCCCCTCGGCTTTCAGCACCCGGCCACCAGCATCTTGTGAAGGAGCGTTCCCGTGACGCCCGTAGACAGGAAGGATCCGACCTACAGGCTGCGCCACTCCACGGCCCACGTGATGGCCCAGGCCGTGAAGGAGATGTTCCCGGAGGCGAAGCTCGCGTGGGGGCCGCCCCACGACAGGTTCGTCAACGGCTTCTACTACGATTTCGACCTGCCCCGCGCCCTGACGCCCGAAGATTTTCCCGAGATCGAGGGCCGCATGCGCCGGATCGTCGGCGAAGATCATCCTTATCGGTACCGCGTTGTCGGCGCCGACGAGGCCCGGGAGCTCTTCGGCGACCAGCCATACAAGCTGGAGACGATAGACGACCTGATGGAGGGGCGCGACGATCAGGGCGAGGCCCGAGCCGGCGAGGACCAGGTCGGCGACGCCGAGATCTCGACGTACACCCAGGACGACTTCGAGGACCTGTGCCTGGGCCCGCACCTCGAGAGCACCGGCCAGATTCCGCCCGGCGGCTTCAAGCTGCTGGACGTATCCGGGGCCTACTGGCGGGGTAGCGAGGCGAACAAGATGCTCCAGCGCGTCTCCGGCACCGTCTGGCCCCGTGAGGAAGACCTGGAGCACTATCTCTGGCAGCGCGAGGAGGCTGAGAGGCGAGACCACCGCCGCCTCGGCGGCGAGCTCGACCTGTTCAGCATCCAGCCCGAGGTAGGATCCGGCCTCGCCCTCTTCCATCCAAAGGGGGCCCTGGTACGGACGGTCATGGAGGACTACTGGCGGCACCGGCACCGCGACGGCGGGTACGACTTCGTCTTCACGCCGCACATAGGACGGTCGACGCTCTGGGAGACGAGCGGTCACCTCAAGTGGTACCGAGACGGCATGTACTCGGCCATCGACATAGAGGACGAGCATTACTACCTCAAGCCGATGAACTGCCCGTTCCACATGCTCGTCTTCAAGAGCCACACGCGCAGCTACCGCGACCTGCCGATGCGTCTCGCCGAACTCGGTACCGTGTACCGCTACGAACCCTCGGGCACGCTGCGCGGGCTGCTGCGCGTGCGGGGCTTCACCCAGGACGACGCGCACCTGTTCTGCCGGCCGGACCAGATGCAGGCGGAGATCGACCGCGTACTGGATTTCTGCCTCTCGATCCTCGCCGCCTACGGCTTCGAGACCCCAGAGATGGAGCTCAGCGTCCGCGACCCACAAACGCCGGAGAAGTACTCGGGGAGCGACGAAGATTGGCAGGCCGCGGAGTCCACCCTCGCGGCCTCCCTCGAGGCGCGTGGTCTCCCCTACAAGCGTATGGAGGGCGAGGCCGTCTTCTACGGGCCGAAGATCGATATGAAGATCCTCGACGCTCTCGGGCGGCGCTGGCAGGCTTCGACCATCCAGTTCGATTTCAACCTGCCCGAGAAATTCGATCTGACCTACGTGGACGCCGATAACCGGCCGCGGCGCCCGTACATGGTGCACCGCGCCCTGTATGGGTCGATCGAGCGCTTCCTGGCGCTCCTGATCGAGCACTACTCCGGCGCGCTGCCCGTCTGGCTCGCCCCGACCCAGGCGGTCGTGATCCCCATCGCTGCAAGCCACGTCGACTACGCCCGACAGGTTGGAGACCGGCTTAGCGCGCTGGGGTTCCGCGTCGAGGTCGACGAGCGTGCCGAAAGGATGAACGCGAAGGTCCGCGACGCCCAGCTGCAGAAGATCCCCTACATGCTCGTCGTCGGGAACAGGGAAGAGCAGGCCGCCACGGTCAGCGTCCGGCTCCGGACAAACGAGGACCAGGGTCCGACCAGCCTGGCCGTTTTCGAGGAGCGCCTGCGCGGGGTAGTGGACGCGAAGCGCGGGCTCTGAAAGAGGTACGCAGGTCCGACCCATCATTGGGAGGTTCACGTGACCAGACGCGCAATGGGCCCCCGGCGGGCGACGTCGTACGGCGGGACGTGTCGGAGGGCGACCTTGCGGTATTTTTCGACCAGCAACTGGACCCCGATGCTAACCGGATGGCCGCCTTCACCGCCGGAGATCCGGAGGACAGGGAAGCCTTTTCGGCGCGCTGAGCCAGGGGCGTCGCCACCGCGGCGCTCGAGCGATTCCTGCGTCACATGGAGGCCAAACCGCTCTACGCCCGCGCCGCCAGGGACAATGTCCGCTCCATCCGGGTCCTGGAGAAGTGCGGTTCACGGTCTGCGGCGAGGACCGAGGGTTCTCGAACGCTCGCGGCAAAGAAGTCGAGGAGCTCATCTTCAGGCTAAGGGACGGTGAAGGCGACTAGTTACGTTCGGTCTCGATTCCCCAAAGAGCCGTTGCCCGTCAGTTCGGACGCGCGGAGGTCGCCTGCAGCGCCGGCAGCACCTCACGGGCCACCAGGCGGTCCGAGCGTTCCCTGATGGCCGGGTCGACGTCGCGGGAGGCGCCGACTATGATGAGATGGGACAGGCCCTGGGCCACCAGCCTTTGCAGGCGTTCGCAGCACTCGTCGGGCGCACCGATCACGCAGAACCGGCGAAGAAAGTCGTCGGGCAAGGACTCGGCCTGGGCGGCGTGCTCGAGGCCGTGATGGTAATTATCGTAGTGGCTCGTCACGCTCTCGACGACGGCGGCGAGCGAACTTGCCCTAGGGCCCTTCGGGTACAGTCTACTAGGCCGAGCCTCGCACGCAAATCAACCTCCACGCGGGCTACCACTGCAGGTGCCGGAGGCTCCGCTCGTTCGGGGTTGGGCGGACCAGGTGTCGTCCGAAAGCCGGTCCTCCCCAAGTCGTGAACCCGTGGTCGTTCGAGATCGCCGTAACGAGGTTACCGGGCGGTGCCAGCGGCACCCGCTTGATCCTCCCCGTAGACCGGGTCTACCTCGGCGATGTCGAGGTCCTTGGTCTCGGCCGAGAAGTAGAAGGCCACGAAGGAGATGAGGGCCAGCAGGATCATGAACGCGGCGACCAGCCACGGCGCGCCCCCCATGGCGCCGACGAGGACGCCGGAGACCAGGGGCGAGAAGCCGGCGATGGCCGCGCCAAGCTCGCGCGAGGCGGCGAATCCCGTGTAGCGGACGCGCGCCCCGAAAAGCTCCGCGTAGAAAGCCCCCTGCACCGCGATCATCGGCGCCCAGCCGACCGCGGTGGCCACGACCAGGGCCAGCCAGATCAGGGCCGTCTCCCCCGTGTCGATCAGCCAGAAGTACGGGAACGCGAACGCCGCCGAGAAGAGAACGCTGAAGATGTTGATCGGCCGCCGCCCGATGCGGTCCGAGAGCGCCCCGTAGACGGGCTGGAGCGCTATCACGACGACGCTGTAGATGACGATCCCCGCGAGCACGGTGCTCCTGGAGACCCCCAGCTCCTCGGTGACGTACGCGACCGTGAACGTAGCGAAGAGGTAGGCAAGGGCCGTGTCGCTGATGTGCGCGCCGATGCCGATCAGGAAGTTGCGCGGGTAGCGGCGCAGGGCCTCCGCGATGGGCAGGCGAACTACCTCGTGCGATTCCTCCATCCTCCGGAAGACCGGCGACTCCGTAACGCGCAGCCGAACGTACAGCGCCACCCCGATCATCAGGAAGCTGACCAGGAACGGGACGCGCCACCCCCACGCGAAGAGCTCCTGGTCGGGCAGCAGACCGACCAGCAGGAACGCGAGCGTGCCGCAGAGAAGCCCTATCTGCACCCCGAGTTGGGAGAACGAGCAATAGTAGCCCCGCCGCCCCGAGGGCGCGTGCTCGGCGAGCAGCGTCGAGGCGCCGCCGAACTCCGCGCCGGCGCCCAGGCCCTGGCAGACCCGCAAGAGGACCAGCAGTATGGGCGCCCAAACTCCGATAGTCTCGAATGTCGGCAGCAGCCCGATGAGCCCCGTCGAGATACCCATGAGCAGCGTCGTCGCGATGAGCGTCTCCCGGCGCCCGATCCTGTCGCCCATGGTCCCGAAGATGAACCCGCCCAAGGGGCGAACCAGGAAGGCGACCCCGAAGGTGGCGAAGGCGATGAGCGTTCCCGTAGCTGGCGACGCTTGCGGGAAGAAAAGTTGGCCGAAGACGAGCGCCGCGGCCGTCCCGTAGATAAAGAAGTCGTACCATTCGAGCGCCGTCCCGACGAGCGCCCCGAGGACAACGCGCCGCAGCTCCGAACCGTCCGTTGGCCGTTCACCCGCGACGCCCTCGGGCGCGATCGCGCCGGTCCTGCCGTCGGTCGTACCACCGGGGTCGGTCCGATCCGTCATCGCTGTTCCTCCCCTCGATCGCGTAGACGACGATCTCGCCGCCGTCGTCGGTCCTCTCACTGGTTTTCTTGCCGTCTTCGATCACCGTCCACGCCAGCTGGTGCTCGCAGGTACGGGTGACCGTTAGCGGGCCGTTCGCCGGGTTCTCGGGCCGGCGCCGGTTCGACGACCTAGGCCTGTGAGCATCAGCAGCGAGACGATCGCTATCCACGCAAGCCCTGACAGCGCAGCCACGAGCGGCACGACAAAGTGCAGCAGCGTCAGCAGCGCGACCACGAACCCGAGCAACACCAGCCACCGCGGCAAAACGCCCGTCGCGAGCCCCACGAGCGAGCTGGCAGCTATCATCACCGAGGCGCCCGCCTGGCAGAAGTGGTAGAGCCAGGCCGAGAGCGCCAGAGACACGTACACGAACTGTCCGTCGGGCTGGAAATCCCCGAACCTGAGTGCGGTGGCCGGATAGACGATCTCGGCCGCGAACCCCGCCGCGGAGAGCGCTATGAAGACGACCCCACCCGCCAGAGCGGCCGCCGCGAGGCCACCTCCCTCTCCCTCCGCCCGGGCCAGTACACCGCGCAGCACGCCGATAAACACCACGAAGAAGAAAACGTGGAAGATGGGAAGCGTCCCGTTCGCCAGGACGAACCTGCCAAGGTTGGATCCGAAGTAGAGGTCCGCCTCGGCGGCGGTGGCCGGGGCGTCCGGGTACCCCACCAGGTACGCGGGTATCATGACGATGGCCGAGAGCAGGCCCGCAAGGCCGCCAAGCCGTACAAAGCCGCTGTTCCCCATGTTGTATTCCTTCCCCTGCGTGCTCGCGCACGTTTCCCGCGATCGACCGTCAGTATAGGCATACCTTTCAGAGCCGCGCATCGTACCCTCGGCGTCCCACCAAAGGCGCCACTCGCAAACCTTTGTGGGGCGGCTGGATCCTGGGGCTTGCGGTCCCGGTCTACGACGGACTAGGGACGTCATGAGTCGGGTCAATCGCTGCTTCCCGTATACTGCCAATCTCGGGTGTGGGGTCGAATCTAGGGCGGCTCACCGGTCTCGCATAACGAGAGGTCGGCTTCCAGGAGGGCCAACTCGATGGCACTGACGCATACTCCAGGCGTACTCCAGGTCGCATCTGCTTTTCCCGATCCCCCGTTCGAGGTAGAGGTCGACGGCGCGAGGACCGGCTTTGACATCGATCTCATGCGGCAAATCTGCGACAACCTCGGATTGGTCTTCCGCCCGGTGAGATTCGCTGGCGACGATTTCAACGCCATCTTCGACGGCCTCGCCGACGGACGCTACGATGCCGTCGTATCTGGCACGACGATTACTCCGCAGCGCGAGAAGGTAGCGCTCTTCTCTGCCCCCTATCTCGAGTTCAACCAGGGATTGGTGGTGAACGTCAAGCGAAACCCGCAGATAAGGTCCGTCGCCGGTCTGCGCGGCCAGGTAGTTGGGATCCAATCCGGCAACACCTCCGACATCGTCGCCCGGAGGTTGCTGGCCGACGGTGCCATCGCGAGCATCCATTATTATCCCTATCACGGAATCCTCACCGCGCTGGACGACCTTTCCGCGGGCCGCATAGGGGCGTTCATCAAGTTGTTCCCGGTGGTCGCCTGGCTCACGAACGATCGGCGCGACCTGACGGTAATCCAGCAGATACCCACCCACGAGAAGCTTGGGATCGCGTTCGCCAAGACCAACACGAGGCTTTGCGGCAAGGTGAACGAGGCCCTGGTGGACACCAAGCAGCGCGGTGCCTTCGACGCTCTGCGCCGCAAGTGGTTCGAAGGACGGCACGGAGGTTAGAGGGACATGGGGATCAGGCTAATTCGGCTCTTCACCGGCAACGACGGCCAGTCGCACTTTGCCGTGGGCGAGATCGGGTGGCACAAAGTCGAGCCATTGGGCTCCTCATCCCCCGTCGAGCCAGCCTCGACCGTCTCCTTTGAAGAGACCGCGGCCGGGTCCAGCCTCGACTGGCACAACGCCCCGCATCGACAGTACGTGGTCACCCTGAGTGGCCGGCTGGAGTTCGAGGCCCGTACCGGGGCCCGCCAGGTGGTCGAGCCCGGCGACGTCTTGCTGGCAGAGGATACCGTGGGCGGCGGGCACCGGTGGAGGCTTATGGACGACCAACCCTGGCGGCGCGTTTACGTAACCGTACCGTAATCCGTCGCTCGAGGGTCGCCTTTCCCTCTCGAGCGGGGCACAATGGGCCTTCTTGCCTGCCTCGCGCGCCGCTTGCCCCCGTGGGTGCCTACCGAGCGTTGCAAAGCGGCCCGGGCCGCCGCGCGGTTCGGACCTGAGCATCAGCTCTCCTCCACGCTCGAACCCAGCACGATGACCGGGGCAGGCCGGCCGCAGAATCCGCTATCCGCTTTCCTTCCCGAGACCGGCCTCGCGGGCGCGGACGATGGCCTGGGCGCGGTCGGCGACCTGCAGCTTGGTGAAGATGTTCGAGACGTAGTTGCGCACGGTTTTCGGGCTCAGGTAGAGGCGGGAGGCGATCGCGGTGTTCGTGTAACCCTCGGCGATGAGGTCCAGGATATCCCTCTCCCGCTCGGTCAGGTTTGGGAAAATCCGGGCCGAAGCCGTCTCGCGTTCCCGCTCGGGCGTGGCGAAGTATTCGGTGAGGCGACGCGTGATCGAGGGGCTGAAGATCGACTCCCCGCTGGCCACGGCGCGGATGGCCCGCAGCGTCTGCACCCCGTCGGCGCCTTTGAGCACGTAACCGTGCGCCCCGGCGCGCATCGCGGCGAAGATCGACTTGTCGTCCTCGAACATCGTGAGCATCAGTATGGCGGTATCCGGGGCCGCCTCCAGGATACGTTGCGTCGCCTCGACACCGGTCACCCTGGGCATGTTGAGGTCCATCAGGATGACATCGGGCCGCAACTCCAGCGCTCGAGCGATGGCCTCTTCGCCGTCGGTCGCCTCTCCGACCAACTCGGTGTCGGGCTCGGCGCCCAGTATGGCGCGCATCCCGCGACGGAAGACCGGGTGATCGTCGGCGACCAGGACGCGGATACTTTCGGGTGACGGATCCACTATTCCTCCTGCGGCAGGGGCAGCCTGGCGCGGACCAGGGTGCCACCCTCGGGGAGCGGCTGGACGTCCAGGCTGCCGCCGAGCTCGGTCGCGCGTTCCCGCATCGACGTGAGGCCTACCCCGGAGCGCACGGCGGAGTTGGCCATCGGGTCCGGCATCCCGCGGCCGTCGTCTCGAACCTCCAGGCGCAGCACGTTTTCGTCCTCGATGGCAAGCGAGACGGTGCAGGCGCCCGCCCCCGAGTGTCGCGCGACGTTGGTCAGCGCCTCTTGCGCGATGCGGTAGCAGGCCACCTCAACGGCCGCCGACAGCGGTGGCAGGTCCTCCGGGGGCTTCAGCGAGACGTTCAGGCCCTTGGCGTCGTACTGGGCGGCAGTCTCGCGAAGGGCGCCGAGGAGGCCGAGGTCGTCGAGTGCCGGCGGCCTGAGCCCGTAGACCAGCCGGCGGATGTCCGCGACCGCGTCCTGGGCGTCGGCCTTGAGCTCGAGTAACAACGCCTCCGCGGCCTCGGGGTCACGCTGCATGAGTGCAAGGGCTGCGTCGATGGTGAGCGCCTGGCTGGAGAGCTGAGGCCCGAGGCCGTCGTGCAGATCGCGCCTCAATCGCCGCCGCTCCTCCTCGCGCGCCTCGACGAGCCGCTCGCGCGAGCGCTGCAGGTCGGCAGAGAGGCGCAGGGCCTCGTCGGTCATGAGCGCGGCGTGGGCCGACGCGCCGACCTGGTGCGCGAGGTCCTCGAGGAGCCGACGCTCCGCGTCCGCGAACGCGTCTTCCCCGGCTCGCGGCCCCACGACCAGCCGGCCGACCGTCTCTCCGCCGTAGACGAGCGGCAGGCGAAGCGCGTCCTGCGTCGGGTTCCCCGGAGACCGCCGCCGTCTCGAACCCGTCGGCCCGTCTGAGCTGAATCTCGGCGTAGGGCAGCTTCAGCGCTTCCCGCACGGTTCGGGCGACGGCCGGGAGCACGGCGTCGTGGGCGGGCGTGGATTCGAGGCGGGCTCCCAGGCGCGAGAGCACCGCGTAAGGATCGTCGCGTTCGCCGTACATCAGCTTGTTCACACCACGCTGCAGACGGTCGCGCAGAGGTTGGAACATGACGGCGGCGAGTCCCGTGGCGATCAACGAGACGATCAGGCTCCCCTGCACCTGCAACACCGCGCCAAGCCCACCTACCACCAGCACGTAGAGAACGACTACGCTGGTGGTCAGGATGCCGTAGACGAGGGTGCGGTTGATGATGAGGTTTATGTCGAAGAGGTGGTAGCGCAGGATTGCGACACCTATGGAGAGGGGGATGAGGAGCATGAACGAGTAGGAGATCGCCTGCCCGGCCAGGTTCGCGAGCAATGCGCCCGGTGAGGCGGGCGAAGGGACCAAGGCGGCCAGCGCCACGACCGTCCCGAGGAACCCGGCGAGCGCCACCGTGATGCCGAAGACGACCCATTTGATCTGCTGCCGCTGCACTGCGTCGGAGACGCGCCGGTAACGGTACGCTTGAGAGTAGACCGCGGTGCCCAGGGCGACCGCCCACACTACCGTGGTGGCCCAGGGGTACCAGGCGCCAGACTCAAGGTGCCAGTCGGGGAACAAATACCTGGGCAACTGCCAGGCTATCCACACCAGCGCGACCCAGCCGGCCCATCGTGGCACGAACCGCCCATCCGGGAAGAGGTAAAGGAACAGGCCGAAGGAGGCCGAGCCGAGAAAATGCAGAACGTTGACCGGTATCTCCGATACGGGGTATCGGACCGCCAGCGCCTCCAGGGTAAACACGAAGGTCGCCGTCCCGAAAGTCAGCAGCGACAGTGAGACGAAAAGCCCCATCCGGTCGTCGGATCGGCGCCAGAAGATCAGGGCTGCGGCAGCGCAGAACCCGGCGGCGAAGACGGCGTCCAGGGCGACAAGATAAACGGCGAAAGCGTCGGGCGAGATTCCGAGACCTTCCAGGGCGCGCAGGCCGGCAGGGTCAAGCTGCCCGGTGGTGCATCGGGCGGTCGGGCACGGTTCATGTAGCAGCGCGAACTCGGCCAGCACGCCCGCGAGGAAGAGACCAGCGGCGGCAATAGCAATAACTATCCACACCGCCCGAGCGAGAACGAGCAAGCGCCCACTCAGACGCGGGGCGTTGGCCGGGCGTTCGGGGACCGCGGCCGTTTGCACGGGAGCGAGCGGGCGGGTCACGCGCAAGCCCCACATTCGAACTTCCAACGAGCGTGCGTCGGGATCAAGCAGTCCCTCATTGCCAGGCTCCTTCTCTTCACCCAAGCTACCATGGCGCCTGACGATCCGCCACACGGCTTCCTCCGCAACGGGTGCCGGATCATTGTGCCCTCGGTTGGGCCTGGACGCCCAGTTGATGCGCAGGGGCTTTCCCGCGCTTCGGAGGCTTACGGAGCATCGTCCATTGCCCGCGCGAGCAGATCACGGCCGCGAGGACCAAGGTTAGCGTGGTAAGGATTCCCGACTCGCCAACCCACAGCGTGGCCCCGGCGCCCGTCGTAGCCCCATCAAAAGGTCCTTGAATGATGTGGTTCCAGGCCGCGTACAGCACGACCGCCGGCCAGACGCTGCCAGTTTCGAGCCGCATGCGCGCGATCACATACCCGAACAAGGTGATCGAGACCATGATGAGCATGGCGGATAGGGTCGGTGAGGGACCCGCCGCGTACACTCCGGCCAGAACCAGCGGGACGTGCCAGAGGCTCCAGATCAGGCCGCTCGCCAGGATCGGTCTGGGCACCCCAGCGTCTATGAGGCGCGTGAGCATGTAGCCGCGCCAGCCGATCTCCTCACCGGAAGCCAGAACGAGGCCCAGGATCATCCCGACCGCGAACGGGGCGATCGCGGCCACCAGGCTACGACCTGCGGTCGGGGGATCGAACCCGGCCAGGCCGGTCGTCCAGGCGATGCCGTAGGCGACGAGCCCGATCGCCACCGGGAAGACAAGCGCGAGCAGGATGGCGCTCCACCCGCGCCGTCCTCCGAAGCGGAAGGACACGTCCGAGAAGCCCTCGCGGAGTACGAGCCGCGCGACCACTGAGGCAAGGGCCGGTACCAGCATGAGCCCTGCGATCAAGCCGTCCAGTTCCGGGTTGCTGATGATGAACACTTCTATGGCGGCCGAGAGAGCCACGACGATGGCGAGGTAAATGGTCAGACCCCAACGCGCCCGGCGCCGGGTACCGTCGTCAGGACGAGGTGTCGGTGTCGTGTGCATATCGAAGCTTCTCCTCTCGGGCGGCCGGATCCCCGCGCGGGGTGCTCCAGTGTTGGTCAAGACACCCTCGGTTGGGACTCGGCCCCTGCCACTGCCAGTATCTGCCTGGGCTTGTGCGAGAGGTTGCGCGCTCCATAGATGAGCACCACGGCGACGGCCGCAACCCACAACACGATGGCGACCATGAGGTTGATGTGCACGGTCGCGGCGGCGGCCTCCGCCGCGCTCGTGGGTCTGACTGAGTACTCGGGCACAACCTTCCAGAGCTCCCCCGAGGCGTTCATGGCGGCGTGGAAGAACATGGCGATAAGCACACTCCCACCGGCGGAGTTGAAGACCCAGGTGATAAGGATCGCGAACGGGACGATGTAGGCCAACCACAGGACGAAGGGCAGGTTGCTATAGAAGGTGTCGGGGTTGAAGAACTGCGGCAGGTGCCACAAGGCCCATAGCGCGCCCAGGATCACGCTCGCAAGCAGGGCACCGTAGCGCGCCTGAAGTGCGGGGAGGGCGTACCCGCGCCAACCCACCTCCTCGCCGAGCGCGACGAAGATCGTCATGTAGACGAATACGATCAGCAACGTGGGCAGCGCCCCGACCAGAGCCAAGAGGGTTGGCGGCTGTCCGCCCAGAACCACGTGCAGCGCGATCGCGGCCAGCGTGAGAACGGGCGGTCCCAGAAGGGCGACCCCGTACCAGACGGGCGCCACGTGCCAGCGCGCGACCCGGCCCAGCAGGGAGCGCAGCCCAGCTCGTCGGTCCTCCTGCGCGACGACCACCACGGCTGCGACCATCGGTCCGAAGGTGCCGAGCACCTGAAGTCCCGGCAGCGTGGGGATCACGCCGCGCACGACGAGCAACTGCAGTCCCCAGAGGAACCAGGTAAGCGCGAAGGCCAGGACGAAGAATTTCAGCGGGAAGGCACTCGTTGCCGCCGCGCGCGATGGCGTTGCGGTACCGATTGCCACCTCCGTCTCCTTTCTACCCGCGGAGCTCGGTTACTGGACCCTTGGTTGGGCTGTAACGCCCACGGTTCCGGTGGAGGGCCGGCGCAGGGCGGTCCAGGCCATCCACCCGCCGCTGATCACCAACAGCGCTGCGCCGGCGAGCACCGTTCGTGGGGTACTCTGGCTCCCGAGCGTCACCGCGTATACGATGCCCAGCGGGTACATCAGTACGGCCGCGCTCGCCCAGAGGGCGCCCGCCCACCGGGGCAGCGTCCCCGAACGCCAGACGGCCACCCCAAGAAGCACATTGCCCGCGAAGAGGAGCAGGATGACCAGCAGGGAGGTCATCGCGAACGCGCTATCCGCGAAGCTGGGGGGTAGCTTGGCAAACTCTTCGATGCCTGCCAGATAAGCCTGCCCTTCCATCGGCGCGGCGAAGGTGGAGACCCCCATCCCCGGTAAAAACAATGCGGTGCCTGCGACGGCAATTACCATCGCCACCAGCCCCAGGCGCCCTGTGCGACCGGCGGCAAGGTAGACTCCGAGGGCAAACGTCCCGAATATCGCCAGGACCAGGCCGAGCGTGCTGCCGAAAAGGTGGGCCAGCACGTAGTGGTCGGTTGTCACGAAGCGAGACCAGGCCTCGTAATGCGTGCTCGGGTCGGGTTGGGGGTCGAGGCTCGACCAGAAGGTCAGCGCCCCGTAAAGTGGCAGACCCAGCAGACCGGCACCGATCCATCTGTCGGTGTTTGGTGCGGACATCGGCGGCTCCTCTCCTCGGGTTCCTGGTATGCGAACAGTCTGCGGGGAGAGGTGTCCCGCCGTCACGAGACAGGCGTCACAACCTCAGGGACATATTGTCCCGAATGGTTGGCGGGCCGCCGTCCGTAACTCCAAGAAGCTGACCGCTGAGAGCGACAGCCGCAGGCTGGAGCGGGCTGATAGCTGATCGCGCGACCGGGGGCTTGTAGCCCCCGGTCGCGCTAGTTGACCTCGATAAAGCCGTCGGGGCAGATCACATTGGAGCCGTTCCCGCGCTCGTAGCATCGGGTCCACTCGCGGGTCGTGGCGTCCGGCGCGGAGCCTTCGGCGAGCGCGTCGCCGAGCTCGGGCGTCACGCGCTGGTAGCCCCGCGACCGCGCCCAGGCGCCGAGGTCGGCGGCCGGCCGTATAGCGCCGGACCGGGTGAGCACGGAGCCCTGGGGCACCATCTGACGCCCGGCTTCTTGCCTCGCTAGAGACGGTGAGATCTCCACGGCCGCGGAGATGAGGCCTGCGACGACTGCCCGCGGATCGCTCGTGGGGTCGGACGGCGTCGCCAAGGCGAGGTTCGGCAGCAACAGGACCACCAGGACCGAGATGGCAAAGATAGACTTGGTGCGGGTGTTCATGGTCTGCCGTCCTCCTCGCGAACGCGGTCAAGGCTTCGACAGACTTATCGGCCGTTTGGGCCACTAGCTTGAGCGTTGGATCCCTCGGCTTCCTGCAGAGATCGGGAAGGCGGTCGGCCGCTATTCGGGCCTCAGATCGTTATGACGACTTTCCCTCGAGCGTGCCCGTCCTCGAGATAGCGGATGGCGTTGGGGGCCTCGCTCAGCGGGTACGTCCTGTCGATGACCGGCGTGACCTTACCGGATTCGATGAGCTCTTTGAGGACGGTCATGTCCTCACGGGTCTCTCTGGAGACGAACGCGCGCAGGTTCTGGCTCACGAACGGCGACAGCACGAGCGCGCGGAGCTGGCGATCGGTGCCCCCCAGCCACCGCCCACCGGTCTCGCCACCGACGATGATGAGCGTTCCCCGGGGCGTGAGGGCGCGCCGGAGGCGCGACAGCGACGAGTTCCCGCCGATGTCCAGGATCAGGTCGTAGCGCTGCTCTGTGGCGGCGAAGTCCTCGCGGGTGTAGTCGATGACGTGATCCGCGCCGATGCGATCGGACCATTTCCACCTTCGTGGTGCTGCACACGCCGGTGACCCGCGCGCCGAACGCCTTGGCGATCTGCACGGCGAAGGTCCCCACGCCGCCCGACGCTCCGATGACCAGCACCTCCTGACCCTGACGAACCTTCCCGTGGTCGCGCAGGCCCTGCAGGGCGGTCAAGCCGGAGATGGCGACGGCCGCCGCCTGCTCGAGGGTGAGGTTCGTCGGCCTGGGAGCGAGCTTGTCCTCGCGGGCGCACGCGTACTCGGCGAACGTGCCCTGGCCGACGCCAAACACCTCATCGCCGGGCCTGAAACTGGTCACGTCCTTGCCGACCGCCTCCACCACGCCTGCCACGTCCATGCCTGGAACAGGATTCTTGGGCGCTCGAAGACCAAAGCCCGCGAGGCGTATCAGGTACGGCAGGCCCATCGTGAGATGCCAGACGCCCCGATCCACGCCGGCCGCGTGCACGCGAACCAGCACCTCGTCGTCGCCGATCTCGGGCCTGCCGATGTCCCTGAGTTCCAGGACGTCGGGTGGACCGTACTGGTCTTGGACGATCGCTTTCATAGGTCTCCTGCCAACTCTTCGGGCGACGGTGTCGAGAATCCCGCTCACTGTACCAACGTTGCGGGGGCATCGTATCCATGAGGAGACCGACGCCTCACCCGATGGCGGGATCTTTTTGTGCGGGAACGGTGAGCGGGGCCACGATCAACTGGAGATGGTGGCGCCGGCCCCGGTTGCGGCCGAACCCTCGACCTCGTCGCGGTAGAGATCTCGCCGGTACGTCTCCGTGGCGAGGTAGACGGCGACGACGGTTATGACCGCCATCCCGATCATGTACAGGGCCACAGCGACATACCCGAAGCGGGCAAGGAGCGCCACCGAGATGAACGGTGCCAGCCCACCGGCGAAGACCGAGGCGAGTTGGTAGCCGAAGGAGGCGCCCGAGTAGCGCACCTTGGTATCGAACATCTCGCAGAAGAATGCGCCCATAGGCCCATACATCGCGCCCAGAGAGGCCGTCGCGATGCTGAGGGCTAGCCAGATCAGCGGCGCGCTGCCCGTGTTGATCAGCCAGAACATCGGGAACGTAAAGAGTCCGAGAAAGATCGCCGCGGCCAGGTAGATGGGCCGGCGGCCGACGTAGTCCGAGAGGGCGGCGAAGACGCCTATGGCCACCACCTCGACGCCGGCGGCGATGAGGTTGCCGGTGAGCATGACGCCGCGATCGACGCCGACCGACTCGGTGCCGTAGGTGAGCATGAAGGTGATCACGACGTAGAACCCACCGTTGACCAGAAAGAAGGCGCCCATTGTCAGCAGGATGCTGCGCCAGTAGTCCCTGATGACCTCGACGATGGGCAACCTGGACTCGCCGCCGGACTCCTGCATCCGGCGGAAGGCGGGGGTCTCGACGATCTTGAGCCGGATGAAGAGCCCGACGGCGACGAGCACGATGCTCAAGATGAATGGCACCCTCCAGCCCCAAGAGAGGAACTGCTCTTCGGGCAAAGAGGAGAAGTAGGCGAAGACGGCCGTGGCGACGACGAGCCCCAGTGGTATGCCCATGCCCGGGAAACCGCCGAAGAGGCCGCGCCTGCCCTCGGGGGCGTACTCGACGGCCATGAGGGTGGCCCCTCCCCACTCGCCGCCGACGGCGAAGCCCTGCAAGAAGCGCAGCGCGACTAGCAGGATCGGGGCCCACACGCCTATGACGGCGTAGGTCGGCAGCAACCCTATCAGGAACGTGGCTATGCCCATTACGAGCAGGGTCATGACCAGCATGGATTTCCGGCCGATCCTGTCGCCGAAGTGCCCCGCGGCAACACCCCCGACCGGCCGGGCGAAGAATCCGACCGCGTAGGTCCCGAAGGCCAGCAGCGTCCCTATCAGGGGCGTCTGCTCGGGGAAGAAAAGCTGGCCGAAGACGAGCGCCGCCGCCGTCGTGTAGATAAAGAAGTCGTACCACTCGATGGTCGTGCCGATCAAACTCGCCGCGAGCACCTGCCTGATGGAGGTGCTGTCGCCCCGGTCCTCGCCGCCAAGCCTCTCCATGCTCTCCACGGTTGTTCTCCTCTCCGCCGATCACCGCCGGCCACCGCCGGTGCTCACTCGCTGCTGGTCCGTCTGAACGTTCGCCCCGCTCCTACCGTTGGGTCCGCGTCAGACCCATCACCTCCCCCAGCCGCCCAACCCGCTCGAGGGAGCCGAGCGCCTCTCCCAACTCCCTCGCTCGCTCCTCCGGCAGAACACGCCCGGCGTTGGCCAGGAACTTGGTCTCGAGTTCCTCGTCCGAGAGTGGGTTCTCGGGACCGCCGCGGTTGTGTACGACGCGCGCCTCCCTCACCTCTCCCCCGTTCAGCCTTGCCCGTAGCACGGCAGGGAACTGGTTGGGGAATACGTCGTTGCACGCCTCATCGGCGTGGCAGGTGACGAGGGAGGCCAGGCGTAATTTCTCCTTGTCTTTCACCTCGCGATCGGTGAAGTCGTCGAGGGAGACCCCGAGCCCCCCGCCCCCGACGAGGGCGGTCGCGACGGTGAAGGGCCCGCTGAACTGCGCGGCGTAGCCCGTGCGCGGACGGGCCTTCTCCTCCTCGGGCTGCGCGATGGTCCGCAGGACGGGCGCCGCGACGCCGAGCTCCAGGGCCGCCACCTCCTTCGGTTCGAGGCCCCCTTCGCGTAGCTCTATCGCGGCATCTATGCCGGCGTGGGTGAAGTGGTTCGCCGGGTAAGGTTTGAAGAAGGTCCTGAGTATCTCCCACCTTTCGCCCAGGTCACGGGTAATGGCGCCGGTGTCGGCGCCTTCGCCGAGGTACGCCCGCAGGAACCCGAACCTGCCCTCGAAGACCGTTGGTGGACCGGTCAGACCTCGCGCGGCGAGCTCGGCGGCGACGACCCCCGAGTGGGCGGCCCAGCCGCAGTGGACGCGCTTGACCGTACCGCCGGTGCGGTTGGCCTCGATAAGTCCGGCGCCCATGCTCGGCGGAGATCGCGACGGCGTTGCCGATGGCCTCCTCGTCCAACCCGTAGAGCATGGCCGCCGCGAGGGCCGCGCCGAGCGTGCCGCAGATGGAGGTCGCGTGCAGGCCCTTCTCGAAGAACACGGAGTTGCCAAGGTCCGGATCGTAGCCCGCCATTCCGACCCGCACGACCAGCTCGTCGCCGGCCGCCACGGCGGTGAGAAGCTCCCTGCCGGACACCCCGCTGGCCTCGGCCGCCGCGAGCGCGGCGGGGACAACGGCTGCGCTCGGGTGCAGCACGGAGGGCAGATGGGTGTCATCGTAGTCGAGGGCGTGGGCCAGCGTGCCGTTAAGCAGGGCGGCGCTCGGGGCCGGGTACCTTTCTTCGCGGCCCACCGCGCTCGCCTGCTCCTTGCCCCCCCATCCCTCGACGACCTCGCCCACCACGCGCGCGGGCTCCAGCCCGCTGGCCGCCAGCGCGATGCCGACGATGTCCGTCACGCGGCGCCCGGCGTCGTGCAGGATCTCCTCCCCGACCCCTCCCCCGCGCGCCTTTGCCGCGAAGCGGGCGACCGCTTCGAGGATCGTGGGCGACGTCATCGCTCGACCACTGCCAGGGGGCGCACCGGGGAGCCCGTGGCGCCTACGATGTTCAGGGGGGCGAGGACAAAGAGGAACTCGTGGACGCCGGCCCCGGCCAGCGCCGCGAGGTTCATGACCTCGATTATGTGGATGCCCCGCTCTACGAGGAGCAATCGATGCACGGGAAGCAGCGCGTGGCCTACCTCGGGCTTTATCTGCTCGTAGGCTATGGTCTCCGCCCCGGTGGCGCGCACCCCCCTGTCGGCTAGCCAGCGGGCCGCGTCCTCGGTCGGACCGGGCACACCGGTCTCGTGCCCGAGAAAGTCCTCCGGATCCCCGAACCGCCCGGCCCAGCCGGTGCGGACGAGGGCGACGTCGCCGGGTCCGACATTGACCCCGGCCTTCCGGGCCGCGGCGGCGAGGTCGTCATCCGTTACGCCGTAACCGCCAGGCAGGATGTCTGTCCCGTGCAACCCTGCGACGTCCAGCAGCACGCCCCGGCACACCATCGGCGCGATGGCGTCCACGCCCAGCTCCGAGAAGCGTCCACCGCTCTGGGCCTCCTCCGCCGATACCCCACCGTGCAGCCTGCCCTCGAAAGAGACGTGGGCCAGGGCGTCGACGTGGGTCCCGACGTGGCCGCCGGTGACGATCATCTCGTTGGCCGCCGAGCTGCCGTCCTCGCGGACCGAGTCTCCGTGACGCCGCATGAGGGCCATCTTGAAGCCAGGGTGGTTTGGCGAAGAAGGCGTCTCGGCCGAGAGCGGCTGGGCCAGATCCAGGACCTCGGCCCCCGATGCCAAAGCATCCAGCAACCCGCTCACGATGCTTCCTCTTGCTCGAGGCGACCTGCCAGGGCGAGCGTCGAGCGTGCCGTCTCGACGACGGCCTTGTCCACGAACCTGCCATCCTCCAGGACGAAAGCGCCGGTGCCCTCGCCCGCGGACCTCTCGAGGCGGGCCAGGAGATCCCGCGCCTCGGCCACCGTCTCCTCGGTGGGGGTGAAGACCTCGTTGATGATGGCGAGTTGCGCCGGATGGATCGCGGATCGTCCCACGAACCCCAGGCTCTTGCCCTCCCGCGTGGAACGCCGCAGGCCGTCGAGGTCCCGGACGTCCGTGTAGACGCTCTGCACGGGTCCCGGCAATCCGGCCGCCCGCGATGCGGTCACCACCCGCGACCGGGCGTACAGTAGGCCCGTCTCGTCGCCGATCCCGAGGTCGGCCGCGAGATCGGCCTCGCCGAGGCTCACGCCCAACACGCGCTCGTGGGAGCGGGCGATCTCGAAGGCCATCTCCAGCCCGAGGGCCGATTCGATCAGGCACTGTATCCCGGCCTCGCTGTCCGACCCGTCGAGCACCTCGGCCACGCGCCGAACCTCCTCCGGATCCCCAACCTTGGGCAGCCGAATGCCGAATAGATGCGGGGTAGCGACCGCCTGAAGGTCCTCGGCGCACAGAGAGGTGCCGGGAGCATTCACGCGCACGATGACGGGCTTGGGCGGCGCCGTTTCGAGGAGACTACCGGCGTTCTGCCTGGCCTCCATTTTGCGGGACGCGGCTACCGCGTCCTCGAGGTCGAGGACCACCGCGTCGGCCTCGGAGCCAAGGGCCTTCTCGACGCGCCGCGGGTCGCTCGCGGGGACGTAGAGGTAGCTCCGGAGCGGCGCCTTCTGCGCTCTCATACGACGCCGGCCTCCCCGAGCTCCCGCAGACGCTGCCCGTCTATCCCGAGTTCCGCCGTAGACCTCCTCGTTATGCTGCCCGAGTTTCGGGCCCGACCACTGGATCCCACCGGGCGTCTCCGAGAGCCGGAAGAGGACGTTCTGCATCTTGATGGGTCCGAGCTCCGGGTCGTCCACGCTCGTGATGGTCTCGAGGGCTTTGTACTGTGGATCGTCGACGATGTCCGCGATGCTGTAGATCGGGGCCACGGCGGCGCCGGCCTCGTCGAACGCCTCGACCACCTCATCGCGGGTGCGCGCGGAGATCCAGGTCCCCACCGCCTCGTCGAGCTCGTCGGCGTGCTTGGCCCGCTCGGATCCTTTCTGGAACCAGGGCTCTTCTATGTATTCGGGGCGCCCAACGAGGCGCATGACGCGCTCGGCGATGTTCTGGGCGCTGGTGGAGATGGCGACCCAGTGGCCGTCTTTGGTTTCGTAAGCGTTGCGCGGGGCGTTGTTGACGGAGCGGTTGCCGCTGCGCTCCTGGACGACGCCGAGCTGATCGTAGACGATGGGCTGCGGTCCGAGCACGGTGAAGATGGGCTCGAAGATGGCCAGGTCCACGACCTGACCGCGGCCCGTGGCGTCCCTGGCCCGCAGGGCTGTGAGCACGGCGAAAGCGGTGGCGAGCGCCGCTATGCCGTCGGCGAGACCGAAGGGCGGGAGGGTTGGCGGACCGTCGGGCTGGCCGGTCACGTGGGCGAACCCGCTCATAGACTCGGCCAGCGTTCCGAACCCCGGCCGGTTCTTGTACGGGCCGGTTTGACCGAAGCCCGTTACGCGGGCGAAGACGAGGCCAGGGTTCTCCCTCGCCAGCTCCTCCCAGCCCAGGTTCCACCGCTCGAAGGTACCGGGACGGAAGCTCTCGATGACGACGTCCGCCTCCCCGGCGAGCCGCTTGAAGATCTCCTGTCCCTCCGGTTTGCTCAGGTTCAGCGTGACGCACCGCTTGTTGCGCCCGAGCATCTTCCACCACAGTCCCACGCCGTCTTTGGCGTAGCCGTGGGTGCGCGCGGGATCCCCGCGCGGATGCTCCACCTTTAGGACCTCGGCCCCGAAGTCTCCGAGCACCGTGGCGGCCAGCGGCCCGGCGAAAAGGTTCGCCGCGTCTATGACCTTGATCCCCTCCAGCGCCTTGCTCTCAGTCAAGCCTGGCCTCCACTCTCTTGCCCATCCAACCCAACCTCCGCGAAGCCTCGCGGGCCGCCGCCGAGACGCGGGGGCTGAGCCGGCGCACCACCTCTTCGTCGAAACGGTCCACGGGGCCGCAAACGCTTATCGCCCCGACGGCGCGGCCATCGGCCGCGAGCAGCGGGGCAGCGACCGAGGCGGCGCCCGCCTGGCGCTCCCCGTAGGAGACGGTCACTCCCTCCCGCGCATTGCGGGCGAGCTCTTCGCCCAGCCGCTCCCTGTCCACGATGGTCTTCGGGGTCAACGCCTCCAGCGGTCCGTCGAGGATCTGGCGCCGCAGACCCGGCGGACCGAAGGCGAGTATCGCGCGGCTCGAAGCCCCCGCGTGCAGCGGGAACGGCCGGCCCAAGCTCCACGGTCATCCTGATCTCGCGCCGGCTCGGTACCTGGTCGAGGTACACCCTGGAGACGCCGACGAGCTCGGATACCGTCGCCGTCTCGCCCGACGCCTCGCGCAGGCGGTTGAGCACCGGCAGCGCGCACTCCCTCAGGTTCATGTCCCGCACGGCCCGGGCGCCGAGCGTGGTCGCCGCCGAACCGAGTCGGTATCCCCCACCAGCCTCGTCGACCGCGAGCAGCCGGCGGGAGAGGAGGGAACGCAGGATTCGGTGCACCACCGCCTTGCTGATCCCGAGACGGCGCGAGACCTCGCTGACCCCGAGGGACCCCTCCGTCCCCGCGAACGTCAGCAAGACGTCGGCCACCCGATCCGCCGCGACCGTGCCCCCGTCGGAGCCCCTTATCTGTTTCTCTCAACGGAACAACCTCGTCCTGGATCACTGGCTGTCTATACCCGCATCTCATATTGCAACACACGGCCGCCGAAAGCAATGCTTTTGACAACGCGCGCCACCTGGGCTATGTTGACGGAACGAGAAACGCCTTGTGTTTCTTCCAGCGGAACACGCAAGGTCGGGGTCTGTCGGGCTCTCGAGACGAGGAGGAGCATGGCTTCTTACGACACCGTCGTACGGGGTGGCCGGGTGGTTTTGCCGGGAAGGGGCCCGGTTCGGGCCGACCTTGGGATCCTGGACGGCCGCATCGCGGCGATCGGGGAGGGGTTGTCTTCGGGCGACGCCGACGAGGTCGATGGACGCTGGGGGAGGCCTGGTGCTCCCGGGGGCCGTGGACGCCCACTACCACCTGGGGATCTACAGGGACATAACCGAGGACGCCAGGAGCGAGACCCTCTCCTCGCTGGCCGGTGGCGTCACGAGCATCATCAGCTACTTCAGGACGGGGAGCCACTACCTGGAGAAGACCGGTCCGTACGCGGAGATCTTCCCCGAGGTGCTCGAGGCGACGCAGGGACATTCGTACGTGGACTACGGCTACCATCTGGCGCCCATGGCGCGGGAGCAGGTCGCGGAGATCGGGCGCCTCGTCGGCGAAGACGGCGTCGCCTCGTTCAAGTACTACATGTTCTACAAGGGCCTGGACCTCTCGGGCTCCTCGAGCGATGCGGCGGGCTACACGATGAGCGAGACCTACGACCTTGGGCACCTGTTCGAGATCATGGAAGCAGGTCGCCAGGGTGCAGGCTGGCCGCGACGACGGCTCGCGGGTCTCGCTCTCCATCCACTGCGAGCAGCCGGAGCTGATCCGCGTCTTCAACGAGCGGGTGCAGGAGGAGGGCGTCCTCGAGGGCCTCGAGGCCTACAGCGCGTCCCGCCCGACGCTGACCGAGCACCTCGCCGTCGCCGAGGTCGGTGTGCTCGCGGGGCACACCCGGTGCCCGGTGAACCTGCTGCACCTCTCGAGCGAGGAGGCTTTCGACGCGGCGCTCGAGCTCAAGCGCCAGCACCCGGCCCTCGACGCGCGTCTCGAGACCACGCTCCACCACCTGGCGCTCACCTACGAGACGTACAACGACCAGCGCGGCAAGGTCAACCCGCCCATCAGGGCGCAGTCCGACGTCGACGCCCTGTGGCGCGGCGTGCTGCGCGGCGAGATCGACTGGGTCTGCTCCGACCACGCCTGCTGCTCGGAGGAGAACAAGGAGGGAGACCTCTGGCAGGCCCTGCCAGGGTTCGGCGGCACCGCCCTCATCTACCCGTTCATGCTGACGGAGGGACTGCGTCGAGGCCTCTCGCTCGAGCGCGTCGTCGACCTCGTCGCCACGAACCCGGCCCGCGCCTACGGCCTGTTCCCCCGCAAGGGGGCCATGGTCGTCGGCGCCGACGCCGACCTCGCCATAGTGGACCTCGAGAGACGCACACCCGGTGACAACCGAGCGTCTCCTCTCGGCCCAGGACTACACGCCGTTCGAGGGGATGGAGCTCGCCGGCTGGCCGACGCGCACCCTGCTGCGCGGCCAAACGGTCTTCGCCAACGGGGAGGCCACCGGTCCGCCGACGGGGACCTACCTCAAACGGCCGCTGACCGAGGCCAGGCCCCTGGCCACCCCATAGGGGGCGAACTTGGTATCGCGAGAGGCGCAGGCCGGGACGGACCAGACGGATCGGCATCCGGCGACCGTGAAAGGTCTGGAAGGACTCGGCCGGTTCGTGTCCGAGTTCCGGTGGGGGTCGGCAGGTCCGGGCCTGCGCCAGCAACTCGTCCTGACGCTGTTGGACACGCTGGGGGTAATGATCGTCGGGCGGCCGAACCCCCGAGATGCGGGCGCTCGCGGCGGCCTGGGACCCGCGGCCAGGGTCCCGCGAAGCTGTTCGGGATGGCGACGGTCTGCCGGTACGGGCGCGGCCGCGTACCTGAACGGCGTCTCGGCCGTGACGCTCGAGCTCGACGAGGGCAACAAGTACGCCCGGGGACACCCGGCGAGCCACACCTTTCCCGCGGCGCTCGCGGTCGCCCAGGAGAGGAACGCGAGCGGCGCGGAGCTGGCGGCCGCGCTCGTCGTCGGGTACGAGTCCGCCAGCCGCTTCGGGCGCGCGACCCGGTTGAAGCCGGGCGTCCATCCGCACGGCAACTGGGGGGTCGCCGGCGCGGCCGCGGCGGTCTCCAGGCTCGTGGGCCTGGATCCGGCCTCCACGGCGGCGGCGTTGGACACGGCCGGTGGCATGGCGCTCGCGACCCCGTTCGAGTCGGCGCTCGTTGGCAACGCCGTCCGCAACGCCTGGGTCGGGGCGGCAAACGTCTCGGGGTTGGTTGCCGCCAGGATGGCCGCGGCCGGGATCTCGAGCGTCGACGGCACGCCGGCGTCGACGCTCGGGGGCATCCTGGGGGTGCTGGATCCCGAGGAGCTCGTGACCGGCCTCGGCAGCCGGTTCGACCTGGAGAACGGCTACTTCAAGCGCCACGCTTCGTGCTCCTACACGCATCCCCCGGCGGACGCCGTCCTGGACATCCTGGCGGAGAACCCGGATCTCCGTCCCGAACAGGTCTCCTCCGTGCGGGTCGAGACGCACGGGATCGCGGCACCGCTGAAGCGGACCGAGTGCCGGACGCGGCTCGCCGCCATGTTCTCGATCCCCTACGTCGTCGCCGCGGCGATGGTCGAGGGCAACTGCCATCCGGCGGCGTTCGACGACGTCCGTCGGAGAGATCCCGCGATCCGGCGCCTCATGTCGGTAACCCGCGTGGTGGTCACGGAAGAGTTCGACCGGCGCCTGCCCGAGGACCGCGGCGCGCGAGTAATCGTCGCGCTTGAGGACGGTAGCATGCTGGTGTCCGAGGTACCGAACCCGGTCGGAGACGTGGCGCACGAGCCCTTTGGCCTGCGGCAGATCCGGGAGAAGCTCGAGCCGCTGCTCGGCGCCCGCGGGAACTAGCGCCACGGTCCTCGAACAGACGGTTCGCGACCTGCTCGATGCCACGAACGTCAACGAGGCGCTCGAAGGCGTGCCATAGCGGACACCCGACACGCCGGCAACGCGAAGGAGGCAACAAGCCTGTGAGGTTAGCTTCGTGAAGATCAAGGGGATCACGCCCATACGCGTCGGCGAGGCCGAGCTGGCCCGCCGTCAGGAGCGGTACGCCGCGCTCGCACCACCCTCGCTGGACTTCACGCTCTTCGACCTTCCGGAGGGCGGCGGAGTACCCACGAGCCTGGACTCGGAGGCGGAGATCAGGGCCTCCGAGCGGTTCGTGGTCGAAGAGGCGCTTGCCACGGATCGGGGTTCGTACGACGCCGTCGTGCCGGACTGCGTGCTCGACCCGGGCCTGGACGTTCTCAAGGCGGAATCTCCCATCCCCGCCTTCGGGCATGCTCGAGCTCTCCGCCGGCTTCGCTGTTCGCGCTGGGACTGCGGTTCGCGTCCGTCACCCGCAACCGGCCCATCGGCGACGAGCTGCGCTCCCGCCTGGAGAGCTACGGTTACCTCCAGCGTTTCGACAGCAACGTCGTGCTCGTCCTCGACTTCGCCGACATCGCCGACGACGGCCGCTGGAACAACGCCCTTGCCGAGGTTGGGAGCGGTTCGCGGATTCTTCGACGATGGCGGTCATCAACGGGTGCTCCGCCGTCGAGCTGCGGGACCGCCCCACCAGCGGGGTCAAGCTCGTGGACCCGACCGAGCTCGCCCTGCGCTTGCTCGGCACCGTCGACGAAGCCGGTATCCTCCCCAGCACCGAAGCGTCCTCTATGCAGGACGGCCCGCGTTGACGTCGGGGCCTTCTGCCCGGCGATGGTCGGCGCCATCGGGGGCGGCGCGTTGGACCGGCCGGATCTGGTCGTCGTAGGAGCCGGGGCTTGCGGGATGGTGGCCGCCATCGCGGCGGCACGGCGCGGGCTGAGGACGACGGTGCTGGACAAGGGCAGCGAGCCCGCGGGCAACACCGTGCGCTCGACCGGTCTGATCCCCGCGGCCGGGACGCGTTTTCAGCGCGAAGCCGGCGTCACGGACGACGGCCCGGAGCTCATGGCCAGCGACATACTCGACAAGAACGGCCACGAGAGCGACCCGGAGATCACTCGCCTGCTCTGCGAGGAATCGGGACCGCTAGTCGAGTGGCTCGCGGACGAGGCCGGCTGCGAGATGGTCTGCTTCACCGACTTTCTCTACCCGGGCCACAGCCGACTCCGGATGCACGGCCCGCCCACGGGCTACGGGACGGAGCTCGCCGCCGCGCTGGAGCGGGCGGTGCGGAGCGATCCACGCATAAAGTTCGTGACCGGTGTACCGGCATTGGGCCTGTTGTGGGATGGCAGCCGCGTGACCGGCGTCAGGACAGGCGAGGGTGACATCGAGGCCAGAAGCCGTGATGCTCGCCCTCAACGGCTTCGGCGCCAACGAGCCGTTGGTCCGCGAACACCTGGGCCCGCAGGTCGCCGACGCCCTCTACTACGGGTCTCCCAACAACACCGGCGAGGGCATCGTGTGGGGAACAGAACTCGGTGCCGCCACCGAGCACATGGGCGCCTATCAGGGGCACGCCTCCGTTGCGCACCCGAACGGTCCGCTCGTCACCTGGGGGGTGGTGGTCAACGGCGCGATACTCGTGAACCGGCATGGTCAGCGCTTCGGCAACGAGATGGTCGGCTACTCCGAGTTCGCCGCCGACGTTCTGTCGCAGCCGGGCGGCGAGGCCTGGGAGATCTTCGACGAGGAGGTCTTCGAGGCCTCCAGAGGCACCGCGCTTCGAAGAGGTCATCGAGGCCGGCAAGGTCCATCGCTTCGATTCCCTGGAGGAGATTAGCGCCGCCTTCGGTTTGCCTTCGCGAGCACTGGCCGAGACGGTCGAAATGACCAATCGCTACGCCCGCGGGGAAGGTGCCGATCCGTTCGGCCGCGACGCGTTCTCCGGCGGACCGCTCGGCCCCCCGTTCTACGGGATACACGTGCGCGGCGCGCTGTTCCACACGCAGGGCGGCCTCAAGATAGACGGGAGGGCAAGGGTGCTCCGCCCTGACGGCACCCCGATTCCGGGGCTCTACGCCGGGGGCGGGACCGCCGTGGGGTGAGCGGGTCCGGGCACGCCGGATACTCCAGCGGCAACGGCCTGCTAGCCGCCGTCGTTCTCGGCAAGATCGCGGGCGACGAGGCCGCCGCGACCGTCTCGGCGCGGTAGCGTACCCGAGCGACTGCCTCAGATCCTCCGTCCGGCCGGACGTCCGTCAGCCATGGAATCCGCGGGTCGGGATTTCCCTCCGAACTCTTGGGCGGCCGCCGGAGACGGAGCTTGCCGCGCCGCCAGGATCATCAACACGCCCTGCGGCAAGACGATCCAGAATCCCGAGACCGGCATCAGGATCACGCCGCCCGCGCCGATCGCCAGCACCGCCCAGCCCAGGAAGGCTGGCAGGGTCCATGTCCGGTTCTGCGCCCAGTGGATCAGGGCGCCTAGGATCAAGACCGTCGCCCCGAACGTGAAGTGCCAGAAGGCGACCTCCCGGTCGAGGGTCGAGAAGGATACGTTCGGCTCTACGGCGTTCACGAAGCCGTCCCCCGCGATGGCGGCTATCTGGCGCAAGTGGAAGATGAGAACGTAAAGTATGTCCAGTACCCCCGTCGCCATCAGCAACGGTCCACACAGCCTGCGCATCGCTACGCTCCTCCCGAATATCGGATACGGCTTGTCGATGTCCCGAGATGCCGGACAACGCGCTCGTCGAAGACTTCCATCTAGGACGCCTCCACGGCGCGGACGCCGGCCAGCTTCTCGGGGTTGGCCACCAGGCGGATGGTCCGCACCAGGCCCCCCGACACGTCCAGGACCAGGGCCGAGATCGGCTCGTCGCCGGCGGTGATCACGACCCCAGGCCCGCCGTTGACCTGCGCCATGTGTATGCGCACCGCGTCCGATGGACTCGACCCGACCGACCGCAGGAACCTGGCCGTCTGCTCTTCGTTCGTGATGGTGACCAGGAACCGGGCCACCTTCTCCGCCCCCGCGACGGGGCGCCGGGGCGCGAGCGCCTTTCCGCCGCCGTCGGCGACCAGCATCACCCCGGGCGAGAGTACCGCCATCAGCGCCTCGAGATCCCCGGTGGTGGTCGCTTCGAGGAACCGCTCGGTCACCCGTTGCTGCTCGGACTTGTCGGTGTCGAAGCGGGATCGGCGCTCGCGGACGTGGTCGCGGGCGCGCTTCGCGAGCTGGCGGACCGCGTCTTCCTTTCGCCCGAGGACGTCGGCGATCTCCGCGTGGGGCATCCCGAACGCCTCCCTGAGAACAAACACCGCCCGCTCCAGCGGCGTGAGCGTCTCGAGGACCACGAGCATCGCCATCGAGATGGACTCAGCCATCGCCGCGTCCTCGGAAGGGTCTTCTCTGGTGAGGACGGGCTCGGGCAGCCAGGGGCCCACATACGATTCGCGACGCGCCTTTGCCCGTCGCAGCCGGTCTATGGCCAGCCGCGTGGTGACCCTCACGAGGAAGGCCCGCGGATCGGCGACCTCCGAGTGATCCACGCCCGACCAGCGCAACCAGGCTTCCTGGACGGCATCCTCGGCGTCGGTCACGCTGCCCAGGACCCGGTAGGCCACCGAGACCAGCAAGCCCCGGTGCTCGTCGAAGACGCGCGCCGCGTCCGGCGGGCGCTCGGCCAATGTACCGTCTGTCATCCTGCCTCCTCGCTGTCCTTGCGCCCTGTGGATGCGCTCCAGCCCATCAGGATCGGCATCACGCTATCCTCGAGCGTGTTTTTCGTGAGATCTTCAGGCGGAGCCACCTGCGCCAGCCCCCCGCGGGAAGCTCCTGGCGGGGCGGCGATTGCCGCGTCGTATCCAGCCTCCAGCCTCGACCCCAACGCCGGTATCCAGCCTCGCGCAGGTAGCCCGCACCGGCCCGGTCGGTGTTGGCCAGGATCTCGCGCGCGCCCAACTCCAGCGCCAGCCCCCGCGCCCCCGCGTACAGGGCCACCGCGAGGCGCCGCTCCCCGACCGAGCCGCGCCCGGACCACGGGTCGGTGACGAGCAGGCCCAGGATCAGGCGTTTGGGTTCCGTCCGGTAGCGGACGGCCGCCAGTAGGCGATCTTCGTACTCGCCGACGACGAAACGCTCTTCGAAGGCGACCCAACGGGGCATGCCGTTTAGCACCAGAAGCTCAGCTATCTTCGCCTCGTCGGCCAGGAGGCCCCACCGGACCTTTACCGTCGGTGCTCTGTCCTTCGAGTGCGCGAAGACCTCGTGGGCTTTGCCAGCCTCCCGGGCCAGCTGCCGTTCCTGCGCCTCGCGCAACAGCTCCCTTCGCCGCTGCTGCCAGACCGAATAATGCGTCCAGTGATCCATCGCTGCTACCTCTCTCGCTCATAGTCAAGGTGTTGCGGCTCCCTTAGGCCAAGCTCTCCCGCCTATGGCGGGAGAGCTTGGCCCAGCAAGAACCGAGCGCGGTCGCGTAACCCAATTCGAGGCCAGGCGCCGCCGGTCCACCATCGGATCGTGGAGACCCAGCGGGTTGGTGGGACGGATGGGACGTTCGGCCACGTGGTCCGCTACCCCCTCTCCAGGAAGTCCGAAATCTCGACGGTGTCGAAGTTGAACATCCTGGACTCGACCACCCTGCCACCGCGAACTTCGTACACGCCCACCACGGGCAGGTCTATATTCTTGCCTTCCACCGCGTGTGCTCTCTGTCGAAAATGGACGACCACGTGATCTCCCGCGTCCACGAACGTAGCGTCCAGCTTCTTCTCCTGCGGCGATTGAAGGTCGTTCCAGGCACGGAGGTAGCCGTACGCGTGCCGCTTGGCGCCGTCGTGTCCATGATGGTCGCCCCCGTAAGGCAGCGAGTTCGCCTCGTGGATGACGATCTCGGGATCGTAGACCTCGAGGACGCCGGCGAGGTCCCGTTCTTCGACCGCCCGGAAGAGGCGGCGGACCGTCTCCACGTTCTCTGCAGACAAGTGATTCCTCCTTGATGCCGTGGTCTTCGCCCTGCGGACTCCATCGATACTCACCATGCCTCTAAGACGACCCACGACCCCCTTTTTGTGACAGTCCAGGGTGCGAGGACTCAAACCACGACACCCATCGTCGGGGGAAGGCCGTGGACAGTGACACGTGGCGTGCCTCCTGGCGTGCTGGCCGCCCGCGGGTTCCATTTCGCGCAACATTGCTCTCGGAACCAGGGATCTTTCGGTACGCTGAGAAGGTTTCGGCCTGGCTGCTACGTGTCCTCCCGACCGCGCGAGCCCGCCAGGCCTTGCACATGGGATCATGGGCTATGCGGCGGTAGCGGGTTCATCCGAGAGGAACGCGCGTAGAGACGCCACCAGCTTCGCGGGCTGATCCTCTGGTACCAGGGTGTAGCTGTCTGGTATCTCGACGAGCCTGCCACGAGGGAACAGCTCGGCCAACCGTCGCCCGTGTTCGCGCGGCATGATACGGTCCTCCGGCGCCCAGACCACGAGCACCGGACCCTCGAAGTCTCGCTGTCGCTCCGCCCACTCCAGTAGCACGCGTTTTGGCGGCACCGAGCCCGCGTACTTGCGCAGGTCGCGCCGGATCTCCGCTCGCGTCAGCACGGGCCGGAACCAGGCATCCATCACGCCGTCGGGTACGGGACGCTTGCTCATCCAACCCCACGCGCCCGGCAAGCTCCGCAGCCTTCGGAAGCGTAGCGGTTGCAACATGACGGTCAGACCGCCGGGGATCTTCGCCGCCCGTCCCAACGCGCGGGCCGCGGCGCCCGGCGGGTAGTTGTCGAAGGCCTCACACGCCACGAGCACCAGCCGGCCGACCCGATCCGCGCAACCCTCGGAGACGAGCAATTGCGCTCCGCCCCAGTCGTTGCCCACCAACGTCACCCCACGCAGATCCAGCCTCTCGAGGAACTCGGCCACCAGCCGCGCCATCGCTCCCAGCGAGAGGTCAGCGTCAGGTAGCATCGGCAGACGGTGCCCCCCGAGCGGCAACGTCGGCACCACGCAGCGGTGATCTTCGCTCATGTCGGCGACGACTTTTCGCCAGAGCGACCCGTCCATAGTCAGCCCGTGCAAGAAGACGACGACGGGCCCGTCGCCGCCCGTGTCCTCGTACTCTATCTTCCCCGCCGATAGCTTCACCTCAAGCAAGACGCGCTCCTCTCGCTGACACACAGCACTAGATAGATCGCTCTACTTACAACGAGGGTATACTATCGTCGGTCACAACGCAACCCGAACGAGACGAGGAGCCAGCGTGGCTGAGACAAAGGAACGGATACTAGACACGACGGCCGAGCTGTTCCGGCGCTACGGGTACACGGGCACCGGCATGAAGCAGGTGGTGGCGGCGGCCAATGCGCCGTTCGGGTCGCTGTACCACCACTTTCCTGGGGGTAAGGAGCAGTTGGGTGGGGAGGTGATCCGGCGTTCCGGACGAATGTATTTCGAGCTGTTCGAGATCATTTACGATGGGGCTTCGGACCCGGCCTCCGGGGTCGAGGACTTCTTCGCCGGCGCGGCCGAGGTGCTGCGCGAGACGGACTACGCCGACGCGTGCCCGATAGCCACCGTGGCCCTCGAGGTGGCGAGCGCCAGCGAGCCTTTGAGGTTGGCCACAGCAGAGGTGTTCGAGGGTTGGATCTCCGGGGGAGCGATGCGCTTCGCCGCGGCCGGTGTGCCCGAGGACGAGGCGAGGGAGCTGGCGATGTTCGTGATCTCGGCCTTAGAAGGCGCCTTCGTCCTGAGCCGGGCCTTGCGCAGCACCGATCCCGTCGAGATCGCCGGTGCTAGGGCCGCCGCCGCCGTCCGGTCGGCCCTGCCCACCCGGTGATCGGCTGGAGCAACCGGCCAGCGAGGCGCCGCAGGGTGGGACACGCCAGCCTGATCCACGTTGGTCGACAAATGTCTTGTATACTTTGGTCATAGTACAAAGCTTCTCGGAGAGGCGTTGGGCGTGGTGGAGACGACCAAAGAGAGAACCCGGGGCCCTGAGACATCGTTCGGGTTGCTGGGGATGGAAGCGGTAGGGACGAACGAGCTGGTTCGCCGGGTGAGCGAAGGGTTTCCCTACGAGGTTCTCGACAACTTCATGCAGAACGTCGGGCTGAGTGCGGGCGCGGCGGCGGATCTCGTCCAGATCAACCCCCGCACCTTGAGCCGTCGCAAGCGGGAGGGCAGGCTCCACGCCGATGAGTCGGACAGGGTCTTGAGGCTCTCGCGGGTGTACGGCAGGGCGCTAGATCTCTTTGGCGGCGACCTCGACAAAGCCCGGCGCTGGCTCTCTACGCCGAAGGTCGCGCTGGGCGGTGAATCGCCTCTGGGTTATTCGCGGGTGGACGTGGGAGCCCAGGAAGTCATCGACCTCATAGGGCGCATCGAACACGGCGTACCGTCCTAGGGTAGGAAGGTCGCTTGGGCATCGTCACGACTTGGCGTATCTGTGCGCCGAGGTACGCGGACACGGCGTTCGGCGGCGAGGGTGCCCGTATCCACGGCGGCCGGTGGAACAGCAAGCGCAGGGCGGTCGTCTACACATCCGAGAGCATCTCGCTCGCGGTCCTGGAACAACTGGTGCACGTCGAGGATCCGGCGGTGCTTGACGCCTTCGTCGTCGTCTCCGCCGCCCTGGACGAGAATTCGATCGAGGTCCTATCCCCCACCGACCTGCCGAACGATTGGCGAACCTACCCCGCCCCTCCCTTCCTGCAAAAGATCGGAGACGACTGGCTCTCTGAGAGCCGGTCGTTGGGCTTGAGGGTCCCGAGCGCCACGGTGAGGGGTCAGTACAACTACCTGATCGATCCGGCACACCCGGACTTCGCGGGCATCGAGGTATCGGATCCGGAGCCCCTGGATCTGGACCCACGGATAGCCACCCTCTAGAACACCGCAACGCCGATGCGATTGGGGTCCGCCATCGTCCGGCGGCGCGTCAGCCCAGGAAATCCAGCAGGGCTCGGTTGAACTGGTCGGCGTGGGTGGCGTTCAGGCCGTGCGGGCCGCCCTCGATCAGGGCCAGCGAGCTGGCGGAGATTGCCTCGTGCGAGCGCTTGCCGCTGACCTCGAACGGCACGATCGCGTCGGAATCGCCGTGGATGATGAGCGTCGGGACGTCGAACTTTGCGAGGTCGTCCCGGAAGTCGGTGCGGCCGAACGCGGCGATACAGTCGAGCGTCCCCTTCGGCGAGGCGAAGGCCGCGATCTCGCGGTGGTAGACCCGGCTGGGCTCGCTGACCAGATCCGTCCGGTCGCCCGCCGCGAAGAACTGGGTGATGAACCCGTCGAGGAACGCGAGTCGGTCGTCCTGCACCCCGCCTTCGAATTGCCCGATCGTCGCGTCGTCGAGCCCGCCGTCGGGGTTGTCGTCGCTCTGGTAGAGGTATGGCGGTACCGCCGCGGCCAGGACCGCACCCGACACCCGTCCGATCCCGTAGTTGCCAATGTAGCGGGCGACCTCGCCGCCCCCCATCGAGAAGCCGACCAGCGTCGCGTCGCCAACATCCAGGTGGTTGAGCAAGGCGTCGAGGTCGGCGGCGAAGGTGTCGTAGTCGTAGCCGCCCCAGGGCTGAGAAGAGTCGCCGAAACCTCGGCGGTCGTAGGTAATGACCCGGTGTTCGGCCCCAATGAGCGCCGGCACCTGCTTCTCCCAGGACCGGCCGGAGAGGGGCCAGCCGTGGATCAGGACGACCGGGCTCCCCGAACCGTGGTCCTCGTAGTACAGCTCGACCGGCGTGCCGTTCTCTTCCCCAACCCGCAAGAACGCCATGACCGTACCTCCCGAATCTCGCCCAAAGGCCGCGACCAGTTACGGCACAAACCCTATCACGCGTACGTGGCGAGGGGCTTGCGAAAGACCTGTGGCATCATACTCAGGGATGTTCGACCTCAAGCGTTCTCCTACCCAGGAAGGGACCTCATGGCCGGAAACGTAGATCTCGAGCGGGAGCACGGGTCCTCCGACGAGCGTCAGACACGGATAGTGGACGTGCTGGTGGACGCTTTCTCGGGGCTGATGGAGGCCGACCCCGACGCGTTCCGGCAGAAGTTCCGGAAGATGGCGGCAGGACCGTTCGCCTTCTATCGGGGCAGCGCCTGCCTGTTCTACGCCGACATGGAGCAGAAAGAGGACCGCTGGGCCGACGAGCGCACGAGCCGCGTCTGGATCCAGGGCGACCTGCACGCCGAGAATTTCGGCACCTACATGGACGGCGACGGGGTGTTCGTCTTCGACGTCAACGACTTCGACGAGGCTTACCTCGGACACTTCACCTGGGACATCAAGCGGATGGTCGCTAGCGTGGCCCTGCTCGCGTGGATGAAGGCGATCTCGGACGACGACATCGCGTCGCTGATCGAGACGTACGTCCGTGCGTACGTCGAGCAGGTGCGCTACTTCGTCGGATTCCGACCGCGACCACGAGTACTCGCTGCGGCTCGACACCACCGACGGCGAGGTGCAGCGAGATCCTGCTCGAGACCCGCCTCAACACCCGCGTGGACCTGCTCGAGAGGACAACCCTGGTCGACGAGAACTACGAGCGCCGCTTCCGGCGCGGCCCCGGCGTGCGTGACCTCGACGACGACGAAAGGTCAAAGGTCCAGGCCGCCTACGAGGCGTACCTGGAGACGATCCCCGACGCCAAGCGCTTCCGCAGCCTGACCTACGAGGTAAAGGACATCGTCGGCCGCCAGGGCTTCGGCATCGGCTCCGCCGGCCTCCCCGCCTACAACGTCCTGGTCGAGGGCCCGACCCAGGCGCTGGAGAACGACGTCGTGCTCTCGATGAAGCAGGGCAACGTCGCCGCTCCGAGCCGGATCGTGCACGACGAGCGAATAACGGAGTACTTCAAGCACCACGGGCACCGCACGGCCGTCTCCCAGCGCGCGCTCCAGGCCCACGCCGACCCCTGGCTCGGCTACACCCAGATCGACGGCACGGGCTACGTCGTCACCGAGCTCTCGCCCTACGTCGCGGACCTCGACTGGTCGGACCTCACCGAGCCCGAGCAGATATCCCCCGTCCTCGACTACCTCGGCCGGGCGACCGCCAAGGTCCACTGCGTCGCCGACAAGGACTCGGACCCGACCATCGTCGGCTTCCAGACCGAAGACGAGATCGTCGAGGCCATCGACGGCCAGGTAGACGAGTTCGTCGAAGAGATGGTCGAACTTCGCCGCCGCCTACGCCGAGACCGCCCGCAACGACCACAGCCTCTTCGTCGACGCCTTCCGCAACGGCCAGATCCCGGGCCTCTCCGACAAGTGACCCCGCAGCTGCGACGCGCAAACCCGGCCACGCCAGGCTTCGCGGGCCACGGATAGAAACGGGTAGTACTTCCCTGCTTGTGCTTCGGCACACAATCTTTGACAACGACTTACGGTTTGGGTTTTAAGGGCGGGTGGAGGCGGGCGTTAGGGGAAACGCTCGATCAAAGGAGTGGGGAATTGGATGAAGGGCCAAGCAGAATCGCTTGAGCACTACCGGGATGCTCGGCATCCAGTTTCGCCTGCGCACCGGTGGCCGTCGAAGCGGTGTGGGGAAGATCTAAGGTCGTACGCCATGCAACGGACCGGTGGGAAGCATGACCAGGGTCAAGCGAGCACCTATCACGCTACCAAAGTGTCGAAATGCTCTCGTTGAAGCGGCCTTAGTCGGCGATCCGACACAACGACAGGAGGCTCTTACATGGCGGTAGCCGCACAGGAAGGCTCGCAGGCCGAATTCCAGAGCGACGATCTCGAACGCAAACCGTTACTGAGTTTCCGGGCCATCCTCCTGATGAACTTCGGGTTCTTCGGGATCCAGTACAGCTTCGGGCTGCAGCAGAGCGCGATAAACCCGATCTACACGTTCCTCGGCGCCTCCCCCGAGGACCTGCCACTGCTGAACCTGGCGGGGCCGATGACCGGCCTGTTGGTCCAGCCCATCATCGGCGCGATGAGCGACCGGACGTGGAGCGACAGGTGGGGAAGAAGAAAGCCGTACTTCATCATCGGCGCGATCGGCTGCTCGATCTGCCTGTTCCTCTGGCCTTTCGTGTTCGCGCTGTGGATGGCCTTCATACTCCTGTGGCTGCTCGACATATCGAACAACACGGCGATGGAGCCGTACCGGGCCTTTATCTCCGACAAGCTGCCCGATTCCCAGCTCGCCCGTGGCTTTTTGACGCAGGCCATGTTCGTCGGCGCCGGTGCCGTGACGGCGAACCTGTCGATATTCGTGTTCCAACAGCTGATCGAGGGTACCTCCGCGGCCGGTATCCCCTTCTGGGTGTTCTGGGCGTTCTTTATCGGCTCGTTCTGCTCCATCACCACGGTTCTTATCTCCGTGTTCTCGACAAAGGAGATCCCTCCGACCGAGGAGGAGCTCGCCGAGCTGCGGTCCAGGCCGGGCGGCCCCACGACGTACATCAGGGACATCGCCTCCGCGGTCCGCGCGATGCCGATGGGGATGCACAAGATCGGCGTGGTGTTCCTGTTCCAGTGGTACGCCATAGTCATCTACTGGCAGTTCGTCTCGATTAGTATCGGCGAGTCGGTGTGGAACACCGGGCCGGAAGGACCGCGCTACGAGGAGGCCGCCGGGTGGGTAGGCGCACTGAACGCCTCGTACAACCTCGTGACCATCTTCGCGTCGCTGGCCCTGATCGGCATCGCGGCCCGGCTTGGCGCCAAGTGGACCCACGCGGCGGCCCTCGCGGGTGTCGCGGTAGGTATGATCCTGCTCTCGCAGATCAGCAACCAGTAACTGCTGTTCGTGCCCATGGTCCTGCTCGGCATCGCCTGGGCCAGCATGATGGGCGTCCCTTACATCATGGTCGCCAGCATGGTGCCCAAGGAGCGCCTTGGCGTATACATGGGCATCGTGAACATGATGATCGTCGTCCCGATGCTCATCCAGACGTTCACGTTCCGCTGGATCTTCCAGAACGTGCTCGGCAGCCAGGGCACCAACGCGATGATCTTTGCCGGGGTCCTGTTCGCGTGCGGCGCCGTCGCCATGCTCTTCGTGAACCCGCCCAGCGAGACCGAGGAATCCGCGATCATGCCGCTGGGGTCGCCCCGGCGCATCGCCGCGGTCTACGACCGCGTGATCGTCGGCTCCGACGGGACGCCGGCGTCGCTGGTTACGGTCGGTCACGCCGCCGGTGTCGCATCTGCCACGGACGCGCAATTGGTCGTCGTCTCGGCGTTCCGCCCACCGGCGACGGAGGCCGACGTTGCGGCCGGCAGGCTGGCGCCCGGCGTTCGGCAGGAGCTCTACGGAGAGGACGCCGCCAGGGCGGCGCTGCGCGCCTCGGTGAAAGAACTCAAGGTGGCCCGCGCCCGGAAGATCGAACAGCGGGTCGTCGAGGGCAGCCCGGCTGAGGCCCTGCTCGAGGTCGCCGGCTCCAACCCGGCGAATCTCATCGTGGTCCAGACCGGCACGGGGGAGCGACGGGCCCCGGATGAGGACCGACTGATCCCCGGACAGGGCGGCCAGGCCCCGGATCAGGACGGTCAGCCCGAGCCCTGATACCCCGCCGCGGCCACAGACGACTCGCCCGGAACGGGAAGCAGCTGCTTTTCCGCGGATACGGGCCCGTGAAAGGAGCGTTGGATGGGACAGTGGAGGCGGATCCTAGTCGGCGTCGACGGCTCTCCGGCCAGCCGGAAGGCACTCGAATGGGCCGGTGACGAGGCGGTGCGGCACGGATCCGAGCTCACCGTGTTGGCGGCCTGGATGTCGACACCACCTCCGCTTGTGGGACCGTCCAGCACGCTTCCCACGCACGGAGCGGCCGATCTCGGCGAGTCGGCACAGCAGGTGTTGATGGAGACGATCCGGGACATCCTCGGCGAGGATCCCCCTTTCCTCGTGCGTCCTCAGGTCAAGGAGGGCAACGCGGCGGAGCTGCTCATTGAGCAATCCGAGGACGCGGATCTACTCGTGGTCGGTTCTCGCGGCCACGGCGGGTTCGCCGCGCTGCTCCTGGGATCGACGAGCCAGCACGTCGCGGCCCACGCCAAGTGCACGGTCGCCGTGGTCCGCTAACGGGCCCGTACCAGACCCGGACAAGGTCCCTGCGCGACCCTCCCTGTGTCTCCTGGTGGCCAGGGAATACTTTGCCGACCATCCGGCGTGAGGTGATGGGCGCCGGTCGTCCGCGGGTGAACCTCGTGATCCGCACGCATTTGCGCCGAGAGACCTTGCCGCTTCACTAGAGGCATCCTCGATGACCTTGGCAGGTCCCAGACCCTCGGCTTGTGATAACGTTCGGCAGTGGACTCCGGAGCGGCTTTGAGGCGGCGAGCATGATCCGAGCGTTCGTCTTCGATATGGACGGCACCCTGGTTGAGACCGAGGAACTCAAGGCCCTGTCCTACGCCCGAGCCGCCGTCGAGCTGCGGCCGGACCTCGACGAGGTAGAGGTTGTGGAGGCCTTCAAGGACCTGGTGGGCCAATCGCGGCAGGAGGTTGCCACGGGCCTCGTGCGGCGCTTCCAGCTCGAAGACGCGGCCCACGCAAGAATGTCCGAGTTCGGGGTAGAGATGTCCTGGGAAGCCTACGTCCAGGTCCGCCTGCCAATCTACGAAGCGCTGCTATCCGACCGGGACCTGATCCTCGCCCACCGCTACCCCCACAATATCAACCTATTGCGCGAGGTTCGGGGTGCGGGCTACCCGACGGGGTTGGCGACGATGTCGACAACCGATCAGACGCAGCACGTGCTCTCCATCCTAGACCTCGCTGACGCCTTCGACGTCGTCGCGACGCGGGACGACGTGGAGCAAGGCAAGCCGGACCCGGAGATAGACCTGCTCGTAGCACGTGAGCTGGGGGCAAAACCGGAGGAGTGCCTGGTGATAGAAGACTCGCCAGCGGGGGTCAAAGCGGCCCTGGCCGCCGGCATGGACGTGATAGCCGTAACCACGGACCTGACCCGACAGAAGTTCCGAGACACCGACGTGTTGGACCGGTCCCGGGTTGTGGACGACCCGCCCTCACTGCCGGCTGTGGTTCGCCGGCGCATCGAGGCCCACGCTCAGGAATAGGCAAGGACACGCCACCCTGGCAACGGAAGATGTTCCGCACCGCGGAGGCCGTCCGGCGAGTCGTAGGATCCGCGAAAGGCGGGCTGACGGCGTTTGCAATGGAGCGGTGTCCCTTTCGCAAACTGCACTAGGAGCCTGGGGGCGGGCGCAGCCAGCGACTCAAGGTTCGGGCAGCGTGCCAGCCGGCCTCGAGCGGCGTCACTTGCCGGCTCGCAGGAGAGCCTTCGGGTACAAGCACGCGCAGCCCACCAGGGTCCACCGAAAAGCGCAGCGGTGCCTGTAAGCGTACCGGCTCTCCGTCTACCCCTGCCCGCACCACCTCGCCAAGAACACCCGTCTCCAATCGCTCGGACGTCCAATGGCGCAAGGCGGGCCTGAACTCTATGGCACCGAGCAATGCTCCCGCGAGCACCCGTTCGAGTTCGTCGAGCGTACTAGCGTCTAGCACGGAGACCTGTAATGTTCCGGAGTCCAGGCGGTGGCGCTGGCCAAACCTACCCCAAGGGGTGAACTCATAGGGGTTGTTGGAGACGACTACGGCGACGACGCTCTCGAGTGGACCCCCGTCGGGCGGCGTGATGCGGAGCGCACGTCGTAGTTCCGGGTCGGAGAAAAGGGCCTGGAGTTTCAACTGCGCCACGCGTAGCTTCTCGCGCCTGTACGCCGGGTCTCCCAACATCTCCGCGTAGACGCCCAGCGAGACGTTGTTGATAAACGGCCGGCCGTTTATCCGCCCGACGTCCACGCGCCGCTCGTGCCAATCGGCAGCGAAGGCATCGAGGGCGCGGAGCGGCCGCGCGAGGTCCAACCCGAGGTCGCGGGCGAAGTGGTTGAGCGTGCCAGTGGGCACCACTACCAGGGGCAACCCGCGCTCCACGGCTACCCCGGCCACCGCGGCCACCGACCCGTCGCCCCCGGCGACGGCCAGCGATCGCGCGCCGTCATCCGCTGCCTCGATAGCGGCATCCTTCGCGTCCTCGCCGGGTTCCAGCACGCGCACCCGGATCCCGCGCTCTCGAGAAACCCTGGTCAGGCTTCTCATCAGGTTCGCCGTGCTGCCGGCGGCGGGGTTGAGGATCAGGCATGCAGAGGTGGCTTTGGCGTCAGCCACGGCCAGCATTTTCCTCGTTCGGTGCTTCGGTCTGCGGCTCCGACGGGCGTCCCGTTTGGGCACCCCGGTCTGCCCGGCGCCGGAGCAGGCGTTCGGAGAGGATGGTCGCCCGAGGATCGAAATGGGTGCCAGCCCGCGCGACGTAGGGCTTGCCGGTTCGCCCCAGAAAGGTGAGCAGGCCCTCCTCCACGATCGTCCGCAGCGCGCGACGGTAGTAGTCGAAGATGTGAACGTTGCCCAGCTTCACGCCCGTGCGCACCGCGCCGAGCGCAACCATGGAAGAAACCTCCAGCATCGATCGATCCTCTTGCCGGGCCGCCAATTGCAGCTCGGCAAAGATCTTCTCCAGGTCCGCGGCGTCCGGCAGATCTGACGCCTGTCGCCGTAGTTCCTGCCATGAGGTGCGTACGCTGGGGACGTTCAATGGCGGCACGTCTATCGCGTCGGCCAGCACGCCGGAGGTACCTTCTAACGCCGTCAACAGCTCCTCGAAAGTTGCCACGTCCGCGTGCTCCGCGAGGACCCCCGCATCCCGCAACTCCGCGACCAGCGCCCGGAGGTACGCCTTCGTACCACCGACCAGGTCGGAGGCCCCCGCCAGAAGCCAGAGCGGCGACCAGCCGACCGCCAGGAAGCTGCTCAGCTCGACCACGTTACCGGCCGTCTTGCGCGCCAGTAGCTCTCGCACAGCCATCTCCTGGGCCGGGTAGACGCCCTCCACACCGCCTACCAGCTCGATCGTGATACGCAGCAACCGCCCGACTATCGCCTGGTAGAGCCAGGACCGGCGAACCGCAACCGGAAGCACCACCTCGCTCGCCTCGTAGACCAACCCGCCCGTCAGCGCAGCTCCCGCTCGGGCGGTTCGCTCGGGAAGGGATACCAGGTACGACCGCGACAACACCGTTCGGTCTCCCGCTGTGGGGTCCGTCTCATTCACTGATGATCTCCAGTGTTTCTCAACCGTCCCTGGGCCAGCGGCCGGTCTCTTCGTTGTGCGCCCACTATAGGCCCACCCGCGAGCAGGCACATCGGACTCAGGACCCATTTCGACTGGTCCCGTTGGCTGGATTGCGATCGCCGGGAGGACCCGCATCGCTTTATACGCTGGCTGAAGCCTCGCCATCACAGCGGGCCACCGGGCGTCAGGACGAGGAGCGGTTGAGCAACCACTACCCGGCGACCTGACCGCGTGGATCTCGATCTGCAATCGGCTCCGAGGTAAGGGCACAGCCATCAAGCCTGACGCGCACAAGCCTTCCCGTCGATACCTAGCAGAGCGTTGGCGTGCCAGGGCATCGAGAACCCCAGCGGTACGACAACCGCCGCCGGGGCAACCTTCAGCCCGAAGCGCTCTCCCTGCGCCAGCGGGACCGCGATGGCGGTGGCCACCCCGCTGCCCACGAGCACCGCCGCGATGCCGCAAGACGGGCTCCTAGTACCCCAGTGCCAGCACGACCGCCATGACCGAAAGCCCCATGCCACTGAGGAGATCGGCGCGGACGGGTATGAAGCGGGCGACGACTCCCCCGAGTTGCAGGCCAACAAACGTCGTCAAGGCCGTCATGGCGCCAAAGACCGCCGCCGTGAACAACGGGGGAAAGCCAAGCATACCCAGGCCGGTGCCCGCGAGCAGGTTGTCCAGGCTCAGGGAGAGGGGGATTCCGAAGAGCACCCAGCGCTCGTCCAGCTCCTCCGGTGCTTCGGTCTGCAGGCTCCGTACGACGAGGTACAGGCCGAACACGAGCAGCACGATTGGTCCCACCAGGTCCGCCACCGGACCGATCTCCTCCCCGAAGTAGCGCCCGATCAGCAGTCCTACCAGGGGCGAGACAGCCATCCCATAACCCGAACACCACCGCGATCCGGAGCGCGCGGCGCCAGCTGAGCTTGAAAGCACCGAGCGCGATCGCCAGCCGGGCATTATCCAGGCTGAGGACAAGACCGAGGATGAGAAGCGAAATCAGGGTCATGGCACGCTCCTTTCGGACCCCAAGCCGCCGGTCGGTGAGAGGTGGTCGCCGTTCCTGGTGCGGACGCGGGGGATTAGATCGGCTTCGCCCGGCCCTGCACCCTCGTTGGCGGACTGGACCGCCTCGGCCACGAGCTCGTGATCCGGCGAGAGGTGGCAGACCGGATCGGTGCGCGCGGCGTCGCCGGTGAGCTGAAACGCCTGGCAGCGGCAACCGCCGAAATCGATCTCGCGGCGATCACAGCTCCGGCAAGGATTCGGCATCCAATCCGTCCCCCGGAAGCGTTGGAAGAGGGGCGACTCGTCCCAGATCCACTCCAGCGAATGCTCGCGCACGTCTGCTCGGGGAAGATCCAGGGTGTGCGCCGCCGGGCAGGGAAGGACGTTCCCGTTGGGCGTCACGGTTAGCTGCTTCTGGCCCCAACCGCCCATGCAAGGTTTGGGGTACTTGCTGTAGTAGTCCGGGATGACGTAGATGATCTCCATCTTCCCCTCCGAACGATTACGCGCGGCTCGCACCACCGCCTCCGCCCGATCGAGCTGGGCCCTGGTGGGCAGCAGGGCCTCGCGGTTGCGCCAGGCCCAGCCGTAGTACTGGGTGTTGGCCAGCTCGATCCGGTCCGCCCCCAACTCCTCGGCCAGTTCGAGCATGCGGCCGATCCTGTCGATGTTGTGGCGGTGGATGACCACGTTCATAGTGAGCGGCCAATCCAGCTCCTTGACCATACGAGCCGCCTCGACCTTGCGTTCATAGGAACGAGTGCCGGCTATGCGGTCGGAGAGGGCTTGCTCGTCGGCCTGGATGCTGATCTGCACGTGGTCGAGGCCAGCAGTCTTTAGCCGTTCGGCCCGCTGCGACGAGAGGCCCAGGGCGCTCGTAATGAGGTTGGTATACAGACCCAGATCCCGGGCGCTGGCCACAATCTCTTCGAGGTCGCGCCGCTGGAGTGGCTCTCCGCCCGAGAGATGAAGCTGCAGGACGCCGAGCGCCCGCGCCTCGGTCAGCACCCGTTGCCACTCCGCCGTGGTCAACTCCTCGCGGTAGTCCGCGAGGTTGAGTGGGTTGGAGCAGTACGGGCAGTGGAGCGGGCAAGCGTAGGTGAGCTCGGCCAGCATGCCGTACGGCCTATTATTCATCTCCAAGCTCCACCCACCGCCTGGCAGCGAGTCGAGAAAGGAAGTCACGCACCTCGTCGCCGGCCACGCTCTTGTACTGTCCGCGCAGTTCCTCCACGATCTCGACGACCGTCCGCTCCCCATCGCACAGGCGCAAGATGGTCGCGCCTGTTTGGTTCAGGACCAGCACTCCCTCCGGCGCCAGCAACACGTGTTGTTCTCGTACCGGATCCCAATTCAGCCTTATCTGTCGTGCCAAATGAGGCCGGTTCGTAGATAGTACCGCAACGCTCACGTCTCCCCCTGTTCCCTCATACACTCCCTTCCATCGGGTATGGTACACGCTTTAAAGACTAGATGAATGCGATCCGAAATCGAGAAACGAATCTGATGCTTGGCATACGAGGATCAGGTAAACGCAATCGATTATCCGCCTGTCAAACGCTGTCCGGATAGGCCTTGTCGATAGCGTCCAACATGCTCGACAGCACGTCGTTCTTGAAGGACAGCGCCGCCACGGCTCGCGCCTGCTCATCCGGGATTCGACAGTGCTCCGTCACCACCTCCAGGGCGTGTTCGGAGTCGCGCGGGGCCTGCGTGAGGCGGGCTCGGAAATAGGCCAGCCCGGCAGGGTCGATCCAGGTGTAGAAGCGCTCGAACGCGGCCAGGCGCTCCGCCATAAGATCCGGCGCAAATAGCTCGGTCAGTGAGGAGGCCACCGCCTCGACCCACGGCCGGGTGCGGGCGAAGGTGACGTAGGCATCGACGGCGAACCGCACCCCGGGCACGACGTGCCGCTCGTCCCACAACTCCTCCCGCGTCAGCCCCGCGGCCTCGCCCAGGCGCAGCCAGGCCTCGATGCCTCCCTCCCCCTCCGCCGTTCCGTCATGGTCGATGATGCGCCGGATCCAACGCCGCCGTACCTCACGGTCGGGGCAGTTGGCGAGGATGGCGGCGTCCTTGCGCGGGATGTTCTCCTGGTAGTAGAAGCGGTTTGCCACCCAGCCCTGAATCTGCGGGCGGCTCAGGCCTCCCTCGTTCATCCTCTCGTGGAACGGATGCCGGCTATGGTAGCGCCGCGACTGGGCGCGCAGGGCTCCGATGAAGCTCTCAGTGTCCGATATAGATACGCTCATATCTCCAGTTCTAGCCCATCCGCGGCCACTTCCAGGCCGTGCTCCTCGACGATGCGCCGCTCTGGCGCGTCCTCGAGCAGGATGGGATTGGTATTGTTGATGTGGATGTATATCTTGCGCTCGATGGGGAGCGTGGCCAACTGCTCCAGGCTGCCATCGGTGCCGCTGATCGGTAAGTGTCCCATGTCGCGCGACGTCTTGTTGGCGATGCCGAGCCGGATCAACTCGTCGTCCTGCCAGCAGGTGCCGTCAAAGAGCAGGCATGTACAGTCTTCCAGATGGGCCCGCACCGATGCCGTTAACTCCTGTGCGCCCGGTACGTACACCAGGGACCGGCCGGTGTTTTCGTCGGTGATCCGGTACCCCACCACGCCCTCTCCCCCCTTCCCGGTCCCGAATCGCGCCCGCTTGTTCGTGGGGACGTCGAAGGCCAGGTAGGACAAACCGTCCGCCAGTGGCACCTCTACCCCTGTAGCGACCGTCCGCCACTCGACGCGAGCGTAGGCACCGAGCGTCTGGAGCAGCGATGTGCCTTCGCAGAGTGTCTCGTGAACGGCCGCAGTGGCATGTACCACGATATCACCGGCCTCCCGCAGCAAGAGCAGACCCAGGGTGTGATCCAGCTCAGCGTCGGTGAGCAGCACGGCCTCAAGCGGAGAGTCCCTCACTCCTCGAGGGTGCAAGGCCGGGAAGGATTCGATCTGAGCCCGAACGTCGGGTGAAGCGTTGAGCAGGAACCATCGCCGGTAGTCGGCGCTAACAGCTACCGACGACTGGGTGCGCGGATGGCAAGGCCGCGAGCCGTCGCGCGCGGCCCGACACTGCGGGCAGCCGCAGTTCCACTGCGGAAACCCTCCCCCCGCCGCCGCTCCGAGCACCCGCACCCACACACCAATCCTCCATCACTTTCCTCGATCATTCTCCCTGGCCGCAATCGTCCCGCGACGAAATGGGAACAGACAGACAAAAAGGCGCCGGGCCAATGGCCCGGCGCCCTGTGATGTTCGCCTATTCCGAATCCGGCCAGACGCCAGCGTACGCGGTCACCTCAGCGCTGGTACCGATCTCCTCGAACTCGGGGGTCTCCCACTTTTGGAGTTCCATGGCTATTACCTCCTCTCATTCGGACTTCATCACGCAGGCTCATCGAGACGTTCCTTTTGGGACGCCGGACGGTTTGCGCCGCCCGGCGTACGGGACATATGTGCTTACTCGCCCGGCAGCGCGAAAACGAAGATAGCGGATCCGTGGGGGCCGCCCATCATCCCGGGCAGGAACCCTTCGACCCAAGCGCCCCAGCCAACCGGCACGGCTATGTACTGCGTTCCATCAACGCTGTAGGTCGTTGGGCTGCTGTGGTGGCCGCTACCACACTGGAACCTCCACAAATGTTCCCCGGTGCGCGCATCCAATGCGTTTAGATAACCCGTGGGTTCGCCGGCGAACACGAGGTTACCGGCCGTGGTAAGCACCGACGCACACATCGGAAGCTCGGTTTCCCACCTCCAGACCTCCTCGCTCGTGGACGCACTAAAGGCGCTCACGGACCCCTTCATATCCTCGGAGTCCACAATGACGTGGGCTCCCCAGTAAGGCATGCCCTCCTTGAACTCCCTGCGCCGCCGCGCGATCGTCGAACCGGTATCCTGCACCGGGCAGTAGAAGAGCTCCGTCTCCGGGTTGAAGCACGCGTGCGTCCATTCCTTGCCCCCGGCCGGCCCCGGGTAAAAGTGGACCTCTTCTCCCTCTCTCTCAGGGTATACCCTGGGCGTTACGTTGCCCTCGGAGTCGATCTCGCCCCAATTGATACGGTCGACGAAGGGTGTTACCCGGACCAGCTCACCGTTCGTGCGGTCGAGGACGAAGAAGTACCCGTTCTTGTCGAAGTGCCCCAGCAGCTTGCGCCCATCCTGCTCGAAGAGGATGTTCTCCATGTTGGAGTCGTAGTCCCACAAGTCGTGCGGGGTGTACTGGTAGTGCCATACAATCTCGCCGTTGTCGGGGTTCACGGCGACGACGCTGTCGGTGAAGAGGTTGTCGCCCTCGCGCACTTCCCCGTCGAAGTCGGGCGCCGGGTTGCCGGTCCCCCAGTACAGGAGGTTCAACTCCGGGTCGTACGTGCCCGTGACCCAGCAGTTTCCGCCACCCCGCTGCCAGGCCTCGCCGTCTTCGGGCCAGGTCTCCGATCCCGGCTCGCCGGGCTTGGGCACCATGTAGCGGCGCCAGACGCGCTCTCCGGTCTCGATGTTGTAGGCGTCGAGGTGGCCGCGCGACCCGAACTCCCCACCGGAGCTCCCTACGATGACCATGTCCTTCACGACGAGGGGAGCGACCGTGCAGCTCTCACCGGCCCGCACGTCACCGTGTACGGTGTCCCAGAGCTTCTCGCCGTTTTCGGCGTCGAGCGCGACCACGTGGGCGTTCAGGGTGGCGAGGAAGACCTTCCCCTCCGCCACGGCGCACCCGCGGTTTACGTTGCCGCAGCACAACGAGACATCGAACGGGATCGCGTGCTTGTACTGCCACAGTGTCTGCCCATTCGTGGCGTCGAGGCACCAGAGAAAGCCATCCCAGCCCGAGACGAACATGACGCCGTCCACGACGAGCGGGGCGGCCTCGAACGAGTACGTCGAGGGACCCGCGTGAAGGCCCTGGCTGCCGGACTGGAACACAAACGCGGGGGTGAGCTTCTTGACGTTGTCCGCGTTGATCTGGTCCAGCGGGCTGAACCGCTTCCCATCGTAGGCGCCGTAGTAAGTGATCCAGTTATGCGGCTCCGAGCGGGCATCGAGGATGCGCTCGTACGTGAGGTCCTTCGCTACTGGCGGCGCATTATGGGTCGTGGCGCTCAAGTTCCCGAGAGCGACGGGCGGCGGTGCGTCTATGTATTCTTGCGTCAACCGATTCTCCTTTCTACGGCCGTGGCTGGGCTGGGCGGTCGAGTTTGGCCTCGTCCGGCACGTCTCCCAACACCACGATCGCCCCCATCAGGCCCCGGCCTTCATCGTTGCCCACGTTGGAGCCATACCAGTAATAGCCCGGGCCGTCGAGGGTGACGTTGACCTTGCCGCGTGAACCGTTCGGCAACCATATCCACTGGTAGTCACCATTGCTCGGCACCTGCGCGCAGTGAGTGTTCGTGTCATCGTTGAAGAACTCGATCTCGAGCTCGCCCCCATGGGGCATGACGGCGATCGAGGGCGCATAGGTCAGCTCGTCTTCGGGGATCCGGATCTGGATGCTCATGCGGCCGTCGGATTTCTCCTCGGCATGCCCGATGCCTCCGTGGTTCAGCAGTCGGCCTATCGTCCCCTTGTTTTGCCTGTCCAGCCCGAGCTCGCTCACCACCTCGGATAGCTGCTTCTCTCTGGCCCTTGCCACTAGCTTGTCTCCCTTCCTGGCTTCCCCTACGCCTCACAAGGTATTACATGAATGAACAAGGGGGCGACCCCTAGAACAACTAGTGTTGACTCTTAATTCATAGGAATGAATAAGGAGGCAACCCCTAGAATGATTAATGTTGACTCCTATTTTGTGAGTCAACCTCTTGTTCCGGTGGTCACCGTCGGCTTGACCTCCTCACCTAGTCCCCTAGTCCCCAACGCTCCGCAAACTAGCACACACGCGTATTGGGGGTCAAGTCTCGGACGATCTGTAACTTCCGACACTAAGAGAAGGGTTCGTTCGTTATCGTTTCGTTGGGATCGACTCCTTTCCTGTCGGCCCTTGGAGTGCCACTCCTCGCGCACGTCTCTTGGGTGGTGAAGTTCTCACCACCCTGTAACAACGCTTTGTCTCCCGGTTTATGCTCGTGGCGGGGATGTCGCTAGGCCAGCGGGCTTGCGCGGGCATCCGTACATAAAGGTCGCGCCGGGGCGGCTTCGGTAAGCCGCGAGCGGTACGGTCCCGGTTCGGCGTAGAAGGATAGGGGCAAAGGACGTGGCGCCCCTCGCCCTACGCTTCGTTTCCCTCCTCGCCGGTCGCCGCGTGGATTATCTCGAAGCCGAGCTTGCCTTCCCCGGCGCCGACGACCAGCCTGTCGCCTCGTTCGAGCGAACCATCGAGGACCATGCGCGAGAGCACGTTATCCACCTGGCGCTGGATGGCGCGCCGCAAGGGACGGGCGCCGAACTCGGGATCGAAGCCTTCTTCGGCGATCAGCGCCACGGCGGCGTCGGTGAAATCGATCCCGACCCCCTGGGCTTTCAGGCGTCTCGCGGTATGGTCGAGGAGGAGGCGCGCTATCTGTGCAATCTGGTCCTTGTCCAGGGAGCGGAACAGGATCACCTCGTCTATGCGGTTCACGAACTCGGGGCGCAGGGTGGTCCTGAGTAGCCGATTCATGTCTTCCTTGAGCTCCTCGAACGACTCGTTTCGCCAGGCGTGCGCCCTGATGCGCTCCGCCCCGAAGTTGCTCGTCATGATGACCACCGTGTTCTTGAAGTCCACGGTCCTTCCCTGGGCGTCCGTGAGCCGTCCGTCGTCCAGGATCTGGAGCAAGACATTGAACACGTCCGGGTGCGCTTTCTCGATCTCGTCGAGCAGCAACACTGAATACGGGCGGCGTCTCACGGCCTCCGTCAATTGCCCGGCCTCCTCGTAGCCGACGTACCCCGGAGGCGCGCCGACGAGCCTGGAGACCGTGTGCTTCTCCTGAAACTCGGACATGTCTATCCTGACTATGGCCGCCTCATCACCGAAGAGGGCGTCGGCGAGCGTGCGCGCCAGCTCGGTCTTGCCGACGCCGGTGGGACCGAGAAACAGGAAGCTGCCGATGGGCCTGTTCGGGTCCGAGAGCCCCGCGCGGGCGCGTCTTATGGCTTCTGCCACCGCCTCGACCGCCTCTTCCTGGCCGACGAGGCGCTCGTGGAGCTGGCCTTCCAGGCGCAGCAGGCGCTCACGCTCCTCCTCGGTAAGCTGGCTAACCGGGATGCCGGTGGCCCGGGAGACGACCTCGGCGATGTCCTCGGCCGTCACCTCCCCCACCGTCGGGCGACGATCGCCGCCGGGTTCCTCGACCGGCTCGCGCGGGCCGACCCCTTTCTCCTCGAGTTCCTGAGTCTCTCCGGAGTCCTCGGCGGCTACCGCGTGATCCTTTTCCCGCTGAACACTACCCGGCTCCTCTTCCAGGACTTTCGCGTCCCCGGGTTTGATCTTCGCGCGCAGGCGCACCCTCGCCGACGCCAGATCCATCAGGTCGATGGCCTTATCCGGGAGGAAGCGGTCGGTAACGTAGCGGTCGGAGAGCTCGACGGCGGCGACTAGAGCCTCTTCGGTGATCTCGACGCGGTGGTGCGCCTCGTAGCGGTCCTTGAGGCCGCGCAGGATCTCGATGGCCTCGTCAACGGAGGGCTCGCCGATGAGGACCGGCTGCAAGCGGCGTTCCAGCGCCGGGTCCTTCTCTATGTTCTTGCGGTATTCGTCTACCGTGGTCGCGCCCACGAGACGCATCTCGCCGTATGCCAGGGCAGGCTTGAGCATGTTGGAGGCATCCATCGAGCCCTCTACCGTGCCGGCTCCGACCACGGTATGCAGCTCGTCGAGGAAGATTATCTGGTCATCCGGGTTCTCCCGGATCTCTTTTATGACCTTCTTGAAGCGCTCCTCGAACTCCCCACGATACTGTGTCCCCGCTACCAATCCCGGCAGGTCCAGCGCGAGGACGCGCTTATCGGCGAGCGTATCCGGGACCTCGCCGTTGACGATCCACTGGGCAAGCCCCTCGACGATGGCCGTCTTGCCGACGCCGGGATCCCCTATGAGCACCGGGTTGTTCTTGGTCCTTCTGGAAAGGATCTCGATAATGGTCTCGACCTCTTCGGCCCGCCCGATGACGGGGTCGAGTTTCCCTTCTTCCGCCATCCGCGTCAGGTCGCGACTGTACTCGTCCGCCGTCGGGGTCGCGCTGGGCCGGGACCCAACGCCAGCCCTAGAGGTATCCACCCTGTCTTTACCCAAATCTTCGCTGAGAGGTTAGAGTGGACCGCGGATTAATGCACTTCATCCTCGATATCCTACTTCGTGGGCACAACCTCACTTCGCCGGAGCTTCCCTGGGCGACGATTTCGGAAGAACCCGGGCGAGCGTAGTCTATCGCAATGGGCGATGGCCGAGAACCCGGGCCACGGCGCCTTCCGAGCGAGGCCGTGATACTCGGCCAGAAAAAGCGGTCGGCAAACGGGATTGTAAGCAAACGGACAAAACCGGTTCCTGCCCGCGTGCACAATAGCAAGAAGAGTAGCGATGAAGATACGCCTCACACAAAATGTCCCGAGGTACGCCCGCCTCACCGAAGGCATGATCGTGGACGCCGAACCTGTAACGAGCCATCCCGAGGTGATGCGGGTGAAGGGCTTCGGCGCTTTCGAGAACGGGGCGCTGGTGCGGGGTTGGGAGCTGGTTCTGCCGGACGAAGAGCTCGAGGCGCTTCTAAACGAGGGCTGACCGCCACCTTACCACCGACAACTCCTGATTCAGCGGCACAAGCGCACAAACCCTTCCCCGATAAGCCAGGGACGAATAGGAGGTCAAGCAGGGCTACGCCCCTCACCAAGACCGACCCCACGCGGTCGGCGCGTCCCGCGGGCCGTTACCGGTTCGTGGGCGGCCCCTGTTCGAGCTGGGCTAACCTTATCTCGAGGCCGACGAGGTACTCGGCGAGTTCGCGGGTCGCGCCCACTTGCACCAGTTTTTCTATACGCGGTCCGTAAATCCGTCGTTGAGCCTCTGCTATCTCTTGCGCGCCTTTGGCGGCTATGGGGTTAAGATCCTCCACGGCAATTTCCTTTCCTGATCGCCCTTCCCAATACTACCCCCTATTACGTTCTTCCTGGTTTGCGCCGAGTGGGATGGCGGTGAAGAGTTGGGTAAAGCTCCAAACTCCAGCGGGCAGAATACCTACCCGCCCCGGCGCGGAAACGAAACGGGTCCTATCCGGTTGCCCCTGCCCTCTCCGTGAGTGATTCGGCGACGTTCGCGCCGACGATGCGTCCGAAGGTATTCGCCCGCAACACCGACGTCGCCGGCGGATGCTTGTGGTAGAGGCCCGTGATCTCACCAGCGGCGTAGAGGCCGGGGATCGGCGTGTCGTCCGCGTTGAGCACGCGCCCGTCCGTGTCGACCTTCAGCCCGCCAAAGGTGAACTTGACTTGTGCCGTCATCGGGAACCCCGAGAACGGCGCCTCGACTATCGGGTTAGCCCAGTTCGATTTCGGCGGCGTGATTCCCGAGGTCTCCTTGCCGTCCATCTTGGTCGGGTCCCAGTCGCCGGAGCCGCAGGCTTTGTTGAACGCGCTTACGGTCGCCTCGAGCTTCGTCGGGTCGACGTCGAGCTTTTCGGCCAGACCGGCGATCGTGTCGGACTGTTCCGGCGGTCGGTTGGTGGTCTCGTAGACCCAACTACCCTCGAAGCGATCCATCACGGTCTTGTCGGTGATGAGGTAGGACTTCTGATTCTGGTGACGCCAGGTGTCGTAGGCTATCGCCTCGGTTGTGGCGAAGAGGTAGTCCTCGCCCTCGTCGTGGAAGCGTTCGCAGTTCTCGTTGACCACGATCCCGTAGTTCTGGCCCCAGATGACCGAGTGGGGGTTCTTCGCCCGCGTGTCGACCAGCTCGGCGTGGACCATGTCGAACTTTCCGGATGTCGCCGCGCCGACATCTATCGCCATGCGGATACCGGCGCCGCGGTTGCGTTTGATGCCCGGGACGATGATCGGAAGATCCTCCGCGTCCTTGCCGGTATGCTCCATAAGCATCTCCGGGTTCCCCTCGAACCCTCCACAGGCCAGGACCACCGTGCCGGTGGCGATGGTGCGCTCTTGACCGTCGGGCTGACGCACGACTATGCCGTTGACCTGCCCCTCGTCGTCCTGGGTCAACTTGGTCGCCTCGTGATCGTAGAGGACGTCGGCGGTCTTGTACTTCGCTATGCGGATCAAGAACTCATCGACGTTTTCCTTGCCGCCGCCTATCGGGGAGGCGAAGTGCTGATCCTCGAACTCCAGGGCGGCGTTCTCCTCGTCGTAGTGGATCAGCTTGACGCCATGGTCCTGCATGAACTTGACGGTGTTCGGCGTCTCGTCCGCGAGCTTGCGCCAGTATTCGAGGTCCGACAGGCCCTCCTCCGCTCTTTCGGCCCGGTCGCGTGAGAGCGTGTTGTCGCGATTGAGTCGCAGAAAGGGATTCGACCAGCGCGAACCCCCCGGCCATGTGCCCAACTTGCCCACCTCGATCAACGCCACACGGCCAACCTGGCCGGCCTTCTCCGTCGCCTCCAGGAAGCTCAACGTAGCCGTCGAGCCCGCGAAACCGCTACCGACGACCACCATTTCGTAGTCCGGCAAAGCCTTCCCCTTTCCATGACGCTGGCCTTTCGGCTTCCCCTATCCTGGAATATACACGATCCAAGAAGGAGGTATGACCGGGATACGGGCTCTCCCCGAGCCAGTATGTTTCAAGCTTCTAAAGGGTTCCGGTTTGCCCCCGGGGATGGCTCCACGCACTAGCCGACTATCTATCCAGCACCACGTCCGAAAGCGGGCTGCCGATGCAGATGAGGCGCCAGCCTTGCTCCAGGTCAAGGTCGTCCAGCGCAAAAGCGAGGTCCTGGTCCATCTCGCCTTCAAGGCACTTCACGATACAGGTCGTGCAGGTGCCGCTGCGGCAGTCGTAGGGGAGGCGCAAGCCCGCGTTCTCGGCTTCTTCGAGGATGTACTCGTCCTCGGCGCACTCTATGGTTACGCCGCGGCGCCGAAAGGTTACCTTGTGGGTCTTCGCCATGTCTCTCCTGTTGGCCGTTGTGTGGCCTGGATCGTTCTAGCATATCGGAGGGGTGCGCACTGCCGCCACTAGACGATCCCGAATAGCGACCCTGGCTCCGGTAAACTGACCGTGGTCCTCCGGTGGATCAACCAACGGTATTACAATGGACTCGAAAGCGGTGACCACCACGCGCCTGGTCGGGAACACTTCGGATCGCACGTCCGCAGAAGTCTCGAACCCGATGGCACAAGCAGCGAGAGAGGTACGACGGTGAGCGGCGCGATTTCTCTGCGTTGGTCGAGGGTCCCCGATCCTCTAGATGAATTCAAGTACGAGTAAAGGTGCGTTTCTCTCCGACGCGTTTTGCCCTACGTTCTCGGTCCTTCACGACCTTTGAGGCCGGTAACCTGGTAAGCCAGTCGGGTGAGTGGATGACCCTCGTCGCATTGAATTGGGCGGTTCTCGAGATCTCCGGCTCCGCATTGTATCTGGGTCTTATCAACGCCTGCCGGATGGTTCCCGCCTTCTTGCTCAGCGTCCCAGCCGGCGTACTGGCGGATCGAAGCGACCGTCGAAAGCTGTTGATACTGCTTCAGGCCGGGATCATGCCTTCAACGTTCGTGGTCGGATACCTTTTGGCGGCGGAGAGTCCGTTCTGGCTGTTGGCCTTGGTGGTGACGCTACGCTCGTCCTTGATGGCCGCCGTAATCCCGGTTCGCAATTCCCTGATCCCGAACCTGGTGCCGGAGAGCCAGGTAGCCAGCGCGGTCGCGGTCGACACCGGAGTGAGAAACCTTTCTCGCATCGTGGGACCTGCAATGGCCGGAGTCTTGCTGGCCGTGATGGGGATTGCAGATGTGTTCTGGATCAGCGGTTTGAGCATCGTGGCCGTGCTGCTCTCCCTGTTCGTCGTTCACCCGGAATCCAGAAGGGATGCCGTTCCCACCAATATAAGGGCGGACATCCAGGAGGCGGCCGTATACGTGAAGAACAGCCCGACCGTCCAGTCCCTCTTGATCCTGGCCTTGGCGCCCATGGTGTTCGCGTTTCCCTACACCGCCATGATGCCGCTGTTTGCGAAGGATCTCCTGCAACTCGGACCGGAAGGGCTCGGCATTCTGCTCTCGGTCGCCGCGGCGGGGGCCCTCGTAGGATCGGCGTGGCTATCTCTGGGCAGCGAAACGGAAGGTGCGGGAAAGTGGCTGGTGTGTTCGATCATCGGCTTCGGGCTGTTCCTTCTCATGTTTATGTTCGCCCAAACCCTCCTCACGGCGGCGGTTGTGATGTTCCTGGTGGGGCTCGCCAGCGCGACGTACCGTACGATGAGCCGCGTCACCCTCCAGACACGGGTGCCGGATCAGCTGCGGGGCCGAATCTTGAGCATCGCGCTGATGGATAGGGGACTAATGCCGCTTGGAGCGATCCTGATCGGCAGCGTTGCCCAATGGGCGGGCACCCTGTGGGCCGGCGTGGTCATGGGAGGCGGCTGCATTGCCGTCACGCTGGTGGTGCTCGCCGCCCGTAGACAAATCTGGAGCCTGTAGCTCCCGAAGGTCTCCGGGAGCAGCTTTGGTGGACACACCATGGAAGCATGTATATAGTAACGGTTTACGCTAATCATAGTAGGCGTAGGTGGGAAGATGTTTAGCGAGGAGGAAAGTCGATGAGCGAGCAACGCGTGCAGGCAACCGGGGGTTGTCGTTGCGACACCAACCCGGTTCGCTATGAATACACCAAGGCTCCCTTCGAGGTCCACTACTGCCTCTGCACCGACTGCACCGACATCAGCGGCGGGGCGATGGCCCTAATCGCCGTGGTCGAGCGCGATGCGTTCCGGATCACGCAAGGCGAGGAGAAGATCCGCAACTTCGACACCAAGGCGACCGCCCATCGCAGGTTCTGCGGGGATTGTGGCTGCCACATGCTCCTCTACGTGGACGCGTTCCCGGACCATTTGCTCATCCACGTGCCGACCCTGGACCGCGAGTCCCAGGTTGGGGGAGAACCGGATCGCTGGGTGTTCACGGACTCCAAGCATCCCCTGCTCTCGCTTCCTGACGATGGGCTGCCGCGACATGCGGGATGGGCACCGACCCCAGCCGCAGCATCGTAGAGTAGTAGCTGCTGGTCAAGGTCTTTCAACACCCGTGGAGCGTTGCTCCTGTGTCCTGATCCAACCGCGCTATGCGGATGTGGCGGCGAGAATTCGACGTTGGAAGCCTCGCCAGCGGCCGCGCAATACACAGGCGAAGCCACAGGCACGGTAATCACCCCGGCGGCGGAGAACACCTGACTTGAGGGTCATGCCGGTAGCCGATGGCCTTCAAGAAGTCTTCGCGCAAGCAGTAGATGGTGATTATGGTATCGTCCATTTCGTCCTCTCGATCCCGGGAGAAGGCTTTGGGCGGCCTTTGGATCGGGAGGAAACTGACTATCCGGGTTGGGGGCGACTTGGGCTACAGTCCTAAGCTATCAGCTATATAGCTTTGCAATCGCACAAGTGTGTGTCGTCAGGAAAGGAGATGCTCAGATGGGTCGGGATGCATTTCCGGTGGTGTTCGACGGCCACAATGATGTGCTGCTAAGGCTCGGCGGACCGGATGGGGTCGGACCCGGCGCGTTCTTCGAGCGCGGTGACCAGGGACACCTGGATCTGCCAAGGGCACGAGAGGGGGGCCTCGGGGGCGGCTTCTTTGCCGTCTGGATTCCCTCACCTGGAGGGCAGAAGCCCGGACCGAGAGGGCTTCCACCCGCACTCGATGCCGCGTACGCGTTGCACCGAACGATGGCCGATACTGCCCTGCTTTTCAGGATCGAGGATCTCTCGGACGGGTGGTTCCGAGTCGTCCACGCCACCGCCGAACTGCAGCGGTGCCTGGACGACGGAGTGATGGCGGCGGTGCTCCACCTGGAGGGCGCCGACGCGATCGATACCGACCTCGACACGCTGCACGTTCTCTACCGGGCGGGCCTGCGCTCCCTGGGCCTCGTCTGGGGTCGGCCAAACACCTTCGCCGAGGGCGTCGCCGTGCGATTTCAGAGCTCACCGGACACGGGACCCGGGCTAACCGAAGCCGGCCGTAGGTTGGTTCGCGCCTGCAACGACCTGCGCATCGTGATCGATCTGTCCCACCTAAACGAGCGAGGGTTCTGGGATGTCGCGGCCCTCACGGACGCCCCGCTCGTTGCCAGCCACTCCAACGCCTACGCCCTCTGCCCCTCCACCCGCAACCTCACAGACCCGCAGCTCGAGGCCATAGCCGCCTCCGACGGGATGGTCGGCCTCAACTTCGCGGTCAACTTCCTGCGAGAGGACGCGGCCAGGGACGCAAACACTCCCCTGGAAGTGATGGTCCGGCACATCGACTACCTCGTCGAGCGGGTCGGCATCGACAGGGTCGGCTTCGGCTCCGACTTCGATGGGGTTCTGATATCGAAGGAGATAGGTGATGTGTCGGGTCTGCCGAGGCTGATGTCGGCTCTCAGGGATCGTGGCTACGACGACCAGGCGCTACGCAAGCTCGCCCACGAGAATTGGGTCCGTGTCCTCGGCAAGACCTGGGGTGAGTAGCGAAGTGACTCGCCGACAGGATCGGGGTGCTCGGCGGCGCGGTCTCCGCCGGCCCGGCGTTGTTGGTCGAGAAGTCGCCGCTCTCCGAGTTCTCGTTACCGAAGAGCAGCTACGCCCACTCCAACCGGTCGTCGAAGCAAGGCAAGCCTAGCTTGGGCGACCACCATCGGGATTCCCCGAACGGATGCACCAGCCCGGGAACCCTACCTCCACCCGAGCTCCGAGATCTGCTGGCCGGTCTTCTCGAGATACCAATCGGCCCATACCCTACGGTGGCAGAACTTGCCGGGAGAGCACCAACACAAGAGCACCAGGGGCTTACCCCCGTTATCGGTGCTCTTCTTCTCGAGCTGAGCCATCACCACTTCTAGTCCCAGGCCATCTAGGTAGCTGCGGTATACCCGCGTGTACTCATCCGGGCCAATCGTGCCGGCGATCCAATGCTCGAAGAGATCCCGACGGGGAGCGAGGTCCATAAGCCGCTTGTAGCGATACGGTAGTCGCTTGGCCAGCGTGCCTCGAGGGACCCCCCGCGAGATCCCCACCGGTATCACGTCGAGGCCGGTGAGATCAGGATTCTGCCAATGGCTGGTATACAGCTCTATCGTCTTCCTCTCCGTTGAAGGGGCGGAGCTCCCCACAAGGATACCTCAGCCTCCGTTGGTGGTTGGTTCGATCTACTGCCTCAGCGTGCGCTGTATGCAGCGTGAGCATTCGGCTCACCAAAACCTGCCGAGAGCCGGGCTGGTTGCAGCCGCATGCCGGTCGTTTAAGCCACTTGTCCATCTCCAGGCAGAAGGTGCCGCAGGGGTCGATGTTGGATCAGGGCAAGGCGGCCAGACCGCGCCGGGCAACTTCACGCTCGGTCGCATCCGCCACCTGCACGTTCTCCAGGGTCTCCATGTGTCAGCCGGGTGCCGGTAGAGCGTGTGAGCGCCCCCCGGGTTCCTCCGCAGCCACGAGAGCCCACCTGCAAGTGCCTCTTGAGCCTGGAGCATTCCGCGAGTGCTCTCGCCCGACCGCTGCTTTGCCGCGTCGAGCGCAAGCGTGCAGTCGCGATTGCGCGTGGGGACCGAGATATGCTGGTACGATCGGGAGACGAACCAAGGTTGGTCATAGATGAGGAGGCACGATCGTGCGAGCTGAGCAGGTGACCGACCCCGTGGCTTACCACGGTGAGGGACCGGTATGGTCGGAGCGTTGGGGCGGACTGCGTTGGGTGGACATGCTGGCCGGTGATGTCCTGTCCCTTACGGCCGACGGTACGATAGACCGGCGCCACGTCGGCGACGTCGCCGCCGTTGTTCGCCCTCGCCGCCAGGGTGGAGCGGTCATCGCCGTAGAGCGGGGCTTCGCGCTGGAGGAAGCCGACGGGACGCTCACTCACCAGGGCGAGTTGTGGTCCGATGACGGTGTGCGTATGAACGAGGGAGGCTGCGATCCCGACGGCCGCTTCTACTGCGGGTCGATGGCGTACGACCAGCGTCCCGGTGGCGGTACGCTGTACCGGCTCGATCCCGACGGCTCGGTGCACGTGGTGCTGGAAAACGTCACCATCTCGAACGGGCTCGAGTGGAGCCCGGACGGCTCACGCGCCTACTACAATGACACACCCACCCAACGCATCGACGTCTTCGACTACGACGGCGAATCCGGTCTAACGGGGCGGCGTCCGTTCGCTGAGGTTCCAGCCGAGGCCGGCGGTCCTGACGGCTTGACGGTCGACGACGAGGGCGGCGTCTGGGTGGCGCTCTACGGAGGCGGCGCTGTGCGGCGCTACACCCCCGAGGGCGCGCTCGACGAGGTGATCGAGGTGCCGGCCAAACAGGTCACCGCATGCACCTTTGGCGGTCCGGACCAAGACCAACTCTTCATCACCACGTCGCAAGAAGGCCTCGAAGGCGGCGAAGATCCGTTGGCGGGTTCACTGTTCCGGTCCGCTGTGGGCGTGGCCGGTCTGCCGGTGCGAGAGTTCGCCGGGTGAGCAGCCCGGCCGGCTCCGGAAGCCCTCGATCTGTCTTTGGGGACGTTCTGCTTGGCCACGCGAGACTCCGCTATCTCCTGGCAGAAAGTTTGGTCATGTCTCCCGCAGGGGCTCCTTGGCGGTCTCGGGGAACGTCAGGGCGGCGACGATGCCGGCGAGGGCGGCGGCGATGAGGTAGAAGGCGGGCGAGATCGGGTTGCCCGTGGCGGCCAGGAGTGCGGTGAAGATCAGGGGGGTCGTCCCGCCGAAGATGGAGACCGCGACGCTGTAGCCCAAAGAGAGCGAGCTGTAGCGGACGTTGGTCGGGAAGACCTCGCACGTGGCGGCCGCGTAGACCCCCGCAGAGGTCCCCAGGATCACGCCGACGATCACGAGCGCCAGCGTGATAGCGGCGAAGTTTGCCGTCTGGATCAGCAGGAAGATGGGCACGACGGCGAACACCGCGACCACCGGCGCGGCGAGCAAGAACGGCTTCCTCCTGCCGATACGATCGGAGAGCAAGGCCGCGACGAGCACCGTCCCGCAGTATGCTGCCGCCCCCAGGATGACCGCGGTGTAGCCCGAAGAGAGCGGCACGTCGAGTTCCTCGGAGAGATAGGTCGGCATGAAGACGAGCAGGTAGGTGAGCCCCGTCAGGAGCCAGGTAAGGCCGACGACCTTTAGGAGGTCTTTGCCGTGGTGCCTCAAACTCTCCTTCAGAGGCGTCCCCTCGACCTCCTGGTGCTCCTGGACAGCCTGGAAAGCAGGCGTGTCATCGAGCCTCAGGCGCATGTAGAGACCGATCAGTCCCAGCGGCAACGCGATGAGGAACGGCACGCGCCAGGCCCAGGAGAAGAGCGCCTCCTCGGAGAACGCCGCCGTCAGACCCGTCACGATCAGGAGGCCGGCTATCAACGAGGCGCCCTGGGTGACGAACTGCCAGCTCCCGTAGAGCCCCCGCTTGTCCTCGGGGGCGTACTCGACCATGAACGCGGTAGCGCCGCCGTATTCGCCACCGACAGCGAACCCCTGCACCACACGGCCAAGCACCAGGAGGAGCGGCGCCAGGATTCCGATGGACTCGTAGGACGGTATCAGCCCTATAAAGAAGGTCCCCCCCGAAGTCATGAGGATGATGGTCGCGAGGGTATTGCGGCGTCCGATCCTGTCGCCGATGTTGCCGAAGAAAAGCGCGCCGATGGGGCGCATCACGAACGCCACCCCGAAGACCGCGAAGGTCGCCATGAGCGAGACGAGACGGTCCTCCGCCGGGAAGAAAAGTGGTGCGATCACGACCGCGAGGTAACCGTAGATCGTGAAGTCGTACCACTCGATAAAGTTGCCGATCACCGCCGCGATAACGGCTCTCTTGCTCATCCCACCCGGCTGAGTCCTCTCTCCTGCTGCAGTTACGGACATCCCCCCGCACTCCTTCCTTCAACTGCCATAACATCCATCACCGGGCCACCCCAGTCTCGTTAAGCGCGTAGACCGGCGTGAATACCCATCCCTTCCTCATCGCACCGACATAAACTGTGACACAGTCTTGGCCGCTCCAGCGGGCGGCGCAGGCGTATCCGTCCTGCTCGATCCACTTCATCACCGCGCTGCCGCGCCTTTTGCCCTCGAAGTTGATATCCGTGGGCTCAGCCAGAAAACGCACAGGGATCTCCCATACCCCTTGGAGCATGACTCCGACAGTCTAGCGTTGGCCCCCGCCCAGATGCCAGGCGAAGCGAGCGTACAGCGGTTATCGACAATCTGCGTGCAAGCAATCCGGTGAGACTGCTCTGAGGCAACCGGGTTGCAGTATTCGGCTCCGACTCTAGGGAGCGATCTCTGCGTTACTCCAAGTTTTACCTGCAAGATCCCACAAGAAGGAGAGCCGACGAGCGGACTCGAACCGCTGACCTGCTCATTACGAGTTTGCGGCGGCGTGTTCCTGCGCGTTGCCGCTGGTTACGAAAACCGCATGTCTGCGCGGTCTTTCTCGATCCGAAGTTGCCCGGTGTTTCAGGTTGTACGTACCGGTTGTCGTCAAACTGTCGTCAACAAGTAAGCTACGACTCCCGTTCTCTCTTGCGCTTCGCGTCTTGCTTGCAGGCTTTCCCTGCGCCCTCTAGCTTCCCGCAGTACTCCGCTCTCACTGTTCTCTCGGGCGAAAGCATCCGCCAGCAGTTCTTGCATCTGCGCATCCACTTGTCCCAACTGACAAGCCACTCGAACTGCAGCCACATGGCCCCCAGCAAGGAGTGGAAGCCCCACTGACGGAGGAGCGGGCTGCGCCTGCTCTGGCGGAAGTTGTCCCGCGGCAGGATACGGTAGAAGCAGCCCTGTCTAACTTCTCGCTGGACCGTTTCCGCGACGAAGCCCAGGGCCACCTTCTCTACGTGTCGAGGGTCCTCGTTCACGCCTTCGTACTCCGCTGGCAGAAGCTCCTGGATGCCCGCCACATCGGGTTTTCTCGGTCTCGTGGCTGCCTCGAACAGTCTGCGCGTGCGGCTCGCGAGCCGTGCCTCCTCCTGAAACACGGAGTACGCGTCTATGCCCCTGTCGCCCCTCGACCCGGCGGTCTTGCCGAGTACGCCGTTCTCCGCCACCCACTCAAACCACTGCCCAGGGCTCACCCCTCCGCTGTCGGCAAGCCGGGAGAACCTCAAGAAGAGACCCGGACGGTCCCTCAACGGGGAGTAGCGCGTGGTGCCGTAGAACCGCCCGCTCGCCACCCGGTCGTCCAGCCCCAACTCCCTTTGGCGCCTCTTGCGCTCGCCGAGCCGCTTTTCTACTGCGTTGATCTCCTCCGGATCGAGGTCAGCGCGTTCGAGCGGTTTCGCCACCGCGACGCGATCGCCGTTGTCGAGCGGTCTTTCCTCATAAAGTCCGTGGACCTCCCACAGACCGCTACGTTCTTCATTTGTTGCCGATAACTCTGCTGCTGTTTCGTATGGTTCATAGAAATCGTTCATTCAAGCCCTTTTCTGTTGCCTACCTGTTGCCTAAACTCAGCCAACTGTGTGCGTATTGTCCCAGAAGTGACCCTAAACTTCCAGGTACGTCCCGAAACGAGAGGAGGAGGCGATGGAAGATACGGACGTGCAGCCCGAGTTCTTTAGCTACGAGCAAGGGCGTCAGTTCTCCGACCTGAGCCGTCAGGCGATTTGGAGGGCGATCCGGTCGGGGGACGTCGAGGCGTTCAAGGTGGGCCGGAAGGTGAAAATTAGCCGCCGTTCGCTTGAGGAGTACGTCCGACGGGTGCCGGCCCAGGTTAGGTAGAGCGAAACCCACCCGAAGGAGGCCCCGTCAGGCGGACGGGGCGTTGAGACGCGAAGGAGGAACATGAACGTCTCAGACGAAGGGCTCTGACCACCGAGAAAGCCGCCGGTCTTTGGAGAAAGGCTACACGGCGGCGAAGGAGAAGCATTGCAAGCATACCATACTGGCCGTCGTCCCGAGCGTCGGGGAGTGAGCACCGCACGGTGATCGAGGCCGCTAAAGAAGCCGTCTCGACCATTGAACTGGCGGACCGGCTCTGCGGCCCCCACCGGATGCGGCGCGTGGGCCGGAATTTGACGGCGCGCTGTCCACTGCCGGACCACGAAGACCGCTCGCCGTCTTTCACCGTGTACCCCGAGACGAACTCCTTCTATTGTTTTGGGTGTCGACGCGGCGGGGATGTTGTCGAGCTGGCGCGATTCGCCTGGGGCTATGACAAGCGAGAGGCGGCGATGGCTGCGGCGGATCTCCTGCACGAGTTCGGCCATCCGGTGCCCGAGCGACCGACGAGTTGGTTTCGCAAAAAGGAGCGGCAGAAGCCGGTCAGGGACGGCATCGAGGCAGCCATTATCTACCTCGCTCGACGGCGTCTGTACAAGAGGTACTTCGAGCCTATCATCCTCGCCACCGAGGACGAGGAGGACCGGGCGCACGACGCGCAGCTTTTCTGGGAGCTGACCGAACCCCTAGCGGCGCACCTCGTCGCCAACATGATGGGAACTGGCACCGATGGGTAGGCGCGACCTGCCGCAGGACCTCCGGCGACGCGCAGGTATCGTGGAAACCAACGGGCACGTCGGGGCTTCCCCAGGGGTTTCCCACGATCCCCCGTGGCCGGAGCTGGACGATAAAGCCCTCCACGGTTTGGCGGGCGAGATCGTGTGGACCGTTCTCCCCCACACCGAGGCCGACAAGGTGGCGCTGCTCGCCAGCGTGCTCGCCGCATGCGGTAACGCGATGGGCCGGGGCGCGCACATGCGCGTCGGAGCGGATAGGCACCACCTGAACCTCAACGTCGGGCTCGTGGGAGAGACGAGCAAGGGCCGCAAGGGAATGTCCTGGAACCTCGTCCGCGGCCTCGTCCACGCCGCCGATCCCTTTTGGGCCGAGGACCGGGTGATGGGCGGCCTTAGTAGCGGAGAGGGACTGATCTACGCCGTCCGCGACCGCCGGGTGAGCGAGGACACCGACGGCAACCCCAAGATCTTGGACCCCGGCGTAGCGGATAAGAGGTTGATGGTGGTCGAGGGTGAGTTCGCGGGACCGTTGCGGACGATGACCCGCGAAGGCAACACGCTCTCCGTCCTCATCCGGCAGGCGTGGGACGGCGGAAAGCTCGCCACCCTTACCAAGAACAGCCCGCTCAAGGCAACCGACGCCCACGTCTCCATAGTCGCCCACGTCACTAAGATAGAGCTCCTGAGGCAGTTGTCGGAGACCGACACCCAGAACGGGTTCGCAAACCGCTTCCTGTGGCTCCTCGTGCGCCGGAGCAAGGAGCTTCCGTTCGGCGGTCACTGGTCTACCGTGGACGCCGCCCCGCTGGTCAAGCGGATCACCGCCGCGGTGAAACATGGGCGAGAGCACCGCGAAGTGGGTTGGGGCGAGAGCGCCCGCGAGCCGTGGGCGAAAGTCTACGGGGATCTGTCGGATGGCAAGCCGGGGCTGTTCGGCGCCGCCACCTCAAGGGCCGAAGCTCAGACCCTAAGGCTCGCCGCCCTATACGCCACGCTGGACCGCTCGCGGACGATTGAACGTCCGCACCTGGAAGCCGCGCTAGCGCTCTGGCGCTACGCGGAAGCGTCTGCCCTCCACATCTTCGGCAATGCTACCGGCGACGCCGTGGCCGACAGGATCGCGGCTGCCTTAGAAGAGGAGCCGGATGGCCTCACCCGGACCGACCTGTTCCATCTCTTTGGACGGCACATCAGCCGGGCCCGCATAGACCAGGCGCTCTCCCTTCTGGAACTGCTGAGGCGCGTCCGGCGCGAGAAGGTGGAGACCGGCGGGCGGCCCGCGGAGCGGTGGCTCCTCAAGTGAACACGACGCGAAGTAAGCGAATAAAGGACGCGTTCGAGGGGGCTTCTTTCGCTTACTTCGCTTACTTCGCAACCGGAAAGGTCGGTGGCATGTGTCCTGAGTGTGCGCGATCCGCATCCTGCGCGGGATCGAGTGACTACGCGGAACCTAACGGCGAAGGCTACGTCAAAAGGTGGGGGTGGGACCTCCCCGTCCCCGCCAGGAGGTGAGGTTGAGGTGACCGGAGAAGAGTTGTTGGCCCGGCGCAAGGAGAAGGGTTCGGGCCAGCGCGCGCTGGCCGCCCGTAGCGGTGTCCCGCAGCGCACGATTTCCAGGATCGAGACCGGGCGGGAGAGGGCGCGAGAGAAGGCCGCCAAGAAGCTAGACGAGGCGTTGAAGTAGTAACCGACCGGGCCGGGGCCTGCGGGTCCCGGCCCACGGCGGACCAGAGGGAGGAAGGGAGATAGATGGACGAGAACAAGACGCTGGCGGAGATGCTGCACGTCGGGACGGTCTACGTCGATGTGCGCTACGATTACATGGACGGCCTCGAAGCCAAGACCGACGACATGATGCTCGGCGCGATGGGCCTCGGCGGGGAGATCAAGGTCTCCGTGGTCGGGTCCTACGAGCCCGGCAAAATCACCAAAGAGGCGTGGGCCGAACTCCTTACCGAGATGCGGGAGATGGTCGCCCGGTGCTTCCTGTTCTGCGAGATGAGCGTCGGCACGTTCGAGCCTTTGGACCCCGAGGATGAAAAGAGCCTGGACGCCGCCATAACGGAGCTTGGCGAGGACTTCTTCGTCGTCGGTCCCGACGACGCCATCGCTTCCCTTATGAAGCGCGAGACCAGGGACGAGAACCAACGCGCGTTCTGGCAACACATCCTCGGGATGCTGGACGAGGAAGCCGAGCGCCGGGGGCTCTCGGAAGAAGAGAAGTACGACCTGACGCTCGGGGATGTGCTGGACGGTCCCGACGAAGCCGAGAAGGAGGACTAGATGTCGGTAAGGAACGAGCGCATGCCCTAAGCCCTACCCGGCCACCCCGACGCCCCCTTGCTCACCCCACCGTGGAGATCACGCATTAGGGTGATGCGCCCCCGGCCCCCGCCCCGGTATGCTGCCCCCGAAGGACGCCGGCCGACCGGGGACGGAGGTAGGGATTGTGAGGTGCTCTTACCTGCTGGAGGACCACGACGCGTTCCGCCAGGCCCTCGCCCACGCCCTGGAGCAAGAGCCGGGCATCGGGGTGATCGGCGAGGCCCGGACGCTGGAAGAAGCTTGCCGGGCCGCCGTGGAAGGGATCGACGAGATCGACGTGGTGGTGGTCGACCTGCTGCTGCCCGACGGGATGGGGGTGGACCTGATCCGGCGCCTGCACCGGGAGAGGCCGGGCCTGCCGGCGCTGGTGGTGACCGTCCTCAGGGACCGCGAGGTGCACGAGTGGGCGCGGAATATGGGGGCCGCTGAGGTGCTCAGCAAGGACCGGCCCCTGGCGGACGTCGTCGCCGCGATAAAGGAACTGGGAGGCGCGCAACGCGGCGGCCCGCCGAGCGTGAGGAGACGCCGCGCATAGGGCCGGGGCCCAGCCCCTACTCACCCACCTTCCGGCGAGTTGCGTTCCCGGAAGCTCGCGTATTTCTTGGGCTCCTCCGGCGCATTTGGCGGGTAGGCGCCCGGTCCGTCCCTCATTCCAACTACGCCCGGGCGCGCCCCTTCGTCGGGGGGAGAGTCCCAACTCTTCTTCTCCTTTCCCGCTCCCCCCGAGCTATTGACCCAGCTGGGCGACGCGAACCCCGCCGTGAACCCTGCGACCCATGGCAGGAGTTAGCGCGGCTGGAACACGGGATGTACCAGCCGAGAACAACAACGGTCGACCGCGGGCCTCCCGACGTTCGCGCGAGTGGCACAGGTTCCCGGACCTCCGCCCATGGGACCACGCCTTTTCGGTCCGGGGTCCGATGCGGGCCGACGGAGCCGGAAGTACCCTTACGGCGCGGGCCGGCGAGCTACGGAGAGGAAGCAACGGTGTGTCAAAAGCTCGAACAGCAGCAATTCCCGCATGAAAGGCCCGCCAGGGGCGCGAGGCCGCGGCCTGGGCTATGCCGCTCCCGTGGCGAGGGACGGCGAGCGGGAAGAGGCGGAAAGCGGGGCATCGTGTTGGCGGTCGCGGGGGCGCTGGCCGTGCCGCTGGCGGTGGGCTTGTTGGCTACGTTCGGTATCGTCACCGCTTTGTCGCCAACCGATACCATCCGGCGACTTCCATTGGCCTTACAAGAGATGGTCCCGGCGGTATGGCTGATAGTCAAAGGGTTCAACCCGTCCGCGATCGCTTTCGGGGAGGCCGAGACAGTCTAAGCGAAGTTTGGACGAGCGCACCCGAATCGAGGAGGAACCTCGTGAAAGCCATCGTGTACGAGAAGTACGGACCACCGGACGTTCTTGAGTTAACGGAACTAGAAAAACCCGCGCCCGGGGACGACGAAATACTGGTGAAAGTACATGCGACGACGGTGGCAGCAGGGGACTGGCGCATGCGGAAGGCTGACCCGTTTGTCGCAAGACTCTTCAACGGTCTCGTAAGACCAAAGAAAGTAACCACGCTTGGGTTCGAGCTGGCCGGGCAAGTCGAAGCCGTAGGCAAAGACGTAGAGCGATTCGAGAGAGGCGACCAGGTTTTCGCGTCTTGCGGTATCGGTTTCGGCGCCTATGCCGAGTACAAATGCCTGCCCGAGGACGGAGCGGTGGCGACAAAACCGGACAACCTGACCTACGACGAAGCCGCCGCCGTTCCTATCGGGGCGGCCACAGCGTTGCGTTTCCTAAGGAAAGGAAAGGTCCGGAGCGGACAAAAGGTCCTCATCTATGGCGCTTCCGGGAGCGTAGGCACCTATGCGGTACAGCTTGCCAAACACTTCGGGGCGGAAGTTACCGGGGTATGCAGCACAACGAATCTGGAAATGGTGGAATCCCTGGGCGCCGATGAGGTTATCGATTACACCAGAAAAGATTTTACCGAAAGTGGCGAGACCTACGACATCATCTTCGACACGGTGGGCAAGAGCCCGTTTTCGGGCTGTGTAAGGTCCCTGAAACAGGAAGGTTTTTACCTCAGGGCCTATCACGTAGGGCTGTCGCCGATAGCGCGGGGACTATGGACCTCGATGACAAGCGGCAAGAAGGTAATAGGCGGGACGGCAGACGAGAACACCGAAGACCTTCTCTTCCTCAAGGAGCTCATCGAGGCCGGAGAGATAAAGCCTGTCATAGACAGACGCTACCCATTGGAGCGGATTGTCGAGGCCCACAGGTACGTCGAAAAAGGACACAAAAAGGGAAACGTGATCATCGCCATAGCGCAGGATGGCAGTCCCGGAGGGACCGCATGACAACTGTCGTATACGAAAAGTACGGGCCACCGGGGCCCCCATTCACCCAACTGCGGGTAAGTCGCGTTCTTGGAAGTTTGCTTGGGTCTGCCCCGGACGGCTTCTATTCGGAGTCCTCGGGCATGCGGTGCCACACTAGGTGGCCGACCTCGCGCTTCTGAAGCTCGGTGTTGATGCGTTGCACCAGGTCTTCGATCTGTTCGAGGGACGAGTCCCCCAACCGCTCGTCGGTGAGCAACGGTTCGTCTCGCGGGAACATCTCGATCCTCTCTCCGTCGGTTCTCTGGTGAAACCGAGTCTACCGCTACCGGCCAAACCCCCGATTTCGTTCTAGGGCCTGTCGTCATTTGAGCCAAGCCAGGGCGCAGACGAGGTGGACGCCTGCGAGGGTCCGTCAGGTCCATGCCCGTCCGGTACGACGGGTCGACCGTAACCGTTTATGAGAAAACTTCCAATCTAACCTTGATCGGCGGTACGCTTACGCAATGCGACCCCTTCGGTATTCCATCAACGTCACATTGGACGGGTGCTGCGATCATCGTGCAATGGTCCGCGGACGAAGACTTGCATCGTCACGCGGCCGAGAACCTCGCGCAGGCCGATGCCCTCCTCTTTGGCCGGGTAACCTACGAAATGATGGAGGCAGCGTGGCGGCCGCCGGCGCGGACGGGAGTGAGGCCTGATTGGATGGCCGATTGGATGGAACCCTTCGCCCGGACGATCGACGCGGCAAAGAAGTACGTCGTGTCGAGCACCCTGGACCGGGTCGATTGGAACGCGGAGCTCGTGCGCGGGGATCTCTGGGGAAGGCCGTTCAGCAGCTGAAGCGGGAGTCGGGTAAGGGACTGTTCGTGGGAGGCGTGAAGCTCCCGCTGGCGTTGGCGGAGCTGGGATTGATCGATGAGTACGAGTTCGTGGTGCAGCCCAGGCTGGCGGGCCACGGGCCGACGTTGTTCGCGGGGCTATCGAAGCATATCGACTTGAAGCTCGTGAGCCGGCTGGAGTTCGGCTCGGGGGCGGTGGCGATGCGGTATGAGCCGAGAAGGTAGCCATCGGGCTTGTTAGCCCGAGTCGGCCGCATCATGGAGCAACTCGAGCCAGGCCTGCGAATCCGCTAAATGACGACACGCCCTAGCTTCGCTGGTGGCGCGGAGCGTGGGGAGGTGCGTCGTGTGCGGCGAGCGTACCTCCGCGATCGAGGTCCTTCGAGGTGACGGCGATCACGAAGAGCGCACCCACCTGGTCGGCTTGTGCGGGACCTGCACGCACATCGTGGGCATGAGCCCTTTCTTTGGGCGCTCTCGTAATTCGCCCTGGGGACCCGCTTGTAACACCCGCTTGTAACAGCCTCCCTAGCTCCCCTTGCCTCACGTTTGGATGTGGCCCGCGGCCTACGTTTGCCGCCCACCTTTACCGGGACGATAGAGGTCCGACCCCGCGATCCTTACCGGCCCAATAAAGACCGCTTCTAAGCCCCGCCCTGGTCGGGGTGGTGCCTAGGCCCCTCGCCAAGTACTGAGCGGTCTCTGAGGACCCAGTGAACCGGGTTCACGCGTATCCACGATCCCGCATACCCATTCACCCACACAAGACGTAGGACCCCGGTCCGACGCGCAGTTGTGCCCCGGTCCTGTTGGGGACCGCTACATGCGGTGTGCGACCGGGGGCAAAGGACCGGGGCTATGCAGGATCCTGTATCCGGACTTCCGAGAACATACATTACCCGAAGGTGGGTGAATAGACGCTATCGAAGATCTTCCGAAGGACGCGCCGGTCCTCCCTTCCCCTGCGCTTCGACGAGTTCCCAGAAATCCCTTCGCCCGCCGACGTCCGGCAGCCGGGAGTAGAGCCGCGAATGCAAGGAGTAGATGACCCACCAGATCGCCAGGCCCATCACCACGAACTCCGGTACGCTCAGCGTCAGCCGGGTTAGGGCGTTCACCCGCGCCACCTGGGAGTTGAACTCCCCCGTGCCGAAGGGGGCGGTCACTATCCAAACGTTTAGCACGAAATTGATCGCGGCGGTGACCGCGTTCAGCAACGCCAGCCCCGCGGTGCTGATGAGAAGCGTTCGAGCCACGGGGCGTTCGGCGAAGAGGCGCTCCAGCGAAGCCTCCTGCTCGGGGGTGCGGGGGTCGAGGGCCTGGGCCACGAAGGCTCCCAGCAGGGGGCGGCCCAACAGTAGCGAGCCGCCAAAGACCACGACGATCAGGATGCTGCCGACGGTGTCCTTGAGGGCGTAGAGCGCCCCGTCGACGAACCAGAAGGCCAGCAGGCCGCGAACGATGGCGTTTAGGCCCAGAAAGGCGGTGATGAAGTTGAAGCGCCTGCTGAGGAAAAACAGGTCGGCCAGCACCCAGCCCACGGGGATGAGGGCGGAGAGCAGGTAGGCGGGCACGGCCCCCAGCGGGTCCGAAAGGTAGGAGAGGACCAGGATCGGGACGACCGCGCCCAGCAGGACGTCGAGGGCGAGTTTGAGTGAGCGGTTGATGAGGTGCAGCTTACCCCTCTATGGGACAGGTCCGCATCCCCCAAAGGGATGATCTACCACGACCTCTAAGCGCGAACTTCCGAGAACCGTAATACCTGCTCATGGCGAGAAGAGGAGAGCTTCCTCCCCTCCTCTTCTCTCGTATTTAGTCTGCTGAGAGGACGACCTTCATCGCGTTCGTGTGTGCAGCGTCGGCGAACACGTCGTAGGCGTCCATGATCTCGTTGAGCTTGAAGCGGTGAGTGGCAAAGCCCGTCGGATCCAGGCGTCCCTCGGAAACTAGCTTGAGAAGGGTCGGCGTGGAGGACGTGTCGACCAATCCGGTGGTGATGGTGATGTTCTTGATCCAGAGCGTCTCCAGGTGAAGCGTCGCGGGTTGACCATGGACCCCGATGTTCGCAACCCGCCCGCCGGGACGCACGAGCTCGGTGCACAGTTCGAAGGTGGCCGGCACACCGACCGCCTCCATCACCACGTCGGCCCCGAGCCCGTCGGTCATCTCCATCACCCTCTCCACCGCATTCTCGGAGGAATTGTTGATGGTTTCGTCGGCGCCGAAGTCTCGGGCGCGCTCCAGCCGCGAGCCGGCCATATCTATCGCGACGATCCTACCCGGTCCGTAGAGCTGAGCGGTCATGATCGCCGCGAGTCCCACGGGTCCGGCACCGACCACGGCGACGGTGTCACCCGGCTTGACGCTACCGTTCAACACCCCGACCTCAAAACCCGTCGGCAGGATGTCGGCGAGGAACAGCACCTGCTCGTCGGAGAGCCCCTCCGGGACCTTGTAAAGGCTGTTGTCGGCGAATGGCGCCCGTGCGTACTCGGCCTGCACCCCGTCTACCAGATGGCCCAAGATCCAACCACCCCCGTTGAGGCACTGGCTGTACATCCCCCGCTTGCAGTATATGCAGCGTCCACAAGCCGAGATGCAAGAGAGCAGGACCTTATCCCCCTCCCGTACGTTCATGACGGCCGACCCGGTCTCAACGACCGTCCCGACGGCTTCATGGCCCAAAGCGCGCCCCTCGGTCCACCGTGGGAACGTCACCTTTGAGGATGTGCAAATCCGTGCCGCAGATGGTCGTGGTGTCGATCTTGACTATCGCATCCGTCGGATCTTCGATCCTCGGGATCCGACTTCGACTCCCATTGTTTGGCTCCTGGGCCGTGGTAAACCAACGCTTGCATGGCGTTGCCTCGTTCTCTCGCTTCCCCTAATAAAACACATACTACTCTACCACCAGGACTCTGTTCGAACTTCGCAGAACACTCCTTCCACGCACTCGGGTGCATAGAGGCAAAAAGATGGCCGGGGTTCGTCGTGCGAACCCCGGCCATCTTCCCGTGCCTGCCGCTACCTCTTCTTCTTGGCGTGCTCCTTCTTGTCCTTCTCACAGTACTTGTCGGCCACGATCTTGTCGCCGTGCTTCTTGTGGCCGTCGACGAACGCCTTCTTGGGGATGGAGATGAACACGTAGGGGTTCTTCTCGGAGTGCGTCTTGTGCTTGACGCAGACCTTCTCCTTGCCCTTGCCGTCGGGATTATCTACCCCCGCGACGACCGGCGCGGTCGGACGTGTTCACGCCGCTGGAGCGCGACGTGATGTCGTACGCCGAAGCGATGAGCCAGACGCCGCCGAGCTGGCCGGTCCGGGGGGTGGCATACCCTGTGCCGGTCTGCGAATGCCATGTGGCTATTTCTGGCAGCGTACTTCGGAGAACCCCCTCAGGGTGAGGTTCGGAGAATCTCCCTTCTACGAGGTTGGGTGAATAAGGCCGACGAAACGCGCGAGAGAGGGGCCGGTAACCTCCGGGGCAGGTCCGGCGGTGTTGGGGCGCACGCCGCCACCAACCACTACGTGCTCGCCCCGGCCAACGCCGCCCTCGCCCTCTCCACGACGGATTGGATGTCGGGCAACTCCATGCCCTCCACCGCCGACACCTCGCCGTAGAAGCCGACGTTGGAGAGGGACCCGTGCCCGGGGTAGAACTCTACTCACACCCCGGCCGCTTCGCGCACGGCCGGGGGGCGAGGCTGCAGATGACGAGGTGGGGACGCACCCCGAGCACCGCCGCGTCGAGCCCCTCGGGCTCGGCCTCCAAGACTTCGAGGAATGGCCCGCAGACGACACGTATGACGCCCGCTATGGCCTCGCGGTAGGAGCGGGGCTCGTTGGCCACCAGCACACGCACGGTCTCCACGCCCGTCCCCCCTACAGCGGCGCCATCTGGGAGATGGGCTTCGCGGGGGCGGCCTCTATGGGGTCGTTGGGGTCTACGACGCCGTCCGAGTATGCCTCTCCGACGTTGAGCTGGACCATCATGTCGTGGTCCTCGTGGACGAGGTTGTGGCAGTGGACCATGTAGCGGCCATTCTGCGGTCCGAACCTCATCAGCACCCTGACCGTCTCGTTCTCGCCGAGGTACGCGACGTCCTTGGGACCCTTCTCGTAGGGGAAGGGGGGCTTGCCGTTGCGGTCGAGGATCTTGAAGTCTATGAGGTGGATGTGCACCGGGTGGAACCACCCGCCGCTCTTGTTCTCGAGCTCCCAGATCTGCACCTCGTCGAGCTTCGGGTTCGCGACGGTCAGCTTGTACTTGCTCTTTATGACGTCGTGCCAGGTCTGGCCGTTCACCGTCCATTGACCGTGCTGGCGCACTAACTCCAGCTTCGCCTGCCCCGTGGCCTGGGACTCGGAGAGCGCCATCGGGTTGTAGAACTCGTCGGTGCCGGGGTTCAGGATCTCGGGGATCTCGTTTTTCGTGGTGTCCGTCGCCTCGCCGACGACGTCGAAGCGCATCACGCGGCTCGTCGTGTTGAAGTCCTCGTTGTTGGGGTTGCTAAGGTTCTTGAGGACGACCTTGTCCCCGACCTTGTACTTGGCGAAGTCTATGACTATCTCGTAGCGCTCGGCCTGCCCGATCCTGAGCCGCGTGGTCTGCTGGGGCGGGGCATGAGCCCGCCGTCCGTGGCGATGACGGTGAACGGGTCGCCGGTGGAGAGAGCCAGGCGGTAGGAGCGGCTGATGGAGGCGTCCAGCACCCGGAAGCGGTACTTCCTGCGCTCGACCCTCATCCTCGGCCACGGCACGCCGTTGGTCAGGATCACGTCGCCGTAGAGGCTGGAATGGCCCTGATCGTCGTAGACGAATTCGCCGTTCTTGGCGAAGATGGCATCGCGCAGGATGAGCGGCACGTCGTAGCGGCCCTGGGGTATGGGAAGCGGGGAAAGCTCCTCGTCGTCGTGGAGGTGGTACTGGGCGGCGCAGCCCATGTAGGCGTTCTCGGCCGTGTGGTGGACGCCGTGGTCGTGGTACCAGAGGGTGCGCGCCGGCTGGATGTTCGGGTAGCGGTAGTCCTTGAACTCGCCGGGGTTCGTTATGTCCGAGGCGTAGCCGTCGTACTGGGGAAGGGAGGCCGACCCGTGGAGGTGCACGCTCGTCCAGGGCTTGTAGCCGAGGGTCGCGTGCATTCTCGGCATCTGGTTGATGTGGCGGACCACCACCTCCCGGCCCTTCGTGGCCTGGATGGTGGGGCCGGGGGTGACGCCGTCGTAGCCGTACACGGTCGTTTTGCCGAACGGCGCGGGCAGGATCTGAAGCCGCGCCTGCTTCATGGTCATCTGGTAGTAGTCAGTGTCGGCGTCGCTGCGACGGGCTGCGCGATCGGGGGAACCTGGAATGGTAGCTGGAAGGGCCTGGGCAGCCGGCTCGTCGGGGATCCGGTTGCTGATGGCGAGCTTGGTCTTGGCCGCCCGCTCCATGGGGAGCATCAGGGCGGCCCCTCCCAGGGCGGCCCCTCCCAGGGCGACCCCTCCCAAGGCGACCCCTCCCAGCTTCAAAAGTTTTGTGCGGGTGATCTTTCGATCTAGCGTCTCCATGACCGGGTTCCTCCTGCTAATGAATCTCCTCCCGCCCAAGCACGGGCAGGGGGTGGTTGGAGGTTGCTGACCCCAGTCTAGAAGGAGGGTGGGTAGCGATCCTACGCCCTCACGCGGCGGTCTCTCGACCACGTAACGTTTGTATCATACTCCCTGCGTGAAGGATTGATATAGCTCAAATGGGCCAGTTCTCGTCCTTTATCGACGTACTTCGGAGAACCCCCACTTCCACGCACTCGGGTGGATAGGGGCGAGGTGGCCCTACGCTTCGTCCCCGAGCCTCCTGACGGCGGCGAGGACCTCCGCGAAGGTGTTCCCCTTGGAGAGCACCTCGCGGGCCCCGGCCTTCAGGAACCGCTCGCGGACCTCGGGGTCCTCCGCGCGGGTCATCACCAACACCGGGATGGAGGGGTTCGCGTCGTGCAGATCCCCGACGATCTCGGCGGCGCCCTCGTCTGGCAGGGGGACGTCCACTATGGCGGCGTCTATGCCCCCCTCGGCCATCTTCTCGCGCCCCTCGGCCACCGAGTCGGCCTGGGAGACCACCTCGAGGTCGTCCTCCAGGTCCATCAGGTAGGAGGCGGACTGACGGAACGCGTCGTGGTACTCCACGAAAAGGATGAGCGCGATGCCGGTTCCTCCCGTCCGCTTGTGTCGACGACTCGTGTCGACGAAGGCATCGTACGCCCCCCGTGGGGGAGGGCGCCATCCCCCATATGGGCCAACTTTGCCGTTGTTTACGGGGTACCAACGATCGCGAAGTTCCGAGAACCGCCCTCAGCGCGAAGTTCGGAGAATGGGCCTTCCACGCACTCCGGTGAATAGACCTATCGGTGCCGGCGCCGAAGATGATCGTTGACAACGGCCGTTGCGAGGCGTATACCGACGAGTGACAACAGAATGCCAGTAAGACGCCGAGCCCCCGGGTGGCGCCGGGGGGCGGGGGACCCACTTCGGACCTGACAGGTCCTCGGGGTGAATCGCCGGTCAACATTGGCCGGCGTAGGGCTTAGCTCTTTCGGCCCGAACCCGACAGCTAACTTCGCAGGCGCCGAAGAAGGAGGTAGCTGAGGTGCCCGAAGAACGACCCCTCTTGGAACGACTCATGTTCGGTAGGCAGCATGGCCCCCGTGCCGAGCGCGAGGAGAAGGTCCTCCAGTACATCCTCCACCGCATGGACGCGGACGCCGACCTTCACGGCGTGCTCCAGGAGCCCTACGTGCGCCGTAACTGCTCCCAAGGCGAGCTCGACGAGATCATCATGAACCCCAAGCTCGTCCACCATTGCAGGAAGCACCTGGAGCACGTTTTCGCCTCCGGGGCGCTAAACCCGCAACGGAGGCTCTAGGGACCGAGGGACAGACGATGTCCGAGGTTGCGTCCGCCCCGAAGACACAGGTTGCCCGGCTAAAGGGCTGGATGCTCGAGAAGCGCATCGAGGAGGTGAAGGGCCCGGAGGCCAGGGAGGGCGAGGAGGAGCACCCCTGGTGGCAGGTGGTGTGCCTGACCGGGGTGGACTACTTCTCCACCCTGGGCTACATACCCGCCATCGCGGCGCTGGCCGCCGGCGCGCTCTCGCCCATCGCCACCCTTGCTCATCGTGCTCTTGACCCTGTTCGGGATGCTGCCGATGTACCGCGTCGTCTCCCACCAGAGCCCCCACGGGCAGGGCTCGATCGCGATGCTCGAGAACCTGCTCTCGTTCTGGAGGGGCAAGCTGCTCGTGCTCTGCCTGCTGGGGTTCGTGGCCACCGCCTGGATAGTGACGATCACCCTCTCGGCGGCGGACGCCGCGGTGCACATCGTCGAGAACCCGCTGGTGCCGGGTTTCCTGCACGGGCAAGAGCTCGGTCTAACCCTCGCTGCTGCTCGGGGTGCTCGGCGCCGTCTTCCTCAAGGGCTTCAGGGAGGCCATAGGCATCGCGGTCTTCATAGTCGCGGCCTTCCTGCTGCTGAACCTCGTGGTGGTGGCCGTCGGCTTCTACAACATCCTCGCCGAGCCGCAGCACCTCGCCGACTGGCGGGGCTCGCTGTTCGCCGACTACGGCAACCCGCTGGTCATGCTCGGGGTGTCGCTGCTCGTGTTCCCGCGGCTGGCCCTCGGGCTCTCGGGCTTCGAGACCGGGGTGAGCATGATGCCGCTCGTGCGCGGCGACCCGGAAGACGACCCGCGCCGACCCGAGGGGCGCATCCGCAACACGCGCAAGATGCTGACGGTAGCGGCGCTCATCATGAGCTTCTACCTCATCACCACCAGCTTCGTTACGACGCTGCTCATCCCGGCAAGGGAGTTCGAGGAGGGCGGCAGCGCCAACGGGCGGGCGCTCGCCTACCTCGCGCACAACCTCCTCGGCGACGCCTTCGGCACGGCCTACGACCTCTCCACGATCGCCATCCTGTGGTTCGCGGGGGCTTCCGCGATGGCGGGGCTCCTGAACATCGTTCCCCGCTACCTGCCCCGCTACGGGATGGCACCCGACTGGGGGCGGGCGGTGAGGCCGCTCGTGCTCGTCTACACCGCCATCGCCTTCGTCGTCACGATAGCCTTCGGGGCGGGCGTGGACGAGCAGGCCGGCGCCTACGCGACCGGGGTGCTCGCCATGATGACCTCGGCGGCCTTCGCCGTGACGCTCACCGCCTGGCGCGGGGGCTCGAGGCTGGGCGGGTTCGCGTTCGGGGCGGTCGCCGCGGTGTTCGCCTACGCCTTGGTCGCCAACGCCGCGCAGCGCCCCGACGGCCTCCTGATCGCCTTCTTCTTCGGCGTGGCCATCGTCGCCGTGTCGCTGGTTTCGCGGGTGCAGCGCTCCACGGAGCTGCAGGCAGGAGCGCATAGAGGTGGACGAGGCCGCGCAGGGGTTCATCGACGAAGCGGGCGAGCACATTCACCTGGTCGCCCACCGCCGCCGCCAGGGCACGGAGGAGGAGTACGCCCGCAAGGAGAGGCAGCAGCGCGAAGACAACCACATACCGCCCGACGAGCCGATCCTCTTCCTGGAGGTCCAGGTCGAGGACGCCTCGGAGTTCGAGGACGTGCTCGAGGTCAGGGGCGTGGAGGTCGGCGCCCACAAGGTGCTTCGCGCCGAGAGCTCTGTGGTGCCGAACGCCATCGCCGCCCTTCTCCTGTACCTTCGGGACACCACCGACAAGACGCCCCACTGCTACTTCGGATGGACCGAGGGCAACCCCATCGTGTACCTGTTCCGCTTCCTATTGTTCGGCGAGGGAGACACCGCGCCCGTGACGCACGAGGTGCTGCGGGAGGCCGAGCCCGACCCCGAGCGGCGCCCGGCAGTCCACGTCGGCGGCAGATGATAGGGGCTGTGGTCGAGCACCCAAGCACGCCACGGCCCGCCAGGCGGCGTTGTCCGCCCCACCCCCCGCTGATGGTGGTCCGCACCCTTGGCGGGCGCGTGGTCGAGTGCCGGGGCTGCGGGAAGCGGGGCCCGAGCGGGCAACGTCCGAGGCCGCGAGGGCCGCCTTCTTCGACCACTCCGGGTGAACGGCCCTCCGGTCCGATGGGTTGGGGACGCCCCTAGTGTTGGACCGGGTCGTGCGGACTTCCGAGAACCCCCTCGAGATGAAGTTCGGGGAACGCCACTACTAGGCAGTCGGGTGAATAAGCTCCCTCTCAGGGGTTCGCTAGAGCTAACCAGAGCGCTTGAAGATGAGGTAGAGCCCGACGGCTGCGCCTCACCCTCTTCCCGGGCCCTCTTCTACCCGCGTGGTTGCCCCAGGGCCTCCCCCGGAGCGCCTCTTCCACGCCCAGGCGACGGCCAGGAAGAGGGCCGCGGCGGCCAACGCCACGGGCCGCTCGATGGGCTCGTACGGCTCCAGGTAGCGGCGCAGGGCCGCGTCCTGGAACACCATCTCCGCGGCCAAGAACGCGAGCAGGCCCGCGCCCAGGTAGACGAGCACGGGGAAGCGCTTGAGCACGGGGGTCAGCAGCGCGGCCCCGAAGACGACCAGCGGCACGGTCGTCGCCAGGCCTATGGCGAGGAGCACGAAGCTCACCTCCCCGTCGATCCTGGCGGCGCCCACCAGCGCGATCACGTTGTCGAGGGACATGACGGCGTCGGCGACGACGATGATCCTGATCGCCTCCCACGCGCTCTCCCCCGCCACGGCGCCCCCCCGTTTCCCCACGCGGGGGGCGCCGTGGCACAGCCGCCAGGCTATCCACACCAGCAGCAGCGCGCCGGCGACCTGCAAGAACGGGACGCCCAACAAGAAGGTGATCACCGCGGCAAAGAAGAGCTTCAGGAGCACGGACCCCGCCGCCCCCCAGACGATGGCCCTCGCGCGGTTGCGCCCCTCGAGCCGTCCGGCGGCCATGGCGATCACCACCGCGTTGTCGCCGGAGAGGATGAGGTTGACGAAAAGCACGCCGAGGAGGGCGGCAAGAACCTCGCCACTGAAGAGCTCCATCGAAGCGCACCCCTTGGCCCCGGGCCTCGCCCATCGCCCGTTCGAGCCACCCGTTCCGGGTAGCCCATGTTAGCAGGGCCGCCGGGACGCCTCGCCGCGTCTCCGTGGGAGGGCACGGATGCCACACCGCCCCGTTTCAGGCCGGTCTAGTTGCGCGGTCGGGGGCCCTCACGGGCCTCCACGAGCCTAGGCCAACCTCGCGCCGCCCCCGCGCCAACCCCGCGCCACCCGGGCGTCACACCCCCAGATAGGCAGCCCGACTTCCGAGAACGCCTACCTACAAGGACCTTCGCCGCGTTAGAGTCCATGAGATTCCCTCCTAACGCTCTCAGTACGTCGGGCAGGGGCCTGGAGGATGGCCGGTGGTACGTGCTCTCCGCGAGCCCGTCTGGGTGATGAGGTTCGGGGCTCCACGCCCTCCGGGGACGGTGATCCCTAGATCCGCGTACACTGCTCCCCAATCGGGTACGGGGGAGATCTTTGTGCACTATGATGGGTTCGAGAGGAGGGTGAGAAGATGAGCCATCTGCCGAAGAAGATCCTGCCGGCCACTGACGGCTCCGAGGACGCGAGGCTGGCAGGGCAGGCCGCGGCGAGCCTCGCCGACAATGGCGGGGCGGAGCTACATGTAGTGCACGCCTGGCAGAGCGTGCCCCATCCCGTCGTCGGCGCCGACTATTACGAGGAAGGGGCTAGGAGGCTCCTGGAAGAAGAAATCGAGTTTGTCTTCGGCTTCGGGGCTGCGGTAAAAGAGGCCCACATCGCGATGGGTCCTGCGGTAGACGCGATCCTCGACCTCGGCGAAGAGATAGGGACCGACCTACTGGTGGTGGGCAGCCGAGGGCACGGGACGCTCGGACGCCTCATCCTGGGCAGCGTCTCGGAAGGGGTTCTACACTACGCCACCCGCCCGGTACTGGTAATGAGAAGCGGGGAGGGCGCCTGGCCGCCGGGGCGGGTCGTGATCGGGGACGACGGCTCGGAGGCGGCGAAGAAGGCTGGGGAGCTGGCATCGAGCATCGGAGAGCTCTTCGGGGCGCGCTGCGCCCTCGTGCGGGCGTACCCGGAGTTCCCTGAGGCAGACCGGGTTGGCCGGGCGCTCGACCCCCGCGCGGTAGACGACGCCCTGCGACATGCCGAGCGAGAGCTCCACGAGCGCGCCGAGGAGTTGGGTAGCCTGGCGGGGAGGCGTCCCAGGATAGGGATGGCCGCGGGCGACGCGGCCGTGGCGATCCTCGAGGAAGCCCGGGAAGGCGACAACGCCGCGACCCTCATCGCCGTGGGGAGCAGGGGCCTGGGGCTGGCGAGGCGCCTGAGACTGGGCAGCGTCTCGACCAAGGTCTTGAGGGCCGCCGAGAGCCCGGTGCTGATCTATCCGCACGTCGAGTAGAGAGCGTGGAACTAGCGGGCGCAGCTTCAGTGTTTCTCTTCGCGCTGCTCACGGCGGTGGCCACCGGGCTCGGCGCCGTGCCGTTCGCTTTCGCGAAGCACCCTACACGACGGTGGCTCGGGGCCTCCAACGCGATCGCGGCCGGGCTCATGCTCGCGGCGAGCTTCGGCCTGATCTACGAGGGCGTCAACTATGGCCTTGCTCGCACGTCGGCGGGTGCCCTGATCGGGCTCGGGTTCATCGTGCTCGCGCGACGGTTCCTCAGGCAGGAAGAGCACCCGGCGGTCTTCGCGAGCATGAGCGGCCTCGACGCCCGCAAGGCGCTCTTGATAGTCGGGGTCATGACGGTGCACTCGTTCACCGAGGGAGTGGGTATAGGTGTATCGTTCGGCGGGGGCCAGGCCCTCGGCCTGTTCATAAGCTTGGCCCTTGCCGTCCACAACGTACCCGAGGGACTCGCCATCAGCCTGGTCCTCGTACCGCGTGGGGTCGGGTGGATCCGGGCAGCCCTGTGGAGCGTCTTCTCCAGTCTGCCCCAGCCCTTGATGGCCCTACCGGCCTTCCTCTTCGTCGAGGTGTTTCGGGCGCTTCTGCCTTACGGGCTGGGCTTCGCAGCGGGAGCCATGATCTGGATGGTCTTCTCCGAGCTCGTGCCCGACGCCCTCGAGGAGGCCTCGAGCAACCTCGTGGCCGTGGTGATAACGCTCTCCGTCATCGCCATGGTGACCTTCCAAGTCCTCATCCGGTAGGCGCTTCGTCAAGCTCCTTCTACGCTTCGGCGACGGTGTCCCCATGGTCTTCGACCCGTCTACTTGTTGGTCGAGCCGCCGGTTCTCCCGGTAATTCGCTCCGTGCTCGGCTCCGCGAACTGATCGACATGGGTAGTGCCGGTTCGACGTACTCGACGTGTAGCTCGGAATTCGCGCTCTTTGCTAGGTCGATGGCGGTGTAGCGGCGAGCTCGGCGTCCTGTGAGCCGTCGGTGGCCAATAGTATCTTGATTGGGATGGTGATACCTACGGGGCTCCTTCGGCCCTTAAACTGCAACGGTCACGGTCGATCCTGAGGCTTCGGCTCCCCAGATTTCAAGAGGGTTCTTCTGACTGGAGCCTCCGCCCAAGCCGAGCCTGGACAGACACACGCATCTACTCTCTACTCTGACTTTTCGAAGACGAGCCACGATCCCTTGATGCTCATCTCCTTGGCGTAGGTTCCCCTCGTGCTCGGAATCACCTTGACCAGGCGATCTCCCTCCAAGGCGAAGGCCTCGAGCGTCAGGGCGACGTCCTCGGAGTGCACCACGAAGGCCACCCGGTGCTCCTTCATGATCTCTTCCGCGGAGGCTCGGCGGGTCTCCTCTTTCCCTATGATCTCGGCCAGCATCCTCTCCCTCTCCGCCGCGGCGGCCCAAAGCTGGTCCCTGTTGGCCTCGGCCTCAGCGTGGCGAGAGGCGTCCCGCTTGCGCCACACCTCGATGTGCTCCTCGACCCGGTGCACCATCCTCTCGATCATGGACGTGCGTCGCTCGCCCATCCCCTACCTCCTCTTCTACTCTACAGTCCGTGACACCATTTTACCCACCATCGACCCGAATAAGCTTTCAGCCTGGCCCCCGGTATCTTCTGGCGCTCAGGTTGTGTCCTAGCACCGTTGGTAAAAAGAGTCTAAGATACCCGCATCGGGTAGCGCAGCTCTGGTGGAGGAGTAGAGGATGCGACGCGTCGGCCGGCCCCGATCCGGATTGTTGGTGGCCTTGCCCTTCGTGATGCTGCTCGTCTCCGAACGCTCCGTGTGGGCGCAGGCCCGAGATCTCGACTGTGACGACTTCCGTTCGCAAGCGGAAGCCCAGAGTGAGTACCAGAAAGACCCGCAGAACGACCCCAACAATCTGGACGTCGACGACGACGGACGGGCTTGTAAGGACTTCGACTACGGCGGTAGCGGAGCGGGGAGCGCGGCGGCGGACGACCAGTAGAGGGACGGCAGGACCGTGGCTCGAGGAGCCGCCGACAACCAGTACCGCGAGGACGAGGTCATAGTCGACACCATCCCCGACAAGAAGCTCGCCGATACCGGCGGTCCTCCCTTTGTCTCCCTCGCCGGGGTCGCGCTGCTCGGCGCGGGGCTACTGCTCGGACGCTCCGTGACCCGCCGCGCCTTGTAACGCATCCCGCATCCTATCAGGCGGTTTTCAACGGCGCACACCCCTGGGACAGAACCCTCCGGTAGTCCTCCTTGGCCGCCTCCACTATGCTCTCCTTGGTGACCCCGCTCGCGCTGAAAGCCGCCCCATAGAAGGGCGGCTCTATGCACGTGATGTCGCTGACCGACCTTAAGCCGCGGCGCCGCGGAGGGCTTGGCCGAACTCACTGCGGGCAAGCATGCGCTCGGCATGCAGCTGCATCTGCCTGACCCGCTCGCGCGAGATGTCCAGCTCGCCGCCCAGCTCGGCGAGGGTGGCGGGCTCGCCATCGTCGAGGCCGTAGCGCCTGACCAGGACGTGCCGATGGCGTTCGGGCAGCCGCTCGATGGCTTCCTTGAGCTGGTCCGTCTCCATCTCGCGCATCACCGTGTCCGGCGTGTCGGAGACGCTATCGTCCTCGATCAAGTCTCCCAGCTCCGAAGAGCCCTCGTCCGAGCTCAAAGGCTGGTGCAAACTCGTCGCATCAGGCATCGCGCCTTTGACGTCGCGCACCTGCTCGACGGTCCACCCGATGCCCTTGGCGACCTCCTCCTCGGTAGGTCCCCGCTCGAGCTTGGCAGAGACCTCGTTGTAGGCGCGTGCCATCTTGAGGATCTTCTCCGCCCATGTGTACGGGCACCCGGATGGTGCGGCCCTTGTCGGCCACGGCCCTCTGCACGGCCTGACGGATCCACCAGGTGGCGTACGTGGAGAAACGGAAGCCCTTATCGGGGTCGAATTTGTCCGCTGCTCGCATGAGGCCTATGTTGCCCTCCTGGATGAGGTCCTCGAAGGGCAGCCCGTAGCCCCTATACTTCTTGGCCACGCTGACCACCAGACGGAGGTTCTTCTCTATGAGGCGCTGGCGAGCCTTCTTGTCCCCCGCCTTCGCCCTCTTGGAGAGGTCTATCTCCTCCCGGTGCGAGAGCAGCCGCCCCGTGTCGATCTTAGCGAAGTAGCCGGGGATCAGATCCGGCGCCTTTGGTCCTCGCTCAGGACGTCGCGCCTTGATAGGCTCCATGGTTTTCATACGACTCCTCCTCGACACTCCTAGATACTCCTCAGCCGCGTCTTCACTACCCGCCTAGGGTTTTGCCCCTCGTGGCGGTCGTGTTCTTCATCAGTTGCGCTACCCGTAGGCCTGCCAATTCACTCGGGCGGCGCCCCCCAAGAATCGCAAGTCTTCTAAGGCACCAAGGAGTTGCACCAAGTTGATTATGAGGGGCACAAACCCCTAACTTGCCATCTAACCCAGTATTTATATTGTAGCGTAGTGTTACGATATGTCAAGGTTTGTATTGACCTTGGGATACCCCCAAACCCGGCGGCTCCGCAGGCGCCATCATCGTTGAACCCGAGCGCCACATCCTAATAAAGCACCTTGGTACCAACCCTGCCGAAATCTCTTGTCAATGAACGCACGCAGGATGCGCCAGTATCCTCGACGCAGACGACAGGGACGCCGCGACATAAGCGACATAAGCGACCAAATATCGGCGCGTAGGGGCTCGACACCCGGTCGCGCACCGCTTCTCTATCTCTTAGAGTCGGTGAAGGTGCAGGAAATCGTTCACCGTCGGTACCTCTCCTCGATTGAGGAATTAGCACGGGTACGGAAACTGTAGACGAGCGGCCAGGCGTCCAGTAGCCGAAGACGCCGATGCGGTGATTGTGTCAGCGGACGACTCCGAACTTGCCGTCGCCTTGGATCTCCTTGAGGAAGTCATCGCGCGCGCTCACCCTTTCTGGGGCCAAGGGCGCCCTTGACTACTCCGATCCTAAAAGCGTTTAGACGAGCGTCTATTCTAGCGGGTCTTCCGATGTTCGAAGCCACAACCATATCATGGTCGTATGATTAATATGTGATTTATGTGTGATGATCATGGTATAATATCGACAAATAATGGGAATGATTCAATTATGGAGGTGGACGGAATGAAGCTGCGGCACCTGAGGGAGCGTCGGTCCCTATCCCTCAGGGAGCTTTCCAACCTTTCGGGGGTGAACTACAACGCCATCTGGCGCATAGAGGTCGGGCGAACCGGAGCACAGCCACGCACGGTACGCCGATTGGCCGAAGCGTTGAGTGTTGAGCCCCACGAGTTGATGAAGGGAAACGATAATGGGTAGGCGAGGCAACGGCGAGGGGTCGATACGCCGCCGCACGGACGGGCGCTGGGAGGGACGCTATACGGTCCACACCGCCGAAGGGCGGCACCAGAAAACAGTCTACGGGAAGACCCGTAAAGAGGCCGCCGCGAAGCTCACGGAGGCGATGGCTGGCCGGGACAATGGCCTTGTCTTCGATGCGGGCAAGCTCACTGTTGGGGACCACCTGGAGCGGTGGCTAGACGACGTGGTGAAGCCGTCCGCCTCGCACCGCACCTACTCGACGAACGCCCAGCAGGTCCGTACTCACATCGTCCCTACTCTGGGCCGGATCAAGCTCAAGGGTTTACGCAAAGCTCAGATAGATCGACTCTACCGCGAGAAGCTTGACTGTGGTCTCTCCTCCTCGACGGTGCTCCGGCTCCACGCTGTGCTCCACAAGGCGTTGGAGGAGGCCGTTAAGGGCGACCTGATCCCTCGCAACCCTGCCGCCCACGCGAACAAGCCCAAGGTCAAGCAAGCAGAGATAGAGCCCCTCGACGCCAAGCAGGCTGCCGCGTTCCTGAAAGCTGCAAAGGGCGATCGTTTCGAGGCCCTCTACGTCCTGTGCCTAATGTGTGGCCTCCGGCAGGTCGAAGCGCTCGCGCTCCGCTGGCTGGATATGGATCTCGACGGTGCTACGCTTCGAGTGAGCCGCCAGCTACAGCGTGTCAGGAAAGGGGGCGGCCTCCGATTCTCCGCACCTAAGAACGCTAGTCGCCGCACCGTGGGACTCCCCCAGAGGGCCGTGAGCGCCCTCAAGAGCCACCGCAAGCGCCAACTAGAGAAAAAGCTAGTAGCCACCTCCTACCACGACCAGGGGCTCGTCTTCGCGTCCAGGGAGGGCACGCCGCTGGACGCCCAGAACGTCGTGAACCGCTACTACAAACCGCTGCTCGAGCAGGCGGGCCTCCCCCCCATCCGCTTCCACGACCTCAGGCATAGCTGCCTATCGCTCCTCGCTCAGCGCGGCGAGTCCATACGGGACCTCCAGGCCCTAGCCGGGCACGCCACCGCCGCATTCACCCTCCAGAGATACACACATCACTACGACGCATCGGCCAAGCGCACCGCCGATGCGATGGGCGAGATCTTCTCCGAGGGGACGTGATCCCCTCCTAGTCTTCACCCCTGCCTTAGGCACGAGTTAGTTTCCTTTGGGCTAGGCTGGACAGCAAAGCGCACGAGTAAGGCAGATCCCTACGTACGCTACTATGGGTTCCCGCGTTAGGGTCAAACTAGGGTCAAAAGGCCCCCGACACAGGACCGAAGCCTTGCGTTGCGGGAAGAATTGGGCTTAGCTATGCCGATTGTGGAGAGCCGACGAGCGGACTCGAACCGCTGACCTGCTCATTACGAGTGATGCATCGGGCGTTGCAGGGGCTTGCAGGCGGTTGCAAAACCCGCATTTGTATGCCGGTTTCTTTGCTCTGCTCTGCCACGTGTTGCACTGTATTGCGCTCGCGGTGGTGTCAGAGTGGTGTCAATATCATCCGGGTTTCCACCTTCGCCGAAATAGCCAAGGTTCTAATTCCAGGGTTGCACTTAGACCGTCCCGACCGTCTATCGTAGCGGGTGCGCGCTCCAACGCGATTGTTGTTGACGCTGGATCCCTCCACAGGTAGCCTGTAACTATCGTTCTTAAAGGGGGCGTGGGGCCTCCGGGAGAGGAGGAGCGTGGAGAAAGGTGTGGGTCATGCCATGGGCGCGTCCCCGAACAGGAAGGCCGTGATCCGAGCTCTGGATAACTGCTTCGACCCCTGTTGCCAGGACAGAAAGATAAGCGTGGTGGACATGGGTTTGATCGAGTCCGTAGACGTCGATGCCCGCCGGGTGCGGATCGAGATGGTCCTGACCACCGGCTGGTGCCCTTTCGCCTCCCGCCTGCTAGAGATGGTCGAGGGAGGAGGTGCGCGGTGCCCGGAGACGGTAGATCGCGTCGACGTCGAGGTCGTGTGGGACCCGACGTGGACGCCGGAGAGGATGAGCGCCGGGGCGCGCGAGAAGCTGACGATGCCGCTGGAGAAGCTCGCACCCTTGCGTAAGCGCGTTGCGCGGGCGCGGCTGAAAGGAGAGAGCGCATGATCAAGGACGACGTGCTGGTCTTCGACTGCGTCGCGCACCCGTTCAACTTCGACCCGTCCAACGTCCTCGGCAACGCGGGCGAGTTGTTCCGCCAACACCTGTTCGCGTTCCACAACGTACTCACCCCCGAGAACGAGCCGAAGCTGTCGCCCGACGAGTTCCTCAAGGAGTGGAGCACCGCGGAGATCAGCCGCATGGTCTTCGACGAGTCGGACACGGACATGCTCGTCGCCATGCCCCTCCCCCTCACCGACCTGTTCCACGACGGCCTCTCCCCCTGGGAGCGGTGCGTGGAGCTCACGCGGGAGAACCCGGACCGGACGGTCTTCTGGGGAACCGTAAACCCGCTGGAGGGCGGAAGGCCCTGGACCAGATGGAGGTACAGGTCAAGGAGTACGGGGCGAAGGCGTTCAAGTTCTACAACGTCCGCTACGACTACGGCAAGCCCTTCCCCTGGCGGATGGACGACCCGCAGGTGGCGTTCCCCATCTACGAGAAGGCTCAGGAACTTGGGATCAGACCTGATCGGGGTCCACAAGGGCGTGCCTCTGGGCCCTCAGCCGATAGAAGCCACGCAGACGTGGGACATGGACGGGGCGGCGGCGAACTTCCCCGACATAAACTTCGTCATCTTCCATGTGGGGTTGCCGTTTCATAGACGAGACGTGCTGGCAGCTCGTGCGCTACCCGAACCTCTACGCCTCGATAGCGGCCACCGTCAACTTCGTCGTCCGCTCCCCGAGGCAGTTCGCCGAGTGGATCGGCAAGCTCATGTTCTGGTGCGGGGAGGACAAGATCATCTACGGCTCCGAAACCCCGATCTGGCACCCCAAATGGGCCCTCGACGCCTTCTGGAACTTCGAGATCCCGCAGGACCTGGTGGAAGGCTACGGCTACCCGCAGCTCACCGAACAGGCGAAGCGCAAGATCCTGGGCGAGAACCTGCTGACGCCTCTCCGGCATGGACGTCGAAGAGACGACGTCGCAAGCTCGCCAACAGTCACTAACGAAGCCTGCGGCGCGTCCTACGGGCCGTGGCGCGCCACGCAACATCTACTGGATGACATCCCCCACGTTCTTCGTGCCGCGCTCGATCGACTCGATCCGGTGGCCTTCTGGGTCCACCACAAAGGCCATCCGTAGTCGTGCCCCTCGGCAGTCATCGGCTTCCGCGTCACGATAGACCATCCATCCGTCGGCTGTTGCCTTTACCCTCCCTGCGCCTGCTTCGATGTCTCGTTCTTTAGTCTGCCATGCTACCCGCGTGCGGCGATCTGGGACTACCGTGCGAGACAGGAGAACGATCATCCCGGTGTCCACCGCGAGTAGGCGCTTTACTGCGATGACCTTCCGATAACCCCTCAAGGCGAGGTTCGTGGGCGCTACGACGACGGCTGCTAATCAAAGGCTGAGGTCCCCTCGCGGCGGTTCCTTACTGGCTCGTCCGCCCGGTTCCGGGACGACGCGTTTCGGGTCCGGAGATCGGGGAACAAACCGAGCAGGAAAGGTCCTACGCGAAGGAGGATAGCCATGGAAGGAGCGCGCGAGAAAGCTTAGGGCCATGCAGTAGGTACCTAGAATCCCGATCACCTCAAAGGTACGTAGCGGGTACTCTAGCTCATCGGCTCCCCAACCGACCAGTCCGTCTCGTATCTCACTTAGAGGCGCAAGCTTTATCAAGTAGGCGTGCGCAACGGTGAGGTAGCTGAAGTAGAGTGCCTCGAACTCTGCCCTTGTCGTCGCACACCCCAAGAGATTTTGCTGGCGCATCCAATCCCAGGCGAGCAATACGGTGCGCTCAGCGCAAAGCAAAGCAGGGCGTAAGTTATTAGACTCCTGACACCAATGGAACACTATGTTGAGGCTGAGATTCAGTAGCCGCAAAGCGCGTTGCCGCTCTCGCCGATCACGGGCTGAATTGCCGGCGGGCAAGCTGCGCTCAAAAAGCGTGCTGTGCACCAGCGCGTAGAAATGACGCGGCTCGTCTTCGTTCTGATCCGCGAGCGCTATGGTCTTTCGCATCTGCTTCTGCGCCGATTCGGGGAAAAGGTACTCGTCGAGGATGTACTTCTCGATAAATACTGCTAGCTTGTCGCCGCCCCAAAAATCGTACTCTCTGACGCCTTGTTTGGTGTGCCGCGTCTTGTACCCGTTCCAGTTCGGTCTAACGGCCTGCTTTATGTCGCCGCCGGAGCAAACTACGATCTTCTTGGGTAGCTCACGGTGCTCCTCGTCGACATGATGCGGTATATAGACGTCAAGGATCTCGTCGAGCGACTGACGCACCGCTTGCGGGCTGCCATCCCAGTCGGTGCGGTCGATGTCGCCCTGTTTCACGGTCAGCAGAAAGAGCTTTTTCATGTCGTTGTCCTCTGGGTCCGGCCCGACCCCAGCGATATCCACCCCGTACTGGCGCACCCCGACCTGGGCTTCGCTAATGGGCTCTACATCCATGCTGAGCAACAGATCGGGGAGCAGAGCATCTAGCTCGCGCGATTCCCTGAGCATGCTGAGGTATTCTCGTATGACGAGCTTCACGAGTCGGCGGTCCCACTCTCGGTTATATCTTGAGTTTGTCCTTCCGCTTCGCCCATGCCGGCAGACTGCCATGTGACCCGAAGGCGTGCCTGTCCGACGGGGTCAATCAACTCCCCACGCGGCAACTCGATAGAGTAGGATAGCTCGCTAAGGCCCGACGGTTCCGTGAAGCGGTCGCCTTGCTCCCTAAAGAAGCCCCGCCCGTACTTGAGTGGTATCTCGGTGGCCAGAGTGCGAATCACGGAGGTTTCACCCGCCTCCTCCATGGCTGCGATTTGACGCCTGCTCTGGGCCAAACGCAATAGATACACGCGCTGCTCCGGCGGTTTCAACTCCTCCAAGGCGGGCAGCTTTTCTCGTGCTTCGTAATAAGACTCGGAACGTTCCAGAGCGGCCCGGGCAACGTTCCTTTCCAGTTCCGACACATCGTCGCGCTCTAACTGGCCTCTCAGGTAATCACCTGCTTCGCCGGGGAAGTTGTAGAGCACGTGTCCGCCAAGCGTTGCGGCGACCAACTCTGCAAGACCCGGTGAATAGGGCTCACGCCGCAAGGCGGAAAGCAGCAGCGCAGCGAGGAGCCGCCCATCTACCACAACGTGACCCAGGATGCGGTACAGAGCATCCGCAACGGCCTGCTCGTCGAGACCGTCCAGCACCGGCTTGCTCAAACTGAGCGGTGGGTCACCAGTACTGCCAGGACCATAGTAGCGCTGAATGATATCCCGGGCCGCACGGTGCAACTCGCGCACGGGACGCGAGAACCAGCGTGTGAGCGCGCCTTGTATCTCTTCCGGATGATGCTGCAGCAGTTGAGAGAAGGCCGTGCTGAGCAGCTCGAGCAGCGTGGTATCTTCTCTTTCTACGCTATCAGCATGACTGATCGCTACGGCTTCAGCGAATTTGGAGACGAGCGCCGGAGCGTACCTAGCACAGCGCGCTGTACAGTAGTCTACCTGTTTCCAGATACCCTGCCGAGAAATCGGCACCCGTGCCAGAGAAAGCAGTACACGCTCGAACCAAGGTTCACTGTGAGCTTCACGAGCTTTCTGATGTAAGACAAAGGCCAACTGGTATTGGACTTCCGGGTCCGAGCGACCGGCTAGTTCGACCAAAGAGCCAGAGGCCCGCGGTGCTTGCTCCTGCAAGTTGCCATAGGCGCGAACTAGTACGTAGTCCGTGCCGGCATCCAGTTCGGCCCTCAAGGCCTCCAGTCGGCCCCACGTGCGTCCCAGCAGATCTGTACGTCCGTTTCCCGTGTAGTCAAAGTTGCCGAGCGCGGCTATGCCCACCCGTCGCAAGACAGTCTGTTCGGATACGGTCAGGTTTAACGCGCGCTGGTGGGCCATCGGGAAATCGGTTTCCGAGAGGCCGACGAGCACGTTGGCAGCGATAAGGACCACGGGGGAGTTGGGGCGCGAGACAAACACTTGGTAGAGGCGGTCCGCCTCAGATAGGGATCTACGTGCCACCTCCTCGACAGCGCCGTACTCAATATCCTCCTACCCCATCACCAGCAGTGGCATAGAACACTGACTCGAGTGTGTCAGGCACACCTGCGCCACCCTCCTTCTGGGGCGCGGCGTCCACCCGAAACTCGTACAGCATCTTCTCGGGCACGCCTCGATAACCATGACCCTCGACCGCTACTCGCACTGGATACCCAGCATGGGAAGGCACGCCGCCGTCGGCATGGACGAGGCCTTGGGATAGCGACGTCGCTTTCCGGCGAGTGCAAAGCCTTGCAGGAAACTTGCGTGGTCCGATCCAGTCACCGTGGCAGTGAAGCACTCACGATCCCGTATGTCTATCCAAGACTACGACATGTAGGAGTTGACCACCGAGTGTGGATGCGTTCAGGATAGAGCCTTGCGACTCTGCGGCGGTGTTTGATTCACGATGTCGTATGCAGACTTCGGAGAATTACTCTTCCGAGACTGTCTGGAAAATAGCCGGACGGTGCGATTGGAGCGTTTTTTCGGTAGCGCGTCGCGTTGACGGGTGCCCTTTTACCCCCTTTCTGCAGGCTCTTCGGACCCCAAAATGGAATCCGTTCGGACTTTCCAGACAGTCTCTCCACGCACTCCGGTGAATAGCGCCGTCGTGGTGCGCCACCATGTATCCGTACGTACAATGCCGGCCACAAGCGACCAACACTATGCCATGAGAAGGGGGATCGCCGTGCCCGACGCTACCAACGCTACCAACGCGGAGTTCCCCCCCGAAGAGATCCTGTCCCAAGCCCAGGGCAATGCTACGGCGTTCCTACTGACCACCTACGCGTTCTTGAAGGACCGGGGCCTGGACATAGACGAGTACGTGGAGTTCCACGGACGCAGCTTCGCGCCCGCTTGGGAAGGGCTGCGCGGCGAGCCGGTGGTGGAAGTGGCGCGTCTGGCGGCGCTCAACGCCGTATCGGTGGGCGCCACCTTGCGCTCCCTCTCCGGCGACGATGGATGGGCGGAGGTTCTCGTCGCGGGGTGGCCGGACGAAGAGTTCTTGGAGATGCTGCACCTCTCGCGGGAGGACGGCGAACGCCAGCACGACGCCTTCGGACCCATCATGGAGCACCTGGGCATCCGCTACGAGTGGCGGCGAGAAGGAGACGCGGTGAGAATGACCTTCGAAGCGAACCGCGAGTAGCGTGCCCTTGCCCGTGCGTAGGACGCGCCGGCCAAGACCCTAGCTTGTGCGACTTCCGGGAACCCCCTCGGTGCGAAGTTCGCGGAATGAACCTTCCACGCACTCGGGTGAATAGACCCGGCCTGAATTCATCGAGGCTTCATCGCCCCGTGCTTGGCTTGTCGCACGGTGGAAGGGCGTGCGCACCATACCGGCCTCGGGCTCGCGGTCGAGACCTCGATACTGGTCCTCCTGATGGGGGGTTGGCTGTGGGGGATCCTTGCCCTCGGCGCGCACGCGACGAACGCCCAGGGACCATCCTCTGGCGTCGTCGTGGGTACCCTGCGGGGCGCGTTGGCCTCTTGCCCCGCCCCTCGCGGACCAGATGAGGGGGGGACCCGGTCGGCGGCGGTAGCCGGCGACGCGTGCCATGTGGAGTCTCGACCCCACGTGGGCACCTCGCGGCATCCGGGGCGGAGTTCCGAGAACGTCCCTTCCGCGCGCTCGGGCGAATAGGCTACGAGGAAGGGCCGGAGCACGGAGATCCGGCTCCGGAAGTTGCTGCTCGCCTCCGCTGCTTCGGGGAAGGCCCTAGCGGCCCACGGCGCTGGGCGCCAGGGGCCGGAGGCGCATCACCTCGAAGGGCGGCTGCGAGGTCTCCTCCCCGGCGTTGAACACCGCCGAGCGGTGCAGCTGGCTGACGGCCACGTAGAGGTGCCCGTCGGGGCCGAAGCTGAACCCGTCCGGCCAGCTCAGGTGCTCGCCGTCGCTCGCCAGGACCCGGTAGGAGCCGTCGGGGGCCGTCACCCCAACGGCGTCGTTCTCCAGATCGGTCACGTAGACGTTGCCGGCGGCGTCCACGCTGATGCCGTCGCACGGGGGCTTCTCGCCGTAGCGCTCTATCCCGGCGTGGAGTTCTTCCTTGGAGAGGCTACTGTCGAGCAGGTCGGCCGAGCGGACCCGGTAGACGCTCGTGCCGTGGATGGAGCCGTAGTAGACCCACTCGTTGGCCGGGTCTATGACTATTGGGTCGAGTCCTATCCTCGGCTCGTCCAACTCGCCCTGCGGGTTCTCGACGCGTATGGGGCGTCCCTCGATCTCGACGGAGAGTCCCTCCTCGGGTTGGAGGCTCTGGTGCCCCGCGAGCGCGCGCCGGGCGTGGCCCGTCTCCAGGTCGACCGCCACGATGGCCGGGTCGCTCGGCCCGAACAGGTCGCCGCGGCCCACGTCCGCTATAAAGACGGCGCCCCTGACCTCGTCTGTGGCGAGGTCCTGCTGGAAGGAGTTGGGGACCGTGGCGTGCGGGGGGATCGTGATAACGCGGCTGAGCTCGTCGCGCGCGGTGTCCCAAGCCACGAGCTTGGGCGGGAGCCCTTCGCCGCCCATGTCCAGGATCCACACCACGCCGCGGCGGTCGGACTGCACCCCTATCACGGCCGAGAGGCCCACGCCGTCTTCGTCGGGCGCGGTGCTCCAGTCCTCGTTCGGGAATGGCCGCGTGCCGCCGTCGTCCGTCACCTCTACCACCCGGTAGGGCGAGGGCTCGCCGAAGGGGAACGGGTGCAGGCTGACGATGAGCCGCCCGTCGGGGGTCAGGGCGGGGTTGCCGGGGCGGTCGTCCAGCCGCGCCGCCACCTCGAGTTCCGGGGCGCCCCCCAGGTGGTCAGCCATTAGGACCTCCTTCCCGGCCCGCTCGTCCGGCGGGCCGCTCCTTTCCCACCACAGGCATGTTGCCATTGTTACATAGGCGGACGCAACTTCTGAGAACCCCTACCTTACCCGCAGTTGCGTGAATGAGCTTGAG
>CAVYMT010000001.1:0-467720 GCA_963769655.1 uncultured Rubrobacteraceae bacterium | reverse complement strand
AGCCCGCCGTCGCGTCGCCGTCACAGCCCATCACCTGAACGTGCCTCTCCCTCCTCACACGTCACCGCAAAAGGCCACCGGAAGTATGGGGGCGCGGAGAGAGGCTCGAGAGGATCTCCGGCCCGTTTCGGTCCTTTGAGCAGCAGATTTCTCCGGACCCTTATTGATCGACACGCGTAGAAGAAGTGGTGTTCTCCGAGGTCCATATCGAGGAACTTCTATAACCTCGCGGCCACTGGGCCGCGACCCCGACGACCAGCCCGAGGGCGGCTGAGGGGTCGGATCTCGGCGTGGGTAGCTGAACTGCACGCCCCATCGGTCACTGCGCCTTACACTAACCTGGGCGTAATGGGGCGTAACGCGGCGATACGTTGCGGACACTTTTGCGTCTAGGTAGGCAACTTTTTGGCTTAAGAACGCCTCGAGGATCTCCTTGTGTCGCTCACAACGGATCGTCAGCCTCCGATACGTCGCTACCCACGCCAGCGTCCGCTCCACTACCCACCTGTGCCTTTCCAGCTTCGCGCTGCTCTCTACCTTCTTCCTCGCTATGCGCCGCTGGATGCCGCGCTTCTTGAGCGTCCCGCTTCACCTCCCGATACCCATTCCCAAGCCCTTTTCGCTCCATCCCGCTTGAACGGGGATACTACGGCGATAGAGTCACAACTGACAGATAGACCGTCAGGCGCAAGGGGAGCAGAAGGGCGTTCGGCGAAGCGGAGGTGAGGCCCATGGACGCGCCAGAGATCGAATCGGCCCGTCTCGGGTGCCTTCTCAGAGACTTACGGAAGAGTCGCCAGGAGGCCCCTTGAGGGCGCAGCAGGCTCGCGGGGGCCGAGTGCGCCTGGGTCGTTGTGCGGGCTTGGCGCTCCTCGCGTCCGGACCGCGGATCTGACGGTGTCTCCGGTCCCACGCCCGCCCGACCTGCCCGTAGAGCGCGTGCGCAGCCGCGTGGGCGCCTACGTCTACGGCAACATCCTCGTGCTCGCCGCGATCTTCGCGACCTCCCCCCAGAGCATCGCCAACTGGACCGCCGTGGTTATCGTTGTCGCGACGTCGGCCACGACGTTTCTCGCCCACGTCGTTGCCCACAATATCGGACAATCCATCGGCCGCCGCACCGACGACGCCTTGCGCCTGCACCTCGCGCAAATGGCGCGGGACGCCGTGCCGATCATGAGCTCCGGCACCGGCCCGGCCGTGCTCCTCGCCCTCGGCGCCTTAGGTTGGCTCTCGCCCGGGTTGTCACAACTGCTCGCCGAGGCGTTCATCGTGTTGCGCCTCGCTCTGACGGGGATCGTCGTGCGGCGCGTCTCGGGCAGCGCCTCGCCTCTCGCCGGGCTCTGGTCCGGGTTCGCGCTCGCCGGGATCGGCGTCGCCATCGCGGCTCTGAAGGAGATTCTCACCCACTGACCTCGTTGCCCGTTTAGCCGCACCCGCCTCCTCGTGCCCTGGTAAAGGAGGCTACGCCAGAATAGCGCACTCCACGAGGGGGCCTCCAGCCACGCGCCGTGCCCGCCACCGGGCTCGCGGTTGACCAGCTCCCCAAGCGAGGACCAACCGAAACATGAGCGGTACCGGGGTAAGCGGCAGCGAAGCGTGGGCTCCGCTACACGATGGCGAGCACCACGAACAACTGGAGGATGACAGGTCCGATGACTATCGGCAACACTATGAGAACTGGCCGCAGCCGATCTTCACCCCGCTCCACGCGCCCGATCCGCGCTGCTGATACCCGCTATGGGTCGGGGGCGGCGCGGGGTCGCTGAACCGTGTGCCGTCGATAGCGGTAAGAAGGTCCTGGCCGTGATCGCGGTGGCGAGATAGCGGGTTTACTGGTTGTGATCTTAGCCGTGCCTGCCCTCACGGAAGCCGAGTGGCTAGCGAGGGTGGCATTTCCGCTCGGGATGAGCGAGGAGGGCGAACTCTTCCTCAACAATGGCCAGGAACGGTGATTCGCCTGCGCATCCTCTGCTCCTCGAACTCGGCTCGCCGGGTTATCTGGTAGGGGCGTGTTTGATCGGACATATCTGTCCCGTGAACACATTGACGCGTGCGGCGGCAGCCGCTACGATTTCGGGCGACCCTACTATGCGACGAAGGAGAGCAGGAATGGAAGCGGCAGCCGGAGGTGTGAAGGTCGTCGGTCCCAAGGACGGGCAGGTAGGCTTCCTTGGGACCATCGGCGTGCGCTTCATGCTAGACGGGTCTGAAGCAGGCGAGCGCTTCTCGCTCGTCGAGCATCCGATGTCGCCGCGCGCCATCGCCGCGCCGCTGCATCTGCACACGCGCGAGGATGAGTACAGTTTCGTTCTCGAGGGGCGCATGGGCGCGCTGCTGGGCGACGACGTCGTCGAGGCCGGGCCGGGCGACCTGGTCTTCAAGCCGCGCAACCAGTGGCACACGTTCTGGAACGCGGGCGACGAGCCCTGCCGGATCCTCGAGATTATCTCCCCGGCCGGTTTCGAGCGCTTCTTCCGGGAGCTCGTCGACATGGGCGGTGTGGCCCAGGCGGATGAGGAGGCGTTCGCACGGCTCAGGGAGCGCTATGGCCTTGAGATGCGGCCGGAGACGGTTCCCGAGCTGCTTGAGCGCTTCGGGCTGCGGATGGGCGAGCCGCTCTCCGGTGGCTGGACGCCCCCGGCGCTCTAGAAGACCGCTGAAAAGTCGCCTAGGCTGTCCGGCCCGATCGGGACCCCTGCGGGCTGGTAAACTTGAGCAAGGTAGTGGGAATGGTGGTACGTGAAGGCCAACAGCCTGTCGGGTTGCAGGATACGCTCGCACTCTGCAATCACGTGGCGCAACTTTCGGGCGTACGAGCCTTTCTCCCCGTCCTGCACCTCCCAACGTAGTTCGGAAGCGTGTCTATCGCCATTTCTTTACTTCCGACCGACCCCGCGACGCTCAGGTTGCTCTCCGTAAACGGCACCCTCACCGAAACGCCGATACCGATGCTCGTGCCGAAGATCGCCAGTATGATCCCGACCACCAGTACAACCGATGGAAATGCGCAACCGCAGCCACAACCTCTGCGACTCGAGCGGGCTTCGTTGGAGCGCGGCTCTGAATTAGCGCTTCTTTCATCGTAAGCCATCCGCTTCTGACCTCTCGCTCATGACTTACAACGGATCTCAATGGTGGGGAAAGCACAGGGTACACCCTTGCGCCTCGTTGAACAGGAACGCAGAAACGTGGCGTGCTCTCGTAGCCTCGCTTCCATAGGGGAAGCGAACCTCCTCGACCAGCCCGAGGGCGGCTGAGAGGTCGGTTCCCTGACGTGAGAATCTAGTTCCTATGCGTGGGTGGCGCCACGACGGACGGTGAGGCCATTTCACCAAACCACGTGGCTCTTGCCTGGGAAGTCACACCACGCGGCTGCTCCTCGGGACTGACTCCGTCCCGGTGATCCTAAGGTAGGCGAGCGTCCAGTAGGCGTGGTTGAAGGTGCCAAGCACCGCTGCGGCTATTATCAGGAAAGGGAGCAGGATCAAGCCCGCTATGATGCCCGTAACAACGGCGGTGGTGGTGAGTTCCGCTACGGCCAGGAGTATCGTCGGCAGGAACAGGATGAGGCCCACGGCCGCGCCCGCCACCAGCAGTGCGATGGTCGCCACGATTGTCAGGGCTATCTGGATCAACCACACCAGAATGCTCCTGCCTAGGTTCTGCCGGAAGATGCGCCATCCGCCGCCAACGGAGGCGATGACCCTCTGCCCGCGGATAACGATCTCCCGAAGGGCGAACTGCGCGATTATCGACAGGGAGACGAAGACGACGATCAGCAGCGGGATAGCCACCAGAGCGGCGAGAACTACGCTGACGACTCTCGCTCCGGTCGCCTCCGTTCCGAGGAACACGGCCGCAACCACCAATCCGATTGGCACGGCTATCGTGATCAGCAGTGCCAGACCGATCAGGAAGAAGAGGATGCAGTAGCCGAGCACGCGCCAGAACCTGGAGGCGCCCGCCCGCCACGTAGACCCGAAGCCGCGCCTCTGGCCCCCCTCTATGGCCGCCACGCTGTCGGCGAGCCCCCCGTTGGAGATCACGACCAGCACCAGGAAGATGACAAAGAGCACGAGCGCTAGCAGAGCTAAGACTATGACGACCGCAACTTCTGCACCGCCGATAGGACCGTCGAACGGTAACTGCCCGCCAAACGGGCCCAGAGCGCCGCTCCGGTCGACATCGTTGTCGGGTCCTCCGCCTCCCGTGGATATGTTGAAATTGAAGTCTGATGTGCCACCCACGCCCGCGAAGAACCCGAAAAACCAGAGGTAGCGGTTACGCAACGTTATCCAGAAGGCGTCCTTTACGAGATCCCAGTAGTTCAAATCTACCTCCTTGGCACCTCTAGGGGACCTTCATCTTACCTTCGTTGGAGGTCCACTGCGTCACACCGCTCACCAAGAAAGCCACCCGCCGTCCACCACGACGGTGCGGTCGGTGAGGTAGTTCGATGCTTCGGAGGCCAGGTAGACGGCCGCGCCCTCGAGATCCTCCACATCCGCCATCTTCCCTATGGGCGTAGGGCGCTCTATCTCCGCTATGATCCGCCGGATCATTTCGTTCTCCAGGTCAATGAGCAGTCCTCGGCCCACGTTGGTGGTGAAGTAGCCAGGGGCCATGCCGGAGATGTCCTGCCGAGAGTATTCGCGGCTGGCGACGTACGCAGCGGCTCGATCAAGCGGTGCGCCTCTGCGGTAGGCGAGGGCGCTATGGTGGTGAGGTTGGTCCATCAATTTCTAGCCGATGCCGGATTGCAAGATGCACCAGGCGGGAGCAGAAGTTCACCGGTCAATCGCACGAGGTAAGGCTTGTCCGATGTGGACCTGGGGGCCAGCGCCTTCCTCGCCAAGAGCGCCTCCCTAGCCGAGGTCATTAGCGCAGTAAAGGAGTCGCGTCCGATGCGGGCGCCGCGAGAGGACTCTGGCGAGGCGACGCCGGCATCTTAGGATACTTCGAGAAGTTCTTTGCCCGAACTTCCTAGAACCCCGTACAGGCGAAGTTCGGAGCCCCCCCTTCCACGCACTCCGATGAATAAGGGCCGGGGCCGCTAACAGCGGCCCCGGCCCTATGGGGGCGTACCGCCTCGGCCTGCTCAGTCGACGTCCAGAGGAGGACCCATGACCTTCATCCCGTGGTCGGCGAACATTCGGTCCGCTTGCTCCGGCGTGGGTAGCCCGGTCATCTCGCAACCCTCTAGGAAGAACGCTTCGAGGGAACCCGCGGGCTGGACGGCCAAGAGCAGCGTGCCCGGACCTTCGCCGATGTGCGCCCACACGTGCGGGACCATGCGGGGTGCCAGCAGAGAATCGCCGGGGCGCAGCGCGAACCGCTCGTCGCCGACCTCGAAGGCGAAGTCGCCCTTTATCACGTAGAACCACTCGTCTTGCCCGTGGTGGAAATGCCGCGGGGGGCCGCCCTTACCCATGTCGGCGTGCTCGAAGACGAAGAGGGCGCCATCGGTGTCGTCCGTCGAGATCTTGACCTGCAGCGGGATGGCGCCCCAGATCTTCAGCTCTTCCCCAGAGCGGTCCTTGCCGTTGGGCACGTGGAGGCCCTGCTGTGTCCTCATGTTTCCTCCTCCGATAGCACGCTCTGCGCACCGTCGATAGCGGGGCGAAGGGGAAGGGGTCAGACCTCCGGCCCGGTTGGGCTAACGTGGTCAGCGTACACGACTTGCTACGTGCGGCACATCCCCCCGACGAACTATCTTTGCGGGTGCTTGTGCGCTGCCAGATGCTGCGAACTACCGAGGACCCCTCGGCGCGAAGTTCAGAGAACGATCCTTCCACGCGCTCGGGTGAATAGGGAACTGGGAGGGGATCGTTTGGCGCGCTGGGAACCCCCGATCTATGCGCGAGGTCGGGGCTGCCCCTAGGGAGACGCCGGGGTGTCGCCGGCGGCTCCCTCGCCCAGCGCCGCCTGGGTCGCTCCCTCGGCTCCTCTTTCGGAGCGCTCCAAGATGTCCTCAAGCGTGTCGCGAACTTCCTGGAGCCTCCCCCTGAGTACCTCGTCTACCGTGTCGCCCACCTCTAGCCCCCCCAAGACTTCGTCGAGTGTGGCAAGGGTCCCTCCTAGGGACTCCCTCACCACCTGGCTAAGCGAGCGGGCCAAGATGCGCAAGATCTCGGGATGCTCGCCGATGGTGTCCAGCGCCTTCTCCAGGATGGCGCGGATGTGCTTGAGCCGCACCTTCAAGAGCACCTTCGCCTCCACGCCCTCGATCTCCAGCTTGACCTGGTCGAGCCTCGCGTCGACGCCGACCGAAAGGTTCAAGAGGTTGGCAAGCTCTACCAGGATCGAGACGTGGGCTCTGAGGTCCTCGACCTCCAGGTTGATCCTGTCGACCTCGAGTTCGGAGACGTCCAACAGCACGTCTGGCTCTTGGCTGTCTGGCTCCTGGTCGTCTGGCTCTTGGCCGTTGGATGGCCCAAGCCTGCCCCGCCAGAGATGCCGCGTGGCCACGCCCACCGCCAGCGCTCCGAAGGCCACCCATCCCAGGCCCAGGGCCGCTCGCCCAAGAGCCATCTGCGATCCCAGGGTGGGCTCTACCCGTGGTGCACCGAACATGTCCATCACCCCTGCTTTCTCTCGAGTGGGGCCTCTCGTAAGCATTGTGACATTCACCGAAGCCCGCCGCCATCCCCGCTGCGTACGGGTTATCTAGCTTCGGGGACCCCCTTGGGGCGAAGTTCGCAGAATTGCCCTTTAGAAACTGTTTGGAAACTCTCACCCACGAGCCAACCTCTTGACCATCAGCCGGATCATCGCCGCGTACACGAACGCTTCGGCGCTGGCGCAAAGCCTCTCGTAGTCCTCGCTCATACGGCGGTTCTGCCCCAACCACGAGAAGGTCCGCTCCACGACCCACCTGCGGGGTAAAGCCACGTACCCTCGCGGCGGCATCAGCCTTTGCCAGTCGACCTTCTTGTCCTCCTTGGCCCGCTCCTCTGCCCAGATCCTCGCCACCTTCTCGGGGGCCGGCTTGGGCGGCTTGCGCACGACCTCCACGCTCAAGCCCATGCCTTCCTCGGCCCACCGCTTGCCCCGCCCTTGGTAGCCGGCATCCAGCCACAAATGTCTCAGACGCGAGAGCCCGCTGTGCGCCGACCCCAGCAACAGCCTCAAGCCATCCTGGTCGGGCACCTTGGCGCTGTGGACCTTGGCTTTGAGCACTAGACCCTCTGTGTCTACCAAAATGTGTCGCTTGCGGCCCCTCACCTTCTTGTTGCCGTCGTATCCTCTGTGTTCTCCGCCGACCCCTGTGGTCTTGGCCGACTGGGAGTCGGCGATGCCCGCACTCGGGAGCGGATTCCTACCTCCCTTCACCCGCAACAGCTCGCGCAGCTTGGCATTCAAGAGCTCGAAGGTCCCGTCCATGCACCATCTTCTGAACCACCAGTACACCGTCTCCCAAGGCGGGAAGTCTCGGGGGATTAGCCGCCACGGACATCCGCTCTTGAGCACGTAGAAGATGGAGTCGAGGATCTCGCGGTTGGTGTGGGTTTTGGGTCGTCCACGCTTTTTGGGGGCCGGAACATGGGGCTCTAGGCACCCCCATTCGGCGTCGGATAGATCGGTCGGGTAGCTCCTTTTCATGCCCGAGAGAGTACGTCATCGACCTACCCCACTCGCTTTTCCAAACAGTTTCTCCACGCACTCGGGCGAATAAGGGCAAGAAGAAGGATCGGGCTGCTGGCCAGACTGAGTTTCTCGGGCCTCCGCCCATCTCTAGGCTTGTGTTCCGCCGGCCATCCACCGGACGATCGCCGAAGCCATGACCACCGCAAGCACCGATGCCACCGCATGAGATACCGCTTCCTTGGTATCGTCGGCAAGGGTCCTGTGTTCTGGTGGCGGTGCCTCTTTGGTGAACGTGCTAGCGAAGAGGCGGCCTAGGGCGCTGGTTATCACCGCTGTCAGGCCGGTAACCAGTATTTTCTGGGTCCTGTGTTTCACGCTTCTTCCTTCCGGCGGGGCGCTCTATGGTGCTTTTATCCCCGAGGCAGGGAGAGGCAAACTCGCACGCTCTCTGTGAATCTCCGAGAAAAGGCATTCCACGCCTTCGGGTGAGTAGACCTCCGTCGATTGACCTCCGTCGAATGCGACGGGCTTCGGTCGGTGGCACCCTGGCCCTAGAGGCGGTGGGGAGGGGAGGACCCATGACGGCGGCGGGGAAGCTCGGGGGCATGCTCGTGGACGACCGGGCCGACTTCCGGGGTGCCTTCGCAACCCTGCTGGATAGGCAGCCGCACATCGAGGTCGTCGCCCAGGCCGGCTCGATCTCAGAGGCACGCCTCAAGCTCCGAGGGGTGGACGTGGCGCTCGTGGACCGCGGGCTGCCCGACGGCGACGGGCTCTCGCTCGTGGGCGAGCTGCGGTTAATAGGCTCGTCACCCAGAAGATGCGCCGGTCTTCGTCAGGTGCCATCATGGTGACACTGGTGTGAGGATAGTGGTGCTCGAGTGCCAACCACCGGGGACGCCGTAGAAGGGGAAGAACTGTACGCGAGGGTGACCAACGTCCGGTTCCAGCCGGAGATGAGGACCGAGGTGGCTCACGTCGCCCAGGGTCTCACGCCGATCTTGAGGAAGCAGCGGGGCTTCAAGGGGCTGCAGGTGCTGACGGACCCCGATGCGGGCGAGGGCGTCATCATCACTCTGTGGGAGACGGAAGACGCCGCCGAGGTAGGCGAGGCCGGCTCCTCGTACATCGGGCAGATGAGCATGATGTCGAGCTTCCTTTACGGGCGGTTGGCCCCGAAGACCTACGAGCTCGACATCCTGGCATAATTACGACAACCCACGAAGGCCAACTTCCGAGAACGCTACCTTCCACGCACTCGGATGAATAGGCCTGCTTCTTGCCAATCATCCCGCGCTCCCCCACAACACGACCTAACCACGCCGACCACGCGTCTCATGAACGAACTCTCCCTCGTCGGCGGCTCCTCACTCATACCTCCACTCCACGCTGTCGATCACCTTCTGCGTCTCGGCCGCATGCAGGTCGAACTCGTCGGCCGAGCCGACGAAGCCTATGATCAGCGTTTCCCCCTCCACGTCCTCCAAGACGGTCCCGCGCGCCTTATCTCCCCTCAGGAGGCCCAGGGCAGATCCGTCGCTGAGCCCAAACAGGTCCAAGCAGTCCAAGCCACACACGCCGACATGGTCCTCCGGCAGGCCCACGACGGTCACGTCTATGCGTTCGCCCTCGACCCCTCCCACCGTGACGGGCTCGGGCGTGGAGGATCGCACATCCGGGTGCCGCCGAAGCCAGCCGATAAGGTCCTTCGGTACATCGACCACGCCGTAGAGCTCGTTGGGCTCGTAGACTACCTGAGGTTTGAAGAAGCGCAACAACCACGTCCGTCCCCATGTGAGGGCCAGGTTGTCTGACGTCTCCACGGGCTGGTTCGTCCAGCCCTCGCCGATCGTGAACGAGAACGAGGGTTCGAACTCCTCGGAGCGGTAGGTTCCGGGGCCTAGCGTTTGCGTGGCCTCCGGCAGGGGACGCGGCTTGGGTTCCTCCGGCGGCGGCGCTCCGCAGGCCATTGCTAGCGGGAGTATCGGCAGCACCAACAACCCCACCACGCGAAACACCAGTCTGCTCAACGCTGGGCGGTACATCTCTTGCTCCTATCCTTGCCCGTCTTTCATGCTACTATCGTATCTTGCCTTGGCCAGGGAGAGCGGGTATCACGCAAAGTGCGTACTTTCGTACCTTTTATAGCAAGGAATAAATGGACTGCGGAGAACCGCCCTCGGCGCGAAGTTCCGGGAATCTTCCATGCACTCGGGTGAATGAGGGCAAGGAGGAGGGCCGGGCCTGATAACCTCCCGGCCCTCCTTCTTGTGTCAGTACTGGTTGCCCGCTCTTTGCTAGCTCTTCTTATCTCCGCCTCCCAAGAGGTCGCCTTTAGGTCGTCGTGAGGCGCCTCAACGCCCGACGACACTCGGCGCCACGAGCCGGAAGCGCAGGACCTCGAAGGGCGGCTGCGATACCTCTTCTCCGGCGTTGAAGACCGCCCAGCGGTGGAGCTGGCTGACGGCCACGTAGAGGTGGCCCTCGGGGCCGAAGCTGAAGCCGTCCGGCCAACTCAGGTGCTCGTCGTCGCTCACCAGGACCCGGTAGGAGCCGTCGGGTGCCGTGACCCCCACGGCGTTGTTCTCGAGGTCGGTCACGTAGACGTTGCCGGCGCTGTCTACGCTGATGCCGTCGCACGGGGGCTTCTCGCCGTGGCGCTCTACCCTCTCGGCAAGCTCTCCCTTCGAGAGGCTCAGGTCGAACAGGTCGGCCGAGCGGATTCGGTAGACGATAGTGCCGTGGACGGAGCCGTAGTAGACCCACTCGTTGGCCGGATCTATGACTGTTGGGATCCAGGCCGATCCTCGGCTCCTCGAACTCGCCTTGCGCGTTCTCGGCGCGGATCGGGCGCCCCTCGATCTCGACGGAGAGGCCCTCCTCCGGCTGCAAGCTAGGGTGACCCTCCAGCGCGCGCCGCGCTTAGCCCGTTTGGAGGTCGACCGCCACGATGGCCGGGTCGCTCGGACCGAAGAGGTCGCCGCGGCCCACGTCCGCTATGAAGACCACGCCCCGGACCTCGTCTATGGCCAGGTCCTGCTGGAAAGAGTTGGGCACCGTTGCGTGCGGTGGGATCGTGACGACGCGATGGAGCTCGTCGCGCCTGGTGTCCCAGGCCACCAGCTTGGGCGGGAGCCCCCCGCCGCCCATGTCCAGGATCCAGACCACGCCCCTGCGGTCGGACTGCACCCCGATCACGGCCGAGAGGCCCACCCCATCTTCGTCGGGTGCGGTGCTCCAGGCCTCGTTCGGAAACGGTCGCGTGCCGCCGTCCTCCAGCACCTCGACCACCCGGTAGGGCCTCAGAATACTCCAATACAAACAAGCGTTTCTGCTCCACAGCTTGCGGCCAGCGGGACCGCTATCATGGCCAGAAATGGTGTCCTACTCTGTCGAGCAACGACGCCACTTGACACCACTCTGACACCATCGCGAACGCAATACGGTGCAACACAGGGCAAGCCGCAGAAGCGATACCCGCTTAGATATGCCGAATTCGCAACGCTGCGCAATCCCCCGCAACACTCCTGACGGGATTGTGGCCCCGAATGGCGCGGGTTCGAGCCCCGTCGGTCACCCTCTGCTTCGCAGATAAAACGCAATTCTCACTCGGATCGTCAGAGGCTTTGACTCTAACCCACTTCGAAAATGCATGGTTGGAGAGCTCCATTGCCGCGCTTATTGGAGAGTGATGTTGGGCGTTGTTTCTTTCCCTCACGACCAAATTGACGAGTAGACTGTAGGGTTGAGAGGTCGAGATGGTGCATAACTCAGTCTACGCAGCCGCGGAGAACAATAGTTTGGATGAGATCACAGGTCGCATTGTGGAGGTGGCACACCCGGAGAAGATCATCCTCCTCGGTTCTTCCGCAACGAGGACAAAGCGAGTTAGACGGGATGAGCAACGACGCTACGAACGGCTACGCCGAGGTCGACGGCCTGAGGATGTACCACGAGCGCCATGGGGACGGCCCTCCGCTCGTGCTGCTCCACGGCGCGTTCGGCACCATCGAGAGCTGCTTCGCCAGGCTGCTGCCGGGGGTCGCGCGCTACGGACGGCAAGACCCTCATGGCAATGGTCCAGAGAGGATTCCCGAGCGCCGAGCTCCGCGACGCGCGTCGGGCCGGCTTGCCGAACGCATTCGCGCGCCTTGAGCAGGCGACCGAGGAAAGAGTCTCCCCGTTGAGGCAGGGAAATTCAAGATGCTCGGGAGTCAGCAGGAGTCTGTAAGCGACGAGTTGGAGTAAAGGAGATCGACTGATGGCAGCACGGATCGTGGTGACGGAGTTCGTGTCGCTCGACGGCGTCATGGAGGCGCCGGGGGGCGAGCCGGGACTTCAAGTACCCGGGTTGGACCTTCGAGTTCGACCGCGGAGACGACGGGAATCAGTTCAAGCTGGACGAGACGCGGCAGGCCGACGCCCTGCTGATAGGGCTGCGAACCTACGAGAGCTTCGCCGGCGCCTGGCCGAAGCGCGAGGGCGAGTTCGCCGACAAGTTCAACGCGATGCCGAAGTTCGTCGTCTCGACGACGCTCAAGGACCCGGAGTGGAACAACACGACGGTCCTCGACAGCGGCGACGCGACGGCCCAGGTGCGCAAGCTGAAGGAGGAGTTCGACGGCGAGCTGCAAGTGCCGGGGAGCCACCGGCTGGTGCAGGAGCTGATCGAGAGCGACCTCGTCGACCAGATCAACCTGATGGTCTTCCCGGTGATCCTCGGGACGGGCAAGAAGGCATTCGAGGAGAAGCCCGAGCGACGCAACCTGAGGCTGAAGGAGTCGAAGGTCGTCGGCGACGGCGTGCTCGTGCTGATCTACGAGCGGGCCGCCGATCGCGGGTAGCGACAGGGCAATATCCCTCGAAAACGCGAACGAAGGAGTGCTATGGACGAGGCCGACCCCAGGGCGAAGCTGGAGCCGTTCCAGGCGCTGATCGGCGAGTGGACGATCGAGATGACCCACCCGATGGTCGAAGACACGGTGGTTCGCGGGCGGGCCACCTACGAGTGGCTCGAAGGTGGCCGGTTCCTGATCCAGCGTGCGGTCAACGAGCACCCCGACTTTCCCGACTCGCTCTGCGTGATCGGCGTGATGGAGGGCGAGAACGACCTCTCGATGCAGTACTTCGACTCGCGCGGCGTCCATCGGGTCTACGCGATCGGGTTCGACGGCAGGGAGCTGACGCTGGGACGCGACGCCCCGGGGTTCGCTCAGCGCGGCAGCGCAAAGCTCAGCGACGACGGCTCGACTCTCGCCGGCGTCTGGCAACTGAACGAGGACGACCAGGGATACCGTGACGACCTCGCGTTCACCTACCGGCGGGCTTCCGGGGGCGACGGCTAGCGCGGTACCACCGAGGAATGAGTCTCCCCGCTGAGGCAGGGAGATCCGAGCTAGACCACAGACCAGGAAAGGAGGCGCCATGTCCGCAACCGTTCCCTATACCTCCAGCTCCCTCGATGGATTCGTCGCCGGGCCCGATGAGGGACCGGGCAAGGGCTCGGCGACGGCGGGCACCGTCTGCACGAGTGGTACCAGTGACACGGTCGCGTTCCCGCTGCACGTGTACGGCGCAGACCCCAGCAACATGCCGGGGTGCTGGACGTTCTCGAGATCCAGCTTGGTCCCGTCCTACCCGGCCACGGCCGTCTACACTTCGATGGCCTCGAGCCTGAGCAGCTCGAACTGGTCCGAACGCTGGAGGCACCATACGCCTGAGATCGACGAAGATAGCGTCATCAAAACCCCCACGACGAAAGGAAGGCCATAGGAAACACGATCATGGGAGCGGTCGTTTAGCTGGACGACTACATCGCGGACCTAGGCGGCGATGTCGGCCCGCTGTTCGACTGGTACGGCGACGGCGACGTGGAGTTGGAGGGCACAAACGCGCGTGATCGCGAGGTTCGATGGTTGGCGAGGCAAGCACGTGCTCCGCCGCCACGATCCGGGACGCGAGAACTCGATTATGGACAACTTCGAGGTTGTCCGACGGTGGAAACAACGATCCACAAGGAGATAGGTTTGAGCACTGTGGTGATGCACAACGTGGTGTCGGTGGACGGCTACATCGCCGACGACAAGGACGACGTCGGTCCGCTGTTCGAGTGGTACTTCAACGGCGACCACCCGCTCACGCCGAGGAGATGGACGAGCGTCGCCGGGCGGGATGGGGGTCTCGCAAGGCGTCGCTACGACTACGTCCGTCCGACGTGGGACGGCATCGGCGTCGATGGTGATCGGCCGCCACCTGTTCGACATGACCAACGGCTGGGAGGGTCGCCCACCGGCCGGCGAGCACGTGGTCGTGGTGTCGCATCGGCCCAAGCCGGACGGGTGGCACCCGGAGGCGTCGTACCACTTCGTCGACGACGTGGCGCAGGCGGTCGCGAAGGCGAAGGAGCTCGCCGGGCGAGCGCACCGTCGCGGTGGCGGCGGGCGACGTCGGCGGGCAGGCCCTCGCGCTCGGCCTGGTGGACGAGGTGGCGATGGACGTCGTCCCGGTGGTGTTCGGCTCCGGCAAGCGGTACTTCGGGCCGGTCGAGGGGCAGCACCTGCTGGAGGACCCCGACGTGGTCATCCAGGGCGATCGGGTGCTGCACCTGCGCTACCGGGTTCGCCGCTGAGAGCCGTCACAACGTGCCCGTCGGCGCTGGTGTCGGGGGGCACGTTCTTCGGCGCCATGGGAACGGGCGACGCCGTCACCCTGTCGAACCGGTCCGGGGCGACCGGGTGACGCACCTGCTCTACGAGGCCCAGCGAAAGGACGGAAGATGAAACCGCTGATCGTCTTTAGCGACGTAACCGTCGACGGGTTCATGACCGGACCGGACAACGACCTCGACTTCATGGTCGACGACCCCCGGCTCGAGGACGAACTGACGGGCGAGCTCATGTCCGTCGCGGACACCATCGTCGTAGGTCGCAATTCGTTCCCCGACATGGCCGCCCACTGGACCACCGCGGACGGCGATCTGGCCGCCTGGATGAACGCGACCCCGAAGGTCGTGCTGTCGACGGACGGCGGCTTCGACATCGGCGCCTGGGAGAACTCGACGCTGGCCGCCGGAGACGGAGCCGACCGGGTTCGCCGCCTGAAGGCGTCCTCCGGCGGAGCCTTGGTGACCTTCGGGGGCGTGCGCACCGTCCGCTCGCTCGTCGCCGCGGATCTCGTCGACGAGTACTGGCTGAAGTTCAACCCCGCGATCGTCGGTCGTGGCGGGTCGATGTTCTCCGATGTGGTCGAACGCAGGGCACTGACGCTGCGCAGCGCGAGATCCTTCCCCTCCGGCGCCGTCGCTCTGATCTACTCGACGTGATGCCGGTCGGGAGATCCGTGCTGGAGAGGTGCCGACGCCAACCAACTCTCTGGTCGTTTGGCGGGCGTCAACGGCAGGGCAAAGTCGAGGTGAAGGCCACCGGGGCGGTCGTCATAGGCCGGCGGACCTTCGAGCTCGCGGACGGCCGGGGCGGCGACCTCCACGACGGCGTCCCGATGATGGGCAAGAGTTGGGTCTACCGGCGCCTGCGCAGCGGGGAGATCCCGAGCGTGAAGCTGGACCGCTCCATTAAGGTCAACCGAGCCGACCTGGAAGAATAGTCCAAGCCGAGCCTCCTCGCAGCCTCGTCCAGGTTCTGTACCGCCAAAAGGTCTTCCTCTGGGGCACTAAAACCGAGGATAACCTCCTCGCTCGGATCGGAGATCCTGAAGAGAGTATAGGTAAGCCGCATCCTTAGACTCGGGTGAGTTCCGGCGTGCGGCTGGATGGGTCTTTGGTACCATCCTGATACCACCGCGGACAGGATTAGGACGGCTCGAGTGTTGGTGACGGGTACTTCGAGCTGGTCAGGAACACAGCGACACCACGGCCAGTGGTGAGAAGCTGGTCTTTCGCTCTGATCGAGGAAGGGACGCTTCCGATAGAGCCCAAAGAACAAGGAGTAACGATGGCCCTCGAGAATCCGGCACTCAACGAACGTTCCTTCCGGCGGGGGATCGAGGAGGCCGGCGCCGAGCCCCGCGGCATGACCGCCGCCGGCACCTACGCCATAACCGGCCTGCTCTTCGTGATCGTGGTGGCCGCGGCCGCTTTCGGCTGGTCGCAGGTCGAGATCGTCACCGTGGGCGGACGGCAAGAGGCCTTGACCCCCTCCTGGACCTGGCTTGCCTTCCTAGTCACGTTCATAGTCGCCCTCGTGGGCGCCTTCGCCTACAGGGCAGCGCCGATCACCTCCGTCCTGTACGCACTAGGCGAGGGCTCGCTGCTGGGCATCGCCTCCCGCTACTACGACCTGAGGTTCGACGGGATCGTCTCGCAGGCGCTGGTCGCCACGTTGTGCATATTCCTGGCCGTGTACCTCCTCTACAGCCTCCGCATCGTCAAGGTTACGTCACGATTCGCAACGGGGGTCATAGCGGCGACGGGCGGTTTTGTGCTGCTCTACCTGGTGGTCTGGCTGCTGTCGCTGCTCGGGGTGGATTTCTCGCTTCCTGTATGCCCCCACACCGTTGGGCATCGGTATAAGCATCCTGATAGTCATCCTGGGCGCGCTCAACCTCACGCTCGACTTCGATTTCATCGAGAGGTCGGCGGCGGCGGGCGCGCCGAGGTTCATGCAGTGGTACGGCGCGTTCGGGCTGATGGTCTCGTTGATCTGGATCTACGTTTCGGTGCTGCGGCTGCTCGCGCTCCTTCGGGCCAGGCAGTAGGAGAACTGGTTGCCAAAAGCGCGATGGAGGTCGCCGACGGGGTCATGGGTATGGGAGACCCCCAGTGTCACTAGTACGTAGTATCGTCGAAGTGGGCAAGCGCTCGATCCGTAAGTTCTTCGAGCATCGCATGACGACCTACGCGGAGCAGCTGTCCTACCGGGGTCTCTTCGGGCTCTTCCCGTTCATCATCCTGGTATTCGCGTTGCTGGCGGTGCTCCAGGTCGACGCGGTTTTCGACCGGCTCATAGAAGCGGCCACGGGCGCGCCGCCGCAGCAAATCCCGGAACCGCTAGAACCCGTAGCCGAAGAGGGTAGGGCTCAGACGGAGTTCTTGCGGCCGCTGATCGAGCAAGCGCGGGAGCAGGCAGGGGAAGGATTGCTCTCCTTCGGCATCGTCATATCATTGTGGTCGGTCTCCGCGGTAGCCTTCACCCTGACGGAGGCCCTGAACGCCGCTTACGGGGTCGAGGAGACGCGCTCGCGGCGGAAGCGGTTCGCCTTTGCCCTGGTCTTCGGTCCCTTCCTCGCGCTCGCCTTTGTCGTCGCCTGTGGACTCATGCTCATCGGACCGCGGGTGGCCGGGGGGCTCGCGGGGCTGGCGGGGCTTGACGAGGCGTGGGTAGCGCTGTGGGCGTGGCTGCGCTTCCCGGTAGCACTCTTCCTGCTCGCGGCGGTGCTGTCGGTGGTCTACCGCTTCGTCCCCGACACCGATCGGTCGTTCTGGTCTGCGACGCCCGGCGCTCTCTTCGCCGTGATCGCGTGGCCGATCGCTTCGCTGGGGTTCTCGTTTTACCTGGCCAACTTCGCGGGTCGCGGCCTGACCTACGGCAGCCTCGGGACGGCCGTTGGGCTGCTCGTCTACCTGTACCTCTCGGCGTCGGTGGTGCTGCTGGGGGCCGAGATCAACGAGGCCGTTTACCGCACCCGCCGAAGGCGGATCCAACGGCGCTAGAAGCCCTCCGCGGACAGGAAAAGCCCGGGCTTTTCGGTTATGCCCAACTGGGACAGGAGCGCGAGCTGGTCCCAATAGAACCACCCGCGTACCATCTTGCTGTCCCTCGCCTCGGCAACCATCGCTCCCGATACCGTAGCCCGCCGTCGGGTCGGGGGGATGGCCTCCCCCGTGACGGTGGCCCGCCTTTCGGTGTGGTGCCGCTCGCCGTCCACTGGACGAGGACGCTATCCCCTTCGGAGACGACGCCTAGTACCTCGAAGCGGATGTCGGGGACGGCCGTAACGAAGCGCTGGTGGTAGGAGATGGTCCTCGTCTTGTCCAGGGGAACGAACACACCGGGGTGTTCCGCAGCGTAGTCCTCCGCCAGATGCCGAGACCACAGGTCCAGGTCGCGGACGTTGAGCGTCTCGATGAGGCTGAGCGCGATCTCCTTGTTCCCTTCCATCGACTTGGGAAGGAACCTCCTTCCCAACCCGGTTTACGATGAGCTAGACGATGCCCCGCATGATGGCACCGACTGAAGGCCACCGCATCCAGGCGGGCTCTGATCTCCGCATTGCCCAGACATATTCATCGCTTCTTCCGTGTTTGCCTGCCACAAGCATCGAGCCTAGATTCTACGTCCACTACGCCTTCGCTCGGGATTCTTCGCGGGAGCCTCGAAGAACCCGAGGTCGTACAAGCCCCTTATGCGGCGCACCGCGAAAGGGTGCGACTGGGGAAGCTGGGCCAACATCGGCCAGAAGCCCCGGAATCTCCGCGCCTGCTCCAGCAGCTCTTCGACGTCCACCTGCTTGTAGACGTACCGTCCGGCCGCCAAGAGCACCAACCCCTCCTCCCCCTGCGGCGCCAGGTAAGCGCCGTGCCGGTCGCAGGAGAGCTCCCTGGCCCGGGAGAGGAAACCTCCCAGCAGCGGAACCCGATCGACGTACGCGGTCGAAAGCTGGTACCAGAGCCTCGTGTGCCCGAGCCGCAGGTGCCCCAGTTCGTGCCCGACGATGAACGCCAGCGCGTCCTTGTTGTTCTCGTAGGTGTTGCTGAACAATTCGCTGTGGATCACGACGAAGTCGTGCCCGAAGGTCGAGGCGGCGAAGGCGTTGAGCACACCGTTGCCCGACATCAGGTAGATCTCGGGATCCCTCTTCAGGCCCAGCCTGCGCGCGAAGTCTTCCTTCACGGCGTAGATGTCGGGAAACTGCCGGCGGGACAACTTCACCGCGGATCCCCGTATGCCCGCGCGGGTGAGTTGCCGATACACGACCATGCCCGGCACGAGGAGCAACAGCGCGGCAAAGGCCACCCGTATCGCGTCGACCGCGGGACCGGAGAGGGGCTCACCCACCAGAGCATTCAAGAACCCCAGGTACAGGGCCCCGATCAGGATGAAGGCGATGATCAGCAGGTTGACCAGCACACTCAAGGCGTAGAGCGGGATCTCGTAAGGGTTTCTTAGCCGTACACCGTTCATGGGCGATCTCCTTCTCTGTTAATACGGTGCACGGCGAGATGAGCGGGGGCGACACAGCTTGGGATGATTCACCTGCCTCGCCGCGAACCTTCTTCATCGGTTACCCACATATGCACACCGCCCGGTTGAGATCCCGAAAGTCTACCTGACCCACTATTGTTGCTGCCGGAGGCCGCTAGATACTCTCTTCTTCGTCCTACTCGTCCTTCTGTCGACCTATACCACCTATCGGCTCACCACAGGACGATCCGCGCGTTGACCAGTCCGCGCGCTGACCAAATGAGGTTCTCTGCGCACCGTGACATCTAACAGGTCCACCAACTCCAGAGGAGGCACCGCCCTGGGCGGACCACCCTCAGACTCAATCATCACGCCCGCGATCTCGCCTTCGCGCAGGGTCTTGGTGATGCGCAGCCGGTCGCCGTCGCGCTCGAGGGAGGTCCCTTCCTCGCGCAGAGACCGGCCCGGCACATCGGCGCGGTGCAGCGTCAGGGTGAGGGCATCGGAAACGAAAAGCGCCCCGTCGGGGTCAGAGAGCTGCAGGTCGTGCGGCTTACGCCCGTAATCGAAGCGGGGCTGTACGTCCATCCGGAAGCGCATCGTCCCGCGCACCACGCGCACCAGCCGAACCAGCCGGTGGCGGTCGGTCGCCCTGCCCTCAAGAACGGGCATGAAATCGAGCACCTCGCCGACCCCGTCGGGGCTCAAGAACCGCGTGATCAGGATCGCAGTGTCGGGGAAATACAGCTGCCGGCTCACGTAGTCGTCCCGGTCGGGACCGACGCGGAAGTGCCCGCCGCGGTCGTGGTCTAGCAAGGAAGCGAAGACGCTCGGGGAGTCGAAACGGGGGCAGCACATCCAATCGATGGTCCCGTCGGTGCTCACGAGGGCCGCAGTCTGCAGGTCGCCGATCAGGCCGTGCTCACCGATGTCTGGGTAGCGGTCCATCGCAACGTCCTTTCGCATCGATCTGGTGGTCGTTTGCCGCCGCGCTGCATGACGCTTCTCGAGCGTACACCGCGGCGAGGTGGTACGTCATCCATCAGCAGAGCAGAGTTCGGTGAGATAACATGCATCGCGTACGCGTTCCCGAACGGAAAGGAAAGAGTAGCCTATGGCGACACTATCGGTGCTGAAGTTCGACGACCCCAACGGGGCGGACAGGGTGCTCATCGCCCTGCAGGGCATGCAGGAGAGGGAGCTGATCACCCTGGAGGACGCCGCGGTCGTCAGCTGGCCCCAGGGCAACAAGAAGCCCTTCACCCGCCAGCTGCACTCCACCGCAGGCGCGGGGGCAACCTGGGGCGCGTTCTGGGGCTTCCTGTTCGGGCTGATCTTCTTCGTGCCCTTCCTCGGCGCGGCGATAGGCGCAGGCATGGGCGGCATGTCGGGCGCCCTGGCCGACGTCGGGATAGACGACGATTTCGTCAAGCAGGTGCGCGACAAAGTGACGGAGGGCACATCGGCCCTGTTCGCGCTGACCAGCGGGGCAACGGCGGTAGATAAGGTGGTAGACGAGCTCAAGGCCTACGACTTCGAGATCATCTCGACGAACCTGCCGGAGGAGCAGGAGCAGCAGCTGCGCGAGGCCTTCGCCCACGAGTAGGGCAGACGAGCGCCTCCGATGCGGAGCGGCTATCTTAGCGACCGCTCCGCATCGGAGAGGGTTGGGCGCACCACAGAGGCGTACCCGGCCAAGGGGTTTTTAGGGATGCTCTCGAAGTTCGCGGCCACCGTGCTGTTGTCCGTCGTGGTGCTCATCGGGGTGACGCTGTTCGTGAGCCTGGGCGTGCTGTGGTGGACCGGTGATGGCACCCGAAGCGTCCTGATCGGGGTGGTCTGCGGCGCGGTGGCGGTCCTTACGGTCCGCGCCGTGAGCCGGTACGGACGATCGGGGGAACGCTCCGGCGACGAAGACTAGCGATCTAACCACCCCCGCCCTAACGAAAGGACAAGGAGATGGGTAGAGACTACGGGGCTCTCAGGCTATGGTCGACGGTGCTGATGTTCATTGGGATCTTGGGCGTCATCTTCGTCGTCATAGGTACGATCTTCGGCATGATAGGGGCGGATACCTTCTGGCAGGGGATCGCGATCCTCCTGATCGGTGGCCCGCTGGCCGCCCTTTTCGCCAGCTGGCCCATCGCCCTCGGGCAGGGCCTGAGGGCCCTCGCCGACGTGGCCGAGTACGTCCGAGATCAGCAGCAAGGAGTCCCCGCCGAGCGGCTGAGCGAGGGAGAGCAAGTACCCCGCGACTAGCAGGAGGAGAAGCAGAGTTTGGCCGCCCCGACCCTCCTCCTTATTGCCCTTATGCAGCCGAGTGCGGGGAAGGTAGGCGTTCTCGGAAGTGCGTGGTAGCAAGGCCCACCGGACCGGGGGAAGCGGCTTGGGCCGTGGCCCCCTTAGGTCTTCAGCAAGGGCCTGCGCATGAGGGCCGCTCCGGGCCAGTGACCGGGCCACATTCGAGCCAAGTATCCGACCCGCCGGCCACCGCCTCGAGTTCCTGGTCGGAGAGCCCGCCGCCTTCGCCGGCCTGAGCGGCGGGCGGGATCACCAGGAAGACGGTGTCGGCCGTCTCCTCCACCGCCCTCACCTCCACGCCCTCGGGCAGCCGACTCCCCAGCTCCCGCTCCACGGTCCCCTTGGGGTCCTCCAGCAGCCTCCGGCGGAACCCCTCGTCCTCTACGCTCCTCCGTACGAGGGTGCGCTCCACCTCGGCGCGCCCGCCGCCACCGGCCGCTGCTTCGCTCATGCCCTCTCCCTTCGCGACACCTGACGCATGTGCCTTACCTTACGAGCACCTCGGAGCATGCCACACCACGAAGCTCGGCGCATCTCTTCGGAGGCCTATTCGCCCAACTGCGTGGAAGAGGCCTTCTCGGAAGTCCGCATGCACGATCCCGTATGAATCTTGCCTTCTCGGCCGTTTGGGTGGCCCGAAAATCGACCTATTGCGAGGACCGGGGGTCGCATCTTGTGGTGCTGAATAGATTTGCAACGGGGCGAAGGAAGGGACCGACTAGCGCCCACTACCCGGATCCTCGGCAGAACGGGCCCCGTCGGCCATGGCTTCCCCCACGTTGGCATCGCCGTCCTTGACGGCGAGCGCCACGGAAGAACCGGATCCTAACCAACGCTTCACCCCCACCCCGACGGCCGTCGCGACGAACCCGGGTGAGAACCCCGACGGCCCGTTCGAGGTGACCGACCCCGATGACGGGGTGAGCACCCTGTCGTTCTACGACCTCGACGTGCACGACGAACCGTCCCTGCCGGGAGGGCCCAGGGGATCATCACCCGCTCGGAGATGCGGGGGCAGCGGGCAGCCGCGCAGAGCCTTGTAGACGGCGGTCAGGATCCAGCGCACAAAGATCGAAGGGAGGGCGTTTGACACCACTTTGACACCACCGGGAACGCAATCCGGAGCAACATGGGGCAAACCGGAGCAGAGAAATCAGCTTAGTACTGCGGGATTTGCAAGCCCGTGCGCTTCTCTGCAACACCCCTTGAGGGATTGTGGCTCCGAAGGTCGCGGGTTCGAGCCCCGTCGGTCACCCTCGAGTTGTTCGCTTCGTCCGGCTCCCGACGGTGCCCGCACTTCCCTACCTTCCCCGAAACCTCGGCGGCGTCCCGTCCGTTGGAGAATGTCTCCGAATCCCGAGACAGAATCCTTCGCCCCCGCGATCGGCTTGCGGGGGCGAAGGATCGTGACGCCAGACTTCTCCTACTGACTGGAGATCGTGTTAGACCGGATCTGGGCGTCGGTCGGCATGTTGAAGGCGTTGCGGTTGGGGCCGTCGGAGAGGAAGGGCGCCAGGGCGGTCGCCGCCTCCGACACGCAGGTGAACGGCGCCTTCTCGAGCAGCAGGTTGTTAGGCGGCGACACCCCCGCGAAGTCGCGTCCAAGCACCCGATGCTCGGATTCGACGCCGAGGATCCTGGCGGACAGCTTGGCGAGGTCGCCGCGGCCCAGCTCCGCGAACTGGTCTATCCCGGCGGCGTAGGCCCCTATGAACGCTGTCTCGAGCGCGTCGAGGACGTTGGTGAAGGCCGTCTTGCTCTCGAAGGTTCGTGGATCGAAGAAGAACCTGTTCGGGGGCTGCGCGGCGCCGGCGCCGCGCAACAGGTCGAGATGGTTCTTTTCCTGGCCCAGCGCCGCCATGAGGTAGCGCCGCTCGCGCCCGCCGACGGGCTGCTTGATTATCCCCTGGTAGTAGAACGTCACCGCCAGCGCCTCGGCGACGGCGGCGATGCTGACGATGTCCCTGACGCTCTCGCCGCACCCTGGAGCGGCCTCGGACTCCGTGGCCAGCACCGCGCCTAGCGTTCCGGCCAGCAACGTCCCGCCGACCGCTATCGTTCCCGCCCGCTTGAGCGCCTCGCGGCGCGTCAATCCAGACTCGACCATCTAGGGTCCTCCTTTGTTCGGGCCGGGAACATCCCGCACCCGTTCGTCGGTAAGCTTTCCTCTAGCCGGTCGGCGCCTTACCTGCTGCAACGGTTACGCTGCCTGTTGTGTCTTGGATCACAATGAAGGCGGCGGATCTTCGCGAGCGCGCGAACTTCCCCAGACACCGGCGTGGTCTCCATCCGACGAACCGTGCCGGGCCGAAGTTGAGGACCGCAGTCAGGCCCGCTCAGGCATCCTCGGGTCTACCATCCCGCGCGGTCGGGATGTGCTGATCCGGGTCCGGGTTCTCCGCCCCGGAGACCTTCCCGGCGACCGGGGGATGTATGGCGGCGTTGAACTCCGCGCCCACCAGGACGATCGAGGCGGAGATGTAGAAGTACAGCAGCAGGCCGACGGCAGCACCGAGGCTTCCGTAGGTCACGCCGTAATCGGCAAAGTTCGCCAGGTAGACGGAGAAGCCGACGGAGGCGATCGCCCACAGGATGACGGCAAGGGCCGCTCCGAGTGCCACGTTACCCAATCGCACCCTGGCGACCGAGCCGTAACGGTAGATGATGGTGAGGGCCGCCCAGAGCAGCACCAGGGCAACGGGGAAGCGGAGCCATCCCCACAGGAAGACGAACGATTCTCGCAGGCCGACGATCCCGGCGACGGCCTCGATCACCGACGGTCCCGCGAGCATCAGGAGAATCGCGGCGATCACCGCTATCGCCAGAAGGGGGCCGGAGGCCGCCGAGAGCGCCGACACCTTCCACCATCTACGGGTCTCGACCACCTCGTAGGCGGTGTTGAAGGCGTCGATCAGGGTGCCCGCGAGCGAGGATACGGACCACAGGGCCACTACGATGCCGAAGATGAGCAGCTCGCCCTGCGCCTGCCTCTCGGCTTGTTGGATGATCTCCTCGAGGGGCTCGATCTGCTGCCTGCCCTGCTCGACCACCGGCTGGAGCTGCTGCGGTACCTGCTGGGTCGATTGCGTTTTGACCTCGTCGATCAGGCGGTCGACGGTGTTCGGGGGGCCGAGCATGCCGACCAGCACCACGACTATCAGCAGGAAAGGGAACAGGCTGAAGAGGCCCCGGTACGCCAGCGCGGCCGCGTAGGTGGCGACCCGGTGCTCGAAGTACCTGCCGAACAGGCGCTCGACGAACTCGACGATGCTGTCCATCTTTATGGCCGAAAGTCGCATACCACTCCGTTGGTAGAGTAAACCAGGAACGGTGCCGGGTTCGCCGGGACAGGCTTGCGCACGATGCATACGCACGGTTACCGCTAGGACAGCGGCGCGGCGCAGGACCTGGACTGAGGTCCCGTCGACGTGCGTGCCGTGGACCGTTGCGTTGGTACGATTTCTCGCCCATGTGCGTGCCGCCCAATCCGCGTCTGGCCCGGTACCAGACCTGGCATGCATTCTAGCTCTCCGTCTCGCAGTGCTCCAATACACGCGGTCGAATCAGGGGTACGCTAACTCTGGGGCTCATTGGCGGGAGGGAACGATTCCTGATGGGTGGCGGATCGCCGCCCGGTAAGACTTTCGACCCGGGTCGCCGGCACGACCAAGGTCTGTCGGCAAGATCGTCCGTCGGTCCGATGCCCCGGTGGACGCGAACGGCTTTACTGGTGCCTGACGTGCAAAGGCGGTGCAAGCGAGGCAGGCGCGACGGAACTCGGATTGAGCGACGCGCGAAGTTGAGGCACGATGAGTGCGGTGCAAAGGGAGGCTGACGTACATGTCGGATAGAGAACCGCACGACGGACAGAAGGCTGGCAAAGCGGGCGAAATCGCGGACCCCACCGGGCCTTCTGGATCGGATCTGTCCAAGCCGGTGATCTTCGCCGTCGATAGTGGGGCGGTGTCGTTCCGCGAGATCGACTACGGGCTGCGCCGGCGTTACGGTATCGAGTACCACGTGGTCTGCGAATCGTCGGCCCTGTGGGCCATGAAGCGGCTGCGGGACCTGAAGGCCGAGGGGCACGAGGTCGCCCTGGTGCTCGCCGACCAGTGGATGCCGGACGTCACCGGCGGCGAGTTTCTCGCCGGGGCCCGCCAGCTCTTCCCCGCCGCGAAACGGGCGCTGCTGGTCGAGTGGGGCGACCGTTCGACCCAGCAGCCGGTCCTCAGGGCGATGGCCCTGGGGGACATCGACTATTACATCAACAAGCCCGAGCGTCCCGGAGACGAACACTTCCACAAGATGATCGCCGAGTTCCTCTATGACTGGGCCAAGGCCCACCGTCCGGTATTCAGGGAGGTCACCCTGGTCGGAGAACGGTGGTCGGCTCGCTCGCTCGAGTTGCGGGACATCCTCAACCGCAACGGGATCCTGCACGAGCACCTCGAAGCAGATTCGGAAGCGGGCGCGGAGCTTCTCGCCCGGGTCGACAAGACCGAGGCGAGGCTACCCGTCGTGGTGCTCTACGACGGGCGGGTGCTCGAAGATCCCTCGAACGCCGAGCTCGCGGACGCGTACCTTGGCGTCGGCGCTGGCCGCGCGCAGCACAAAGAGTTCGACCTCGTGATCGTGGGCGCCGGGCCCGGCGGGCTGGCCGCCGCGGTCTACGGCGCTTCGGAGGGACTGAGCACCGTCATCCTCGAGGGTGAAGCCGTGGGAGGCCAGGCCGGCAGCAGTTCCCTGATCCGCAACTACCCCGGTTTCCCCTGGGGTGTCGGAGGGGCGGAGCTTGCCCGCCGGGCCACCGAGCAGGCGTGGTGGTTCGGCGCGGCATTCCGCTTTATGCGCAACGCCACGGGCTTGCGTCGCGATGGAGGCAAGCTAACGGTCTCCCTCTCCGACGGCACGGAGTTGACGGGCAAGGCCGTGATCCTGGCCACCGGCGCCACTTACCGCCGGTTGGGCGTCCCTGATCTGGAAGAGCTTGTGGGGTCCGGCGTGTTCTACGGGTCGGTGGTCAGCGAGGCCAAGGCGATGAAGGGTCAGGAGGTGTTCGTGGTCGGGGGCGCCAACTCGGCGGGACAGGCCGCGACGCACCTGGCCGAGTACGCTTCGAAGGTCACGCTCCTCGCGCGCGGCGGCTCGCTGCGGGCCAGCATGTCGGAGTACCTTATCCGGGAGATCGAGGCGGCGCAGAACATCGAGGTGAGCCTCGGGACCGAGATCGTCGGTGGCGGGGGGGAGGGCCGGCTCGGTCACCTCGTCCTGCGGGATTGCGCCTCCGGGATCACGCAGGAGGTTCCGGCAACGGCCCTCTTTGTCCTGATCGGCGCCGAGCCGCGGACCGGGTGGCTGCCCGATGAGATTCTTCGCGACGGTCAGGGCTACGTCCTCACAGGTCCGGACCTCCTGGGGTCCGGGCGGCCACCGCTGGGATGGCCGCCGGGTCGAATCCCCTTGCCCATGGAGACGGGTATGCCCGGCGTCTTCGCCGTCGGCGACGTCAGGCACCGGTCGGTAAAGCGGGTCGCCTCCGCGGTTGGAGCGGGAGCCATCGCGGTCCAGTCGGTCCACGAGTACCTGGTCGAGGCCGGGCCTGGCTCCTCGGCTGAGGGGTCAGCGGGCAGCTCCGCCGACCCATTTCCGTGAACAAAGAGGATCCTGGAGATGGCGAACGCGATCCGTCAGCCCTGCGACGAGGAGATCATCCGGTCGGAGGCGGCGATCAAACCCTGCCCTCCGAGCGCCGGACCTTGGGTTCTGGCGGCGACCGTGCTTGGCTCGAGCATCGCGTTCATAGACGTGACCGCCATACCGCTGGCGCTGCCCGCCAAACAGGGGCCCTTGGGGCCACCGGCGTGGACGTCCAGTGGGTGGTGGCATCGTACACGTTGTTCGTGGCGGCCCTGGTGCTCGTCGGCGGGTCTCTGGGAGATCACTTGGGGCGCGGGCGCGCGTTCTCCTTTGGCGTCAGCCTGTTCGCGGTGGCCTCGGCATTGTGCGGACTCGCGCAGTCTCCGGGTGGTCATGTTCGTGGCCGCGGGGACGGCCCTCGCGAGCTCGGCGTTGGCAGCGCTGCTGATCAAAGGCAGGAAACCCAAGACCGGAAGGTGCCCCTCGCGCTAACTTGCATACGGTCTCGTGCGTCGGGGGCATTTGCCGAAGTTCGTCCCGTTCCAGGGTATTCGCAACATCACGTAACCATCACGCAACCTCAAAGATAGCTCGTATGGAGGATGCGCCGGTTTTCTGGGCCCGCCAGCATGCCATTGAGTGGGGGCATGTCCGCCAGGGAAAGGACCCGCCGTGCCTCGTTGGGAACGTCTGTTCGACCGGAATGATCGAGGGGCTGAGGTCGCTACAGGCGTCGTTTACCGTGCCGAGGGCGCCTCCGCGTTGGTGAAGGGAACTTCTGGGGCGAGGCTGGGCCAGCTCGTCTGGACGGCGTGGCTGGCACAAGAGTAGAATACTACGGGTCGGTGATCTGGGACTCGTGAGGGTGTCCGCAGCATGGAGACCAGGTGCCTAGCGTAGCCGCAGAGGATATGGAGGACCCCGAAAGGTCCGTTGCCTCGGAGCCGGTTCCGCCGCGCCAGTCGCGTCCGTTGGGGCTCAGGTACGGGTTGGCGGTGGCGGTCGTGCTCCTCGCCCTCCTGCTCCAGTGGTTGCTGATCCCGCTATTTGGGGCGGGGCCGAACGCCAGCCCTTTCGCGGTGTTCTTCGCCGCCATCATGGTGGCCGCGTGGTTCGGCGGCCGGGGACCGGGCCTGTTGGCCACCGGCCTCTCCGCTTTGCTCGCCTGGTTTCTCTTTCTGGCCCCGCAGTATTCGCTGGCTGTAGGCACCGTCGGGCAAGGGTTGCGCGTGGTAGTTTTCGGGTTGGAGGGGTTGCTCATAAGTCTGCTGGCGGGAGAGATGCACACAGCCCGGTCGCTGGCCGACGCGAGCGCCCGCCGGGCCCGGCAAAACGAAGAAGTTCTGCGCCTCAGCGAGGAGCGCCTGCGCATGGCCCTCGAATCGACGGCGCTCGGGACGTGGGAACTCGATCCAGGCACCAAAGAGATTCGGATGGATGACCGTTCCAGGGCCGTACTCGGGCTGGCTCCCGACGGGAAGGTTACGGACGAGGCCCTCCTCGCGCGGGCGCACCCCGACTACCGGGAACAAGTGAGCGGGCTGGTGCGATGGACCATGGCGGGCGGGCGGGCGTACAGCGTCGAATACAGAACGGTGCCCCTGGAAGGGGGGACGGAGCGCTGGATAGAGGCGCAGAGGCGTACGTTCTTCGACGGATCGGGGAGGGCGACTCGTATCGTCGGAACTATCTTGGACATTACCGAGAGAAAGAGGGCCGAGCAGGAACTCCAGGTGCGGGCCCGCCAGCAGGAGGCCGTTGCAAGGTTGGGCCAACAAGCGCTGGAGACCACCGACCTGCCGGGCCTCTTGAGGTCGGCGGTCGAAGCCGTCACCCGGGTCCTGGACGTCGAGTACGCCAAGGTACTGGAGCTCCTCCCTGGAAACCAGGAATTGCTCGTGAGGGAGGGCGTGGGCTGGAAAGCAGAGCGCGTGGGTCGGGTGAAGGTCAGCGCAGACCCAGATTCGCAGGCGGGATTCACCCTCCTTACGGAGGAACCCATTATCGTCGAGGATCTCCCCTCCGAGACCCGCTTCAGCGGGCATTACTTGCTGCACGATCACGGGGTGGTGAGCGGCATGACGGTGCTCATCGATCCCGGGGGAAATCCGTTCGGCGTCCTCGGCGCGCACACCAAGGAGCGCCGGGCGTTCACCGAGGACGACGCCAACTTTCTCCGGGCGGTGGCCAACGTGCTCGCCGCTGCCATCGAGCGCGAGCGGTTCGAAGAGACTCAGCGCTTTCTAGCCAAAGTCAGCGCGCTGCTCTCCTCTTCGCTCGACTACCGGGCCACGCTGGCGAGGGCGGCGCGCCTGGCGGTTCCCACGCTCGCGGACTGGTGCGCCGTGGATGTCCTCGAAGCCGGCTCCATCGACCGGCTGGCCGTGGCGCACGCGGATCCGGAGAAGGTGGCGCTGGCCATGGAGCTCCAAGAACGATACCCGCCCGATCCCGACGATCCCGGGGGCGTACCGAACGTGTTGAGGACGGGCCGCCTCGAGTTTCACCCCGAGATCACAGACGAGATGCTTGAGGCCGTTGCCCGCGACGAGGAGCATCTCGAGAACCTGCGCGTGGTGGGGTTCACGTCTTCGATCATCGTTCCGATGGTAGCGCGCGATAGGACGCTGGGGGCGATCATCCTGGTCTCCGCGGAGTCGGGCCGCAGGTACGGGGAGGCCGACCTGCGCCTTGCCGAAGAGCTAGCCCGCAGGGCGGCGCTGGCGGTGGACAACGCGAGGCTCTACGAGGAGGCCAGAAAGGAGATAACCGAGCGCCGGTGGGCGGAGGAGGAGCTGCGGGACTCCAGGGATCAGCTCGAGGCCATACTGCGGGGCGTCGCCGACGGCGTGACCGCCCAGGACCCTACCGGACGTGTCGTATACGCCAACGAGGTAGCGGCTAGGATCGCCGGCTACCCCTCTGTGAGCGCGATGTTGGAGCCGGCCTTTGCCGAGAGGGTAGAGAGGTTCGAGATCGAGGACGAGTCGGGCCGGCCGTTCCCGCCCGAACGGCTGCCATCGCAGAGGGCGCTGCGCGGGGAAGAGGGGGCCGAGGAGGTACTCCGTTTCCGCATGCCGGCCACGGGCGAGGAACGGTGGACGGTCGTAAAGGCGTTGCCAGTCTTCGGCGAGCGGGGGGAGGTCCGGCTCGCAGTAAACATCTTCCGCGACATAACCGAGAGCAGGCATGCCGAGGAAGCCATGAGAGAGATGAGGGAGGCCGAGCGCCGCAGGATAGCCCACGACCTGCACGACGGCGTCCTGCAGGATCTATCTTACACAGCGGCGCTTATGGGCCTGATGATGCTAGAGGCCGAGGGCACGAAGCTGGAGGGTGAGTTGCAGCGTTCCATCGACGCCGTCCGTCGCGCGGGTCGGGGACTGCGCGACGCGGTCAACGACCTGCGGCTCGAAGAAGAGCTCAACCGCCCCTTCCCAGAGCTCGTAGAACCCCTGGTAAAGAGAAACCGGGAGATGAGCCCGGGTCGCGAGATCGCGCTTGACGTTCAAGAAGGTTTCCCCACCGCGCCGTTGGGTGAGGCCTCGACGCAGCTGCTGCGACTGATCCAGGAAGCGATGACCAACGCCCGGCGCCACTCGGCCGCCGAAAAGCTAGCGGTGACCCTAAGGCGGGAGGGGAGCGATCTGATCGTGGAGGTCAAAGACGACGGACAGGGGTTCCTGCCGGAGACCGCCTCCGGGGTGGGCCTTGGGAGCATGCGCGAGCGGGCGGCGGCCGTCGGCGGAGAACTGGAGATCGAGAGCTCGTTGGGGCGGGGAACCATTGTGCGCGTGCGTGCGCCGTTTCCTCGGGAAGGAGGATAGAGCGTTGACGGAGGATGGTGCGCAGCGGACCCGCGTGATGTTGGTGGAGGACCAGGCCGACTTCAGGCGCCTGCTGGCAGCCTTGCTGGGTCGGCAGCCGGACATCTCGGTGGTCGCGCAGGCGGGTTCCCTCGCCGAGGCCCGCAGCCATGCGGCCGTTCAAGAGTTCGACGTGGCGGTCCTGGATCTGGGGCTCCCCGACGGCAACGGGGCGGACTTGGTCGGGGAGCTTCGCGAGGCCAGTCCAGGTGCGGCCGTGCTGATCCTGAGCGCCAGTCTGAATCCTGGCAACCTCGCTAAGGCGATGCGGGCGGGCGCGGACGGCATTCTGGACAAGTTTGCACCTCCCCGCGAGGTTCTCGGAACGATCAGGAGCTTGAGGGCGGGCTGAACTCGGGGCGTTAACGGCGCCATTCGCGCTGTTTGCCTAGTGCCCGCGCACAGATTAGACTTCCGGTCGATGAAGGACTTCGGTAGCTACACAGAGGAGAAGGAGCTTGCCCGCCGACGGCGGTGGGTGTGGGCAGTGCCTGTGGCGGTGCTCGTCGCGGCGCTCGTCGTGGTGGCCGGGGTACGGGCTGGGGCCGGGCCGCTTGTGCTGCAGACGCTGGGCTCCGAGACGGACGGGGACCCCGCCGTCTCGGGCGGTGCTGAGGACGGCGCGGGGTGGGTCGACGGGCTCCTCGGCCGGCCGAGCCTGTCCGACGAGCCGCTAAACGTGCTCGTGCTGGGCGTGGACAAGCGGCCGGGGGACGAGGTGGAGGGCTCCAGCAACCGTTCGGACACGATGCTGCTGGTCCAGGTCACGCCGGAGTCGGGGGAGGTCGAGATGCTCTCGGTGCCGCGGGACCTCCTGGTCGAGGTCGAGCCGGGGGTAGAGGACCGCATCAACACCGCCTACGCCTACGGCGGCATAGACCAGTCGGTGAGCGTGTTCGAGGACTTCACCGATGTCCCGGTCGACCGCTACGCCATAGTCGACTTCATGGCCTTCAGGCGCGTGGTCGACGCGATGGGCGGCGTGGAGGTCAACGTGGACGACGAGATCCCATCGAAGTTCGGGATAGAGGACGGCATCCAGACGCTCAACGGCCGCGAGGCCCTCATCTACGCCCGATACCGCGGCACTTCCGGCGGCGACCTCGACCGCATACAGCGCCAGCGCCAGGTGGTCGCGGCCCTGCGTAGCAAGGCCCTCAAGTGGGACTCCGTCACGAAGCTGCCCCAGATCGTCCGGGTCATGGAACGCAACGTCGAAACCGACCTGAGCGCCAGGGACGGCGTGTTTCTCGGACGCGCCCTGATAAAGCAGGGGCGCAACGCCTCGATGAAGTCCGTACAACTGCAAGGGACGCCCGACACCTTGTCCAACGGTGATCAGGTACTCGTCCCCGACAACGAGGCCAACGAAGAGATCCTGGGGGAGTTCCGCTACTAGCCCCCCGTGTGCCCGCCGGTCGCGCGGCAGACCTGTCCGACGGATCTCGGTTCGTCCCCTTCGAGCGTTCCGACATGCGGGATTCTCTGCGCGCCCATGGGCAAGGACGCCTGCGATAATTGGCCTTTTCGGATGACCATAGTGGGGCGTTTTCGGCGCTGTAGTGCGGCTTGCGCCCGTAGCGTAACGGGGGTGTCGGGGCCGGGTGGGGGGTAGGCTGCTGCTATAATCTGGCGCAGATCATGGCGACGAGCGAGAGTGGTGGAATGGTAGACACGCTAGATTTAGGATCTAGTGCCTTCGGGCGTGCGGGTTCAAATCCCGCCTCTCGCACACCGTCGCTTTGCAGGGAATTCTTCATCGGCGGGGGGCATACAGAGGCGATGACGGCGACCGTAACGAAGCTCGAGGACAACAAGATTCGGCTGGACGTCGAGGTGCCGCCGGAGGCGGTCCGCGAGGGCGTGGAGGCCAAGGTCAGGGAGCTCGGGCGCCAGGTCCGGGTTCCGGGTTTCAGGCCTGGCAAGGCGCCGCGGCGCGTGATCGAGAACCACCTGGGGCGCGACTACATCTACTACGGAGGCCCTGCAGGACAGGCTGCCGACCTGGTACTCGGAGGCCGTGGTCGAGACCGACCGTCAGGCCGATAGACCAGCCCGGAGATCCACTTCGACGAGTCCCTGAGCGAGGAGAGGGCTTCAAGTTCTCCGCCACGGTCGAGGTGCGCCCAGAGGCGACGCTCGGCGAGTACAAGGGCGTGGAGGTTCCGAGGCGCGAGGTCGAGGTCTCCGACGAGCAGGTCGACGAGCAGCTGGAGCAGATGCGCGGGCAGTTCGCGACGCTCGCCGCGGTCGAGGACAGGCCGGTGCGGGAGGGCGACTTCGTGATCCTGGACTTCAAGCGGCGAGAGCATGACCACCGGCAACCCGCTCGAGGGCGGCGAGGCCGAGGACTACATGCTCGAGGTCGGGCGCGGCGAGCTCCTGCCGGACTTCGAGGAGAACGTCGTCGGGATGTCCGCCGGACGAGCGCAAGCGGTTCGGCGGTCACGTTCCCGGCGGACTACGCCGAGGAGTCGCTGCGCGGCCAGTCGGTGCTCTTCAACGTGCACGTCAAGGAGATCAAGGAGCGCGACCTGCCGCCGCTGGACGACGAGTTCGCCAAGGAGGCGAGCGAGTTCGAGACGCTCGACGAGCTGCGCGCCGCGGTGCGCGAGCAGCTCGACGGGCGCCGCCGAGCAGAGCGTCGACGGCGAGTTCCGCGCCCGCGTGCTCGACGTCGTGGCCGAGCGACGCCGAGGTCGAGGTGCCCGGACGTCATGGTCCACGAGAAGGCGCACGAGATGGTCGAGAGCTTCGAGCGGAGCATCCGGGCGCAGGGGATGGAGCCCGAGCAGTACTACCAGCTCGCCGGCTCCAACCACCACGACTTCGAGGAGCGCGTGAGGCCCGACGCCGAGGACACCGTCAAGAAGGAGCTCGTGCTCGACGCCGTCGCCATGGCCGAGGGGATCGAGGCCGACGAGGACGAGGTGATGCACGAGATCGGGCACCTCGCCGAAGGAGTCCGACCGCTCCCCGGAGGAGATCGTCGAGACCATGCGCGAGAACGGCACCTACGCGCTGCTCCAGGAGGAGATCTCGCGCCAGAAGGCCCTCGACTTCCTGGTCGAGAACGCGGTGGCCGTCCCGATGCCCGAAGAAGAGGAAGAGGCCGAGGAGGAACCGGCTTCGGAGGCGGAGCAGGCCGAGCCGAGCGTAGAGGCCGGCGAGGAGTCGTCCGAGGGTGGCGGGGCCACCGTCGAGACGTCGTTAGAGGCGGGCAGCCCCGCATCAGGGGCTCCCGACACGGAGACGATCGAGAGAGGACGAGAAATGAGCTACCGTATCCCCAATGTCATCCCCTATGTCATAGAGCAGAGCCCGCGCGGCGAGCGGGCCATGGACATCTACTCGCGGCTGCTCAAGGACCGCATCATCTTCCTCGGCACGCCGGTGGACGACCAGGTCGCCAACGCCATCATGGCCCAGCTCTTGCACCTCGAGAGCGAGGACCCGGAGCAGGACATCAACCTGTACATAAACTCCCCTGGCGGCAGCGTCACGGCCGGGCTCGCGATCTACGACACCATGCAGTTCGTCAAGCCCGACATCGTCACCACGGCGCTCGGGATGGCCGCCTCGATGGGGGCCTTCCTGCTCGCGGCCGGGGCCAAGGGCAAGCGGAACGCGCTGCCGAACACGCGGATACTCCTGCACCAGCCGAGCGTCGGCGGGCTCGCCGGGCAGGCCTCGGACGTCGAGATCCACGCCAAGGAGCTCATCGCGACCAAGCGGCGCCTCAACGAGATCCTGTCCGAGAACACCGGCCAGCCCTACGACCGGATCGAGACGCGACACCGACCGCGACTACATCATGGGCCCGGACGAGGGCGTCGAGTACGGCGTCATCGACAACATCATCCGCCAGCACTAGGACCCGTGACAGAGAGCTTGGGGAGGCCGTAAGGGTATGAGGGATCCGTCAGATCAGCTGCAGTGCTCTTTCTGCGGGAAGAGCCAGCGCCAGGTCAGGAAGCTCATAGCTGGCCCCGGCGTCTATATCTGCGACGAGTGCATCGAGCTCTGCAACGAGATCATCGACGAGGAGTTCTCGGGACCCGAGCTCCTCAAGGACGACGACCTCCCCAAGCCCCGCGAGATAAACCGCATCCTCAACGAGTACGTCATCGGCCAGGAGGACGCCAAGAAGGTTCTCGCCGTCGCCGTCTACAACCACTACAAGCGCATCCAGATGGGCGCCGAGGCCACCGACGGCACCGAGCTGCAGAAGTCGAACATACTCCTGATCGGGCCGACGGGCTCGGGCAAGACGCTCCTGGCCCAGACGCTCGCCAAGATCCTCAACGTGCCCTTCGCCATCGCCGACGCCACCGCGCTCACCGAGGCCGGCTACGTCGGCGAGGACGTCGAGAACATCCTCCTCAAGCTCATCCAGGCCGCCGACTTCGACGTCAAGAAGGCGGAGACCGGGATCATCTACATCGACGAGATCGACAAGATCGCTCGCAAGAGCGATAACCCCTCGATCACGCGCGACGTCTCGGGCGAGGGCGTCCAGCAGGCGCTCCTGAAGATCCTCGAGGGCACGGTAGCGAGCGTCCCGCCGCAGGGCGGGCGCAAGCACCCGCACCAGGACTTCTTGCAGATAGACACCAAGAACGTGCTGTTCATCTGCGGCGGGGCCTTCGGCGGGCTGGAGGAGAACATCCGGCAGCGCATCGGCAAGAAGAGCATCGGCTTCGGCAGCGGCAACGACTCCCGCCTCGACGGAGGAATCCGACGAGATACTGCAGCACGTGCAGCCCGAAGATCTCTTGAAATACGGTCTCATACCCGAGTTCGTAGGCCGCCTGCCGGTGATCTCGACCTTGAGGACCCTGGAGGAGAGCGACCTGATCCGGATCCTCACCGAGCCGAAGAACGCCCTGGTGCGCCAGTACCGCCAGTTCTTCCGCTACGACAAGGTGGACCTCACCTTCACCGACGACGCCCTGAAGGCGATCGCCGAGCTGGCCCTCGAGCGCGGCACCGGGCGCCCGTGGCCTGCGCAGCATCCTGGAGACGTCGCTCCTGCCGACCATGTACGACCTGCCGAGCCGCTCGGACGTGACCAAGTGCGTGGTCGACGCCGACACGGTGAAGGATGGTGTTCAGCCGTCGCTGGTAACCGGCTCGCAGAAGTACTCGTACGACGAAGAAGAGACCGCTTAGAACTAGGGAGTAGGGAATAGCGAATAGGGAGTAGTTGTCTTTCTCTATTCGCTACCTCGCCATTCGCCTCGAACAAACAGAAGGTAGCTTCGACCTTTGAGCCAGACCGAAATACCGAAAACCTACGACCACCGCGCCGTCGAGGGGCGCTGGTACGCCGAGTGGGAGCAGCAGGGCGCCTTCGAGGCCGACCCGAAGCCCGACAAGGACCCCTACTGCATCGTGATGCCGCCGTCGAACGTGACGGGGGCGCTGCACATGGGGCACGCCCTGAACGGCGCGATCCAGGACACCCTCGTCCGGCGCGCCCGGATGAAGGGCTACGAGGCCCTGTGGCTGCCCGGCGTCGACCACGCCTCCATAGCCGTCCAGAACGTCGTCGAGCGCAAGATCATGCGCGAGGAGGGCAAGACGCGGTGGGACGTCGGCCGCGAGGAGTTCGTCGAGCGCTGCCGGGAGTTCGCGCTGGAGACTCGCGAGCAGATCCTCGGCCAGCTACAAGCGCCTCGGCGCCTCCGTGGACTGGCGGCGCCTGCGCTACACGATGGACGACGAATACGTCGACGCCGTCCTGACGGCCTTTATCGAGCTGTACAACGACGGGCTCGATCTACCGCGGCAACCGCATCACCAACTGGTGCCCGCACGACCGCTCGGCCATCTCGGACCTCGAGGTCAACTACGAGGACGTCGACGGCAGGCTCTACGGCCTCCGCTACCCGTTCGTCGGACGGCAAGGGGCCGGGCCCCGACGGCAACGACTTCGTCCAGGTCTTCTCGACCCGTCCCGAGACGATGCTCGGCGACGTGGCGCTCGTCGTCAACCCGGAGGACGACCGTCACAAGGACCTCGTCGGGCGGCGGGTCGAGGTGCCGTTCGTGGAGCGTGAGATAGAGGTCTTCGCCGACGAGTACGTGGACCCGGACTTCGGAACCGGCGTCCTCAAGGTCACCCCGGCGCACGACCCGAACGACTTCGAGATCGGGCGCAAGCTCGGCCTCGAACCCGTCAACGTCATGAACTCCGACGGCACCATCAACGAGAACGGCGCGCGTCTTCGCCGGGCATGGACCGGGAGGAGCGCCCGCAAGGCCGTCGTCGAACGGCTGGACGAGCTGGGCCTGCTCGGCGAGGTGCGGCCACTACCGCTTCAGGGTCGGGACTGCGACCGGTGCGGCACGGTCATCGAGCCCTGGCTCTCCGAGCAGTGGTGGGTGGTCGATGGAGGCGCTGGCCGAGCCCGCGATCGAGGCGCTGGAGAACAAGGAGATCACGGTCTACCCCGACTCCTGGCGCCGGGAGACGATGCGCTGGCTGGAGAACATCCACGACTGGAACGTCTCGCGCCAGCTCTGGTGGGGCCACCGCATCCCGGTCTGGTACGGACCGGACGGCGAGATCGTCGCCTCCAAGGAGTCGCCCGGCGAGGGTTTCGAGCAGGACCCGGACATCCTGGACACGTGGTTCTCGAGCGGCCTGTGGCCCTTCGCGACGCTCGGGTGGCCGGAGGAGACCGAGGACCTCGAGTACTTCTACCCGACGAGCCTGCTCTCGACGGCGCGGGAGATCATGTACCTCTGGGTGGCGCGCATGATCATGATGGGCCTCCGATTCCGCGGCGAGATCCCTTTCGAGAAGGTGAACGTCCACTCCATCGTGCTCGCCGAGGACGGCACCAAGATGAGCAAGTCCAAGGGCAACACCATAGACCCCCTGGACCTCCTCGACGAGTACGGCACCGACGCGGTCCGCTTCGGCCTCCTCTACCAGTCCTCGACCCAGGACTTCGCCTACTCCGACGAGCGGGCCGAGATGGGCCGCGCCTTCGTCACCAAGCTCTGGAACGCTACGCGCTTTGTCCTGAGCTACCCCGAAGGGGGAGACGCCGCGAGGCCGAGCCCGCGGACCGTTGGATCCGTCTCCGAGTTCAACCGCACGGCGCGCGAGTACGACCGGCTGCTGGAGGAGTGCGAGTTCTCGGAAGCGATGCGCCTGATCTACGGCTTCGCCTGGAACCAGTTCGCCGACTGGTACATCGAGATAGCCAAGGCCGCGCCTTCGCCCGCGACCCCGCGCGTCCTGCGCGAGGTCTTTCTCGGCACCCTCAAGCTCCTGCACCCGGTCATGCCGTTCGCCACGGAGGAGATGGCCGGCGTCCTGGGCGAGGAGGAGCTGCTCGCCCGCCGGAGGTTCCCGGAGTACGACGCCTCCCTGCGAGGACGCGGAGGCGGACGCGCTGCTCGACCGCACCAAGCGCGCCGTCTCCGCCGTGCGCTCGTTCCGGGCGGAATCGAAGGTCGAGGGGGAGCTGGCGGGTAGCGTCGTCGGGGGAGGTCGACCTCGAGGTCTTCTCCGCGCTCGCCGGGGTGAAGCCTGGCGTCACCCTCGACGGACGGCGCAACGGCGACGTTCGCCGGCCGGGGACGTGGTGGTGGAGATCTCGCTCAGCGAGGAGATGCGGCGGGGGGAGATCGAACGCCTGCGAAAGGAGATCTCCCGCGTCGAGGGCGAGGTCGAAGCGCGCAGAGGGCAAGCTCTCGAACGAGAAGTTCGTCGAGCGCGCCCCAGCCGAGGTCGTCGCCGCCGAGCGCGAGAAGCTGGAGACGAACAGCCGCATGCTCGAGACGCTGACCGACGCCTCGAAGACTACCTCTAGGCCGCAGCCTTGCCCCCGAGCGACTCCTTCGCCGCCGTCTGCGCCGAGCTCGACCGGCGCACGCCGCGTCACCATGGGCCTCGAGCGCGTCGAGCGCCTGCTCTCGCTACTCGGAGACCCGCAGGAGACGCTGCGGGTCGTCCAGGTCGTCGGCACGAACGGCAAGGGCACGACCGCCGTCGCCCTGGCCGCGGCTCTCGAGCGTGCCGGTCACCCCGCCGGAGCGTACCTCTCACCGCACGTCCTCTCGTACACCGAGCGCGTCGATGGTGCGAGGCGAGTACGTCACTGAGGATACGCTTCGCCGCGCGCGATGGGCCGGGCGATCGAGGCTCGGACCGGGACGGCGTCGACGGCCTCGCAGTTCGAGCTGCTCACGGCCGGGGCGCTCAAGCTCTTCGCCGACGAGGGGCTCTACCTGGGCGGTGCTGGAGGCCGGCCTCGGCGCCCGGCACGACGCGACCTCGGCCGCGGGCCCGAGGCCGTCGTGCTTACGAACGTCGGCCTCGACCACGCCGAGTACCTGGGTGATACCGTCGAGGAGATCTCGCGCGAGAAACTGGCGAGCGTCTCCGAGGGGTTCGATCCTCATCCTCGGGACGGAAGACCCGCGCGTGCGCGAAGCTCAGCCCGCGAGCGGTGCGGCCGGGTCGGCGCCCGCCTGGTCGAAGCCGGCGATCCGCGAGTGAGGCTCGAGCGCCAGGATTGCCTCCGTTCGCTGCTCGGGATGTCGCGCCTGGGCGTTCGGGCGGCGGAGGTGCTGATGGGCAGGGAGCTTTCGATGCGGGGAGCGCGCGCTGGTCGGAAACGCCGTGGCCGGGGCGTTGCCGGGGCGGTTCGAGGTCCACGAGGTCGGCGGCGTGCCCGTGGTGGTCGACGGGGGGCACAACGCCGTCCGGGGTCGGGGCGGCGCTGGAGGCGATGGGGGATGCTTACGGCGAGAGGCCGCTCGGCGGTGGTCTTCGGCGTCTTGCGAGACAAGGACGTCGCAGTATGCTTACCGCCTTGAGCGGGAGGCCCGGATCGTCGTGCTGACGCGCCCGGAGGGCGAGAGGGCGGCCGATCCCGCGCGCGTGCTTCGCGAGCATGGCCACGCGAGATCGCACAGGGAGGCAGGCAACGTTGATGAGGAAGATCCGCGTGAAGCCGTGAACGCGGCGGTCCGAGAGCGTCGGAGGGGTTGGACGGGGTGGTGCTGGTCACGGGCTCCCTCGACACGGCGGCGCCGGTCCTGCGGTGGCTGCGTGAGCGGTAGGAGCGTCTGAAGTCTCGTCGGGCTCCTGCTCGTCGTGGCCGTCGCGTTTTTCGTCCTCGGTTACGTCGTGGTGGTGAGGTTCATCACATGAGATCGCCCGCGCTCCTGCTGCTGCAGCAGGACGCCGACCCGTTCCAGATCATCAACAACTTTTTGGAGAGCCCGATCCTGCGCATCTCGGGCCAGCTCGTCCTCCTGCTGTTCGTCGTCCTGTGGATAGCGCTCGTCTACTGGACCTACACCGACGCCGGGCGGCGTGGGTCGACGAGCGTGCTGTGGGGCATCGTGGCCGTCGTCTTCCCGTACCTCGGGACGCTGATCTACCTGATCGTGCGCCCCCCCGAGTACCTGGACGAGTCGCGCGAGCGCGAGCTGGAGACGGCGGTCCTCGAGCGCGAGCTGCGCAACAGCGTCCTCCTCTGCCCGAACTGCCGCAACCTCGTCGAGAAGGAGTTACCTGATCTGCCCGATCTGCGACTGGGAGCTCAAGAAGCCGTGCATCAACTGCGACCGGCCGCTCAACAGGAGTGGGACCCCTGCCCCTACTGCGGCACGGACCAGCGCAGCGGCAAGAAGATGACCTACTAACCGGCATCTCCCTAGAAGGAGAACCGTGGAAGAGACCCTGGTACTGGTCAAGGGCGACGGTGTGCGCCGCCAGCTCGTCGGCGAGATCATCCGCCGCATCGAGAGCCAAGAGCCTGGACATCGACGCGCTGAAGCTCATGGACGTGGGCCGCGAGCTTGCCGAGGAGCACTACGCCGAGCACCGCGACAAGCCGTTCTTCGAGGAGCTCGTCGAGTTCATAACCTCGACCCCCGTCGTCGCCATGCGGATAAGGGGCGAGGGCGCCATAAAGGTGATACGCAACCTCATGGGCGCGACGAACCCCGCCGAAGCCGCCCCCGGCACGATCCGGGGCGACCTTGCCCTGTGCCTGCCGGACAACCTCGTCCACGGCTCGGACTCCCCCGAGAGCGCCTCCCGCGAGCTCGGCCTCTTCTTCGGCTGGGTCGGTCCGAGATCGTGCCCCTCGTCCTCGCCTCCGAGCCTCGCCCCGGCGGGTGGACCTGCTTGGGCGGCCGGCTACGACTTCGAGACCCGGCGCAGCGACTTTCCAGAGGTGACGCTCGAGGACCCGCGGGAGACGGTCCTCGCGAACGCCCGCGGCAAGGCCCTGAACGTCGCGCGGCACACGGACGGCGTAGTCCTCGGGGCCGACACGATCGTCTACCTCCCGAACCTGCCCGTCGGGGAGCGGGTCCTCGGCCAGGCCACAGAGCGAGGAAGAGGTGCGCCGGATGCTCCTCGCGCTGCGCGGCCGCGCGCACGAGGTCCACTCCGGGGTGGCCGTCGCCCGCGGGGAAGAGCTATCGGTGCGCCACGCGGTGACGCGGGTGCGGATGCGGCGCGTCGCGGATGCGGGAGCTCGAGGCCTACGTGCGGCTGGGCGAGGGGGTCGGAAAGGCCGGTGGCTACGCCATCCAGGGCCGGGCCGCGGTCTTTGTCGAGTGGATCGGCGGCGACTACACCAACGTCGTGGGTCTGCCGCTCGCGCTCACGGTTCGGATGCTCGCCGGTTTCGGGGTACTGCAGTCCTGAGCGGCACCGTCCGATAACCAGACCGTCCCGTGGACAGACGCCGGTACACCATAAAGCAGCTGCCCCCCGAGCTCCGGCCGCGCGAGCGTTTGCTCTCCGAAGGTCCCGAGGCGCTCTCCAGCGCCGAGTTGCTCGGCATACTCTTCGGCATCGGCAGCCGGGAGAAGACGGCCGTCGAGCTCGCCAGCGAGGTGATCTCCGAGAGCGGGGACCTCTTCGGGCTCTACGGCGTATCCGTCCACGACCTCCTGGAGATACACGGCATCGGCGAGGCCAAGGCCTGCGTGATACTCGCCGCCGTGGAGTTCGGGAAGCGGATGGGGCGCGTTCGAAACCCCGGCCGGCCCGTGATATCATCGCCGGCGGATGTGGAAGGCCTGCTGCGGGGCCGGATCTCCAACCTGGACCGGGAAAACTTCGTCGTGGTGCTCTTGAACACCAAGAACGAAGTCATAGGCACGCCGACGGTCTCGGTCGGGACCCTCTCGTCGTCTCTGGTACATCCCAGGGAGGTCTTCAAACCGGCCATAAGGGCTAGCGCGGCCAGCGTCGTGTTGGCCCACAACCACCCGAGCGGCAGGGTCGAGCCCAGCCGCGAGGATCGCGAGGTCACGACGAGGTTGGTGCGGGCGGCCGAAATAATCGGCATAGAGGTGCTCGACCACGTGATCCTGGGCGACGGGTGTTTTAGTATGAAGGAACACGGTATGCTCTAGCCCGCGACGGCCGACAAGCCGGCGCTTGGGTCGAAGAACAGATGGGGCGGTATGTTTGGAGGACTGTTCGGGCGGGACGTGGCAATAGACCTCGGTACGGCCAACACGTTAGTGTTCGTGAAGGGGCAAGGGATCGTGCTATCCGAGCCCTCGGTGGTCGCCATAGACAACAAGACGGATAAGGTTGTTGCCGTAGGCGCGGCTGCCAAGCGCATGCTGGGACGCACGCCGGGCAACATCGTCGCCATGCGCCCGCTCAAGGACGGCGTCATCGCCGACTTCGAGGTCACGGAGAAGATGCTCGCCTACTTTATCCGCAAGGTGCAGAACCAGCGCCGGATCTTCAAATCGCTCATAGGCCCGAGGGTCGTCGTGTGCGTGCCATCCGGGGTGACGGGCGTCGAGTTGCGGGCCGTCAAGGAGGCGACGGAGTCGGCGGGGGCGCGGCAAGCGTACACCATAGAGGAGCCGCTCGCGGCGGCGATCGGAGCCGGGATGCCGGTCAACGAGGCCCAGGGCTCCATGATAGTCGACGTCGGGGGTGGAACGAGCGAGGTCGCCGTGATCTCGCTCGGTGGCATCGTTACGAAGTCCTCCATCCGAATCGCCGGTGACGACATAGACGACGCAATCGGAACGTACATCCAGAAGGAGTACAAGCTCGCCATCGGCACCCAGACGGCCGAGCAGCTCAAGATCGAACTCGGGAGCGCCTTCCGGTTGGAGGAGGAGGAGTCGGCGGAGATCCGGGGCCGCGATCTGGTCACGGGTCTTCCCAAGACCATCGTCATCACCAGCGAGGAGATCCGGGAGGCCATCAGCGTGCCGGTCGACGCGATTATCGCCGCCGTGCGCGACACGCTGGACCGCACGCCTCCGGAGCTGGCCTCGGACATCATGGACCGGGGCATGGTGCTGGCGGGGGGCGGGGCCCTCTTGAGACACCTCGACGAGCGTCTGCGGCGGGAGACCGGCATCCCGGTGCACGTGGCCGACGAGGCGCTGATGTGCGTCGCCATCGGCTCGGGCCGCTCCCTCGAAGAGATAGACTACTACCGCAGCGCGCTCTCATCGGCGTAGATAGGTAGTAGTGGGACGCACCAAGTCAAGCCCGGCCAGCGGCCTCGCGGCGCTCTTGATCCTCTGCGTGGTCAGCCTCGCGCTCTTCACCCTGTACGTGAAAGAGGGCGACTGCGCGGTGGGCGGCGAGTGCGGACCGCTGCACACGGTGCAGCTTGGGGCCGCCGAGGTCTTGCGTCCCATACGCGGCTCCATCTCCACGGTGGCGCAGCCGTTGGGCAGCGTCGGGGACCGCGCCAAGAGCGCGGTAAACCCGGCCGACGAAGAGCAGTTGCAGCGGCGGTTGCGCGAGACGAGCGAGGTCGCCGCCGAGGTCTCCAGGCTGCGGCAGGAGAACGAGCGGCTGCGCGGGCTCCTGGAGGGGGAGCGCACCGTCTACCGTTACGGGCCGCTGGCGAGGGTCATAGCCCCGGTCGGGGACCAGTTCACCGAGAGGGTCATGATAGACGTTGGCACGGAAGACGGCATCCAGGCCGACATGCCCGTCGTGATCGGCAAGAGCACCCTCGTCGGGCGCACCACCCAGGTCTCCAGGAACACGTCTCAGGTCGTGCTCATCACCGACCAGATGTTCGCCGCCGGGGTCAGGATCGTGCCGCCGGCCGAGTTCGATCCCGCCTCGGGGACGCTTGGCCCGGCGGTCACATCGCAGAACGCGCCCTACGGTCAGGGCCTCTTGCAGACGGACCTCGAAGGCAACTTCGAGGTGGACCTCGTGCCCCTCTCGTCCCGGGCCGAGGAGGGGGACTACGTGGTGACGAGCGGTCGGGCGAGCGGCCGCCGGCTCCTGTTCCCGCCCGGGCTCCTGGTGGGGAACGTCGAGTCGGCAAGCTCGCAGGATTATAACCAGTTCCAAAACATAGTCGTCGAGCCCGCGATCAACCCCGATGACCTCGAGGAGATGCGGGTGATCGTTGATTGGTAGCGGGGGGTTGAGGTAGACGCATGGAGCAGACCTCGGTCGTCAGGGCCACGATTGTGGTGGCCGTCGCCGCGCTGCTTGAGGCCGTGCTCGCTCCGTACCTCACCTTCGGGCCTTTCTCGCCGCGGCTCACCCTCATCGCCATCGTCTTCTCCGTCGCGCAGCTGCGGGAGTTGCAGGCCGTGCTGCTCGGCTTTTTCGGGGGCATACTCCTCGACGCCCTCGGGACAGGGTTGTTCGGGGTTGGCGCCGCGGGTGGGCTGCTCGCCGGCGTGCTCGCGTCCCGCGCGGGCGCGGCGGTCGGGCGCGGCGGCAGCGAGAAGGGGCTCCTGGCCCAGGTGGTCGGGGTCTCAATCCTCGGTTACGATCTCATCGGACTGCTGGCCCGCAGGCTCGCAGGGTTCGGTGCGCCGGAGTTCGGGGACTACGCGCTGGTAAGCGTGCTGCCCGACGCGGCGCTCAACGCCCTGCTGGCCTACCTGATCGGGGGCTGGGTGCTCAGGGCCGTCCGGACGAAGATCGCCACATGGGAAGGCACATGACGACCGTCGTACGCGAGACACCGAAGACCCACAACAAGCGCCCGCCGCGCAGATGGCGGCAGTTCGATCCGATCCTCCTGTTCCTCACCCTTGCGCTCTCGGCCGCCGGCATACTGGCGGTTTACTTCGCGGGGGCCGAAGATGGGCAGTACTACGCCGCGAACCAGACGGTCGGCTTCGTGGTCGGTCTTTGCGGGGCCATACCGCTGGCGCTCATAGACTACCGGGTGTGGCGTAGGTTCCTGAGACCCATCTACGTGCTCGTCCTCTTGATGCTGCTGGCGGTGCAGTTCTTCGGCTCCGATGCCGGCGGCGCGACGCGCTGGATCGACATAGGGCCCGTGCAGATTCAGCCCTCGGAGTTCGCCAAGCTCGGGATGGTCATCGTGCTGGCCGGGTACTTCGCCGAGAACTCGGTTGGGGAGCACGGCGTCTTCTTGAAGGCCCTCGGCATCCTGGCGCTGCCGGCGCTACTGGTTTTCTGGCAGCCGGACCTCGGGACCGCGCTGGTCTTCGGGGCGGTCTTCGCGGTGATGTCCTTCGTCGCGGGGGCCAGGCCCATCCAGCTCGTCGCCCTCGTCGCCTCGGCCGTGGCCGCCGCCTTCGCGGCGATAAAGTTCCGGATCCTCGAGCCCTACCAGGTCGACAGGCTCACGGCCTTCTTGAACCCGGACGGGACCTCCGACGTCGGCTATCAGGTCGCCCAATCCAAGATGGCGATTGGGTCTGGCGGCATCACGGGCAAGGGCCTCGACGCCACCACGCTAGCCAACCTGGGCTTCTTGCCCGAGGACCACACGGACTTTATCTTCTCCAACCTCGCCGAGAGGGTCGGATTCGTCGGGAGCTTCACCCTCATCTTGCTCTTCCTGTTGCTGATCTGGCGGATCCTGCACGTCGCGACGGTCTCTAGGGACCGTTTCGGCGTCCTGATCGCCGTCGGGGTGGCGACGATCTTCTTGTTCCACGTGTTCGTGAACGTCGGCATGACGATGGGCATCATGCCGGTTACGGGGATCCCGTTGCCTTTCGTGAGCTACGGGCGCAGCAGCCTGGTCGTCAGTGTGGTCTCTCTGGGCCTCCTGCAGAGCATCGCCGCCCGCTCCAGGGCCGAGGTGTCCAAGCACCCCAAAGTGTAGGCGGGGCGCGGCAGAGGGGACCTCGGAGGGGACCTTCTCGGTGGTCGTCGTGCCGGATGCCGGGTATACTGTCCCTTCGTAGGATGCGTTCTTTAGTCGTACCTTTTGAAACTGTGGGAGATGGAATATGTTCGCGGTCGTGAAGAGCGGCGGAAAGCAGTACAGGGTCGCCCAGGGGCAGGAGATCGTCGTGGACCGCCTGAGGGGCGAGGTCGGCGATTCGGTAGAGTTGCCCATCGGTTTCGCGGCCGACGAAGATGGCTTCGATCTTGCGCCCGAGGGGCGGAACGCGAGGGTGGAGATCGTCGAGCACCTGCGGGGAGACAAGCTCTACATCTACAAGTACAAGCCCAAGAAGGATTACCGGAAGAAGACCGGGCACAGGCAGGAGAAGACCCGGATAAAGGTCCTGGAGGTCTAGCATGGCTCATAAGAAGGGTGGAGGCTCGTCGCGCAACGGCCGCGACTCGGAAGGCAAGAGGCTCGGGGTCAAGGCCTACGGGGGACAGGTCGTAAAGCCGGGTAGCATCATCGTGCGCCAGAGGGGCTCGAAGGTCCACCCGGGGCGCAACGTTGGCAAGGGCTCGGATGACACCCTGTTCGCCAAGGTCGGCGGGCAGGTGACGTTCGCCCGCTCGCGCGGCAAGAGCGTGGTAAGCGTCCTCGAAGGGGTGCTCGTCGAGGAGGCCACGGCCTGAGGACCGCATCTCCGGGGGGTCACTAGACCCATTGCAGTTCGTAGATGAAGCCCGCTTCGTCGTCCGCGCGGGGCGCGGGGGCGACGGCAGCGTCTCTTTCAACCGCGAGAAGTTCAAGCCCCGCGGCGGACCCGACGGCGGTCGGGGCGGCGACGGTGGTTCGGTGATCCTGCGCGCTACCGAGGACCTCTCCACCCTCGAGCCCTACGCCTACCGCAACTTGGTGAAGGCCGAACGCGGCAGGCACGGATCTGGCAATCGGCGCAGCGGCGAAAGCGGGGCGGACGCCGTCATCGACGTTCCGGTTGGAACGCAGATCTACGACGAGGACGGCCTGCTGGCCGACCTATCCGAGCCCGGCGTCTCGGCCGTCGTGGCCAGCGGCGGCGAGGGGGGCGGGGGAACGCTTCGTTCGCAACCTCCACGCGGCAGGCACCGGCCTTCAGGGAGCGGGGGTTGCCGGGCGAGGAGCGCGAAGTCCGGCTCGAGCTCAAGGTCCTCTCCGATGTCGGGCTCGTCGGGCTACCGAACGCCGGAAAGTCTTCGCTGCTTCGGACCCTGAGCGCGGCCAAGCCTCGGGTGGGCGACTACCCCTTCACGACGCTCTCGCCCCAGCTAGGCGTCGTGGACGAGCGGGAGTATCGGGAGCCCTTCGTGGTGGCGGATATACCGGGCCTGATCTCCGGCGCCAGCGAAGGCCGCGGCCTGGGCAATCGCTTCCTGAGGCACGTGGCCCGGGCCCGCGTACTCGCCGTGGTGCTCGACGCGAGCGAAGATCCCGAAGGGGCGGACGGGACGTTGCGCGCCGAGCTGCACGCCGCAGGACTCTCCGGCAGGCCGACGGTGACCGTGCTGAACAAGGTTGACCTTCTGGACGACGAGCTGAGGCACTACGTCCGCGAGACATTCCCCGGTGCGCTGCAGGTCTCCGCGAGGACCGCTGAGGGTGTCGCGGGGCTCAGGGACTTGCTGGAGGAGAAGCTGCGCGAGCTCGGGTCGACCGCGCCCGAAGCGGATGACGGGCGCCGGGAACACCGCGTCTTCCGTCCGACGTGGCAGGGTATGAGGGTCGAGCGGGAGAACGGGGCCTACGTCGTGGCGGGCGAGGAGATCGAACGCCTCGCGCTGAAGACCGACTGGGACAGCCCGGAAGGCGTGGAGAACTTCCAGAGGGAGCTAGAGCGGAAGGGCGTCGTTGGCGCCCTGCGGCGCGCGGGGGCGGGTCCCGGTGACGAGATCAGGATCGGCCCAACGGCGTTCGATTTCAGGTGAGGAGCGTAGTTGAGGGTAGGAATCTTCGGGGGAACCTTCGATCCCGTCCACCAGGGGCACATGATCATCGCCGAGCAGGTGATGGGCGAGCTCGGCCTCGGGCGGGTGGTCTTCGTGCCCGGTGGCATACCGCCGCACAAGGAAGCGTCGAGCGTCCGGGCTTCGGCCGAGGACCGCTACGACATGGTGGAGGCAGCCGCCGCGGGGAACGAGCGCTTCTCCGTGGACCGGGTGGAGGTGGATGCCGGACGGGCGATGCACAGCGTAGACACGGTTGAGATCCTCAAGGAGCGCTCCCCGGAGGACGAATGGTTCTTCGTGACAGGGGCGGACGAGGTGTCCAACCTGCTCGCGTGGAAGGAGCCGGATCGGTTGCTCGAGGAGGTCGTTATGATCGCCGCCACGAGGCCGGGCTACGACCTCTCGAGGTTGGATCATCTCGAGGCGGGCCTGCGGAACTTCGACCGGATCTTCCCCGTCGAGTGCACGCGGGTGGACATCTCCGCGACCACCATCCGGCGGCGGATACTGCAAGGAAAGAGCGTGAGGTACCTGGTACCGGGAGGGACGCATGAGATCATCGAGAGCAGGGGTTTGTACAGGAGGGACGAAGCCAGGGCGGAAGGGGGACGCTTGAAGGAGGAGACGCGGTGACGGGCGACGAGTCCGCCGTGCGGCGGCAGAGCCTCCAGACGGGGGACGAGGCGCTGACCCGCGAGATGGCCGTCACGGCCGCGCGGGCGGCGAGCGAGATGTTCGCCAGGGACGTCGTAATCATCGATCTCAGGGGGCTGGTCTCCTACGCCGACTACTTCGTGGTTGCCAGCGCCGAGACCGAGCGCCAGACCCGGCGCATAGCCGAGGAGGTAATCGAGAAAATGATCGAGGCCGGTCACCGTCCGCGCACCAAGCGCGTGGACTCTGGGACGTCCTGGATCAGCCTGGACTTCCTCGACGTCGTGGTCCACGTTTTTACCGACGAGGCCCGCGATTACTATCGCCTGGAGTCCCTCTGGCGCAGCGCTCCCCAGGAGCATTTCGAGGGCTGAAGAACCGTCGCCCCGCGCGTTGACACCCTCATGCGAGGGTAATACACTCTGACGGTCTTTCGGGGCCGTAGCTCAGCTGGGAGAGCGCCACGCTGGCAGCGTGGAGGTCAGGGGTTCGATCCCCCTCGGCTCCACTCCCGATCCCGCCGTCCAGGCGGGATTTTCTTGTCTTCGGACCCGTTAACGCTCCATCAAGGTCCTTGTCCGGGCATACGCCTGTCGCTCGTTCCGGGCGACATGGAGGCCCTCTGAGAAGTCCACTGCTCGATCCAGCACGCATTTCTTGAGTTGGGTATCGCAAGATACTTAAGTTTGCGACATTTCATGCTAAAGACCGTTAGTGGGAATTTAGTGCGCTCGGGGTAGGCGATGACCTACGACCCGACTCGCAGGAACAGGGGGTAGCGAACGTGTTGAAACCCCACCAAACACATCCAGGCATGATCGTGCGAGTGAGAGAGGATTTCAGAGGTCCGGATTTCGCCGGCATGCACGGCGTCGTAGTCCGCAGTTTTGGCAGCCCGGGCTACGCCGCGCTGGATGTGCGGCTGGAGAACGGAATGTTGGAGCTATTCTGGCTCCATCAGCTGGAAAGAGGGGAATGATTGCGTGGGCCTGATCCGCTGCGGCCGCACGCCGGCGCGGCATGGGGAACGGAAGACCGTGAAGAGCTAGCTCTGCCGTTCGGCTACCACCTGGAACGCCGCCCGGGATTACTGGTTCTGCGTCGACCCGACGGGTCCTTCGTGGCCGTGTTCCCCGCCATAGCAGCGGACCCGTTCGAGATAGAGTTCGCGGTTTGGGAGGACGCCGATTGAACCGCGGGTCCGCAGAACCGCGCAGCAAAGGTGACGACCGGCACTAATCTCTCAGCGCGGACCTGTGTTCTCGTAGGCCTTAGGCCGCGGTCGCGATGCGAGCCAGGGCTTCGGCGTCGATGATGTGGCAGTGCCGGTTCTTGGTCTCGATCGCGCCGACCCTGCGCAGTTCACCCATGGCGCGGCTAACGGCCACACGCTTGGCCCCGATCATGCCGGCAAACTCTTCGTGGGTGTAGCGGGTGCCGATGCGGTAGTGGCCGTCGGAGGTCACCACGGCCTCCCTCTCGGCGATGTCCAGTATGACCCCGGCCAGACGGGAGGGGACCCTCTTGAGCCCGACGGTGGCGATTCTCTTCTCGTAGTATGAGAGGCGCTCACTCAAGAGCTCCACGGCCTTGATGCCAACCTGAGGGTATTCGTGGACCAGCCGATGAAAGCTTTCCTTCTTCACGAAAGCGGCCCGCGAGGGCACAAGGGCCTGCGCGTAGGAACCCTTCTCGCCCCGGACGGCGAAGGCCCCTTCCCCGAACATCTCCCCAGCCTCCAGGATGCCGATAGTGAGCTCCCGTTGGGCCTCCAGCCGGTAGACGCGCCCCCTTCCTTTGAGGAGCAGGAAGAAAAAATCTCCCGTGTACGCGGCGGTGTAGAAATGTTCGCCCGGTGCGTATCTCTTGGCCGGGATGCCGTTGGCGATCTTGCCCAGCTCCTCTTGGGAGAGGGACTCGAAGAGCTCCACTCGCGAGAGCCATGCGAGGTGGTCTTCGGTTACCGACGGGCCACCTTGATTTACGCTTGTCCTTACCATAGGCCAACAATCTTACCAGCCCCTGCAAGGGCCGCGCATGGGGCATACGCACTATTTTCCTGGTGCTGACGCAAAGAATGCGTGGCTCGTAGCGCCGCTAGAATTCTTCCTCGCACCGTCCGATAACCTCTCGGGTGAAGGACATCTTCGAGACGACCACGCGCGGCGGGGGCGGGCCAAGTGTGCCCGCCAGCGGTCTGGGACGCTACGCGCCACAGCTCGTCGTCTCCATACTTGTCGTCGCGGTCCTCGTTGGTGGTGCGTTCTACGCGGCACGCGTCTCGGAGCGGGCGCCTCAGGTCGTCTACAGCGTCGCCCTAGCGGAGATAGAGGCTGAGGAATCCGGGGAATCCCTTCAGGTGAACCTCAACAGCGCGGGGGTGGAGGACCTCGAGGGTCTGCCGGAGATCGGGCCGGCCACCGCCGAGGCCATCGTAGAGTACCGGCGGACGAACGGGTCGTTCACTTCGGTGGACGACCTGGAGGAGGTGCCCGGGATCGGCCCGACCACCCTCGAGCAGATCAAACCCTTTGCCACGGTCTGAGGGTGGTTTGCCACCCCTCGACCTGCGCTTGCCGGTCAGGCTGGATCTCTGGGCGATAATCCTGGCGACGGGCGTGGTGGCCGGGACCGTCGCGCCGCCGCTCGCCCCGATGGTTGTCGTCGCGAGCGCGATCGTGACCGCGGGCGCAATCTTGTGGCGGGGTCTTGTCCCCGAGGAATGGCGGGCGATGGCGATGCTCGGGCCGCTGTTCGCCGCAGCTGGTGTCGCCATCGCGGGCGTGCACGCAGCGACGCCCGACCCGCTCGCCGAGCTCGCCGCCCTGGAGCCGGGAGAGGTCGTGATCGTTGGCCGCGTGGCGTCCCCGCCGGAGGAGAGCAGCTTCGGGTATCGGGCGGATGTCCGCATCGATCATCTCTGGCACGAAGGCAAGGAGGTCCTGCGGGGCGGGGCCGTGCAGGTCTTCGCCGGCGACCTCAGCGTCGGGGTGGGGGACAGAGTGCGCGTGGATGGCGAGATCTCGCGTCCCGAGACCGGAGAGGACGGCTTCGACTATGCCAGGTACCTCTCGACAAAGGGGGTGTCGGCGGTGGTCGACGCGACCGCCGTCTGGCCGGTGGACGACGAACGCGGGTGGATCGGACGGGTGCACCGGCGTACGGACGTGGCCCTCGGCTACGGGCTACGGCCTCAGGAGGCGGCCGTGGTGCGCGGGATGGTGCTCGGCGACCGTTCCCTGATACCGGAGGACCTCGACGAGGCGTTCCAGCGGAGCGGCATTACGCACGTGCTCGCAATCTCCGGCCAGCACGTGGCGGTGCTTGCCGCCGCCATCTTCTTCGCCTTGCGGCTCTGCGCCGTGCCGGCTGGCCCACGCATCACCGCAACGCTCGTCCTGGCCTGGCTCTACATAATCGTCGCGGGCGCACCTCCATCGGCGATCCGGGCCGGGGTCGTCGCCACGCTCGTGCTCGCCGCCGGTCTTCTCGGGCGCCAGCTATCGCCGCTGCACTTCATGACCACGATGCTGGCCGCCGTCCTCGCCTACAACCCGCTCCTCGTCTTCAACACCGGTTTCCAGCTCTCCGTCGCCGCCGTATTCGGCATCCTGTTGCTCAGGAAGCCCTTGAAGTCGCTCGTCGAGGGCACACTGTTGCGGCCGTTCAAGGAGCCGCCGGAGACCGTGTCGAACCTGCTGGCCGCCTCCCTCGCGGCCCAGGTTGCGACCACCCCCATAATCGCCGTCAGCTTCGATGAGGTCTCCGTGGTCGGGGTGCTGACGAACCTGATAGCGGTGCCCATCTCGGGTCCGATCCTGACCCTGGGACTTCTCGGCTCGCTCGCGGGCAACGTCTTCCCCGCGCTCGCCTACCCGCTGAACGCGTGCAACGGTTTCCTGGTCTCCGTGCTGGAGGCCTTGGCGCTCACGGCCTCCGCTATGCCGATGGCCACCGTAAAGACGCCAGCGGTGCCGCTCTTCGTGGCCGCGCTCTTCTACGTCGGCTGCCTCCCGGCCGCCGCAACCGAACTTCTGCCGGGCGTTCGGCGGTGGCCCTGGGCGACCATCCTCTTGCTCTGGACCGCCCTGTGGCTGGCCCTCGTCGGCCTGTGAGTCATCTACTAGAATAGCTCCTATGACCGTTTATCTGCTGCTGGGGGATGACGAGGAGCGCAAGGCGCGGGGCGTCACGAAGCTGCGCCGGGACCGCGACGCTGAGGTGTTCCAGGCCGCCGAGGCGAAGCCAGAAAGCGTGGTCTCGGCTTGCAACTCGAGCTCACTCTTCGGGGACGGCCCGTTCGTGGTGCTCAGGAACCTCGACGCTTGGAATGCCGCGCAGAAAGCGGTGATCGTCGACTACCTCAAGAATCCCGCGCCCGACGCGGACCTCGTGCTGATCGGTACTAAGCTCGGGGCCCGCGAGAGGCTTCTCGCGGCGGTCAAGAAGGCCGGCGAGGTCCACAACCTCGAGCAACCCACGGGACAGGCGCTCGTGCGGTGGGCCGTCGGTTATGCCAAAGAGCTCGGTCTCGACCTGCCGGAGAACGTGGCGCGGGACCTGATCGAGCGGTGCTCGGGCGGCAAGTCGCGTTTGATCCGGGAGACGGAGAAGCTGGCCCTGTACGTGGGGGAGGAAACGGCGACTCTGGATGACGTCGAGGCGCTGTGTCCCCCCGACATCCAGTCCAACATCTTCGCCTTCGTCGACGCCCTGGCGGCGGGCCAGCGGGGGAGGGCGCTCTCGCTGCTGCAGGCCTTGATCGGGAGCGGCGAGCCGCCGCTACGGGTGACGTTCATGATCCGGCGCCAGTTCCGCCTCGTGGCACGGGCCAGCGCCCTGCTGGCGAACGGAGCCTCCGGGCGGGACCTCGCCAGCGAGCTCAAGGTGCCGCCGTTCGTCGCCCGCAAGCTCGAAGAGCAGGCCGGCGGCCTCGACGAAGAAGCCCTCGATCGGGCGCTCGCCGTGGTCCTGCGCCTGGAGAGCGGACTAAAGGGCGGCAGCGACCTGCGGGACGGGCTCCAAGCCGAGCTCGCCGTGATGAAGCTCTCGGGCTGACGCGGCTCGGGAGGGCGACGAGGCGCCTGCCCGTCTTCGCCCTGCCCTCGGCCGGTGCGGTCGGCGCTGTCAGAGATCATCCCCCTCTACTGCATGCACCACGGGCTCACCCGTTGCCCGCTCCGCGCTACGGTACGCTCCAGGTGGGATCTCCTGGGTAAGGTTCGGGGCTTTTTGTAGGACGGGTGAAACGACACTACATGGCAGGATGGGGTAACGGCCGGGACCAGCGGGACGCGGGTGACGAAGACCTGGTACGCCTGGTGGCGGCCGGGAATGAGCAGGCGCTCTCCGACCTCTACAATCGTTACTCACGGCCGGTGTACGGGTAACTTACGTAGCGAACGACGTGTGCGAGCGCGACCCTCCTGCTCTCAACGTAAGAGCGGTCATTCCCGCGCAAGCGGGTATCCACCGTGAAAGACGCTTCGCTACTTCAAACGGAGCGATCCGCCGGATTTCGTATTAAAGCTATTGCTCCGACTCACTGCGCTTCGTTCGGGTCCTGTCCGGACTTCGACATCGACCGCACCGAGGCCCGCCAGGCCGGCAGCATGAGCACCGCTCCGACGAGGAAACACACCGCCCCGAGGAACGTTCCTGCGTTGGTCAGCGGGACGTCGATCGGGGCATCGGTACTCGGCACCACGAAGCTCGCGACCGCCGACGCCATGAAAGCCACCGAACCCAGCATGTTGAGCCACGCGATCCACCAGGGCAGTGTCCGCGACCGCAGACCCCAGAACCCGACCCCCAGCGCCGAGATCGCCAACGCGCTTGACACTAGGAACAGCGTGGAGCCGAAGATGTCGGGCCGCCAGACGTGCTTGTCGGCCTCCGCCGCGGTGAGGTTGTTGGCGGTCGCCGCGAACGTGCTGATGTTGAAGAAGAGCGTGCCGGGGAACTGCGTGGCCGCCGCCAGCCAGTCCTTGTCGCGCGGCCGCCAAGCCCACGCAAGGGCCCTGACGCGAGCGTGCTGGCGGTGCTCGTCGACGCCCGTCATCCCGGGGCTTTGCGCTTGCACCAGCTGGCAGTAGGACGCCGAGGTGAAGAAGATCGATCCGACGAAGAAGGTCATGGCGTCTGCGTTCGCTCCGACCGCGCGCAGGTACGCGGGGATCGAGCCCAGGGCGAAGCAGGACGCGCCGAGCATGAACAGCCAGGCGATGGCGGCGTTCAGGCGAGCCGGTTCTGCGCGCACGCTAATTCAGAAGCCTGGACGCGCGGAGCTAGTCGTTACCGGGGTGGATGATGATTCAGGTTGAATCGCACACCTCATTCCACCGAGTCGATCAGCCTCTCCGTCAACGTCCGGAGTGCCTGCGAGCATCTTCAGATGGTGCCTTTCTTTTCCTAGCGTCAATCGGCCCTACCAGCCGCGTGACGTCGTTTGTGCGCCGGGCGGACGGCTACTCTGTACGCGTCCGGGGAACATGCAATAGCGTGCCACTGATCAGTGGGAGAAGCCCATGGAAGGTTAGTCGTGCGTCGGGGACGACTGCTTCTCCAGGCGCCAGTCCGGTGCCGGCCTCGCAACGACGAGCATCTCGTTACCTCCGCGCTGAAACTCGTAGGGTACTCCCCTCACGTCGGCATGGTAGCCGCCCGCCTCGAGGCGTTGCACCACCGGCTCCACATGCGGCGAACGTCTACCGTAGCTTTCCATCAGGGGGAAGATCCGGGCCTCGGTGGCGACCCGGCACATCTCCTTTATCGCGGCGACGTGAAAATCGCCGGAGAACTGCTCCGAGTAGGTGAAGAGGAAGTGGGAGCAGAGGGCGAGATCTAACTCGCCCTCTGAGAAGCCGAGGTGGGGCAGGGCGTCCGTTCTATAGCGTCCCTCTCCAACCCCCCGCTCGAAGTCGCCGAGAAAGCGCCGCATGGCGGCCATGCGCACGTCGCCGAGCCGCTGCGGAGACCCTATTTCATCCCACACGAACTCGCCTCGTTTGGCGGCTGCGTTGGCGACCAGCGTCTCGCGCGTTGCCTCGATGCGCGCGCGTATCTCCTGGGCGCTGAAGCGGTAGATTGGATCGCACGAGACCACCCTGTGTCCCTCGCGCGTGGCCTCGGCGTTGAAGCTGGCGGGTCCGCCAGCGCAGTCGACGATTCGCCCGGAGAGTTCGTCGGGCCCGAGGCCGAACATCCTGACGTACTCGCTGAAGGAGCGACCCCAGGCGACGACCTCCGCGAGCGTCAGGAAAGGCAATCGGGTGGGGGGTTACTCGCCCCCGGTCTTCGCGAGGGCCTTGTCGAAGCGTCCTACGGTGCGCGAGGCCTTGTTCCCGTGCACGATATTCTTGCCGGCGGCACTGCCGTAGGCCTTCTGTGCCTCGTCGCGCAGGCGAGTGGCGGTCTCGGTGTCTTCGGCTTCGATGGCCCGGTAGAAATTCTTCGAGATGTTGCGCAGCCGCGTCCTGACGGCGCGCGTCCGCTCGAAGCGTTTCTGGCTCTGCTTGTCTCGTTTGGACGGTGCGGGCACGTCGCTCCTCCGATTGATATAGGCTTAACCGGCAGAATGTAACACACATAGAGCAAGGTGGCAATCGTGCTAGAATCTACGGGTGGATAGCATCGATCGCACGCGCAATTTCTGCATAATCGCGCACATAGACCACGGCAAGAGCACCCTGGCCGACAGGCTCCTGGACGTCACGGATGCCGTCTCCGAACGAGACCGGGTGGACCAGATCCTGGACACCATGGAGCTCGAGCGCGAACGGGGCATCACCATCAAGGCGCAGGCCGTGCGCCTGCTCTACAACAGGCCCGACGGCGAGTGGACGCTGAACCTTATCGACACGCCGGGCCACGTCGACTTCACCTACGAGGTCTCGCGGGCCATAGCCGCTTGTGAAGGGGCGTTGCTAGTTGTGGACGCGAGCCAGGGGATCCAGGCGCAGACCCTCGCCAACCTCTACCTGGCCATGGAGCAGGACCTCGAGATCATCCCGATCCTGAACAAGATCGACCTCCCCGTGGCCGATGTGGCCGGCTCGATGGAGGAGCTGACCGAGCTCCTTGGCGTGGACGAAGAGGACATACTGAAGATCTCCGCCAAGACCGGCGAGGGGGTCGAGGCGGTGCTCGATGCGGTCGTGGACCGCGTCCCAGCCCCCACCACGCAGGGGGAGCAGACGCGCGCCCTGATCTTTGACTCCCACTACGACCCTTACCGCGGTGTGATCTCCCTTGCCCGCCTCTACGACGGTGAGCTTAAAAAGGGGGACAGGGTTCGCACGCTAGTTACCGAGGACCAGTTCGAGGTCCTCGAGGTCGGCTGCTACGCCCCGAAACCGACGGCCCTCCCCGTGCTCCGAAGGGGCGAGGTCGGGTACGTGATCGCCGGCCTCAAAGACATCGAGGCCCTGCGCGTCGGGGATACGGTTACCCGGGCAAACGACCCCGCCTCCGAACCCCTGCCGGGCTACGGCCAGGCACTCCCGACAGTCTTCTCGGGCATCTATCCAACCGTCGGCGACGATTTCGAGCGGCTGCGGGACGCGCTCTCCAAGCTGCAGCTCAACGATGCCTCACTCTTTTTCGAACCCGAGAACTCCAGGATGGGCTTCGGGTTCAGGTGCGGGTTCCTCGGGCTCCTGCACATGGAGATCGTCCAGGAGAGGTTGGAGCGGGAGTTCGACCTCGACCTGATAGCCTCTTCACCCAGCGTGAAGTACGAGGTTGTGGTCGAAGGTGAGACTTTGGAGATCACCAACCCGAGCGACCTGCCGGAGATCTTCGACGAGATCCGGGAGCCTGTGGTGCGGGCGACGATCATCTCGCCCAAAGAGCACGTCGGGGCCGTGATGGGCCTGTGCCACGAGAAGCGCGGCGTCTCGATAGGGATGGAGTACCTGTCTTCCAGGAGGGTGCAGCTCACCTACGACTTGCCGCTCGCGGAGATCATCACCGACTTTTTCGACGCGCTCAAGAGCCGGACCAAAGGGTACGCGTCGTACGACTACGACCCGAGGGACTACGAGGCCTCGGATCTCGTCAAGGTGGAGGTGCTCGTCTCCGGGGAACCGGTCGATGCGCTCTCGATCATCGTCCACCGGGACAAGGCTTACTATCGGGGCCGGGCGCTCGTGGAGAAGCTCAAGGAGCTCATACCGCGTCAGCAGTTCGAGGTGCCCGTCCAGGCGACGGTGGGCAAGAGGGTCATCGCGCGCGAGACCGTGCGGGCCTATCGTAAGGATGTTACGGCCAAGTGCTACGGCGGCGACATCACGCGCAAGCGCAAGCTCTTGGAGCGCCAGAAAGCCGGTAAGCGCCGGATGAAGCAGGTCGGGGCCGTGGAGATCCCGCAGGAGGCCTTCCTGGCCGCCCTGCGCATCTGACACCGTTAGGGAACGGCTCCCCATCATGGTAAAATCCGGCCGTATGAGGCATCCCGAGATCTCCGACAGACAGCGGGAGATACTCCTCAAGACGCTCGAGCTTTACATCTCGACGGGCTCCCCGGTCGGAAGCCACGCCCTTACGGACGAGATGGACGCAAGCAGCTCCACCATTCGGGCGGAGCTCGCCCAGCTCGAGTCGGAGGGGTTGTTGACCCATCCGCACACCTCGGCCGGCCGTGTGCCCACCGACGCGGGCTACCGCTACTACGTCGACGCTCTCATGTCGGCGGAACCGACGGAGGCCGTGCCCTTCGAGGCCGCCGGGGATCGCGGGGACATGGACGAGTTGCTGCGCGGCGTCTCCGAGGGGATGAGCGAGGTGACGCGCCTGCTGGCCGTCGTCGCCGGCCCGAGCGCCCTGGGCGACTCACTCTCGCGGGTCGACTACCTGCCGCTCCTTGAGGGCGCGATGCTCCTGGTCGTCTCCACGGAGAGCGGCGCTTCGTCCAGCACAACCGTGGCGCTCCCCGTCAGGATAGAAGACGGCGAGCTGCGGGAGATGTTCTCGGCCCTGAACGCGTGGGTCGGCGGGCGTCCCCTGGGCAGGCTGGAGCTCGCGACCGCCGCCCGCAAGGCCCTCTCCGACCACAACCCGCTCGTCGTGCAGGCGGTCCTGGAGGCGGTCGAGGTTTTGGGACAGGCCACCGAGCGCGGGGTTTTCGTGCGTGGGGCGTCGGCCCTGCTCAACCGCGTGGACGAGCTGGATCCCGAGAGCCTGGCGGCTGTGGTCGAGATCTTCGAGCGCCGGCGCTGGCTGCTCGGTCTGATGGGAGACGCGCTGGCGCGCTCGGTCTCTAGCAGCGGAGTCGTCGTCTCCATCGGATCGGAGAACGCCGTCTACAACCTCGTCGGCACGAGCCTCGTGGCCGCCGCCTACCAGGGGCCGGAGCGCCCCTACGGCGTCGTCAGCCTGATCGGGCCGAAACGCATGGACTACGACGCCGCCATCTCCACGGTCCGCTCTGCGGCCGACGTCCTGACCCACCGCCTGAACCTCGGGTCCTAGGGGAGCGAACGTGGCTAGCAAGCGCGACTACTACGAGGTGCTGGGCTTGTCCCGCGAGGCGTCCGACGCGGAGATCAAGAAATCCTACCGGCGCCTGGCGCGCGACCACCATCCGGACGCCAACCCCAACGACTCGGGCGCCGAGGACCGTTTCAAGGAGTTGACGGAAGCCTACGAGGTCCTATCGAACCCGGAAGCCCGCCGCGCGTACGATACCTACGGACACCAGGTCCCCCGCGGCGCAGGCGGTTATCCTGGTGGCTACCCCGGCGGAACCGGTGGCGATCCGTTCGGCGGCTTTCAGGACATCTTCGAAGCCTTTTTCGGCGACCGTTTCGGCGGGGGATCCTTCTTCGGGGCCCAATCCTCACGTCCGAGCCGGGGCGGCGACGTGGAGATCGAAGTCGGCGTCTCGCTCCGTGAGGCGGCCTTTGGGGCTGACCGTGAAGTCAACGTTCAAGTCATCAAAAACTGTGGGATCTGCGATGGTGTAGGCGGCACCAAATCGCACACCTGCGAGACGTGCGGTGGCGCGGGGGCCGTGCGGACCGTGCGGGAGAGCCTGCTTGGTCAGATGGTCACCACCCAGGCATGCTCGACGTGCGGGGGCCGGGGGCGCGTGATCGACGAGATCTGCGACAACTGTCGGGGTAGCGGGCGCGTCTCGGAGGTCGAGCGCCGGACGCTGCGCATCCCAGAGGGCATTGAGACCGGGATGCGGATGCGGGTGTCGGGGGCCGGACACGCCGGCGAGCCTGGCGCCCCGCCGGGTGACCTGTACGTTTCGGTGAACGTCGAGGAAGACCCGGAGCTTATGCGCGACGGTGAGGACCTCGTGCATCGTCTCAGGGTCAGCTTCGTCGAGGCGGCGCTCGGTACTGAGACCGAGGTTCCCACGCTGGAAGGCCCATCCTCGCTCAAGATAGAGCCCGGCACTCAACCGGGGGCCACGCTTCGGTTGCGGGGAGAAGGGATGCCGCGGCTAAGGCGTCGGGGGCGGGGCGACCTCAAGGTCGTCGTCGACGTAATGGTGCCGACGAGGCTGACCGGTGAACAGAGGGAGCTCCTGGAGAGGTTCGAGGCGGTGAGCGGGGAAGAGACCTACAACGGCGGTGGCGGGTCGTTCTTCGACCGGCTCAGGGGCGTATTCAGGTAGGGGAGAGGTCACGCGACCCCCGATCACCCGCATCTTCGTCGACGCCATCCTCGAACCGGGCGAGAAGCTGAAGCTGCCCAAGGACGAGGCTCGCCACGTGGCGACGGTTCTTCGGGCCAGGCGCGGGGACATTCTCGAGGTCTCGGACGCCGACGGTCACCTGTTCGTCGCCGAGTTCGTGACCGGTGGGGAGGCGGAGGTGCTCGAGGAGCTTCGGGCCCCACCCGAGGAGGCCGAAGTAACCCTTTACCAGGCCGTACCCAAGGGCGGGCGCATGGACCTCGTGGTCGAGAAGGCTACCGAGGTGGGGGTGACGAGGATCGTACCGCTCTCCACGGATCACGGCCTGATAAAGGCAGGGGCCAACAAGACCGAACGCTGGCGACGGGTGGCCGGTGCGGCGGCCCGCCAGTCCCTCCGCCTGCGGGTGCCGGACGTTTCGGACCCGGTGGCTTTCGGGGACGCCGCTCGGGAGGCCGGCAAAGGGGGCATCCTGCTCCACAATGCCGAAGGGCTGCTCCCGCTAGAGTCGGTTGTCTCGGACTCCGTGGGGCTCTTTGTCGGCCCGGAGGGTGGATGGAGCACAGACGAGATGCGGCTGGCCAAGGCGGAAGGGCTGGCCTTCGCGCAGCTCGGGCTGACCAGGCTCCGGAGCGAGACGGCGGGCATCGTGGGTGTCGCGAGGGCGCGGGCCGCGCTGGAACGTTCCTCGGGGCGGTGACGGAGGGATGAGAGCAGACACGGCCGAACCTGACTTGTGGCTCGGCGGGTAAATCGACGGCGGAGCGTGTCGGCGGGGGAGGTAATCGAACCCCGTTCGCCCGTCCTCAGAGGAGAAAGGTTAATGGTGTCATGACCATATCCGAGAAGATCCAGAACGACACGAAGACGGCCATGAAGGAGCGGGACAGGTCACGGCTGGGCACGCTGCGGATGCTCAGCGCCGCGCTCAAGAACGGCGAGATCGAAGCCGGAAGGCCTCTCGAAGAGCGGGAAGAGCAGACGATACTCAGGCGGCAGGTAAAGCAGCGCGAGGAGTCGGCGGAGGCGTACAGCAAGGCCGGTCGGGAAGAGCAGGCCGCCGCGGAGTCGGCGGAGGCCGAGATCGCGCGCTCCTATCTTCCGGCCCCCCTCTCTGCCGAGGAGCTCGAGGCCATCGTAGACCAGGCGATACAGGAGACCGGCGCCTCCAGCATGAAGGAGATGGGCGCTGTGATGGGCAGGGCCACCGCCATGGCCGGCGGGCGGGCCGAAGGGCGAGAGCTGGCCGCCCTCGTGCGCGGCAGGCTGCAATAGATCGCCGCAGCAGGTCGCGGGCCTGACGCTGTCGCCCAGCCGCGGCGGGCCGGTAGCGGACCTAGTAGAAGACACGGAGCAATCGGCGGTACAATATGAAAGCTGTGTCGCAAGCACACGATGCTAGGGCCCGCAGGAAAGCATTGGATGCCTGATGCCCGAAGCCGGGAACAAAAGGAGGAACGACGGACACCACGGTCGGTAGCCAGGTAGAGGCAAAGCTCGTCATACCGCACGGACGGATGCTCGGCGTCTTCGGGGATCGGGATTCGGTCCTCCGGAGGGTCGAAGAGCTCGTCGAGTGCGAGGTGATCGTGCGCGGCAACGAGATCGTCCTGCGGGGCACCGAGACGGCCGTCACGCGGGCTGAGTCGGTCTTCGACGGGCTGGTCGGGCTCGTCGAGGAGGGCCACCATCCGACGCCGGAGACCGCCGAGCGCCTCTACAGGATGGGCGAGGGCGGTGGCGGTCGGGAGGTCCTCGGGGACGTGATCCTGACCCACCGCGGCCGCCGCGTGGCCCCCAAGACGCGCAACCAGAAGGCTTACACCGATGCGATCCGCAACAACCAGGTGGTGTTCGGCATTGGGCCGGCCGGTACGGGCAAGACGTACCTGGCCGTCGCGCTCGCCGTCGGGGCCCTGAACCGCGGAGAGGTCTCCAGGATCATCCTCACGCGTCCCGCGGTCGAGGCCGGCGAGTCGCTCGGTTTCTTGCCCGGCGACGTGATGGCGAAGGTGGACCCGTACTTCAGGCCGCTCTACGACGCGCTCTACGAGATGGTGGACCCCGCCAAGTTCCAAGCGCACCTGGAGAGGGGTATAATCGAGATAGCCCCGCTGGCGTTCATGAGAGGCCGTACTTTGAACGACGCGTTCATAATCCTGGACGAGGCCCAGAACACCACCCCGCAGCAGATGAAGATGTTCCTGACGCGGCTGGGCTTCGGCTCCAAGATGGTCATCACGGGCGACGTGACGCAGGTCGACCTTCCCAAAGGCAAGGTCAGCGGTCTTGAGGACGCGCGCGGGACGCTGACCGGGACCGTGGAGGGCGTCTCCTTCGTCGGGCTTCGCCGGGACGACATCGTTCGCAGCGATCTCGTGATGAGGATCGTCGATGCCTACGAAGGGGCCAAAGAAGGGGCATAGGGCGCCGGATCTAACCATGAAGTTCAGAAAAACTGTTCCGAATTCACCCTTGGGTAAGCGTGTGGACGAGTTCCACCGTCCGCCGACGCGGTTCGAAAGCTTCAGGGCCTGGATCGAGGGCTTGCCCACCTTCAGGTTGTACGTGGCGCTCACCGGCATCACGTGGCTCGCACTAACGGCGCTTATAGGTCTCGCGCCGCGCCCGCTGCTGGAGCGAATGGTCGCGCAGGGTATCTTCGAGCCCCAGGACCTGTCGAGGCTCGAATCGCTCAGCCTGATCCAGGAGGCCAACCCCTGGAGCGCGCTGCTAGGGGTCGGCCTGGTGGTCGCGGCCGAGATGGGGGTGGCGTGGTATTTCCTGGAGAGGTTCGGCCGCAGGCTGTTCAAGGCGAACACGGCCATCCGGCTGGTGCTGGCTGCCTCGCTCACCATCCTGTTCACGGCGCTCGCCCGCTTCTTCATCGAGCTTTCGTTCAACCCGTACCTTACCCCGCTGGCGGGCCTCTCCATCATCGGCACCATACTCCTGGGTCCGCGCCTGATGTTCCTCATGGTGGTAATAACCGGCATCAACGTCGGGATCATCGCCGGCAATGACTTCTTGCTGACCGCCGCGCTCCTGCTTAGCTCGGGCTTTGCGATCTACACGGTTGTGAGGGTCGACTCTCGTCGCCGCCTGCTCAAGGCCGGGCTCTTTATTGCCGTCGTGACGGGGGTCGTGACGTTCGCGGTCGCCCTCGTCGGCGGGGGAACCCTTCAGGAGTCTGTATGGGCTGGTGTCATTGGCCTCGGAAACGGGGCGCTCTCGCTTATGCTCGCAATGGTTCTGTTGCCACTCCTTGAGGACGCGTTCAACATCCTCACGCCGATGAAGCTCCTGGAGCTCTCCGACCCGCGGCACACGCTGCTCGACAAACTCCTCCGCAACGCCCCTGGCACCTTCTCCCACTCCATGCAGGTCGGGCTGCTGGCCGAGAGGGCTGCCGAGAGGATCGGGGCCGACGCGCTGCTGGCTCAGGTAGGAGCCTACTACCACGACATCGGCAAGATCGAGCACCCCGCGTACTTTGTCGAGAATCAGATCGCCCAGGTCAATCCGCACACCTCGCTCTCGTCGACGCTCTCCGCCAAGGTCATCAAGCGCCACGTCAAGGACGGCCTGGAGATCGGGCGCGCCTGGGGCCTGCCGCAGGAGATACTCAACATCATCGCCCAGCACCACGGTTCCACCCGCATCGAGTACTTCTACCGCAAGGCCCTGGAAGAGGCCGCCGAAGACGGCTCCTCGGTCAACGAGTCGGACTTTCGGTACTCCAGCGGCCTCCCGAAGTCCAAGGAGGCCGGGATCATGATGCTCGCCGACTCCATCGAGGCGACCGTGAAGTCCCTGACCAAGCCGACCCCGAAGCGCATCGAAGACGTCGTCAACGACACGATCCGCAAGAAGCTGGAGGACGGCCAGTTCGACGAGTGCGACCTGACCATGCGCGACATCCACGTGGTCGGCGAGGGCATCCGGGAGGCCCTTATCGGCTTCCTCGGTCCGCGCATCGAGTATCCTGGGGCACCGGCCGAGGGCCGCAACGGCCGCAAACAGTCCACGAAGAAGGACACGCCACCGGGCACGGCCGCGGCCACGAGCAAACCCCACGGGACCTCCACCTGACGCCGCGGCGGGAAGAGCCGTTCGCCGTCGCGCTCCTGGACGAAGCCACCTACGGTAACCTCGATCCGGACCGCGCCACCAGGTTGTGCGCCGAGGCCTTCTCCAGCCGTGGCCTCGACGTTCAGAGAATGGGAGAGGTCTCCGTGGCGCTCGTCGAACCTGAGACCATGCGCGAGCTCAACCTCCAGTTCAGGGACAAAGATTCGCCAACCGATGTGCTGAGCTTCGAGGTAGACGGACCGTATGGGGAGATGGCGGGTGAGATCGTCATCTGCCCCGCGTGCGCCAACCCCCAGATGGGGGTAGACGAACTGGTGGTGCACGGAGCGCTACACCTGAGCGGCATGGATCACGGTGACGAATTCGAGGACAGCGAGATGGCCCGCGCCCAGGAGGCCGTGATGGGGGTAGTTGGTGGCTGGCAAGGGTAGTCAGCCAGATAAGTGGCGTCAGGGCATCGTCCGCAGCTTCGACCACGCCTTTCAAGGGCTGATCCACGCGGTGCGGACGCAACGCAACATGCGCTTCCACGTTGCCGCGGCCTTGCTCGTGCTGGCGGTGAGCGTCGCGGCGGGTGTCAGCCTGCTCGAGCTTGCCTTGCTAGTCCTGGTCGTATCCTTCGTGCTCGTGGTCGAGATGCTCAACACGGCCATCGAGTACGCGGTGGACCTCGTGACGGGGGAGTACCATCCTCTAGCCAAGCTCTCCAAGGACGTCTCGGCGGGTGCTGTGTTGGTATCGAGTATCGGGGCGGTGCTGGTAGGAGTCCTGATACTCGCCGACGATGCCTGGGCCCTGCTCTTCGGGCTGCAGGACGCGAGGCGCGGGCCGGTGGTCATCACCGTCGGAGTGCTTGGCGCGGTCGCCCTGCTCGTCGTCGCGATCAAGGCCCTGGCGGGACCTGGGGGTACCCCGTTTGCGGCGTTGCCATCTGGGCCCGCGGCGCTGGCCTTCGCCGGCTGGGTAGCGGTGAGCTTCGTGGCCGTCGGGTCCCCGTACGGGGCTCTGGTCTCCCTGCTCACCCTCCTGCTCGCGCTCCTGGTGTGCCTGAGCAGCGTCGAAGGCCGCGCTGGCGACCTGCGCGGGGTGGTGTCGGGGGCCGTGGTTGGCTCCGTGGTCACCTTCGCCGCCTTCCAGCTGCTGTGAAAGGAGCGCGCGACTTGGATCTGCACAGCCTCATGCGAATCGCCCGCGAGGCCGCAGGGCGTGCCTACGCGCCGTACAGCGGCTTCCCGGTCGGGGCCGCCATACTGACCGAAGGGGGCACCGTGTTCGCCGGCTGCAACGTCGAGAATTCCTCCTACGGCCTCTCCGTCTGCGCCGAGCGCGGGGCCGCCATGAGCATGGTAGCTAGCGCCGACGGGCCACTGGACCGTGAGATACGCGCGGTCGCCGTTTACGGCGAGAAGGCCGCTCCGTGTTTCCCGTGCGGGGCCTGCCGTCAGTTCCTGCGCGAGTTCCGCTGCAAGGAGGTAGTGCTCGAAGACGCCTCTGGTCTACGGCGGTACCCGTTCGAGGAGATCCTGCCTAACTCCTTCGGTCCGGAGCACCTGTGAGCCGCAACGGGCACACGCTCGGCGCCGTCGAGGACGGTTTCCGCAGCGGCTTCGTCGCCGTCGTGGGCCGGCCCAACGTGGGCAAGTCGACCCTGGTCAACAGGCTCGTGGGGCAGAAGGTCTCCATCACGTCCCCCCGACCGCAGACCACGCGCGGGTCCATCAGGGGCGTGCGTAACGGTCCGGACTACCAGGCGATCTTCGTCGACACGCCGGGTTCCCAGAAGCCCCGGGACACCCTGCGCGCCAGGATGCAGCAGCAGGTCCTCGACAGCCTCTCGGAGTCTGACGTCATCCTCTTTCTCGTCGACGCGCAGGGTGCTAGGGACGGGATCGGCTCCGGCGACCGATTCGTCGCACGCCTGGTGGCCGAGTCCGGCACGCCTGCCATCGCCGCAGTGAACAAGGTGGACCTGCTACGGGACCCCGCGCGGGCTCTACCTATCGTGCAGGCTGTTTCGGAGCTCGGGAGTTGGCGGGAGCTGTTCCAGATCAGCGCGGCGAGCGGCACCAACGTCAAGCCCCTGATGGCCGCGGCCGTGGGCCTGCTGCCGCCGGGCCCACGATATTTCCCCGAAGGAACGATCACGGACTACCCGGAGTCTCTCATCCTTGCCGAGTACATCCGGGAGAAGGCCCTCAACGTCCTGCGCGAGGAGGTCCCGCACGCGGTCGCCGTGCAGATAGAGGAGGTCGAACGCAAGAAGAACGTGACGGTGGTCTACGCCGTCATCCACGTCGAACGGGCCACGCAGCGCATGATCGTTCTCGGCAAGGGCGGCAAGACCATAAAGAAGATCGGTACCGAAGCCCGCCGCGACGTCGAGCGCCTCCTCGGCACTCGTATCTACCTGGACCTGCAAGTGAAGGTTAGTCCTGGGTGGAGGAGCGACCGGCAGTTCCTCGAACGGTTGGGGTTATAATCCTCGGCGTGAGCGTTCAGGAGATCCGCCGGTGGCGATGAGGGTGCGCGAGTTCGCGAAGACGGTGGACCATACCCTCTTGAAGCCGAACGCCGAGCGGCGGGACATCGTGCAACTGTGCGAGGAGGCGGCCCGCTACCATTTCGCCGCCGTCTGTATCCTGCCCTGCTACGTTCGGCTCGCCGCGCGGGAGCTCCGAGGAACCGACGTCAAGGTGGCCACGGTGGTCTCGTTCCCGTTCGGGGCGGATACCACGGTGGTAAAGGCCGCCGCCGTCAGAGAGGCCCTGGTCGGGGGCGCGTCCGAGCTCGACGTCGTCATGAACCTCTCCAAGTACCTCTCCGGGGAGTTCGACTACGTCGCCGACGAGTTGGCTAGCCTAGTCCAGGAGGTCAGCGTCGTCGCCATGAACAACGGTCTCAACGACGTGGTGGTCAAGGTGATCATCGAGACCGCGTACCTCACGGACAAGATGAAGCGGCTCGCCACCCGGATGGTTGCTGCGAGCGGGGCGGACTTCGTCAAAACCTCGACGGGCTTTGGGCCGTCGGGCGCCACCCCGGAGGACGTCTCGTTGTTGCGGGCCGAGGCACCTGAGGGATTGGCGGTGAAAGCCTCCGGCGGAATCCGTACGCTGGATGACGCGCTCGAGATCCTGAACGCCGGAGCTTCCAGGCTAGGCATGAGCTCCAGCGTCGCCGTGATGGAGGAGGCCGAGGGTGGCGGTCTACAAGAGTAAGGGGATCGTGCTTCGCTCGATCCGCTATGGCGAGGCCGACCGTATCCTCGACCTCTACACCCGAGATGCCGGCCTAGTTTCGGCCATCGCCAAGGGTATCCGGCGAACCAGGTCCCGCTTCGGCGCCCGCCTAGAACCTCTCTCATGCGTGGACTTTGTGGCGTATGCGGGGCGTACCCTGGACACCGTGACCCAGGCCGAGGTACTGCGCAGCTTTCACGACGTCCGCGAGAACCTCGACCGATTCGAGGCCGCGGCCGGAATGGTGGGTTTTGTCCGCGCCCTCTCCGGCGGCGACGAGGCCGACCGCCGCGTGTTCAACCTCCTCTTCAACGGCCTTGACGTGCTCGAGACACGCGATGCGGACTTCGACGCCCTGGAGGCCGCCTTCGGCCTGAAGCTCTCGATGCTCGCCGGCTACGCCCCCCAACTCGACGCGTGCCTGGGATGCGGCGTGGACCTCGGCGAGGCCGAAGAGCCCCTGCATTTCGCGCCGGCGCTCGGAGGCGTGCTCTGCCCGGGATGCCGTTCCGCGAGCGGTGACACCTTCCCGCTACCCCCGGGCACGCTCGACTCGTTGAAGGACCTGATCGAACAGCCCCTAAGGAACGTTTCGGTCCAGGGCGGCACCGGGAAGAGCGCCCTCAGGGTCGTCCGTTCCCACGTCCTCGCCCACGCTCCCGGAAACGCCGTCTCCGGCACCCGCCTAGCTAGAATTCGCCCTCCGTTCTCCCGCCGTCCCGCATGACGTCTCCAACCACTGGGGGCGACGGGCCGGGACCTCTGGCGTCGGGGTGGAGATGCAAGTCAAGCTCCGGGCGCGCGAGGCCCGAACCTCCGGATGGCGTCCGCAACGACTTCCAGCGCGACCGAGACAGGATCATCCACGCCAAGGCCTTCCGCCGCCTGATGCACAAGACCCAGGTCTTTATCTCACCCGACGGTGACCATTTCCGTACCCGCCTCACCCACACGCTGGAGATGATGCAGATCTCGCGCACCATCGCCCGCTCACTCGGCCTCAACGAGGACCTGACAGAAGCCATTGCCCTTGGCCACGACCTCGGACACACCCCCTTCGGACACACCGGAGAGGAGGCCCTCGCCCGGGCCCTCGCCGCCCACGGACGCACCTTCCGCCACAACGAGCACTCCTTGCGGGTGGTGGATAAACTCGAGAAAGAGGGTGACGGGCTCAACTTAACATTCGAGGTCAGAGACGGCATACTCAACCATACGGGAGACGGTTACCCTTCCACGCGAGAGGGCGAGATCGTGCGGGTCGCCGACCGCATCGCTTACGTCAACCACGATTTGGACGACGCCTTGCGGGCAGGGGTCATCGGGTGGGAGAGCCTGCCGGTTGGGCCGATCTCCGTGCTCGGGGAGAAGATGAGCGGGCGTATAGACACGCTGGTGCGGGACATGATCTCTACGTCTTCGAGGTTGGGGGAGATCTCCCTATCTGATGACGTTTACTCCGCCCTCATGGAACTGCGGGCCTGGTTGTTCGAGAACGTGTACGACAGCCCGCGCTCTCGGGAGAACCAAAAGGCGGCTGGTGTCGTGGTGGCGCTCTTCGATCATTACCTGGATCGGCCCGAAGATCGGGCGCAGAGCGACCCGGATCCCCTTCTTGAGACGGTCGATTTTGTTGCCGGCATGACGGACCGGTACGCCCTGGCCACTTATCGGCGGCTGTTCCTGCCGCGCGGTGACGCCTACGCCTAGATCTTGGACCCCGACTATATCGAGGGAATCCGCTACGGCGTGGATCCCGAGGTGCCGATAGAGGACCTCGACCGGCTGTTCGCCGAGGCCTGGGACCGGCAGCTTCCTCGGTGGGATACTCGCAGGGTGCTCCATCACAGCCTGGCTTATGTGTGCGCTTTTCAGGGAAGTCGTCTGGTCGGGTTCGTCAACGTTGCGGGGGACGGCGGCATCCACGCCTTCTTGCTCGACGTCACGGTACATCCCGGGTTCCGAAGCCGGGGCGTCGGTCGAACGCTGGTCCGGCGAGCGGTCGAGGCGGCTGAAGATCGTGGCGCCCACTGGGTCCACGTCGACTTCGAGCCTGGCTTGCGAGGCTTCTACCGCCGGTGCGGCTTCCGGCACACCGAGGCGGGTTTGATGCGCCTGAGCCCGGAAGGGGGTGCCCCGAGCTAGCCGGTGTTCAGCATCCCGGATGAGATGCCGGAGATGCTATGGAGGAGGGTGCTTAGTACGAGCTTGCGCTCGGGGGAATCCTCCGGGAGGCCGCGCAGGCGGCGAAGTAGGCCGACCTGGACGTAGGAGAGGGGATCCACGTACGGGTTGCGGAGACGAATGGACCGCTGCAAGATCGGGCTGTCGTCGAGGAGGTTTTCGTTGCCCGTGGCCTTCAGCAGCGCCTCCACGCAGGCGGCATGTTCCGCGGAGATACGGGTCCACATGCGATCACGCAGTTCCTCATCCTCGACAAGTAATGTGTAGGTCTCTGCGATCCTGAGGTCGCTTTTGGCGAGCGTCATCTGCATGAAGCTCAGGAGCGTCCGGAAGAACGGCCAGCCCTCGTACATCTCCCTTAGCAGGGCCAGCCCGTCTTCCTCGGCCGCGTAGGAGCTCAGCGCCGTGCCAGCCCCGTACCAGGACGGCAGCAGGAAACGGTTCTGGGTCCAGGCGAACACCCACGGAATGGCCCGCAGCCCCTCGACGTCCTGCGCCTGCGCGCGTCGGGCCGGGCGACTGCCGATGTTCATCATCGAAAGCTCGCCGATGGGGGAGGCGCCGAAAAAGAAGGGGAGGAACCCGTCGTCCTCGTAGACCAGGCCCCTATAGACGTCGCGGGCGGTGCTCGAGAGTTCGTCCATCGCTTCGGTCCAGCGCCGCTCCGGCTCGACCTCATCATTGTCCGCGCTCGCTTCCAGCACGGCGGCCAGCGTGGTGTCGAGGTTGCGGCGGGCCAGGCCCCGCATGCTGTACTTGAAGGAGATCACCTCACCCTGCTCGGTGATCCTGATGCTCCCATTCAGCGTGCCGGGGGGCTGCGCTTTGATCGCCTCGTAGCTCGGGCCGCCGCCCCGACCGGCGCTTCCGCCGCGGCCGTGGAAGAGGCGCAGCTTGACGCCGTGCTCCGCCGCCACGGACGAGAGTTGGCGCTGCGCGCGGTAGAGGGCCCAGTTGCTCGTCACGTAGCCGGCGTCTTTCCCGGAGTCGCTGTAGCCGAGCATGATCTCCTGCAGGTCGTCGCCGTGGGACAGAGATGAACGGTAGAACGGGTCCTCGAGAAGCTCGCGCAGCACGTCCGGCGCCCGCTCCAGATCTTCGACGGTCTCGAAGAGAGGCGAGATTTTCAGGCTGCTGCTCACGCGCCGCCCGCCGTCTTCGACCCTCAGCAGCCCGACCCTCCAGGCCAGGTACTGAACGCAAAGCACGTCGCTTGCCCTGTGGGCCATGCTCACCACAAAGGCCTCCACCGGCGGCTCGGCGAAGCTCTGCTCGGCGGTCCGGATGCGCTCGAAGGTGTCAAGCACTCCCCGAGACGCATCAGAGAGCGAATCGGTGGCGGGTGGGGTCGGACGGCCATCCGAGATCAAACGCCGCAGCAGCGCGGCGCGATCTTTTTCGTCCAACTCTCGCAGATCGTCGCCACCGTCAGCCTCGATTAGTTCGGCCACGGCGTCGACGAGCGCGGAGCTCTCCTGCCGAACGTCGAGCTTGGCCAGGTGGAATCCGAACACCCGCGCCTGGCGAATAAGGTCCCTGAGCCCGCCGTCGGCTACCCTTTCGCCCTCGTTATCGACGAGGCTGCGGCGCACGACGTGCAGGTCCTCGACAAAGTCCGCTGCACCCGGATACGCGGCGGGGGTCTCTGGCTGGTTGAGCGTGCGCTTCAACCGCTCGGCGACCAGCAGCAGCTTGCGGCGGTAGAGTTCGTTGGACCCCAATCCCTTGTGGCTCTCGGACAGCTCCGGCATCAGGTCCTCGTCAGCCCGCATGGCGGAGCGAAGCTCCTCGGAGACGGGGACGAGCCGCGTCGACTGGCTCAGCCGGTCCACGAGGTCAAGCACGGCGCTGATGTGCCGCTGCAGGATCAGCTCGCGGTGCAAGCTCAGGGCGGCGTCTAGTGTCTCGGGCTTCACGAACGGGTTTCCGTCCTGATCCCCGCCAACCCAGGAGCCGAACTCCAGGATCCGGCCGACCTCTGGAGGAGAATCAGGGAACCTTCGGGCGAGCTCGTCCTCGAGGTCACGATACACCTCGAGGGTGGCCGAGATGAGCGGGTCCTCGAAGAAGAGCAGCGTCCGCTCTATCTCCTGTGTGACCTCGGGCCGCCGGTCTCGCAACTCGTCCGTCTGCCATAGAACGGTGATCTCCTCGAACATCCCGTTCTCCAGGTGCCGACGTTCCTTCCAGGTGGGGGAGGTGATCTCGAGCGCCGCCAGTAACTCCCCGATCCGGACATGCTTGCGCCGGACGCTGCGCCGCATAGCCTCTGTCGGGTGCGCGGTCAGCACGAGGCTGACGTTCATGCCGGCGAGCGTACGACGCATCGAGTCTTCCCCGGAAGTGCCAAGCCGGGCGAGAGCGCTGGCGAGGGAGGCCCGCTGCGGGGCGTTCTCTGGGGAGGCTTCGTACTGCCTGCGACGCCGGATCCTGTGGTACCGCTCGGCTATGTTGACCAGCTGGAAGTAGACGGAGAACGCCCGCACGATCTTCTCGAGCTCCTCGACCTCCATGCCCTGTACACGGTGGCGAAGCTTTTCGTCGAGCGCGGGTTCGTAACCGGAGCGCAGCCGCTTGCAAAGCAGCCGAATCTCCTCCTCCGTCTCGAAGAAGTCCTGCCCTTCTTGCTCGACGAGCACCTGCCCGAGAATTCGCCCCAGCAGGTTGATGTCGCGACGCAGCGGCTCGTCTTTGGGCTCGAAGCCTACCCCTGGCGGAAGGTCCGCGTACCCAGCCTCGGGGGACGCCTGCACCGATCGCTCCCGGATATCCATCTTCGGTAGAGTAACATTAGCCCTGACCGGAACTACAGACCGGCTCGGATCTTTGTACATCGGTACAACGGGGGAGCGGGGTTGAGGATCTCGCAACGCAGCATAGAGGAGGTGCGGGAGACGGCGAACATCGTCGAGGTCGCCTCCGAGTTCACGGCCCTGAAACGCCAGGGCGCTCGCTTCGCCGGCCTCTGCCCGTACCCCGACCACCAGGAGAAGACGCCGTCCTTCAGCGTCTCGCCCGACCGCGGCTTCTACTACTGCTTTGGCTGCCAACGCGGAGGCGACACCATCAAGCTCGTCAGCGAGCTGAAGAACCTGCCCTTCGGGGAGGCCGTCACTTATCTCGCCGAACGCAGCGACGTCAACCTGCAGTACGAGGGTTCTGAAGCCGACGCCGAGGCCGCGAAGAAGCGTAACTCCCGCCGCCGCACGATCCACAAAGCCCTCGCCGCCGCGGCCGTCTACTACCACAAGTACCTCTTGAACGCCCGAACCCCGGAGGCCCAACAAGCCCGGGAGTACCTGAAAACCCGCGGATTACAAAGTTCTACTATAGAAGAATTCAGGCTGGGCTATGCCCCGCCGCGGGGTGTTGGCGGGTTCTCGAGGGTGGCGGCGAAGCTTGGCATCGACCGTCGGGTGCTCGAAGCGGCCGGGCTGCTCTCGACTCGGGGTGGTGAGCGGTTCTCCGGGAGGATCACGTTCCCCATCTCCGATCGCCGGGGCAGGATCGTGGGCTTCGGCGCCCGTACTCTGGGGGACGCGCAGCCGAAGTACCTGAACTCGCCCGAGACCGAGATCTTCAACAAGCGGGACCTCCTCTACGGGTTCCCCCAGGTCTCTGAAGCGCTTCGCCGGGAGCGATCGGCGTTGATCGTCGAGGGATATACGGACGTCCTGATGCTCTACCAGTCGGGGATCAAGAACGCCGTCGCGACGCTCGGTACGGCGACGACCCCCAGCCACCTGCGGGTCCTCAGCGGGTACGCGGACAGGATCTACATGCTCTTCGACCCGGACTCTGCCGGCGAGAGGGCGTTGGAGCGGGCCGATGCCACGGTGCAGGAGCTGGAACGGGCAGACGGCGATCCCAACACCGTGGCCGCGGCCACCCAGTTGAAGCTGGACATGCGCGTGCTACGCTTGACCGAAGATCCCGCGGACTGGCTGCTGCAACATACCCCCGACGAGTTCGAGGAGCTGCTAGCCGGGGCCGTCACCCTTCTCGAGTACCTGTTCCGCAGGAAAGCCGAGAGGGCGCGGGGGGCGGGCGCAGCCGAACGCTCGCGGATGATGTCCGAGATCCAGGACCTCATCAACCGTATAGACGACCCTGTCTTCTACAGGGACGCCCTGCGCGTGGCCGCCGAAGCCCTCGGTGTGAGCCCGGCCGAGCTGCAGAGCGGGCGCCGGCAGCCGTCGACGTCGCCAGCGTCACCCCGTGAGGCCAGAGCCCCGAGCCCCCACGAGCAGGCCAGTCGAGAGGTTCTGGCCGTGATCCTCGCCTACCCGCATCTGGCGGCCGGCCTGTTGAGAAATGGCCTGCGGGTTCCGAACCTGTCCCAGCCGTTCCAACTGCGCGGCGAAGATTTCGCTGAGAGGGTTCAGTCCGAGCTGTTTCTCCTACTTTCGGAGCACCCGGGAGAGTCCCTCGACTCCATCCTGGCCGACGACGACGCCCGCGAAATCATGGACCGCCTCGTGGCCCTTGGAGCCCAAGCAGAAGAGATGCGCCGTGGAGAACTGTACTCCTCGGAAACCGCCGTGAAGGAGGCATGGCTGCGTCTCGGCATCCTCAGCCGCCAACACGGCAAGCAGCAGGCTCCCGATTACAACGAGAAAGAAGCGATCCAGGCCGAGATCTGGGACCTCGAAGAGGCACTGCGGGCGGTCGCCAACGAACCTTGAACCGCGACGCACCGAACCCTATAATCTCGCCACAGCCTTCCCCTGTAGCTCAATTGGCAGAGCATTCGGCTGTTAACCGAAGGGTTGCTGGTTCGAGTCCAGCCAGGGGAGCAGCCTCCGACGGTCACGCCGGAGTTACGGGGGCCCATAGCTCAGTCGGTTAGAGCATCCGACTCATAATCGGACGGTCCCAGGTTCGAGTCCTGGTGGGCCCACAACGGCAACTACCCTAAGCTTCACCGCCGAACATCGGACAATTTCCGCAAACCCAACATCTTGGGGCACCCATCGATGCGTCCCTACATCTTCCGCTCGGGCCCGACGTTGGCCAACGCCTATGCAGGCGCGAAATCCGCGAAGAATATAGATTCTTGTAGGGGGTCCATAACCCTAGGGGGGAGGGTATAGAGGCCGAAATCATGGGTTTCTGGGCCTTTTGAGGGGGTTTGGGCCCGCGCAGATTGCGGTTTTTCCGGCCATATGCAAGAATTTCGCCAGTTGTGGGACAAAGTGGAGTGTAGTGGGAGGACGAGGTTCTGGCCCTTCTAGGCGAGTATGAGCACACCCTGGATGAGAAAGGGCGTTTGACTCTCCCCTCCCGGCTCCGTCCCTATTTCGAGGGCGGCATCGTGATCACCAAGGGGGTGGACCGTTGCCTGTTCGCGTTTCCGCCGGAGGAGTGGGCGGCGTTCAAGGCGAACATCAAGACCAACGCGGACCTCACTTCCAGGGGCCGCCAGCTCTCGCGCATGTTCTTCTCGATGGCCTTCGAGGCGACGCTCGATCGGCAGGGCCGGGTCCTGATACCGGCAAAGCTCGGCCGCTACGCGGGTCTGGACAAAGACGTGACGATCACGGGCGTGGATGACCGGCTGGAGATCTGGGACACCGAGGAGTGGGACCGTTACGTTTCCGGGGCCGACGACTCGTTCGCCGAGATCGTCGAGGAGTTCGCCGGGAGGGAGTTGGGCGGGTGATGACGACCGGACACCGACCCGTGATGCTCCAGGAGGCCGTCGCGGCCCTCGACCCTAAAGACGGCGAGACCGTGGTGGACGCCACCTTCGGGGGCGGGGGGCACTCGCGCCAGATCCTGGAGCGCCTCGGGGTCGCGGGACGCCTGCTCGCCATCGACCGCGACCCGGAAGCCGCGGGACGTGCGGCCGATCTCGCAGAAGACCCGCGCTTCCGGTTCGTGGCCGGCACGTACGATGAGGTCCTCGGTCAGATGGCCGACCGCGGAGAATCGGTGGCCGCGATACTCTTCGATCTCGGCCTCTCGAGCTTCCAGATAGACGACCCCGACCGCGGGTTCTCCTATACAGGTGAAGGACCGCTCGACATGAGGATGGACCCGACGCGCGGGTTGCCGGCCTCCGAGTACCTCAACGAGGTGGACGAGAGGGATCTATCGCGGCTCCTCTCCGAGTACGGGGACGTGCCGCGAGGTCAGGCCCGAAGGGTGGCCCGCGAGGTCGTGCGTCGCCGACCGCTGGAGACCACGACGGACCTAACCGACACCGTGCGGGCCGCGCTGGGCTGGGTCGAGAGGGGCGGAAACCCGGCCAAGCGGGTCTTCCAGGCCGTGCGCCTGCACGTGAACGACGAGCTGGGGGGATTGCGGCGCGCGCTGGTGGCCGCCGAGCGCGTCCTCGTCCCGGGCGGGCGGCTAGTCGCCATAACGTTCCATTCGGGTGAGGACCGGCTGGTCAAGAGGTTCATCTCGGAGCGGGAGGGCCGTTGCGTCTGTCCGCCGGACCTTCCGGTGTGCGTGTGCGGCGCCAAGCCCGTCTTCCGGCGGGGGGCCGTGTTGCGCCCGACGCCGGAAGAGCTAGAGGAGAACCCGCGCAGCGGCTCGGCCCGGCTTCGGGTTGCGGTGAGGACCGCGGAGCCTCTGGAGGCGACCCTGTGAGCGCCTCGCAGCAACGCCGGTACCAGGCGGCCCTGGTGCCGACAAAAGCCGTCCCGGCACCCTTCAGGGAGGGAGAACGGGACAGGGAGACGCTCAGGCGTCGCACGACCGGGCGCAAGGCCGCCCGTCGACGTCGGGTCTTCGCGGTCATGGTTGTGGTGCCGGTGCTTTTGATGCTGGGGAGCGTCTACTTGCACACGGTATCAGCCGAGCTGGTCGACAGGATGGCCGGGCTCGAGGAGCAGTTGGCCCGGGCAGAGTCTGAGGGAGAAAGGCTCGAAGTCCGGGTGGCCGAGTTGTCGGGGGCCGAGAGGATCCGCGGGCTCGCCGCGGAGAAGCTCGGGATGCAAGACCCGGCGAGTTCCGACATGAAGGTCTACGGTGGAACACGGGAGGATGGGAGACAGCATGGGGGAGAAGAGAAAGGGGGGGTATCGCGGTAACCTCGTACCCGGCAACGCCCGGGACGACGGGGCCCGCCGTGGCACCCGCAAAACCCCTCGCCCCCGCCGCACGAGCGGGGAGACCCGCGGCAAGAAGAGTCGCGAAGATAAGAAGCGGCGCAGGAGTTCGGGCGCCGAGGTCGTCAGCTTGCAGGAGACCCGTCGCGCGCGGCGGAGCACCGGTGGGCAGGCCGGGCGACGCACGTCCACGGGGAACAGCCCGCGGACTGTGGGCCACAGGCGGCTCCGGATGGCGGCGGCGGTGTTCGTCATGAGCGGTCTGCTCCTGGGCGGGCGGGCGGCGCAGATGATCGTTACGGACGATGAGCGCTATCAGGCCTTCGCCGCCGAGCATGCCGGGGGCGGCGCGCCCGCGGCCGTCGAGGACCGTGGCAGCGTAATCAGCGCCGATGGTCGCAAGCTCGCCACCAGCCTGGAGACCGCCCGCGTCATCGCCACGCCTTACCAGATCGAGGCGCCCACCGAGACCGCCCGGACGCTGGAAGGTGTGATCGGGGACCGAACGGGCCTCGACGCGGACGAGCTGAAGGCCGCGCTCACGGAGCGCAACCCCGACGGCGGGCTCGACGGCTACAGCGTCGTCGCGTCGGGGATCACCCCGGCCGCCGCCGAGGAGGTGGAGAGCCTCGGTATAGAAGGCATCACGACCTCCCCGGAGGCGGAGCGGGTCTACCCCGACAAGGCCCTTGCAAGCCAGCTTACCGGGTACCTGGGAGACTACGACGAGCCCTTTGGCGGCGTCGAGTCCCGCTACGACAAGAAGCTGGATAGCGGGGAGGACGTGGTCCTGACGTTGGACACCGCCGTCCAGGGCGAGCTCGAGCAGGCGCTTGCGGCGGCCATAAAGAAGCACAGGGCCCAGAGCGCCCTTGGCCTGGTCATGCGCGTCGAGGACGGCGCCATCGTGGCGTTGGCCAACGCGCCGACCTACGACAACAACCGCTTTGGCGAGGCGTCCCCCGAGGCCCAGCGAGACAGGGTGCTGACCGACCCCTACGAGCCCGGCTCCACCTTCAAGGCGTTCACCGTCGCCTCGGCGCTCGAGGAGGGGGCCGTCACCCCGGCCAGCACCTTCGTCGTCCCCGACAACATAGCCGTGGCCGACCGCGTGATCCACGACTCCATGCCGCACGAGACAAAGGTGATGACGCCCGGGGACGTGCTTCAGGAGTCGAGCAACGTCGGCGCGATCCAGGTCGCCCAGGCCCTCGGCGGCCCAAAGCTCCACGACTCTATCCGCCGTTTCGGGTTCGGCGAGCCGACCGGGGTCGACCTGTGGGGTGAGGACCCGGGGGACGTGCCGGCCTACGAGGACTGGAGCGGATCTTCGATAGGCAACATCCCCATAGGTCAGGGCCTGACGGCGACGCCGCTGCAACTCGTCTCGGGCTACTCCGCCCTGGTCAACGGGGGCACCAAGGTGACGCCCCATGTCACCCAGAATTCGGTTTCCCACGAGCCCGGCGAGCGAGTGATAAGCGAGGAGACCTCGGATATAGTACGCGGGATGTTGCAGGGCGTCGTCGAGAAAGGGTCGGGCCATTACGCCCGAATCCCCGGTTACACCGTGGCCGGCAAGACCGGGACCTCCCAGAATGTCGACCCCGAGACCGGCACCTACGGCGACAGGTACATCGCCTCGTTCATGTGCTTCGCGCCGGCCAAAGATCCCGAATACGCGATGCTGATCGCCGTCGACGATCCCCAGAGCTCGTACTGGGGTGAGGTGGTCGCCGTGCCGGCAGCCCGCAAGGTTATGGAGTTCACCCTCGGCTACTTCAACGTGCCCCCCGACGACCCGTCGTCGGCCGCCAAGGGGCGCACCAGATGAGGGCCGCCAGCCTGGCAGAGGTCACGAAGGCCATCGACGCCAAGCTCGTCGGTGGCAACGTTGGCACCTTGGTTCGCGGCGGAACTACCGACTCGAGGACCACGCGGGTGGGGGATCTTTTCTTCGCCCTCCACGGCCAGACGGACGGGGCGTCCTTCGCCCCTGAGGCCTACCTGCGCGGCGCCGTGGCGATCGTCGCCACCCGGCCGCTGGAGGTGCCGACCCTGGTCGTCGAGGATCCTCTGATCGCCCTGCAACGGCTGGCGCGCTGGACCCTTGCGCGCGACAGCGCAACGGCCCCTACCGTTGTTGGCATCACCGGCAGCGTCGGCAAGACGACAACCAAGGACGCCCTGGCGACCGTGTTGCGCCGCGCGGGCAAGAAGGTCTCCGCCACCGCCGGCAACTTCAACAACGAGATCGGGCTGCCCCTCACCGTTCTGGCCGCCGACCCGCGAACCGAGATCCTCGTCCTCGAGATGGGCGCCACCCACCCGGGGACATCGAGCACCTCTGCGGCATCGCCCCCCCCGACGTCGGGGTGCTGACCGCGATCTCACCCGTGCACCTGGATTCTTTTGGGACCCTGGATGGGCTGGCAAGCTGCCAAAGGAGAACTGGCGGCCTCCTTGCCGGAGAGCGGCAGCCTCGTCCATCCTGCTGGTGTGCCCGCGGCTGCGACCGGGGCTGGCAGATCTTCTGGGCGGCGCATCGCGTTCGGGCGGGAGGGGCAGGCCGGAGCCGACCTAATCGCCTCCGAGATAGAGGAACGGAGCGAGGGGCTCCGATTCCTGGCGCGCTCGGGGCATCGGTCGTCCGAAGTCCGCACGCCCGTCTTCGGCACGCACCTGGTGGAGCCGCTCCTGGCGGCGCTCGGCGGAGGGCTAGTGCTTGGTCTGGACCTGGAAGAGTGCGCCCGCGGGCTCTCTCGCCTGCGGAGGACTGGACTTCGGGGCGAGGTGTACCGGCTGAGGGACGGCATCGTCGTCTACGACGATTCGTACAACGCCTCGCCGGCCGCCGTCGCCGCCGTGTTGCGCTACGGGGCCGATCAAGCCGCGCGGCAGGGTCGCCGACTGGTGGCCGTCCTCGGCGGCATGTTCGAGCTTGGCCCGAACGCCCGCGCCTACCACCGGGAAGCCGGGGAGCTCGCGGGGGAGGTCGGCGTGGACCTCCTGATCTGCGTCGGTGACGAGGCCCGCTGGTACGCCGAGGCCTTCGCCGGACCCACGCTCTGCTACGAGGACGCGACCCGCGCGGCCGACGGCCTTCGCGACCACCTTCGGCCCGACGATTACGTTGTGGTGAAGGGTTCGCGAGGAGTAGGGCTCGATACCCTGACTCGCAGGTTAAAGGAGCATCTGGCCCTTGTTTAGCGTCGTTCTCGCGGCGGCGGTGGCGTTCCTGGTAACGGTGACTTTGGGGTCGACGTTCATCAAGTTCCTCCAGTCGCGCAAGTTCGGGCAGTTCGTGCGCGAAGAAGGTCCGCAGACGCACCTGATCAAAGCCGGCACCCCGACGATGGGCGGGGTGGTGATGCTCATGGGTCTGGTCGCGGCGCTGCTCGTGGTCGCGCGGCCCACGGTCGCGACGTTTACGACGTTGTTGCTGGTCTCGGCGGTGGCCGGGGTCGGGCTCTACGACGACTGGCAGAAAATCTCAAAGAAGGGCAGCGAAGGCTTGAGCGTCCGCTACAAGCTACTCTTGCTTACGCTGGTGGTGGTGGTGGCCGACGTTCTGGCGCTGCGCTACGTCGGCGTTACGCAGACCATCATCGTGCCCGGGGCCGGCGCTTACCGCAACGTCATGCTCGGCCCCGGGGTGGTGGGTATAGCCCTCTTCTCGGTCTTCTTGCTGCTCGTGATCGTGGGGGCGACCAACGCCGTCAACCTGACGGACGGGCTCGACGGGCTCGCGGCCGGGGCGGGGGCCATAGCCCTGTTGGTTTATACGGCAATAGCCTTTCTCGAGCGCCAGTACGATGTCGCGATCATCTGCGGGGCGATGACGGGGTCGATCGTCGGGTTCCTCTGGTACAACGCGCACCCGGCCGACGTGTTCATGGGAGACACGGGTTCCCTGGCAATCGGGGGTGTGCTGGCGGCCGCGGCCGTCCTGACAAAGACGGAGATGCTCCTGCCGATAATCGGTGGGCTATTCGTGGTGGAGGCTTTGTCGGTGATCGTCCAGTACGCCGTGTTTCGGGCGAGCGGCCGCAGGCGGCGGGTCTTCAAGATGGCGCCGATCCACCACCACTTCGAGATGATGGGCTGGGAGGAGAACAAGGTCGTGGTGCGGTTCTGGATCGCCCAGGCCGCCTTCTCCGCCCTGGGGTTTTTCCTCTACTACATCTTCCTCTACAGCGCGGTGGCGTGAGCCCGTGAGGACCCTGGTCTACGGCCTCGGCGAGTCTGGCGTCGCCGCCACGCGCGTCCTCGTGGACCATGGCGAAGACGTCATCGTCGCCGACGGTGCCGACACCCCCCGTCTGCGCCAGACCCTGGACGGCCTCGACGCCGCGGGGACCCTCGGCGCGGGACCGGGCGTGCTAGACGGCGTAGACCGGGTCGTTGTAAGTCCCGGTGTTCGACCCGCCGACCCGGTGTTGCGGGCCGCCGAAGAACGCGGGCTGGAGATCTTGCCCGAGGTCGGCCTGGGGCTGGAGCTTGTTGGGGCCGGGGTGCGCGTCGCGGCCGTCACCGGCACGAACGGGAAGACCACCGTCGTCGACATGCTGCGTCGCATCCTAAAGACCGCGGAGGTGCCGCACGCGGTGGCCGGAAACTCCTGGAGGGCGCTCTCCGGATGCTTCGAGGAGGCGCGCTCCGCCGGCACGCTGGTGCTGGAGCTGTCCTCCTTCCAACTCCACTACCTCCGGGCGGCCGGCTTCGACGTCGCAGCGCTCCTGAACGCGAGGCCAGATCACCTGAATTGGCACTCCTCGTTCGAGGAGTACGCCCGGGACAAGCTACGCGTATTTGCGGGCCAGGGACCGAAGGATCTTGCGCTGGTGAGCGCCGCGGATCGCGTCGGACGCGAAGCCGCCGGTAGCCTGCCATCGGAGACGCTCGTCGTCGGCGAGGCGGGCACGCTCGTGCGGGAGGGGGGGCTGTTCGTGCGCGACCGCCGGCTAGTGGGGGTGGACGAGCTCCGTTTCGTCGGGACGCACAATCACGAGAACGCCATCTTCGCGGCCGCCGCCGCGATGAGGCTGGGAGCCACGCCCGAGGCCGCGCGCGAGGCGTTGCTAGATTACTGTCCCATGCCCCACAGGATGCAGGTCGTCGCGGAACGGGCCGGGATCCTGTACGTGGACGACTCCAAGGCGACCAACCCCGCCGCCGTCGCCGCGGCGCTCTCCGGCTCGGGACGACCCGTCGTGCTGATACTCGGCGGCTCCGAGAAGGACACGGACTTCTCAGAGGTCGTCCCTTACCTCGATCGGTGCCGGGCCGTGGTGTGTCAGGGCGAGGCCGGTTCCCGCCTCTTCGCCTACTTGCGAGGAGAGTCTCCCGGCGTAACCGCGCGGTTGGTTGATACGCTCGATGCCGCGGTCCACGAGGCGGAGAAGTTGGCGCGTCCGGGGGATGTGATCCTGCTCTCCCCAGGTTGCGCCAGCTTCGACCAGTACGGAGGCTACGCCGAGAGGGGCGACGCTTTCGCCGGGCTCGTGGGCCGACCCGCCGCGCAGTCTGGGGCGCTCCGGCGATGACCGGCCTGAGGGCCAACCTGTTCCTGGCGGCCCTGGGGCTCTCGCTGCTCGGTCTCGTCATGGTGTACTCGGCAACGTACCGCGAGGCCGGGGCGCATTACCTGCTCGTGCGCGGCTTACACATGGCGCTCGGCGTGCTCGCATTCGTCGCCTTCAGCCGCGTGCGCTACACCTCCTGGCGGAGGTACGCGCCGGTTCTCTACGTCGTGGTGCTCGTCGCGCTCGTGCTGGTGCTCATCCCGGGGATCGGGCAGCAGATCGGGGGTGCGCGCCGGTGGTTCGACCTCGGCCCGATGAGCCTCCAGCCGGCGGAGTTCGCCAAGATTGCGGCCATCCTGTTGCTTAGTTGTGCGGTCGCCAGCGTCCCACCAGGCTCTGGGCTCCCCTTCAAACCGCTCGCCGCAGTGGGCGCGCTGTTCTTGCTGGTGCTCCTCGAACCGGATTTCGGGACCTCGGTCATTCTTCTGGCGGGCGTCGCGGGCGTCCTATGGGCGTCGGAGCTGCGCACGCGGGACCTCGTGCTCACCGGAGCCTCGGGCCTCGTCGCGCTCGTCGGGATCATGCTGCTAGCCCCCTACAGGCGGGAACGCTTCATGACGTTTCTCGACCCCTGGGCCGCGGCCGACGGCTCCGGCTTCCAGTCCGTGCAGGGCATGGTAGCCATAAAGGCCGGTGGCTTCTTCGGATCCGGCGCGGGTTCCGGCGGGCAGGGCGCCTACGTACCGGAGATAAACACGGACATGATCTTCGCGCTCATCGGGGAGGAACTCGGGCTCTTCGGCATGTTCGTCGTGATCGCGGCCTTCGGATTTATCACCTACGGCGGCCTCAGGATAGCCCTCGAGGCACCGACGGTCCTCGGGCGGTGCGTCGCGGCGGGGTTAACGACCATGATCACCGTCCAGGCCGCCTTCAACATCGGGGCGGCGATGGTGGTGCTCCCGCTGGCCGGGATGACGCTGCCATTCGTCAGCTACGGAGGGTCGAGCCTCCTGGTATGCTTCGCCGCCGTCGGCATCTTGTGCAGGATATCGGAGGATAGTGAACGAGCGAGAGTGGCGGGACCCCGCACCCCGCGAGCTAGGACGACCCTTGGTTCTTATAGCGGGCGGGGGTACGGGAGGACACGCGATCCCCGCGCTGTGCGTGGCGGATAGCCTGACCAGGAAGGGAGCAGCCGTCGAGTTCATCGGCTCTCAGTACGGCATAGAATCTGCCCTCGTCCCCAGGGCCGGCTACGCCCTCCACTCGCTGCCCCTCAAAGCCCTCGCCGGGAACCCCCTGGACCTCGCCCGCGCCACCACCCTGTTCCTCAAAGCCGTTCACACCTGTACACGCATAATACACAAACTGCGGCCCGAAGCGATGCTGGGGGTGGGTGGGTACGCGAGCGCGCCCGCCGTCGCAGCGGCGCGGGCGACGGGGGTACCCACCTTTCTGCACGAGCAGAACTCCGTTCCGGGGCGGGTGAACCGGGTGGCGGCGCGCTTCACGAGCGAGGCGCTGGTCACGTTCCCCGCCGCCCGGGAGCGTCTGACGAGGGCCGTGCTGGTGGGTATGCCGACGCGCGAGGAGCTGTTCGGTGCTTCTCGGCAGGCGGCACTGGAGGCGTTGGGCCTGGAGCCGCCGGTCGTGCTCGTCTTCGGCGGGAGCGGTGGGGCGCTGAAGATCAACCTCGCCGCCGAGGAGGCGTTCGGTAGCCCGACCCCTTACACGGTGGTCCAGATCTCCGGCCGCAGGGATTTCGCGCGGCTCTCGACGAGAAACCCGCGGCACCGCATCCTCGAGTATGTCGATGACATCTGGCGCTACCTGGCGGCCGCCGAGGTCGTCGTCAGTCGGGCCGGGGCCGGGTCGCTCTTCGACATCGCGGCCGTTGGCCGGGCGTCGGTTCTAATCCCGTTTCCCCACGCGACAGGGGACCATCAGCTCCACAACGCCCGCTACTTCACCGATAGTGGTGCCGCGCAGATGGTGCCAGACGCCGAGGTGTCGGCGAAGACCATTCGGGGGCGGGTCGAGGGGCTGCTAGGAGACGACACGAGGCGCGGCGAGTTCGAGAGGCGGGCCAGGGATCTGGCAACGCCCCGGGCCGCCGACGAGGTGGCGGGCCGTTTGCTAGCCGCCGGGGAGAGGACGGACGGATGAAGATTCACATGATCGGCATCGGCGGGGCCGGGATGAGCGGGATCGCGGAGGTACTCCATAGCCGTGGCCACCAGGTCACCGGTTCTGACCTCAAGGAGTCGCCCTACACCAGGCGCCTCCGGGAGGCGGGCGTGACCGTCCACATCGGGCACGCTTCCAACCAGGTCGGCGATGCGGAGGCCGTGGTTATCTCCACGGCCATCCCGAAGACCAATCCAGAGCTCCTCGAGGCGCACCGGCGTTCGATCCCCGTCATGCCCCGGGCGGCCGCCCTGGCGCGGATCCTGGAGGGCGGCCGCAGCGTCGCGGTGGCCGGGACCCACGGGAAGACCACGACCACGAGCATGACGGCCCACGTCCTGAGGGCGCTCGGGGAGGACCCCACCGCCATCGTGGGCGGCGAGCTTAACGACATCGGGTCCAACGTGGCCTTCGGTCGGCCGGACCTCGTCGTGGCCGAGGCGGACGAGAGCGACCGTTCTTTCCTCTACCTGCGCCCGCAGGCGGCCGTCGTGACGAACGTGGAGTTCGACCATCCGGACTTCTATTCGTCACTGGAAGACGTCGTGGCGACGTTCTCCGAGTTCGTCGCCCACCTGCCCCCCGACGGTCATCTCGCGGTCTGCGCCGATGATCCCGTGTGCCTGCGCCTGGCGGACGAGGCCCCGTGCCCGACCACCACCTACGGCATCTCGGGCGGCGACCTTCGGGCGGAAATCCTCGGCCCCACCTCCTATTTGCTGCGAGAGGGTGGCGAGGAGCGCGGGGTCGTCGAACTGGGGGTCTACGGGTGGCACAACGCACTCAACTCTCTCGCCGCCGCGGCGACGGCCCGCTGGCTCGGACACGACGCTTACGAGGCAGCGAGCACGCTGGAAACCTTCGCGGGCGTCAGGCGCCGCTTCCAGCTCAAGGGAGAGCGTGGGGGGCTCAGGGTGGTTGACGACTACGCCCACCATCCGACCGAGGTCTCGGCCACGCTCTCGGCCGCGCGGTCGACGCTGCGAAACGGGGGCCGTGTCATAGCCGTCTTCCAGCCGCACCGTTACTCGCGTACCCGCAAGCTGTACAGGGAGTTCGGGGAGGCCTTCGGCGCCGCAGACGCCGCCCTCATCACCGAGGTCTACGGCGCGGGGGAGATGCCCCAGCCAGGCGTGAACGGGAAGCTGATCGTCGACGCCATCTGCGAGACGCGGGACCACCCGGACGTCTACTACGTACCCCAGCAAGACGCCATAGCGGACGTTCTGAAGGCCATCTCCGAGAGGGGAGACGTCGTTCTCACGATGGGAGCCGGGGATGTCTCGACGGTCGGCGAGACGCTGCTCACCCTTCTGGAGGAGCGGGAATCCCCGGCCTGAGCCGCAACCTGCGCGCCGTCGTCGTCTCCGTGGGCGTCGCCGTCCTGACCACCCTCGCCGTGCTGCTCGGCTCCTACCTGACCTTCCCCGTCACCGGCGTCCGGGTCGAAGGAGCCACCATGTTCCCCGAATCAGAGGCCTGGAAGGCCGTCCCGACCCGCGCCAGCCTCCTGACCCTGAACACCGCCCTGTTGCAAGAAAAGATCAACTCTAACCCGTGGGTTAAGGGTTCAGTTGTATCCAAAGATTGGGATTCAGGTATAGTTACGGTTGAGGTTGAGGAGCGACGCGCGGTGATCGCGGCGGACCTGCCGGAGAGGCAGGCATTTGTGGCGATGGACGGGACGGAGCTCCCGGGGTCCGGGGGAGCGGACCTGGAGGTGGTGAAGCTGGGCGAGGACCAGCTGGAGGAGATCTTGCGGTTCGGGAGGGTGTTGGAGCGCAGCGGCATCAGGTTGGAGTCCGTCGAGGGGGTCGGTCCCGGGGGCATCTGGGCGACCGCTGGCGGCGAACGCGTCGTCTTCTCCGCCGACGTCGGCGCCGGGCAGGCCCGCGCGCTTGAAGGCCTCATAAGCCGACATCCCGACGCGCCCGTCTACGACCTGCGCACTCCGGGGCGGGTGGTGTTGGGCGCCTCTCCCGGCGAGGCCGGCGGGAAGCGGGAAGGATAACGGGCCGTGGCGCAGACACCGGTCTACGGGATAGACGTCGGGACGACCAAGATAGTGGCCGTCGCCGGCCGGGTGGACGCCCGGCGGGGTTGGGCGGAGGTTGTCTCCATGGGCGAGGCCCCGAGCCACGGGCTCAAGCGCGGCGTGGTAGTCGACCGGGCGGCGACGGCGGAGTCTGTGGCCGAGGCGATCGACAGGTGCGGGGAGTGGGGCGGTCGCAACAGCGCGGTTAGCGTCGGCATCGCCGGCGGCCACATCTCATCGTTCAACACCGAGGTGACCCTCCTCAACCGGAGCAGGACCCTGACCGTAAACCAACGGTTCCTCAAGCGGCTCGAGGCGGAGGCCCGCCAGCTCGACCTGCACGAAGACGAGCGTGTCATACACGTAGTCCCCCGCGGATACGTGCTCGACGGGTCGGAGGGCGTCACGAACCCCGTCGGACTCGCGGCGCGCAAGGTCACCATGCGGGCCCACATCGTTAGCGGGGCGGTCTCGAGCATCCAGAACCTGCTGCGGGCCGTCGAGGACTGCGGCGTCCGGGTCGCGCGGGTGGTGCTCGAGCCGCTCGCCTCTGCGGAGGCTTGCCTGCTCGAGGCGGACCGGGAGTCCGGCGTCGTCCTCATCGACGTCGGGGGCGGCACTACGGACGTAGCAACCTTCCGGCGAGGCGCGCTCACCCACACCGCCGTAATCCCCATCGGGGGCGAGAGTTTCTCCTCCGATGTGGCGTACGGGCTCAAGATCCACCAGGCCAAGGCCGAGCAGCTCAAGCTGCGTTACGGCACGGTCCTCTCGGCGACGATCGACCCCGTGGCCGCCGTCGCGCTCAACGGCCGCCACTACAACGCCAACTTTATCGGCCAGATCCTCGAGTACCGCGCCCGCGAGCTGCTCGAGTACGTCCGCGATACCCTAGACGCCGCCGGTGTCAGAGACGACCTGCCAGCCGGCGCCGTCCTCACCGGCGGCGGATCGCTACTCGACGGTATGGTGCCCATGGCCGAGGAGATCCTCGGCATGCGCACCCGGGTCGCCTCCCCACGCCGGATCAGGGGCAACGTTGAACCTATCAACAAACCTCAGTATGCGACGGCTGTAGGTCTGCTATACTTCGCGGCCCGGGACGGTAACTCTGGACCAGAGAGTAAAGGTGCAGCGGCGACCAGTTTTGGTAGCATAGTGGAGGCGGTCAGGAGCTGGTTCCGGAGACGGTAGACCGGCGAGGCCCCGAGGAAATGTGTAACGGGGGGTAAGAGAGGCGATGTTGGACGCGGGGACTAGTTATCTGGCGGTGATCAAGGTCGTCGGGATCGGTGGCGGGGGAACCAACGCCGTGAACCGCATGATCAACTCCGGTTTGCAGGGCGTTGAGTTCATCGCGGTCAACACCGACGCCCAGGCGTTGCAGATGTGCGACGCCGACCAGAAGATCCACATCGGCGAGAAGCTGACGCGTGGCCTGGGCGCCGGTGCGGACCCGAAGATCGGGATGGAGGCCGCCGAGGAGAACAAGTCGGAGATCGAGGAGGCCATGCGCGGGGCTGACATGGTCTTCGTGACGGCGGGCAAGGGCGGCGGTACGGGAACCGGCGCGGCTCCGGTGGTCGCCAAGATAGCGCGCGACTCGGGGGCATTGACGGTCGGGGTGGTCACGCGGCCCTTCTCGTTCGAGGGGCGGCGGCGCTCTACCTACGCCGAGGAGGGCATCAAGCGCCTCAAGGAGAACGTGGACTCCCTCATCATTATCCCCAACGACCGTCTCCTGCAGGTCGCCGAGAAGCGGACCAGCATGATGGACGCCTTCAAGATGGCGGACGACATCCTCAGGAAGGGCGTCCAGGGCATCACCGACCTCATCACGGTGCCCGGCCTCATAAACCTCGACTTCGCGGACGTGCGCACGATCATGCACGATTCGGGATCGGCGCTCATGGGCATCGGGGAGTCGAGCAGCGAGTCCAGGGGCGCGGAGGCGGCGCGGCAGGCGATCTCGAGCCCGCTGCTGGAGGCGAGCATCGAGGGCGCGACGGGCATCATCCTGAACATCACCGGCGGCCCCGACCTTGGGCTCTTCGAGGTGAACGAGGCGGCGGAGATCGTGCACAACTCCTCGCACCAGGACGCTAACCTGATCTTTGGCGCGGTCGTCGACGATTCCTACGGGGAGCAGGTGAGCGTCACCGTGATAGCCACGGGCTTCGACCAGCGCCTGGCGAACCAGCGCCGCGCGGAGCGCCCGGTGGGCGAACAGCAGCAAGAGGAAGCGGCGACTGCCCCTGGTGCGGGACAGCAGCAAGAAGGCGACGTCTTGGACATCCCGGCCTTTCTCCGCCGTCGGTAGGCCGACCGGACCGGTCTCCAGGAGCTCCCTGTAGGGCGTGCGCCAGGACCAACCCCAGCGTAGCAGCTTCGGCGCCCCCGCCGCGATCCATACCGCGGCCGGGGGCGCCGTCTACGTTTCGCCGGAGCCGGCGCCAAGAGGGGCGGAGATCTGGTTCTTCACCCGCCTCGGCGGCGTCTCCGAGGCGCCGTTCGACTCGCTGAACGTCTCCAAGCAGGTGGGCGACGACTCCGAGAAGGTCGACGAAAACCTGGAGATCATCGCCGAGGCTCGAGGCGGACGCTCCTCGGCGTGGGTCCGGCAGGTCGCCGGGGACAGGGTGGTTCGAGTCTCCGGTCCTGGGCTCGCCGGTGACGCCGACGCGCTGGTAACCTCCGAGGAGGACCTCTGCCTGAGCGTCGCCGTGGCGGACTGCGTGCCCGTCGCGCTGGTGGGCGAAGCGTCGGTCGGCATGGTCCACTCCGGTTGGCGCGGGACGCTCGCGCGCATCTCGGGGAAGACCGCCCTGGAGATGGACGAGCCGCGGCTACGAGCCTACATAGGGCCCGGAATCCGCCGATGCTGCTACGAGGTATCGAAGGAACTTGCCGGGGAGTTCGCCGGGGAGTTCGGGCCTCGGGTCGCGACGGGCCGCCACCTGTCGCTGCCAGCGGCGATTCGGGCCGATCTCCAGGCTGCGGGCGTCGGCGAGGTCCACGACCTCGGCCTTTGCACCGGTTGTAGGCGCGACCTCTTCTACTCGCACCGCGTGCAGGGCCCACGCACGGGCCGGAGCCTGGCGACGGTGGCCCGGCGGTGACGGCCTCGGTACAGGCGGCGCAGATCCGGGACCGGCTCGCGCGCGCGCGCGTCAGAGTAGCTGAGGCCCTGGAGCGTGGCGGGCCGCGGGCCCGACGAAGCGCGGGTGCTCGTTGCCAGCAAGTACTACTCGCCCGACCAGATCCAGGCGCTCGCGGAGGCCGGTGCGGACCTTCTCGGGGAGAACCGGGCCGAGGACCTGGTCGACAAGCAGGAGCATCTTTGGCGACCGCTTCGAGTGGCACTTTATCGGTCACGTTCAGCGGCGGAAGGCCCGCATCGTCGCGCCGCGGGTCGACCTGATCCACTCGGTCGACTCGGTGAGGCTGGTTGAGGAGCTCGGCAAGCGGGCATCGGAGGGCGGTATCGAGGTGCTCTTCCAGGTCAACGTCAGCGGAGAGGAGTCAAAGTACGGGGTCCCCGAGGGCGAGGTAGAAGGGCTTCTTGAGGCGGCGGCGGAGACCGACGGGAGGGTTATTGCGAGGGGGTTAATGACCATCGCGCCGCTTGTTGAAGACCCGGAGCAAGTACGCTATGTTTTCGCGAAACTTCGTGAGATACGTGGTAGGCTACAGCGAAGTTGGAGCCCGCATTTCGATCTCTCGGAACTTTCCATGGGGATGAGCGGTGATTATGAGGTGGCGGTTGAGGAGGGGGCGACCTTAGTCAGGATCGGGCGAACATTGATCGAGGAGGATGGGCCCGTGAGGAGGAAGGATGGGAGTTAGGGATCGTCTGGACCGGGTGGCTGCCTGGTTCGGTTTCGGCGTGGACGACGACTATTACGAGGACGAAGAGGAGCAGGACCGTCGCTACGGAGACGACCAGTACGTGAACGGAGCGCGAGGGGCCGACCCGGGTCCCGCGGTTCGGCGTCTCGGGCGGGCGGAACGCTCGTCGGCCTTCGGTACCTCCCTGGGCGACCTCTTCGGCAGCGAGGCTTCGGGGCGCAACGAGAACTACAACGCCCAGAGCCAACCGCACCTGCGGGCCGTCCCCGACCAGCGTCCGACGCGCGTGAGCGTCCTCGAGCCATCGAGCTTCAACGACGCCCAGTCCCTTGCCGACCGCTTCAAGCGCCAGCAGCCCGTGATCCTGAACCTGCAGAGCGTCGACGGCGACCTCTCCCGGCGCATGGTCGACTTCTGCTCGGGCCTCACCTACGCCCTCGACGGCAACATCCAGAGCGTTGCCAACCGGGTCTTCCTACTCACGCCGCGCAACGTCGAGGTGAGCGCCGAGGAGCGCAAGCGCATAGCCGAGCGGGCGTTCTTCAACCAGCTTTAGCGGGCGGCCGAGGGAGACGTTGCAGAAGGTCGGGGTCATCGGGGCGGGCAAGATCGGGGGCTCCTTGCTCCTGAGGCTCGCCGAGTCCGATGGCTTCGATCTTGCCGTTACCGACATCCACCGCGAGCAACTCGCTCCCTACCAGGACCGCGGTGTCCGCACCGTTCCCTCCAACCGCGACCTAGCCGAGGAGAGCGAGATCGTCGTTGTCGCCGTAAAGCCCTGGGACGTGGCGTTGGTTCTCGAGGAGATCTCGCCCGTCATGGACGGTTCGACGAAGGCGGTTACCAGCGTCGCCGCCGGAGTCTCGATAAAGAGCATCTCCGACAGGCTGCCGGCGGGCACCGCGGTCCTGCGCGTCATGCCGAACGTTTGCGCCTCGGTGGGCCTCGGGTCCGCGGTCGTGACGGCCAACGAGGCCGGGCGGACCGATGCTGCCGACGGTGATGGACATCTTCGGGCACGTCGGGGACGTGATGGAGCTGCCGGAACGCCTGTTCGACGCGGCGACCGCACTGCACGGCTCGGGGCCCGCGTACGTGGCGCTCTTCGCCGATGCGCTGATACAGGCCGGGGTCAGGGAGGGCATCCCGCGCGACGTGGCCAGGAGGCTCGTCGTCGAGACGATAGGCGGGACGGCGGTGCTGCTCAAGGACCGCAGCGCCCACCAAGTGCGCGACGAGGTGATGACGCCCGGCGGGACGACGGCGGCCGCCTTCGTCGCCATGGAGAAGGCCGGGTTCGTCGGGGCGATCTACGACGGAATCAGCGCGGCCACCGAGCAGGCGCGGGGGCTTGGCGAGTGACCGTAGCGCTTCTGCTGCAAGATTTCGGGTTCCAGATCAGCGGACTGCTAGCGGCGGTGGTCAACTACGCCTACTGGATACTGTTCGGGGCGATAATAGCTTCGATCCTCTTCTCCTGGTTCCCCCAGTATCCGTCCAGCGGCGTCCTGCAGGCCGTCTACGATACCGTGCGCGCGATCTCGAACCCGATCCTCGGGCCCATAAGGAGCCGCATACCCATGCTGAACCTCGGTGGGTTTGGGATAGATCTTTCCCCGATAATCGCCATCCTCGGGCTCTCGATCGCCCGGAGGCTATTGCTGGTCGTAATAGCGGAGTTCATACAACCTGTGACGGGGTGATTCAGGCATGCCGATTAGGCCGATAGACGTCAGGCGCAAGGAGTTCAAGAACGGGTTCCGCGGCTACGACGCGAACCAGGTCGACGATTTCCTCGACGCGGTCGCCGACGAGTTCGAGCGCATCGTACAACGAGAACCAACGGATGAAGGAAGAGGTCACGAGCCTCAGGGAACGGCTGCAGCAGTTCGAGGACCTGGAGGGCTCGATCCGGGCCGCCCTCGTCCACGCCGAGCAGGCCGCCGACGATCTGCGCCGAAGCGCGAGCCGGGAGTCCGAGGACACCCGCCAGAACGCCGCCCGGGAGGCCGAACTTACGGTCCGCGAGGCCAAGAACCGCTCGCACCAGATGCTCGCGGACTCCTCGGCGCGGGTCGAGCGGGTGCAGGAGTCCTACGAGGCCCTCAAGGACGCCAAGCGGGAGTTCACCAACGACTTCCGGCAGCTCCTTAGGACGTACATGGACATCATGGAGAGCATGGAGATGTCGTCGGCCAGGGATATCGAGTCCTCCCTGCGCGAGCGGCTGGACACCGAGTCTATAGTGGTCGCGCGCGAGGCCGCGGTCCAGGAGGAGGAGACCCTCCGAGAGGAGGAGGCCGCCCTCCAGGAGGAGGAGGCCGCACTCGGCGGGGAAGCGACGGGGCCGATCGGCGAGCCGGACGCCGATGACCCGGCGGCGACCCAGATCCTGGACCCCGCCTACGTGGAGGAGCCGCCCGCACCAGAGCCAGCTGCCCCTACCGCAGAGCCCTCTGACGTGGAGCAAGCCGAGACCGGCGCCGTCGATGACGCTACAGAGCCGGAGTCGTCTCAGGCGACACCTTCGGTGACGACCGGCCGCGGACCGCTAGCCGACGAGCCCGAGCCTGTACCGGAAGAAGTCGAGCCCTTGCCTACCGAGGCGGCAGCGACGGAGCCCGAAGCCACGGAGCCTGAGGTCACGGAGCCTGAGGTGGAGCCTTCTACCGCGCAGGAGCAGAGCTCCGCCGATACTAGCGCCGCCCCGGACGCCACAGAGCCCGGAACGACGGAGCCCGAGGCCGCCGACGAGGTAGATCGGGAGGAGCCCGCGCTCGCTGAGGAGAGCAGCTCTCAGGAGTTTTTCGACCAGGAGCAGTCGAGTAGGGGCGACAGCCGCATCTTCCGCGCCAGCCGCTTTCTGCGCCGGCGTGAGTAGCGGTTTCTTGATCCCCACCCGCGGGGGGACCTTGCTCAACCTCAGGGTCTCCCCGCGCGCGAAGTCGACCGGGTTCGCTGGCAGGCACGGCAACGATGCGCTAAGGCTCAGGGTGGCGGCTCCTCCCGTCGACGGGAAGGCCAACACCGCGGCCGAGCGTTACCTGGCTGGTTTGGTGGGGTTGCCGAGGTCCGGCGTCGTCGTGGTGAAGGGCGCCTCCAGCAGGGACAAGGCCGTGCTGCTCAAGGAGGTCGAGCCCGGGGATGTTCGCGGCTTGCTTGCGCCGCACCTGGCGTAGCCTTCGTGCCAACTCGCAATTTCGAGGTTGATCCCAATGAAGCCGGCGAGAGGTTGGACCGGCTTGCCGCCCGCAGGTTCGAACTCAGCCGCAGCGTCGTCCAGCGCCTGATCTCGGAAGGCCTGTTGACCGCGAACTCGGAGGTGGTGGCCCCGTCGCGCAAGGTCACGGGAGGGGACAGGATCGAGGCGCGCGTGCCAGAGCCGGGGCTGACGGCGGAGCGGATCCCGGTTTCAATAGTCTTTGAGGACGAGGCCCTGCTGGTGGTGGACAAGCCGGCCGGGCTCATCGTGCACCCTGGCGCGGGCAACCCCTCGGGCACGCTGGTCAACGCGCTACTCGACAGGGGGATAGCCGGCGGCGGGGATCCGGTCCGTCCTGGCGTCGTGCATCGCCTGGACCGTGACACCTCGGGACTCGTCGTGTTGGCCAAGGGGGACCCGGCCTACGCTCGGCTGGTACGGATGATGTCCGAGCGGGAGATCACACGGATCTACCTCTCCATCGTTGTGGGGGCGGGACTACCGGAGACGGGCACCGTCGACGCCCCGGTCGGCAGGGATCCCGACAACCCCACGCTCATGGCCGCCGGGGTAGGGAAGCCCGCGGTCTCCCACTTCGAGGTGCTGCGCGCAACAGCCGAACACTCGATGCTCCGAGTGCGACTGGAGACCGGACGAACGCACCAGATACGGGTTCACCTCGCCGCGATAGGGTATCCCGTCTTCGCGGATCCCCTCTACGGAACGCCCGTCCCGGGGCACCGCCTCTGGCTGCACGCGGAGCGTCTGGCCTTCAGGCACCCCATCAGCGGAGAGGTCCTGGAGCTAGACTCACCGGTACCAGAAGACCTCCGCGCGTCGGCGGCCGAACTCGACCTCCGGCCTTAGAACCGAAGCGGGGTTACACGGCCTACCGTCGCGCTACGGAAGACGAGGAAACCCGAGAGCCGCTTCCTACTCTTCAGCGGTCCGCTGAGGGCCGGATCTCGGTCGCCCCGTGACGCACGGCGAGGACGAGGGCCTGGAGTCTGGAGCGGACCCCGAGCTTGGCAAGGATGTTGCCGACGTGCTTGCGCTCGGTGAGGACGTTGATCCCCAGGAGCGCCGCTATCTGCTCGCTATCGAGCCCCTCCGCCATCGCCTGGAGAATCTGCAGCTCGCGCTTCGTCAGGCGCTGGATACGCGTCGCAACCTCGCGGCCTTCCACCTCCAGCCGGCCGATCGAATGCATCAAGCCGAACATCTCCGCGGGCACGGGCAACGTCTCCCCCGAGGCCAATCGCCGGACGGCGTCCGAGATCTCGCGCGGGGTGGCCGATTTGTGCATGACCTTCGCCGCGCCCATGAGGACGGCGCGGGCGTGGTCCGTCTGGTTCAAGCTCGCGGTCAGGACGAGCACCGTGGGACTCGGGTCGAGGCGAGAAAGTACTTCGATGACCTCTTTGCCGTCGCCGTCGGGCAATCCCAGATCTACCACGGCCACATCGACCCCGATGCCCGCCAGCTCCTTGGCCTGCGCCACGGTTCCGGCCTGGCCCGTTATCTCGAACCCCGGATCCTGCTCCAGCATGTGGGCCAACGCTTCCCTCAGCGAGACATGATCTTCCACGAGCAGCACGCGCACCACGCCAGACGAGGTTTCGGAACGCACCATCTCAGGAGATCCGCAGGCGCCGGATCGGGCCCGGCCGCCATAGATGATCCATCCTGGGACCGCGCGGCTGTTCTGTCCCGTCCATCCTGTACCGTCCCGGTGGCTTTGTCGGCACCAAAGGCCCAGGGTTGATACTACCGCCGGTCGGTCACGGGGCGCATGGCCCATTTGCGGTATCTTTCGTGACTTCTGGGGGGTATGGTCCCGATGATGCCCCGGCGCAAGCCCGGAACCGCTGCGCTTAGCGTCATTGGAACGTCGTTGGCGGGGACGTGGTCGAGGGCAAGCCACGGTATTGCTTGACGCCTCCGTCACGCTCTGGTAGCTTTGCCAGCTAAGGCAACCATCCTTTAACGGCGTCCGGCGAGGCGCGAAGGAGGTCAGGCTTGGACCGCTCGAGCATCAAGGAGCGCGCGCTTTCGCGGGTGCTCACCCCCGACGGTATAGACCGCTCGTTGCGACGCATCTCGCACGAGATCCTCGAAAGGAACGCCGCAAACCTCGAAGGGCTGGCGCTCGTCGGCGTCTTGACCCGCGGCGTCCCCCTGGCGCGGCGCGTCTCGGCAAACCTCAGGCTCTTCGAGGGGCTTGAGGTGCCTGTCGGGTCGCTGGATATCACGCTGCACAGAGATGACCTCGACGACGATGCTCCGCAGTTCAGGGGCAGCGATGTCCCCTTCGACGTCTCGGGACGAACGGTCGTGCTAGTCGACGATGTGCTCTTCACGGGCCGGACGGCCCGGGCGGCGATGGAGGCGCTACTTGAGCTCGGCCGCCCGGCGGCGATACGGCTGGCCATCCTGGTGGACCGCGGGCATCGGGAGCTACCCATAAGGGCCGACCACGTCGGCAAGAACGTGCCCACGGCGCTAGACGAACGGGTGCTGGTCAGCCTGACCGAGACCGACGGCGACGAAGGCGTGGTGGTCGTCGATGGTTAGAGACTTATTGACGCTCGAAGGCGTCGGCCGCCAGGAAATAAAGTCCATCCTCGACCTTGCCAGGGCGCACGCCGATGGACGTCTAGGGAACTCGCTCGCCGGGAAAACGGTCTGCCTGGCGTTCTTCGAGCCCTCTACCCGGACCGCCGTCTCCTTCGAGCTCGCGGCGCGGCGGTGCGGGGCCGACGTGATCTCGCTCTCCGAAAAAGGCTCGGCGATATGCAAGGGCGAATCCTTGCTGGACACCGTGGTAACCCTTGACCGGCTCGGGGCCGACGCCATTGTGCTGCGCCACCCGGCCGCCGGCGCCGCTCGCGTGGCCGCCCGCCACACGAACGCGGCCGTGGTCAACGCAGGAGACGGCTGCGGCCAGCACCCCACCCAGGCGCTCCTCGATCTGTACGCCTTGAGCGAGGCGCTTGGCGGCTTCGATGAGTTGTCCGGACGGCGCGTCGCCGTCGTGGGCGACGTGCTGCACAGCCGCGTCGCCCGCAGCGTGATGCCGGCCTTCGAGGCGTCCGGCCTGGAGGTCTCCCTCGTCGGCCCGCGCACCCTCCTGCCACCCGACGACGGGTTGCGGGGACTGACCGTGCTCGGCTCCGTGGACGAGGCCCTCGACTGGGGCGCGGAGGTGCTGTACATGCTGCGGCTCCAGAACGAGAGGATGACCGGGGCGAGGGTTCCGTCCGTCTCGGAGTACGCCCGGTTCTACGGCGTCTCGCGGCGGCATCTCGCCGACGGCGCGCTCGTGATGCACCCCGGGCCGGTCAACCGCGGCGTCGAGATAGCGGGCGACGTGGTTCTCGAGGAGTCGTCCCTGATCCCGAACCAGGTCGCCGCTGGAACGCACGTGCGCTCGGCGGTCCTCGCGCTCGCGACCGGCGTCGCCCACGAGGTCGCTGCTTGAGCGCCTCACCGGGTCTCACCGCCGCCGGGCGGCCGGAAGAGTTCGTCGTCCGCCAAGCCCGGGTGCTGGACCCCGAAGCGAACCTCGACCGCGTGACGGACGTCCGCCTGGAGGGGGGACGGATCTCCGAGGTGGGGGACGGCCTGCGGGGGGCCAACGAGCTCGACGCCGACGGTCTTCACCTCTTCCCGGGCTTCGTGGACGTGCACGCCCACTGGCGGACGCCGGGACGCGAGGACGAGGAGACCATCGAGACCGGTTCGGCCGCGGCGGCGGCCGGCGGCTTCACCAGCGTCGTCATGATGCCGAACACCGACCCGATAATCGACAGGCCCGTGGTGGTGAGTGGCCTCGCCCGGCGGGTCGAGCAGGAGTCGAGGGTTCGCGCTTACGTATCCGCCGCGTTGCATGCGGGGCTGGCTGGCGAGCGTCTCACGGAGATGCGTCTACTCAAAGAGGCGGGGGCGTTCTGCGTCTCGGACGACGGCCTCGGCACCCAGAGCGCCGGCGTCCTGCGCAACGGCATGCTCTATGCCAGGACCGCCGGGCTTCCCCTGATACTGCACTGCGAGGATCACACCCTCGCAACCGGCGTCGTCCACGACGGGGCGGCCGCGGCCCTCGCCGGCATACCGGGCTCCCCAGCGAGCGCCGAGGACGCGGCGACGGCGACCGCTCTGGTGCTCGCCGCGGAGACGGGGGCGAGGGTACACATAACCCACGTCTCGACCGCGCTATCGGCGGCCCTCGTCGGTTTCTTCCGCAACCGGGCCGAGGTGACGGCCGACACGACCCCGCACCATCTGACGCTCACGGACGACAGCATCTCGACGCTGGACGGTCTTTTCCGCGTGAACCCGCCCCTGCGCCCGCCTGCTGACAGGGACGGGATCGTGGGCGCTCTGCGCGAAGGCGTTCTCGACTTCGTGGCCACGGATCACGCGCCCCACGCCTCCGAGGAGAAAGAGCTCCCGCTCGAGGAGGCGGCCCCCGGTTTCCTGGGACACGAGACGGCCTTCGCGGCCCTCTACACAGACCTGGTCCTCGGCGGCTCCCTCTCGCTCGGGCGGCTCGTCGCAGTCGATGTCCTCGGCCCCGGCGCGCTGGCTCGGCAATGGCAAACCCGCCGGCATCCGGGTCGGCTCACCGGCGGACCTCACGCTCGTTGACCTCTCCGAGGAGTGGACCGTCGGGCGGGAGACCCTGGCCAGCCGTTCCTACAATTCCCCTTACCTCGGCAGGCGGCTGAAAGGCAGGGTCGCGGGTACTATAGTTGGTGGCGAACTGGTGCACGATCGCACGGGAGCGAAGCTTGGAACCGGATAGCAATCAGGGGCGCCGTCGCGCGACGCTGGTCCTCGAAGACGGTGCTGTCTTCGAAGGTTGGAGCTTCGCCGGCGCAGGCGAGGTGGCGGGCGAGGTGGTCTTCACGACCAGCATGGTCGGGTACCAGGAGACCCTCACCGACCCTTCGTACCGGGGCCAGATCTTGCTCTTCACCTACCCCCTGATCGGGAACTACGGCGTGATCCCCGGCGACGAGGAGTCCCGCGGGGTCCAGGCCTCCGCCGTCCTGGTGCGCGAGTACACCCCCTACCACAGCAACTGGGCCAGCGAGCTCTCCCTGGCGGCCCTCCTCGAGGAGCACGGAGTCCTCGGCGTCGAGGGCATGGACACCAGGGCCCTCACCCGGCACATCAGGGACAAGGGCGCCATGCGCGGCATCATCTCCACCGCAGGTTCAGACGTCCTGGCCCTGCGGGAGAAGGCCAACGCCCACCCTCCTATGGTCGGCCTCGACCTCGCCTCCGAAGGCTCGCAGGTCTCGGAGCCGACGCTTTTGCCGGCCTTCGGGGAGGAGCGCTGCCGTGTCGCGGCGCTCGACTACGGCGTCAAGGGATCGATCTACCAGGAACTGCGAAGCCGCGGCGCCTCGGTGCTCGCGCTGCCAGGCTCGACGCCGCCGGCCGAAGTGCTGGCGGAGAAGCCCGACGGCCTGTTCCTCTCCAACGGACCGGGAGATCCGGCGGCGCTGCAAGAGGCACGGCCAACCTGCGGTCGCTGCTCGGAGAGGTGCCGGTGTTCGGCATCTGCCTCGGGCACCAGTTGCTCGGCCTGGCCCTCGGCTGCGAGACGTACAAGATGCCGTTCGGGCACCACGGTGCCAACCACCCGGTGCGCAACCTCGGGACGGGGAGGATCGAGATCACCTCCCAGAACCACGGCTTCTCCGTGCGCGAGGAGTCGCTGCCCGAGGGCGTCGAGCTGACCCACCGCAACCTCTACGACGGCACGGTCGAGGGCATCGAGAGCCGGGACCTCGGCGCCTGGAGCGTCCAGTACCATCCCGAGTCGAGCCCCGGGCCGCGGGACTCCGGTTACCTCTTCGACGGGTTCGTGGACGAGCCTCCCCGACCGGACGACGGTCCGGTAGCCCTTGCCGCGCCGCGACGACATCCGAGCATCCTGATCGTGGGCTCGGGCCCGATCGTGATCGGGCAGGCCGCCGAGTTCGACTACTCGGGTACCCAGGCCTGCCGGGCGCTGCGCGACGAGGGCTACCGCGTGATCCTCGTGAACTCGAACCCCGCGACCATCATGACCGACCCCGAGGTCGCCGACGCCACCTACGTCGAGCCGCTGACCGCCGACGCGGTCGCTGAGATCATCCGCCGCGAGCGACCGGACGCCCTCCTCCCGACCCTCGGCGGCCAGACCGCCCTGAACCTGGCCGTCGAGCTCGCACGAGCGCGAGCGTCCTGGACGAGGTCGGCGTCGAGCTGCTGGGCGCCTCCATCGAGTCCATCCGCAAGGCCGAGGACCGCAGCTCTTCCACGACGCGATGGAGCGCATCGGCCTCAAGGTACCCGAGAGCCGCACGGTGATGAACCTCGCCGAGGCCGAGGAGCTCGCCGACAGGATCGGCTACCCCCTGATCGTACGCCCAAGCTTCACTCTAGGCGGCAAGGGCGGCGCGATCGCCAACGATCATCGCGAACTGCGGCGCGCCGTCGCCGACGGCCTCGACGCGAGCCCCGTCGGCGCGCGTCGCTGGTCGAAAAAAGCGTCGCCGGCTGGAAAGAGTTCGAGCTCGAGGTCATGCGCGACCTGGCCGACAACGTGGTCGTCGTCTGCTCCATCGAGAACGTCGACCCCATGGGCGTCCACACCGGAGACTCCATCACCGTCGCCCCGGCCCAGACCCTCTCCGACCGGCAGTACCAGACCCTCCGTACCGCCTCTATCCGCATAATACGAGAAATCGGGGTACAGACGGGGGGATCCGAACATTCAGTTCGCGGTAGACCCCGAGGGGGACGACTTCTACGTCATCGAGATGAACCCGCGGGTTAGCCGATCGAGCGCGTTGGCGAGCAAGGCGACGGGGTTCCCGATAGCCAAGATAGCGGCCAAGCTCGCGGTCGGGTACTCGCTGGACGAGATCCCGAACGACATAACGCGGGCGACGCCGGCGTCCTTCGAGCCCGCGCTGGACTACGTGGTGACGAAGATACCGCGCTTCGCCTTCGAGAAGTTCCCGATGACGCCGCCGCGCCTGACGACCAGGATGCACTCCGTCGGGGAGGTCATGGCGATAGGCCGCACCTTCACCGAGAGCCTGACCAAGGCGATGGCCTCGCTAGAGGTCGACCCGCAGGACGTGCAGGTGAGCTCGAAGAGCCGGCCCGTACAGGATCTTCGCGGTCTTCGACGCCCTGCGCGCCGGCATGGACGTGCCCGAGATCCACGCCATCACCCGGATCGACCCCTTCTTCATCGCTTCGATAGCGAGGATCGTGGCGGCCGAGGGTTCTATCTCCGGCACGCTCAGCTTCGATGCGCTGCGGGAGCTCAAGAGGATCGGCCTCACCGACGAGGCGATCGCGGCTGCCTCCGGCACCTCGACCGAGGTGATCCGGGGCGTCCGAAGGGCCCTGGGCATCTCGCCGACGTACAAGTCCGTCGACACCTGCGCCGGCGAATTCCCCGCGGCGACCCCCTACTACTACTCGACCTACGAGACCGAGGACGAGGTCGATCGCGGGGACGGGCCCTCCGTCGTGGTGCTCGGCAGCGGGCCAAACCGCATCGGGCAGGGCATAGAGTTCGACTACGCCTGCGTCCACGCGAGCTACGCCCTCAAGGAGAGCGGGTACGACGCGGTGATGGTCAACTCCAACCCCGAGACCGTCTCCACGGACTACGACACCTCGACCCGCCTGTACTTCGAGCCGCTGACCGCCGAGCACGTCCTCGAGGTCATCGAGCGCGAGAGGCCCGAGGGCGTGATCCTGCAGTTCGGCGGCCAGAGCCCGCTGAAGCTCGCGCGCGAGCTGGAGGGCGCTGGCGCCAAGATCCTCGGCACCTCCCCGGACGCGATAGACCTCGCCGAAGACCGCTCCCGCTTCGGGCGCCTGCTGACCGAGCTCGCCATCCCGCACCCCCGCTTCGGCACCGCCACGACGCCCGGCGAGGCCCGCGATGTCGCCCGAGAGCTCGGTTACCCGGTCGTCGTGCGGCCCTCCTACGTGCTCGGCGGCAGGCGGATGGAGATCGTCTACAGCGAGGAAGATCTCGACCTGTACCTGAAGGCCAGCGTCGACACGAGCCCGGAGCATCCGACCCTCGTAGACAAGTTTATGGAGGATCACGTCGAGGTCGACGTGGACGCTGTCTGCGACGGGGAGGACGTGTACATCGGCGGGATCATGGAGCACGTCGAGGAGGCCGGGGTGCACTCCGGGGACTCCTCGTGCGTCACGCCGCCGATCACCATCCACCGGGCGCTGCTGGAGAGGATCGAGGAGTACACCCGGCGCCTGGCCCTCGGCGTCGGGGTGATCGGGCTCATGAACGTCCAGTTCATCGTGCGGGGCGACGAGGTCATGGTGATCGAGTGCAACCCTCGCGCCTCGCGCACGGTGCCGTTCATCTCCAAGGCCACCGGCGTTCCGCTGGCCAAGGTCGCAACGCGGGTGCTGCTGGGGGAGAAGCTCCGGGACATGCGGTTGCGGTCTTCGACAAACGGGCACTTCTCCGTCAAGGCGCCGGTCTTCCCGTTCGACCGGTTCGCCGACGTGGACCCCCTGCTCGGCCCGGAGATGCGCTCGACGGGCGAGGCCATGGGCATAGACCGCACCTTCGGCGGCGCGTTCGCCAAGGCGCTCACGGCGGCCGGCCAGACGTTGCCGGTCTCGGGAAGGGTCTACGTCTCGGTCGCCAACCGGGACAAACGGGCCGTCGTGCTCATAGCGCGGGCCTTCGCGGACCTCGGGTTCGAGATCGCGGCGAGCGAGGGGACGGCCGAGGTCCTGAAGAGCAACGGCCTTCCGGTGATGGTGGTGCCGAAGATAGGGGAGCTCGGCGGGGACGTGCTCGGCATGATAGAGGGCGGTGGGGTGGACCTGATCGTCAACACCCCCTGGGGCCGCGGGGCGCGGACGGACGGGTACCTGATCCGGCGCAAGGCCCTCATGCACGGCGTCCCTTGCATCACCACCCTCGCGGGCGCCGCCGCCGCTGTCCAGGGCATCGAGGCCGAGATCCGGGGCGGAACCCGGCGCGTGAACTCGCTGCAGAGCCTCTACGCGGCGAAGACGTGAGGCGGCGATGAGGTTTTTCACCGTACCGATCGAGGAGCGCCGGGAGGTCGGCGCCTACACCCTGCTCTCGTACCGCTGGCCCGGCGATCGCATAGAGCCCGGCCAGTTCGTCATGGCCCGCGCCGCCGGCTACCCCGTCACCCTCGACCCGTTCCTGGCCCGCCCGTTCTCGTTCTACGACTATGACGGGGAGTTCGCCAGCCTGCTGTTCGAGGTGAGGGGACGCGGCACGGCGCTCCTGGATGGGGCCGCGGAGCGAATCGAGGTCAGCGCCCCGCTTGGGCGGGGGTTCCGGATCGGGGCCGACGGCGGACGGGCGGCGCTGCTCGGCGGTGGCATCGGGGTCGCGCCGCTCAAGATCCTGGGCCGGCAGGCTGGACGGGCTCGGCGTCCCCCACGACGTGTTCCTGGGCTTCGCCGACGCCGGCGCGGCCGGGGTCCGCCGGAGTTCCCCGGCGCACGGGTCGCCACGATGGACGGGTCTGTGGGGGAGCGAGGCACGGTCCTCGACGCCGTTCCCGAGCTCGAGGATTACGCGGCGGTCTACGCCTGCGGCCCGAACCCCATGCTGGCCGCGGTCAAGCGCGCGGCGGGCGAAGGTCCCGCTGTGTCAGCTCTCGGTCGAGGAGCGCATGGGCTGCGGCAACGGCTCGTGCAACGGCTGCGCGGTACCGGTGAACGGCGGGTACGTGAGGTCTTGCATCGAGGGGCCGGTCTTCCCGGCCGAGGTGCTGGCGTGGTAGTCCGCGAGCAAAAGACGGACGTCGACCTCTCGGTCGAGCTCTTCGGCATCACCCTGAAGACCCCCTTGATACCGGCCTCCGGCACGCTGGCGAAGGAGGCGCTCGGGGAGGTCGAAGGCGTCTACGGGGCGATGCTCCCGAAGACCACGACGCCCGTCGCCCGCGCGGGCAACCCGCCGCCCCGCGTCGCGGAGACCCCCGCCGGCATGGTCAACTCCATCGGGCTGCAGAACCCGGGCGTCGAGCGCTTTCTGGAGGGGCTCGACGCCTTCGAGGTCGGGTTGCCGCTGTTCGTCTCCGTCGCCGGCGACACCGTTGACGAGTTCCGGGACCTGTGCGAGCGGGTGTCTGGGGACGACCGGATCTCGGCCGTCGAGCTGAACCTCTCGTGCCCCAACGTGGAGTGCGGCGGTCTGACGTTCTGCGCCGGTCCCTCCTCCGTGGAGGGTGTGGTCTCGGCCTGCCGCGGCGCCGCGCCGGGCAAGCCGCTGCTCGTCAAGCTCACCAACGAGGGCGTGGTCGAGAACGCCCGCGCGGCCGAGGCGGCCGGCGCCGATGCCCTGACCGCCATAAACACCCTTCCCGCGCTCACGGTAGACGCCCAACGAAGACAGCTACTGGTGCGCGGCGGGCTCTCCGGGCCCGCGATAAAGCCCGTGGCGTTGCGGGCCGTCTACGACGTGTCGCGGGCGGTCGGCGTTCCGGTGGTGGCCAGCGGAGGGGTCGCGAGCGGGGTGGACGTCGCCGAGTTCCTGCTCGCCGGAGCGACCGCGGTGCAGGTCGGCACCATCGGCTTCGTGCGGGACCCGAAGGAGATCCTCGAAGAATTCGCGGCCTATCTGCGGGAGGCCGGCCTCGAGGCCGCCGAGTTGAGGAGCGCCTTGCAGGACGATTGACGGGGCCCGATGGTACAATATCGCGTTGATGCTGAGGCGGGCACCAGATCGTACGCGGCAAGAGCGTCGGGATGCGTTGGAAGAGGCCAACAGGGTCCGCTTCGCGCGGGCCGGCACCAAGAGGGACCTCAAGAGCGGGCGGTTAGACATCTACGACTTGCTCATGGATCCCTCCGAGGAGCTTCGGGGCGCGAAGGTAGAAGAGATGCTGCTGGCAGTCAGGGGGCTCGGGCGAATAAAGGTCACGCGGGTAATGCGGGAGGCCGGCATCAGCCGGTCCAAGACCCTCGTCGGGCTCACCCACGGCCAGCGGGACCGGTTGATCAAGGCTCTCGGGTGCGAGGAAGATTAGTAGTCGTCTCCGGCCCGTCCGGAGCCGGCAAAGACACCCTGATCCGGGCGGCCCTCGACGCGATACCGCGGCTGTCGCTGATAGCCTCGGCCACGACCCGCGAGCCCCGGGAAGGCGAGGTGGACGGCCGCGACCACGTCTTTCTCACCAGGGAGCAGTTCGAGCGCTGGATCGCAGAGGATCGCCTGCTGGAATGGGCCGAGTATTCGAACAACCTGTACGGGACGCCGAAGGAGAGCGTGGAGGACCTTCTCGACCAGGGACGCTCTGTCATACTGCGGATCGAGTTGCAGGGCGCGCGGCAGATAAAGGAGCGACGTCCGGACGCGGTGATGGTCTTCGTCCGGCCCCCTTCGCTGGAAGAGGCGCGCCGACGGCTCGTCGACCGGGCCACGGAGACGTCCGAGGCGGTCGAGCTGCGCATGGCGACGGCGCTCAAAGAGATCGAGGCCCGCGACGAGTTCGACCACGAGGTCGTCAACGGTGACCGCGGACAGGCCGAGCGGGATATGATCGAGGCAATGACAAAGATAGTAGAAGGAGACCAGCCGTGCTGAACGACCTCAAGATAGACGAGCTTCTGGGCAAGGTGGATTCGAGGTACGGGCTCGTTGTCGCGGGCGCCAAGCGGGCGCGCCAGATCAACGAGTACACCTCCACCCTGGGCCTCAACGATGCCCTCGGCATCCCTGGGCCCCAGGTCCATACGCGCTCCCAGCACCCGTTGAGCATCGCCATCGAGGAGTTGCGCCAGGACAAGCTCGAGGTCGGCTTCCGGCAGCCGCCGGAGGAGGTCGAGGAGGACGGGGTCGGGGCGGCCGGCGCCGACGATTTCCTGAGCCCGCCGAGCGCGAACGACGCGCCCGTACCCGAAGGCGAAGCGGCTAGCGACGAAGCACCTGAAGCCGAAGCCGAGGCCGACGACACCGTCGATTCCGGCGCGCCAAGCGATGAGGGTGCCGCCTAGGCCCCGGAGCCTGACAGCTTGATCTTCGTCTCGGTCGGGCCGGCGCCCGGCGCCCTCGCGGCACCCGAGATCTCACGCGGCATCAGCGAGGCCGGGCACCGTGTGGAGGTTGGGCTGTCAGAATCCACCAGAGCTTTCGTTGGACCCGCGGCCTTCGCGCCCTTCGCTGACGTCGTTCCCGAGCCCACAGAACCCCCCGAGGCACTGGTCTTCGTCCCGGCCGACGCCGCGACGCTGGCCCGCCTCGCCCGGGGCATGATGGAAGACGACGGCCTCGCGCGCGCGACGCAATCGTGCCCGGTCTTCGTTGCCCCGGCCCTCGATGCGGCGACCGCCCGGCACCCGGCGGTGAGAGAGAACCTGCGGTTGCTGCGGGCCGATGGTCGCCGCGTGATCGGAGGCGAGGGGGATGGGCCGGCCCCCGCGGGGGAGGTCGTGGCCAGGGTCCTCTCCGGGCTCCAGGGACCGTTGAGCGGCATGCGGATACTCGTCACCGCCGGCGGGACCCACGAACCGATGGACAGCGTGCGCTTCATCGGCAACCGATCTTCCGGGAAGATGGGTCTTGCCCTGGCGCGCGAGGCGCTGCGTCTCGGCGCGGAGGTCGTCGTCGTCGCGGCCAACATCTCGACGGAGGAGCCAGGCACGGAGACCCACGCCGTCGAGACGGTCGAGGAGCTGCGCGAGGCGGTCTTGAGGCTCGCGGGGGACGCCGACGCGCTGCTCATGGCCGCGGCGGTCTCGGACTTCGCGCCCGCCGAGCGGGTGCAGGAGAAGATCCGGCGCGGCAGCGGTTTCGCGAGCCTCAAGCTCGAACCGACGGCGGACGTGCTGGCGGCGGTGCGGGAGAGGTATCCTGACCTCTTTATGCTAGGATTCGCCGCGACCCATGGTGACCCCGTGCCCGACGCCCGGGAGAAGCTGCGCAAGAAGGGCGTGAACCTGGTGGTCGGCAACGACATATCGCAGACCGGCATCGGGTTCGGCGCCGCCGAAAACGAGGTCTACGTGGTTGGACCAGATGGCGAGCGTTTCGTACCCCGAGCCTCCAAAGAAGCGGTGGCCCGCGCTATCCTGGGTGGTATGGTCGAGGAGATGGACAAAGAGAGGCAAACTTAGGATGACGCAGAAGACCGTTGGCACCACCGCCTGGAACGCGGCGGACGATCAGAAGCTCAGGACCTCGCACCTCTTCACCTCGGAGTCGGTGACGGAGGGGCATCCGGACAAGATCGCCGACCAGATCTCCGACGCTATCCTCGACGCGGCGCTCGCGGACGATCCCAAGAGCCGCGTGGCGTGCGAGACGCTCGTCACCACGGGGCTGGTCATCGTCGCCGGCGAGATGACCACCGACACCTACGTCGACATCCCCAACCTCGTGCGCGAGCGGATCGCCGAGATCGGTTACACCCGCGCCAAGTTCGGCTTCGACGCCGAGACCTGCGGCATCGTCACCTCCATCGATCCCCAGTCATCCGACATCGCCCAGGGCGTGGACACCGCGCTGGAGGCCCGCTCGAACGCGGAGATCGACGAGATCGGGGCCGGGGACCAGGGGATGATGTTCGGCTATGCCTGCGAGGAGACCGAGGAGTTGATGCCGCTGCCGATCACCCTCGCCCACGCCCTGACCCGCCGCCTCGCGGAGGTGCGCAAGACCCGACTCATTCCTTACCTCAGGCCCGACGGCAAGAGCCAGGTCACGGTCCGCTACGAGGGCGATACCCCCGTCGCGGTAGAGAAGGTCCTCGTCTCGGCCCAGCACGCCGATGGGATGGAGGGCAAGATCCGGGACGACATCGTCGAGGCGGTGATTCGCCCCGTCATGCCTGAGGGGGTATTCGACGAGGCGACGGCGGAGATCCTGGTGAACCCGACGGGCCGTTTCGTGACCGGAGGACCGCAGGGAGACACGGGGCTTACGGGACGCAAAATCATCGTCGACACCTACGGCGGGGCCGTCCCGCACGGCGGCGGCGCGTTCTCCGGCAAGGACTCGACCAAGGTCGACCGGTCCGGCTCTTACGCGGCGCGCTGGGTCGCCAAGAACGTGGTGGCCGCGGGCCTGGCCCGACGGTGTATGGTGCAGGTCGCCTACGCTATCGGGGTCGCCCGCCCGGTGAGCATGATGGTCGAGACCTTCGGCACGGCCATCGTGGACCCAAACACCGTCGCCTCCGTGGTTCAGGAGCACTTCGACCTGAGGCCCGGCGCCATCATTCGCGACCTGAAACTGCGCGAACCGATCTTCTCGAAGACCGCCGCATACGGTCACTTCGGCCGCCGGGAGCCCGGCTTCACGTGGGAGGAGACCTCGCGGGCCGAGGACCTCCGGCGGGCCGCCGGTCTGTAGTTGGCGGAGGCCGCCCGGCGCGGGACCGCCCGTGCGGCCCGGACTGCTCAGGTCAGCCTCCTAATACCGACGCACGCCCTACCGCCCCTGAGCTACGGGGTGCCCGAGCGCCTGCGTCCCGAGGCCCGTGTCGGAGCCGTGGTCGTGGCCCCGCTCTCGGGCCGCCACCGTCTCGGGGTGATCGTCGGGACAGACGAGGCCGATGAGCACCGCGCCACGGAGGAGCTCGCGGCCATCCCGGCCGGCCTCTCCCTGGCACCCGACATGATCGAGGTCTCCCGTCGTATCTCGGCGACGGCCGCCGTGCCGCTGCCGGTCGTACTGCGGGTCGCTCTGCCACCGGGGCTCGACACCGGCCGCTACCGGGTGACGGATCCCCTTCCCGGCTGGTCGTGGGGCCCCGATGAGACGGTAAGCCGCACAACCCTTGCGAACACCCTGGGCGAGAACGGGCTGCGGGCTGCTGAGGCCGCGGGCCGCGTCGAGCTGGCGCCAGCCGCGCGGCGGCGTCCCGACGTCGAGTGGGCGATCGCGACGGACGGGCCTGGGCCGGATCTCGGCCGCGCCCCCAGCCAGCGGCGACTGCTACGGGTGCTGGAGGACCACGGTGGAACGATGAGAACCTCAGCCCTGCTCTCCGAAACTGGGGCAGGTCGGGGCTCGCTGCGCGGCCTCGTGGCCAAGGGTGCCGTGGAGCTACGGCGGGGACCGGAGCCACCGCCGATCTTTGCGGGCCGCAACGGTTCGGGGCGAAGGGTAGAACCCTTCCGGCGCGCGGTGGGGCGGGTCGTGGGCCGTGGTGGGAACTGGCTCTGGCGGGTCGCCGCCCGGGACCAGGTGGATGTGGCGGTCGCGCTGGCGAGTGCTACGGTGAAGTCCGGGGGCCGAGCACTGATCCTCGCCCCGGAGATAGAGCTCGTCGAGCGGCTGTCGAGCCGTGTCCGCGAGGCGCTGCCGCCGGAACGCACGGTGGCGTCATACCACAGCGGCCTCGGCCGCGACCGCGCGGCTGTCTACGAGGCGGCCCGAGACGGGCTTGTGGACGTGGTGATCGGCACGCGCGCGGCGGCGCTGCTTCCCCTGCCAGGCTTGGGTTCCATCGGCGTCGTGGACGAGCCCAACGAGGCCCATCGCGCCCCACCAGGCTTCGAGGGGCTGCCCTTGCCCGCCGGGGAGATCGCGGCGGAACGAGGCCTCGTCCAGGGCGCCGGGGTCCTGCTTTTGTCACCGACCCCGTCCCTGCGAAGCTACGCGAAGACGCTCGGCCCGAAACCGACGGTCAGGGAGCTGCCGTCCCGCGTCGGCGATAGATGGCCCATCGTTCGTATCGTAGATGTGAGGGGCACCGGGGCTGCGCTCAGCTCGACCCTGCTCGATGCTTGCCGGCGCGCCGAGGCGTCGGGCCGGCGTGTCGGGATCGTGGCCAATCGTCGCGGCTACGCGGCGGCCGTCTGCTGCGCCCGGTGCGGGGCCGTTCGCACCTGCCGCGACTGCGACGTGCCGCTCTCCCTCGTCGGGGAGGAGGGGCCACTCGTCTGCCCGCGTTGCGGCTCGCTGGAGAAACCCGGGCCGTGCGAGACGTGCGGGTCCGGGCGCACGCTGCCCACGGGATTCGCGTTGGACCGGGCGCGGGAGGGGGTTTCGCGCGCCCTTGGCTCGCCGGTTGGACTCCTGAGCGCCGACGAGCGGGTTCTCGAAGATGCCCCCGTTGTGGTTGGAACCGCCCGCAGCATCCTCGCCGAGCAATGGGACGCCGTCCTGGTCCCCGACGCCGATGGCTTTCTGCTCGGAGGCGGCATAGGGGCGACCGAGAGGGCGTTTCGCCTGCTCTTCGGGGCGGCTGAGGCCGCCAGGGAGCTGCTCCTGGTCCAGACGCGTATGCCCGAGCATTACGGGCTCCGCGCGGCGGTGCGCGGCGACTACCCGGCCTTCGCCGCCGCGGAGCTCCCACGGCTCAGGGCCCTCGGCTACCCGCCCTTCGCGCACCTCGCGGCCGTGACCTTCGAAGGGCCAGAGGACCTGGTGCGGCGTGCGGTAGAATCGGGGGTGAGATCGTCCGTAGAGTCGGGGGTCACGGTGTCGGCCCCGGTCCCCCTGCCGCGCACCGGGGGATCGAGACCCTGGCGGGTGCTGCTGCGATCCCCTGATCGCTCGCAAGTAGCCCGCGCCGGAGCACGGGCCGCCCGTGTGGCGGCCCGCAGCCGGGGCCTCACCGCGCGCGTTGATGTGGATCCCGAGGAGGTTTAGAAGACGTGGCATTCGAAGTCAGGACGTTTGGAGATCCGGTGCTGAAGACGCGCGCCGCGCCGGTCGACACGTTCGACGAACCGCTGTCCTATCTGGCGGAGGAGATGCTGACGACCATGCGAGAGCACGAGGGCGTCGGCCTCGCCGCCAACCAGGTGGGACGCCTCAGGCGCATCCTGGTCGCGGCTGTCGAGGACGAGGAGCTGGTTCTCGTCAACCCCGTGCTCGAGGAGGTCGGCGATGAGACCGAGAATCTACCGGAGGGCTGCCTCTCCATTCCTGGCATCCAGGTCGACGTAGTGAGGCCCACGGCCATCACCGTCTCCGCCCAGGACACCTCGGGCGCGCCGTTCGAGCTGGAGGCTTCCGGGCTGATGGCCCGCATCTTGCAACACGAGATAGACCACCTGGACGGCGTCCTCATCCTGGACCGCACCGACCGCGACTCGCGGAAGGCCGCCCTCCGGGAGTGGCGCGAGCGGCTTCTCTCGCCCCAGTAGGCCGCTAGCCAGCCCTCGCCCGGATTAAATGCATTGAAGGTAGCGTTCGCCGGCACACCAGGTTTCGCGTCCACCATCCTCGATGGCCTGGTCGCTTCCGCCCACGAGGTAGGGCTGGTGATCTCCCAGCCCGACGCCCGCCGTGGCAGGGGCCGCAGGCCAGCCCCTACCCCCGTGGCCCGAACGGCCCGCGAGGCCGGTCTTCCCCTGGTCCAGCCGGCCCGAATCTCGGAGGTCGCGGCGGAGATCTCGAGCCAGGACGCCCTCGTGGTGGCGGCCTACGGCCAGATACTGCGCCCCGATACCCTCTACGCCGCACGGCACGGCGCCTGGAACGTCCACGCTTCCTTGCTCCCGAAGCACCGCGGAGCCGCCCCAATCGAGCGCTCCATAATCGAGGGGGACCGCGAGACCGGCGTGACGATTATGCGCGTGGACGAGGGCCTGGACACGGGACCTATCGCCCTCCAACGTCGGACCGAGATTCCACCCGACGCCACCGGAGGCGACATGACGGCAACTCTGGCGAAGCTTGGGGCTGAAGCTATAGTAGAAGGTCTTCACCTTCTCGAAGATGGCGCGTTGACCCTCACGGAGCAGGAGAGCCTTGAGGCCACATACGCCGCCAAGCTCTCGGACGAGGACCGGGTGATCCGCTGGGAAGGCAGCGCGCGAGAGGTGCACGACCTGGTACGGGCGCTGGCGCCGCGCATCGGCGCCCGAACGTTTCATCCGGATTTCGACGGGCCGCTCAAGATCTGGGAGACCAGGGTTGTCGAAGCCGGTGGGGCCCGGCTCGCGGCCGGGGAGGCAAGGACCGAGGGTAGAAGCATCCTTGTCGGGTGTGGCATGGGGGCCGTCGAGGTGCTGGAATTGCAGGCACCAGGGGCCAGACGGTTGCGCTCGCGCGACTTTCTGCTGGGGCGTGACCTGCGGGGATCGTTCGGCGCCGGAAAGTAGCGTAGTATCGCCGGTCATGCGTCGCAAGATCCAGCGTTGTTGGCCCAGAAGCAGTACAAAAGTAAGGATGCTAGACTGCCGAAGATATCCGGTGGGATATCTCCTGGGAGGAGGACAAAATAAGGGAGCCGGAGATTACTGCCCCCGCACCTCAACCCGAGGTTCAAATGCAAGAAATCGGCCTCGAGGAAGAGATGCGGGTGGCCATCGTAGGGGCCGGCGGGTACGGCCGGGTCGCGTTGGACGTGCTCCTTGCCGGCGGTTTCGGCGACCGCATTCTGGGCTTCTACGACGACAACCACGCGGCGCTTGCCGACAGGGTGCGGGGCTACCCGGTGCTCGGGGATACGGGGGTGCTCAAGAGCATGCTCTCCGTCGAGCCGGTGCACGTGGTGGTGGCTATCACCGACAACGCGGCGCGCCTGCGGGTGGCCAACTCGCTCCGCGGCCTCGGGGGGCAGTTCTTCACAGCGGTGCATCCTCGGGCCTACGTATCCGTCGAGGCGGCCGTTGGCGACGGGTGCGTGGCGGCGGCTGGGGCGGTAGTCAATCCCGACGCGGCCATCGGCAGCCACTGCTTTCTGGGGCCGAACTCGGTGGTGGATCGGGACGCGGAGATCGGGGCTGGAACGTGGGTTTCCGCCGGCAGCGTGGTGGGGCCGGGTGCGAGCGTGGGTGCGCGGGTAGTCCTGGGGCCCAATTCGAGCGTCGGACGCAAGGCGGTGGTCGCGAAAGACGTCGGGGTGGAGGCGCTGCGGCACGTTGACCGGGAAGGCGGGTGACCATCCCTGCCGCGGCGTATCGTGGCTTGGCGTCCGGAGGATGCCCGTCGGTGCGCAGAGGTAGGGCCTAACGGTGGAACGGTTGGGTGAACTTGGCCCGTTGGGGTCCCGGTTCGGGTCCCGGACCATTGGGGTGGACGTGGACCGCGGGGCGCTCAAGGCCGTCCAGGTCTCCAGCGGTGGCGGGGCCTACACGCTGCAGCACGTCGGGTACCATCGGCTGCCGCCCGGGGCCGTCGTCGAGGGCGAGGTCGCCGACGTCGTCTTGCTGGGCGCCGAGATCAAGGCCTTCTGGGAGTCGCACTCCTTCAAGAGCCGCTCGGTGGTGCTCGGGGTCGCGAACCAGAAGGTGGTAGTGAGGACCCTCAACATGCCGAGGATGGAGCCCGAGGATCTCGCGGGTGCCATCGGCTACGAGGCCAGGGAGCACATACCCATGCCGCTCGAAGAGGCCGTGCTCGACCACGCGGTCCTCGGCCCCGACCTGCAGAGCCCGGAGGAGGATCGGGTGCTCGTCGTGGCCGCACAGAGGAAGATGATCGGCCGGTTCGCCGCTGCGGCTCGGGCCGGAGGGCTGCGGCCGGTGGGCATCGACGTCAAGGCGCTCTCGCTAACGCGATCCACCCTCCCAGAAGCTTTCTTTGCCGACGAGGACGCCGTCCTGCTGCTCGACGTAGGAACGGAGCTGACCAGCCTGACGATCACGCAGGGCAGGGCGCCAGTTCTGACACGCCTGCTGCCCACGGGCCTCGAGGCGTTCGTGGCCGCGGTCGAGGAGACGGCGGACCTCGACGCGGAGGAGGCCGAGCGGCACGCGTTGAACCCGCGGTCCAGGCTGGGATACGACGCGGAGAGGTTCGAGGGGACAGCGCCTGGGGGAGAGACCGCGGAGGACGAGTTGGATCCCGTGCTGGTCTACGACGTACGGCGCGGGCTCGAGGCCGCGGCGCAAGACCTGGCCGAGGAGGTGCGGCGCTCGGTGGAGTACCACCGTTCCAGGCCGGAGGCTAGAGACGTTGCAAAAGCCTTCGTCTCCGGCGAAGGAGCCCTCGTGCCGGGTATCGCCGTCTACCTCGGGGAGCTACTCGGGCTCGAGGCTCGCCAGGGCAACCCGGCCGCGCGCCTCGGGGCCAACAAGTCCAACGTCTCTGACGAGCAGCTTCGGGCGATGGAGCCGGTGCTCGCCGTGGCGTTCGGGCTCGCGCTGGAGGACGACTGATGCGTGAAGACTCGTGAGACGCATCAACCTCCTTCCGTCCGAGGACCGCCGGGGTATCTCGGACAGGCTACCCAACGGCGGCGCGGGAATACTACTGGTGTCGGGCGCCGTCGCGCTCGTCCTGATGGTCGGGCTCTACCTCATACTCTTCTTGCGGCTCGGCGCGATCGAAGACCAGGTCGCGGAGCTCGACCAGAACATCGTGGAGCAGAACGCGCGGCTCGACTCGCTGGCTCCTTACAGGGACCTGCAGTCGCGCCTGGAGGCCAAGAAGCCCGTCGCGGACGGCATCTTCCGAACCCGGTTCCCGTGGGACCTGTTCTTGCAGGGGCTCTCCTTCGTCATCCCCGATACCACGGCGCTCGAGACCATGACCGGCGAGGCCGCGCCGGTGGACCTGGACGCGCCGACCGAGCAGCCCCTCGACCCGCCTGGCGCCGTCACCTTCACCGGTGTGGCGCTCCCGAGGTACATGAACGTGGCCGACTTCGTGGTGCGCATGAACAACCTGAGCTACCTCTCGAACTCGGAGCTCGATTCGGCCGAGCTGGACCGAGAGAACTTCGCGCGCCCCGCCATCAACTTTCAGGTGGCCTCGGAGCTCATCACCGTGGTCGGCGAGAACGGCACCGAGGTACGCATCGACGGCGCGACGGCGGCCGAGGTTGCCGCGGGCGGGGAGAACCTGGAGCTCGAAGAGATGTCGGGCGTCGTCTCCGGGTCCTCGGCCGGACCAGAGGCTCGGGGGGCGCCGTGAACCTCCGTGGCAGGAACCTCCTGATCGCCGGTCTGCTGGTCATAGTGGCGGTCCTTGTTGCGTACTACCTGCTCCTGCTCGGCCCGCTCCTGGGCAGGATGGAAGAGCGCGCCGAACAGCGCGAGGCCCGCGAGCAAGAGCTGGCCAACGTGCAGGGAGACGTTGACGAACTCGAGGCTGTCAGGGACAACGCCCCCGAGATAGAGCGCCAGCTACTCGAGCTCAGCAAGCGCATCCCGACGCAGCCCGAGATCCCCACGCTCGCGGTGCAGGTCGAGGAGGTAGCCGACCAGGCGGGGGTGACCTGGATCGGCCTGGACCCCGGCACCCCTGGATCCCCTGCTGGCGGTGGAAACTACTCGGTGGTGCCGATTACAATGTCGTTCGAAGGGACCTACGAGCAGCTGCAGGACTTTCTGCTCAGGACGCGCAACCTGGTGCGGCTCGTGACGGTCAACGACGTGACCTTCGAGCCGGCGCCACAGGAGAGCACCGTGCAGCAGGGGATAGAGCGTACGCTCCGGGTGGAGATCGAGGCCGAGGTATATTTCCAGCCCTCGGTCGAACCTTCGGACGTGCCCGCGGGGGAGGCGCCGCCGGCGCCTCCCCCACCCGAGACCGACGAGCCCGAAGAGGATACCAGTGCCGGGTAGGGTCGGAGACTTCGCGCGCAGGGTCGTGTCCTTTGGCCAGGGCTTCGTGGACGCCTTCCTGCGGGACAACAAGGTCATCCCGGCCGTGCTCGCCCTACTCGCGTTGTTCGTCTTTTCCTGGATCGTGGCCGGCGCGCTCCTCGGTCCGCCTGACGGTGAGCGGGTCTCGAACAGCGAGGAGGTCGCCCAGACCGGTCAGCCCGCCGGACAGGACCCCCTGGCGCCAGAGGTGGAGAACCGCAACGCGGACTCTTACGCCGCCTACCGCAGCAAGGACCCATTCCGCGAGCTCGTTGCCCCGGCACCTGAGGAGACAACCGATGCCCCGGTGACTTCGGACGAGCCCGATGCGGCCGCGACACCAACGGACACGACCACCCCGTCCTCACCTTCAGCCGATGGCGACGATGGTGGCGGAGACGACGGCGGCGGCGGGGCGACGGCGGAGCTGGCGGAGCCGGAGGGGCGGACGATACCCGGTCACGGGACTCGGACGACGACGGGCTCACGAACCGGCGGGAGACCGCGCTCGGCCAGGACGCCCGAGATTCGGACACCGACAACGACGGCATCCTGGACGGCGATGACGACTCCAACGACGACGGGCGGCCGGATAGTCGTCCCCGCAACCCCGCGGCTGGCGGCGGCAACGGGTCCGGTGGCGCAGGCGGAGCGGGCGGTGGAGGTGGCGGTTCCGCCGGCGGGGCGGGTGGAGGTGGCGCTGGGCCCGGTGGCGGGGCAGGCGGAGCGGGTGGAGGTGGCGCAGGTGTGGGCGGCGGGCTCCCTCCCAGCGGCGGTGGCTATTACCGCACGCCCTGAGGTATCCTGAAAGCCGTTTTTCTTTGCGCGGTCGCGAGACGGGGACGCGCGTGCGGGTGTTATATTAGCGGCGGCAGTCGGAGATCTGCGAGTTTCGGAGGCGCGTTTGAAGTTTGGCTTCTCCACGGCAGGAGAGTCGCATGGACCCGCTGAGGTGGCCCTGGTGCATGGCGTGCCGGCGGGCCTCGGGTTGCTGGCCGAGGACGTCAACCGGGATCTGGCGCGCCGCCAGCAGGGCTACGGTAGGGGCGGGCGGCAAAAGATAGAGAAGGACCAGGTAGAGTTCCTCGGCGGCGTGCGCCACGGCTACACCCTGGGTTCGCCGGTCGCGATCCTCGTCCGCAACAACGACTACGCCAACTGGCGGGACAGGATGTCTCCGGAGCCGGCCGAGAAGGCGCCGGCAAAGATAACGCTGCCGCGGCCCGGCCACGCGGACCTAGCGGGGATGCAGAAGTACGCCTTCGACGACCTGCGCAACGTGCTCGAGCGGTCCAGCGCCCGCGAGACCACGGCCCGGGTTGCGGCCGGTGGCGTGGCCAAGAAGCTCCTCGCCGGGTTCGGCGTCGAGATCCGGAGCGCGGTCTACCGCATCGGGGGCGTCGCGTACCCCAAAGAGCAGGCCGCCCTCGGGGCCGCGAAGGCCGACGAGTCCGAGGTTCGCTGCCCCGATCCCGAGGTAACCGAGAAGATGAAGGCGGAGATCGACGCCGCCCGCTACGCGCGCGACGCCCTCGGCGGGGAGTTCGTCGTCGTGGCCGAGGGCTGCCCGCCGGGCCTGGGCTCCTACGTCGACTGGCGCGACAAGGTCGACGCGAAGCTCGCCGCCGCCGTTATGTCCATAAACGCCATCAAGGGCGTCGAGATCGGCATGGGCTTCGGGCTGGCGGCCAAGCGCTCCAGCGAGGTGCAGGACGAGATCGTCCCTTCCGAGGCCGGGTCCGCCGACGGAAGAGAAGGGGATCTGCCCTCGCGGGCGAGCAACCGCCTCGGCGGGATCGAGGGCGGCATGACCAACGGCGAGCCCGTTGTCGTGGCGGCGGCGATGAAGCCGATCTCCACGATAGCCAAGACCCTGCGCACGGTGGACCTGGCGACGGGGGAGCCAGCCAGGGCCTTCAAGGAGCGGGCCGACTCGTGCGCGGTGCCGGCGGCGGCCGTAATCGGGGAGTCCATGGTCGCCGTCGTCCTGGCGGAGGCCTTCCTGGAGAAGTTCGGCGCGGACAACATGACCGACATCCGAGCCTCCTACGAGTCTTACGCGTCCCGCCTCCGGGAGGACGCTCGCCCGGAGCGGTCCTGAGGGCTTGCGCGGCACCCGTGGCCCTCGTCGGCTACATGGGCAGCGGCAAGACCACCGTCGGGCGTCTCCTGGCCCGTACCCTCGGGAGCGAGTTCGTGGACCTCGACCGCGCCATAGAGCGCGAGGCGGGCCGTTCGATCCCCGAGATCTTCGTCGCCGAGGGCGAGAATGGCTTCCGCGAGCTGGAGCACAGGGTCCTGCGGCGTGCCCTCGGCAGGACCGATGGCGAGGGGTGTGTGATCGCCTGCGGCGGCGGGATCGTCGAGCGTCCCGAGAACCGGGAGTTGCTGCGCGGGGCCGAAACGATCTTCCTGGAAGAGGATATCGGCACCCTCTTCAGCAGGACCCGCGGCGCCGGGCGACCGCTGCGCGGCGTGGGACGTCAAGACTTCGAAGACCGGTACCGGAGGCGCTTGCCCCTCTACAAGGAGGTCGCCGACCTGCGGGTCACCGTCGACGGGCGACCGCCCGGGACCATCGTGGAGGAGGTGTCGCGCTGGCTCTCTCACGCCTAGAGGTCGCCGTGGCGCCCCCGTATCCGGTGATCGCTCGGTTCCGAGCTCGACCTCGGGGAAATCGTCGCGGACGCCCTCGAACCGGGCACCGCCGCCATACTCACCGACACCGGAGTCGGGCCCCTCTACGCGGAGAGCTTGCGTCGGGCGCTCCAGGGCGCCGGTTGGACGGTATTGGATACGATCGAGGTTCTGGCCGGGGAGTCCTCCAAGAGCCTGGCCACCTACGAGGAGGTCCTGGGCCGCCTGGCCCGGTCGGGGCTGCGGCGGGACGGGACGCTCTTTCTCCTGGGCGGCGGAGTCGTCGGGGACCTTGGCGGCTTCGTCGCCGCAACCTTTATGCGCGGCATCGGCTTCGTGGCCCTCCCGACGACGCTGCTCGCGATGGTGGACAGCTCGGTCGGCGGCAAGGCTGGCCTCGACCTTCCCGAGGGCAAGAACCTGGTCGGAAGCTTCGCCCGACCGAGCCTCGTCGTCGCGGAGCTCGGCTGGCTCCGGAGCCTGCCGGACCGCGAGATCTCCGGCGGGCTCGCGGAGGTGGTAAAGATGGGCCTACTCTGCGGCGGCGAGTACTTCCAGGATCTCGACCGCCTGGAGGACGCGCGCGCGGGCGCGCCGGAGGCGCTGTGGGATCTCGTAACCCATTCCGTGGGCTTCAAGGCGTCCGTCGTAGCCGAGGACGAGCTGGAGGGGGGGCGCCGGGCCATCCTCAACTACGGGCACACCATCGGGCACGGCATCGAGGCCGCGGCTGGCTACGCCGTGCCGCACGGCGAGGCGATCAGCGCCGGCATGGTCGCCGCCGCCCGCCTCTCACGGGAGCAGTTCGGAACCGACCTCGTGGGGACGCACGAGCGCCTCCTGAAGTCCGCCGGCCTGCCGCTGCGGGCCCCGGGGCTGGCCCCGGAGGCCGTTATCACTGCGATGGGCCGGGACAAGAAGCGCCGCTCCGGCGACGGGGGCCTCCACCGGTTCGTCCTGCTAGAGGACGTCGGCAGGCCCGTGTGGGGCGTGACCGTCGGGGACGAGGAGGTCCGCGAGGCGTTGGAGGCCGTCCTTGGCTAGGTTCTTCGTGCTCAACGGGGTCAACCTTGGTGCCCTCGGCACGCGCCGCCCGGACGTCTACGGAACCCAGACCCTCGGCGACATAGAAGCGGATTTGCGGAGCCAGTTCTCGGGGGTGGACCTCGAGTTCCGGCAGTCGGATTACGAGGGCGAGATGGTCGGGTGGATCGGGGAGGCCCGCGATGCCGACGGGCTCGCGATCAACCCCGGTGCCTGGAGCCACTACTCCTACGCCCTGCATGACGCCCTGGAAACCCTGCCCGTCCCCAAGGTCGAGGTGCACCTCTCAAACATCCACGCCAGGGAGGAGGCTTGGCGGCACACCTCCGTGGTCTCGCCGGCCGTCGATGCGGTCGTTGCCGGGATGGGCGCCCACGGGTACGCGGCCGCCATCGGGTACCTGCTCTCACGATCCGGCGGCGGTTGAGCACGCGTCCCGTCTTCGTCGCCCGGGTGGAGATCCGCGGCTAGGGGTCGGCCGCCGGGTGGAGCGAAGATCTCGCGAACCGCGCTATCCGAGTGCCCGGCGCAGAGCCTTGCGGTGGACCGTGTAGTGGCGCACGGTGCTCATACCGGCCCGCCCGTAGAGGCGACCGGCGCCGGTTGGACTCTCGGAGTCGACCACGAGGCCTGCTCCATGCCCGCCGTGGCCCCGGACCTCAGAGAACGCCGCGCCAAGGAGGGCCAGGCCGACCCCCCGGCGACGCCAGGGCCGCCGCACCGCGAGCCACTCGATCTCGCCCCGTCCGCCCAAGGGAGGAAGACCGCAGAACACGGCACCCGCCGTCTCGTCACCCGACTCCGCCCTGAGCCAGCGCCCCGGTTCGGCCCCCGCAAGCCGCCGGCGCCGGTGCCAGGACGATAGAGTATTTCGCCCATGCCCCCAATGGTCCCGGAACGCATCCTCCACGGTCGCGAAGGCGGCGAGCTCCTCATCGTCCGAGGTACACGGACGAACCGTTATCCCCATCGGCGGCTCGGGCGCCGGCGGTGCGCCTCGAAAATCTATCTCCATGCGCAAGAAGTGACGGACCGGCGCGTAGCCCTCGCTCTCCAGCAGCTGCAGGGCCGCCGCGTTTGCGCCGTTCACGGTGTTCGTAAGGATCTGGCCCGGACCATCCCCGGGTCCTGAGTCGAGCCTCTCCTGGACCCGCGCCTCCGTCAGGTGCAGCAGGTGCCTCCCTATACCCCTGCCAACGTGGTCGGGGTGAACGTAGCACTCGACGTCGTAGCGTACGGGATCCCCCCCGGGCTTCCCTTGGGTGGGGCTTGAGAGGCTTCCGAAGCCCGCCAGCGTCCCCTCGGTTGAGAGGACTGCCCAACGGTCGGCCTGCGGGTCCTCCCAATCGGCGCGCAGCTCATCCTCGGTGAGGTCGGACACGCCGTACTCGGCGAGGTCGCAGGCGAGGATCAGGGCGTAGACCGCCCGCAATTCGCCGGCTTCGGGCGCGCGCACCGCATATCCTTCCGGAGGACCGGGTTTCGAGCTCGCGTGTTCCATGGGCACGTTCGTCTCCCGCGCCGAACCGTAGCAGCACCCCGGAAGTCGGGCATCACGCGGATGGGTGATTTCTCGGCGTTTCGGGTTGCCGATACCGCCACGTTGGCGCGTCGAGGCGGGCCCGACCGATTTGCGCGGCGGACGGGTGGGTAAGCTTTTGCGGGCCAGGGATTGTGCGATAATATCGCGGCGCTCGAGCCGGCTCTGGCGTTCCCACCGGGTGCCGCCGACCGTGCGGGTGACGGAGGTTTTCGAGGGGAGCTACGAGGCATGATATCGACCAACCAGTTCAAGAACGGCACCGCCATCCGGGTCGACGGCAAGCGGTTCACCATCCTGTATTTTCAGCACGTCAAGCCCGGCAAGGGCGGGGCTTTCGTCAGGACGCGCCTGCGCAACTTGGACTCCGGGGCGGTGATCGAGAAGACGTTCCGGGCGGGCGAGAAGCTGGAGAACATCCGGACGGAGTCGCGCCCGATGACCTACCTCTACAAGGACGACGATCTGTTCTACCTCATGGACGGTGATACGTACGACCAGATCGGGGTCCCCGGCGACGTGGTCGGCAAGGCGGCCGGGTACGTCGTCGAGGGTGGCATGCTCAGCGTGCTCTCGGCGGACGGGGAGGTGATCAGCGTCGAGCCACCGGCCCACGTGGACCTTGAGGTCTCCGAGACAGATCCTGGCCTGAAGGGGGACACGGCCACCGGCGGCAGCAAGCCGGCTACCCTCGAGACCGGGCTCATCGTGCAGGTGCCGCTGTTCGTCAACGTTGGCGACCGGGTGCGGGTGGACACGCGCTCGGACGAGTACCTCACGAGGGTTTAGGTTCTTGAGCCGCCGACGGGCCCGAAAACAGGCGTTCTTGACGCTCTACCAGGGCGACGTGAACGACAGGCCGCTGGACGCCGTATTCGAGCGCTGGCACGCGTACCGGGGAGACCTCGAGGAATACGCCGTCTGGCTCGCGCGGGGGGTCGAACGGGACAGGGAAGACCTCGACGCCGTGCTCTCCGAGGCATCGGTCGGCTGGCCGGTGCACAGGATGAGCGTCGTCGATCGCACCATCTTGCGCCTCGCGCTCCAGGAGATGCTCCACGCGGACGACGTGCCGCCGGACGTGGCCATCGGTGAGGCGATGGAGCTCGCCAAGGGCTTCTCCAGTGAGGAGGCCCCCGTTTTCGTGCGGGGCGTCTTGAGGGGTGCTGAGGGCCGGGTCCACGACGAGGTGAGGCATGGCGAGCGAGGCTAGCGGGGCCGATAGGCGTGGCGGCGGGGCATCTGGGGTTACGCGCAGCGCCGCGCGCTGGGAGGAGCACCGGCGCGTCTTCGAGGGGTACCTGGAGGGCCTGCGATTCACCCAAGAGCCACGGCTGGCCGGCCTTGAGGAGGCCATGCGCTACTCCATGCTCGCCGGCGGCAAGCGGGTCAGGCCAACGCTGTGCATGGAGACCGCTTGGATCTTCGGGTCCGAGCCCTCGCGCGTGTTGCCCTCAGCGGCGGCCATCGAGCTCATCCACACCTACTCGCTGATCCACGACGACCTCCCGGCGATGGACGACGACGACTTCCGGCGCGGCCGCCCCACGGCCCACAAGAAGTTCGGCGAGGCCATGGCCATCCTGGCCGGCGACGCCTTCTTCGGCGAGGCGCTCACCCTGATCACCGTCCACCAGGAGGGGACCCACCAGCAGGTGCTCGAGGTCGTCCGGGAGCTGGCGGACTCCACCGGCGTCAACGGCATGGTCGGTGGGCAGGTCATCGACATGGACCAGACCGGGGTGGGGGACGGGACAGATCCCGAGACGCTGCGCATGATCCACGCCTTCAAGACGGGGGCTCTGATCAAGTCCTCCGCCAGGATCGGCGCGATCCTGGCCGACGCTACGGAGGACGAGCAGGCCGCCGTCTCGGCTTACGCCTACGAGCTCGGCCTCTGCTTCCAGATCGTGGACGACGTCCTGAACGCGACGGCGACCCGCGAGGAGCTCGGCAAGAGCGCGGGCAGCGACGCCGAGCAGGGCAAGGCCACGTTCGTCGGCGTCTATGGGCTGGACGGCGCCCGGCGCGAGGCCGACGCGGCCCTCCAGAGAGCCCTCGGGGATCTCGGACGCGTGGACGGGGATACGTCGGGGCTCCGCGAGCTGGCGTTCTTCGTGCGCCACCGGGGGAGCTAGCCCGCGGCCGTGAGAGATGAAGCTAGGGGCGAACCGACGGGCGCCGCGAAGCGTCACCCTCAGAGGCTGGACACGCTCTTGGTCGAGCGGGGTCTGGCCGAGACCCGCAGCCGGGCGCAGGGTTTGATCCTCGCGGGGTCCGTGCGCGTCGCGGACCGCATCGTCACCAAGGCCGGCTCCCGCTTTTCCTCGGACGAGGACGTGGTCGTGGAGGGCGGGGACCGCTTCGTCTCGCGCGCCGGGGAGAAGCTGGACGGCGCCCTGGACGATTTCGGCATACAGGTCGCCGGTCGCTCGGTGCTCGACGCCGGGGCCTCCACGGGGGGGTTCACCGACGTGCTCCTGCAGCGGGGGGCGGGGAGGGTGCTCTCGGTCGACGTCGGATACGGCCAGCTCGACTGGTCGTTACGCAACGACCCGCGGGTAACGGTCCTGGAGCGAACCAACGTGCGGAACCTGGCCGGCGGGGATCTGGCCTTCGCCCCGACCTTCTGGTCGCGGACCTCTCCTTTATCTCGCTGGCGGTCGCGCTCGGAACGCTCGTCTCCACGACACCGTCGCTGGGGGAGGCCGTGCTGCTCGTCAAACCCCAGTTCGAGGCCGGGCGCGAGGCCGTTGGCCGGGGCGGCCTGGTCCGCGACCCCGAGGTGCAGGCGGCCGTGATCTTTGGGGTCGCCGAAGCCTTCGGGTCGTTGGGCCTCGAGGCGGTGGCGGTGACGCGGGCGCGGGTCGCGGGCAAGAGGTCCGGCAACAGGGAGTACCCGATACACCTGAGGCGCGGCGCCCAAGGGGCACCGCTGGACGCCGCGCGCGTCAGAGAGGTGGTGGCCGGTGGCTGAGCGGCTGCGGGCCGGCGAGGTGCGGCGGGTCGCCATCGTGGCCAAGCCGGGGGTCAGCGAAGGGTACTTCGAGCGCCTGGTGGCGGCGCTCGAGAGGTCGCGACGTAGAGGTGGTCGACGTCAGGCCGGACGACGAGCCCGACGGGGCGGTCGACCCGGACCTCGTCTTCGTGCTCGGCGGGGACGGCACGATGCTGAGGGCCTCCAGGATGTACAAGGGGCGGGTGCTGCTCGGCGTCAACCTGGGTAAGGTCGGCTTTATGTCCGGGATGCTTCCGGAAGAGATAGAGACGGGCGTGGGCAAGGTGCTCGACGGCGGCCTCGAGGTCCAGGAGTACAGGATGCTCGAGGTTCGCGGGCTTGGGAGGAGCCGTTGCTCGCGGCCAACGACGCCGTGCTCATCAAGAAGCGACCGCACCAGCTGATCTCGGTCGACGTCAGCATCGGGGGCGAGGAGCTCTTCGCCTTCCGGTGCGACGGCTTTATCGCCGCGACGCCCCTGGGCTCGACGGCGTACGCGCTCTCGGCCGGTGGACCGATCATCTCGGGCGACGCCGTCGTGCTACGTGCTCGTCCCTATCGCCCCGCACGCCCTGGTCAGCAGGCCCCTGGTGCTCGGCGCGGAGCAGGTCGTCGAGCTGGAGCTGGTCGAGCGAGACGCGCTGCTCTCGGTGGACGGCGACGAGCCCCGCGAGGTGCCCGCAGGGGGGCGCGTGGAGATAGGGCTCTCCCGACGAAAGCGTTAGAATAGGCCGGACCGAAGACTGGAGCTGGTGGAGAGCCGTGCGGAGGACGTTCCTGTAGTGATCACGGAGATCTCCGTCGAGAACGTGGCCCTGATCGAGGAGGCGACCCTGGAGCTCTCGCCGGGCCTGAACGCCATCACCGGGGAGACGGGCGCGGGCAAGACCCTGCTGGCCACGGCCCTGCAGCTCCTCCTCGGGGGACGCGCGCGCTCGGAGGCGGTGCGCGCCGGCGCCAGCCGGGCGACCGTGGAGGGCACCTTCTATCTGCCCGACGAGACCCGGAGCGCGGCGCTGAGCGATTCCTTGGGCGACCTGGCCGAGGAGGTCGACGCCGAGGACGGCCTGGTGTTGCGCCGCACCCTGACGGAGGAGGGACGGTCCCGCTGCTACGTTGGCGGGGTCTCGGTCCCCGTGCGGGCGCTCGGCGCCCTCGGCGAGTACCTGGTCTCCTACCACGGCCAACGCGAGCAGACGCGCCTGACCGAGCCGGCCGAGCAGCTCGCCATCCTGGACGACTTTCTGGACGGGGCGGCCGGCAAGGCAAAGCAGGAGCGCGGCACGCTCTGGCACGCGTTGCAGCGCGACCGCCGCGAGCTCGCGGAGGTCAGCGCCTCCGGCGAGGCCCGCCTGCGGGAGGTGGACTTTCTCCGGTTCCAGATCTCGGAGCTAGAGGCGGCCGGCTACAGGGAGGCCGAGGTCGCGGAGCTCGCGCGCGAGCGCGATCGCCTGCGGAACGTGACGGACCTCCTGCAGTCCGCCGGCGCGGCGACGGCCGCTCTCGCGGACGAAGGTGGTGGCGCTGGACTCTGGCCGGACGATCCGCGACGGAGCTGGAGAAGGCCGCCCGCTTCGATCCCGGCCTCTCCGGACCTCTGGAGCGGCTGGCGGCCTCTCCGCCGAGCTCGAGGACGTGCTCTACGAGCTGCGATCCTACCTCGAAGAGCTCGAGGCCGACCCGAACCGCCTGGAGGCGGTCGAGGACCGCCTGGCCGCCCTGCGGGCCCTGGAGCGCAAGTACGGGGACGTCGAAGGGTACCTGGAGGACGCCAGAGCTCGCCTGGCCCGGCTCGAGAACCTGGACGAGGAGACGGCGGAGCTCGAGGCTCGGATCGCGGCCGGTGAGGAGCGGACGCGGGCGCTGGCGGAGACGGTCTCGGCCGGACGCCGGCGGGCGGCGGGCGAGCTCGCGAAGCGGGTGCGGAGAACCTCAAGGGGCTCAACCTGGAGAAGACGGAATTTCGGGCGGAGCTCGTTCCTACGGAGGCCGGGCCATCGGGCGCGGAGCGCGTGGAGTTCGCGATCCGACCCAACCTGGGCGAGCCCGAGCTGCCGGTGAGGCGCTACGCCTCCGGCGGCGAGCTCAGCAGGATCATGCTCGCCATCCGCCTCGCCCAGGAGCGGGTGGTGCCGGGGGCGACCTACGTCTTTGACGAGGTCGACGCCGGGATAGGCGGCGAGACGGCCACGGCGGTCGGCCCGAAGCTGCGGGAGCTCGGCGAGCGCAACCAGGTCCTCACCATCACGCACCTGCCGCAGATAGCCTCCGAGGCGGACTCCCACGTGGTTGTCACCAAGGAAGAGTCGGGCGGGCGGACCATCACCCGGGTGCGGCGCGTGGAGGGCGAGGAGCGCCTCAAGGAGATGGCCCGAATGCTCTCGGGCCGCATAGACGACGCCTCGCTCGCCCACGCCTCCGAGCTCCTGGTGGAGGGACGATGAGGAGCGTCGGCGGCTACGGAACCAGAGATTCGGGGGAGGTGAGGGTCATTGGCCGGGCCGTGCTCGGCAAGAAGACCAAGGAGATCCTGCCGCGCCTGAACGCCTCGACCATACCCATCGTCGATCACGAGAACCTCGACCGGATCACGGCCGATGCCCTGGTCGAGGCCGGCGTGAACGCCGTCGTCAACGCGGCGGGCTCGGCGACGGGCAAGTACCCCAACCTCGGGCCCTTCATCCTGGCCCGGGCCGGGGTCTACATCCTGGACGGGGTGGGGCAGAAGGTCTTCGACAAGGTGTCGGACGGGGACGAGATCGAGGTCCGCGGCGACGGCGTCTACCGGGACGGGGAGCTGATCTCGGTCGGGCGAGCACCTGGATCTCGAGGCGGCCGAGCGTAGGCTGCGCGAGAGCCGCGATGTGGTCGGCGTGGCGCTCGAACGCTTCGCCCAGAACACCGTGGAGTTCATGCGGTCGGAGAAGGGCCTCTTGTTCTCGACCCTGGAGGTCCCGCCGGAGGTCGAGCGCGAGATCCGGGGCCGCCACGTGCTCGTGGTGGTCCGCGGTTACGACTACCGGCAGGATCTGTCCGCCCTGAAGTCCTACCTGCGTGAGGTCAAGCCCTTCATAATCGGCGTGGACGGCGGGGCCGACGCCGTGCTCGAGGCCGGCTTTAAACCGGACCTGGTCTTCGGGGACATGGATTCGATCTCAGACAAGGGCCTCGAAGCCGGGCGGCACGTCCTGGTCCACGCCTACCCGAGCGGCGAGGCGCCCGGCCTGCGGCGTGTGACGGCGGCTGGAGTGGAAGGCGCCAGGACGCTGCGCGCCCCTGGCCTCTCCGAAGACATCGCCATCCTCGTGGCCGAGCAGTGCGGCGCGGAGCTCATCGTGGCCGTCGGAACCCACGTCGGGCTGGTCGAGTTCCTGGACAAAGGGCGTGCCGGGGCTTCCTCCACCTTTCTGACGCGGCTCAAGGTAGGGGCGCGGCTGGTCGACGCCAAGGGCGTCAGCAAGCTGTATCCGTCGCGCGTCTCCGTCTCGCTGCTGATCGCGCTCGTCATCGCGGCGCTCGTGGCGGTCTCGGCCATAGCCTACTCCTCGGAGGCGGTGGCGAACATCTTCGACATCCTCGCCATAAAGCTCCGGCTCCTGCTGGGCCTCTAGCGCCGTGCCGGATCTCAGGTATCACCTGATCTCGCTGATCTCCGTCTTTCTTGCACTAGCCATCGGCATCCTGCTCGGCGTCGCCATGGTCGACCGCGGCGTCGTCCAGGAGAGGGTGCGGGCCGAGATCTCGGATATCGAGCGCCGCCTGGACCAGCAGGAAAGGGAGATAGCCCGGCGGGACAACCAGATCGACAGGCTCCAGGCCCAGACCTCCGCCGACCAGGAGATGATGGACACCATGTCCCAGGCCATGATCTCCGGCTCCCTGCAGGGCTCGCGGCTCGCCATCGTCGTCGGACCTTACGCGAACCCCACGGTGGCGGGGGCGCTCCAGACCGATCTCGAGACCGCGGGGGCGGAGATCACGACGGTCCAATCGCTTCCGGCGCCAGAAGCCCTGAACGAGGTAACGGCGCAAGAATCCACGATCCTCGAACAGACGACCGACCTGCAGACTGCTTACGCCGACCTGGCCCGCGAGGTGCTCGGGACCACGGGGGAGGTCGAAGAGCCCTCGGACGGCATCATCTTCGTCGGCGGGGGCCGCTTCGCCGACGAAGATCCCCCGCGCGGCACCGGCGAGGCGCTCTTCGAGGCCCAGTCCAGGTTGTTCGAGGTCTGGCAGGACGCGGGGGCCCGCGTTGTGGCCGCCGAGCCCTCCAACACGGGGCGGAGCGAGATCGAGCTCTACGCCGATTCCGGCATCCCCGACGTCCACTACGCCGAGCAGTCCGCGGGACGGGCCGCCATCGTGAAGTGCGTCGCAACCGACTGCGAGGGCTCCTACGGCACGGACGAGTCCGCCTCCCAGTCGTTCCCCCCGCCAGGCTGAGTTGCACCTTCGGCGTCCTCGCAAGGCCTCGCCGCAGGGCCGCGGCGATCCGTTCTCCCTTCAGGCCGAATGCCGAAAGCTATACTTGCGCCGTGCGACACTCGGACATGTCGACCATAGCGGTGATACCTGCCCGCGACGAGGCGGCACCCCTTTCGGTCACCCTCGGTGCCCTCGGGTCCATCCCCGAGATCTCGACCGTGATAGTGGTCGATGACGGCAGCACGGACGCCACGCCAAGGATCGCGCGGGAGCTTGGCGCCGAGGTGATGCAGTCGGCTGCTCCAGGTAAGGGCCGCGGTAAGGGCCGCGCGATGCACGTGGGGCTCTCCCGCGTCAGGGAGGTCGCCCCGGACGCGGTCCTGCTCGCCGACGCCGACCTGGGTACTTCCGCGTCTCACCTCTCCGCCTTGCTCGACGGTCTCGAGCGAGAATGCCCGGTGACGATAGCAGCCTTCCCGACGCCCAAAGGCTCGAGCCGGGGCGGCTTCGGCCTCGTCAAGGGCTTTGCCCGCCACGAGATCCGGCGCCGGACCGGTTACGCGCCCCGCGAGCCGCTCTCGGGCCAGCGGGCCTTGCTCGTCCCGGCGCTCGAAGCCCTGCCCGGCATCGCCCCGGGCTTCGGCGCCGAGGTGGGGATGACCCTCGATCTCCTCGCGGCCGGCATCCGCCCCGTCGAGCTCGACCTCCCCCTCGCGCACCGCCCGACAGGCCGCAACTTCGGCGGCTTCGCCCACCGTGCGCGCCAGGGCCTGGACATCCTCGTCGCCCTACAGGGCTCCCGCATCCCCTGGTGATCCCGGGATGATCCCCCTGCTCCTCTTCGTCCTGGGTGCCGCCCTCACCCCGCCGACCCTCGCCCTCCTCGCCCGACGCCTCCCGAAAAGCACCAACTACCGCGGCCGCCCCATCCCGACCTCCGCCGGCCTGACTCTTATGCCCATAATACTCCTAACGCTCGTGTTGACTTTGTGGGGCGTGGCGCCGACCGGATCGGGGGGCGTTGCGTTCCTCGCGTATTCGGCGCTGGTTTGTCTTGTGGGCTTCGCCGACGATCTCTGGGGCGGGGTGGGGGACAGGGGCTTCGCGGGACACCTTGGGGCGCTCTTGCGGGGGCGCCTCACGACCGGGCTCGTCAAGGTGGCGGTGTTCGGGGGCGGGGCGTTGGCGGTCGCGGCGGTGATCTACGGTGTGGGGTGGAGGGCGGTGGTTGGCGGGGGCACTGCTCGCGGGGAGCGTCAACCTGGCGAACCTCTTCGACGTCAGGCCGGGCAGGGCGATCAAGTTCGTTGGGCTCGCGATCCTGGGGTTGGCATTCGCCGCGCCGGCGTGGGCCGTGGTCTCGGCCGCGGGCGTTGCTGGCGGGTTCGTCGGGCTGTTTTATTTTGACGTTAGGGGGCGTATCATGGTCGGCGATGCGGGAGCTGCGATCCTTGGCGCGGTCATGGGGTTTTTGATCCTGGCCGCCGGACCCGGGACGTTGTGGGCGTTGGCCGGTATGGCGATCCTGGGCCTCACGGCGGTTGCGGAGTTCTCGTCCATCTCCCGGCTCGTGGAGGAGGTAAGGCTATTGCGGAGGCTAGATCTTTGGGGGCGTGGTTCGGGTGAGTGAGACCAAGTACGTGTTCGTGACGGGCGGCGTCGTTTCGTCCATTGGCAAGGGGACGAGCGCCGCCGCCCTGGGCATGCTGCTCAAGAACCGCGGCTTCCGGGTGGCGGTGCAGAAGTTCGACCCGTACATCAACGTTGACCCCGGCACCATGAACCCCTACCAGCACGGCGAGGTCTTCGTCACGGAGGACGGCGCGGAGACCGACCTGGACCTGGGGCACTACGAGCGCTTTCTCGACGAGAACCTTGGTCGCCTCTCCAACGTCACGACCGGCAGCGTCTACTGGGAGGTCATAACCCGCGAGCGGCGGGGAGATTACCTCGGGGCCACCGTGCAGGTCATCCCGCACATAACCAACGAGATAAAGAACAGGATCGGGCGCCTCGGCGAGGACAAGGACATCGTCATAACCGAGATCGGGGGCACCGTCGGCGACATCGAGAGTCTGCCCTTCCTGGAGGCCATCAGGCAATTCAGGAACGACGTCGGCCGCAAGAACGTGCTCTACGTACACGTCTCCTACGTGCCCTACATCGAGGCTGCCGGCGAGCTCAAGACCAAGCCGACCCAGCACTCAGCCCAGAGGCTCCGTGAGATCGGCATCTCGCCGGACATCCTTATCTGCAGGGCCGACCGTCCCATAAGCGAGGACATCCGCCGCAAGATCTCGCTCGTTCGCCGACACTGAGCTCGATTCGGTGGTACCCGCCGAGGACGCCCCCAGCCTCTACGCCATACCCCTGAACCTGCACGACGGCGGCCTTGACGACCTGGTGCTCGAGAAGCTCGGCCTTTCGGCGCCGCCCGCCGAGCTCGTCGAGTGGCGCGCGCTCGTCTCCCGCATGCTGGAGGCTGAGCGCACCGTCAAGGTCGCCATCATCGGCAAGTACATCAAGCTTCAGGACGCCTACCTGTCGGTGGTCGAGGCCCTGAGCCACGCCGCTGGCGCCCACGGGCTGCAAGGTGGAGCTAGACTGGGTCGACTCCGAGAACCTTGCCGACGCGGAGGCAACCAGGGCCAGGCTCGCCGATGCCGACGGCGTGCTCGTCCTGCCGGGCTTCGGCCATCGGGGCGCCGAGGGCAAGATCGCGGCCGCGCGCTACGCGCGAGAGTCCGGGACGCCGTACCTCGGGCTTTGCCTCGGGCTGCAGATCGAGGTCATCGAGTTCGCCCGCAACGTCGCGGGCCTAGAGATGGCGAACTCTACGGAGTTCGAACAGGACACGCCCCATCCGGTCATAGACATCATGCCGGATCAGGTCGGCGTGCAGATGGGCGGCACGATGCGCCTCGGGCGCTACCCGTGCAAGATAGTGCCCGGCACGCTGGCCGCCGAGGTCTACGACGGGGAACTGGTCTTCGAGCGGCACAGGCACCGCTTCGAGGTGAACAACGCCTACAGGGAGGCCCTCTCGGAGGCTGGGCTGGTCTTCTCCGGGACCTCCCCCGACGGGCACCTGGTCGAGATCGCCGAGCTCAGGGACCACCCGTTCTATATCGGCAGCCAGTTCCACCCGGAGTTCAAGAGCCGGCCCCTGCGCCCCGCCCCGCTTTTCTCGGGCTTTGTCGGTGCCTGCGTGGCGTCGAAGCCGTGGCCCGAAGAGCTGTCCGAGGCCGCCGGTGAACCCCACGCTGAGGCTCACGCCGACGCTCACGCCGAGGAGCGGGCCGCCCGCTGATCTCCGCTGGCCCCGCTGCCGTGAAGGATCGCGAGGAGCTTGCGGCGCGACGGCCCGTCGCGCTCTTGCCCGGTGAGCCGTCCGGCCTCCTCGTAACCCGCACGGCGGGGGAGATCTCGCTCTCCGCGGCGTTCGCCTGGAGGAGCCCGCAAGACGTCCCGAAGGGCCCACTGGTCCCGGACCTCAACGGCCTCGCGAGGTACTACCTCCAGGAACCCCACGACGCACCGCCGGCCACGCGGCGCGTCACGGGGGCGGTCAGAGCCTTGACGCCAACGGACCTTGGGGCGGGTCTGGAAGCTCTCCTGCGCGCCCTTTCGGCGGCGGCGGCCCTGACAGAGGCGGCCCTCGAGCTCGACGCCGCACGGACAGCCGAGCCCTGGATGCCCCATCCACGATCCCTCGAGAGGTTGGCGGTCGACCTGTGGGACGCCGGGTTTCCGGTCACCTTCGGACCCTCCTGGTCGCCGGGCACGGCCGACCACGTTCACGTCGGCATCGGGGATATGGAGGGAAGGATCCGGGAGTTCCTTACGGAGCACCCCGCCTGGGAGCTGGCCTGACGGAGTCAGAGACCTCGGCGCAACCCCTACCAGCGCTTCGTCGCGCCCGGGTGCTCTCCGCGACTGAGGACGGACGCGCCGCCCTGAAGTTGCTGGAAGGTCCGCTGGCGGGAAGAACGGTGGACGGAGTGTACTACTGGCTTCTCGGTGGTGCGCCCCTGCCCGGTGCCGAGGTTGTCGCCAACACGGTTGGCCTCGAGATGGGGCTCGGCACCGGTGGTATCGCCGTCGTCTGCCCGCCCGCGGGCCTAGTCGAAGTTCCGGAGAACCAGGACCACTTCGTCAAGCTCCCCTACACGCCCTTGCAGTTCGCCGTCCCAGCGCCCCCACAGGCCAGTGACCTTATCGGCATCCCCGTGGCGGTGTTGCCGCTCCATTCGCACCTTTCCCCGGCCTGCTGCGCGGCTGCGGACCTCAAGCCTGGGGCTCGAGTCGACTTTGTATGGCAGGAGGGCGGGGCGCTGCCCGTCGCGTTCTCAGATACCGTGCGCGAGTTGCGGGATAGGGCTCTCCTGCGCCGGGTCGTATCGGTTGGCAGCGCCTTCGGGGGTGACGTGGAGGCTCCCAACGTCTACTCGGGTTTGCTGGCTGCCGCGGCCGAGGACGGTCCTCCGGCCGACCTGGTGCTCGCGGGGATCGGGCCAGGGATCGTCGGGACCGCCGCCGACTACGGCCACGGGGGCATGGCCGCGGCCGTCGCGCTCAACGCGGCCTGTGCCCTGCTGGCCGAGCCAGTCCTCGCCCCGCGCCTCTCGGACACCGATCCGCGGGAGCGCCACAGGGGACTCTCCCACCACACGCGTGCGACCCTCCAGGCGGCCCTCGCCGGATGCCGGGTGGCCTTCCCGGGAAAGCAGGAGCCCCACGTTCGGGGGTTGCCCCACCGCCACGCCTACGAAGGCGTGGCGGCGAGCGCGGCTGGATTAGAGGAGCGCTTCAGGGTAACCTTCGAGAGCATGGGCCGGGGCTACCAGGACGATCCGATCTTCTTCGACGCGGCGGTCGCGGCCGTGAAGCTAGCGCTCGGGGAGACGAACCCGTGAGGATCGGGGTCCCAAGAGAGGTCACACCCGGCGAGAGCCGGGTCGCGCTGACGCCGCACGCGGCACACGAGCTGGCTCGCGCGGGCCATCGCGTGCTGGTCGAAGCGGGGGCCGGCGAAGCTTCGAGCATAGCCGACGAGGAGTACTCGGACGCTGGGGCTCACGTGGTCGAGGAGGCCGCCCGCGTCTACGGGGAGTCGGAGCTCGTGGTCAAGGTCTACGGCCCGGTCCCCGAGGAGCACGGCTACCTGAGGGAGGGCTTGAACCTCATAGCCTTCCTCTCCTTGCCGGTGAATCCCGGCCTCATGCGCGCCCTCCTCGACGCCAAGTGCGTCGCCATCGCGATGGAGAACGTGAGAGATGGTCGGGGAAGGCTCCCCATCCTGACTCCCATGAGCGAGATCGCGGGTCGCCTGACGCCCCAGATCGGGGCCCACCTCCTCCAGCGGCCGTCGGGCGGGCGGGGGATACTTCTCGGCGGCGCGGCGGGCGTCAGACCGGGCCGGGTCCTGATCCTTGGCTGCGGCATCGTCGGCTCGGCGGCGGCCAGGGTCGCCAGCGGGCTCGGCGCCCAGACGGTGGTGGTGGATCGCGACCTCGAACGCCTGAGGCGCCTGGAGGGGGCCCGCCTGTCCGGGGTGACTACCCTGGCGGGCAGCAGCATGGCCATCAGGGACGCCGCCTTGCGCGCCGACCTGTTGATAGGGGCGGTGCTCGTCGTTGGCAGGAGGACGCCGGCGCTGGTGGACCGCGCCACGGTCGAGGGCATGAGGGACGGCTCGGTTATCGTGGACGTCGACGTGGACAACGGCGGCTGCGTAGAGACCTCCCGCACGACGCCCTTGAGCGAGCCGACCTTTGTCGAGCACGGCGTCCTCCACTACTGCGTGAAGAACGTGCCAGCCGCCGTTCCCGTGACCGCCACGAGGGCCCTCTCGAACGCGCTCCTGCCCTTTGTCCGTAGCCTGGCCGGCGTGGGGCTCGCCGACGCCATCAAGGCCGACGCAGGCCTGGGGCGGGGCGTCGCGGTCGCCGAGGGACGCGTCGTGGACCCGGTCCTCGCCCGCGCAACCGGGGAGCAGCACGACGCGCTCTCCGCCGTCCTGCCGCTCCACGCGGAGGCCCGGTGACGGAGCGCTCCTCCGAGTGGAGCGGCAGGTCGCTCTCGGACTTCACGGTCGAACTAGACGTCTACTCCGGCCCCTACGAGTGGCTGCTGGCTCTGATCCTGAAGGACGAGGTGGAGATCTTCGAGGTCCCCCTGCGGGAGCTCGTCGGCCTGTACGTGGGATCCCGGGACCCCGAAGACCCGAACGCCCTGGAGCGCGACACGGACTTCGCGGGCTCGGCGGCGGCCCTGGTGCTCTTGAAGAGCCGCACGCTGTTCCCGGCGCTTGATGCCGAAACGGAGGCCGACGAGGAGGCCGTCTCGCCCGAGGAACTCGCCGAGAGGCTAGAGAGATACCTCAAGATTCGACGCGCCGCCGAAGCCCTGCGCGAGCGTTTTGCCGCGAACGTCGGCCATCACACCTCGGCCCACGTCCCGCCGCCCAGGCCCGGACGCCTTCGCATAGATCCCCGCCGCACAAGCGCGGCGGCCCGCGTCGCGTTCTCGCGCCTCACCGAGCCGCCGGTGCGGCACCTCGGGCCCATCACGGTCACCGTCCAGGAGCTGGCGGCCCTGATCCGGACCGCCCTGGCCCGCGGCCCTATCTCCTACGATGACCTGGTGAGCGGTATGGACCGACTGAACCGCGCGGTGGCCTTTGCCGCGGCCCTCTCACTGGCTCAGGAGGGGAGCCTGAAGCTCTCGCAGGCCCAGCCCTTGGGACCCTTGCGCCTGGAGCCCGTCCCGTGAATGCGCCAGACGCGTCGCCCGAGGCGTCGCACCTCGTCGAGGCGGTCCTCCTGACGAGCGCGCGCCCTGTCGGCCTCGCGGCTCTGAGCTCCGCGACCGGCCTGCCAAGGGGCGCCGTCGAGGACTCCCTGGTGGCGCTACGCAACCGCTACGCTCCTGGCATATCGGGGATCGTCCTTCGAAACGTGGCGGGGGGCTACCAGCTGTCGACGAACCCCGCCTGCGCCGCGGCCGTCGAGCGGTTTCGCGAGGAGGCACGCCCCTCCCCGCTCTCCGGGGCGGCCCACGAGGTGCTCGCCTGCGCGCTGTACCTGGGTCCGCTGACCCGCGGCGCCGTCTCCAGGGTACGCGGCGTGAACTCCGACGCCGTGGTGCGCGGGCTCCTGGAGCGCGGCCTCCTCGTCGAAGCCGGCGCCGACGACGATCTCCCCGGCTCCCCGGCCCTGTTGGAAGTCACCCCGGAGTTCCTCGCGGCCACCGGCGCGGCCTCTCCCGGCGACTTCCCCCCGCTCGACTCGCTCGTCGCCGAGGAAGAGCTCGCCCGTGTGCGCCAGCGACTATCGGGTGCCCCATCGGGTGCCCCCGACCGGGACCTCGATCCGGAAACAACCCCCGCGGACGCCTCGGGAGAGGTCCCGTAGTGCGCCTGCAGGCGTTCCTCGCCCGCGCGGGCGCCGCCCCATCCCGGCGCAAGGCGGAGGCCCTGATCGTGGCGGGCCGCGTCGCGGTGAACGGGAAGACGGCCACCCTCGGATCCGCCGCCGAAACAGAGGACACCGTAAGCCTCGACGGATACCCCGTCCGCCTCCCCGCGGAGCACGCCTACCTGGCGCTCAACAAGCCCGCCGGCTACCTCAGCACGATGCAGGACGAGCCGGGGCGTGAGCGCCGGATCGTGAGGGACCTCATGCCCCCTCTGCCGGGCCTCGTCCCCGTTGGCCGCCTCGACGCTCAGACCACGGGCCTCCTCCTCGCCACCAACGACGGCGAGCTGGCCCACCGCGTCACCCACCCGTCATCCCTCATCGAGAAAGAGTACGAACTGACCCTCAAAAACCCGGTACCCCAACGGGCCCTGGCCGCCCTCGCCGCCGGCCCGCAGCTCGACGACGGCCCCATGTTCCCCCCGAAGCTCGAGCCCGTGCACCGCGACCAGCGCCGGACGACCCTGCGCCTCACCATCCACGAGGGTCGTAACCGCATAATACGCCGAGCCTGCGCGGCGGTCGGCCTGGATCTCGCCTCGCTGCGCAGGGTCAGGATCGGGCCTGTGAAGCTTGGGGGTCTTCCCGAGGGGGAGCACCGCAACCTCACGCCCACAGAGTTGGCCGGCCTTCGGTGAGGCCGGTTCACGGCGTCCCCGGCACGGATTTCGGGGTGGAAGACGTGCGGGGAGCCTTCCCACCGGAGCTGCCCATCGAACCGCTCGATCGGCCGGTCGACGCGACCGTCGGTGTCCCTGGCTCGAAAAGCATCACGAACCGCGCCCTGATCCTGGGCGCCCTCGCCGATGGACGCTCGACCATAAAGAACCCTCTCTTCAGCGACGACCCCTATTGGCTCATGACAGCCCTCTCGACCCTCGGCTTCCCATTGCACGCCGACAGCGACGCCAGTCAAGCCATCATCACAGGCATGAGAGGCATAATACCCGGAATCGGTGGCGAGGTCTTCGTCGGCAACGCGGGGACCGTCGCGCGGTTCTTGCCGCCGATGCTCGCGTTGGGGAAAGGGCGTTACAGGGTAGATGGGGTGGCCAGGATGCGGGAGCGGCCGATCTCCGGCCTGGTCGACGCTTTGCGCGGCCTCGGGGCGGAGGTCGGTTACGCGGAGCGCGATGGTGCGTTCCCGCTCGCGGTCGGCGGGGGCGGCATCCGGGGCGGGTCGGTGACGGTTCACGGCGCGGACAGCAGCCAGTACCTCTCGGGTGTCCTCATGGCCGCCCCCTACGCGCGGGCCCCGGTCGAGCTGCTGGCCTCGGGAAGAAAACACTGGCCCTACGTCGGCATCACCGTGGACGTCATGCGCGAATTTGGCGTGGACGCGGAGGTGGGGAACGGACGGTTCGCCGTCGAGCCGGCGGCCTACGCGGCCAGGGAGTACGAGATCGAGCCTGACGCGTCGGCGGCGTCCTACTTTTTCGCGGCCGGCGCCGTCTCTGGCGGACGAGTGCGGGTCCCCGGCCTCGGGGCGCGGTCCGCGCAGGGGGATCTGCGCTTTGTCGAGGTCCTCGCTGAGATGGGGTGCGAGGTGGAGGTGGGGGAGGACTTTGTGGAGGTGCGGGGCCCAGAGAAGTTGCGCGGCGTAGAGGTCGACATGGGCGCTTTCTCGGACACCATGATGACGCTGGCCGCGATAGCCCCCTTCGCCGACGGTCCCACGGTCATAGCGAACGTCGGGCACACCCGCCTGCAGGAGACCGACCGCGTCGCGGCCGTCGCCACCGAGCTCGCGCGTCTGGGGATCGAGGTCCAGGAGCGGCGTGACGGGCTCCGGATAGTGCCGGGCCCCGTCTTGGGCGGGCTCCTGCGCACTTACGGTGACCACCGCATGGCGATGGCTTTCTCGCTCGTTGGCCTCGTCGTGCCCGGGATCACCATCCAGGACCCGGCCTGCGTGACCAAGACGCTGCCGGACTTTTTCGACCGCCTGGATGCGTTGAGGTAGGGCGGGGAACCGCCAGCCCATCGGCTATACTCCCTCCGGATGGGCGGACTTCTTGTAGCCATAGACGGGCCGGCGGGGAGCGGCAAGAGCTCCGTTGCCAAGGCGGTAGCCGCGGAGTTAGGTCTCGCCGACCTCAACACCGGCGCGGCGTACCGCGCCGTCGCCCTGCTTGCCCTTCAAGAGCAGGCGGATCTCGAAGATGGTCCGACGCTGGCCGAGGTCGCTGGCCGGGTCGGCCTCGACGGCGACGGCGCTCTCATCGACGGCGTCCACGCGCCCGATGAGGGCTTGCGTTCTCCCGATGCCTCCGCGGCGGCGTCCAGGGTCTCGGCCCATCCTGAGGTGCGGCGCGTGCTGCTCGACGTTCAACGGGAGGCGGCGCGCCGGGCTCGTGAGGCGGGCGGGGCCGTGGTCGAGGGGCGGGACATCGGGACCGTGGTCCTGCCCGACGCGGACCTCAAGATCTTCCTCTCCGCCGCCCCGGAAGAGAGGGCGCGCCGGCGGGCCTACCAGACGGGCCGGCAGGCAGACCTGGACCGCATCCGCGAGGCGATAAGGACCAGGGACCGCAGGGATTCGGAGCGGGAGGCCTCTCCCCTGAAGCCGGCGGACGACGCCGTCGTGCTGGATACGACGGCGCTGACCCTCGAGCAAGTCGTCGCCCGTGTCGTCGAGCTGGCGCGCTCCAGGGTCCCCTGGCGGGGCGCATAGGAGGAAACGGTTTGGCGCAGATCGACCAGTCCCCCCGCTACCGCCTCTTCCGGCGCGTAATGCGGATCATCGGAAAGTTGCTATTCGGGTTCACCGTTCACGGGGCCGAGAACGTCCCTGCGAAGGGTCCCCTGATCGTGGCGGCCAACCACAGCCAGTATGCCGACCCGGTCCTCGTGTGTATGGCAATACCGCGCCGCACGCAGTGGATGGCCAAGAAGGAGCTCTTCGGGTTCCCGTTCAGGCCCTTTTTCGAGTTTATAGGCTCTTTCCCGGTCGACCGCGCCGGCGGGGGACGCGCGGGGTTGCGCCTGGCCCTCTCGTTTCTGGCCGATGGGTGGACCCTCGGCATATTCCCCGAAGGAACACACAAGGGGGACGGTGGGTCCCGGGACGCCAAGAGCGGAGCCGTGGTACTCGCCGTCCGGAGCGGGGCCCCGGTCTTGCCCGTCTTCGTCGGCGCGACGCCCGGTCCCCGCGCCCGGCTTCGGGGCGAGAAGCTCCACGTCTACGTGGGCACGCCCCACAAGCTCGACCCCGCCCTGCGCGGCGGGCGGGCCTACAGGGAGGAGGCCGAGGTGCTGCTGCGCGAGATCTACGCGCTCCCCGATCGGGACGGGAATGGATACGGACGATGAGCCGGCTGCCGACGGTCGCCGTCGTAGGGGCGCCCAACGTCGGCAAGAGCTCGCTCGTGAACCGTATCGTCGGCCGCCGGGGGGCCGTGGTAGCCGACGAACCCGGGACAACCCGCGACCGGGCCTACAGCCATGCCGAGTGGGCCGGACGCGAGTTCACCCTCGTCGACACCGGCGGGATGGAGCCCAGGGCCACCATCGGCCTCGAGGCCCTCGTCACCCTCCAGGCCCGCGTCGCCGTCGAGGAGGCCGACGTGATCCTGCACCTCACCGACGCCAGGATAGGCCCGACGGAGGCCGACGCCGTTATCGCCCGCGAGCTCCGAAGGGCCTCGGCCAGGGTGGTCCTCGCCGTGAACAAGCTGGATAACCCCGCGGACGACACGGACCGCTACAACTTTTACTCTCTAGGTGAAGGTGAACCTTATCCTGTCTCGGCGCTGCACGGCACGGGGACGGGGGACCTGCTCGATGTCGTGGTCGGGCTGTTGCCGGAGTCTGGCGCTTTGCCGGAGGAGGAGCCACCCAGGATCGCCATCGTGGGTCGGCCCAACGTTGGCAAGAGCACGCTCCTGAATCGCCTGTTAGGCGCCGAGCGCGCCGTGGTATCGGAGGTGGCGGGGACTACCACGGACGCGATCGCCGGTGAGGTCGAGGTCGTTTTGGATGGGGGCGGGCCCGAGCGTTATCTCTTGCTCGACACGGCCGGGGTTGGAAAGAGCGTGCGGCGGGCCGGGGGGGTGCCTTACTACTCTTCGTTGAGGACCGCGGAGGCCATCCGGCGCTCGGACGTCTCGTTGCTCGTCGTCGACGCCGTGGACGGGCTCGTTGGGGGTGACCTCGGCATCGCGCGTCAAATAGAGGATGCCGGCTCCTCGTGCGGGGTTGTGATCAACAAGAAAGACCTCGTCAGCGGGGAGCGGCTGCGAGAGATCGGGGGCCAGCTCTTAGCTCGCATGACGGATCTGAAACCGAAGTCCGTCCACGTCTCCGCCCTAGAGGGGGATGGCGTCGGGGAGTTGCTGCCGTTCGCGGCCCGCATCCGGCGGGCGTACGGTAGCCGGATCCCAACCCACGAGGTGGCCGAGCTCATAAACGCGGTCGTCGCCCGCACGGCACCGCCCAGAGGTGTAAAGATCCGATACGCGACCCAGACCGGGGACTCGCCGCCAAGGTTCACCCTGTTCGCCAACCGCCCGCTGGACCTGCCCGACTCTTATCTGCGCTTCGTGGAGAACGTGCTCAGGGAACGATACGACCTCTGGGGCGTTAGCGTGCGCCTCCGGGTCAAGAGCAGCCGCTAGGTGGGCCGAGCGCCGGACCGGGGGGCGGATCGCGTCGACGAGCGGGTGCTCACCGTCCCGAACGCGCTCACGCTCTTCAGGCTTCTGTCTGTTCCGGTGATCGTGGCGTTGTTGCTCGGCGGCTGGGACATTGCCGGGTCGGCGTTGCTGGCGCTGGCGGCGGCGACCGATTTCCTCGACGGCTTCCTCGCGCGCCGGATCGGGCCCAACCGCGTGGGGCGCGTCCTGGACCCCGCGGCCGACAGGCTGCTGGTCTCCAGCGTGTGCGCGGCGCTCGCCATCCGGGGCCTGTTGCCCGTCTGGGCTGTCGTTGTGCTCATCGGACGGGACGTGCTCGCCCTCCTCGGGAGTGCCCTGCTCGGCGACAAGATGCGGGTCATAGGGATAGGGAAGGTGGCGACCGCGACGCTCATGGTGGCCGTCGTTGTCGTGGCGCTGAAGGGTGGCGTCGTGGGAGAGATCGTTTTCTACGCGGGGTTCGTGCTCTCCGTGGCGGCGGTGTTTGTCTACGGTTGGAGCGCCTGGCGCGCGTACCGGCGGGGTGGGATCGGTTGAGCACCGGAAGAAGTTCACGGCCGGCAGGCCCCGACCACGCCCGAGGTTCCTGACCGGCGACCAGCCGGAACAAGATCCCCGGGACCGGCTTCGGATTTCCGGGGCCCTCGAGATCGCGCGCCGGCGCGTCGAGCCCCTCAGTGCTGGCGTAGTGGACCGGGGAGAACGGCGATGAACCGAACCCGAACCCAAAACTCCATGTGAGACTGTACTTCAGGTTCAGAGACGGTTATACTCCCGCCCATGACGGGGAGAAGTTTGGGGCCTGAGGAGGAGCGGTTCGAAGCGCTGTGCGTGGAGGACCTCACCGCCCTGACGGCCGAGGAGTTGGAGGTCCTACTTGGCCGGCTGGTCGAGGAAGAGCGTGCCCTCGACTACCGGCTGGAGGTGTTGCGCGGAAGGATCGCGTTGATAAGGGCCAAGGCCGTGGGCCGGGGCGCCCCGGCCGTCTCCCCCGAAGACCTTGCCCGGGCGCTGGTCGCCGACGAGTGGGCGGGCAAGTCGGGCGGGCGGGATATGGAGCAGCGGCCGTGAGGGCATGCCCCAACTGCGGAGCCGAGGTCTCGCCGCGGATGAGGTACTGCGCCGAGTGCGGGTCCAAACTGGACCACGGGCAGTCCACCATCTCCTACGCTCCGGCCTTCGAAGACGGCGAGCAGCCGTCCAAAAAGGCCGACGACGAGGTCGATGGCGCCGCCCTGATCGAGCTAGACCAGGTAGAAGGCACGGCGGGACGCCGGATGCACGACATCTCCGAGCCCGTCGTCACCGTCGGTCGCGGCCCCGACTGCGACATATTCCTGGACGACGTCACGGTGTCGCGCAGGCACGCCGAGATCCTGCAGGGCGAGCGGGGCTACAGGATCCGGGACGTGGGCAGCCTCAACGGCACCTACGTGAACCGGGTAAGGGTGGACGCGGTCGATCTGCGCAACGGAGACGAGATCCAGGTCGGCAAGTACCGGTTCCGGTTCGTGTTCGCCTGAGAAAGCCCCGAGCCTTGTTGGCTCGGGCGTCTGGGGTCGGCCCCCGATCGGGGCCGTTGTGGTGTTTTTGCAGAGCTAGGATGGGAGCAGTGAGCATGGACCAGAGCGGCAGGCAGGGCGGAGGGCGGCGCGAGTTCGCCGACGACACGCGCGTCAGCGGCGCCGGTGGCGCCATCGACCCGGTCCTGGACGAGGACGGAACGGACGGCCGCGATGCTGCTGAGACGGACTCCGAGGGGTTCGGAGATGTCGTGGCCGAGAGGACCGGGGGCACGGGCGCGAAGGACAGTTTCACCATAGGCGAGGTCGTCCAGCGCCTGCGGCCCGAGTTTCCGACGCTCTCCGTCAGCAAGATCCGGTACCTGGAGCGCCGGCGCCTGATCAACCTGACCCGCACGCGCGGGGGCTACCGACTGTTCTCTAGCCAGGACGTGGAGCTCTTGAGGTACATCCTCACGCTCCAGGACAAAGAGTATTTGCCGCTCAAGGTGATCAAGAAGCGCATCGAAGGCGGCGCCCCCGTCCCGCGCGGCGATTCGGCCGGCGACCTCTCGCGGGTCCTCGACGACCGGACCTACACCCGCGAGGAGCTCGCCGACGCGCTGGAGACCGAATCCCGCTTCGTGGACGATCTCGTCTCGGTCGGCGTGATCGGTCGGACCGGTGAGTTGACCCAAAGGGACGTCGAGATCGCCCGCCTGGCCATGGAGATGGCGAAGTACTCGATCCAACCGCGCCACCTGCGCGGGATCATGGCCGCCGTGGACCGCGAGGCCGCGATGTTCAAGCAGGTGCTTAACCCCGAGCTGCGCAGCGGCGACGAGGCGAGGCTGGCCGAGGCGATGAACAAGGCCCGCCACCTGGCGGCCGTCGACGCCCGCATGAAGGAGCTGATGATGGCCAACGTGATCGAGTCCTTCGTCCCCTAACGTCTGGGGGGCGAACCGATGGAGTCGGGGGAGCGGATGGACCGTGCCGGACAGGGAGAGATGATCAGTCGCCTTGAGCGCCACATCCGCACCGTCCCGGATTTCCCCAAGCCCGGCGTCTCCTTCAAGGACATCACCCCCCTGATAGAGGACGGCGAGGCCCTTCACGAGGCGGTCGACGCGCTGGCGCTCGCCACGGACTCCCTCGGAGAATACGACCGCATCCTCTCCGCCGAGGCGCGGGGCTTCGTCTTCGGCACCGCCCTGGCCTACCGGGCGCGCAAGGGCCTGATCCTGGCCCGCAAGCCGAACAAGCTTCCCCGGGAGACGATCTCCGCCTCCTACGAGCTCGAGTACGGCACCGACGCCCTCGAAACCCATCACGATGCCATCCCAGCAGGGTGCCGGGTCCTCGTCGCCGACGACCTCTTGGCCACCGGCGGCACGGCCCACGCAATGTGCCGACTGGTCGAGAACGCCGGCGGCGTGGTGGCCGGCGTCGCCTTCCTCATAGAGCTCTCGTTCCTCAAAGGCCGCGACATGCTCGTCCCGTACGACGTCGTCTCCCTGATCACCTACGAGGACCCCGAAGACTGAGCCATGGCCGAGCTCCCCGCAAATCGGCCCCCCAAAAGCTCCCAGAGCTCCGACACCTTACCGGCGTCCCAGCACCCCGCAGAGCGCCTCATCACCGTCTACCTCCGCACGCTCACCAGCCCCCAGACCAAAAGAACGTATAATACAGAGTTACAATTGTTCGTGGGCTATCTCGAGGGGCGGATAGGGAAGGGGCTCGGGGAGTTGACGGCGGAGGACGTCTCGTTGTACCGGGAGCACCTGATCTCGACGTATGCCGCGGCTACGGCCGCCAAGAAGCTCGCGGTACTGCGCAGGTTCCTGGTGTTCACGTTCATGGCCGGAGCGACGACGGTCAACCCCGAAGCTTTGCGCTTCTTCGCCAAGAGCCCGCGGGTGCGCCAGGATCCCGCTTACAACGTCCTCACGGAGGACGAACTCTCCCGGATGCTGAGCGCGGCCCGCGCAGACAATTACCGCGACTACGTCATGCTGGCGGTCATGGCCGGGTGCGGTTTGCGAGAGGCGGAAGCCGTCGGGATAACCATCGGTGACTTCAAGGAGGCCGGCCGGGATCAAGTCCTCCTCCGCGTCCTTGGCAAGGGCGATAAGGTGCGCAACGTGCCGATCTCACCCGACCTATGGCGCCTGGTCCAGCGCTATATCCTCCTCACAGACCGAAGCCTTAACTCCCACGCCGACGCCCGCAAACCCCTGTTCGCCTCCCGGGTGGGCAAGGACAAGCCGCTGACCACCCGCTCGGTCCAGAACATCGTCAAGAAGTACGTCCGCGCCGCCGGCATCACCAAGGCAATCTCCCCGCACTCCATCCGCCACACCGTCGGCACTAACATGGCCGTGAACGAGGCCCCGCTGCTGGTCATCCAGCAGTTCCTCGGCCACTCCGACCCCAAAACCACCATGCGCTACATCCGGCGCGCCGAAGAACTCGCCTCCTACGCATACCAATATAATACTCTTCCGATGTAGGGCAGTGGGGGGATCGGAGCGCAAGCCAAGGGTGCTACTCGCGGGGTAAGGAAAAAGGGTGGTCTCGGATGTGCTCCCAGGGGCCGCCGAGGTACCTCCAAAGGATTAGGCCCTCGATGGTGACATGGAAGGGCGTGAAGGACGTTCGCAGGTTTTCCAGGAGGCGTCTGGCCGTCTCTGGGGCCACCTTGTTCTGGATGGTGACGTGCGGCTTGAAGCCCTGGCGGTCCTGGGCCGTCAGGACGTGTTGCCACTCGTTGATGAGGGCCTTCCTTGCGGCAAGGAGCTCTGGCGCCTCGAGTTCGTACGCCACGCCGCGGCCGAGAAACCTCAGACCGCTGACGGAGGCCTGCGACGGCCCCCGATCCTGGCACACGGCTTCTACGGACCGCGATACCTCGTCGAGCAGTTCTCCCGGCAGGTGGTGGAACAGCGTGAGATGCGCGGGGATAACGTTCCGCCCCGGCGGGAAGTGCTCGCGGCGCTCGCGGTCCAGGCGCCCCTGGGAGGCGTCGTCGAGCTTGGCCGTCAGGATGAGGGGCTCCGCCTCCACGGCAACTGAGCGAGGATCCGAGCGCGCTCCCACACGCCGGATTATACAGGCGCACCCTCGCCCCGATGCTCGTCGATGCGGACCGTTTTTTCGGCGAACTTCGCATAACGGGAATTCTCGGAAGTTCGTGGAGAGGCACGCCTTGGGGGGTCTGTTTCCTGTGCGTAGGCTCCTGCGGGAATTTCCTGCGGGAACCTAGCCGTGGGGATCTAGAGATGGTAGCGGAGGAAGAGCTCGTCGCCTGCCAGGTACACGGAGACAAGGCTGAGGCGGCGCGGTTCGGGGAGCGGCGTGTCTCCGCCGAGGATGGTTTTGGAGGGTTCGCCGGTGTCGCCGGCGAGGACAGGCGACACCGTGAGGAACAACTCGTCGACAAGACCCGCGGCTATCAGGGACTGGTTCAGGGTCGGGCCTCCCTCGACCAGTAGGCGTTCTACTCCGTGTTGTGCCTTCAACTGGCGCAGGGCCCGCGCGAGATCCAGCCCGCCTTCTGCTGCCTGAGACGGTGGCACCGCGAGAACGTCGGCCAAGGGAGGCCCCGCTAGACGCCGAGCTGCTTCGGCTTTCGCCTCGGAGGTGATTATCAGGACCTCCTGGCCTTCGGGCATGATCAGGTGCCCCAAAGGCACACGCCCGGACGATGAAACGACGACCGCAAGCGGCTGCGAACCATGGCCGTCGTCCAGGCCGAGCGTCAGCCTCTCCGCTCGCAAGGTGCCGGAACCGACCATGACCGCGTCGACCTGCGAGCGCAGGTTACGCATGGTCGAGCGATCCACCCGGCTTCCAATGCCGCCCGCTTTGCCCGACACAGCGCTTCGTCCGTCCGCTGTAGAGACCATGTTCATCGCCACGTACGGCCTGTCTCTGTTGTCCCCTCTACCCAGCCCTGTACTGATTTCGCCGGTGTATATGCCGGTTTCCTTTATCCCGGTTTCCGGGTGAGGGTATAGTCGTAATGCTTCCCAACTAGTTGTATTATGAGTGTTAATGATCGAGATGGGTCACGAGACGCGGTACGCGGAGTACCGTGCGGAGGCTGCCGGCGGGAGGCTGAGGTCCATCCAGACGCCCGACTCGGTTGAGCGTTGGGCGTGGATCTCGGCCAGGCCGTAGAGGCGGCTGACGAGCGCGTAGTCGGCGTGTGGGATCAGGACCTCCATCCTCTCTCGTCCCGTCTGTATGCGGCGGTAGATCTCGTGCAGCAACGGTTCACAGTCCCGCAGGGCACTGATCAGGACGGCCCCAGGGTAGTCCCTGCGCAACTCGGCGGCCCGTACGGCCGAAACGAGGTCTGCCTTGTTCAGGCACAGTATGTTCGGCCCGGCGACGAAGCCCTCCTGCCACGACCGCTCCCAGGAGTCGTCCCCGGATCCGTCTCTCCCCGAGAGGGTCTCGGTCAGCGTGACGCGTACGGAGCGGATCTCTTCCTCCAGCTCCTCGCTGGAGGCATCGGCGCACAGGACCCTGACCTGGGCATCTCTCGCCGCCTCGAGGGTCGAGGAGAACGACCGCACAAGCTGCGTGGGAAGTTTGCGGATAAAACCCACGGTGTCTGTGACGACGAAGTCGGGCCTGGACGCGCCAGGCTCGCCTCCGAGGCCGTTGTACGAGTCGCTGACAGCAACCCCATCGGAGGCGCCGACGCTGACGAGGCGCGTGGTCGTCTCCAGCGTTTCGAATAGGCGATCTTTGGTGGAGCGGCGGGCGCCGCTCAGGGCGTTTAGGATGGTGGTCTTGCCGGCGTTGGTGTAGCCGACGAGGGCGACGGTCGGCGACCCGCCCTCTTTCAGGCGCGCGCCCCGAACGCTACGCGCGGCCTCCTCCTGCCGCAGCCGGCGTCTTAGCGTCTCAATCCGGCGACGGATGACGCGCCGGTCGTACTCGAGCTGCTGCTCGCCCGGCCCCCTCGTCGCTCCCCCGCCACCGCCTGCCCCTCCGGCGGCCACGCCGCCCCCGAGGCGGCTCAGCTCGGGGTTCCTGCCCTTCACTCGTGGCAGACGGTACTGCAGGTCCGCGAGCTCCACCTCCAGGCGGCTCGCGGCGTCGCCGGCGTGGGCCTCGAAGATGCGGATGATCAACTCCGTCCTGTCCACGACGGTCGCGTCGTTGGCGTCCGGTCCCGACCTGACCCCGCGCTCGAGCACCCGCGCCTGAGATGCCGTCAGCTCATCGTCGACGAGAACGAACTTCGCCCCGGTCTCGCCAACCAGCACGGCCAACTCTTCGCGCTTGCCTCGTCCGAGGTAGCCCGTGCCGTCCCTGCGGTTCTGCTCGAGCACGCCAGAGATCTCCAACCCGAGGGTCGTTCCCAGCCTCCCGAGCTCGGCCATGTGACGAAGCTCCCCCGCTCCGACCAGCACCGCCCGATCGATAGTGCTCTCTTCCATCATGCGCGAAGTATATCATGCATATAATGTATGTCGATCTCTGGGGGCGACGCAACGACCGTGGTGAAGGTCCGTCCGCGGAGGGTCCTTGCGAGCTTGTCGAACCAGCGCATCTGTCGCCTGGCAAGCCGACGGGTGCGGGTCGCCATCCTTTCCTGGGCCTGGTCCTGTGTGATCTCACCGTCTAGCGTCAAGAGCAACTCTCGGACGCCTATAGAGTCGAGGACGGAGGCGCTCACGGGGAGGCCGTCTTGGAGCATGTCCCTGAGGCGCTTTGCTTCGTCCGTTCCCGTCTCGACTATCCTCGCGGACCTTTCTGCGATGGCGGCGTCCAGGACTGCCCTGTCGGGGCGCAGGTACAGGATCGCGGTCTCGTAGCGCGGATAGCCCCCCCAGATCGAACCCCGCTCAGGGGCACCCGAGATCTTGAGCTCGGCCTCGCGCGTCGCCCGCCGCGGGTTGGGGGCGCCGGACGCGGCCCTGCGGGCGGCGTCCCTGACGGCGTCTGGGACCCTCGGCGCCAGCGGGATGTCGAGCAGGATCGCGTTGAGGTACATCCCCGTCCCGGCGTCCAGTACGAACGGGCCATCGACGCCAGAGATTATCCGTAGCGCCGCGTCCCGATGACGCGCCACGGTCCACTCCTCGGTAACGGAGACCATGCCGACGAGCTCGGCGGCCCGCCCACGCGCCTGGTTGCTTATCACCGGCAACTCCCTGTAAACCTGCATCGAGTCCACCACCAGCGTGGGGACAAGATCCGCGCCCGGACCAGTCGACGCCACGAAGTCTGCGACGCTTACCGCCAGCTCGTCGGCGACGGCGCTCTTGCCGCTCGCCGTGGGCCCGCAGACCACCAGGGCTCTCTTGCGCCCCACGGGCGACCGACGCTCCTTAATCAATCCCCTGGATCAGCCTTCGAGCGGCCGCGCGTAGAGGACGTGGGGTCCTGCGGACTCTATCCTGGCCCGGACGTACGAACCGGGTCCAGCCGGGGTGCTGATGTGGACGGCGTGCCCGCCCCACGTTTCGCCGATAGCCTTGCCATCATCTGAGGCGCCGTGCCTGATGTAGACGTCCTCCACGTCGCCGACCTTGCGCTGGTTGTTCTCAAACGCGCCGCGCTCGACGGCCCGGAGCACCTGCATAAAGCGGCGCTGCACGACATCGTCGGGGACCGAGCCGGGCATGCGCGCGGCCTCGGTCCCCGATCTGGGCGAAAACTTGAAGATATAGGCCGCATCGAAGCGACAGTCTTCGACGAGCTCGAGGGTGCGCTGGTGATCGTCCTCCGTCTCGCCCGGGTGCCCGACGATGATATCGGTGCTAAGCGTGCCTCCCGGAACCGCGTCCCGAAAGAACTCGATCTTGCGGCGGTACCTCTCGGCCTTGTACCCGCGGTGCATGACCTTCAGCATCCTGTCGGAGCCAGACTGGACCGGCAGGTGAAGGCGCTCGACGATCGTACCCCGTTCGCCGATGGCCCGGAGCGTCCGGTCCTCCATGTTGGACGGGTGGCTGGTGGTGAACCAGACCCGCGGCGCCGCGTCCGCCACGCGCTCGAGTAGGTCGCAAAAGCGGGCGCCGTCCTCTCGCCAGGCGTCGACCGTCTGGCCGAGCAGGGTCACGTATCCGGTGCCCTTCGCGACCAGCCGCTCAACCTCCGACACCACGCTCTCCATCGGCCGGCACACCATGCGCCCGCGCACCGCCGGCACGATGCAGTAGCTGCACACGTAGTTGCACCCGGTCATGATCGTGACGAACGCGCTCTCGGAATCCTCGGTCCCTGGCAGGTCGGGTGTGTAGGTCTCGGCCATCGTCGGCAGGCCCACGAACTCGGCGAGCTCATAAGTATTATGGGTGCCCAAGACGAGGTCTATGCCGAATTTCTCCTGCAGCTGCGCCGACTCCTCGGCGGCCCCGATGCAGCCGGTGAGCGCCACCTTCTTTACGCGGCCCTCGCGCCGCAGGCGGTTGAGCTCCCCGAGGTGGCCGCGGACCCTGTCGACGGCGTTCTCGCGCACGTAGCAGGTGTTGAGGATCACGAGGTCGGCCTGCTCGTAGGTGGGGACTTCGGCGTAGCCGGCGTCGAGGACCATGCGCCGCATTCGGTCGGAGTCGTGCACGTTCATCTGACAACCGAACGTGCGTATGCAAGCGGTCTTGACCCCGTCCACGCCACCGGCCTCGCCGGCCGGTCGTGCCACGGGCTTTTTCGAGAGCTTTATCGGCGCCGCCATCGACGCCCCACCACCATTACTCATACTCGTCCTCCGGCTCGTAGACGACGGCCCGTATCGTGACCTCTCCTGGCCTGGCCCTTGTCCGGACCTCTCCAAGCTCCACGTATGCGGCCCTGGCCGCCCGATAGAGTATAGCCGTGATCTCCGCCTTATCCTCTTCGCTCAAAGAGACGACAGCACCCGACACATGCCCGGCATCCGACACCTGTCCCCCCAAGTACTCCCGCCCGTGCCCCGCCGTCCCCGAAGCCGCCACAGCATCGGGGGGCCGCACCTCTCCCCCGCAAACCCGCTGCGCCGTCCTCAGCGATACCCTCAACCCGAGCCCCTCGGCCCCGTCTTTCACGGCCTTCGGACCGCCAGGCAAGTGTATTATGCGGTTGACAAGGAGGCCGGCCAGGATGCGGGCCGGGGAGCCGTGGTAGAGGTTCGGAGCGGGGGTTGGGTGGGGATTGTCGTCCAGGAAGCCGCGGAGGGTTGCCAGGAGGTTTGAGTTCGAGGGGCGCGACGCGGATTGGAGGGTTCGCTCGGGGAGGCTCGTGGTGTCGAAGGTGGCCTGGACGGCGGTCGGGGCGGAGGTCGATAGCACGTCGGCCGAGAGCGCGGCCTCCCGGATGTGGTAGAGGGAGAGGCCCGCGGGTGCCGGGCGCGGACCGGAGATCCGTGCGGGTGCATCCAGGTGCCGGGTGGTGACGCCGGGCTCGAAGACGAGGTCCCTGTGCGATTCGGGGATCCCTTGGCCGTCGTCGATCACGGTGATCGTCCTATAGCGCCGGGCCTTCAGCGTCGAGGCCACGTACACGTTGCCGGCGCCGGCGTCCCGGGCGTTGTGCAACAGCTCCAGGAGAGCGCCTTCGACCGAGGCGATGGCCGAAGGCGCGCGGCGGGAGCCCTCGGCGCCCGTCAGCCGGGCGAAACCCGAGCCGAGGTCCCTGTACGGGCCTTCAACGGGTCGCACGCGTTCCCCGCCTGGTCCCTCTACCAGCGGGGCCGCCTAGCGGGCGACCTCGCTCACTCGGCTCTCCCGGATCACGGTCACCTTGATCTGGCCCGGGTACTCGAGGTCCGTCTCTATCTGCTTGGAGATATCGAAGGCCAGCTTGGCGGCGATCCGGTCGTCGACCTCCGAGGGCTGGACCATCACCCGGATCTCGCGCCCGGCCTGAATGGCGTAGGCCTTGTCCACGCCGCGGTGCGCGAGGGCGATGTCCTCCAGGGAGCGCAGGCGCTCCAGGTAGATCTCCGTGGTCTCGCGCCGCGCTCCGGGGCGGGCGGCAGAGACGGCGTCGGCGGTGGCCACCAGGACGTCCTCGACGGTCTCCATTTCGATCTCGTGGTGGTGGGCGGAGATCGCCCGCACCACGTCGTCGGACTCGCCGGACTTCTTGGCGAAGCGGCCCCCGATCAGGGCGTGCGTGCCCTCGACCTCGTGGTCTATGGCCTTGCCGACGTCGTGCAGGAGCGCGCCGCGGCGGGCGATCTTGACGTTGGCGCCGAGCTCGGCGGCCATCATGCCGCACAGGTTGGCGACCTCGACGGAGTGTGCGAGCACGTTCTGTCCGTAGGAGGTGCGGTACTTGAGCGCGCCGAGCAGCCTGATGAGGTCGTTGTGCATCCCGCCGGAAATCTTGGCGTCGTAGAGCGCCTGGCGACCGGCCGCTTTCATCTCCTTCTCGACATCCTTGCGGGCCTTGGCGACGATCTGCTCTATGCGGCCGGGGTGGATGCGCCCGTCCTGGACCAGGCGCTCCATCGACACCCGCGCGACCTCCCGCCGCACGGGGTCGAAGCAGGTGATCACCACCGTCTCCGGCGTGTCGTCGATGACGACATCAACGCCGGTCGCGGCCTCGAACGCGCGGATGTTGCGACCCTCGCGCCCGATGATGCGCCCCTTCATGTCGTCCGAGGGCAGCGAGATGGCCTTGACGGTGCTCTCGGAGGTCAGGTCCGAGGCCAGCCTCTCCATGGTCGTGGAGATGATGCGCCGCGCGTCGGAGTCCGCTTTCTCTTCGGCCTCCATCGTTCGGTCGCGGACCATCCGGCCGAGCTGGCCTTCGAGCTCGGACTCGAGCCCCTCGAAGAGACGCCTCTCGGCCTCCTCCCGGGTCAGGCCCGAGATCTCCTCGAGCTTCCGAAGCTGCTCGGCCTCCCTGGCGTCCAGGTCTTTGACCCGGCGGTCGAGCGCCGCCTCGGTCTCGCCCAGCAACCTCCGCCGCTCGTCGAGCTCGCCCTCGCGACGGTCCAGGGAGGAATCGCGATTCTCCAGGCGTTCTTCGACCCGCGAGATCTCCGCCCGTCTACTCCTTACCTCTACCTCAGCTTCGTCCTTTATCCGGAGCGCGGCCTCCTTGGCCGCGAGCTCAGACTCCCGGCGCTTCGTCTCGGCGGAGCGCTCGGCGTCCTCGACGATGGAACTCGCGTCCGAACGCGCCTGGGTCTGGCTCGAATCCAGGCGTGAACGCACAACAAAATAGCCCAGGAACGCCCCAACGATAAGGGCGACCGCCAGGCCCAAGACCAGTACAACAACGTTCACTAGTTTTCCTCCAAACAGGCCCCGGGCGTCGACGTACGAGCGTCTGCCCGGCGACCAGGCGCCGTGGTCAGCTATTCATGCCCTGGCTCGCGATGCTCCTGGGCGACCGCGGCGCACACCTCTGCCGAGTATCCCCGGCGCATCAGAAAGCCGTAGACCCGGCGAGACTGCGCGTCGGATCCAGGGCCATTATACCGCCGCTGGGCGGCGGTTCTAGCGTCCTCGACCTCGGAACGTTCGGCAAACTCGTCGTCGACGATCTCATCGACGAGTCTCGGCGTCTACCCCGCTGCGCCGCAATTCGACGGAGACCCTTCGGGGGCCGTAGCGCCGGGCCTTCTCGCGCGCCTTCTGGCGGGCAAATTCCTCGTCGTCGAGGTAGCCGATCTCGGCAAGACGAGCAACAACCTCCCGCACGGTCGAGGCCGCGTAGCCGTGGCGCGCCAAACGCTCACTGACCTCAGCCCGCGACCTGGCCCTGTACCCGAGCAGGTTGAGCGCGCGGCCCATGGCAAGCGGTCTCTCCCCCGCCGCGCGCGCCGCCGCCAACTCGTCATCGTCGAAGGTCGCGCCCTCGCGCAGGCCGCGCTCGGCGGCGATCTCGGCGTCGAGCTCGGCCCAGAACTCGCCGTCCACGGAGACCCGGGCCTTCCCCCGACGCTCTCGGACGCCGGTGATCTCGGGCATTACCGGGGGCTGACGTTCCCTAGGGTCGCTTGAGGTCGCCTAGAACGCCTGGCCAGCGGGTTGACCGGCCGGCGCCTCCGCCACGCTGCGGGCGCCAAACTCGCCTTCGATCAGACCGTCGTCCTCGTCGGTTTCGGGTCCGGGCGCGCTGAGCCCAAGCTTCTCGAAGATGTCGGCGACGACGCGGTCCCGCACCTCCTCGTTCTCCTTGAGGAACCGCCGGGCGTTCTCCCGGCCCTGGCCGAGACGCTCGTCGCCGTAGGCGAACCAGGCGCCGGATTTCTGCACCACGTTGTGCTCGATGCCGACGTCGAGCAGGCTTCCCTCCCTGGAGATGCCCTCACCGTACATCACGTCGAACTCTACCGTCTTGAACGGCGGCGCCACCTTGTTCTTCACGACCTTGACCCGCGTCTGGTTGCCCACCGCGTCGTTTCCGGCCTTGAGCGCCCCGATGCGCCGGATGTCTAACCGCACGCTGGAGTAGAACTTCAGCGCCCGGCCGCCGGGCGTAGTCTCCGGCGAGCCGAACATCACCCCGATCTTCTCCCGCAGCTGGTTGATAAAGATCGCCGTCGTCCCCGACCGCTGGAGCGACCCGGAGAGCTTCCTTAAGGCCTGGCTCATGAGCCTGGCCTGCAACCCCACGTGAGAGTCTCCCATCTCACCTTCGATCTCAGCTCGAGGCACGAGGGCGGCGACGGAGTCGATGACGACGACGTCGAGGGCGCCGCTCCTGACCAGGGTGTCGGCGATCTCGAGCGCCTGCTCGCCGTTGTCGGGCTGGGAGAAGTAGAGGTTCTCGAGGTCCACGCCGATGGCCTGGGCGTAGGTGGGGTCCAGGGCGTGCTCGGCGTCTATGAAGGCGGCGAGCCCGCCGGCCTTCTGGGCCTCGGAGATGATGTGCAGGGCCAGGGTGGTCTTGCCGCTGGACTCGGGGCCGAAGATCTCGACGACCCGGCCCCTCGGCACCCCTCCGATGCCCAGGGCGAGATCTAGGGCCAGGGCGCCCGTGGGGATGCAGGCCACCTTTCGCGGCTCCTCGTCCCCCATGCGCATGATCGAACCCTTGCCGAACTGTCGCTCTATCTGTGTGACGGCCGCGTCTATAGCTTTGCTCTTGTCCAATGCACCCTCCGGAAAGTCAACGTGCAAACACTGTCTGTAATCGGCACCTTACGCACCGAAGTATACCGGAGGGCCTCCGGGCTCCCAAGAGCGTATCGGGCCTTGCGACTCCGCCGGCGTCAGCTGGCGGATTTCACGGCCCAGCTCTCGCTCACCACCTCGCCGTCGGCCCCTAGCACGCCGACGTCCTGGCCGTTGACCTCGACGGAGACGGCCCCCGCGTCACCCGTCTTCACGCTCACCACCCGCGTCGCCTCGAACGTCCGGGAGAATCCGGGCTGCGCGATCTCTTCGAGGGCGACGCTCCCGTCGGCGCGGACCCGCAGCCACGACGGCGCCCCCTCGACGCTGACTACGATCCTGAGTGCGTTCTCCGGCAGCTCGTTCCGCACAGCGGCCTCCTGCACGCCGTCCTCCTGCACGCCGTCCTCCGTGGCGCCATCCTTGGGAGTCTCGTCCGAGATGTCCCCCGAGGCGACTTGCGGTGTCGCGCCGTCGTCGTTCGCCTCGCTTCTTTCCTGACCGGAGTCGGGCCGCTCGCCCGAGGTGGCGCCAGGGTTCCCGCCGGCGGCTCCGGAGTTCTGGCCCACGTAGTAGAGGGTCCCGATCACGGCGGCGAACGCCACCAGGGCGACAACGACCGTGACGATCGTCGCGCCCGAGATGCGGCGCTTCTCGGTCCCCGCGAGACCGCCGGGGATAATGAGAGGCTCCTCGAAATCGCTCTTGGAGGGCGCGCCGTAGGTAACGCCGCGCTCACGCCGCGGCCTCCTGAGGTCCTTTAGCTGCCTCGAGAGGTCCTCCCCGTCGAGGCCGAGAAAATTGGCGTAGGTCTTCAAGAACCCCTGCGCGTAGACCGCGCCAGGAAGCACCCCGAAATCTTCGCGCTCCAGGCCCGCCAGGTACCGCTTGCGGATCTTGGTGGCCTGCTCGGCCTCCTCCAGGGTGAGGCCCCGTTCCCTGCGCGCCTGCTCGAGGATCGGACCTATCTTTGCGTCGCCTTCGGGCGGGTCCCCCGTATGCCGCGCATCGCCCATGATCCTCAGCAGCCTACCATAATTGCCGGCGGCCTTTTCCGGCCTCCTAGCCGGTCCTGGCGGCCGATTCCGGGGGGCCGTCGCCGCCGAATAGCGTCTCGAGATCTACCTGAGAGGCGACCACCGAGCGGCTCTTGGAGCCCTCGTACGGCCCCACCACCCCCCTGCGCTCGAGCGCGTCGATGATCCTGCCGGCCCGCGAGTACCCGACCCTGAAACGCCGCTGCACGGCGCTTACCGAGGCCTGCTGGGTCGCCACGACAAAGCTCGCCGCGTCGGGCAAGAGCTCGTCGTCGGGCTCCCCGCTCTCCTCGGGCTTCTCCTGCGGCTCGGTCACCTCCTCGACGAAGCTCGCCTCCGTCTTGCCGGAGCTGGCCTTGACCGCGGCGGAGACCACCCGCTCCACCTCGTCGTCCGAGATGAACGCACCCTGAACCCGCGAGGGCCGTAGGGCGGAGACGGGCTTGAACAGCATGTCTCCCTTGCCCAGCAGGGACTCGGCGCCCACCGTGTCCAGGATCACGCGCGAGTCCACCTGGCTGGAGACCGCGAACGCGATTCGGCTCGGGACGTTGGCCTTGATCATGCCGGTTATTACGTCGACGCTGGGGCGCTGGGTGGCGACCACCAGGTGTATGCCCACCGCCCGCGCCTTCTGGGCCAGGCGTATCACGGCGTCCTCGACCTTGGACGCGGAGGTCATCATCAGATCGGCGAGCTCGTCTATGACGACGAGCACGTAGGGCATGGGCGTCTCGCTACGCGCGTTGAAACCGTCGAGCGAGCGGGCCCCCATCTTCTCCAGGACCTCGTAGCGCCGCTCCATCTCGGCGACGGCCCAGGTGAGGGCGTTGGCGGCCTTTTTGACGTCGGTGACGACGGGCGTTATTAGGTGCGGTATGCGCCCGAACTGCGAGAGCTCGACCCGCTTGGGGTCTATGAGGACCATCTTGACCCTGCGCGGGTCGGTGGTGAGCAAGAGCGAGGTAAGTAGCGCGTTGAGCATGACGCTCTTGCCGGCGCCGGTCGTCCCCGCGACGAGCAGGTGCGGCATCTCCGCCAGATCGAAGTACACCGACCGCCCGGAGATGTCTTTGCCCAGACCCACGGGTAGCGCCCAGTCGTTGACCTCCGGGTAGTCCCTGAACACGTCCCCGAGCGTCACGGTCGCCGGGCGGGTGTTTGGTACCTCGACCCCGACGGCGCTCTTGCCGGGGATGGGAGCGAGTATCCGGACCTCCGTGGCCGCGAGGGCGTAGGCGATGTCCTGCTGCAGGTTACGTACCTTGCCGACCTTGACCCCACTCCCCAGCCGGAGCTCGTAGCGCGTGACCCGCGGCCCCACGACCGCCCGAATCACGTGCGCCTCGACGCCGAGGTCGGCGAGAGCCCGGGTGAGCCGTGCGCTGGTCTCCTCCGCGTCGTGCTGCGGGCCGCCTCGCCCGAGCCCGAGTAGCGAGAAGGGCGGCGGAACGTAGTCGTCGGGGTCCACTTCGGCGTCCGCGGGTCGCACGTCCAGCAGCGCCCCCTCGTCCGCTTGAGGGGGGAGCACCAGCTCGAACTCCTTGGTCTTGGCGTCCTGCGACGATTCCTGCGCATCCTCCGGCGGTTTCGCCGGCTCCGCCAGCGCGGAGTCCCGCGGGAGGTCGTCCCGGTCCCTAACCGGCTCGAGCTCGTCTATCGTACCGGCGGGGGGCACCTCTTTCTGAGAGCGTCGCGCCTCGCGCTCCTGGCGATCACGCCGCTCTCCTCTCTCCCGCAACCACTCCCGGACGCCCTCCACAGCGGATCGCCCCGCGCCAAAGACCGCGGTGGCGCTCACGCCCGTGAGAAAGGAAGCTCCCGAGGCGAAGAGCACCCCGATCAGGAGCACCGCCCCGACGACCCCCGCCACCTCGAAAACCGCGTCGTACAGGCCGCTGCCGACGATGCCGCCGGCCCCCACGTACAGGTCTTCCGAGTAGCGCAGCCTCTCCGGAATGCGGGCTGCCAGCGTGGTGGCGAGACCCAACAGTACGAGCGCGGCACCCAGAACCCGGCGTCCGGGGAGGCGGCGTAGCAGCAACAGCAGGCCGCAGATCACGGCGAGCGGCGCGAGCAGCAGCCCGACCCTGCCCAGCACGTGCGTGGTCACGAAGTGCCCGGCATCCCCGAGAAACGCCCCCCTGCCGCTCGCGAAAGCCGCCGTGAAGAACAGTCCGAGGACCAGCAGCGCCCCCCCAACAACCTCCGGGGTCACGACGCCCCCGAGGCGGTCTGCCACCCCCGGCGACGACGCCCCAGGGTTCTTCCCCCTGGCTCGCCCGCCGGGGGCCTTTTTTGCTCGGCTTTTTCGGTGCGCGCTTGCTGGTAGCCACGCGCTTAGTCTAGCGCATAAGCCTTCGGTTCAGGGTCAACCGCGCCATGTGGTGGGGTTCCGGGGCTAAACCTCAACTATTAGTGGCAGGATGATCGGCCGCTGGCCCGTTCGCTCGCGGAGGAAGCCGGAGAGATCCCTGCGGATGGCGTTCTTCAGCTCCCCGCGGTCGGTTACCTGTCGCTCGGCGGTGCGTTGCAGGGTTCGGCTGACCACCTCCATGGACTCTTCGGCGAAGCCGTTGGCGCTCTGCGGGCCCGCGAAGCCGCGCGAGATCACGTCCGGCGGCCCGAGCAGCGCGCCGTTCTGGCCGTTCACGCGGGCGACGACGATGAACATGCCGTCCTCGGAGAGCTGCTGGCGCTCGCGCATCACGGACTCCGAGGTGTCGGCGACGCCGCCCGCCTCGACGAGGAACATGCCGGCCGGCACGTCGTCGATCCTGCGGGCGCGGCCGTCCTCGAACTCGAGGCCGCGCCGTTCTCCAGGATAAAGATGTTCTCGTCCGGGATCCCCAAAGATCGGGCCGTATCGGCGTGGTGCACCAGGTGACGGAACTCGCCGTGGACGGGGACCAGGTACCTGGGCTTCAGGAGCGAGAGGACGAGCTTCTGCTCCTCCTGGGCGGCGTGTCCCGAGACGTGGACCTGCCTCGAGCGGGCTGTAGAACACCTCGGCGCCGCGGCGTCATCAGGTCGTTGATCGTGCGCGACACGCCCGCGCTCGTTGCCCGGGATCGGGTGAGCCGCGATCACCACGACGTCGCCGGGGCCGATCTCGATCGTGCGGTGGGTGCCGGCGGCGATGCGCGAGAGGGCCGCCAGGGGCTCGCCCTGCGAGCCGGTCGTCGAGGATCACGATGTCCGAGTCCGGGATCTTGTTCATGTCCCGCTGGTCGACGATCATCTCCGGCGGCAGGTCCAGGTAGCCCAGGTCGCGCGCGATCTGGACGTTGCGGATCATGGAGCGCCCCGTCACCCCGACGAGCCTGTCGTGCCTCTTGGCGGCCTCGACGACCTGCTGGACGCGGTGGATGTGCGAGGCGAAAGAGGCGACGATGATCCGGCCTTCCGCCCGTTGGAAGACGTCGTTGAGCGTGTCCCTCACCACAGCCTCGGAGGGCACGTAGCCGGGCCGCTCGCTGTTGGTCGAGTCCCCGAAGTAGGCGAGCACGCCCTCGTCACCCAGCGCCGCCAGGCGGGCCAGGTCCATCGGGTCGCCCTCGATGGGGGTCAGGTCGATCTTGTAGTCGCCGGAGAACACGATCACGCCGGCGCTCGTCCGGATCGCGATGGCCACGGCGTCGGGGATGGAGTGGTTGACGCTGATGAACTCGATGCCGAAGCCGCCCGAGGTTCTGGTGGTCCCCGGCCTTGAGCTCCCTGAGGTCGCCCTCTTGATCCCGAACTCTTGCAGCTTGCTGCGCACGAGCCCGAGCGTGAGCTTGGTCGCGTAGACGGGCACGTTGAACTCGCGCAGCAGGTACGGCAGGGCGCCCACGTGGTCCTCGTGGCCGTGGGTGAGCACGATGCCCTTGAGCTCGTCCGCGTGCTCGCGCAGGTACGTGAAGTCCGGCAGCACCAGGTCGATGCCCGGCATCTCCTCGTCCGGGAACGACATCCCGGCGTCGACCAGGACGATGCCGCTCCTCTGCCGCACGGCGGTCATGTTCTTGCCGATCTCCCCCAGTCCGCCCAGGGGCACGACCTGCAAGGTCTTTTCGTTTAACAGCTCGAATTACCTCCTCTTGAGGCCCTCGGCTTTCAGAGCTTGCATAGCCGACCGCCGAGAGCCGACAGTTTGTTCGAGATTCAGTTCAAGTACCTCCCGAGGTCGAGCTCTTTCGGCCCGACGGCGGAGAGGTACATCTCGTCGAGGTTGAGGTGCGCCCTGGCGAGGCGCACGATGTCCTCGGCGGTCACGGCCTCGATGCGGGCCGATATCTCCTCGGGGGTCAACAGCTCGGTGCCCGTTATGATGCTCCTGCCGATACGGTTCATCCTGGTCGCCGTGCTCTCCAGGGCGAGCAGGGTCGAGCTCTTGAGCTGCTGCTTGGTGCGCTCGAGCTCCTCGCCCGTCGACGGGCTCCTCCTGCACGAGTCGGAGTTGCTCGGCGATGATCTTCACGGCCTCCTCGACGTTGCCGGTCGTGGAGCCGACGTAGGTCTTTATGGCGCCGGCGTCCGAGTAGCCCTGGTGGTAGGAGTAGACGGCGTAGGCGAGGCCGCGCTTCTCGCGCACCTCCTGGAAGAGCCGGCTGCTCATCCCGCCGCCGAGCACGTTGTTGAGCGCCGCCATCGCGTAGCGGTCCTCGCTGCGCGCCGGGATGCCCCGCGAGCCGATCGAGACGTGGTACTGCTCCGTCTCCTTGAACTTGTAGTAGAAGCGGCTCTCGGGGTCGCTCGGCTTCGCGTCCCTGGCGAACGGCTCGCCCATCGGGCAGGCCGCCGAGCTTCTCCTCGACCATCCGCTCGAGCTCCTCCGAGTCGAGCTTGCCGGCCGCGACGACGAAGACGTTCGCGGCGGTGTAGGTGGAGCCGTGGAAGCCACGCAAGGTGTCGTGGTCCACGCCGCGCACCGTCTCGGCCGAGCCGATGATCGGGCGCCCCAGAGGGTCGCCGTGGAAGATCAGGCCGGAGAGGTGCTCGTCGGCCAGCTGGTCTGGCCGGTCCTCGTACATCCGGATCTCCTCGACGATGACCTCGCGCTCGCGCTCGAGGTCGACGAGGGTCGGCCGCAGGACCATGTCGCCCATGATCTCAAGGGCCCGCTCGAGGTGCTCGGGCAGAAAACGGGCGTACAGCACCGTGTACTCCTCGCCGGTCGCCGCGTTCTCCTGGGCGCCGATGCCCTCGAAGGCCTGGGCGATGCCCAGGGCGTTCATCTCCGGCGTGCCCTTGAAGAGCATGTGCTCCATCAGGTGGGTGATGCCGGCGACCTCGTCCCGCTCGTCGCGGGAGCCGGCCCGGATCCAGACGCCCAAGAGAGACGCTGGTGGCCTCCTCGAGGGGCTCGGAGAGGACCCGCAAGCCCCCCGAAAGTTCCTTTCGCCTTATGTTCGGGTCGCTCAAGACGCTACTCCTCCAGCTTCTCCAGGGAGATGCGGTTCTGCTTGTCGATCTCCAGTACCCGCACCTTGACCATGTCGCCCTCGGTGACCACGTCCTCCACGCTGTCCACGCGCTGCTTGCCGGGCGCGAGGCGGCTGATGTGGACGAGGCCGTCCCGGCCGGGGGTGAGCTCGACGAAGGCGCCGAAGTTGGTGGTCTTGACGACCTTGCCAGTGTAGATCTCGCCGGCCTCGACGTCCTTCATCATGCCCTTGATGGCGTCGGCCGCGTCCTTGGAGACGCTTCCCTCGCCGGCGACGTAGACCGTGCCGTCGTCCTCGACGGAGATGTTCACGCCGAACTCGTCCTGCAGGGCGTTGATGGTCTTGCCGCCGGGGCCTATGAGCATCCCGATCTTGTCGGTCGGGATCTGCAGCGACCTCGACCCGCGGCGCGAAGTCGGAGACCTCGGGCCTGGGCTCGGCGATCGCCTCGCGCATGATGTCGAGGATCTCGAGCCTGCCCTCCTTGGCCTGCCCGAGCGCCTCCTGCAAGAGCTCGGCCGAGACGCCCGTGATCTTCATGTCCATCTGCAGCGCGGTGATGCCGTCCCGGGTACCTGCGACCTTGAAGTCCATGTCGCCCATGTGGTCCTCGAGCCCCTGGATGTCGCTGAGGATGACGTAGTCCTCGCCCTCCTTGACGAGGCCCATCGCGACCCCCGCCACGGGGCCTTTATCGGCGCGCCGCCGTCCATCAGCGCCAGCGTCGAGCCGCAGACGCTGGCCATCGAGGACGAGCCGTTGGACTCCAGCACCTCGGAGATGATGCGCAGGGCGTAGGGGAAGGTCTCCTCGTCAGGAACGACCGGGAGCAGCGCCCGCTCGGCGAGCGCGCCGTGCCCGATCTCACGCCGCCGCGGGCTGCCGAGCCGCCCGGTCTCGCCCGTGGAGTACGGCGGGAAGTTGTAGTGGTGCATGTAGCGCTTGCCGGTCTGCGGCTCGATGGTGTCGAGCCGCTGGGCGAGCCCGAGATCGGCGAGCGCCAGCGAGCTCAAGACCTGCGTCTCGCCGCGGGTGAACAGCCCCGTGCCGTGGACGCGCGGAAGTACGCCGACCTCGGCGGTGGTCGGCCGGATCTCGTCGAGGGCCCGAAGGTCCGTGCGCTTGCGGTCCCTGAGGTAGAGCTCCCGGAACGCCTCCTTCTCGAGCGCGTAGACCGCGTCCCGGATCTGTGCGACCTCGCCTCGTCCTCGCGGCCCTCGGTGAGCTCGCGACGACGTCACCCACGGCGTCGCGGCGGGCCCGCCGGTCGGTCTGCACGATGCGCGTCCTTTATGCGGTCGAGGTACTTGCTCGCGCAGCTCGGCGACGAACGGGTTCTCTTCCTGGCGCCTCGAGCTCCTGCTTGGGCTTGCCGTGCTCGGCGGCCCAGGCCTCGATGGCCTCGGCCTGCGGTGCGGATGACGTCCTGGGCCACCTGCAGCGCCTCGACCATAACGTCCTCGGTTACCTCGTTGGCGCCGGCCTCGACCATCGTGATGGCCTCTTTGGTCCCGGCCACGACGAGGTCGAGGTCGCTCTCCTCGATCTGCTCGTAGGTCGGGTTGAGTACGAAGCCGCCGTCGAGCCCGCGCCCGACCCGGACGGCCCCGATCGGGCCGTCGTAACGGGATGTCGGAGAGCGCCAGCGCCGCCGAGGCCCCGACCATGCTCACCGTGTCGTACGGGGTGTCCTGGTCGGCGACGAGCACGGTGCCGATGACCTGTATCTCGTAGTGGTAGTCCTTGGGAAAGAGCGGCCTGAGGGGCCTGTCCGTGAGCCGCGAGGTCAGGATAGCCCTGTCCGAAGGCCTGCCCTCGCGCTTGAGGAAGCCGCCCGGGTATCTTGCCGGCCGCCGTCATCCGCTCCTCGATGTCCACGCTCAAGGGCAGGAAGGTGGCCCCGGGCCGCGGGCTCTGCGACCGGGTGGCGGTCGAAAGCAGCACGGTGTCGCCTAGCTGGGCGGTCACCGAGCCGCCGGCCTGCTTGGCCAGCTTTCCGGTTTCGAGCACGACGGAGCGCTCTCCTACGGGGATCTCTAAACGCATGTCTATTCTCCTCTTACTTTCTGGAATGCTAGGAAGTCCCGGCCGCGCCCTAGCGGCGAAGGCCGAGCTTCGCGATGAGCGCCCGGTAGCGCTCGACGTCCTTCTTCTGCAGGTACTTGAGCAGGCGCCGGCGCTGGCCGACCAGCTTGAGCAGGCCCCGCCGGGAGTGATAATCGTGCTTGTGCTCGCGCAGGTGCTCGGTCAGGTGCGAAATGCGCTTCGTGAGTACCGCGACCTGCACCTCCGGCGACCCCGTGTCGCCCTCGTGCGTCCGGTGCTCCTGGATGATCTCTTCTTTGTTTTCGACTACCGCCAACTTCCTCTTTCTCCTCTTCTGTGCTCTCTGTCGTCTCTAGTCCGTTTGTTCGACCTCTTATGCTATCACATGCATGCGGCGATCAAGCGGGATCAAGGCCGGATCAAACAGCGTCCCGCGCGAGCAGCCGCGCCTCCTCGACGTCGCGCCCGATCTGGGCCTTGAGCTCCTCGACACCGGAGAACCGCTTCTCTTCCCGGATGCGGCCCACAGAACGACACGTCCACGATCGCGGCCGTAGAGGTCGCCGTCAAAGTCGAGCAGGTAAGCCTCGACCCGGCTCTCGCCCCGCTCGAACGTGGGCGCGACCCCGACGTTGGTGCAGGCGGTGAACCGTTCATCGCCCACGGTCACGCTGCCCGCGTAGACGCCGCGCGCGGGTACGACGACCGACGGATCCGGCAATACGTTGGCGGTCGGGAAGCCGATGGTGCGCCCGCGCCGGTCCCCGACGACCACCTCCCCCCGCACCACGTACGGCCGCCCCAGCAGCCGGGCAGCCTCGCCCACCTCCCCCGCCGCGATGAGCGCCCGGATTCGCGTGGAGCTGATCTCACCCTCCGTCCCGACGGCCCGGATGGGCACGACAACGGCATCCCCGCCGAGGGACGCGCATGACGCGGCGCAGGTCCCCGACATCCCCAGCCGCCTTGTACCCGAACCTGAAGTTCTCGCCCACGACGACGACCTCGGCCCCGATATCGCCGACCAGCACGTCCTCCACGAACCGCTCGGGGCTCTTCGTCGAGAGCGCCGCGTCGAACGGAATGATGCGGACCTCATCGGCCCCGTAGGCGAGCAACGCCTCCCCGCGCAGCTCCACGGTCGTGAGCAACTTCGGCGGCTCCCCGCCAAGCACCGCCCGTGGGTGGGGATCGAAGGTGGCCGCGACCACCTCGAGCCCCTGACGTCTACCCACTTCGACGCGCCGCCCGCAGCACGGCCTGGTGCCCGAGGTGGACCCCGTCGAAGTTCCCCAGGGCCACGACTACCCCGCGCACAACACCACCTCGGCCCTGGCCAGCTCGCCATCGTCCCGGTAGACGGCCAGCAACTCCTCCCCACACATCACCCGATAACTCCCCTCGACACCCGAAGCCTCCATCTTGCGGCCGTGGCAGACCGCCTGTCGCTCCGAGCCCTCCCCCACCTCGAACGTCGGAAGATGCGCGACGAGTACCTTCGAATGTATTATGCGGTTAGTGATGTTGGCGGGAGACAGGTCCTCGGGCCGGACGGCGTCTTCGAGCGCTAGCTGGCCGACGCGGGTGCGGCGCAGGGCGGTGAGGTAGGCGCCGGTACCGAGGGCGGCGGCGAGATCCGCCACGAGGGTTCGGACGTAGGTGCCGCCGCTGCAGGAGACGGCGAAGGTGGCGGTTTCGGCGGTCGGGTCGAACTCGAGGAGGTCCAGGGCGTGGACGGTCACAGGTCGGGCTTCGCGCTCGACGGTCAGGCCCTGGCGGTGCAGGTCGTAGAGGCGGCGGCCCTCAACCTTAAGCGCCGAGGCCATCGGGGGGGTCTGCAGCAGGTCGCCGGTAAAGTCTGGCAAGGCGGAGCGAACGGCGGCCTCGTCGGGCATCGGGGCTTCTAGGGGTGAGACCTCGCCGTCCGCGTCCAGGGTGTTGGAGACGGCGCCGAAACGGGCGGTCGCGACGTAGGACTTCTCGAGATCCAGGACGTAGCGCGAGAGGCGCGTGGCGCGGCCGACGGTAAGGACCAGGAGCCCGGATGCCAGGGGATCCAGCGTGCCCGTGTGGCCGACCTTCGTCCCCTTCGGCAAGAGACGCTTGACCCTCGAGACCGCCCTGGCGCTGGAGATGCCGGACGGCTTGTCGAGGAGCAGCGCGCCCGATGGGGGGTTGCCCACTGGGGCGCGACCCGTTGGGGCGTCCTGGGCTATCTCTCGTCCCCGAGATCCACGACGCCTTGCGACTGCAGGGCGGCCAGCAGCTCTTCCTTGGCTTCGTCGGGACGCGTGCCCTTCCTCGTGTACCCCGCGGCGAGCCTGTGGCCCCCGCCGCCGAAGAGGCGCGCGACCTCCCCGATATCCACCGTCTCGGAGCGTAGGGAGCCCTTGGTGCCCTCTGGCACCTCGCGCAGGTGGGCGACCACGTCCACGCCCTGGACGGCGCGCAGCTGGTCGATGGCCTCCTTGGATTCCAGCTCCGTCCCTCCTGTGCGGGCGTAATCCTCATTGTCCACGGTCGAGATCAGGACCTCGCCGTAGCGGACGGCGTTGGCGAGCGACGACCCCGACTACGTTGAGCTGCTCGACGGTGCCGCGGCGGTTAATCCTCTCGCCGACCTCGGCCGGCACGACCCCAGCTCTGAGGAGGTCCGCGACCAGCTCGTGGGCCCGGGGAGAAATGTTCCTGAAGTTGAACCCGCCGGTGTCGGTTCGGACGCCGACGTAGATCGCCTCGGCCGCCGCCTTGTCGATGGGGACGCCCAGCTCCGCGTAGAGCTCGGCCACGATCTCCGCCGTGGCGGCGGCCTTCGGGTTCACGAAGTTTAGCCTCGCGTAGAACGGATTGTCCTCGTGGTGGTCGAGGTTTACCAGCGCTCCGGCATCGGGCACGGGAACGCCCGTCCGGTCGGCCCTCGAGGTGTCGACCACCAGCAGGTCGTAGCCCTCGGGCAGCTCGTGCAACGCCTCGTCGGGCAGGAGCCAGGCGAGGTAGCGGCGGCACCTCCTCCGCGTGACAGAAGACGGCCTCGGCGCCAAGGGTCCGCATCAGGCGCACCAGGGCGGCCGAGGCGCCGATGGCGTCCCCGTCGGCCCCGACGTGCGTCGTCACTGCGACGCGGTCCAGGGTCTTCAGGCGGTCCGCGATCTCCCGCGTGCTGTTATTCGTTGTGCTGGTCGTCATCCGACCTCACCTCCCTTAGTACGGCCTCCACCTTCGCCGCCTGGTCGACGACGGGGTCCGGCTCGAAGGTCAGGCGGGGCGTGCGCTTGAGGCGCGTCTGTGTAGCGACGGAGGCCTGGATGCGTCCGGCCGAGCTGCGCAGCCCTTCGCGCGCGGCTTCGGCGTCCTCTTCGGCCAGCACGCTGTAGAAGACCGTGGCCTGGGCGAGGTCCGGGCTCACCCGGACGTCCGTCACCGTCACCAGGCCGTTGATGCGCGGGTCGGAGAGGTTGTCGAGCTCCTCGCCCACGATCTCCTTCAGCTGCGACTCTATCTTGCGCGTCCTGCCGCTCACGGTCCTGTCCCTCTCAAAGCTTTACGAACTCCTCGCGCCAGTCGAGGATTACGAGGTCCTCGTAGTTCAGGAGCGTCCGGCGGACCTCCTCGCGTTTCTCCTCGGCCGCGCCGCGCGAGACCGCGGCCAGGGCAAGCTCCACGGTCGCGCGCTGCCAGGAATCCTGGTGGTCCGCCTCGACCACCGAGACGTTCTTGCGGCGCAGCCGGTCCTTCAGGCTGCGCAGCGTCTTGCGCTTGTCCTTGAGGCTGAGGGCGAAGGGCAGCTCCAGCTCCAGCCTGACGGCGCAGAACAATAGGTCCGGGTCCCCCCGAGGTTACCTCGGGACCTCGACGATCTCGAAGAACTCCAGCACGTCGCCCTCCTTGACGTCGTTGAAGTTCTCGACGCCGACGCCGCACTCGAAGCCGTCGCGGACGGACCGGACGTCGTCCCTGAAGCGCTTGAGGGAAGAGATGTTGCCGTCGTAGACGACCGTGCCGTCGCGGACCACCCGGACGCGGTTGTTGCGGAAGATCTCGCCGCGCGTAACATAGCAGCCGGCCACGACCCCGGCGTTCGGGACGCGGAACGTCTGGCGGACCTCGGCGGTCCCCGTCTCGTTCTCGACCCTGTCCGGGGCGAGCATGCCGCGCATCGCGGCCTCTATCTCCTCGAGTGCCTTGTAGATGACGTCGTAGGTGCGGATCTCGACGCCCTCGCGCTCGGCGACCTGCTTGGCCGTGCTTGTGGGCCTGACGTTGAAGCCGAGCAGGATGCCGTCGCTCGCGGAGGCGAGCATGACGTCCGAGTCCGTGAGGGCCCCGACGCCGCTCCTGACGACGTTCACCCGCACCTCCTCGGTGGAGAGCTTGGCCAGCGCCTCCTTGAGGGCCTCGACCGAACCGGCGACGTCCGCCTTGACGACGAGGTTGAGGTCCTGGGTGCCACCCTCTCCGAGCAACTCCTCCAGGGTGCGCCGCGAGCCCCCCTGGGCGAGCTCCTGGCGCAGCAGGACGGACTCCGCCCGCTCCGCCCGGTCGCGGGCTATGCGCTCGCGCTCGACGACCTCGAAGCGCGTGCCCGCCTCTGGCACGCCGGAGAGGCCGAGGATCTCCACCGGCTCGCCGGGCCTGGCGTCCTGGACGCGGCTTCCCGTGTAATCGAGCATGGCCCGGACCCGGCCGTAGGCGGTTCCCGCGAGAACGACGTCGCTCTTCTGCAACGTGCCGCGGTTCAGGAGCAGCGTTGCCACCGGGCCGCGGCCCGGGTCGCGCTCGCCCTCGATCACGTACCCGCTCGCGGGCGCGCTCGGGTTGGCCTTCAGGTCCTCGAGCTCGGCGACGATCAGTATGTTCTCCAGAAGCTCGTCGATGCCCTCGCCCGTCTTGGCCGAGACGGGCACGGTGACGGTGTCGCCCCCGTAAGACTCCGGCACCAGCTCGCGCTCGGAGAGTTCGGCGTATACCCGGTCGGGGTTCGCGTTGGGGACGTCGATCTTGTTGACGGCCACCACCATCGGAACCTCCGCGGCCCGGGCGTGCTCGATGGCCTCCTGCGTCTGGGGCATTACGCCGTCGTCGGCGGCGACGACGAGGACCACCACGTCGGTCACCCTGGCACCGCGGGCGCGCATCTCGGTGAAAGCCTCGTGGCCCGGGGTGTCAATAAAGGTGATCTTGCGTCCATCCACGTCGACCTGGTAGGCGCCGATGTGCTGGGTTATGCCGCCCGCCTCGCCGGACTGCACGTTGGCCTCGCGGATCCGATCCAGAAGGCTCGTCTTGCCGTGGTCGACGTGGCCCATGACCGTGACGACCGGCGGCTTCTCGACGAGATCCTCCGGACGGTCGTCGGGGGTTACGTCCTCGATCATCGGCTCCTCGACGGCCCTGATCTCGACCTCGACCCCCAACTCGGCCGCGATTAGCTCGATCTCCTCCGTGGAGAGCGTCTGGGTGAGCGTCTTCATCTCGCCCATCGCCATGAGCGCCTTGATGATCGTCGTCGGCGGCACGTTCAAAGCGTCCCCAAGGTCCTTCACCGTCGCGCCCGGCTCGACCCGCGTGACCCCGCTGGCACTATCGCTGACCTCTGCCGGCGCCCGCTCGGCCTGCCTCTGGGGAGCAGGGGCGGCCGTCGGACGCGGCGCCCGGTTGGTCGCGCTGGCGTCTATGACGACCCGGCGGCGCTTCTTGCCACCGCGATCCTTCTTGGCCTGCGCGGGGGCGGAGACGGGCTCGGGGGCGGGCGCCGCGGCAACGGCCGCGCCGTCGCCGGAACGCTCGGCCTCCTCCCTGACCTCCTCGGCCTCTGCCTCCTGAGCCTCCGTGCGGCCCTCGGGCTCAGCATCAGCGGCGCGGCCGTTGGCCCCGTTGCCGAAGACCCTTTCGACGTCGGGCTCGTCCACCGAAGAAGAATGGCTCTTCACCTCGATGCCTGCCTCCTGGAGACGGCCGATCACTTCCTTGTTCTCGAGGTTCAGTTCCCTCGCTATCTCGTACACACGCTTACTCATCCGTCCCCCTGCCCTCTACCATGCCCTCGAACTCTGCCGCCTGCTCCTGGTGCGACGGTATGCCGCAGAACAGGGAATCGGGGAGCGCCATGTTGGCGCATCGCCGGCCGTTGGAGAGGACGGCGCGGCAGCGGTGCATCTGCGAGTCCTCGTCGGGCTCCCACTCCTCTTCCTCGTGCTCGTACTCGACGGCCTGGCTCTCGGGCTTTATGTCTATCTTCCAGTCTGTCAGCTTCACCGCGAGGCGGGCGTTCTGCCCCTCGCGGCCGATCGCCAGCGAAAGCTGGTCGTCCGGCACTATCACCTCGGCCTGCTTCTCCTCCTCGTCGAGGTAGACCTCGCGTACCCGAGCGGGACTGAGGGCCTTCGCGATGAACCTCGCGGGCTCCGGATCCCACTGGATGATGTCTATCTTCTCGTTCCTGAGCTCCGAGACTACCGCCCGCACGCGGCTGCCCCGGGGTCCGACGCACGCGCCGACCGGGTCGATCCCGCTCTCGTTCGACCACACGGCGACCTTCGAGCGCAGGCCCGCCTCTCGGGCGACGGCCCGAATCTCCACGAGGCGGTCGTAGATCTCCGGCACCTCGAGCTCGAAGAGGCCCCGCAGGAGCCCCTCGTGGCGGCGGCTAACCGTAAGGCCAGGGCCGCGGCCGGCCTCCCGGATCTCCAGCAGGTACACCTTGAGGCGCTGCCCGTTCTCGTAGCGCTCGTTCGAGACCTGTTCGCTCGCCGGCAACAATGCCTCGACCCGCCCGAGATCCACGAGCGTCATCCGCCGGTGGGCCTGCTGTACGATGCCGGTCACGACGTCGCCCATGCGCTCGCCGTACTCGTCGACGAGCTGGTCGTTGTGGACCTCGTTCAGGCGCTGGTAGAACGTTTGGCGCATGACCTGGGCGGCGATCCTGGTGAAGTCCGCCGGCGTGATGTCCTCGCCGTCCTTGACCACCCGCAGGTCGCCCGTCTCCTGGTCGAGCACGACCTGCGCTTCCTCGTCGGCACCCTCGCGGTTCAGGTAGGCGGCGAGCAACGACTCCTCGAGCACGCCAGTGATCGTCTCGAACGGTATCCCTTTATCTGTCTCTATCTCGCGCAGCGCGGATAGAAGTGCGGTGTTCATCGTTATATGTCCTCCTTGAGGTTCGCGCGGGCTACGGAGTCGTAGGCCAACTCCACCGCCGCGTCCCCCTCCGAGAGTTTTAGCACGAAGCTGTCCGCCTCCGCGCGTTGGACGACGCCGGTGAAGTTGCGGCGGCCGTCCTGAGGTCCTCCGTCAAGCGGCTCGGTGAGACGAACCCTGGCCTCGTGCCCGACGTACCTCCGGAAGTGCTCCGGCTTGGTCAGCGGGCGCTCGATGCCGGGCGAGGACACCTCCATCATCCCGTCGTAGCCCTCGGCCGCTACGGCCGGGGAGACGGCGGAGACGACCCGCGAGCAGAACGCGTGGTCCACGGGCCCGTCGAACCTATCCACGACCAAGGTCAGCAACGGGCCACCAGAAAAACGGGCGTCGACGAGCTCCGTGCCCTCCGGCAAAGAACCCTCTATGGCCTGCGTCAACCTGTCCAGCTTCGCCGTCGCGTTCACCTTCTTGAGACGATAAAAAAAGCAACGGGTCCGAAGACCCCTTGCTCCAATCCAGCAAGCACTATTCTACATCGAAGTATGTAAGTTACAAGGCTCCCGGCTCCCCACCGAAGCGCCTCACTCCCACACTCCAGGGCCGGATCGGAGCCGCGCAGTCACGCGGTTTGGGCTCCACTTTCTTCGCGAACGGGGGCCTAATCGACCACGAAAGTATCGGTGGCAAGCATCGCGTACCCGTCGTCCATCATCAGCTTGGCCTCGTACCTGCCAGGTTCCAGCTCGCCCAGATCGCTTACGTCGAACTCCATCTCCCCCTCGGGCTTGGCCCCGACGTAAGCGAACCCGAAGTAGTTGTAGAGGTCCGGGTCTTCGGCCTTGTAGATGCCGATCCAGTCGAGCTTGTTGCCGGGCGCGTTGCCCCACGAGATCTCGACGGGATCCCCAGGCGCTAGGTTGTCGTTGGTCACCTCGATCCCCGGTACCGCGTTCTCCTCCTGCACCCAGAATGGCGAGGTTGCAGCGATCGAGCCGTCGGGCTCCAGGAGCGCCGCCCGATACTTGCCTGGCTGGAGCTCGGTGGTCCCGAACATGACGGTCAGGTGATCGTAGCCGCTGTAGATGGGCACCGTCTGGATCGGCTCGTCGTCGGAGCCGCTTGGGAGCACGCCCACCTTCCTCCCGTTCTGCCGGTCCGGTTGCGAGTAGCGCACGACGACGCGTTCTCCGCGCTCGACGGCGCGAGGCTCGGCGCTTACCAGGGCCGGGCCCGGCGCGGGTTCGACCTCGAAAGTCGACGCCACGGCGCGGTGATCTGAGGGCCACGGCGAGACCCCGACCTCCACGTCGGGACCTCCCTGCTCGCCTACGAGCCGGCTTTCGAGCGTCTCTGTTGGGCCACGCGCCATAACGAAGTCGATCCTGTCCAGCAGTTCCCCTTCGCGCACGATGGGCGGGGGCGTGCCCGCGGTCCAGGTGATTCCCGGGTCCGCGACGGGGTCGGGATGCGCCTCGCGGTAGGAATCCCGGAAACCGGCGTCGTCCATGGCCTTCGAGACCGGCCAATCGACGGGGAACTTCACCTGATCGCGCGCCGCCGAGGTCTCCGCCGTCCAGTCCAGGTGAGACGGGGCGTTCATATCGCCCGTCAGGAAGGTCGGTACCCCCGCCTCTGAGAGCCCCGATAGAGGTTCGAGGTAGGGTTCGATCTCCGGCAGGCGCAGGCCCTGCTCCAGCTCGACCACCTCTTCGGCCGTCCCGCCGTTGCTGACTAGCCTCGGCCCGTAGGGCGTGGACGTCAGGTGGACGTTGGTGACGGCGGCCACCCGGCCGGGGGCGAGTGAGACGTAGGCCAGGCGGATGCCGTCGCGATCCACGGCGAAGAGCGGGTATCGGGAGATCAGGTGCAGGCTGTCGTCCACGTAGGGGAGGCCGGCCTCGGCCGCGATCTCGCGCAGGTTGCCCTCCGGCTCCTGCACCCCGACGATATCGGCCTCTGCCTCGCGGATCGCCGCCCCCACCTGGCTCGAATCGACGGCGATGCCCCCGTACCAGACGTTGAAGCTCATCACGGTCAGCTCTACGGTCTCTGCGGAGCCCGTCTCGCCGCCCGCGACGCCGGTTTGCCCGCCCGTATCCTTGGGCTGGTCGCCTCCTGAGCCTCTATCTTCTCCGCCGCAGGCGCCGAGCGCGAGCAGCAAGGCCACGAAGAGCAGCAAACCGGCGAATGAACGGGCAGCAGCGACCACGGCTGGGCCGAAGACTAACACGGTGCGATTTTCCGCGGTGTTACGCGGAGGCTAAATGTCTGTTAATTGTCCCGGGTGGGTCCCAGCCGCGAGCTCACATCCGCTCTCGCCTACTTGTGGCCGTCCTTCTCGATCTCATCGAAGAGCGCGTCGAAGATCTCGTCCCGGTGCACCTTGCGCAGCGGCTCGCCTTTGGAGAAGATCACACCATCGTCCTTGCCCCCGGCAACACCGTAGTCGGCGTCGCGGGCCTCACCCGGACCGTTGACGATGCAGCCCATGACGGCCACGGTGAAGTGGTCCTCGAAGTGTTTGAGCCTGTCTTCGACCTGCGCGGCCATGCCTATGACGTCGAACCCCAGGGTGCGGGCACAACTCGGGCAGGCGATCACGTTCGGCCCCCGGTGCCGGAGATCCAGCGCGGAGAGGATCCCGTAAGCGACGGGTATCTCTTCGACCGGATCCTCGGCCAGGGAGATGCGGATGGTGTCCCCGATTCCGTAAGGTAGGAGCTGGCCCAAGGCCGCGGCGCTCTTTATGGCCCCCGGGATCTTGGTACCTGCCTCTGTTACGCCGAGGTGCAGCGGAGCGTCGGAATGCTCGCGAAACTTGCGGTTCGCCTCCACCATCTCGGGGACATGGCTGGCCTTCAGGGAGACCTTGAAGTTCGTGAAACCCATATCCTCGGCGATCTCGACCTTGTGCAGCGCGCTGGAGACCAGCGCCTCCGACTTGGGGAGGTCCCAGTAGCGGCGCTCCACCGATCCGGAATTGACGCCGATACGCATCGCGATATCCGTCTCCTGGCACTTCTCGATCACCTGCCGGTAACGGTCGTCGGTCCCGATGTTGCCGGGGTTTATCCTCACGCAGGCCGCGCCGGCGTCGGCCGCCCCGAGTGCCATCCGGTAGTCGAAATGAATGTCGGCGATCAGGGGCACCGGTGAGCGCCAGATTGCCTCGCGGAAGCCCACCAGGGCTTTGGAGCCGTTGACCGAGACTCGCACGAGGTCGGCGCCGGCGGCGTTGAGGTCGTAGATCTGCTGGACCGTGGCCTCGACATCGTTGGTCTGGGTGTTGGTCATGGACTGGACGGCGATCTGGGCGCCACCGCCGATGGGAACGCCGCCGACCTCTATCTGCCGGCTGGTGATGGGTCGCTCCTGTACCGCTGCCTCTGTCATCTGGCTCCCGTGCTAGTAAGAATTGCGCCGCTACTCCGGTAGGAAAGTTTCTCCTGCCACGATTTTACTAAGGTCGGCGTAGGTTGCGAACAAGAAAAGCATCAGGACGAGTGCAATCCCGAGGGCCGCGATCTTGCCCATCGTCTCCGGCCTGACGGGCCTACCCAGCAGCTTCTCCGCCGCTATGAAGAACAGATGGCCCCCGTCGAGCGGCAGGATCGGCAACAGGTTGAACAATGCCAGGTTCAGGCTGATGAGGGCCAGCAACTGAGGGAAGAACCCCTGGGAGACCGACGCGCTACTCACCGATACTATCCCGACCGGCCCACTGACGTTCTCGTAGAGGTCCCGCTGCCCCGTAACGAGGTCGGCCACGAACCCCGCAAGCACGCCCGTCAGCGTCACGGTCTGCTCGATCGCGAGGCCCGTCGCCTCCAGCGGCCCGTAGTACTCCGTGATGACCTCGGGCCTGACGCCGACGAGGGCGCGGTCTGGCTGCTCGGGGTCGCTCCCGAGCTCGCCGGTGAACGTCCGCTCCGAGCCGCCGCGCTCGACAGTAACGGAGATCTCATCGCCCGGCTCCCGCCGCTGCAGCTCCCTGGTGAAACCCTCCCAGCCATCGAGCCGCTCGCCACCGATCGCGACGAGCCTGTCCTCATCGCGCATCCCGACTTCTTGGGCCATAGATCCCGGCTCGACCTCGGCCACGACGGGCTTCACGTCCGTCACCCGGCCGCCGATGGCAAAGACGGCGGCGAAGATGACGACCGCGGCCAGCAGGTTCGCCGCTGGACCGGCGAAGATGATCAGGGCCCGCTTCCACGGGGCCTTGGCCGGGTAGGTGTCCGGCCCCGTCTCGTCGTCGCCCATGCCGGCCATCTTGGCGAAGCCGCCGAGCAGGACGATACGCAACGAGTAGACGGTCTTGCCGATCTTCTTCTTGAGCAGCGCCGGCCCGAATCCGATGCCGAACTCGGGCACGCGCACGCCGAGGGCCTTGGCCGTGAGCATGTGCCCGAGCTCGTGCACGATGATCAGGACGATCAGGCCCATTATGGCGACAACGACGGTCATCCTGCGGCCTCCATCACCCTACGACCAGCCTCATCGCGGGCCCAGGCGTCGACCGCCCGAACCGCCAGCATACTACGCACGTCTCCGAACTCGGGCACCGCCTCCAGAACCTCCTCGACGAGATCCGCGATCTGCAAGAACCCTAGGCGTCCCCCGAGGAACGCTTCCACGGCGACCTCGTTCGCGGCGTTGAGGGCGATGGGATATGCGCCCCCTTCCCTGCCCGCTTGGACCGCGAGCGGCAGGCACCGGAACACCTCGTCGCGCGGCTCCTCGAAGGTCCACGACGTCCCGTCGAACGCTACGGGCTTTGCGCCGACGCCGATGCGCTCCGGGTACAAGACCCCGAAGGCGATCGGGAGCCGCATGTCCGGCATCGCCGCGTGCAGCACCACCGCGCCGTCCTTCAAGGTCACACCTCCGTGCACCACGGATTGCCGGTGCACGACCACCCGTACCTTCTCGAAGGGCACCCCGAAGAGGTGGTGGGCCTCAATAACCTCGAGGCCCTTGTTCATCATCGTGGCCGAATCTATGGTGATCTTGCGTCCCATCTGCCAGGTTGGATGCTTGAGAGCGTCCTCCGGTCCCACCTCCAAGAGCTTTGCCTTCTCCGTCCCGAAGAACGGCCCGCCGGACGCCGTCAGCAAGATCTCGGAGATCTCGCCTTCCCCTCTGCCCTCCAGGCACTGAAAGATTGCGGAGTGCTCGGAGTCGACGGGGATTATCTGATCGGCCCCGGCGAGGGACATTACCCACTCGCCGCCGGCGACGAGGGACTCCTTGTTGGCGAGGGCGACCCGGTTCCCGGCCTCGAGGGCGCCGACCGTCGCCGAGAGGCCGGCGAAGCCGACGATGCCGTTGAGAACGGTATCGACGGGCACGCGGGCGAGCCCTTCGGCGGAGCCGGGTCCGGCCCCGACGACGCCGTCTATGGTGTCCAGCGCCGTCGTGTCGCCATCGCTCTCCAGGGCGACGTAGTCGGCGGCGAACTCCCCGGCCTGGCGCGCAAGCAACTCCGCGTTCGAGTTGGCGGAGAGGCCGACGACGTCGAATCGCTCCGGGTGGGCGCGCACGACGTCAAGGGCCTGCCGACCGATGCTGCCGGTAGAGCCCAGGATTGTGAGGCGGCGCCTCACGCCGGGGGTGTCGTAGTTGGGGGTCTCATAAGAGTTGAGAGATGTAGTATACCGCGGGGGCGGTGAAGAGCAGGCTATCCACGCGGTCGAGGATGCCGCCGTGCCCCGGCAGGAGGTGCCCCATGTCCTTCACGTCCAGGATGCGCTTCAGCGTCGATTCGAAAAGGTCCCCAAGCTGGGAGAAGATCGAGACAGCGGCCCCGAGGACCACGGCCTTCACGGGATCGAACCCAAGCAAGAGGTAGGAGACGGCCCCGACGACGATCACGGTCAGCACGAGGCCGCCGATGGCACCCTCAACGGTCTTTTTCGGGCTCAGAGTCGGGAAGAGCGGGTGGCGGCCCAGGAAGCTTCCCGCAAAGTACGCTCCCGCGTCGGAGATCCACGGTCCCACCACCGCGATCAGGATCAGAAGGACCCCATTCTGGGACCGCGGGAACAGGCCGAGGTGCGCCATGGGCGCTCCGACCCACAGGGCCATGAGGAGAACGGCGAGCACGGCCCGCAGGGTACGCGTCTGCGGACGGCCCGCGAGCCACAGGAGGGCCCAGGGCAGCGCCAGCATTGCCCCGACCAGGATGCCCGTCGGGCCGTAGGGAATGGAGAGGAGAACCGGGATTGCGCCGGCGCCCAGGGCGGCCAGGAAGGGCAGCGGCTCGAGGGCCCGCGAGAGCTCGTAGGCGGCCACCCCGACGACGATCAGGACCACGACCAGGACCGCCCACTTGCCGAGCACTATCGCCCCGAGCGCCACCGGGGCCAGAACGAGTGCTGTGACGGTCCTCCAGCGTAGCACTCAGGCCCCTAGACCCCGCCGCGGCGGCGCGACCGGGACGCGAAAGATTCGACGGCCCGCAAGAACTCCTCCGGAGTGAAGTCCGGCCACAGCGTGTCCGTTACGTAAAGTTCGGCGTAGGCAATCTGCCAGAGCAAGAAGTTTGAGACGCGAAGCTCTCCGCTGGTCCGGATCAATAGGTCTACCTCAGAGACCTCCGGGGCGTAGAGGTAGCGGGCGAAGGACTCCTCCGTGACCTCCTCGGAGCGTAATCCCTCCTCGACGATGCGCCGGGCCGCGTCGACGATCTCCGCGCGGCCGCCGTAGTCGAGGGCGATGTATACGTCCAGCGCGTCGTTGGCGGAGGTGAGACGCTCCGCCTCGCGCATGGCCTCTAGCACCGAGTTTGGCAAGGAGCTGCGGCGGCCCAGAAAGCGCAGCCGTGCCCCGCGCTCGTTGAGATCTGGCACCTTTTTTCGGGCCGTGTCGAGAAAGAGTCGCATCAGGGTGTCGACCTCGCCCTGCGGGCGGCTCCAGTTCTCCGTGGAGAACGCGTACAGGGTGAGGGTCTCGACACCCGCCCTACCCGCCGTCTCAAGCAGGGGTGTGAGCACGTTGATCCCGGCGCGGTGCCCCGCGGCCCGCGGGAGCCAGCGCCGCTGCGCCCAGCGGCCGTTACCGTCCATAATGATGCCGACGTGCCGCGGGGTGCGCGAGGGGTCCAGGCCGGCGGGGCCGCGAGGCTCGGTCGAGGTCGGGGAGCTTCGTTTCCGGGCCGGCTCCAGCAGCTAGACCTCCAGCAACTCGGACTCTTTGTCCGAGAGCGCTCCGTCTATGCGCTTCACGTAGCGGTTGGTCAGCTCCTGCAATTCGTCCTCGGCCCGGCGCTCCTCGTCCTGGGAGATCTCGCCCTCCTTGCGCAACTCGTGGACGTCGCGCATCTCGTCGCGCCGCACGTTGCGCACCGAGACGCGTCCTTCCTCGGCCATGCTGCGCGTAAGCTTGATGAGGTCCCGGCGACGCTCCTCGGTGAGCTCCGGGATGGGCAGCCGAATTATCTTGCCATCGTTCTGCGGGTTGAGGCCGAGGTCGGCGTCCCTCAGGGCACGCTCGATGTCCTTGGCCGAGTTGGGGTCGAAGGGGGTCACGGTCAAGAGCCGCGGCTCGGGCACCCCGATGTTCGCCACGCTGCGCAGGGGCATCCTGGAGCCATAGGCTTCGACCTCAACCCTGTCCAGAAGCGACGGGTTGGCCCTTCCCGTGCGGATAGTGGCAAAGTTGCTCTTTACCGACTCTGCTGCCCCACGCATGCGGCGCTCCGCGTCGGTCAGGTCTATCCACTCGGACATCTTCTTGCCTCCTACGCTCTCTTTTCCCCGGCGGCCCCCCAGACCAGGGAGCCCACACTTTCCCCACGCAAGATGCGGCGCAAGTTGCCAGTTTTCAGTATATCGAAAACGACTATGGGAAGGTTCTCGCCGCTGCAGAGCGTGGCGGCGGTGTGATCCATGACAGAGAGGTTGTTCGACAGGAGGTCCATGTAGTTGAGGCGCGGCAGCCGCGTGGCGTCCGGCTCCTTGCGGGGATCCTTGTCGTAGATGCCGTCGACCCGGTTCTTCGCCATCAGCAGGGCGTCGGCGCCTATCTCCAGCGCCCGGAGCGCCGCGCCCGTGTCCGTGGTGAAGAACGGGTTGCCGGTGCCTGCGGCGAAGATCACGACGCGCCCCTTCTCGAGGTGCCGGATGGCGCGCCGACGGATGTAGGGTTCTGCGACCTCCTGGATCTCTATGGCCGATTGCACGCGCGTGGGAACCCCGCGGCCCTCCAGGGCGGCTTGCAGGGCGAGCGCGTTTATGACCGTGCCAAGCATCGCCATGTAGTCGGCCGTGGCGCTCTCTATGCCGAGCTCGTCGGCCACCTGCGAGCCGCGGAAGATGTTACCGCCGCCGACGACGACGGCGAGCTGGGCCCCACCTTCGACCGCCTCGATGACGCCGCGGGCGGTGGACTGCAGCGCGTCGGAGTTGACGCCGTATCCTCCGTCGCCACCCAGGCTCTCGCCCGAAAGCTTTAGGACAACCCGCCTTACGGGTCCGAGCTCGGATCGCCCGGCCCCGTCGGCCCCGTCGCGACTCGCCGACTTTTCCACGCCCGACCCTAGAGCGCGTAGCGCACGAAGCGTCGCACCACGACGTTCTCGCCGACCTGCTGGATGGTGTCCTGCAATAGGTCACCGACGGTTCTGTCGGGGTCCTTCACGTACGGCTGCGTGAGGAGTGCCCGCTCGGAAACGAACTTCTTCATCCGCCCCTCCACGATCCTCTCCTGGACGTTCTGCGGCTTGCCCATGTTGGCTGCCTGCGTCTCGGCAATCTGGCGTTCCTCCGAGAGAACCTCCGCCGGGATGTCTTCCGGCCTGACGGCCACGGCCTGCGGGTTTGCCGAGGCGACGTGGAGCGCTACGTTGTGGGCGAACTCCTTGAACTCGCTTGTCCGCGCGACGAAGTCCGTCTCGCAGTTGATCTCGAGCAAGACCCCCACGCGGCCGTTGAAGTGCACGTAGGCGTCTATGAGCCCCTCGGTGGCCTCGCGGGAGCTCTTCTTGGCGGCCAGCGCCTGACCCCTCTCCCGCAGCACCCGCCGGGCGCCATCGACGTCGCCCTCTGACGCCTCGAGGGCCCTCTTCACGTCCATCATCCCCGCGGCGGTCTCCTCGCGGAGCTGCTTTATCTTCTCAATGGTGGTCGACAAACCTCTTATCTCCTACTCTTATCGGTCCTCTTCGTCGTCGCCCGCGGCGGGCTCATCCGCCGGTCCGGGCTGCTCCTCCGTCTGCTCGGCGTCGGCGTCGGCGGTCTCTACGGCCGCGGTATCGGTGGCGACGTCGACGGAATCGGCATCACCGGAATCCGCATCGCCGGTATCGACTTCCGCCGTATCGACTTCCGCTGTGTCGGCCGCGTCGGCTTCGGTCGTGTCGGCTTCGGTCGTCGCGTTCGAATCGTCGCCGTTGGCGCTCTCGACCACGTCGGCATCGCGACCACCTCGGCGTCGACCACCTCGGCGTCGGCCGACTCCTCGGCGGGCGCGCTTTCGGCGGCGGGTTCGGGGGCCGCCGCGGGCTCATCCGCCGCGGGCGTCTCCGGCGCGGGCGCCTCGGCCTGCTCCTCCGGCTCGGAGACCTCTTCAATTACGACGGCGGCTTCGGTGCCGTTCTGGCTCTCCTCGGCGACGATGGCGTCGTCGGCCGCCTCCTCCAGCGTCCCCTCTTCCTCCGTAAACCGCGCCTCCTCGACAACCGGGGGCAGCGGGCGGTCCGCGCCGGGGATCTCCTCTTCCCCGCGGCCCTCGACCACGGCGTCGGCGATAAGACGTGAGATCAGGCTGATCGACCGGATCGCGTCGTCGTTGCCAGGGATGATGTAGTCGACGACGTCAGGGTCGCAGTTCGTGTCCGTGAGCGCGACGACGGGTATCTTGAGCCTGTTCGCCTCCTTGACGAGCAGCTCCTCACGCTTGGGATCGACGATAAACACCGCGCCAGGCAGACGTTCCATCTCGGTGATGCCGGAGAAGTTGCGTCGCAGCTTCTGGTACTCGCGGTTGAGGGCGAACCAGTCCTTGCCGCTCTTGTCCTCCTCGGGCGTCTCGTCGACCCGGGCGGCGATGTCCTTGAAGTACTGGATGCGCGGCAGGATGGTCTGGAAGTTCGTCAGCATACCGCCGATGTAGCGTTCGGCGACGTAGGGTTGCCCGCTTCTCAAAGCCTGCTCGGCGAGCGGGATCTGGGCCTGTTTCTTGGTCCCGACGAACAGAACCTCCCGATCGGCCTCAGCAACGCTCCGCACAAAGTTCAGGGCCTGGTCCAGCAGCGGCAACGTCTGGTCCAGGTCGATAATGTGAACGCCGGTGCGCTCGGCAAAGATGTAGCGCTTCATCTTGGGGTTCCACCGCTTGGCCTGGTGGCCGAAATGGACCCCGGCCTCGAGCAGCTCTCGGACGCCTACTTGCTCGGTCGTGCTCTGCAAGATTGTTACCTCTCTGTTCTTTCGGTGGTTGCATCCTCCGCCCGCGCCTCGCAATCCGATCCTCGATGTGGGAGCGGACCACCACCTGGGCCGCATGGACCTCTCGGCGGGCGTGCGTGGTCAAAACTTCCGAGATGTTAGCACAATGGCATGCTGGCTTCTAGACGGGGGCCTGGCGGGGATCTTCGACCCTACCGGTGAGCTCGGGGCACCCCGTCAGCGCCTCTCGGAGTTTGGTCAGGGCTTGGCGCAGGATCTGCGAGATGCGCCCCTCGGTTAGCCCGAGCGTGCCCCCGATCTCCCGCAGCGTGAGGCCGTCGTAGAAGTAGAACGTGGTGACGACCCGCTCCTGCGGCCGAAGCTCCCCGATCGCACGCACGAGCCGCGACCGCACCTCGGAGGCCTCCGCCGCCGCCTCAGGGTCAACCGCCGCCACATCGGCGAGAAGCTCCTTGAGCTCGTCGCCCGACCCGTCGGGAGCCCCGAGACGGGCATCGAGCGACCGGACTTGCGCGCGGGCGTACTGCTGGAGAAAGGCTCGGTGCTCGGCGAAGGCGACCCCGAGTTCTTGAGCGACCTCCGGCTCGCTCGGCGACCTTCCGAGCCGGTGGGCCAAAGACCCCCGAGCCCGCTCTACCTCCCGAGCCTGACGCCGGGCCTGCCTGGAGAGCGGGTCCAGTTTCCGCAGCTCGTCGAGTATCGCCCATCGTATCTTGGAGATGGCGTACGACTCGAATTTTGTGCGGCGTCCCGGATCGTAGGTGTCTATGGCCTCGAGGAGACCGAACATTCCCCACGACACCACGTCCTCGGCTTCGAGCGGGTCGACGGCGCGAGCGTAAACCCTGCCGGCCACGTATCTCACGAGGGGCGAGTAGTTGATCACCAGCCGGTCCCGCAAGGTCTTGAGCTCGCGCTCGGCGATCGCACGCTCCGAACCTTCGAGCCGCGACTTCGCGAGCGCGGCCCGGGCCTCCCCGTAGCGGGCCCAGAGACGTCCGAGCGAGGGCCGGCTCACGGCCCCACCCTACGAACGTATGCGCCGCCGGCCCCGCGCGTCACGTAACCCTTGAGCTCCAGTATGGCGAGCGCAGGCAAGAGGTCGCGCATCGTGACCCCGCTCCGCTCGGCGATGGCGTCCACGTCCGAGGGCCCGAAACCGACACCTACGAGGACGGCCATCTCCGTCTCGGGCAGCCCTTCCGGCACGGTGCCCTCGTCCGGGTTTCGTCCGCAAAGCGTCGGCGGCCCCGTCTGGCCCCCGACGGACGCGAGGAACTCGTCGATATCCCACAACACGCCAGCCCCGTCGGCGAGGAGGCAGTTGGATCCCCGGCACTCTGGCACCGAGATGGCGCCGGGCACGGCCCACACGTCCCGGCCCGCCTCGGCCGCGTGGCGCGCGGAGATGAGGGCGCCGCTCTTCTCGGCAGCCTCCACGATTACCACCGCGTCGCTCAGACCCGCGATTATCCGGTTTCGGGCCGGGAACCTCCATGGCAAAGGGGCCTCGTCGAGAAAGTACTCGGACACAAGCGCGCCCGTGCTGCGCACCCCATCGAAGAGCCTCCGGTTCGCGCTCGGGTAGACGACGTTGATGCCGCATCCAAGGACCCCGACCGTGCTGGCCCCGACCTCGAGCGCCCCCTCGTGCGCGGCCGCGTCCACGCCCAGGGCCAGCCCGCTTACGACGCACACCCCGCGCGCGCCGAGCGCGCGTCCGAGAGCGCGGGCCGACTCCAGGCCCGTGGCCGTCGCCTTGCGCGAGCCCACCACAGCGACCGCCGGCCCGGCCGAGAGACGGCCTTCGACGTAGAGCGCGGGCGGTGGATCCGGCACCTCACCGAGTGAGGTCGGATACGTCCCATCTGCCTGAGTGAGCAGCGAGATCCCACGTTCCTCCAGCCGGCCGAGCATTGCCTCGGAATCGAAGCTTCGCCGCAACGCATCGAAGGCATCCCTGGCTTTGTCCGTCACCGAGAACCGCGCTGCGAACTCCGCTGTCGTCATGCGCAATAAGTCCGACGGTGGCGCGCCGTCAAGGCGGGAGACGTAGCTGCAACCGACCCTTGCCTGCAGCAGCGACAGGAACAGGTACGCCGAGCGCTCGCTACCGACCAAGGAGGTGAGACCTCCGGTAATTGAGCGCCTCGGCGAGGTGCTCCGCGGCGATGCTCTCCTCGCCAGCGAGGTCGGCGACCGTGCGGGCGACGCGCAACACCCGGTCGTGCGCCCGCCCGGAGAGCCCCAGTCGATCGATGGCCCGCGAGAACAACGACTCCGCGGCACCCCCCAACGCGCAGGTCTCCCTCATGCGCCGACCCGCGAGCGCGGCGTTTGGCGCCTCCTGACGTTCCAGCTGCGCCCGACGGGCCGCGTTCACGCGCTCCCGCACGGCCGAGGAGGACTCGGCCCGCCCATCGGCGCGCAACTCCTCCCGCGTGAGCCGGGGGACGTCCACGAACAGGTCTACGCGATCCAGCAGCGGCCCCGACAGCCGGCCCTGGTAGCGCTCGACCTGGCCCGGAGAGCATCGGCAAGAGCGCCTTCCGTCCCCCGCGTACCCGCACGGGCAAGGGTTCATCGAGCAGACCAGCGTGACCCGCGCCGGGTAGCTGAGGGTCGCCGCGACGCGCGAGATCGTTACGTGGCCGTCCTCCAGCGGCTGGCGCAGCACCTCGAGGGTCGACCTGCCAAACTCCGGAAACTCGTCGAGAAAGAGCACGCCGTGGTGCGCCAGCGATACCTCGCCCGGACGCGGGTGGCTGCCGCCGCCGGCCAGTCCCGAGGTGGATATCGTGTGGTGCGGCGCCCGGAACGGTCGCTCCCGGATCAGGGCGCCGTTGCCCTCACCCGCCGCGCTGTCGCACCTTGGTGACCTCGATGCTCTCCTCGACCGTGAGCGGCGGCAAGATGCCCGCCAGCCGCCGGGCCAGCATCGTCTTTCCCGGAACCGGGCGGCCCACTCATGAGAACGTTGTGTGCGCCCGCAGCGGCGACCTCGAGCGCCCGCTTGGCGTAATCCTGCCCGGCGACGTCGGCGAAATCCTCCGCGTTCGCCGGATCCTGATGTCCGTTGGATTCCGGGCTCGACCGGGAGATCTTCACCCGGTCCCCGAGGAGGTCCACGGCCTCCCGCAACGTTCGCACCCCGTAGACCTCCACGCCCCCGATGGCGGCTGCCTCCGAAGCGTCCTCGTGCGGGAGCACCAACCTAGCGAGACCCTCGGTTCTCGCGCCCTCCGCCATGGACAATGCCCCTCTTCCCCCGCGCAACCCTCCGTCCAGCGAGAGCTCGCCGACGATGGCGTACCCCTCCAGACGCTCGACCGCCAACACCCCCGAAGCGGCGAGGATGCCGAGCGCGATCGGCAGATCGAAGGCCGCGCCCTCCTTGCGCAGGTTTGCCGGGGCCAGGTTGACGATGACCCTCTTGGTGGGGAACTTGTAGCCGCTGTTGGAGAGCGCGACCCGCACCCTCTCGCGCGCCTCCTGAACCGCGGCGTCGGGCAGCCCCACGATCGAGAACCCCGGCAACCCCGAGCTCACGTCGACCTCGACCTCGACCGGCAACGCGTCGATGCCGAACAGGCTCAGACTCCTCACTCTGCATACCGGCATCAGACGCCATTCCCCATCTCCAAACCACGCGCCCCTCTCACCTCCAAGGTTCCAGAGCACGGCCAATATAGCAGCGTAGACGGTGTTTGTCTATAGTATGACGCAATTGTTTAATATTTTATACGGGAAGCCTCTCTAGAAAGCGTCGCGGACGTGATGGACCTGGATTCGGTTGTGGTTCATCAGGACGCCGACGACGTCGAAGCGCAGGTCTTCGAACTCGGGTTCCTTGTCGGCGAGGTACAGTTCGGCCATGGAGCGCACGGCGGCTTGCTTGCGGGGGGTCACGGCGTCCAGCGGGTGGCCGTAACCGGTACCGCGGCGCAGCTTCACCTCGACGAAGACGAGGAATCCGTCTTCGTAGAGGATCAGGTCGAGCTCGCCCTGGCGGGTGCGGTAGTTGCGTTCGACGAGGTCGAACCCGCGCTGGGTGAGATACTCTAGCGCGATTTCCTCGCCAAGCCTCCCGGCGTTTGGACGCCTCAGGCGCCGACCCCAGCGTAGCTCAGGCGGTGGACCCGGCAGGGGCCCTGTTGGTCGAGCGCAGACTTGTGCTCGGGCGTTCCGTAACCGCAGTTTCGCTCGAAGCCGTAGCCGGCGTGTTCGAGGGCGAGCGCCCGCATCGCGCCGTCGCGCAGCACCTTGGCGACGATGCTAGCCGCGGCGACGGCGGCGCTCTTGGCGTCGGCCTTCGGCAGGCTCTCCACCTCTCCACCGAGCCTCAGGTTGCCGTCCGCGAGCGAACAACCGGCGCGGGGACGCACGAGCTCGAGCGCGCGGGTGAGCGCCTCGCGGTTGGCCCGGCCGAGGCCGTGGTGGTCGACCCACCAGGCCGGGAACGTCACCACCGAGACGGCCTCGGCGCCGCCCAGAACGTCACCGAGGAACCGTTCGCGGGCTTCGGGCTTCACCGCCTTGGAATCGTCGAGCTCGGGGAGCTCGCCTTCGCCCAGGACCACGGCGGCGGCGACGAGCGGCCCGGCCAGGGCGCCGCGGCCGGCCTCGTCGGCCCCGGCCAGCGGCGCCGCGCGCTCGAGAATCCACGCGGCGTCGAAGGCGTAGAGCGAGGCCGCCCGTCGGGCGGGCGCCTCGCTCTGTCGCGTCCTGGCCAACGCCTGGCCGCTTAGCGGGCCTTCTTGACGCTGGCCTTCTTGCCGACCTTGTCGCGGATGTAGTAGAGCTTCGCGCGCCGCACCGCGCCCCGGGAGACACCTCGATGTGCGCGATCTTCGGCGAGTGGAGCGGGAAGATCCTCTCCACGTCGACCCCGAATGAGTTCTTTCTGACGGTGAACGTCTCGTTTATGCCGCCGCCCTTGCGCGAGATACATAGGCCCTCGAAGACCTGCACCCTCTCGCGGTTGCCCTCGATGACGCGGTAGTGCACCCTCACGGTGTCGCCCGGCTTGAAGACGACGTCCCGCTGCTGCAAATTCTCGCTCGTTATCATGCTGTACTCCTCTCGTGGGTGAACCTGCGGATGTCCGGGGCAACCGTCGTCCGGTCTCCCTCGCCCGCGCCCTGACCTCGCGACTCGCGCTCGCGCCAGGCGCGGATCTGCGCATGATTGCCGGATAATAGCACGCCGGGCACCTCCTCTCCATCCCATTCGGCGGGCCGCGTGTACATCGGCGGCCCCACCACGCCCGCCTCCGAGAACGACTCCCCGACGAGGCTCTCGGCGTTCCCGAGCACGCCCGTCGAGGCGCCGGATCACGGCGTCGGCCGAGCGGCCGCGGCCACGATCTCGCCGCCCGAGAGCACGAAGTCCGCCGAGCGAGACGGCCTCGGTCGCGAGCCCCGTCCGCACCCGCTCGTCCACGCCGCCGTAGCGGCCGCAGACGACCGTCAGGTCGGGCCCTTGCGGCGACCTCCTCGACGTACGCCTGGTCCAGCGGCCGGCCGGCGGGCTCCGTGAGCATCACCCGGCGCACGTTCCTTGACGTCCCTGGCGGGCACGCCGTAGACCTCCTCGAAGGCGCGGGCGACAACGTCCACGCGCACGACCATACCGGCGCCGCCGCCGTAAGGCATGTCGTCGATCCGGCCGTCGGGGGCGAATCCCCGCAGGTCGAAGCTCCTGTAATCGACGACGCCGCGCTCCATGGCGCGTCCGACGACCCCCGTACGCAAGACCGCGTCCACGACCTCGGGAAAGACGCAGAACACGTCCACGCTCCGCAAGAACTAGCCTTCTGGCGAACGGATGGTCAGCAAGCCCCGTTCGAGGTCGACCTCAGGGACGTGTTCCATGGTGAACGGGACATAGACATCGGCGGCCTCTCGCGTCTCGGCCCGGATCACCAGCACCTCGTGCGCCGGCGTCTCGAAGGTCTCCGACACGACGCCGACGGTCGTACCCGCGTCGTCAACCGCCCGGAGGCCGACGAGGTCCGACGACGTAGACCTCGCCCTCGTCGGGGGCGTCGAGCTCGCAGCGGTCCAGAAACAACCCTTCGCCCCTGAGCGCGGAGGCCTCGCGACGGTCCGCAACGCCCTCGATGTCCACCAGAAAGCCCTTCGGGGTCTCCCGCACGCCGGTGACGCGACGACGAGAGCCGGCGATCTGCGGCGTCGACGCCCTCGCGGAGGTGCCGGCCAGAGCCCGTGGCCCTGACCCTGAGCGTCCCGCGGATCCCGTGCGGCGCGCCCGCGACCCCGATCTCGACCGGGTCGGAGAGCCCCTCCACGACCGCTAGTCCGGGACCTCCACGTTGACCCGCAGGCCGTGCTTCACGGAGGCGGCCTTGACGACCGTGCGAATCGCGCGGATCGTGCGACCCTGCCGCCCGATGACCTTGCCCATGTCGTCGGGGGCCACCCGCAGCTTCAAGGTCCACCCGCGAGTCGGACTCGGTACCCGAGATCTCTACCCTCTCGGGCTCGTCCACCAGCGAGCGGACGAGGGTCATCAGCAACAGTTCTCGAGCTGGGACATGCCGGCGCCCTACAGGACCCCGGAGACCTTCAAGAGGTTCCGGACCTGGTCGGTGGGCTGGGCGCCCTTGCCAAGCCACTCGCGGGCCTTCTCCGCGTCGACCTTGATGTCCGAGGGCTCGGAGCGGCGGGTTGTAGGTGCCGATGCGGTCGATAAAGCGCCGTCGCGCGGGCTGCGCGAGTCGGCGACCACTATCCGGTAGAACGGCGTGCCCTTCGAGCCGTGCCTCGCGAGCCTGATCTTTACCGCCATATTCTCTCCTTTGTCTCTCTGACGTCTCTTACCGGCGTCCGGGCAAACCCGGGCACGCGCGGCATCCCGCCGCCCTTGCCCATCTGCCGCATCATCTTCTGCATCTGCCCGAACTGCTTTATCGAGCTTCTGGACGTCCTGCGGGGTGCGACCCGGAGCCGCGCGCAATCCTACGCACCCGGCTCGGGTTCTGCAACAACTTCGGGTTGCGCCGCTCCCTGTTGGTCATCGACGTGACCATCGCCTCCACCCTGGCCAGCGCCCGGTCGTCGATCTCGACGTCCTTCAGCTGAGTCCCGAGGCCGGGGATCATGCCGAGCAGGCCCTGAGAGGGGTCCCATGCGCTTGATCATGCGCATCTGCTTGAGGAAGTCCTCGAAGGTGAACTTGCCGCTCATGAGGCGTTTGGCGTCAGCCTCGGCCTCCTCACGGTCCATCTCGCCCTCGGCCTTCTCGATGAGCGTCAGCACGTCGCCCATGCCGAGGATGCGCCCCGCCATCCGGTCCGGGTAGAAGTAGTCGAACTCGCCCATCTTCTCGCCCTCGGAGGCGAAACGGACCGGCCGCTCGGTCACGGAGACCACAGAGAGCGCGGCCCCGCCTCGCGCGTCGCCGTCGAGCTTGGTCAGAACCATCCCGTCGAAGTCGGCGTACTCCTTGAAGGCCTCGGCAACCTCGACCGCGTTCTGTCCCGTAACGACGTCGAGGACCAGAAGAACGGAGTGCGGCCGCGACGCCTTGCGGACGCGCTTGATCTCCTCCATCATCTCGAGGTCGACGACCTGCCGGCCCGCGGTGTCCACGACCACGAAGTCGTAGCCACCGTCCTTCGCGGCCTTGATGCCGCGCTCGGCGATCTCCTCGGGTTTGGCGTCCGTCCCCTCGGCGTAGACGGGCACCGAGAGCTCGCGGCCGATCTGCTGCAACTGCTCGATGGCCGCCGGGCGGTAGGTGTCGCAGGCGACGAGGTACGGGTTCCTTGCCCTGCTTGCGAACGAACAGCGCCAGCTTGCCGGCGGTGGTGGTCTTGCCGTGTCCGTTGAGGCCCGCGAGCATCACGACCGTCGGCGGCCGCGAAGCGAAAGATAGCTTGTGCGCCGTCCCGCCCATCAAGTTCGCCAGCTCTTCGTTGACGATCTTGACGACCTGCTGACCCGGGCTCAGGGCCCTGGATACCTCGGCCCCGGTCGCCCGGTCGCGAACCTTGCCGACGAACTCCTTAACGACGCCGTAGTTGACGTCGGCCTCGAGCAGGGCGAGGCGGATCTCGCGTGTCACCTTCTTTACCTGGTCCTCGGTGAGGTTCCCTGTCCCGCGAACCCCGTCGAGGGCCGCGTTGAGCCTCTCACCTAAAGTGTCAAACATCCGTTACCCTTCACAGATCTACTTACAAATCTCCGAACAGCGCTTCGGCGAACTCCCTAGCATCGAACGGGTGCAAGTCCTCGGCCTTCTCGCCCACCGAGATCAGCTTTATCGGGACACCTACTTCGTTGGCGATGGCCAGCGCGATGCCCCCCTTGGCCGTTCCATCGAGCTTGGTCAGGATCACGCCCGTGACCCCCGCCACCTCGTTGAACATCTTGGCCTGCCTGAGTCCGTTCTGCCCGGTCGTCGCGTCGACGGTGAGCAGCACCTCGTGTGGGGCGCCCGGTAGCTGGCGCGAGATCACCCGCCCGACCTTGTCGAGCTCGGCCATCAGGTTGACCTTGGTGTGGAGCCTGCCGGCCGTGTCGACGAGCAGCACGTCGACCCCGTCCTGCTGGGCCGCCTCGATCGCGTCGTGGGCGACCGCCGCGGCGTCGGCCCCGCGTTCGCGGGCCACGACGGGCGCGCCGGTGCGCTCGCCCCACCTCTCAAGCTGCTCGATGGCCGCGGCCCGAAACGTATCCCCGGCCGCGAGCATAGCCTTGCCCGGCAGAAAGTTGACCAGCTTGCCGATGGTCGTCGTCTTACCGGTACCGTTGACCCCAACCATCAGGATAACGGTGGGCTTGTGCGAGATGTCCAGCTCGACCTGCCCCTCGAGCATTCGGGTTGCGTGCTCGATCATGAGTTCCCGCAGCTCATTGCCGCTGGTGATGTTCTTCTCCAGGGCCTCCTGCTCGAGCTCCCGTACGAGCTTGGCCGTCGTGGTCACGCCCACGTCGGAGGAGATCAGGATCTCCTCGACCCGCTCCCAGAACTCCTCGTCGTCGGCGTCCCGGAACTCGGCCATCGCGGCGTTTAGCTGCCCGACGACCGACTTCCGGCTACGGCTCAGCCCGTCCCGCAGACGGCCGAACCAGCCGGCCTCCTCCTGACGGGCCGCCGCGGCCTCAGCGCTGGGAGCCTCCTCCACGACGCCCGGCTCGGGCATGGACTGCTCCACCTCGCCGGGTTCCGGCTCGTCGGGGAGCGCCTCGGCGTCGGCCGGGCCCTCCCTCTGGGCCTCGACCTCCTCGGCCGGCAGGACCTCGCGTTCCGGCTCGGGGGGTTCTTCGGTCCCCTCCGCGGAGGTTTCCTCCGACCTGGTTTCGGTGGCTACCGCCGAACCCTCGTCCGGCTCTTCGGTTCTCCTGAAAAAGTTACGCCACGAGCGCGCCATTGGCGGTCCGTTACTCTCCCTGCATACGCTTCGACACGACCGTCGTGGCCCCGGATGCGTCCTGGAGCACGCCGTAGAGGACGTCTGCCGCGGCCATCGTGCGTTTCTGGTGGGTGACCAGCAGGTACTGGCCGCTGGCCCGGTGAGAGTCTACCACAGCGAGAAAACGGGCCAGATTGACGTCATCCAGGGCGGCTTCGGCCTCGTCGAGCACGCAGAATGCCCCGCCGGAACCCCCGCGCTGGCTGAGAAAGATACCGAACAGGAAAGAGAGGGCCAGCAGCGCGCGCTCGCCGCCCGAGAGGACCCGCAGCGACCTCCAGCCCCGACGCCCGAGCCGGATCCCAACCTCTACCCCTTCTTCGGACAGCTCTAGTACCCCTGTGGCCCCGTCGAGCATTCGCGGCACCATGCCCGCAAACGCTGCCCGGACCCGCTCGAACGTTTCAGAGAACCTCCGCTCGACCTCCTGGTCTATCGCCGCGATGACGCCCCGCAGCTCGGCGGCGGCCTCCTCGGCGTCGACGCGCTGATCGGCGACGAAGGCGTGCCGCTCGCGCAGCGCTTCTTGTTGGGAGACGGCGAGAAGGTTTACGTCACCGAATCGCTTGAGCCTGCGGCCCAGCCTCTGACGCTCACCGTCGGCGCCCTCGGGATGCCTCTCGGCCTCCCGGCGCGCCACCTCCATGTCGGCCCCCCACTCGGTACGAATCTCCTCGTCCGCCGCCGCGGCGGCGGCCCGGGCGTGTTCGAGCCGTTCGGACGTTCGCTCGACCTCGGCCCTGACGGTCGCCTGCTCGCCGGCGAGGTCCGCCCCGCGCCGGGCAAGGGCCGTGCGCTCCTCGGAGGCTCGGCGATGGTCGTCGGACAGTTCGCCCCGCACCCGCCGCAGCGAGCCTCGCCGGTCGCGGGCCGCCCTGCCCAGCGCCTCGGCAAGCTCTGCGGTCCGGCCAGCGGCGCGCTCCAGGCGGATCGCGGCTCCATCCGTTGCGCCGACCATGGCTTCGAGCCGGCGAGCAATGCGTTCCTGGCGATCCCGGCCTGCCGTCAGCGCCGTCCGCAGGCGCCCGCGTTCGCGGTCAAGCTCCGCCAACCCAACTCGCGATTCGTCGGCCGTGCTCGCGGCCGAAGCCAGGTGGTCCCGGGTCCGAGCGAGGGTCCCCTCCGCCTGGGCCAACCTGTCCTGCGTCTCGGCCACCTCCCGCTCTATGGCCACCGCGGACTTTTCGCGCTCGATCCTGCTCTTCTGCGCCTTGTCGGCCGCCGTTCTGCGCCCGGAAGCCTCGCGGAAGAGGCGTCCGCGGATGCGCGAGAGTCGGTCGGCGAGCGTACTGATATCCTGGGCCGCCGCGGCGGCCTGCGCCACGCGGCGCGAGGCAGCCGAAATGTCCTCCCGAGTCTCGTAGAGGATGCCGCCCGGACCCGTCTTCAAAGCGTCCAGTTGCCGAAGCTCCGCGGACAGCCGGGCCTCGCGCGCGAAGCCAGAGCCTCTGGAGCCCAGACTCACGCTGGTTCGGGTCAGACGCAATCCTCCTGTTGTCACCGCCACGTGTCCGTTGAGGTCAGGAATGTCGCCGGTGCCTTCCACAACGAACATCCCGTCCAGCAGGCGCGCCACCGCGCCGGAATACTTTTCGTCGACGACCTGGACGCAGTCGAGCAGCGGCTTGCCGGCATGGGGCCCGTCGTCTTCCACCCCGCGCGCGTCGAGCCTGAGGGCCAACCGCTCGCTGCCTGAGAGCAGCCGCACGCCCTCGTCCAGGTTCTGCGCGAGCACCCCGGCACCGTAATCTCCCAGGGCGGCCTCGACGGCGAGCTCGTAGCCCGGCAGGGCCCTTATCACCTGGTAAAGCCTGGTTCCCTCTCCGCCCGGGGCCGCCTCTTGAAGCGCCCGAGCCCGCGCCTCGGTGCGCCCGATGATCGCGGCCAGCGCGCCTCGCCGCCTCCCATCCTCCTCGTTTAGCCGCTCCACCCGGGAGGTACTGCCCTCGAACCAGGAGTGCAGTCCCACGACCCCCTGCTCCACAAAGTCTTGCCGGCACGCCGAGATCCGCTCCTCCAAACTCTGGAGCCGAGCGGTCTCCGCCTCCGGCAACCCCTCCTCGTCCCCCGAGGCCTTGTTTCGGGCGAGCCGGGCGCGAAGGGATTCGATGCCTACTGCCAGCCTCGAACGCTCGTCCTCGGCCCCGGCGACCGCTTCGCGGGCCCGCTTCAGATCCGACTCCGCCCGGGCAGACGCCTCGCGGATGGCCCCGCGCTCCGCCTCACGCTCGGCCGCGTTCCGATCCAAGCCGCCCAAGGCTCGGGCCAAGCGCGCGAGCTCCGCCTCCAGACGGGTGTGGGCGCTCTCCCTCTGCCCCTCCCGGCCGCGGCCAGCCTCGACCCGCAGCAGGGCCCTGTCGGCGCGGTACGCCTGGACCCGCAGGTCCTCCGACGCGTCCTCGAGCGCCTCGAGCAACCCATCCGTTCTCGCGAGACGATCCTCGAGATGACGCAGTCGCCCGGTGAGGGCTTCCCCCTGACCCCTCAACTCTTCCGCGGTCGCATAGAGTTCTGCGGACCTCGCCTTTCCGGCGTCGAGCCTCGCCCGAAGACCGTCTAGTCCCCTGGTCGCGACCCGGTAAAGGTGCGCCAGAGAGAGCTCACGGTACCGCGATTCCAACTCCCTGTATTCGCGGGCAGCCGCCGCCTCGGCCTCTATCCTCCGTAGCTGGTCGGCGAGCTCCGACTCGAGCTGACGGCTCTTGTCCAGCTGTACGTCGGCCTTCTCCAGCCGGCGAGCCGCGGAGACACGCCTTCGCCGGTGGACGCCGAGGCCAGCCGCCTCCTCCAGCGCCAGGCGGCACGCGGCGGCGCCTCCCGCGACGATGGCGTCGACCGCGCCCTGGCGCAGGATGCTGTGCCGTCCGAGACCGGCCTCTCCGGCAACCCCCCGCACGTCGGACATTCGCGCCCTAGACCCGTTGATGAGGTAGTCCGTATCCCCACCGCGCGAGATGCGCCGAGTGACCGCGACCTCGCTGTAGGGCAGCGAGATCGCGCCTTCCGCGTTGTCGAAGACCAGGGTCACCTCGGCGACGCTGGCTGCCGGCAACGTCTCGGAGCCCGAGAAGATCAACTCCCCCATCGCCCCCGCCCGCAAAACCCCGGGGCTCTGCTCGCCAAGCGCGAAGAGCACCGCGTCCGTGATGTTGCTCTTCCCCGAACCGTTGGGCCCCACTATGGCCGTCACGCCCGCCTCCAGCGGCATCCTTACCGGCCGGGCGAACGTTTTGAAGCCCTTGATGTATACGGCTGACAACACCCGTACTGCATTCTACGCAAGTTTTGCGCGGAAAGCATCCCGAAAAGGCCAGCAAATTAGCGGTCAGCTTTCAGGCGTCAGCTTTCAGCTTCTCGTCCATGGGCGGAAGGTACGCAGCCTCAGAGGCTCCCTACAACGGTTTTGTAGCGGACCGGCGCGGCCGGGTTAGGCCCCGACGTGCACCTCGACGGAGGCGCGTGGGATGGGGCGGATGCCGAGTATTTCGAGCGCGGCGCGGGCGGCGGCCTGTTCGCTCTCCTTGATGGAACTGCCGTCTCCCGTGGCAACCTCCCGGCTTTCTACGGAGACACCGGAGACAAAACTGGGGCGGTGTGCTGGCCCCTGCTTGGAGAGCACCCTGTAGGTTGGCCTGAGGCCGTCGGCCTGAAGCGTCTCTTGCAGCAGCGTCTTCCAGTCCCGCAGCTCGTCGGTGTCGACCTCGGAGGGGTTGAAGATCCTGTCCACCGTGCTCAGCACGAGGTCCCGGTCGATCAGGTAGGCCGCCCCGATTATGGCCTCGACGGTGTCGGCGATGACCGAGTCGTTTATTACGGAGCTCTCGATAATCTCCTCTATCCCCTCGCCGCGACCCACCGCCGCGAGAAAGGACTTGCGTACAAGGTGTGCCCGGATCCTCGTAAGGTCTCCCTCAAGGAGCTCCGGGTAACCGTGGAAGACGAGCTCGGCGACCCGGTTGTTCAACACGGAATCCCCGAGGAACTCCAGCCTCCCGTTGGAGTCGTAAGGGTCCGCGACGCTGGGATGCGTCAGGGAACGCTGCCTCAAAGGCTCCGGCAGAACAGCTATGAGGTCCCTTATAGACATCTCGTTATCTATTCTACACTCTCGAAAACGACCACGACATTGTGGCCGCCGAAGCCCATGGAGTTGGAGATGGCGGCCGTGAGATCCGAGGCTCGCGTCGGCTCGGCGCCCGCGTAGTTGAGGGGCTCGCAGTCGTCGGCGAGGTCGTCCAGGTTGATGGTCGGCGGCACCACTTTGTGCTTGAGGGCCAGGCCGCACATGATTCCTTCCGTCGCGCCGACGGCGCCGAAGGAGTGCCCGGTCATCGACTTGGTGGCGGAGACCAGAGCGTGGGGCATGACGCGCGAGATCGCGCGCGTCTCCGGGCCGTCGCCCGTCGGGGTGGCGGTGGCGTGGGCGTTCACGTGCCCCACCTCTTCGGCGGTGAGGCCCGCGTCGTCCAGGGCGTGGTGCATCGCGCGTTCGACTCCCCGGCCCTGCTCGTCGGGGGCGGTCACGTGGTAGGCATCCGTGGTGCGGCCGTACCCGGACACGGCGGCGATCGGCTCGGCTCCGCGCCGCTCGGCGTGCTCCGGGCTCTCGAGGACCACGGCGCCGGCGCCCTCGCTCATAACGAATCCGTCGCGCCCCGAGTCGAAGGGCCGGCTCGCCCTGGCAGGCTCGTCGTTGCGGCGGCTGACGGCGCGAATGGCGCAGAATCCGGCCATGGAGAGCGGCGTGATCGGGGCCTCAGAAGAGCCAGCTATCACCACGTCGGCGTCGCCGCGACGGATCAGCTCTAGCCCTTCGGCTATCGCCTCTCCGCCGGTCGCGCAGGCGAGGACCGGGCACTGGCTCGCGCCCGTGGCCCCGAGCATGATCGCCAGCTGCCCCGCCGCCATGTTCGGCACCATCATGGTGATGAGGAAGGGGCTGACCCGCCCCGGTCCCCTCTCCTCCAGCACGCGGTACTCGCGCTCCCAGGTGGAGAGGCCGCCGATCCCGCTGCCCATCACTATGGCGACCCTCTCGGGCCGCTCCTGGACCACCTGCGCCACCCCCGCCGACTCCGCAGCCTCGATGCCGGCCGCGATGCCAAGCTGGGCGAAGCGGTCCATCCGCCGCGCCTGCTTCTTGGACATAAAGTCCGTCGGGTCGAAATCCGAGCACTCTCCGGCGATCCGGGACGGGAAGGGCGAGGGGTCGAACTGGGTTATGGGACCGATGCCGCTCTTGCCGTGCAGCGCGGCGTCCCAGAAGTTCTCGACCCCGACCCCGAGCGGTGTGACGGCGCCGGCGCCGGTGATCAGCGCGTGCCCGTTGCCGCCCGAGCGATCCGTTGAAGAATCCTCGGTCACGCGGCCTGGTGCTCCGACACGTAATCTACGGCCTCGTCGACCGTCGTGATCTTCTCGGCCTCCTCGTCCGGGATCTCCATACCGAACTGCTCCTCGAGCTCCATGATGAGCTCCACGAGGTCCAGGGAATCGGCCTCCAGGTCCTCCCGGAAGGAGGCATCGGGCGTGACATCGCTCTCATCGACGCCCAGCCGATCGGCGGTAATCTCCTGGATCTTGTTGAGTATTTCCTCGCGGTCCAAGCCGTCTCTCCTCTCCATCTTCTGCAACTCACCCGGCGAACCCTAGCGGGCATAGCGCGTAGTGTAAACCCAATCCGGGCCACACGCTCTCGCCCTTGCGGACCCTAATGCATGGTCATCCCGCCGTCCACCGCAACCGTCTGGCCGGTGACGTATCCCGCGCCCTCGCCGACCAGGAACGCGACGACCTCGGCGATCTCTTCCGGCTCTCCGAACCTGCCGGCCGGTACCTGGGCTCGGATCTGGTCCTTCACCTCCTCCGGCAGGCTACCGGTGAGCTCCGTCTCCACATACCCTGGCGCGACGACGTTGGCCGTGATGCCCCGCTGGGCCACCTCCCGCGCGACGCTCTTGGTTAAGCCGACGATGCCGGCCTTCGAAGCCGCGTAGTTCGCCTGACCGGCGTTGCCGACCAGACCCACGACGGAGGAGATGTTGACGATACGGCCCCACCTGGCCCGCACCATCGGCCTGAGCGCGGCCCGGGTGCACAGGTAGGTCCCCTTGAGGTTGGTCCGCAGCACCTCGTCGAACTCGGTTTCTTTCATCCGCATCATGATGTTGTCGCGCGTGACGCCCGCGTTGTTCACCAGGATGTCGAGCCTCCCGAACGCATCGGCCACACCCTCGAAGAGGGCCTTCACGTCGTCGGCCTCCGCCACGTCGCCCTTGAAGAGCTCGCACCGCGCGCCCGCCTCACGCACCAGCCGGGCGCTCTCCTCGGCCGCCGCGTCGTTCGACCGGTAGGAGATGGCGACCGCCGCACCCTCGCTGGCCAGCCTCACGGCTATCCCACGCCCGATCCCACGCCCGCCACCGGTGACGAGCGCGACGCGTCCCTCCTCCATCACTCGACCACCCCCTTGTCGGCGAACGCGAACATGAGGCCTGCCTCGCAGACCCGCTCTCCACCGACGGTCGCCCGTCCCTTGCCGCGCCCGGCCCGACCTTTGAGGCGTTCGATCTCGACCTCCAGCGTGAGCACGTCTCCAGGCAACACCTGGCGCCTGAACCTCACGCCGTCGATGCCGGCGAACAGGGCGAGCTTGTCCCTGTGCTCCCCTCCGGCCAACACGCCGACCGCGCCAACCTGGGCAAGCGCCTCGATGATCAGCACGCCCGGCATCACCGGGTAACCCGGGAAGTGTCCCTGGAAGAAGGGCTCGTTCTGGGTGACGTTCTTTACGCCCACCGCGCGCACGCCAGGCTCCAACTCATCGATCCTGTCCACGAGCAGGAAAGGGTAACGGTGCGGGATGAGGCCCTGTATCTCCGCTGGTCCCAACGGGGCCTTCACGCGAGCAACTCCTCGGCCTTCTTCCCAAAAACGTCCTTGCGCCTGTAGTCGCGCAGCATCCTCGTCAAAGTTCCGTCCCTCCCCGCCTCCACGATCTCCCCAACCCCCAACTCGAACAACCGCTCCATGACCGAAACCCAACGCACGGGCGAGAGCATCTGGTGTTGCAACGCCGCACGGACCTCCTCTGCGGTCCCGAGCACCGTTCCATCGCTGGCCCCAACCATCGGCACCACCGGTTCTCGCAACTCGACCTCCTTCAGCATCCCGGTCATCCCCCGCGACGCCTCGGCCATGAGCGGCGAGTGGAACGCCCCGGCGACCCCGAGCGGCACGCTTCGTCCCCCGGCCCGCTCGGACGCGGCCTGAACCGCATCCGCCGTGCCCGAGATGACCGTTTGCCTCGGCGTGTTGAAGTTGGCCGCAACGACGGTGCCTTCGGTCTCCTCCGCGGCCCGCGCCGCCCGGTCTGGGTCCGCCCCGATCAGCGCGACCATCACGCCAGGGTGCTCCAACGCGGCCTCCTCCATCAGACGCCCCCGCTCGACAACGAGGCCCACCCCGTCCTCGAGCCCGAGGCTGCCACAGGCGTGCGCCGCCGCGTATTCGCCCAGCGAATGCCCGGCCACCACGTCTGCCCCGATGTCGGCATTGCGCAGCCTGTAGAGGAGATCGACCGATGCCGCGAAGACCGAGAGCTGGTACGGCAGCTCCGAATCCCCGATACGCGCCCGAACAGCCTCCAATACCTCGCCGGAGACCTCACCCCCCCCGCTCCCCTGGCCAGGAAAGACTACGGCCCGCTCCATCTCCCCCCTCACCACGCTCACACCCTGTACAGGTTCGCCGCCCACGTTAGCCCGAAACCGAACCCGACGGTGACCACGTACCTACCTGGCTCGAGATCGTCGTAGATGTCGGGGTACGAGAGCGGGATGCTCGCCGCCGACGTGTTCCCGAAACGGTCCAGGTTCACCACGATTCTCCCCGCCGGTAACTCCATCTTTCTCGCTGCAGCTTGTATTATGCGGTTATTTGCCTGGTGAGGGATGACGTACTGGACCTCTTCGGGGGCGACGCCGTTGCGGGCCAAGAGCTTCTCGAACATTTCGGGGAGGATGCGGACGGCGAACTTGAATACCTCGCGGCCGTTCTGGTAGAGCTTGTGCTCGTCGTTGGGGTGGCCGGCGCGGCCGAGGGGGGCTTTGGATCCGTCGGCGCCGAGGATATGGTCCACAAAGCCTGAAGTGCCGTCGCCCCGGTCGAGCACGACGGCCCCCGCACCGTCGCCGAAGAGCACGGCGGTAGAGCGGTCTTGCGGGTCGACCACGGTGCTCATCGCGTCCGCGCCGACGAGGAGCGCCCGGTTTGCGGCGCCACTCGAGAGCATCGAGCCTGCTACGGAGGCCGCGTAGGAGAACCCGGCGCAGGCGGCAGCGACGTCCATCGCGCCAGACTCCGATGGCGCCGATCGCATCTCCGATCAGGCACGCAACAGACGGCATGGACTCGGGAGCGGTCGAGGTGCCACAGACGATCAGGTCCACCGAGGCGCCGTCGACGCCGGCGTGATCCAGGGCGTTCATGGCGGCCTCTATGGCCAGGGTGGCGCAGTTCTCGTCCCCGGTGACGAAGCGGCGTTCAAGGATGCCGGTGCGGGTCGAGATCCAATCGTCGGTCGTTTCGAGGGACTGCTCGAGGTCCGCGTTGGTCACGACCCGGCCGCCGAGCGCCCGGCCGACGCCCACTATCTTGCCGACCGGAGGCGCGTTCAACCCATCTCCCTTGCGGTGCTCGCCTTGCCGGCGACGAGCGCCTCTTGCAAGGCATCGGTGAGTCCCGCGCCGGCCCTGGAGATGCCCATCAGGGCGTTGCTAACGCCTCGCGCCTCGGACGAACCGTGCCCAATCACCACCGAGCCACGCACGCCGAGGAGGAAAGAACCGCCGTAATTCTCGGGATCCAGCCGGTCGCGGACCCCGAGCAGCCGCGGCCGCAGGACGGCGGCCGCGAGCCTGGCCAGTGTGTCCTCCGTTACGGCCGACCGGACCATCCCGAGCGTCTCGCGAGCCACCCCTTCCGCGGTCTTCAGGACCACGTTGCCGGTGAATCCGTCGGTCACCAGAACGTCCGCCACCCCGGCGCCGATCTCGCGGCCCTCCACGTTGCCCACGAAGCGCAGGCCGTCGGATTCCCTCATAAGGGCGTGTGCCTGTTTGGCAAGGTCGTTGCCCTTGCCGGGTTCCTCTCCGACGTTGATCAAGCCTACCCTCGCCGGGCCCTCGAGGTCGAAGTAGCGTTCGGCGAACACGCCGCCAAGGATAGCGAAATTCAGCAGGTCCTGCGGCCGGCAGGCGAGCGTCGCTCCGGCGTCGAGCAGCAGGACCGGGGAAGGGAACGGCAGCACCGACGCGATGGCGGGCCTGCGGCAACCTTCTAGCCGTCCGATACGGAGCAGGGCCGACGCGACCGTCGCCCCCGTGCTGCCGGCTGAGAAGAGAGCCTCGGCCTCGCCGGCGCGCACCATCTCGGGCGGCGACGGCAACGCTGGCGTCGGGCCGCGCCCGAAGCGCGGCGGCGGGCTCATCGTCCATCGAGACCGCACCCCCGGCGTCCCGCAGCGAGACGTTCGGGGGCGCGTCGCCGCCGGCCGCAGGCTCCACAGCCGCGCGGTCGCCGACGAGCAGGATCTGGTCCTGCGGAAGACGCTTCGCCGCGGCGATGGCCCCGCCGACGATCTCACCCGGGGCGCGGTCTCCGCCGAGGGCGTCTACCGCAATGCGCATGAGGGTTCTGGGGTGCGGTCTATTAGGTAGGCTCGACCGCCACCGCGGTTCGACCCTTGTAGTAACCGCACTCGGTGCACACGCGGTGCGGCATGTGCGGTTCGCCGCAGTTGGGGCAGGCGACCAGGCGCGGACCCTTCAGGGCATCGTGGGCCCTGCGCTGGTTCCTGCGCGCCTTGGACGTCTTCTTCTTCGGTACTGCCATCTTCTACCTCCCGTGGGTCAAACTCTTTAGGGTATCAGGACGCGAAAAGGTCGCCGAGCCCCCGCCAGCGTGGGTCTACTTCGTCGGGGTCGCGCTCGGGCTCTACCGGGCGCGTTCCGGGACCAAAGACCTGCATCGGCACCTCGTTGGGCAGGGCCTTCTCGACGTAGCAGGCGAGGTCCAGGACCCAGTCCTCGACGCACAGCTCATCGTCGTCGGGCTCCGGTAGGAACTCAGAGTCGCCGAACTCCAGGCTAAGGTCCACGGGCTCCAAGGTCCGGTCGCAGGTGGTCTTGACCTCCATGCGGACCAGGAGATCCAGGTGAAGCCCTTCGGCGAGCCGGGTTACACCGACGTTCGCTTCCGCGCTTTCAACCTCGTGGTGGCGCCCGTACAAGTCGAACGGGTCGACCTGGAAGTCGGCCCGCAGGTCTTGCCTGTCTCCGACCTCCGCGCCCGGACGCCGCAAAGAAATCGTGCTGCTCATGGGGCTAGTTTATCGCGTTATTGCTCGGGTACGCCCTGCAGCTTGGAGCGGCCCCGCTGGACGGCCTCGAGGAGCTTGCCGAGGTTGTCTTCCAGGTTGGCCAAGACCTCGTCCGCGTAGTCCTCGGCGCCGAGCCGGATCTCGCGCTCCCTGCGCCTCGCGTCCTCCATGATCTCCGCGCTGCGCCGCTCGGCCCTCTTTAGGACCTCCTCCTCGGAGGTGATCTTCTCGGCCTCGTCCTGGGCGCTGCGGATTATGCGGTCGCTCTCGCTGCGCGCCTCGTCGAGCATCGCCTGGCGCTCCTTGACGATCCAGCGCGCCTGCTTGAGCTCCTCGGGGATCGTCTGGCGCATCTGGTCGATAATGTCGAAGGCGGCGTCCCGGTCGATCATGGCTGTGTTGCCAAAGCCCGGGAAACCCCTCGCGTCTTCTACGAGTTCCTCGAGCCTGTCTATGAGCACCAGTACGTCCATTCTTACTTCCTACCCTTAGCCTGCAATCCTCATATCTTACCGTCCGAACCCGAGTATATCTCCCTCACGGCCTCCAGTATGCCGTCTGGCACGAGCCCGCGCACGTCCCCTCCCAGGCCGGCAATCTCCCGCACCGCGCTGGAGGACAGAAAACTGTGCTGCGCCGAGGCCATGATGAACACGGTCTCGAGCTCGGGATGCATCGTGCGGTTGAGCTGCGCCTGCTCGAACTCGGACTCGAAATCGGAGACCGCCCGCAAGCCCTTGACGATGACCTGGGCGCCCTGCTCCCGGGCGAAATCTACCAGAAGGCCTTCCATAACCTCCACGGAGACGTTCTCGAGGGATCCCGTCACCTTCTCGATGAGCCGCGTCCGCTCTGCCGCGGACAGTCGAGGCGCCTTCTTACGGTTGCCACCGACGGCCACTACGACGTGGTCGAAGATGCCCGAGGCGCGACGGATCACGTCGAGATGCCCCGCGGTGATGGGGTCGAAACTGCCGGGGCAGACCGCCAGGATCATTGTCAGCTGGGACCGCTCAAGTACGGTTACGAACGTGCCGCCGTAACGGCGCGTGACCCCTTTCTCGGGAATCGTACCCCCCGCCGGGGCTTCGCCGCTCTCCAAGACGACCCGCCCCCCGGGCGCGAGAAGCCGGCCCAGGCGAGCCAGAACGCCCTCGACCTCCGCAGCCGCGATTCTATAAGGTGGGTCCAAAAAGATCAAATTGAATGCTTCATCACGCTCCAGCAACCGCTCGACGCCGCGCTCCACCTTTCCTGCAAAGACCTCCCCGTTCTCCGCGAGCCTGGTGCGCCGCAGGTTATCTCGGATAAGATTGGCCGCTCGCCGCTCGGCCTCCACGAACACCGCGCGATCGAAGCCCCTGCTCAGGGCCTCTATTCCGAGGGCTCCCGTGCCCGCGTAGAGGTCGAGCACGGAGCCCCCGTCGAAGTACTGTCCCAAGGAGTTGAAAACGCTCTCCCGCACCCTGTCGGAGGTCGGACGCACGCCCGGAGGTACCGTCCCGAGGCGGACACCCCGGGCGCTGCCCGACACGATTCTCATGGAACGGGCGAAGAGCGAGTAGGGAGTAGCGAATAGGGAAGACCACTACTCACTATTCGCTACTCCCTACTCGCTCTCATTCCCTGAACAACCACTCTACGTTGGCCCCGAGCTTCTCCCTCACCTCGCGGCGCAGCGGCCGGTGGTCGGGTCGGCGAAGGGTGGGGTCGTCGGCGACGAGGGCGAAGGCCTCGCGGCGAGCCTCGACGAGGACGTCCACGTCGCGCAGTAGCTTGGCGACCTTGAGATCCGGCATCCCGCTCTGGCGGCTGCCGAAGAGGGTTCCCTCGCCCCGGATGGCAAGGTCCACCTCCGACAGCTTGAAGCCGTCCTGATACTCGGTGAGGGCCGCGAGGCGGCGGGCGGCGTCGTCCGTCTTCGGGTCGCCGAGCAAAAAGCACTTCGGGGGGTGGAGGCCACGGCAAACCCTGCCGCGAAGCTGGTGGAGTTGGGAGAGGCCGAAGCGCTCGGCGCCCTCGATCACGATCGCACTCGCGTTCGGCACGTCCACCCCGACCTCGACCACTACGGTGGCGACGAGGACCTCTATCTCTCTTTCCCGAAACGCGGCCATGACCTCGCGCTTGTCCTGGGCCTTCATGCGGCCGTGGAGCAGGCCCACCTTTCGGTCGGGGAAGATCTCCTCCGACAGTTCCTCGTACAGTTCCTCGGCGGCGCGGACGTCCTCGAGCGCCTCGGATTCTTCTACCAGCGGGCAGATCACGTACGCTTGCCGTCCCGTCGCAAGCTCCTCCCGCACGGCCTCGTACGCGTCGTGGCGCTCGACGGGCTCGACGATGCGCGTCTCGACCGGCTTGCGGCCCGGCGGCAGCTCGTCGATGATCGAAACCTCCAGGTCCCCGTAGAGGGTGAGCGAGAGGGTTCGCGGGATGGGCGTCGCCGTCATGATGAGCGTGTCCGGGGTCTTGCCCTTCTCTCTGAACGTGGTCCGCTGGCCGACCCCGAAGCGGTGCTGCTCGTCCACCACGACGAGCGAGAGGTCCCGGAACTCCACGCCTTTCTGTATGAGGGCGTGCGTGCCGACCACGATGTGGGCCTCGCCGGCCTGTATCGCCTCAAGTGCGCCGCGGCGTGTGGCCGGGGATTGGGAACCCGTCAGGAGTACGACGTTGACGGGCAGGTCCGCGAGCGCGGCCGAGATCGAGAGAAGGTGCTGCTCGGCCAGCACCTCCGTGGGGGCCATTATGGCGCCCTGGCCGCCGGACTCGACGGCCGTGAGCAGCGCCGCGACCGCGACCACGGTCTTGCCGCTCCCGACGTCCCCCTGCAAGAGGCGGCGCATCGGCCTCTCCGAGCGCATGTCGGCAAGAACCTCGGCCGCCACGCGTTCCTGGGCGCCGGTCAAGCCGAAGGGCAGGCCCTTCAGGAAGGGGTTCAGCAGGGACCCGTCCCCGGCGTGCCGGGAGCCCGTCTCGATTTTCTCGATGCGGGCCTTGCGGACGGCGAGCCCTGTCTGGATGAGAAAGAGTTCGTCGAAGATGAGCCTCCGCAGCGCGGCCTTCAGACGCGTCTTGGCGCTCGGGAAGTGGACCTCGTGCACCGCGTCGTGCAGGTTAGGGAGGCCGTGCTGCGTGAGTAGGTCGGCGGGGAGGGGATCCAGAATGCGCCCGGCTTCATCGAGGGCCCTGTGGATGAGGGTGCGCATCCGGCGGGCCTGGATGCCCTTGTTGACCGGGTAGACGGGCACGAAGCGTCCCGCGTGCGGTCCGGCAGACCCGTCGCCGCCTGGCACGTCCTCTTCGATTACCTCCATGCTCTTCGCCGCCAGCTGCAGGCCGTAGCGGCTCTGGACCTCGCCCGCGACCACGACCCTGGTCTCCGGAACGAGCCCGCGCAGCATCCAGCTCCGTCCCCAAACGGTCGCCGGGATGTAGCCCGTGCCGTCGTAGAGCTGGGCAGAGAAACCGGGCGCGCGCCCGCGCACCGGCCTTCCGACGGGTTTGGTGCTCACCACCCGGGCCACGATCGTGGCCTTCTCGCCGACGCGCAGGTCGGTGATCTTCTTGACGTTCGAGAGATCCTCGTGGCGCGAGGGGAAGTGCGAAACCATATCGGCGAGTGTCCTCACACCGAGGTCCCCGAGGGCGGCCTCTATGCGAGGTCCGACACCGGGCAACTCCGTTACGGGCCGGCTCCGGAGCTCCGGAAGGGTCGTGCGTTCCGCGGCGATCGAACCGCCGGAACCCTCAGAGATGGGCCACGCCATACGCCCCCAGGCCGACGTGTGAACCGACGACGCCCCCAATCTGCGCCACGAGCTTCTCCTCGACGCCGAGTTCCTCCGCAAGCTCAGAGAGCGCTTCGGGGTCGGCGATATGCCCAAAGTACAGTGGGCTGCCGGCATTCGCCGCCGGCCTGACCTCTTCGACGATGGCGGACATCTGGCGCCTTCGGCCCCTGGTGCGCTTGTGCGGAACGACCTCCCCGTTCTCCACCTTGAGAACCGGCCGGATGTCGAGCGCCGTCCCGACGAGGCGCTGGGCCCGCCCGATGCGGCCGCTCCTGGCGAGGTATTCGAGCGTCCCGACGGCGAAGTACAGCCGGCACCGGCTCGCGGCCTCCTCCGCAGCCCGGCGCACGTCGCCGAACTCGCCGCCCTCGTCCACGAGGCGCAGCGCCTCCAGCAGGATCAGGCCCGCGCCCATCTCGGCGCTCCGAGTGTCCAGGACCTCGACCCGGCCTTCGACCATTTCGGCGGCGGCGACCGCCGAGTCGAACGTGCCGCTGAACTTGCGCGACAGGGTCAGGACGAGGATGTCGTCGTATGCGTCGAGAGCCTCGTACGCCTCCACGAACGCCCCCGCCGGGGGTTGGGAGGTGGTCGGGAAGTCCTCCGAGTCCTCGAGGCGCTCGTAGAACTCCTCGTTGGACATGTCCACCTTGTCCACGTAGCTCTCGTCCTCGCCAAAATGGAACGTCAGCGGCACGACGCGGAAGTCCGGGCGCTCCAGCACGCCGGGGGCCAGGCTCGTCGTCGAGTCCGTCACGATCGCGGTCGTCACTCGGCCACCATCTGCAACGGGTAGAGCGGCTGCCCCCCGTCCTTGATCTCCACGGACACCCTCTCGTCGAGGCCCCGGATGCCCTCGGCAACCCTCTCCGCCGACCGCTCGTCCATCCCGTAGCCGCGCAGCAGCGTGACGATGTCCACGCCGGACTGAAGCATCTTGCTGACCAGGATCATGGCCGCGTCCTCGACGCCGTTCTCGACCGCGATCAGCTCCCCATCCAGGAGGCCCATGTAGGCGCCTTCCGGTATCTCCTGAGCGCCCACGCGGGCCTCGCGAACCGCCCGCGTGATCTCGGCGCAGCGCAGACCGGCGGTGATCTCGCGCATCTCCTCCGCCACCTCTTCCGTATCCCCTTCGGCGTCGAAACCAACCGCGGCGGCAAGACCCGCGGCGATGCTCATCGTCGGCACCACGTGGATCTCCGCGTCGACCAGCTCCGCGACCCGCTCGGCGGTCGGCAGGATGTTCTTGTTGTTGGGCAGCAGTATTACGGCCTCCGCACCCGTGACTTCTACCGCCGCGGCGAAATCGGCCGCGCTCGGGTTCGCCGCCCTGGCCGCCCTCGATCACCACGGCCCCCATCGACTCGAACAGCGTCCGGCTGCCTTCCCCACGGCTCGCCGCGACGAGACCCAGACGGGACACCGTTCGCGGCGCGGGGCCAGGCTCCGGTCGGGCGGGAGCCTGGCCCCGCGCGCGTACCTGGGCCTCCATGTCGTCGATCTTCACGCCGTCGAGGCGACCGTAGGTGCCCGCGTACGAAAGTGCCGACCCGGGGTCCTGGGTGTGCAGGTGCACCTTGACCACGTCGTTGTCCGAGATAACCAGCACGCTCCGTCCGGAGGCGTGGATGTGCTCCTCGAACTCGTCGGCATCGCCGAAGAACTGAGTGACCAGGAACTCGGTGCAGTAGCCCCAGGCCTCCTCCTCGGCGTGGATGGCGGCGAGATCTGGCGCGTCCACCTCGTCCTCTGCCGCCGCCACGGGCTCGCCCACCTCACCGCCCGTGACCCAGGCGTACAGCCCGTCCAAGATCACGGCTACCCCGAGCCCTCCGGCGTCGACGACCCCGGCATCTCGCAGCATGTCGAGGAGTTCGGGGGTCCGCTTTACCGAGTCGTGGGCTCCGCGAGCCGCGGCCGCCAGGGCACCGGCCGGGTCCGCATCCTCTGGGGCCTCGCGGGCCGCCCTGGCCGCGTCCTTGACGACGGTAAGCATCGTGCCCTCGACCGGTTCCCGCACGGAGGCGTAGGCCTTCTCTGTCGCGCCCTCGAGTGCGGCGGCGACCGCCTCGGCCGTCAGGTTCGTCTGCGTGCCGAGGACGTCGCAGGCGCCCCGGATCATCTGCGACAGGATCACGCCCGAGTTCCCCCTGGCTCCCATGAGCGCGGCCCGCGCCACGGCCTTGGCCGCCTCCGCGGCCGAATCGAAGGTCGCATCGGCGGTCGCTTGGCGCACGGAATCCAGCGTGAGCAGCATGTTCGTGCCGGTGTCGCCGTCGGGTACGGGGTAGACGTTGAGGGCGTTGATCCTGGCGGCGTGGCTCTTGAGCGCCGCGTGCGCCGCGGCGACCGCGGGGCCTATTTCTACCGCCATCTGACCCTTCCTCTCGTCCCGCCGTGCTCCACGAAGCCTCCCGGCACGTTGGCGCGAAGAGCCGGCCGGCTCGCCGCGTCGTCTTCGCGTCAACAATCTGGTACAATCTCCGCCCGACGCCCGGGGGTGACGCGAGCGCTGCCACCTTCGGCCCCCAAATTCGACGGCTATCCTAGCACAGGAGAAATATCGTGGCGAAGGTCTGTTATTCCTGCGGAAAGAAGCCCAACTTCGGCAACGCGCGCAGCCACTCCCTGCGGGCGACACGCCGCCGCTGGAACCCGAACCTCCAGAAGGTCCGGATCCAGGAGGGCCCCGCGACCAGGCGCGCGTGGGTCTGCACCTCGTGCCTGAAGGGCTTCAAGGTGCAGAAGGCCCAGCGTGCGACCCCGCCGCCGGTCGCGGAGGGCGTCTAGCCCCCCACCGCCCCCGGAACCCGCCTTTCGGGTGACGATCCTGGGCTCGCGACGTGCGAGCCCGTGTGCTGTGCCGGAAGTCCGCCCAGCTTGGGCATCAAGTTCGCCATCTCGATGGCCGTGGCGGCGGCCTCGAAGCCCTTGTTCCCGAGCTTGGTACCGGCGCGCTCGATGGCCTGCTCGATGGTCTCGGTGGTGATGACGCCGAAGATACGGGGGTCTCCGTCTCCAGGGCGACGGCCGAGATGCCGCTCGCGGCGCCGCCGGCCACGTAGTCGAAGTGGGCGGTGGCGCCCCGGATCACGGCCCCCAGGCAGACCACGGCGTCGTAGCGGCCCGAGAGGGCCAGCCGCTTGGCGGCGACCGGTATCTCGTAGGAGCCGGGCACCCAGACGACGTCGACCGAGCCGAGGTCGCCGCCGTGGCGCCTGATCGCGTCCAGGGCCCCGTCGAGCAGCGCCTTCACGATAAAGTCGTTGAAGCGGGAGGCCACGATCCCGAAGGATCGGCCCGCGGCCGAGAGGTCTCCCTCTAATCACGTTGGCGCGCCGTCTCCACGCTGGCCTCCCCTAGATCTTCTCGAAGACGTGGTTGAGCTTCTCGCGCTTGGTCTTGAGGTAGCGGTCGTTGTGGCCGTTGGGCTCCATCTCCAGCGGCACGCGCTCCGAGATCTCGAGCCCGAACCCCTGCAGGCCCACGACCTTGGTCAGGTTGTTGGTCAGCAGCCGGATGCGCTTCAGGTCGAGGTCCTTGAGGATCTGGGCCCCGACGCCGTAGTCCCGGAGGTCCGGGGCGAAGCCGAGCTTCTGGTTGGCCTCGACGGTGTCGAGCCCCTCGTCCTGGAGGTGGTAGGCCTTCATCTTGTTGAGGAGGCCGATGCCGCGGCCCTCCTGCTGCATGTAGACGATTACGCCCTCGCCCTCGGCCGCAACGGCTCCATCGCCGCCTCGAGCTGCTGCGCCGCAGTCGCAGCGCAAGGAGTGCAGCGCGTCGCCGGTGAGGCAGGCCGAGTGGACGCGCACCAGCACGTCCTCCTTGCCCTCCGGCTCGCCCATGATGAGCGCCAGGTGCGTGAGGTCGTCGATCTCGTTCTCGTAGGCCCTCAGGCGGAACTCGCCGAACGGGCGTGGGCAGCGTCGTCTCCACGGCGCACGTGACCTGCGTCTCGTAGGCGCGGCGGTACTCGATGATCTGGGCCGTCGTCACCATCTTGACGTCGTGCTCCGCGGAGAACTTCTCGAGGTCCGGCACCCGGGCCATCGTGCCGTCCTCGTTCATGATCTCGCAGATCACGCCGGCCGGCTTCGAGCCCGCGAGCCGCGAGAGGTCCACGGCCGCCTCGGTCTGCCCGGCGCGCTGCAGGACGCCGCCGCGCCTTGCGCCCGCAGCGGGAAAGACGTGCCCGGGCATGACCAGGTCCTCGGGGCCGGTCGCGTCGTCGACGGCCACGCGGCAGGTGTGGGCCCGGTCGGCGGCGGAGATGCCGGTGGTGATGCCCGTCCCTGGCCTCGATGGAGACGGTGAAGCCCGTGCCCATGCGCGAGGAGTTGTGGACGGTCATCTGCGGGATGTCGAGCCTGTCCACGAGCTCCTCGGCCATCGGCAGGCAGATGAGCCCCCTCCCGTGCGTCGCCATGAAGTTGATGTCGTCGGCGGTGACGAGCTCGGCGGCCATCGTCAGGTCGCCCTCGTTCTCGCGGTCCTCGTCGTCGCAGACGATGACCATCTTGCCGGCCTTGATGTCTTCGAGTATCTCTTCCATCGGGCTAAACGGCATCTCGTCTCTCCTCTCGTGGTCGGTCACTTCCTCGTCCTGCCGCGGCTCGCATGAGCCGCTCGACGTACTTTCCGACCACATCGGCCTCCAGGTTGACCCGGTCCCCGACCCCGAGCTCGCCGAGGTTGGTGTGCGGCGCGGGTCTGCGGCAGGATGGAGACGGTGAAGCGGTCCGCCCCCGACGGAGACGACGGTGAGGCTTATGCCGTCGACGCAGACGCTGCCCTTCTCGACGGCGTAACGCAGCACCGACTCGGGCGCCGCGAACGTCCCAGACCTCGGCGTCTCCCTCGGGCCTCACGTCGAGCACCTCGCCGACCCCGTCGACGTGCCCCTGCACGATGTGCCCCCCGAAGCCTGCCGCCGGCGCTCATCGCCCGCTCCAGGTTTACCGGCGCTGCCGCTCGCGAGAGATCCCCCAGCGCCGTGCGCCGCAGCGTCTCGGGCATCGTGTAGAAGACGAGCGTCTGCCGTCCTCGATCTCGTCCACCGTCAGGCACGCCCCGTTGACCGAGGACGGAGTCGCCCACGCGCGTCCCGCCGCGAGCACGACGTCGGCCGAGATTCCCAGGTGGGCATCCCGCCCTCCTCGGCAGCCGCAGCGACCTCACGCGGCCCGACCTCCTCAACCAGCCCGGTGAACACGGTCCTCCTCCCCCGCGCCGGGTAAAGCGTCACGGCGACGTCCTCCCCGACCTTCTCCACCTCCGAGACCCGGAACCGCAGGGCCTCGGCCATCCGGGTCGCGCGCAGCGCCCCGATCATGGGCACCCCCTCCGACCCGATGAGCCTCGGCGCGTAGAACAGCGTCAGCTTGTCCGCGAGACCTCCCTCCACGAAACCGGTGGCGGTCTCTCCCGCCGCCCTCGACGAGCACGCCCCGGATCCCACGCCGTCCCAACTCGTCCAGGACGAACGGCCAGGTCCATCCTGCCCGCGCCAGTCGGGACGCCTACCACCTCGACCCCGGATGCCCGCGAGCGCCTCTGCCCTACCCGTCCGGGGCCTCCTCGTCCGCGAAGACGAGCAGCGGCGCCTTCGCTCGCCGTGCGGGCAGAGCTCGCTATCGGGGCCGGTCGTGAGGCGCGGGTCGAGCACGACCCGGGTGATGGCCGGCGGCTCCTCGGGCAGATCCGCGGGCCGTCAGCGTGGGATCGTCCGCCCGCACGGTGTCGGCGCCGACGAGCACGGCGCCGGCCTCGGCCCGCAGCTCGTGGGCCCGACGCCGCGCGGCCTCCCCCGTCACCCACTTGCTGTCGCCGCCGGCGGCGGCGATCCTGCCGTCCAGCGTCGTCGGCGAGCTTGACGTGGACGAAAGGGCGCCCGGTGCGCATCTGGTGGAGGAACTGCTCGTTCTGTCGCTCGAAGTCCGGATCGTCGAGTACCTCGACCTCGACGCCGGCCTCCCGCAGGATCTCCACGCTGCGCCCGCGCATCCGCGGGTCGGGGTCGAGATGGCCGACGACGACGCTGCGAGATGCCGGCCCTCAAAATGGCCTCCATGCACGGCGGTGTCCGGCCGTGGTGGTTGCAGGGCTCGAGCGTGACGTACAGGTGGCCCCTCGGGCCGCCGGGCCCGCGTCCCGCAGCGCATCGACCTCCGCGTGGGCCTCGCCGGCCCGTGATGCCAACCCTCGCTCAACGACCGCGCCGTCGCGCACGACCACCGCGCCCACCAGGGGGTTGGGTGCCACCGTGTAGCGCCCGCGCTCGGCGAGGTCGCGGGCGAGATCCATTAAGGAATCTCGAGCCAAACTTTCCTTTCTCCCATCCGGACTCTTACCGTCGGCGCCGGACTACGGTCCCAATGGGACCTTCACCGGCTCAACCCCAGGCTCACCCAGGGGTTCGCGGGCTCCCCGTGAGGAACGCTCCTTCCGGGCTCACCGCCGGTGCGGGAATTCCACCCGCCCCCGAAAGTGTTGTAACTCGAACTAATACCATACGGACACGCCGCGAACAAGGAACCTGGGCACGCCGCCCTTATGGCGGCGTGCCCGCACGCTCCGGCTTCGCCTCCGCTTGTCAGCCCGGCGCTTCGCGCCTCTCAGCCGGCTTCGGACCTACGGTCCTCGCTTTCGGCACGCTCCCTCCGGTCGCTCACAGCCAACCACCGAGGGCGTGCTGTCCGCGGCTTACCCGGGACTCTCGAACACCCGGGGATTGCGAAGCTGTGCGAAGGGCGTATCGTAGGCGCGTCGAGGCACGAACTGAGCGACAGAAGCTGACGGCTGAAAGCGCGGACCGAAGGTCCGCGGCGAGCTATCCGGCTTTGGCGGCTCTGGCGGCGTCGATGATCTTGCGCATCTCGATGGCGGGGTCTCCCTTGTAGACGGCGGAGCCGGCGACGAAGACCTGGGCACCGGCCTCGACCATCACGGGCGCGGTCTCCACCGTGATGCCGCCGTCAACCTGCACGGGAAGGTCCGTCATCGCCTTGACGCGTCGGACCTTGTCGGCCATCTCCGGTATGAACGACTGGCCGCCGAAGCCGGGGTTCACGCTCATGACCAGGACGTAGTCCAGGTAGGGTAGTGCCCACTCGATGAACTCCGGCGGCGTCGTCGGGTTGAGGGCAACGCCCGCCTCGCAGCCGCCCTCCCGGATCACGGTCAGCGTCCGGTGCAGGTGCGTGACGGCCTCGGGCTGCACCGAGATGCTGACGACGCCGGCCTCGATGAACGGCGCGATCAGGTTGTCCGGGTTGTCCACCATCAGGTGCGCGTCGACCGGCACGTCGACGGCCTCGACCAGAGAAGCGGCGACCACCGGACCGACGGTCAGGTTCGGGACGAAGTGGTTGTCCATCGCGTCGAAGTGGACCAGTTCGGCCCCGCCTCGCTGCGGCACGCCGTACCTCCTCGGCAAGATTCGCGAAGTCCGCCGCCAGAATCGAGGGCGCGCCGACGATCCTGTCGCCCAGTTCGCCCCAGAACGCCAAGATTCGCGCCTCCTTCGCTTGCCTTCAGAGCCGCCCAATTCTACAGAAAAGGCGTCCTGTCGGGAGGATCAACCAACAAGCTCGAAGATTCGGAACATCGGAAGGTACATCGCGACCACGACGCCACCGACGATGCCGCCGACCACTACTATCATCAACGGCTCGATGATCGAGGTAAGGGCCTTGACCGTCGCGTCTACCTCCGACTCGTAAAACTCGGCTACCTTGCCGAGCATGCCACCCAGGTCGCCGATCTCCTCTCCGACGGCGATCATGCGCGTGACCATCGGCGGGAATACGGGCTCGGCCTCGAGCGGCCTGTGGATCGGTATGCCCTCCCGGATGGCGTCCCGGCTCTTGAGCAGGGCGCGCTCCACGGCCCAGTTCCCGGAGGACGCGGCCGTGATCTCTACGGCCTGCAGGATCGGGACGCCTGCGGAGCCAAGGGTTCCCAGGGTACGTGCGAAGCGGGCCAGGGCAACCTTGCGGACGACGTCGCCGACTTTGAACGGTATCTTTAGCGAGAACCGCTCCCAGGCCCTGCGCCCTCCCTCCGTTCGCTTCCACCGCAGAAACACGACCAGCACGGCGCCGAGAACGGCGTAGAAGAGCGATTCCCAGAAGGCTCGTCAAGAGATCCGAAAGCCCCATCGCCAGGCGTGTGGGAAGCGGAAGCGTTCCCCCAAGGTCCTCGAACATCCTGGCGAACACCGGGACGATAAAGATCGAGCATGAACGAGGCAGCGAGCAGGGCGAGGACAAAGACGACGGTCGGGTAGGCCATCGCGCTCCTGACCTTCCACCGCAGCTCCTGGTCGGCCTCGAGTTGGTCCGCCAGTCGCCGGAGAACCTCGTCGAGGATGCCGCCTACCTCGCCGGCGCGAACCATCGCGACGTAGAGCCTGTCGAAGAGCGGCCGGGTGCTCGGCGAACGCCTCGGAGAGGGCGAGGCCGGACTCGACGTCCCGGCGAACCGGCGACGATGACGTTTCTCAGCCTCGGGTTCTCCGCCTGCTCCGAGAGAACGTCAGAGGCGCGCACGATCGGGAGGCCGGCGCTTGATCATGGTCGCGAACTGGCGGCTGAAGACGACGATCTCGGACCGCTTGATCCTTTTGAAGGGTCCGAGAATATCTCTCCTGACGACGCCCTGCTCCTTAACGTCGATCACCAGCAGCCCCTGCCGACGCAGCAGGAGGCCACCGCCATCGTGTCGGTGCCCTCCATCTCGTCCTGGAAGATCTCGCCCTGACGAGTGCGCGCCTTGTAGGAAAGATCGCACGCGCCCTACTTCCCCACGGCCGTGCTCTCGCCGGACGTCATGGAGCCGTCCGCGAGCCGCCGCATTTCGTCGGGGTCGCTCGGCAACGCTTCTCGCCTCCCGGCGAGATCCGGACCACGCGGACCAGCTCGATCAGGGCAGCGTCCATCGTCTGCATCCCGAACCTGCCCCGGTCTGCATGGCGGAGTAGATCTGGTGGTTCTTGCCCTCGCGTATGAGGTTCCGCACCCCGGGTGTCGGGACGAGTACCTCGCACGCCACTACCCGCCCCTCTCCGTCGCGGCGCGGTATGAGGGTCTGGGCGACAACGCCCTGCAGCGCGTTCGCGAGTTGGGCCCGGATCTGGAGCTGCTGGTAGGGAGGGAAGACGTCGATGATCGCGGTCTATCGGTCTGCGGAGCGTCCTGCGTGTGCAAGCGTACCGAAGACCAGGTGGCCGGTCTCAGCCGCGGTCACCGCGAGCGAGATGGTCTCGAGGTCCCGCATCTCACCGACCAGGATCACGTCCGGGTCCTGCCGCAGGACTTGCCTGAGGGCCCGGGCGAAGCTCCTGCGTATCCTGGCCGACCTCGCGCTGGTTGACCATGCACTTCTTGTGCCCGTGCAGAGAACTCTATCGGATCCTCGATGCTCATGATGTGCTCGCTCCTGATCTCGTTGATCCTATCGACCATCGAGGCTAGGGTCGTCGATTTGCCACTCCCGGTCGGGCCGGTCACCAGCACGAGACCCCGCGGCTTGTCGGTGAGATCCTCGACCGCCCGTCGGCAAGCCCAGGTCGCGCAGGCACCCAACCTCCCAAAGGTATGGTACGAAATGCGGCTCCCAGCGAGCCACGCTGGAAAAAGACGTTGACCCTGAACCTGGCTTTTCGCGGGAGCGCGTAGGCGAGGTCCAGCTCCCACTCGTCCTCCAGCAGCCGGCGCTGGTCCGCCGAAAGGACCCCATAGACCATCTCGCGCGTTACGTTGGAGGTAAGGGCCGGATAACCGAGCGGCGAGCACCCGGCCATCCACGCGCGCCATGGGTGGAAGCCCGACCGCGAGATGAAGATCGCTCGCACCGAGCGCCAGGACTTCCGATAGAAGGTCTTCGAGGCACGGGCGCATCATCCACACACCGCGCAACGGCGCGAGAGCCTAAACGACATTTCTCAGCACCTCCTCGATCGTCGTGATCCCCTGGGCCGCCTTCGCGAGGCCGTCTTCCCTCAGGCGCGTCATGCCGCCCCGCTCGGCCGCCCGGCCGATCTCGTCCGTCGAAACGCGCCGCAGAACGAGCTCGCGGATCTCCTCGTTCATCTCCATGAGCTCGTACACGCCGATCCTGCCCCGGTAACCCGTCCCCGAGCACCGGTCACAACCGACGGCCATCTGGAAACCAGGCCCGCGCCCGGCGACGGGTCGGGGCGAAAACCCTATGGCTTCGAGGGCTCCTTCTCCAATGTGCGCGGGTCTCCGGCACCACTCGCACAGCCTGCGCGCGAGCCGCTGGGCGATCACGCAGTCCACCGCGGAGGCCGTCAGGAACGGCTCGACCCCCATGTCCGTCAGGCGCGTGATCGCGGCCGGGGCGTTGTTCGTATGGAGGGTCGCCAGCACCAGGTGGCCCGTAAGCGCGGCCTCGACGCTGATCTTGGCCGTCTCTTTGTCCCGGATCTCGCCGATCATCACGATGTCGGGATCGGCACGAAGGATGCTCCTCAGCCCCGAGGCGAAGGTCAGCCCGACCCTAGGGTTTATCTGGACCTGATTGACGCCCGGCATGCGCGACTCGACCGGATCTTCCACGGTGATGATGTTCGTCTCCGGCTCGTTGAGCTCGGCAAGGGTCGCGTAGAGGGTTGTCGACTTGCCACTTCCTGTCGGCCCGGTGACAAGGATGGTGCCATACGGGCGGCGGAAGATCGTCCGGTAACCGTCCAGCGACTCGGGCGCGAACCCCAACAGCGAGAGGTCGGCCTGCGCGTTCACGGTGTCCAGGAGCCGCAAGACGACCTTCTCACCGAACACGGTCGGAAGCGTCGCGACACGGAGATCGGTCCTGTGTTCCCCAAGGCGGGCGGAGAAGCGTCCATCCTGGGGAAGCCGCCTCTCGGCGATATCGAGGCCGCCCAGGATCTTGAGCCGCGCGACGACCCCGCTCTGAAACCTCTGGGGCAACGTCATCACCTCGCGCAAGACGCCGTCCACGCGAAAACGCACCTTCAACTCTCCGGCGCGAGGCTCGACGTGGATATCGGATGCGTCCTCGCCGACCGCCCTCTGCAGGATAGACCCGACGAGACGAACGACGGGCGCGTTGTCGTCCGTGACGTCGCCAACGAGCTCGACCTCCGAGGGATCGCCTTCAGCCGATCCCTCGGACGCGTCCTCGAGTAGGCCGCTCACGTCCTCGCCCCGCGCGAAAACCTTGTCGAGGGTCCGACGGATGTCGGCCTCGGGCGCGACCACGGGCGTGATCTGGTACCCCGAGATCATGGTGAGGTCCTCGACGGCGTAGAAGTTCTTGGGGTCGCTCATCGCGACCAAAAGGCGCCCGTCCTCGACGCGCAGCGGCAGCACCCCGTGGCGCAGCAACACCCTTCGGTCCACCAGCAAAGCGGCATCGCGATCCAAACCATCCTGACCGAGATCCACGTAGTCCAACCCAAGTTGCTTCGCCGTCGTCCACGCCCTTTGGGTATCCCCGATCTCGTCGCCTTCCTGGACCAATCTCGCCTCCCGCTTATGCCATCGCTATCCTGTTCTCGGACATCGGCCAGATTTCATTACCCGACCGGGTGGACCCAGGGACACGCTCACGGAAAACGCGGCGGCACCCAGCGGTGCGCCCGTTGCCTGGTGATCGGTGAGGAGCGCTGCAAGTGGATCGATCGAATTCGTCAGCTCACGGGGCCGGTGAATCTTACGGGCCTGCAACCAGGTCCAGGTAGTATCGCCACAGCTCCGGTCCGGCAAGCAGGGCTACGAGGGCGCCGCACCCGAGGAAGGCCCCGAAAGGCAACGGGGTTCTGCGAGTGGTGATACCGAGCACCATCAGCGCACCGCCCAGCACGGCGCCGCCGAGGGCACCGAGAAAGACGGCGAGGGCGCCGTACGGGCCGAGAAATGCGCCTAGCATGCAACCCATCTTCACATCACCCATGCCGAGGCCGCCAGGCCGGACCAGCGAGATGGCGAGCAGTCCGCCGCCGATGCCGGCGGCCGAGAGCACGTTGACCCACCAGGCATCCGGTGTCCTCAAGGTGGAGAGCACGAGCCCGGCCAGCGTGGCGGGACCAACGATGATGTTGGGCAATATCCTGTGCTCGAGGTCTATGACGGCTAGCGGCACCAGGGTGGAGATCAGCACGAGCGCCTCGAGCAGCCCATAACCGAACCGGAACTCTAGCGCCGCCGCGATAAAGAGGAACCCGGTCAGGGCCTCCACGGCCGGGTAGCGCGCCGGTATACGCCAGCCGCAAGACCTGCACTTTCCGCGGAGCACCGCATACGAAACCAGCGGGATGTTGTCCCTGGCCCTGACAAACGCCTCGCACTTCGGACAGCGGGATGCCGGCAGCGCCACCGACCGTCGGAGGGGGACGCGGTGTATCACCACGTTCAAGAAGCTCCCCACCACCAGCCCGAATAGCCCAACCACCAGGCTCTGCAGGACCTGCGCACCCACGCTCGCTCCTCGCAGCGTCCCGGACGGTTTGGCGGGCGTTTCTCCGGCGACGCGCGGTACGGTTACTTGCCCAGTGGTATCGGAACTTTGGGCGGATTGCGATAGTCAGCGCCGGACATGTCCACAGCAACGCAACACGGAAACCAAGGGCCTCAAAAGCTACCGTGCAAGCGACGCCTAGTAGTCGGGGGGCCCCTCGATGGCGCGGCGTGGGCCGGCGTTGCGGCTGGGTAGGGGCCTTAGCGGCCGGCTTCCGCCTTCGCGCGCAGGAAGGCGTCGTAGTCGTTGGTAAAGAAATGATCCCGCCCGTCGGCCTTGAGGACGTAGTAGAGGTAATTTGTCTCGGCCGGGTTCACGGCCGCCTCCAGCGACTGACGGCTCGGGCTGCAGATCGGGCCTGGTGGGAGCCCCTCGTTCTGGTACGTGTTGTAGGGTGAGGCGACCTCGAGGTCTTGCAGGGACAGGTTCTCCTTGGGCTCGGCCAGGGCGTATTGAACGGTGGCGTCGATCTGGAGCGGCATGTCCCTCTCCAAGCGGTTGTAGATCACCGACGCGATTACCGGGCGTTCCTCGGCGCTGGCGGACTCCTTCTCGATTAGCGACGCGATGGTGACGAGCTCGTATTCCGAGAGGCCCAGACGCTGGCGGGCGTCGGCCAGGTCAATGCTCTCGGTCTCCAGCAAATACTGCCCCAACAACCGGTTGACGATCTGGGACGCCGTCGTCCCCTCTTCCAGCTCATACTTGCTGGGAAAGAGGAATCCTTCGGTGCTATTTGCCTGAGGATTGTCGAGGAAGGCGTAGCCGTAGTCCGTACGACGGGCCGCGCTCTCGAACTGCCTGGCGGAGACGCCTGTGTCGCCGGCGACGACGTCCGCGGTCTCCTCCAGGGTGAGGCCTTCGGGGATTGTGAGCGCGAAGGTCGGTGCGGCCTCGCCCCGGTTGAGCTTGCGGAGTATCTCGTCAGTGTCCTCGCCTTCGCGGAACGTGTAGCGGCCCGTCTGTATCTGCTCGCCGTATCCCTCCGTGCGGGCCTCCAGCTTGAAGAGGAAGGCGCTCTCGATGACCCCTGCCTCCTCGAGCTTGTCGGCGACGCTGGAGAGGGTGTCGCCCCTTATCACCTCGACCCTGAGCGGCTCGCCGCTGGCGGCTTCGCCCGATCCACGTCCGCCACCCGATGCCACCGCGTAGATCGCGCCGAGCACCCCTATCACGAGCAACACCCCGATCACGCCGGAGATCACCCTCGAACGCCGACGGCGGCGGCCCTTTTTGGGCGACGTCCGCAGCGCGCTCAGCCGCGCCTCTAGCTCCTCCCGATCTTCACGGCTACTCTTGTCGTAGCGCTTCAACCGCCCTCCCTCGCGCCCAGATACTCCTGAAGCATCTGCGCGGCCGCAAGATGGTCGACCCGTGCCGGAACACGCTTTGCCTTGCCCCTCTTCTTCTCCCTCCGCCTGCCGGTGACGGCGATGCGCGTCGTCAGCCGCTCATCCCACTCCACGAAGCGTACCCCTGGGAATTCTCGCCGTAGGTCTTTGATTGTATCCAAAACGACGCGGGCCTGCGGGCCGAGCTCCCCGCGCAGCGTCTTAGGAATCCCGACGACGACCTCCGATATCCCTTCTTCGCGCACCAGCGTTCTCAAGTACGGTAGGAGGTCTTGCGCCGCTATCACCTCCAGGGGACGGGCGACGACGCGATCGAGGTCGGAGACGGCGACCCCGACGCGCACGTCGCCTAGATCGAGGGCGGCGACCCGCCCGCGGCCGACGCTCGGGGAAGAAGCCAGGGCCTACTCCGAGCCGGAGAGCCGTCTGCTCAGGATCTCGCGGATCTTCTCCAGGGCTTGCGGGATGGCCTCGGGGTTTCCGCCGCCGGCCTGGGCCATGGTGGGTCCACCGCCACCCCCGCCGCCCAGGACGTCTGAGACCTCGCGGACGATGTCGCCGGCCCTTACCCTCTGCGACACCTCGGGATGCAGATTGGCCACGAGCACGGCCTTGCCGTCCAGCGCGGCGGCCAGCACGACCGCCGCGGGTCCGCCCAGTCGGTTCTTCACGTCGTCGGATATCTGCCGCAGGCCACGCACGTCGGCGGCCACCACCTGCCCGGTGACGATCTTGGCACCGTCGACCGACTCCGCCCCCTCCACGAGCGCCCCGACCCCCTCGAGGCCCTCCTGCAGCGTGTGCTCTCGGGCGGCTTCCCGGGCCTCCCGGATCTCCTCACGCAGGCCCTCCACGGCGGCGGGCAACTCCGGCACCGGGACGCGCAACCCACCGGCGGCCTCCTCGGCCTTCTCGGTGGCCTCGATCAGGTAGTAGAGGGCCTCGCGACCGGTGATGACCTCTATGCGGTACAGGTCCGCGCCGTGGCGGCGGTTGGAGACGATCTTGAAGGCCCCGATCTCCGCGCTGTCGCGGACGTGGGTGCCGCCGCACAGCTCCCGGGAGTAGCCGTCAACCTCGACGACCCGGACGAGCTCGCCGTACTTCTCGCCGAAGAGCATCATCGCCCCGAGGTTACGGGCCTCCTCCAGCGTCGTGGTGTAGTAGCGGACGGGCTGGTTCTCGGTGATCTTGAGCAGACAGAGTTCCTGCACGCGCCGCAAGTCTTCGTCACCGACCTTGCCCGCGTAGCGGTAGTCGAACCGCAGCCTGTCTGGGCCGACGTAGCTGCCAGCCTGCACGACCTCCGTGCCGAGCACCGCCCTCAGCGCCCAATGGAGGATGTGCGTCGCGGTATGGTTGGCCTCTATCTGCTGCCGGCGGACCCGGTTGATCGAGGCCGTCACGGGCTCCCCGAGCTCGAACGCGCCGTTTTCCGTTCGCGTGCGGAGCACCTGGTAGTCGCCCGCCGGGATCGAGTCCGTCACCTCCGCCTGCCCGGAGTCCGACGTGATCCAACCAACGTCCGCCACCTGACCACCGCCCGTGGCGTAGAAGGGGTTCTCCGCCAGCACCACAAAGTACTCGTCCGCGGCCTCAGGCGCGGGTTCGATCGCGACGATGGTGGTGTCTACCTGCTCGCGATCGTAGCCGACGAAGCGGCTCCTCACCTCCTGGTCCCTAAAGGCCGCGACGACCCGGTCGTAGCCCTGCATGGCGCCGCGCGCCCGCTCGCGCTGATCCTCCATCGCCCGCCGGAAGCCGGCCTCGTCCAGGGAGATCCCGCGCTCTGCCAGGACCTCTTGCGTCACCTCGACCGGGAACCCGTAGGTGTCGTGCAAGAGGAACGCCACCTCCCCCGGAAACTCGCCACCAGAGAGCCGCTCCACCTCCTGCTCCAAGAGCGCCATCCCGGAGTGGTAGATCTCGATGAACCGCGCCGCCTCACCGATGACGATCCGGCGGATATCCTCCCTGGCCTCAACGAGCTCCGTCCAGAAGTCGCCCATGTAGTCCACGACCGTCTCCGCGAGGGCCGCTATTCCCTCTGCCGAGAGTCCGAGCCGGGCGTAACCTTCCCTCGTCGCGCGGCGTATTATGCGCCTGAGAACGTACTCGCGGCGCTGGTTGCCGGGCCTGACCCCGTCGGCGATCAGGAACGCCATGCCCCTCGCGTGGTCGGCGAGGATGTAGAGCGCGCGGTCCGTTGCCTCGGACCGGCCCACCTCCATGCCGCTGAGCTCGCGGGCTTTCTCGAAGATGGGGGCGTAGAGGTCGGTCTGGTAGACGTAGGGGACGTTCTGCACCGCGGCGGTGGTGCGCTCCAGGCCCAGGCCCGTGTCTATACCGGTCTTGGCCAGAGGCTTGAGGGTTCCGTCCTTGGCCTGCTCGTACTGGTTGAAGACGAGGTTCCAGATCTCGAGAAACCTCGGGTCCCCCTCGTCGCCGCCGGGCCCGTACTTCGGGTCGGCGAGCGGGTCGCCGTTGCCGAACTCTTCGCCGTAGTCGTAGTAGATCTCCGAGCACGGGCCGCAGGGGCCGCTGTCGCCCGGGGGTCCCCACCAGTTCTCGCTCTTTGGGAGTCCGAAGATCTTATTCTCCGGTACGCCGACGTCCATCCAGAGCTTCCGCGCTTCATCGTCTTCGGGGGCGTCCTCGTCCCCCTCGAAGATCGTGATCCAGAGCCGTTCAGGGGCGATACCGAGCTCCTCGGTCAAATACTGCCAGGCCCACTCGATGGCCTCCTTCTTGAAGTAGTCGCCGAAGGAGAAGTTGCCGAGCATCTCGAAGAAGGTAAGGTGGCTGTGGTCGCCCACCTCCTCTATGTCCTGCGTGCGGAAGCACTTCTGGGCGCTGACCGCCCGCGCGACGGGCGGGCGATCCTCACCCGTGAAATAGGTGATGAACTGCTGCATGCCGGCGGTCGTCAGGAGCACCGTCGGGTCGTTGTGCGGGATCAGGGACGAGCTTGGATAGGGGCGGTGATCCCGCTCCGCGAAGAAATCGATGTACTTCTGGCGGATCTCGCTGCTGTCCATGTCGGCTATTGTACTTTGCTCGTAGGGGTTTTCTAGCGGGCGGCTCAGTGCCCGTTTTGCAGCTCGCTGAGCTCGCGCCGCAGGTCGTCGAGGGCGCGTCTGAGCAGGCGCGAGACGTGCATCTGGCTCACGCCGATGTGGTTGGCGATCTCCGTCTGCGTCTTGCCCTCGTTGAAGCGCAACATGAGGATCTGCTGTTGCTGATCCCTGAGGCTGCCTATGGCCTCCTGCAGCAATATCTTGTCCTCGAGGCCGTCGATCGGGGAGAGATCGTCGGCCTGAAGGTCCATGATGGTGTCGCCGTCCGGCTCGTCCTGGCTCACCGGGGCGTCGAGGCTAGAGGTGTTGTACGCCCTTCCGAGGGTCAGTGCCTCCGCCACCGACTCCACGTCTGCATTGAGGGTGGTGGCCAGACTGTGAAGATCCGGCGAGCGCCCCGTCTTCACCGTCTCGTCCCGGATCGCCTCCTTGGCGGACTGGCGCAGCTCCTGGAGGCCGCGGGGGACGCGCATCGCCCAGCCTTTGTCGCGGAAGTAGCGCTTGATCTCCCCCAGGATGTTCGGCGTCGCGTAGGTGGAGAACTCTATCTTCCGGTCCACGTCGAAACGGTCGACGGCCTTGATGAGACCAACGGACGCCACCTGCACGAGGTCGTCAACGGGCTCGCCGCGTCCGGCGAACTTGCGGGCGAGAAACTCAGCGAGGGGCAACTGCTCCTGGATGACGAGTTCCCTGGCGTGCTCGTCCCCCCCCTTGTGGTACCGCTCCAGCAGACGCCGGGTGCGCGCCTTGTCAGGCCTCCGGTAGCGCCGGGTCACGAAACCAGCTCTACCACGGCGCGCCATCGCCGCTCCCCGGTAGCGTCCGCCGCCGGCTCCTCGACCTCCGCGACCACCCCACCGTCGATCAGCGAGAAGCGGAACCCGGTCGGCGCGTCCGACGAATGGAAGCCCTCCAGAACCTCAACGGCCTCTTCGAGCCCACCCACGCCGACCCTGGCGCGGGCGGCCATGCCCGCCAGCACGAGCCCGACGCAAGGTCGCAACTCCTCGGCCGGCGGCACCTCAAGGTAGGCGTATTCCACAGGCCCATCGCTCAAATCAGGTCCTTCCTCTTGACGCGCAATATTCCGGACTACTCGGTCTTGGGGAGCGGGCGCGTCGCGTCTGGATCCGCTGCTGTTCCCCGTTCGGGGATCCCTTCGGGTACGGCTTGGTCTGCCCCTTCGGAAACCTCTTCCGGCGGTGCCTGGGCGGGTCCTCTTGCGGGCGTCGCAGGCCCGCTGGGTGGCCTGTCGGGGTGGTTTTCGGCATCGTGGCGCTGGAGGTCGCGCAGGATCTCCTCCCGGCGCTGAGAGGAGGCGTTCCTGGCCGCGGACACGGCGCTTTCGAAGCGGCCCCGGACATTCTCCGGCAGGTTACGCGCCGCCCCGGGCAGGCGCTTGCGCAAGTCCTTGTTGGTGGCGTAGACCGTGCCCGCGACCCCGACCACGACCCCGGCAACGACCTTGCTCCAGGTGCCCAACTAGCCCTCCCCCTCTTCTGGCGGCCGCTCGTCGCCCGGCCGATCAGCGCCCAGGAACGTGCTGATCCCGCGGGAGAGACCGGCGGTCGCCGAGGAGACCCGGATGACCCCGTTGCGGACCCCGCGGGTTATCACGGTCGTCGTCTGGTCCAGCTCGCCGGTCATCCCGGCGACGTCACCGACGGCCTCGTCGAGCTGGGAGAGCTGGCTGTTGATGTTGTCCACCGTGATGTGCGTCTTGCCGAGTAGCGGCACCACCTGCTCGGAGACGTCCTTTATGGTCTTCTCGGTTGCGGTAAAGATTCTGGCCAGCCGCAACAGCATCCAGGCGAGGACGAAGAAGGCCACCGCTATCCCCGCGAAGAGGATGCCCTGCATGAGTTCCACGAAAGCGTTCAAGCCTTACCGCACCTCCCGCCGGGGGACCGAGGAGATCGCATTATAACCGCCGTTGGAACCAGGACGCACGACCCTATTTCTCCCTCCTGGAGACGATGCCTCCACCGACGACCCTCTCCCCATCCTCGGAGTAGAAGACGGCCGACTGGCCTGGAGCTACCCCGAACACCGGCTCGTCGAGCCACGCTTCCCATTCCTCGCCGTCAGACCCGGCGGGCCGGACCTCACATGCCACGGGCGCCCCGTTGTATCGGACCTGCACGTGGCGGGCCTCGGTCGGATCAAGGAACCAGTTCAGCCCCCGTACCGTCACCTTCCTGACCTCGAGGTCCTTCTTGCGCCCCACCACCACCTGACGCTCGCGGGGACGAACGTCGGTAACGTAGAGCGGCGTCGAGGCGGAGACGCCGATCCCGCGCCGTTGGCCGACAGTGAAGTCGACGACCCCGGCGTGCCGACCGAGCACGGCCCCCTCAGCGTCTACTACGTCGCCGGACCGCGCCTCCACCGTCTTGCGGACGAAGCCCCGGTAATCCCCGTCGGGTATAAAGCAAATGTCCTGGCTCTCCGGCGTGTAAGCTACCGCGAGGCCGCGCTCCCGGGCGATCTCTCGCACCTCCGTCTTGCGGTAGTCGCCGAGCGGGAAGAGCGTCCGTGCCAGGAGGTCCTGCGGTATCGGCCACAGAACGTAGGTCTGGTCCTTGGATTCGTCCTCGGGACGGGCCAGGGAGGGCCCCCCAGCGACCCTGGCGTAGTGCCCGGTGGCGACGTGCCGAAAACCGAGGCCGTCGGCCAGCGCGGCGGCTGCGTGGAACTTGACGTGGGCGTTGCACGCGACGCACGGGTTCGGAGTTTGCCCCTCCTCGTAGGAGCCGACAAAGTCGCGCATCACGCGCCGGTCGAACAGCTCCTTGAGGTTCAGGGTGAAGTGCGGAAGGCCCATCCGGTGCGCCGTGTCGCGGGCGAAGAGGACCGTGTCCGGGGAGCAACACGAGCGGCTGCCCTTCTCGCCGTCGTGAAGGCGGAATGTCACGGCCGCCACGTCGTAGCCCGCCTCCTTGAGCAGCAGGGCAGTCACGGCCGAGTCCACCCCGCCGCTCATGGCGGCCACCACGCTCTTGCCCGCGCCCGGTGCCTGCCCGTCGTGGCCCTCGAGCAGGCGTGCCCCGGCCGCGCGGTTCCAGTAATCCTCTATCGCCTTGTGCAGCGCATCGAGTACGAGCGTGAGGGCGTGCTCCTTGCCGGCGGGCAACGGTCCCCCCAGGGCTTCCTGCAGATCTGTCTTCGATAGGCGGGCCGCCTCTAGCAGATCCTTACCCTCGACGGCGGCCGCGAGCGCCGAGCCGACGGCTATACACGCGGCGCACCCGTAGGCGCGGTACCGGACCTCCTCGAGCACGTTCTCCTGAACGCCCACAGAAAAGTTCGCCACGTCGCCGCACGACGCGTCCCCTGACTCCCCGACCCCCGAAGCATCCGTCACCTCGCCGACGTTTTGGGGCCGGACGAGGTGCTCGATCACCTGCGGGTTGTAGCGTTCGGCCATCAGCCGCCGGCTTTCGGCTTGCCGGCAGGGACGCGGCGCCCGACGCTAGCGCGATGAATCGTTGTGGTGTTGCTCGGGTTCACGGGGAGGATTGTCTCCTTCTACTCTTTCGCCCACAACCAGCAGGCTGAATGCCAATCGCTAATTGTACAGCGGTGAAAGCTCGCGTAACCGGCCGACGGACTCCGAGAATGACTGCAGAAAGCCGTCGATCTCTGCGGCCGAGTTCTCTTTGCCGACCGTGATCCTGACGGAAGATAACGCCTCCCGCTCGCTCTTGCCCATGGCGAGCAGGACCGGCGACGCCTTGTGCCCGCCTGAAGAGCAGGCCGAGCCGCTACCGATAGCGTAGCCGAGGGCGTCGAGGACCAGCACGAGGCCCTCGGCCTCGACGCCGTCGACGGTGACGTGGACGTTGTTGGAGAGCCGCCGCTCCCGGTGTCCGTTGGTCAGCACGCCACCTATCTCCGCAACGGCCGCGAAGATCTCTCTCCCGCAACTCTTTCTCGTGGTCGGCCCGGGCCTCGAGCTCCGCTGCGGCCAGGCGAGCGGCGGCGCCCAGGCCTACCACGCCCGCCACGTTCTCGGTGCCGCTGCGCAGGCTCCGTTCCTGACCGCCGCCAAACACGAGCGGGGCCAGGGAGACGCCTTCCCGGACGTACAGGACGCCCGCGCCCTGCGGACCATAGAGCTTGTGGCCCGAGATCGCCAGCGTCGATACCGGCGTTTCCCCGACGTCAAGATGTTCGCGGCCGGCGGCCTGAACGGCGTCCGCGTGCAAGGGGATGTCCCTCAACGCGCAAACCTCTGCGAGTTCCGCCACGGGCTGCACGGTTCCGACCTCATTGTTGGCCCAGACCACCGCCGCGAACGCCGTGTCGGGACGCAGCATCCTGGCCAGCTCCTCGGGGTCAACGAGCCCCGTTTCGTCCACTCCGAGCCAGGAGACCTCGAAACCCGCCGTCTCCAGATGGCTGGCCGCGGATCGTACCGCGGCGTGCTCCACGCGCGAGACTACGGCATGCCGTTTGCCCGGCGCGGCATCGCGGGCGAGCCCGAGTACCGCCAGGTTGTCCGCCTCCGTGCCGCCGGCGGTGAACAGGATCTCTTCCGGCGAAGCCCCGAGGAGGTCCGCGACCTCGGCCCTGGCATCTTCGACGGCATCCCGGGCGGCCGCGCCCGACGCGTGCAGCGACGAGGGGTTGCCTCGGGCGCCGCCCAGGTGCGGAAGCATGGCTTCGAGAACCCGGTGGTCAAGCGGCGTCGTGGCGGCGTTGTCGAGGTACGCACCTTCGGTCATCGTGGGGTTAGTGTAGCGTACCAGGCCCGATTGTCAGCGGGAAAAACCGAAGTGCAGGCGCCCTCAGACCGTCAGCGTGCTGGCCACCGCGCCGCCGGGGTCGAGGAGGGCAACCTGGTCCCCCGGGCCGAGGCCCAGGGCCTCTCCGCCCTCGAAGGTGCCGGCAACCTGCCGACCGTCGGCGTCGACCACGTCCGGCACCCGGCCGACGGAGGCGCTCTGACCCGGCGGAATCTGTACGTCACCATCGATGGTGACCCCGCGAGCGCCAGGGTCGACCTCGGCGGTCTCGGGGTCGAGAACCCGCAAGGAGAAGCCCTCCAGGTTCACGGAGCTCTCGCTGCGGTTCCTGACGGAGAAGTACTCGATGCCGCCACCGGTATCGGTCAGCTCGATCTGCTCGAGCTCCACGTCGATGTCGCTGGTGTTGTCTTCGACCTCCACCGCGGAGAGGTCGAGCAGCGCCTGGCTCAGAACGGGCTCGGGCGTGTAGCCCTGGAAGAGGTTGGTGATGACGTACCCGTCACCGCTCGGGGCGAGCATCGCGACAAACGGCGTTATGCCGACACCTAGTTGGGCCGCTAGCGTTCCGTACTGCCCCGGCGAGAGACCTTCGCTGGTGTCGGCGGTGCCCGGACTCGAAATGTCGAAGGAGAAAAACTCGATGGTCGGGTACTCCGTACGCAGCCCGTCCATCGCGTCGCTCACCTGCCGGTCGGCGGCGAGCCCCTGCGGGTAATCCAGGCCCTCCCTCCTCCAGCTTGTAGAACTGCACGGTGATCAGGGCGCGTCTCTGGTAAGCCTCTCTGAACCCCGGCGGAATTGGCTGCTCGGTGTTGAGCGTGAAGGGGGTGTCCCGGAGGCTTTCCGCCTGGCCGAGCCCAACGCTGGCGTTCTCCGTAGCCCCGGCGTCCGGGGCCCCCGCCACCGGGCTCGCGTCCGGGGTCTCCGGGGCCTGGATGCCTTCGTCTTCCTCTCCGCCCCCGCACCCGGCGAGAAAAAGCGTCGCCAGCACCAGCGCCGCGAACAGCCCGACGACCGCCGGCAGATTTCCGATCCCGGTCCCTCGGATAGCGTCTCCCCAAAAGCCTTTAGAGGACCCGCGAAAGGACGCGGGTCCCGGCCGAAACTTGCGCTAACTTAGCACGCGGCCGACGGGCACGCAACGGGACGCACCTGGCAGCGTGTCCGTCGTTCAGGAGCCTCGGTCGCTGCCGTTTTGGGCTACCATTTGTGGGTCTTGCCCGACATTACACTTAGATGAGAGGAGATGGCACCCTTGCACAGCGAGAAGAGGAACACGACCAACCCTTACAGGACACACACGGCTGGAGAGCTCCGGAGGGCGAACGTCGGCGAGCAGGCCAGGCTCGCAGGTTGGGTTCACCGCCGCAGGGACCACGGCGGCCTCATCTTCATCGACCTGCGCGACCGTTGGGGCATTACCCAGATCACCTTCGACCCCGCCCGCTCCGAGCTCTTCGCCGCCGCCGAAGCCCTGCGCCCGGAGTGGTCTATCTCCGTCGAGGGTGAGGTGGTCCTGCGCCCGGAGGGCAACCAGAACCCGGACCTGCCCACGGGGGACATCGAGGTCGAGGCCACGGACCTGCGTGTGCTGAACACCTCCAAGACGCCCCCGTTCGAGATCGACCGCAACCGTCCTGTGGACGAGCTGCTGCGCCTCCGCTACCGATACCTGGACCTGCGGCGCGAGAGGATGAGGGAGAACGTCCTGTTCAGGCACCGGATGATAAAGCGCATGCGGGACTTTCTGGACGAGCGGGGATTCGTCGAGATCGAGACGCCCCTCCTGACCGCGTCTACGCCGGAGGGCGCGCGCGACTACCTGGTTCCGAGCCGCCTCTACGCCGGCCAGTTCTACGCCCTCCCCCAGTCTCCCCAGCAGTTCAAGCAGCTCCTGATGGTCGCCGGCTTCGAACGCTATTTTCAGGTGGCCAGGGCCCTGCGCGACGAAGACCAGCGCGGTGATCGGCAGCCCGAGCACACCCAGCTCGACATCGAGCTGAGCTACACGACCCAGGAAGAGATACTCTCCCTGATAGAGGACCTCTACGTCGAGATCGTCGAGGAAATGACCGACAAGAAGCTCGCCTCCAGGCCCTTCGCCCGTCTGACCTACGCCGAGGCCATGGACCGCTTCGGGTCGGACAAGCCGGACCTCCGCTTCGGCCTGGAGCTTAGGGATGTCTCGGAGATCGCGCGTTCCTCCGACTTCAAGGTCTTCCGCGGCGCCGTCGAGGCCGGCGGATCGGTCCGCGGCATCTCGGTCTCCGGTCTTGGGGACCTATCGAGACGCGAGATCGACGAGATAGCCGCCGTCGCGGCACTGGGCGGCGCGCGGGGCCTCGTGGACCTGAAGGTCGAGCGCGACGGACTCTCCGGCCGCACGGCGAAGTTCTTCTCAGAAGAGGAGCAGACCGGTCTGCGCGAAACCCTCGGCGCGCGCGACGGGGACTACATGTTCTTCGTCGCGGATGTCGACGGGGTCGTCTTCGAGAGCCTGAACAGGCTCAGGCTTCATTTCCGGGATCGACTCGGCCTTGTCGACCCCGACGCGCTGGCGTTCTGCTGGGTGACGGACTTTCCCCTGTTCGAGTGGAACGAGGATGAAGGCCGCATCGAGCCGATGCACCACATGTTCACCATGCCCCGCGACGAGCACGTCCCGCTGCTCGACACCGAGCCCCTGGAGGTGATCGGGCAACTCTACGACCTCGTCGCCAACGGCGTCGAGCTCGCCTCTGGGAGCATCAGGATCCACAACTCCGAGTTGCAACAGAAGGTCTTCGACGTGATCGGCCTGGAACCGGAGGAGGCCGAGCGGCGATTCGGCACGATGCTCACGGCCTTCCGATACGGCGCCCCACCCCACGGGGGGATCGCCCCGGGGATAGATCGCTCCGTGATGGTGCTCCGGGATGAGCCGAACATCCGAGAGGTGACGGCCTTCCCGAAGACCCAGGCCGCCCGCGACGAGATGATGGACGCCCCCGGCCCGGTCTCCGAAGCCCAGCTGAATGAGCTGCACATCTCCCTGCGCCGCCAGCCGGGAGCAAAGACGGACGATCGGCAAGGCACTAACCCGGGCACCAGCCCGGCCGAAGGGAACAACTAGAGAGGTTTGCGGGGAGCACGCTTCACAAGCCGGCACCGTTGCTCGGAGGCGCTCGTCGCCACGCGGATCCCGGTCAAGCGCGTGACCGCACAGCGAACGACGCCGTGATCGGGAAAGTGGCACTCACGTTCGATGACGGGCCTGACGCCCACTGGACCCCGGCCGTCATCGACGCGCTCGCAAGGGTGGACGTGCGAGCCACGTTCTTCGTGGTGGCGCCGCTGGCGGCCCGCTACCCCGACATCGTTCGCCGTGCCAGGGACGAAGGGCACGAGGTGGCCTTCCACTGCACGGAACACGTCCGCCAAGACCGGCTTACGCGCCAGGAGATCGAAGCAGACCTCACGACCGGCCTGAAGACACTTGATAGCCTGGGCGTCAGGACAAGGTACTGGCGGGTCCCCTGGGGTCTGGTCACCCCCGCGACAGAGGCGGTAGCCCGATCCCGAAACCTCCGGGTCGTTGGATGGACCCTCGACACGAAGGACTGGCGCGGCGACGTCGTATCGGAGATGCTCGACCGAGTCGGTCCCCGACTGGAGCCCGGAGCCGTCGTGCTCATGCACGACGCCCTGGGGCCCGGCGCCAGGCGCAGCGGTTGCGCGGAGACGGTCGCGCTCCTCGAGTCGCTCGTCTCGGAGATCCGTCAGCGTGGTCTCGAGCCCGCGCCGGTGGGCGAACTCGGCTGCTGTCTGCCCACAGGCAATCCCGAGCCGGTCGGCGGAGGTTTGGCCGGAAGGTCATCGCGGGCAAGAGACCGACTGTGATTTCAATCTTGGTACGGACAGCCGTTTGATTTGTACACTCACGGGCGTATGAGAACCGACAGCATCCAGGATGGCCCAGCAAGAACGGAGCCGGAGCGCCAGACCTTCGAGAGCGTACTCTCGAAGATCTCTTCTGGGGCCGCCGATCGCGACGCGCATCCCAGTTTCCCGGGCGAGCCGTTCCGGCACCTGGCCGGAGCGGGAGTCCTTGCGATACCCGTCCCGCAGCCGGTCGAAGGTCGTAACCGCCGGGCGACCTTCGCCGAGGAGTGGCGCGCGCTGCGGGCCGTCGCGAGGGCGGACGGGTCGGTCGGCAGGATCCTGGACGGGCACCTCAACGGCGTGGAGCGACTCGCGGTCCTTGCGCCGGAACCTCGGCGCTCCGCGGAGCTCCGGGCCGTTGTATCCGGCGGCGTCCTCCTCGGCGTGTGGGGCGCGAACCCCATCGTCGGCGAAGGCGAGCCGGCCCACCTCGCCGAGTCGGGCGGGCGGCTCGTGATCAGGGGGGTCAAGACGTTCTGCAGCGGGGCCACGGGGGTTCAGCGGGCGCTCGTGGCGGTGCGGGACCGTAAAGGCACGCCGCCCGGTCCTCCCCTGCTGGCGTACGTTGACGTCACGAAAGGCACCACCGTTGACCGGGGTTGGTTCCGCGGCGCCGGGATGCGTTCCTCCGAGAGCCATCGGGTCGAGTTCGAGGACGCGCCGGTCCTGGAGATCCTGGGCGAGCCGGGAGAGCTTGTCCGCGAACCGTACTTCGGACGCGACGCGGTGCGCACCGCCGTGACGTGGGCCGGTATCGCGGACGCCGCGGCTGAGGCCACCCTCGAGGTACTCGCCGCCAAGGCTTCGGCCTCCGGCAAAGAGCCCGACGACCTAGTCTCCCTCGCGGCGGGCCGTATAACCACCGCCCGCCTGGCCATGGATCGCTGGCTAGACCACGCGGCCGGCTTCGCCGATGAGCATCCGGAGGAGTCGATGGCCTCCTTCTCGGTCCACTTGAGGGGCGCCGTCGCGGAGGCGGGCCGACAGATCCTCGCCGAGGCCGAACGGGCTGTGGGTTCGCACCCCTTCGCGGTCGCAGGGACGCTGGATCGCGCGCGGCGCGACCTCGAGCTCTTCCTCCTGCAGCACCGGCTCGAGCCAGCGCTCGCCCGCGCCGGCCGGCGCGAGATCCTGGCCAGGGGTGACGCGTGAGGCGGGACCGCCTGGGTCGGGAATACTTCGAGGACCTCTACGAGGGCTCGCCCGACCCATGGGGCTTCGAGACTTCAACCTACGAACGAGACAAGTACGAGCGCACGCTCGGTGTCCTGGGGGACCGGAGGTTCCGCCGGGCGCTCGAGGTTGGGGCCTCGATCGGGGTGTTCACCGAGATGCTGGCGCCGCGCTGCGACGAGCTACTCGCCGTGGACGCCTCCGAGCGGGCCGTCGCGGCGGCCCGAGAACGGCTGGCCGGCCAGAGACACGTTCGCGTGGAGCGACGGACCCTACCGGAAGAGATGCCCGTCGGACGATTCGACCTGATCGTGGCCTCCGAGGTGCTCTACTACCTGCCAAGGCCCGTGGTCCTCGACGCCCTGCGGCGGTTCGAGGCTGGGCTTGCGCCGGGAGGCTACCTGCTCGCCGTCCACTGGCGTAAGGAGACCAGGACCTACCCCCTTCAGGGTGACGAGGTGCACGAGCTGCTCCACGTCAACACGCGCCTCGAGACCGTGGGGACCATCGTGGAGCCGAAATATCGGCTAGACCTTTTCGAGGACGCGCAATGAACGAAAACGAACATCTGGTGATCGTCGGCGGCGGCCCCGGAGGCCTGGCAACGGCCCGGGCCTACCGTGAGGCCGGCGGCAAGGCGAGCGTAACCCTCTTGACCACCGAGCCTTACGCGCCGTACCAGCGGCCGCCGCTAACAAAGGAGTTCCTGCGCGGAGAGGTAGGGCGGGACGAACTCGCGATCGAGGACGACGCCTGGTACGCGGAGCGTGGCGTCGAGCTGCGGCTCTCCACGCGCGTCACGGCCCTCGACCGCGACGGCGGGACCGTCGAAACCGACGCCGGCGAGAAGCTGCCCTTCGACACGTGCGTGCTCGCCACGGGCTCGGAGCCGGTCAGGATACCCGTCCCCGGCGCCGACCACCCCGAGGTGCAGGTGATGCGGACCATCGAGAATTCTTCGCGCCTCCAGTCTCGCATAGGCGAAGGCAACCGGGCCGTCGTCGTGGGCAGCGGCTTTATCGGCTGCGAGGCCGCCGCCTCCCTCGCGCTCAGAGGCGCGCGGGTTACCCTGATCAGCCTGGAAGCGCTCCCCCAGGGAGAGAGGCTCGGCACGGAGGTCGGCGAGAAGATCAGGGGCTGGCTCGAGGGCTACGGCGTGGAGCTGCGCCTGGGCACGGCCCTGGCGGGCGTCGAAGAAGCAAACGGCGGTTTCATTGTCGGTGTGGAAAGCGACGAGGAGATACAGGCCGATGCCGTCCTCTTCGGGACCGGGGTGGAGCCGCGCACGGAGCTCGCCGAAGAGGCGGGACTCGAGGTGGGACACGGCGTTGTCTGCGACGCCACCATGCGGACGAGCGCGCCGGGCGTCTTCGCCGTCGGGGACATCTCCCAGGCGTTCAACACGTCGGCGGGCCGGCACCTGAGCGTCGAGCACTGGGGCGACGCCCTCGAGCACGGGCGCATCGCGGGTACCGTCATCTCCGGTGGCGAAGCCGCCTGGACGATGGTCCCAGGATTCTGGTCCACGATGGGCGACAAGACGCTCAAGTACTGGGCCTGGGGCGACGGATGGGACGAACTCCGATTCGAAGAAGACGAAGGTTCCTTCGTCGCCCGCTTCGGCGCCGGCGGCGTGCTCGTCGGCGTGCTGGCGCACGGCGCCGACGAGACGTATGAGGCGGCTCGCGAGCCCATCGAGCGGGGAGCCCCCTTCCCCGGATGATGCTTCCGCCGCCGCATCCCGCCCTGAGGGTCTGCGTCGTCGTGCCCGCACGCAACGAGGAGGTGCTGGTCGGTCCTTGCCTACGGGCGCTTGCCGGGCAAACAAACATCGGGGCGGAACATTACGAAGTCATCCTGGTCTTGGATCGCTGCACAGACCGGACTGAGAAGCGTGCCCGGGAAGTAGCCCATGCCCACCACTCGCTGCGGCTCCAGATCCTCGACGGGCCCGGCATCGGCTCCGGGCATGCCCGGTGGGCCGGGATGGAGGCCGCCTGCGCGCGCCTGCTGGGCCTCGGCAGACCGGGGGGTCTGATCTCCTCCACCGACGCAGATACTGAGGTCGCCCCCGACTGGCTCGCAGCCCAACTGGCGGCGGCGGAACGAGGCGCGCGGGCCATCGGCGGCCGCATAGAGCTCGCCGATGACGGCACGCTCCCCGAGGGTCTTGCCGCCTGGCACGCCCGGCGTGGGGACCGACGGCACAGGAGGCTGCTCTCAGATCCCTCCAACGAGGGCACCACGGAACACTGGCAGTTCTCCGGCGCCTCGCTGGCGGTCACGGCGGAGGTCTACCAGGAGGTCGGCGGGCTCGAACCCCGGGCAGCGCTAGAGGACGAGCACCTCGAGGGCGTCCTGCGCCGGCGCGGCGTCCCCATAGAGCGTTTGCTCTCCGTGCGGGTAACGACCTCGGCGCGCCTCAAGGGCCGAGCCAGCCGGGGCCTCGCCCACGACCTCGCGGACGGCGCAAAGAGGATCGCCGCCGAATCCTCACAAACCGTTGCCGAGGACTCTCGCCCTAGGCCTTCTCCTCACGATACTCCTGGATAGATTCGTAGACCTCGTCCGGGAACTGCAGCTCCTGGTACGGGTTGCAGGCGTCCGGGTCGTCGGGATCGGGGCAGATCGCAAAGTCCTGCTGCTCCTGATACTGCAAGATCTTCTCCCGCCTCGGCGGGCTGTAGCCTTTCTCCTCCACCTGCTGGACCAGCGCCCGAATCTCCTTCTCGTCGGCGTCGTGGTCCTTGGTCAGCAACTCGACCAGCTCGTCGTTGCTCACAAAATGGCGCCCGATCATGGCAAAGACCAGCCGTCCGTAGTGGCCGATGTCTTCACCGTTGTCCAGCGCGTCAAGCATGTGACCCATCATCGGGCTCTGCCTCAGATCTTCGACAGCCATGGGCTGCGCTCCTTCCGGGTCGTTTGCCTAAGGCTATGGACGCCACTTCGAAAAACGGTGAACGTCACCACACCACTATGCAGGCTTCTCGTCACGCGCTCCCGACAAATCGCCGAGCAACATGGGCTCGAAATCCTCGAACCGCTCGGCGAGCGCGACGACCTCGCGCGGCGTTAGCGGAAAGCGGCGGAGAGCAGTTCCGGCAGCGCCTCTCCGGCCTTACCTCTGACGGAGAAATCTGCGTGCGGGGTGAGTGGCGTGTCGCCCGGGTTCACCTCCACGAGGCCGGCGCCGCCCTGGAGCGCCTCGTGGGGTAGCGCGGCGGCCGGATAGACGAGGCTGGAGGTGCCGATCGAGAGGAACAGGTCGCAGGTTAGGACCGCCTCGGACGCGGCTTCGAGCGGACCGGCTGGCAGCATCTCGCCGAACCACACCACGTCGGGCCGAAGCGGGGCGCCGCAATTGGGACACACTGGCGGGCGGGTCTCCGCGTCCTGCGGTTCGACCGGAAGTCCCTCGGCAGAGCAGATCGTCCGCCGGATGTTTCCGTGCAGCTCGACCACGTTCTCGCTGCCCGCCTCCTGGTGCAGGCCGTCCACGTTCTGGGTCACGAGCGTAAAGCGCGGGACTCGGCGTTCCAGCTGCGACCAGGGCCTCGTGACCCGGGTTGGGGCGTGCGTGGCCGACGAGATCCCGGCGCCACGCGTACCAGTCCCACACGAGCTCGGGGTCGCGCGCGAACGCTTCGGGGGTGGCGAGATCCTGAGGATCGAATCGTTCCCAGAGACCGGTCTGCGCCTCGCGGAAGGTAGGGATACCGCTCTCGGCGGAGATCCCGGATCCCGTCAGCGCCACGACGCTCACGGCGGCTCGGAGGGACCGCAGCAGGTCCGGCGGAAAGTCGGGCACCGGGCGTTAGCCGGCCACGGCGCGCAGGAGTTCCTTTGCCCCGTCGGCGATGGGGACCTCCCGTTCCTCGCCGGAGGCCATATCGCGCACCTTGCACACGTTGCGCGCCAGCTCCTCGTCGCCGAGGATCGCGGCGTACAACGCGCCGGTCCGGTCCGCCTGCCTGAACTGACCCTTGGCCCCTCGACCGCCGTAGTCCAGGTCGCAGGCCACGCCCTCCCCGCGCAACGCGGCGGCCAACCGCATGGCCGGCAGGCGCGCTTCGGGGGAGAGCGTCACGAAGAACACGCCCAGGGCCCCCTGATGCTCGCGCTCGGCGGCAGCGAGCAGGATGCGCTCCACGCCGCTACCCCAACCAATGCCCGACGCATCGGGGCCCCCAAGGTCCCCGATAAGGCCACTGTACCTCCCCCCCGCGCCCACCGTGCTCTGCGCCCCGAGGGCGGCGCTCTTGGCCTCGAAGACCGTCGAGGTGTAGTAGTCGAGGCCGCGGACGAGCCGTTCGTCCTGCTCGAAAGGGATGCCCAGGGCGTCGAGTCCGTCTTTGACCGTTGCCAGGTGCGCGCTCGCCTCCTCGCTCAGAAAGTCCCCGATCAAGGGGGCTTCGGCGAGGACCGCCTGGGTGCCCTCGCTCTTGGAGTCGAAGGTGCGCAGAGGGTTGGTCTCCAGGCGGGCAACCGAGTCGGGATCCAGATCGGAGACGTGCTTTTGCAGGTAATTCTTGAGCTCCGGCACGTAGCGGCGCCGGGTCTCCAAATCGCCCAGGTTGTTGACGTGGACGACCTCCTCACGCACGCCGACGGCGCGGTGAATGTCGTACAGGAGCGCGATGACCTCGACGTCCGTCAGCGGGTCGTCCGAGCCGAGGACCTCCACCCCGATCTGCGTGTGCTGCCGGTAGCGTCCCCGTTGCTGGCGTTCCTGACGAAACATGGGGCCCATGTACCAGAGCTTCATCGGCTGGGCCAGTTTGTAGAGGCCGTGCTCGACGTAGGCCCGGATGATGCCCGGGGTTCCCTCAGGACGCAGGGCAAGCTCCCGCCCGCCGTTGTCCGTGAAGGTAAACATCTCCTTCTGGACCACGATGTCCGAGGTGTCGCCGGCGCTCTTGGCAAACAGCCCGGCCTCCTCGAAGACGGGCACGCGCAACTCCTCGTAGCGGTAGCGGCGGAAGATCTCCCGCGCAACGCCCTCCACAAAGGCCCAAAGCTCGGGACGCTCGTGCGGCTCGCGGTCCTGGCCGGCGCCGGCGGGAAACGCGTCGTAGGTTCCCCTCGGCCCCTTGAAGCTCACGGGCTGGTGGGCGGGAGGTATGGGTTATTCTCGATCTCTTCGGCGGCGGAGAGTACCGGGCCGTGCCCCGCGTACAGGCGGGTGCCGTCTCTCCAGAGCGGCATGACCTTCCTGATGGAGTCCTCGATCTCTTCCCACGAAGCGCCGGGGATGTCCGTCCGGCCCACGCTCCCGGGCAAGACGAGATCCCCAACGATCTGGTCATCTCCGATGACGAACGTTACCGAGCCCGGCGCGTGGCCCGGGGTGTGGATAACACGCAGGGTCTCGCCCGCCAGGGAGAGTTCCTGGCCGTCGTCTAGCGGCTCGTAGACCGTAACGCCCGTGCTGTCGGCGGCGTCGGGGTGCACGTAGAGCGGGGCGTTTGTCTCGCGCAGTATCGTGTCCAGCGCATCGACGTGGTCGGCGTGCCCGTGGGTGATCAGGACAGCAGCGACGTTGTTACGGACGGCGCCCAGGATCTTCGACGGCTCCGCACCAGCGTCGACGATCAGGTCGCCTTCTGGGGCGTGGACGACGTAAGAGTTGACCTCGAAGCCGCCCATGTCCAGGCGCACCTGTTCTATCTCCGTCAAAGTAACTCCTAGCGGTCCAGGGGCGTGCCGTCGCGGGAGACGCGCCGGACGTCGTAGACGTCCGCGATCCCGCGCACCTTGCGGATCACCTCTTCGGCGTGCTGGGCGCTACCGGCCCGGAAGGCGAAACGCGAGAGGGCCGTGCGGTCCTCTATGGTGTCGACCCGGGCGGAGAGGATGTTTACCCCAGCGTCGGAGATGGTCTTCGTGATGTCGCTCAGCAGGTGCATCCTGTCGAGCGCTTCGACGAGCAACTCGACGGTGAAGAGCTTGTCCGAACCCGCAGCCCACTCTACCGGGACGAACCGATCGGGATCGCGGCTCTTCAAGGCGCGGGCGTTCTTGCAGCCCGCGTTGTGTACGGTCACGCCGCGGCCCAGCGAGACGTAACCGACGATCTCATCCCCGGGCATCGGGGTGCAACATCGAGCCAGGCGGGTCAGGATGCCGTCGGACCCGATGACCCTAACCCCCGTCTCCTCGTCGGTCGCGCCCTCGGGCAGCGGGAGGGGCGTCAGGGCCGGGGTGCCGGCGGCAGGCGCCTCTTGCGGCTCTTCTTTGGGCTTCACGCGCTCCGCGATGCGGGTGGCCACGTTCTCCGCCGAGACCGTCCCCGCCCCGACCGCGGCGAGCATGTCGTCCGGGGTCGGGCAATTGACCGAGCGCGCTACGTCCTCCAGCACGCCGGACGGCACCTTGCCGATGCGCTGCCGCTTCAACAGGGAGACCACCTTCTCGCGCCCCAAAGACAGGTTGTCCTCGCGGTCGGCCTTGTTGAAGAACTGGCGGATCTTGTTCCGGGCCCGCCCACTCTGGACCACGGCCAGCCAGTCGCGGCTCGGGCTCATGGCCTTGCCGGTGATGACCTCGACCCGGTCGCCGGAGACGAGCTCGGAGTCCAGGGGCACGATGCGTCCGTTCACCTTCGACCCGATGGTGCGATGGCCGACCTCGGTGTGGACGTGGTAGGCAAAGTCTATCGGGGTTGCGCCGGAGGGCAGGCTAAGCACGTCGCCCTTGGGCGTGAAGACGAAGACCTCGTCGGCCACCAGCTCGCCCTTCAAGGACTCCATGAACTCGGAGGCGTCGGTGGTCTCCTTCTGCCACTCCATCATGCTCTTGAGCCAGCTCAGCCTGTCTGTCTCGCCTTCGCGGCGGCCCTGCTTGTACATCCAGTGCGCGGCGATGCCAAACTCGGCCGTCGCGTCCATCTCTCCGGTGCGTATCTGGATCTCGAGCAGCTTGCCCTCGTGGGACATCACCGTGGTGTGCAGCGACTGGTACATGTTGAACTTGGGCATCGCGATGTAGTCCTTGAAGCGCCCGGGTATGGGCTTCCAGAGGGAGTGTATGACGCCCAAAGCGCCGTAGCAGTCGCGCACGGAGCCAACGATGACCCGCAGGCCGGCGAGGTCGTAGATCTCGTTGAACTCCTTGTTGCGCTGGACCATCTTGTTGTAGATGGAGTAGAAGTGCTTGACCCGCCCGTTGACGTCGGTCTCGACCCCCGCCTCGCGCAGGTTTCTCAAGAGCTCGGCGGCGGTACCGTTGATGAACGCCTGCCGATCGTCCCTTCGGGCGGCAACGAGGCGCTTTATCTCCTCGTAGCGCCGCGGGTGCAGCGTCGCGAAGGAGAGGTCCTCGAGCTCCCACTTGAGCGAGTAGATACCGAGCCGGTGGGCCAGCGGAGCGTAGATCTCCAGCGTCTCCGTCGCCTTTCTCAGCTGCGTCTCGCGCTTGAGGTAGGCCAGCGTGCGCATGTTGTGCAGCCGGTCGGCGAGCTTGATGATGATGACCCGCACGTCGCGGCTCATCGCGACGATCATCTTCCTCAGCGACTCGGCCTGCGCCTCTTCGAGATTGCCCGAGGGCAGATGCCCGAGCTTGGTGACCCCGTCCACGATCTCCGCCACCTCGCCGCCGAACTTCTCGCGGAGCTCGTCTTTGGTGACGCCGGTGTCCTCGAGGACGTCGTGCAGCAGCGCCGCGACGATGGTCGTCGGGTCGAGGTGGAGCCCGGCCAGGATCTCAGCCGTCGCCAGCGGGTGGTAGACGAACGGTTCGCCGCTCTTGCGGACCTGGCCCCGGTGCGCCGCGTGCGCCACGTTATAGGCCTCGGCGATGACCTCCTCGACCCCTTCGGGGCCGTAGGCGGAGACCTTGCCGATAAGCGAAGAAATGGAGACGTCCGGCGCCGGTACGGCCCTCGGACGCTCCTCTATGCGAACGGATTCCATGCGCAAATTATACCAGCAGCACCAACGCCCTCCGCATTCGACTGACGGCTGGCGTCGATCGTGTTCGCTTGTCTGACCGGGCGCTTACCTGCGTTGGGCGTCGGGCGTTGTGAGGTCCGGCGGCTCCTCCGAGCCCGGCGGGGCCGGCATCGGAACCAGCGTTGCAGACTCCGTTCCCACGTTCTCCACGCTAGCCACACGGCCAGGCCGAACTCTCAGGCCGCCACCTCCTGGGGGACAACCCATCAGGGCCTTTGCCTCATCCGGGGTCACGTCAAGGTCGTCGCCGAAGGACAGCTGCTCAATCTCTCCCGGTCCCGGGACGCTCGCGCACGCGGCGCCGGCGCTACCCTGGAAGTGGTCCCGCACGATCAACCTGCTGCCGTCCGTGCTGCCGGCCGGGAACCTCAGGCTCAGACCGACCACGTTGCCTGACCCGTCTCCCGCAAACGCCCAGGTCATCTCCGACGTGTCGAAGGCTGTGAGGTCCAGTACGTCGTCATTGCCCGCGGCGTCTATCACCCAGTCCGTGCCGAAATCGCCGCCGTCGTAGCCCCGATAGGTGTCGCTGCCGCCCAGGTCAACCATCAGGTTGTCCTGCGGGCTCTGGGTAAAGTCGTCGTCGCCCAGACCGACCTGGACCAGCTCGATCTCCCCTGACCAGTCCACCGTCTCTGCCCCGCCGCCGATCTCCGGTTCGCCGGTGTCCTCGTTGAAATCGACGGCCAGATCGGGCATCGCGGGGTCGTCCGTCGCCCTTACGGCATCGAAGATGCCTGCGGCGTCGGTGGTCCCCTCGGTGATCTCATCGTCGCCCCAGTTGCTAGCGACAAAATACGTGTCGTCTTCGGAGCCTCCGTCGAGGATGTCGTTTCCGCCATCGCCCAACAGAGAATCGAGTCCCGCTTGACCGTTGAGACGGTCGCTACCGCCTCCGCCAAAGATCTCGTCTGACTCCGAGCCACCGTCTAGCTGGTCGTTACCGACATCGCCGATCAGGTCGTCCGTGCCCGCTCCGCCAACCAGCCTGTCGGCTCCGGTCTGCCCGAACACGCTATCGACGCCCGCCCCGCCGTTGAGCACGTCGTCACCGGTCTGGCCCACGAAGTCGCCGCTGGGCCCGCCGACGAGCGCGTCGTCGCCTTCCCCGCCGATAACGGTGTTGTCCTGGGTGGTCCCGAAGAGCCCGTCGTTGAAGTCGCTACCCGTCAGATTCTCGATAAAGTTGCCGGCGAGCGAGAGGCAGATGCGCGCGTCCTCGGGGCAGAAGCCCGCAGACTGGGCGATGGTCACCGAGACGCGCTCGGCGAGCCGGGAGTAATCCACCGTGTCCCTGCCGGAGGCGTCGGCGGAGATCCGGTCCGCGCCCGGAGGTCCGCCCTCGCTGGTGAACCTGTAGGTGTCGTTGCCGCCGCCACCGTTGAGGGTGTCGTTGTGCCTGCCGCCGTCCACGGTGTCGGCGGCATTGCCCGCCGATATCTGGTCCTTGCCGGCCAACCCGAGGATCGTGTTGGCCTTGGTGGTCCCGGTGATCTTGTCCGCCTGTTGCGTGCCCCTGCAGAGGCCGGCGGCCTTGCAGGTGAAGGTCTTGGCGAAGGCAAAGCCGCCCGCCAGCAACGTGACGACCGTCACGGCGGCGAGCAGCGTCAGCGCCCTCCTTACCCCCACTGATCGTCGGAGCAGGTCGATCTTCTTTCCCTCCTGATCTGTCGGTCCAACTTCCGTGCCGCCGAGCATTGTAAAGTATGCCAGCCGCAGAGTTGCGACGCTTCGCACCGACCTCGTATGTTTTTCTGATGCATATTGACTAGCTCAAATGGGCTAGGTGTCGGACTAGCTTGGGCTTGTTGTCCTCTAGAGCCTCCCCGACCTGAAGATCAGGAGCATCAGGAAGAGGCTGAGCATCCCGGCCAGGATAAAGCCGGCGAAGCCGATGACGTGGACGTTCAAAATAGGTACATCGGGGCCGCCAGGATCGAAGGCTCCGAGCATCGAAGAGCCGACGAGGAGCGCGGCGGTCACCACGGCGAAGACGAGGCGGTTGGCCAGAACGTCGACCTCGCTCACAAGCTCGTCGAGGCCGACGTTCTCCAGCTGCACCTCCAGTTCGCCGTCCGAGAGCTCGGCTAGCAGAAGCCGGATCTGCTCCGGCGTGTCCTCCGCGTAGCGGGCGTATTCGAGGGCGCGTTCCGTCGCGGTCTCCATCAGGACGGCCGGTTCGTAGCGCTCCAGCAGGAGCCGGCGGGCGTACGGCCGGGCGACCTCGTAGACGTTTATCGTCGGGTCGATCGAGCGCGCCAACCCTTCGGCGGTCACCAGGGCCTTCGTCAGCAACGGGAAGACGGGCGGTACGCGAAGTCGGTAGCGGCGGGCCAGCGCGATCAGCTCGGAGAGCGCCTGGCCCAGCGTGACCTCCCCCACCGAGAGCCCGGAGTACTTGTTGAGGAACTCCCGCAACTCGCGCACGAGGTCCGACCGCACCTCCAGCGCGTACCGGATACCCAGGCCCTCCAGGCCGCGCAGCGCGGCGTCGGCGTCCCGCTGGATGACCGCCGTGAACAACCGGGAGAGCGCCTCCACGTCGTTGCGGCTCATGTACCCGACCATCCCGAAGTCCAGCAGGGCCAGGTCGCCGGCGGGTGTCAGGATCAGGTTCCCGGGATGCGGGTCACCGTGGAAGAAACCGTCCTCGAAGGCCATCTTGAAGATGGCGTCTGCCCCCATCGCGGCCACCCTCCGCCGCTCGCTCGGGGTCAATAGCAGCGGCCTGATCTCGTGGAAACGCGTGCCCTCAATGAACTCCATCGTCATAACCCTGGGGGTGGAGAACTCGGGATAGACGCCCGGAATCACGACTCGGGTCTCGGCGAAATTTGCGGCGAAGCGGCGGGCGTTCTCTGCCTCCTTGGCGTAGTCGAGCTCGCGACGGATCACGCCCTCGAACTCGTCAACGAGCCCTGTCACGTCCACGAAGATGCTCCGCCCGAATCTTCGGTCCAGGAACGCGGCGAACTCCCGCATGAGCTCCAGGTCGCCCTCGACCCTGGCCGGTGCCTCGGGTCGCTGCACCTTGACGGCGACGACGTCGCCATCTAGCAGCACCGCCCGGTGTACCTGCCCGATGCTCGCCGAGCCCAGCGGGTGCGGATCGAAGGCGGCGAACACCTCCCCGACCGGCGCGCCGAGCTCCCGCTCTATGATCGCCTGGGCCGTGCCCGCGGGCATGGGCGCCACCGTGTCCTGGAGCCTCTGCAACTCGGAGGCCACCTGCTCGGGAAGGATGTCCGAGCGGGTGGACAAGAGCTGCCCGAACTTTACGAACGTCGGACCAAGGTCGTCGAGCGTCTGGCGGAGCCTGATACCAAAACTCGGCGCGAGCAGCTCCTGCAAGCCCCGCTTCTCGCGCCTCTCCCGCCGGACGTCGAAGACGAAGCCGAACCCGTGGCGAATGAGGACGCGGCTTATCTGCGAGAAACGCCGCAGGCTACCCGTCGGTGCCATGCGCGGTGTCCCCCCGTCCATTACTGGCCCGTCCAAGGGAAACTCCGGGAGGGCAACCGGTTGGGGTCCGAGCCTATGTCCGGTCGTCGGGGGGCGGGGTGGCCTCAGGGTCGGGCGGAAGGTCGGGCCCGGTGACGCCCTCCGGACCACCCGCGGGGGGTGTCGGGTCTGACGTCGTCGGCGCGGCGGGCCTGTCTTCGAGCATCCTGACGCGGTGTTCTAGCTGCTCCACGCGGAAGATCAGGTCCTCGAAGTCCTCGCGGGTCGGCAGCCCCCCTCGGCGCAGGCCCTGCTGCACGGAGGCGTCGAGCAGCGAGCGAGCGCCCGACGACCGCTCGCGGGCGCGGTTCATCACGTCGTCCACGACCGCACGGCCCTCCTCTCGTTCAATGCGACCTTTCTGGATCAGGTCCTCTACAACCCGCTCCACCCGATCCCGGGTCGCGGCCGCGATGCCCACCTGAAGTAGAACCAGCCGTTCCAGCGTCTCGCCAACCGTTCCGCGCACGTCTACCTCCCGATCGTGGGCTCCAGTAGACACATCATAACGGCTGCGCAAGGTCGGTCGCCACGCGAGCCGGGAGCGAGGTCCGGTCCCCGTCGACTACGCCGAGCGTGGTGCCCGGCTCGCGCTGCCGGCGCGCCAGGCCTTGAAGAGGGAGAGCGTCTGTGGGGCGATAAAGATGGAGCTGTAAGCGCCGGCCAGGATACCGACGAGGAGGGCGAAGGCGAAGTCGGCCAGGGTAGTCTCCCCGAAGATCAGGAGCGCGGTGATCGGGATCAGCGTGAAGATAGAGGTGTAGATCGAGCGCCGAATCACCTGCCGGATGGAGGTGTTTATCATCTCGTCGAAGCGCCGGCGGTTGTAGCCGATCGTCGGCGCGTTCTCGCGGATGCGGTCGAAGATGATTATCGTGTCGTAGAGCGAGTAGCCGAGCACCGTCAGGACCGCGACGACCGTCACCAGGTTCACCTCCCGTCCGAAGATGGCGTAGAAGCCCACCGTTATAAGGATGTCGTGCACGAGGGCGACCATCGCCGCGAGGGCGAAGGCCACCTCGAAGCGGATGCTGATGAAGGCGACGATGATCAGGAGCGAGGCCCCCACCGCCTGCAGCGCCTGGTTCCTTACCTGCCCGCCGAAGGTCGGGCTCACGCTCTCGACGCTCACCTCGGCCCCGAGCGCCTCGCTGAGAGCGTCGCGAACCTGCACGGTCTCCTGCTGGCTCAGGACGGGGGTCCGGACCTCGTAGCCGTCCTGGCCCGAGGGTCGTGACCACGGCTCCTCCGCGACGTCGCCCGGGAGCGCGGCCCGCACCTCATCCTCGGTCAACTGCCGTTCGGCGTTCGTCGCTGTGAACTGCGCCCCGCCCTGGAAGTCTATGCCCAGCTGGAGCCCGACGAAGATTATGGCGAGGATGCCCGCGCGCGAGCAACAGGGCGGAGATGGCGAACCACAGCCTCCAGCCGCCGACAAAGTCAACCTTATCGAACATATCAGCGCGCCGCCTTTTCGGTCCGTCCGGTGGAGATGCTTCCCTTGGAGACGCCCATCATGGCCGGCGAGAGTTGGACGCCGCGGCCCGAGAAAAGCCCCAGCAGCGCCCGGGTCACCACGATCGCGGTGAACATCGAGAGGACAACGCCGATCACGAGCAGAACTGCGAACCCGCGCACGGAACCGCTGGAGAGCGCGAACAGGATGAAGGCGGTGATCACGGTCGTGATGTTGCCGTCCAGGATCGCACGGAAGCCCTTCTCGTAGCCGGCCTGGATGGCGGCGCGGGGCGTCCGGTCGCGCCGGACCTCCTCCTTGATCCTCTCGAAGATGACCACGTTGGCGTCGGCCGCCACGCCGATGGTGAGGACGATGCCCGCGATCCCGGGCAGCGTCATGGTTATCGGTATCGCCGTTATGAGCCCCCACAACAGGAACGCGTAGATGATAAGCGCGAGGTCGGCGACGAGGCCCAGCGCCCGGTAGATGATCACCAGCAGCACCAGCACCAGCCCGAACCCGATCAGCGCTGCCAGGAGCCCGCTCCTCAGCGACTCGACGCCCGAGGCTCGGGCCGACGGTGGTCTGGGAGATGATCTCCATGTTCACCGGCAAGCGCGCCGGTGTTGAGCACAGTCTCCAGTTGCCGGGCCTCTTCCTCCGGTAGGCCCTCGGGCAGGCCGTCGTTGGAGATCGAGATCTGCTCGCCCAGCGGCTCGTTCACCTGCGGGGCGCTCTGCACGTCCTCGTCCAGCGCGATGGCGAGCAGCGCGGGCTCACCGCTGAGCTGGGCGTCGTTGATCATCTCCTGGGTCAGCTCGGCGATCTGCTGCCCGCCCTCGGAGGTGAGCTGCAACGTGACGATCCGCTTGCCGGTGGCCTGGTCGAAGTCGACGCTCGCGCCGTTCTGGTCGCAGCGCCTCGCCCGTGAGGTCGGGCTGCTGGCGCACGACGTACCCGGAGACGAATCGTTCCCGCCGCCCTGGTGCGCGGGGCTCTCCTCGAAGATGACCTTGGTCTGCCCCTCCTCGAAGGCGTCGTCGTCCCTGAGGTCTTCCTCGATCTCCCGCTCTGACCTCGCCGACCTCGTCCGGCCGGCACGTTGGGGCGCTGGTCGAAAGCGAGCACCTGGTAGAGGCCCAGCTGGGCCGTGCGTGCCGATGATGTCGATAACCTCGTCCGGGTTCTCGACGCCGGGGATCTGGACGACTATCTGGTTGGTCCCCTGCACCCGCACGTCGGGCTCGGCGACGCCGAGGCGGTCGATGCGCTGCCGGATCAGGTCCGCCGCCTGCTCCATCTCCTCGCGCGTGACCGTCCCGCCGCCCGTCTGCGAACCCCGCAACTGCGCGCTCACCCCGCCCTGCAGGTCGAGCCCTAGCTGGGTGGACTGCGACACCGGCTCCCGAATAAAGATGAAGTAAGCGGCGACGCCGAGCAGCACCACCACGAGCCCCAAGATGATCAGGTTGTTGCGAACGCTCCCCATGGGGGACAATTCTAGCAAAAACCTCTCCGCCACCAGCCACGAACCACTCGTCCGGGTCTCCCCCGGCCGCGTGTGCCGCATCAGACCGGCGACGGGCACCGCCGACCCTCAGCCACCTGGAACCTAACCGGGCTGAGCGCTAGCTTCCCTCGTAGCGGGAAATCCAGGCCCGCGACCATCTCTCGAAACCTCCGGCCAAGATCTCAGCCCGCGCCCTGCGGCAAAGCTCGACCGTGAAGTGGACGTTGTGGAGCGTGATCAGGCGGTGCCCCAGCAGCTCGTCCTCGCGCACGAGGTGCGCCAGGTAAGCCCGGCTGTAGTCCGTGCACGCCTCGCACGAGCACTCGGGATCCAGCGGCCCGAGATCGCGCCGGTGGCGGGCGTTCTCTCAGGTTGATCCTGCCGTCGGCGGTCAGCGCCGCCCCGTGGCGGGCGAGCCGCGTCGGTAGCACGCAGTCGAACATGTCCACGCCGAGCCCGATCACCTCGAGGATCCCGACCGGGTCCCCGATACCCATGAAGTAGCGGGGCTTTTCGGCGGGCAGGTTCGACGTCACGGCCGCGATCGTGCGCAGCATCACCTGGCGCGATTCCCCCACCGAAAGCCCCCCGACCGCGTAGCCGTCGAACCCGATCTCTACCGTGCGCTCGAGGCTCTCCCGGCGTAGCTCCGGGTAGGTTCCCCCCTGCACGATTCCGAAGAGCGCCTGATCCTCCCGCCCGTGCGCCTCCTTGCACCGCCGCGCCCATCGCGCCGTTCGCCGCAACGACTCGGCGTGGTAATCGCGGTCGACATCCAGTGGCGGGCACTCATCAAGCACCATGGCGATGTCCGCCCCCAGATCCTCCTGAACCGCCGTCGTGAGCTCGGGCGTGAATTCGTGCCCGGACCCGTCGTAAACGGAGGCGAACTCGACCCCCCGCTCGGAGATGCGGCGCGTCCTGGCGAGCGAGAATACCTGGTAACCGCCGGAGTCGGTCAGCATCGGACCGTTCCACCCCGTAAAACCGTGCAGTCCTCCAGCCTCACGGACGAGGTCCGCGCCAGGTCGCAGGTAGAGATGGTACGTGTTGCCGAGCACGATACCGGCCCCCGCGCCCCGCAGGTCGCCCGGCGTGAGCCCCTTGACGGTGCCCTTGGTGCCGACCGGCATGAAGACCGGCGTCTGTACCGTGCCATGCGGCGTTCGCAGCACGCCGGCCCGCGCCTCTCCGCTGCGGGCGACGACCTCTATGCGGACCGGAGCGCCTACAGGCTCCTCCCGCCGTTCAAGATGAGCATGGCGTCCCCGAACGAGTAGAAGCGGTAGCGGTCCCGGACCGCCTTGCGGTACGCCTCACGCACGAGCTCTGTCCCACCGAAGCTCATGACCATCGCCAGCAGCGTGGACCTCGGCAGGTGAAAGTTGGTGAGCATGGCGTCCACCGCGCGCCACTCGTAGCCGGGGTACACGAACAACTTGGACTCGCCCTCCCGTTCGCCGGTCGCGGCCCACGTCTCGAGCGTTCGGGCCACCGTGGTACCGACCGCGACCACGCGTTCGGCTCCCCGCACGACACGAGCGACCTCCTCGGGCACCCGGTAGTACTCGGCGTGCATCCTGTGCTCCTCTAGCCTCTCGGTCCTCACGGGCAAGAAGGTCCCCGTGCCAACGTGCAGGGTGACCTTCACCACCCGCGCGCCCGCGCGCCCAGCCTCGTCCAGAACGCGATCGGTGAAATGGAATCCGGCCGTCGGGGCGGCGGCGGACCCGGGGTCCCGGGCGTAGACCGTCTGATACGCCCTCTCGGCGCTCGCGGTGGGCCGGATGTAGGGCGGCAACGGCATGCGGCCATGCCGCTCCAACGTTTCTCGGACGTCGTCTCCGCGCAAGCGCCAGCGCCCCTCCCCTAGAGCGTCTTCGACCGTCAGCTCGGCAGGGCCGCACCGGAGAGACATGCCCGGGCGCAGGCGTTTGCTCGGCCGGGCGAGGGCCTCCCATCCGTCGCCTAGGTCCCGCAAGAACAGCAGCTCGACCTTCCCACCCCCGGGCCTCCGTGCGAGGAGACGGGCGGGGAGCACTTTGGTCTCGTTGAGGACCAGCGCGTCTCCCGGCGCCAGGAACAGCGGTAGCTCGCGGAAGTCGTAGTTGTCCATCGTTTGCACCCGCGCGTCTACGACCATCAGCCGCGAGGCGTCGCGAGGTTCGGCGGGGCTTTGGGCGATCAGGTCTTCGGGCAGCTCGTAGTCGAGGTCGGAGGTCAGCAACGCTAGCGGCGCAGAAACAGGTTAAGCAGCACCGTTCCGACGATCGAGAGCAGGATCATGAGCCCAATCGGAAAGTAGAGCGTGAAGCTCTCGCGCCGGAAGACCAGGTCCCCCGGCAGGCGGTCGAGTCCCAGCCGCCCGAGCAGCAACACGAGGCCGCCGACGACCAGCAGCAGCACCGCGCCGCCGATCAGTAGCCTGCCCAAGTTTTCCAGGCCCACAACGCTATTCTACCGCCGCACCCGACTTGCGCTCGCGGCCCTTGGTGTGTTTAATTTGGCGCTAATCAGGCTGCATCGGTTGGCGCCGCCTCGGAGGGAAGCCGCGCCGCGAAAAGGGGAGGGTTTAATGCGGAGTCGAAATGGAGTGCTGGCGGCGCTAGCTCTGGCGTTGCTGGTCGCATTGCTGGCCGTGGGCGCGGTCTCGGCCGCGCCTGGCGACCAGACACAAAAGGCATTACAGACGTCCGCCGAGTTGCGCCGGGCCGTCGATCCGAACGGTATTTTGGTGCACGAGCGTCGCTTCCAGCGAATCGCGAGCGCCAGCAGGGAAGGCACGGGAGGCGAGGCTACGAGAGCCTCCGGCACGAGCGGCTACCAGGCCTCTGCCGACTACGTGGCGGGCAAACTGAGGGCCGCCGGCTACAACGTCAGACAGCAGTCCTTCCAGTTCCCGTTCTTCGTCGAGCAGGCGCCGGCGGAGCTCGAGCAGATCTCTCCCACTGCCACGACCTACGAAACCGGAACCTTCACCTACTCCGGTAGCGGCGAGGTTGAAGGCCAGCTCGTGGCGACCAACGACGTCGTGATCCCGCCCACCGCCGAGTCGAGCAGTTCCAGTGGATGCCAGGCGAAGGATTTCGAGGACGCCACGACAGATCACGGAGCCGGTCGTTGCGCTGATCCAACGCGGCAAATGCACCTTCGAGAAGAAGGCGCGCAACGCACAGGCCGCGGGCTACGATGCGGCGATCATCTTCAACGAGGGCCAGGAGGGCCGTCAGGAACTCTTTATAGGCACCCTGGGCGTGGACGAGTTCGACGACTTCCCCGTCGTCGGGGCTAGCTTCGCCGACGGCCAGGAACTCTTCGCCGCCACGCAGGCCGGCGAGACCGTCGTGCGCGTCTCGACCTCCACGCTGTCCGAGCCCCGAACCACCACCAACGTGATCGCCGACACCCCCGGCGGGAACGCGAACCAGACCGTGGTCGTCGGCGCCCACCTCGATTCCGTCACCGAGGGCCCCGGCATAAACGACAACGGTTCCGGCTCGGCCCAGAACCTGGAGATCGCCCTCGAAATGGCCAACCTGGGCATTCAACCGGCGAACAAGGTGCGTTTCGCCTTCTGGGGCGCCGAAGAGCTGGGCCTGCTGGGCTCCGAGCGCTACGTCCGGACTCTCTCCGACGAGCAGCTCGATAGGATCGCCCTGAACCTCAACTTTGACATGACCGGCTCCCCTAACTTCGTCCGCTTCGTCTACGACGGTGACGGATCCGCGACCCCCGACGACCCGAACGACGCCGGTCCGGCGGGCTCCGCGCAAATAGAGCAAGTCTTTAACCGCTACTTCCGCGCCAGGGGTCTGGAGACCGAGCCGACCGCGTTCGACGGGCGCTCGGACTACGGTCCCTTTATCGCGCAGAACGTGGGCATACCGGCGGGCGGCCTGTTCTCCGGCGCAGAGGGCATAAAGACCGAGGCGGAGGCCGCGATATACGGCGGCACCGCGGGCGAGGCCTACGATGCGTGCTACCACCAGGCGTGCGACGACATCACCAACCTGAGCGTCGAGTCTCTCGATCAGATGTCCGACGCCGCGGCGCACGCGACCATCAACTTCGCCCAGGACGAAACCCTGTTCACCGGGACTACCCGCAACCAGCGGGCGCAGTCCGCCAGCGAGGCGTCGAGTGCCTTCGACGGCCCCCTGGCCCTCAAGTAACGCGCGAACACCAGGCAAGACAAAGAGGGGCGGCCCAATTGGGCCGCCCCTCTTTGTTGGCCGCACACCGACGAGTTGTGCCTTTGACAAGTTCGTTCGAAACTCGGCGGTTGCGGGGGTAGGATCTGGACCATGAGCACGCGCAAGGGTTGGATCCTGGCAGGGCTTCTCGCGCTTGCGGCAATCTTCGTTGTGGTTGCGTGGGCCCGGTTCGATCTCTCCTCGACGGAGGAGCGGGCTCCACCCGGCGCATCCCGCGAGCTGCGCTCCGCGGTGACGCCGGACGGCGTTCTGGCACACGCCCGACGGTTCCAGGAGATAGCAGCCGCCAACGGGGGCAACAGGGCCGCCGGCTCCCCCGGCTACGACGCTTCGGCGAGGTATGTGGCAAATGAGCTCCGTGACGCCGGCTACGACGTTGAGGTGCAGAGGTTCCGGATACCGGCGTCGTCCGCGCTTCGGGCGGCCGATCTGGAGGCCATCCGGCCCGCCGCCCAATACACCCGCAATGCGGACTTCTCCCTCATGGAGTACTCCGGCAACGGCGAGGTAATCGGCAAAGTCCTGCCCGTCGACGCCGATCCTCGCGCATCGTCCAGCGGGTGCGAATCCGCCGACTTCGACGGCTTCGAGCGGGGTAGCGTCGCCCTGATCCTGCGTGGCACCTGCACCTTCGAACAGAAGGCGAAAAACGCCGAGGACGCCGGTGCGTCGGCGGTCCTGGTCTCCAACACCGGTGGGCCTGGCCGGACAGGCGTCTTCGACGGCACCCTGGGCGAACCGGGCGTCGGTATCCCGGTGCTCGGAACGAGCGCCGAGGTCGGCGAAAGTCTGGTCGAGGCTGCGAGGGACGACGGCGCCAGGGCGCGCGTCGTTGCCACGGGCGCCTCGGATAACGTCAGGACAACCAACGTAATCGCCGACTTGCCCGGAGGCGACGCGGGCGAAACGGTGGTTGTCGGCGCGCACCTCGACTCGGTGCCCGAAGGCCCTGGCATCAACGACAACGGGTCCGGCTCGGCGACGGTCCTGGAGATAGCGCTCCAGATGGCCGCATTGGAGGTCGAGTCCCGCAACCATGTGAGGTTCGCGTTCTGGGGCGCCGAGGAGATCGGGCTCCTCGGGTCGCAGCACTACGTCGACGGCCTGGAAGACGACGCCCGTGACAACATCTCCGCCTACCTGAACTTCGACATGCTCGGCTCCCCGAACTTTGTCCGTTACGTCTACGACGGGCCCGACGAGGTAGCAGGGGTCTTCGAAGACTACTTCGCCGCGCGGGACACCGAGGTCGATATCACCTCCGCGCTCGACGGCCGCTCGGACCACGGTCCGTTCCAGGATGCGGGCGTCCCGACCGGTGGCCTGTTCTCGGGGGCCGGCGGTACGAAGACGACCGCCGAGCAAAGCGACTTCGGCGGCCAAGCGGGCGAACCGTACGACCAGTGCTACCACCGGGGGTGCGACGACGTGGGCAACCTGAACACGAGGGCCATCGACGAGCTCTCCGACGGCGCGGCCCACGCGACGGTCGTGCTCGCCAACCGATAAACCGGCTGGGCGCGGACCTCGGGTCCCAATAACGACGCGGGCGTCGACCTCCTTGCGCCGCGGCGTGCGGCTGGGTTAGGGTTGTCCAAGGGTTCCTTACCACAGGGGGGTAAAGCATGGTCCGCACCATCGCCGTCGCGGCGTGTTCGGCGCTCCTGGTATTGGCATGCGTCGCCGGGGCCTCGGCAGACGAAGGTTCTTTGTACCGGGAGTCCGTCCGGAGCCGAGGGCGGCGTGGTGGCTACCGAGTCGCCGGCCGCCGCGGGGGCCGGCCTCGAGGTCCTTGACGCCGGTGGCAACGCCGTGGACGCCGCCGTCGCGACGGCGTTCGCGCTTGGCGTCGCCCAGCCGCAGTCTTGCGGCATAGGCGGCGGAGGATTCATGGTCTATCGGGGCGCGGACGGCGAGGTCGCCGCGCTCGACTTTCGCGAGACCGCGCCCGAAGCCATAACCGCCGACGCCTTTCAGGGCGACGGCATCTACACCGCCTACACCGGTCACAAGACCGTGGGCGTACCGGGGACGGTGGCGGGGCTGAACGCGGCGCTGGAGCGCTACGGGACGGTCGAGCTCTCGGAGGCCATAGCACCGGCCGAGCGCCTCGCGCGCGAGGGGTTCGAGGTCCCGGAGTCCCTCACCGAGTCCATGGGCGAGAACGCCGGCCGCCTGCGGCTCTTTCCGGCCGCGCGCGAGCAGTACCTCGTCGATGGCGAGGACCCCTACGAGCCCGGCTCGACCCTCGTGCAGACAGACCTCGCGGACACCCTGGCCCTGATCTCCCGCGACGGGCCCGACGCCTTCTACCGGGGGGAGATCGCGGACAAGGTCGTGGAGGACATGCAGAACGCCGGCGACTATCCCGGGGACGAGGGCCTACTGACAGCGGAGGACCTGGCCGGGTACGAGGCCAAATGGCGCGAGCCCCTGCGCGGTGAGTACCGCGGGCACGAGATCGTCGGCGATGCCCCCGCCGACCTCGGGCGGCATCGCCGTCATAGAGATGCTCAACATCCTCGAAGGGTACGACCTTTCCGAGATGGGCCAGTCGTCCGCCGACTCGCTGCACGTGATCTCCGAGGCCCAGAAGCTGGCCTTCGCCGACCGCGAGGCGTACGTTGGAGACCCCGACTTTGTCGACGTGCCGACCGAGGAGCTGACCGACAAAGGCTACGCCGACGATCGACGGTCCGACATAGCCATGGAGGAGGCCGCCACTGCATACGATCCTGGCGAGTTTGGTCAGGGAGATCGGGCCTCCGGTAGCGGCGACAACCCGGAGGGCAGCACGACGCACCTCTCCGTCATCGACGAGGCGGGCAACGCGGTGGCGCTGACGTGCACCATCGAGCAGTCCTTTGGGAGCGGAGTTGTCGCGCCGGGGACCGGGTTCCTCCTCAACAACGAGCTCACCGACTTCTCGGATCCCGGGGCGGCCAACGAGCCGGAGCCCGGCAAGCGACCGCGCTCCTCCATGAGCCCGACGATCGTTGTCCGGGACGGGGAACCCGTGCTCGTGGTCGGTGCCTCGGGCGGGTCCCAGATCATCATGGGCGCGCTCCACGCCGTCGTGAACACCGTGGACTACGGCCAGGGACCGGCCCAAGCCATAGACGCCGAGCGCCTCGACGCCCAGTTCCCGCCGGAGCTGATCCTCGAAGATGGCCGCGTCTCGGCTACGGTGGAGTCCGAGCTGATCTCCCGCGGCCACGTGGTCGCCTCCGAGGGCGAGTACTCGGATGTCCCGCTCGTGCAGGCCGCCGGGGTTGACCTGGATACCGGCGAACACCTCGCCGCCACCGACCCCCGCAGCGGCCCGCAGGCCTCCGTTGGTCAAGGCGTCGCCACTACCAACCTGCCGGACACCGGTGGGATTCCGCCGCTCGATGGCTGCCTCGTGCTGTCGGGCGAAGCCGCGCCGTGCTGAGGGTTCTACGGGCCTAGCCGTAATCCCTTACCCGCGGCCACGCCTCCTCGATGGGCATCTTTGGATCCCGGCAGACGTGCACGGGCAGGTTGTCCTCGTCTGGCATGCAGTAGTCGCAGCGGACGACGGCCGCAGTCTCGATGCTCCCGAACACGGGCCGGAGATCCGCCGCCGGCGTCCCGACGCTGATAACGACCTCGCCCGTGCAGTCGCCGGGACCCCAGATAAAGTAGCTGTTGTGGCCGCTTATGGCGTTGGGCAGCCCGTACCGGGGGCCGAAGAAGTCCACGGCGCCGGCCTCCCCGTAGTTGTCGGTAAAGATGCACGCCCGGGATCTCTCGCTACGGGGAAGGCCGTCGTGCACCCGGGCGATCGTCGCGACCATCCCCTCCCAGCCGAACCTGTCGGCGAAGTTCTGCGGCAGCTCGGCGACCTCGCGTGTCTCCACCTCGATACCGGCATCGCCTCCCAACGAGCCCGTAACCCTCGCGAGCGTGTCCACGGGGAGCGCGGGGACTACGGTTATCGGGGCGACGACCAGCCCGCTCACCGCCAGGATCGTCACGTACGTTGGCTTCAACCATCCCCAGCCTCGCCGCTCCACGAAACGCTCGATCGCGACCGCACCGGCGGCGAACAACATGGGGTAGGCGGGGGCCAGAAAATAGAAACGGCTGTTCAGGATCGCGAACAGCGCGAAGAGGATCACGAAGATCAGGCCCAGGGGCCGGTACGGTCTGCCCCTCCTCGCGAAGAGGTAGAAGCCGAGCCCCACGAGCCAGATCGGCAGGGTCGGCGGCTGCATGGTAACGATCTGCTCGACGAGAAACTCCACGGGCGAGGCGGGGTCGATCTTCCCCCCGTAGCTCCTCCAGAACTCCGGCGTGGGCCATCCGTTGGTCGCGTTCCAGTAGACGTACGGCAGGAGAAATGCGAACGCGATGGCGCCGCCAAGCCACGGCCACGGAGTGAGCAGTTGCCGCCGGGCCGGCGTCAGCAGGAGTGCGAGGAGGACCGCGAAGCCGAAGGAGAGCATGGTCAGCTTGGTCAGCAGCCCCAACCCGGCGACGAGTCCGAAAACCAACCAGAGCCGCGGCTCGTCCCGCTTGAGGATCAGCAGCAGGACGTACGCGGCCGAGACCCAGAAGAACTGGTCGAACGCGTCCATCGAGATCCAGGTCCCGAAGACCAGAAAGTTCGGCGGGATGAGCGCCGCGAGTGCGGCAAGACCCTGCGCGAAGCGGCCACCGCCCAACTCCCGCGCCATGAGCCCCGTGAGCACGACGATCCCGGCCCCGGCCAACGCCGGCAAGAGGTGCAGCGCGAGCAGCGAGTCGCCGAGGGTCGCGCGCACGGCGGCGGTGACGAGGGCGACGAAGGGCGGAAAGTCCACGTATCCGAGGGCCAGGCGCTCGCTGGCGGCGATGTAGTAGAGCTCGTCCCGGAAGTACCCGTAGTTGTCGGCGGTCAGAAGGTGCAGCAGGAGCTTGATGGCGGCGAGGTAGCCGAGGACGGCCGTGGCGCCGAGAAACGCGTTGTGGCCCCGGCCTCCCAGCCTCCGTCCCCGAGGTCATGTGTCGTCAGGCCCCAGCGTTCTCCAGCTCCGCCAGTAGGCCCTTGACGTCGAGCGGCTGCGTGACCATCGCGAGGCCGCCGTCGCTGGTGCGGGGCCACTCATCTCTGGGGCGATCCCAGTACAGCTCGACGCCGTTACCGTCGGGGTCACTCAGGTAAAGGGCTTCCGAGACCCCGTGGTCTGAGGCCCCGTCGAGGGGGTACTCGGCCTCGAGCAGCCAACGCAGCGCCCGGGCGAGTTCCCGCCGCTCGGGGTAGAGGATCGCGAGGTGGAACAGGCCGGCGGCGTTTCTGGGCGCCGGGGGCGCGTTCTTGCTCATCCAGGTGTTCAGCCCGATGTGGTGGTGGTACCCGCCGGCCGAGAGGAACACGGCATCCTCGCCGTACCACTGGGTGACCTCGAACCCGAGCACGTCCCGGTAGAAGCCCAGAGAGCGCTCGATGTTCGTCGACTTTGAGGTGCACGTGTCCCACGCGCGTCCGCGAATCCACCACACGACGCGTGCCCTTCTCGGTATCCATTTCGGCGCCTTCCCATATCCCCTAAGACCCGCCTATCTTACCGCGCCGGCCACAAGCGTTAACCATAAGTACGCCAACGAGCGCCAGGACGCCGCCTATAGGCGAGAGCAGCCCGGGCACCTCTCCGAGCCAGACGCAGGGCGATCAGGTACGCGGCCACGGGGATGAGGTACAGGTAGCTGACGGCCCGGGAAGCCGGCATGCGCGAGAAAGCATAGGCGTAGGTGGCATACCCAACCGCGGTCGGAAACACGCCGAGGTAGACCATCCACAGTACGGTGCTCGCCGGCGCGGTGGCCGTCTGCGACACGAGGCCCGGCAGGAAGACCAGCGACATCAGGGTGCCGGCCCAGATGGCGTAGGTCGTGAACGCGAGGGCGCCATACTTGGCGAGATAGGGCTTCTGCAGCACGAAGTAGACGCTAACGCTGATCGCGGCCAGTAGAATCACGCCCGCGCCGGGATCCAGGCCGAAGCCCCGGCCCTCGCCTACGGAGACGAGGGCGGCGCCCGCGAAGCTCACCCCCATCCCTGCCCAGCCCAGCGGCCTGAGACGCTCCCCCAGAAAGCCCGTGGCCCAGAGGGCCGTGAAGATCGGGGCCGTCCCGATCAGGATGCTCGCAGCCCCGGCGCTGACCGTGATCTCCCCGTAGTTCAACGCCACGTGGTAGACGCCAAAGGCCAGAAATCCCGAAAGCAGAATTGCCGGAAGATCCTTTACCTCCGGCAGCCGCATGCGCGTCAACGCCGCGTACAGCGACAGCACGGCGGAGGCCACGAGCAACCGTGCCAGCGCGACCTGCCCCGGACCGTAAGCTTCGAGACCAACCCTAATCGCGGCGTACGAGGAAGCCCAGAAGAGGATCGTTGCCGCCAGCGCCGCGAGAACCCCGGGATCCGACCGTCTGCCGTCCACGCGGACATTCTATCGGAACGCCGCCGCGGCCCGGCGTGTGCGCCCGCGTTGGCGCGGAGGCACCCGGCTTTCTATACTCCGGTGACCGTCGTTGAGAAGGAAGGCAATCATGGATACCACCCGCACGCGTCTGAACAGCCGCACCATCCTCGAGGGCAGGGACCGCGCGCCCGCCCGCTCCTACCTCAAAGGGATGGGCTTCACCGACGAGGACCTCAACAAGCCCATCGTCGGCGTCGCCCACTCCTGGATCGAGACGATGCCCTGCAACTACAACCACCGCCGCCTGGCGGAGAGGGTGAAGGACGGCGTCAGGGAGGCCGGCGGCACGCCGATGGAGCTGAACACCGTCGCCATCTCCGACGGCATCACGATGGGTACCCAGGGGATGAAGACCTCCCTCGTCAGCCGCGAGGTCATGGCCGACTCCATCGAGCTCGTCGGCCGCGGCCACATGTTCGACGCCATCGTCACCATCGTCGGCTGCGACAAGACGCTCCCGGCCGCCGCGATGGCCCACGTCCGCCTCAACATTCCCAGCCTGATCGTCTACAGCGGCTCGATCGCCCCGGGCCGCTTCAAGGGCCACGACGTGACGATCCAGGACGTCTTCGAGGGCGTCGGCGCGAACGCGGCCGGCAAGATGTCCGACGAGGACCTGCTGGAGCTCGAGACGCACGCCTGCCCCGGCGCCGGGGCCTGCGGCGGCCAGTTCACGGCGAACACGATGGCGATGGCACTGGAGTTTCTCGGCCTCTCCCCGTTCGGCTCGGCGAGCCCGCCGGCCGTCGACGGGCGCAAGGACCGGGACTGCGTGGCGGCCGGCAAGCTGGTCATGCACCTGCTCGAGCGCGGCCTGAGCCCCGACCGCATCCTCACCCGCGCCTCGTTCGAGAACGCCATCGCCGGCGGCGCCGGCAGCGGCGGTTCGACGAACCTGGTGTTGCACCTGCTCGCCATCGCCCGCGAGGCCGGGCATTCCGCTCGACATAGACGACTTCGACCGGGTCAGCGAGCGCACCCCGATCATCGCCGACCTCAAGCCCGGCGGGCGCTACACGGCGGTAGACCTCGACCGCGCGGGCGGGACGCAAGCTCGTCGGCAAGCACCTGCTGGACGCGGGGCTCCTCGATGGCGATCAGCTCACGGTTCGCGGGAAGACCGTCGCCGAGGAGGTCGCCGACGCCCAGGAGGACGAGGGGCAGGACGTCGTCGCCACCGTCGAGCACGCGCTGCGCCCGACGGGCGGGCTCGTGATCCTGAAGGGCAACGTCGCCCCCGAGGGCTGCGTGGTGAAGGTCGCCGGCTACACCCGCTCGTACCACTCGGGTCCGGCGCGCGTCTTCGACTCCGAGGAAGACGGCCATGCACGCGGTCCAGGCAGGGCGAGATCGTGGCGGACGACGTCGTGGTGATCCGGTACGAAGGCCCCCGCGGCGGACCAGGGATGCGCGAGATGCTCGGCGTGACGGCCGCGCTGGTCGGCCAGGGCCTCGGCGAGACGGTGGCCCTCCTCACCGACGGCCGCTTCTCCGGCGCGACCCGCGGTCTTATGGCCGGCCACGTCGCCCCCGAGGCGGCCCACGGCGGACCGATCGCGGCCCTGCGCGACGGCGACACCGTGACCTTCGACATCGAAGGCCGGACGCTGAACGTCGACGTGTCGGACGAGGAGATCTCCTCCCGTCTCTCGACGTGGCGCGAGCCCGAGCCCCGTTTCTCGACCGGGGTGCTGGCCAAGTACGCCGCCCTCGTCTCCTCGGCCTCCGAAGGGGCCATCACCGACCCGAAACTCGCCCCAGGGGTCTCTCCCCAGCTGTAGGGCGATGGTCTGGGACATCATGCGGACCCGCCGGTATTCGGGGCGGGTCTGCTAAACTCGCGGCCTATGAGGCCAGGAATAGACGCGCACGCGGGCAAGCTGCTGGAGGCCGGCGTCGCCGGCACGAACACTTCCCACGGCGCCGCGGACAACCTCTTCAAGATCCAGCGCATGGTAGACGGGCACCCGCAGCAGACGTTTGGGCTGGAGGGCCTGCTCGAGGGCGCTACCTTCGAGGAGGCCTATAGCGCCCTTGAGAACCTCACCGGCTACCCGCCGGACGAGGAGATCAACCCCGACCGTGGGTGCATAGATCCGGGGCGCACGGCAGCCGGTCTCCTCGAGGCCGGCGAACGCATCAGGGCTGTGGCCGGAGGCGGCGGTACCGTGGTACTCGGCACCGGGCACCCGGGCGCCCTGCTCGTCTACTACCTCGAGCTGGCCCGGTGGGTCGAGGGGATCGGGGGTCGGATTCTGACCACCAAGCCCGGCGGCAGCTACAAGCGGGGTGTGCCCCTGGATTGGGCCGGGCCGGTGGCCGTCCTTGGGGACGGGGCGAGCCTCCTGCACACCCACGACCCGGAGCCCATGCGCGACGTGCTTCGGGACCTTGGCCCCGTGGACCTTGTGGTCGCCGATCATGGCTTCGCCGGCGCGGCGGTGGCGGCCGGCGTACCAGCGGTGGCCATCATGGACACCAACGACCCGGCGCTGGCCGTCGTCCATGCCCGCGGGGCCGACCTGACGGTCATCGCGATGGACGACAACAGGCCCCTCAACGCCTACGCCGCCGCCCGTGGAGGTCCTCACGACTGACGAGCCTCTCGGGCCTTAACGGGTCCCGAGTCCCCTCGGGGACATCGCCGGGCGGCCCGTTGTCAACCCTGGACGAACTTGACGCGCCGGGGCGCGACGTGCGGGATCTGCACCTGCTCCACGCTGCTCCAGGGCAAGAAGCGGTACACAGGCTGCTCACCGTTTCCCCCGCTAGTCTCGACCAGCAGGCCCGTCTGCTCCCTGTCACAGACCACGCCCACGACGTCCCGGCCGCCCCAGGTGGTAACGGATACCCGCGTGCCCTTCTTCAACGCGTCCGACACCCTGGGCGGAGAGTCAAACCAATCGTCCGAAGCCGCTTGCGGGGTCCTGGTCTCGTCGTGGCCTTCCATAACTACTTTCTACGCACCGTTTCACCGCAGGGATCAGTCGTTACATCTGATCCAGGCCGCCATCCGCTAAAGATCCTACCTCTGGGCACCGAAACCAGCCATTGGACGGTCGTACGCCACGCATCACATTGAGACCATTCACCCCTGACACGCAAGGAAAGGGAGGAAGCCTTGATGTCCCGCGGATTTCGGGTGTCGGCGGTGGTAGTTTTGTGCGCGTTGGCCGGCGATTTTGTGGACTGTCGGCTGCTCCTCCGAAGACGCCGAGGCACCAAAAGCAGAACCCCACAACGCAACTGCAGGATCTCCGCGAAGTCTCTGACTCCGTCGAGAAGGTCGGGAGAGAGAAAGTCCGGGGCGTCCCAACCACCAGGTATCGTGCGGACGTCGATCTGGAGGCAACCATGCCCCGCGCTCCGGAGGTACGCAGCGCCTACGAAGACGAGATTGGCCAGGTTCGGCAGCAGAAGATCCCGGCGGAGGTCTGGCTCGACGAGAAAGGCAGGGTCCGTCGCTAAACTATGGACACGAAGTTCTCCGTCCCGGAGGATCCGGCGCGGCCCCAAGCCGCGGACGACGTTGCCGAGAACACTTCCCGAACCGAGATAAAGGCCGAGTATCTCGACTTTGGCGCGCCGGTTCGCGTGACACCCCACCGGCCGGGGAGACGATGCCCTTCGAGCAACCAATGTCGCAGCAGCCCGCGACTACGTCCTGACCCGGCCCGCAGGCCGCCAGCAACCCTAGCTGCCGTTGCTGGCGTCTGAGACCGGGATGCCGAGGTGCCCGTAGGCTCGGCGGGTGGCGACGCGGCCGCGGCTCGTGCGCTGAATCAGGCCGCTCTGCAGGAGGTAGGGCTCGTACACGTCCTCCACCGTGTCCCGCGCCTCTCCCAGCGCCACGGAGATGGTGCCGACCCCGACGGGTCCGCCGTCGAACTTCTCGATTATCAGGCCGAGGTAGTCCCGGTCGGCGCGATCCAGGCCGAGCACGTCCACCCCCTGCATCTCCAGCGCGGCGTTCGCTGTCGGCTCGTCGATCTTGCCGTCGCCGACGACCTCGGCGTAGTCGCGCACGCGCTTGAGGAGCCGGTTCACAACTCGCGGCGTGCCCCGGCTTCGCTTGGCGAGCTGCTTCGCGCCATCTTCGGTGATCGGGATTTCGAGGATCCTGGCGTTTCGGACCACGATCTTCTCCAGATCTTCCGCCCCGTAGTAGTCCAGGCGTTCGGTGAATCCGAAGCGGTCCAAGAGCGGCTTGGTCACGAGGCCCGTCCGGGTCGTGGCACCAACTAGGGTAAATCGCGGCAGTGGCATCTGGATCGTGCGCGCCGACGGGCCCTGCCCCAGCACCAGGTCCATCGTGTAATCCTCCATAGCCGGGTAGAGGACCTCCTCTATCTGGCGGTTGAGGCGGTGTATCTCGTCGATGAACAGGAAGTCGCCCTCCTCGAGGGAGGTCAGGATCGCCGCCATGTCCCCGGCCCGCTCCAGCGTCGGCCCACTTGTCGTATTGAGGTTGACGCCCATCTCGCGCGCCAGGATACGGCACAGGCTCGTCTTTCCGAGGCCAGGGGGGCCGGCAAAGAGCATGTGATCCAGAGCCTCCTGCCTCTGCTTGGCGGCCTGCACGAAGATCCTCAGGTTGGCCTTTAGGGATTCCTGGCCGACAAACTCGTCCAGAGTGCGCGGCCGGAGCGTCGGCTCGTCATCCTCGAGGAACGCCTCGGGGTCCAGGGGGTGCTCTTCTGGCGCCTCTTCGGCGAGACTTTCCCCGCGAACCGTGAAGTCGTCCATCTCCTCCGTGCTCATCGCCTGCCTCCTATCCGCCGCAACGCCTCCTTTATGTACTTCTCCACCGTGTCCTGGGGTGGCACGTCGTTGAGCGCCTGTTCTGCCTCCTCGAGCGTGTACCCGAGTCCGGCGAGGGCCTCCCGCGCCTCCATATAAGGGCCACCGCCGCCATCCCCGGAGACGACGGGCCCAGGCCCGAATACCGCCAGGTCCTTGCCCTTGAGCTCGAGCACGAGCCTCTCCGCCGTCTTGCGGCCGAGGCCCGGCACCGAGGCGAGTTTCATGACGTCGCCCCTCGCGACGGCCTCGGACACCTCGGCCGGCGACATGGAGGAGAGCATCGACAGCGCCAGCTTCGGCCCGACCTTACTAACGGCCGTCAGCACGTCGAAGGCCATGCGCTCCTCGGGTCCTGCGAAGCCGTAGAGGAGCATGGCGTCCTCGCGCACGACCAGGCGCGTGTGGATCACGCACTCCTCCCCCAACGAAGGCAACGCCCGGAGCGTCGCTACGGAGGCCGATGCCCGGTAGCCGACGCCACCGACGTCCAGCACGACCCCCTCTGTATCCTTCTCGACCAGCGTTCCGCGCAACCTGTTTATCATCGGCTAATTATCGCGCACGTCGGGCTATTTCCCCACCCCAACCTTGCCCGACATTCTGGAGGAGAACCCGTGGGTTATGGCGATGGCCAGGCCGTCGGCAGCGTCGTCGGGACGCGGGATCTCGCGCAGGTTGAGCAACGCCCGGACCATCTCCTGTACCTGGCGCTTGTCCGCGCGGCCGTAGGAGGTGATGGCCTGCTTTACCTGCATGGGCGTGTACTCGCTGACCTCGACCCCCGCCCGGTATGCCGCGAGAAGTGCCACCCCCCGCGCCTGGCCGACCGTTATCGCCGTGGTGACGTTCTGCCCGAAGAACAGCTCCTCGATCGCCATCGTGTCGGGTCCGTAACCCGACAGCAGATCCGTCACGCCGTCGAAGAGGCGGCCCAGCCGGCGCGGCATATCCCAGGAGCTAGGCGTGGTGACGACCCCATGCTGGACGTGCCTGAACCTGTTCCCCTCCTGGCGGATCACACCCCATCCCAGCGTCGCCGTCCCTGGATCTATACCCAGGATCGTCCGCCCCCTGCCACTCGCCTTTGTGGCCAGCATGGGCTAAGGTTACTCGTTACCGCCCCGACTTGCATCGGCTCCTACATATTGTGTACCCGGCACCAACGGAACGCCACCCCATCCGCTTCTCATTGCTCGCCTTCCGCCGGGGCAGACGGACGCGACGGCTGACCACCTGGACGGACCTGTCCTGCACGGCAAAACATACGTACTGCCCTATACGGGCCAGGGTCGCCTACGCAAAATGTACTAGTCATAAATGGTACTTTTGCGTGATGTGCCCGGATGTCGCGCTTGCCATGCTCCATTGCTGTATGGATGTCTCTTCGGGAAGGGAGGTGAACGAGCATGCTTGGTCGTTTCCTTCGCCGGCGTCGTCGTCGGCGTCGCGGCCGCTTCGGGCGTCGGTTCCGTCGCAGGCGGTTCCGCGGCAACGTGGTGATCATCCGCGGCCGCCGCCGGTTCGTCCGGGACAACCGGGGTAACACCGTGATCCGGTGAAAGCAGGGTAGCTACTAGTACATGGTCGAGTGGGGTCCGCAAGGACACCGTAGTTTTGTGTGCTCGTGAGGCCCCGATCGATAGGAAGCGCTGCACCGGCGGAAGCACCGTCAGGGGCCGCGTCCACCCTCGATCGGGGTCGCGATCCGGCACCGTTGGGGGCCGTTCGAGGCACGCGGGACACCCTCCGACGCGCGAAAAGGAGGTGAAAGAGCTATGTTTTCCCTGGGAGGTGCGAGGTTTCGCAGGCGACGCGGGCGAGCTCGGACCAACCGTCGTCTGAGGCGCCGCATCCGGCGTCGTGTCCGGCGCGCGCTGCGCAACTGAGCGCCACGGGCTAAGTGATCGTCCGGAGGGCCGAGGCGGCCAGGGCGCAGTGCCCGGCCGCCTCGGCCCTCGGCTTGGTTGTGGGGCCCTGCGGCTTCCGGCCTACTCGCCGGCCACCACGGCCATTACCTCGTCGGAGACGTCGAAGTTGGCGTAGACCTCCTGGACGTCGTCCTTCTCCTCGAGGGCGTCTATCAGGCGCAGCGTCTGCTTCGCCGTGCTCGCCTCAAGCTCCACGCTATTCTGGGGCTGCATGGTGATCTCGGCGTTCTCAAAGCTTACGCCCGCGTCGCTCAGGGCGTCTCGAACCGCCGTGAAGTCCTCCGGCGTGGTCACCACCCGGTAGTCGCTCTCCGCCAGCTCGACGTCCTCTGCCCCGCCCTGGAGCGCCAGCTCCATGAGCTCGTCCTCGTCCACCGCATCACGCGGGATGAGGATCACGCCCTTCCTCTCGAAGAGGTAGGCGACGGATCCCGTGGTGCCGAGCTTGCCGCCGTTCTTGGAGAAGACGTATCGCACGTCGGAGGCGGCCCTGTTGCGGTTGTCGGTGAGGACCTCGACGAGCACCGCGACCCCACCAGGGGCGTACCCTTCGTAGGTGATCCTCTCGAAGGTCTCCGCGTCCGCGCCGGCGCCCGTGCCCTTGTCTATGGCCCGCTGGATGTTGTCGTTGGGCATGTTGCCGTCTCTGGCCTTCTGGACCGCGAGCCCGAGCGCCGGGTTCATCTCGATGTCGCCCCCGCCCTCGCGGGCCGCCACCGTTATGGCCCGGCTGAGCTTGCCGAAGAGCGCGCCCCGCTTGGCGTCGGCCGCGCCCTTCTTCCTCTTTATAGTCGACCATTTACTGTGACCGCTCATATGTCGCAAACCTCCCGCAGAAAGTACTCGTGAAACCTGACGTCGTCCGTGAGCTCGGGGTGGAACGCCGTCACGAGGATGTTCTCGCCCCTCGCGGCAACGACCCGACCGCCAACCTCGGAGAGCACCTCGACCCCGGGCCCCACGTCCTCGAAGAACGGCGCCCGAATGAAGACCCCGGGGAACGGCCGGTCGAAACCCTCGACCTCGAGGTCCTCCTCGAACGAGTGAACCTGCCGGCCGAAGCCGTTTCGCTCCACGAGCGCGTTCATCAGGCCGAGCAGCGGCTGCCGCCCGCCCGTGGTCGCCGATGCGGCGAGCACCATCCCGGCGCACGTCCCCCACACCGGCCCGCCCGCGTAGAAAAAGGTCCGGACGCCGTCGAGCAACCCGGAGGACACCATCAGGTTGCCTATCGCCGTCGATTCCCCGCCGGGGACGATGATCCCCGCGATGCCCTCGAGGTCTTCCACCGCACGGACCTCGACGGGTTCGACGCCTAGGCCGCGGAGGATGCCGGCGTGCTCCCGAAAGTCGCCTTGCAGGGCGAGGATCCCGATCTTCGTCGGGCCTTCCCTGCCATCCTGGGGTGCCTGCTGGCCGTTACCAGCCACGCGTCGCCAGCCGCTCCCCCTCCGCCAGGTCGCCCATCTCCTTGCCGACCATCGCCCCTCCGAGGCCCGTGCTGGCCTCCGCGACCGCCGCCGCGTCCTGGAAGTTCGTGGTGGCCCGCACGATGGCCCGGGCCCGGCGCTCGGGTTCGTCGCTCTTGAAGATGCCGCTCCCGACAAACACCCCGTCCGCACCGAGCTGCATCATCAGCGCCGCGTCGGCGGGCGTCGCGATGCCCCCAGCGGTGAACAGCACCACGGGCAGCTTGCCGTTCTCCGCCACCGAGCGGACCAGGTCGTAGGGGGCCCCGAGGTTCTTCGCCTCGGTCATGAGCTCCTCGGCGCCGAGCATCGTCAGACGCCGGATGCCGCCGGTGATCGCCCGCATGTGCCTGACCGCCTCGACGACGTTGCCGGTTCCGGCCTCGCCCTTGGAGCGGATCATTGCCGCCCCCTCGCCGATGCGCCGCAGCGCCTCACCGAGGTTTGTCGCGCCGCAGACGAACGGGATGGTGAACGCCCACTTGTCGATGTGGTGGGCCTCGTCGGCCGGGGTCAGCACCTCGGACTCGTCGACGTAATCCACCTCCAGCGCTTCGAGGATCTGGGCCTCGACGAAGTGACCGATCCTGGCCTTGGCCATGACGGGGATGGTCACGGCTTCCTGGATACCGGCGATCATCTCCGGGTCGCTCATGCGGGCGACCCCGCCCTGGGCCCGTATGTCTGCCGGCACCCGCTCGAGCGCCATTACCGCGACGGCCCCGGCCTCCTCGGCTAGCTTCGCCTGCGCGGCGTCTACCACGTCCATGATGACCCCGCCCTTGAGCATCTGGGCCATCCCGCTCTTCACCCTGAAGGTGCCCGTCCGGGCGTTTCCGTTGCCGCTCTCCGCCATACTCGCTCCCGCCGCTGCCTGCCAAACCTACTAGAACTCGTAAGGGATATCTTACTACCGGTGCCCATCCACGCCAAACCGCGCGACCACCTGAGAAACCCGTTGCTCTAGCGCTTCTTGCGCTCTCGGGCGTACTCCTCCGGGAACCTTCTCGCGGCCGCCTGCGCGCCGTGCTTGACGGCCCGGATCGCCGCTGGAAGGGCAACGCCGGCCTCCCTCTTTATGTACTCGATGGCTTTGTCTATGTACCTTCGCCTCACCGATGCTCCAGGATGTGCGTCGCGTGTCTCACGGTCGGCGCCCTACTCGATCTCTATTCGCTCCCGGACGGGGGAGGACTCCGGCCCGCCACGGGGCTCGGGCTTGGCCAGAGCCCCCACGCCCCTGAGCGCCTCGAACCCCGCCTTTCTGAAATGGCCGGCGGCCCGGGCGCGCCTTTCGCCGGGAACCAGAACGTAGGCGACCACCCCCAGTAGCGATCCCCGCCGCCGCTCTTCCCCCTCAGGCATCAGTGAGCTTCACCTTCAGCCGACCCCCTTCGACCGTCGCCCCGTTCGCGGTGAGGCGGGCCAGCGCGTCGGGAAGCAACACGTTGCGCCGATACCCGCCGACCTTCACCCACAACTCCGCACCCTTCTTCGAGAGATCTATGCTCTCCTTCTCCACCAGCGGTAGGTGAAAGATCACGTCGTAACCGCCCCCGTTCTTGACGATGTCGTGGGTCGCGCCGCGGAACAGAAGGGCCAGCGGCTCGACCTCCTCGAACACGTCGTCGGCAAGCTCCGCGAGCGCCTCCAGGCCGAACATCTCGCGGTCGAACAGCCGCGCGGTGAGTATCGGTATCGGCGCGAACGAAGCCTCGATCGTTTTCATGTGCCGTTCCTGGGCCTCGCGCCAGCGGGCGAAATACGGGTCGTTGACGGCGTCGGGCAGCAGCCGGTTCACGACCACGGCGTCGACGCCGTAGTCGTAGAGGTTCAGGTACGTGTAGGCCCGACGCGCCTCGGCTATCACCATCTTCTCCGCGTTGGCGACCAGGCGTACCGAGGCGTTCTCGCGGTTCGTCAGGATCTCCTCGACGCTCGCTATCGCCTCGTAGAACCGCTGCCCGGCCGAGAACACGCTGTCCTCGGGTAGCGGCGGCAAAGAGCGCGCCCGGCTGGCGAAAGGGCGCGCGAGCTTGGCGACGCGGCGCTGGATCGGGAAGATCTTCTCCACGTACCAGCTCATGTGATCCGGCAGGCTCAGCAGCTTGAGCGTCTCACCCGTCGGGGCGGCGTCCAGGATCAGGGCGTCGTACTCGGCCTCCTGGGCGTGCCGCCGGACCATCAAGAGGCCGAAGATCTCGTCCATCCCGGGGAGCATCGCCAGCTCTTCGGCGGCCAGGGTGTCCGAACCTTGCCACTCGAAGAGCGTCCTTATGTAGCCCTGGATCTCATCCCAGCTCTCCTCGATCATGGACGTGTGATCCATCTCCTGGGCCCACAACCCGGTGGTCATCTCCCTGGGATCCGGCCCGATGGGCACGTCGAAGGCGTCCGAGAGCGAGTGCGCCGGGTCCGTACTCATGACGAGCACCCGCTTGCCCGAACGGGCCGCCTTGAGCGCGGTCGCCGCCGCGACGCTGGTCTTGCCGACCCCGCCCTTTCCGGTGTAGAGGATCGTCCTCACGCGTACAGCGCCGCCGGATCCTCTACGAAGGTCCAGCCTGTCAGCGCCGCGAGCCCGATCACGAGCCCCACGTACACGAGCCCGACCACCACGCGGCTACCAAGCGGTATCTCATTGTAGGCCCGGCCCTCGGGCGTGTTTCGCATCTTCCACCGGCGCCAGAGCTCGGGGAGGCCCAGTAGGGCGATCAGCACGATGATCGGGGCGACAAAGAACATGGCCACCATCGCGACGAGGCCGAGCGCCCAGAAGACGGGAGACATCGCCCCCACCGCCCGGCCGCCGTCCAGCGGCAGCATCGGCGCGAGGTTGAACAGGTTGATCAAAAAGTTGAAGTACGCGAGGCCGAGAAAGATCGGTTCGTCCGTCAGCGCGTACAGCCCCAGGACCGCGAGCCCTCCCAGCGTCCCCAGCACGGGTCCCGCCAGGCCGACTCGGGCCTCCGCCAGCGCGTTCTTGGGCATCTCCTTCATGGCGACGAACGCTCCAAGAAACGGGATAAACATCGGCGCCGAGGCCTTGATCCCCTCGCGTTTGAGCTGCAGGACGTGTCCCATCTCGTGCACCCAGATCAAGACCACGAACCCGACGGCAAACCACACCGGAAACAGCAGCGCGTAGGCCCCGACGCTCAGCAACATCGTGAGGGCCGTCCCGACGAACTTCACCTTGAGCAGGACGAGCAAGAGCCCCTTGAACTTGGACAAGAGGAGCCCGACCGCCACGAGCGGCGCGATGAGCTTCTTGACCAGGCTCCAAGGCCCGGACTCGGGCCTCAGCGGGTCGTATCGCGGGTCGTACGGGTCGTGCGCGCGGGGCTCGATGTCGCTGCGAAAGATCGGTTCTTCGTCTCGGGCACTGTTCTGGTCCCGGTAGCTACTTTGGTCCATGACCAGATTATACCGGCCCGGACAGGCTAAACGGGGGGACGGCGCTCCCGCTCGAAGCTCTGCTGCTCCTCGACGGTGCGGATGGCCTCAGGGGCAGCCTCCAGCCGTCCTCTGGGTATCGGCTCGCCGCTCTCTTCGGAGAGGCCGTAGGTGCCTTCCTCTATCTTCTGCAGCGCCCGCTCCACGTCCCCGAGGCGCCTCTCGGCCTGATCCCCGATCGTGGCATCCATCTCGCGATCGAAGATGTCCTGGCTCAGGTCGCCGGAATCCAGATGCGTGTCGCCCTCTTCCTCGCCCCGCTGCCGCTGATCTTCGTTCATGCCGTCGCGAATGCGGACCAGCTCATCCCGCACATCGATTAACTTGCTTCTCTGCTCCTCTATGAACTGCTCGTCGAGCTCTTCGTTGGCCACGGTCTCCTCCCAACACTGACTTGCCATGCAACCCGGTATCGTTTTCTAGAGGTTACCACCATCAAACGTCGGCTGAGGCGCGGACCTGCGCCTCCGAACCCTCGGGCGGCTGAGGCGGCTGGCGGCCCCGGGAGAGGATTTTCTCCAGTCGGGTGAGGCGTTGCTGCGCGGGCTTGGGCTGCTCCCAGAGTTCCGCCCTGACATGGGCCCCGCGCGCAAAGACCCTCACGAAGGTGAGCACGAACTGCGAAACGAAGATGGGCGGTCCCTTTACGCGCGGCGCGATGGGTTGAAGCTGGCGCAGAAAGCATCCGGAGTTGACCATCACGGCGCGGCTGCCGTCCGGGCGCTCGACCTCGTTCAACGACGGCAGGTGCGTATGCCCTGAGACAAAGACGTCCACGGTCGTCGGATCGAGCGACGGGTTCATCGGGAACCTGGCCTTGCCGAGGAGGATCTCGCGGATCCTGTTCTCCGACACCTGGGCCGGAGAGTAGTGGGGCGTTCCACCCGTGCCGACGGTCGCCACGGTGCGCCGAACGTTGTGTCGGATCACCAAAAAGAAAATCGCGAAGATCAGCACCACGATCACCCCGAAACCGGTCATCTCGACAAAGATGTGGTGCACCCTGAGCAAATCGCTGGAACCGCCGAGGAACCCGCCCGACCCCGAGGAACGCACGACAAAGAACGCCGCGACCCGGTAAACGAGGTACGCGGCCAGGAGCGGAAGTAGCAGGTACCCGATGACTTTGCCGACGAAGCTGTAGAAGTAGCGGCTCGCGACCCAGCTAGGTATGGCCATCAGGGGGTAGACCATCTTGATCTCCGCCAGATCCAGGCCCCGCGACACCTCGCCGTACGGCGCAACGCGCCGGGTGAAGTCCATTACGACGTGATGCCCCAGGGGCGTGTCGAGCGGGTCGTGGTAATCGTCGACCGTGTTGGCGGGATCCAACTGGTTGCCGTGCTCACAATAAATTACCCGCCGCTCTCCGTCCACCTCCATCGTCGCGAGGTAGTAGTAGGCGAACTCGTCCACGAGCCCCCGGTCCCGCAGCGTCTCCTGTATCTGCGGGTTCCAGAAGGCCTCGGCGTCGTGGTTGCCCGGCAGGTACACCACGCGCTTGCCATCCGTGCCCCGGAACCGCTTCAGGGCGGCGAACAACGCGCCATACTCCGGCCGCGAGATCGTCAGCGCCGCCCGGTCTGTTCCTTCGGGCACGACCCCGATCTGCAGGAAATCGAAGAAATCGCCGGCCAGGATCAGCTCGACCCGCTGCTCGCGCTCCGTCAGATCGTCGAACAACCTCGCGAGTAGCTCGGGAGATTCGAATCCGTCGCAGCCAGGATCTCCCCCGATGTGGGTGTCCGAGACGAAGACGATCAGCGAGGTGTCTGCCGAAAGCTCGACCACACCCGTGGATTATAGCGGGAGCTGAGGCCCGATGGCTATAATGCATCCATGACTGAGACAACGCGAAGAGCCGACGTTCTGATACTTTCCAGCGCCATAGGCAGCGGTCACATGCGGGCCAGCGCGGCGCTACACCGAGGGCATGAAGCTGGTGGATCCGCAGCGAGAATGCCTGACGTTGGATTTCCCGCACGAGGTCTCACCGGCCGTCGAGTCGCTGCTGCGGCGCGCCTACCTCGACTCCCTGAAGCTCATGCCCGACCTCTACGGACGCATCTACCGGATGTCGGAGCTTCGGGCGACCCCGCAGGAGAGCCCTCAGCGGACCTCCGAGGTCTACGAGAGGGTGCAGCGGATCTCCGAGTTGTGGGCCACGCGGCAAGGATCCTTGAACCCTGGCGCGGGCCCCGCAGAGGCCCAGCAACGCCACGGCGGCGTTGCCATGAGGGCCCTGGACCGCCTGATCGACGAGACCGGGGCGAAGATCTTGGTAGCACCGCACTTCTACGGAGCTTCGGCGCTCGGGAACTACAAGAAGCTTAACCCCGATGACTTTCGCTGCCGTGATCCTGACCGACTACGTCCCGCACCCCGTGGGTGTTCCGCCGGACCTGGACCTCTACATAGTGGCCGACGAGGCCGCCGCCGAGTCCGTGGAGCGGTTGGGGGTGCCGGCCGAGCGCATAAGGCCGACCGGGATACCGATCGACCCCATCTTCGAAGAGTCCCGCTGACATCTCCGGGCTGCGGCGCGACGTCCTCGAGCTCCCGGACGCCGGAGGGGACGACCTGCCGATCGCCATCGTGATGGGCGGAGGCCTCGGCGGCGGGCACCTGGAGAACGTCGTGGCCTCGCTGCTGGAGGCGAGCGCGGCCATGCACCTGGTGGTGCTCTGCGGTTCTAACGCGAGCACGTGCTCGCGTCTACGGCGCATCGCCGACACGCGCGGCCGGCGGGCGATTTTCCTGCCGTTCACGGACAGGGTGAGAGACCTGATGGCCGCCTCCGAGGTGCTGGTGACCAAACCCGGCGGCATGAGCTGCACCGAGGCGCTCGCCTCCGGCCTTCCCCAGGTTCTGGTCAACCCCATCCCCGGTCAGGAAGAAGACAACGCGGCCGCGATGGTCCGCTATGGCGCCGGGACCACCGTCGATAAGGCCGACGACGTCCTCGGGGAGACCCTGAAGCTCCTGACGAGCGGCAATCACCGACGCCAGATGGGCGAGGCCGCCCTCTCCGCGCACCGTCCACACTCGGCCCGCTCGGCCGCCAAACTTCTCCTGGAGGGCATATCGTGAGACATCCCCGCGCCCGCGCGTGGCAAACCGTCGCCGGGGTGGCCGCCGGAGGCCTGGCCGTCGGCGGGCTCCGCACCGCAACCGGTAAGCCGCTCCTCTCCGCCCCCACCCTCGCGGCGACCGGGCTTGGCCTCGGCGCCTGCGGGCTTCTGGCGTACGAGTGGTTCACCCCGCGCTCCTGGCTCTACGGTCCGGTCTTCTGGCGGGCGCGCACCGAAGAGCGCATCATAGCCCTTACCTTCGACGACGGACCATGCCACCCTTACACCGAAGAGTTGATGGAGATCCTGGCCGACGAGGGCATCCAGGCAACGTTCTTTATGACGGGGAACAACGCCCGGCGGGAGCCGTCCCTGGCGGCCGAAGTCGCCTCCGAGCACGCCGTAGGGAACCACACCTACACCCACCCGCACCTGACCTGGAGCCGGACCGGCACGGTCCGCGAAGAGCTGGAGCGAGGCCAGGAGGCGATCCAGGAGGCCACGGGCATCGTCCCCGAGATATTCCGCGTGCCGCACGGCTGGTATGGCCCTCAGGTCATCTCGACCGCCGCAGAGCTCGGGATGTCGTGCGTGGGATGGTCCGTGATGGCCTGGGATTGGGACCGCCCGCCGCAGGACACCATCGTGCGCCGCATCCTTCGCGGGGCCGGTCCTGGCGGCATCACGCTCCTGCACGACGGGCAGGACACCGACGCGTACCCCAAGGCCGACAGGTCGCACACGGTAGCCGCCGTCAGGCCCATCATCCGCGCCCTCAAGACGCAGAACTACAGCTTCGCCACCGTTCCGGAACTTATGGCCCTCGACGCGACCGAGAACGGCCCCTGAACCACGCTGGGCCTGACGCGGGTCAGGCCCATCGGTGACCCCGTCAGACTGGGTCGGGGCGCGGAGCGTCCTCTCTGGCCGGTAGCCGCGCCCCCTCGCTACCCTTCTGGGCTTCCAGCGGGGCCACGGCGCGATCTTCCGTCGGCGTGGTGTACAGCCTGAAGCGCAGAAAGTCGAAGAGGACCTTCAGGACCGCGAGGGTCGGGACGGCGATCAACACGCCCAGGATGCCTCCCAGCCCGCCACCCACGATAACGGCCAGGAAGATAAGGATAGGGTGCACGCTCAGGACCTGCCCCTGTATCCGCGGCGTGAGGACGTTGCCTTCCAGCTGTTGGATCACCAGAAACAGCAACATCGTCAAGAACCCTTTGAAGGGTGAGACGGTGATGAAAGCCACAAGTACCCCGGGTATGGCCCCGAGCCACGCCCCGAGCAACGGGATTACGGCCGTGGCCGAAACCCAGGCGCCGAGTACCAGGGCGTAGGGAACGCCCAGCAGGGCGAGTCCCACTGCCGATACCGTGCCCTGTATAGCCACTACGAGGGCCAACCCGCTCAGGTACCGCGAGAGCGAGTAGCCCAAAGCGTCCCAAAGTACCAGCGCATCTCGCCGGTAACTAACCGGGATCGCCCAGAGGTACGATGCCTTCAATTTCCGAACGTCCGCAAGCAGATACGCGGCAACAAAGACTATCCCAAACAGGGACAGCGCGAAACTGAAAGTTCCAGAAAGGTAGCCGACGAGCCCGCCGAGGGCGTTGGAGCCGATCACGCGAGCCCCATTGGTCAGGTCTTCGCGCAGCGAAGCTACGATTTCCTTCGGCGAGCCAGGCAGGTAACCGGCATCGTCCAGCAGACGCAACCCCGAAAGCCCGTATTCCTGGACCTGGGAGATCAGCCCCGGCAAGGCCTGCACCAGGTTCACGGCCTGTGCAACTATGAGAGGGATCAGGATGAGTACCGTTACCAGGACCAGGCCACCGAGCAACATGAACGAGAGGAAGATCGCCAGGCCTCGACGCATGATGTGTGAGAGTGCGCGCACGGGAAATGAGAGCACGAGGGCCAGGGCGAAGCCACCGATAAGGGCAATCGGTGCCGCCGGTACGGCCCACATGACGAACCCTACGGCCAACAGCATGAGCACTATAAAGATGTTACGCGTCCCCTTCGAGATCCGAAGCGGGGTTGGCTTGTCGCTAAGCCGCGCGGTCGGGTTGTCCGCAGCTCTAGTTTTTCTAGCCACGCGGCGCGCCCAGGAGGCCACGACGCGGGGTATGCAAAACGTCCCAGATACCCGAAAAGCTAATCATCATTCTTCTCCACTCCCGACGGTTGCGGGCATAGTAGACCAACCCGATGCCTACCGCAATCGGGTTGAGATCGAGATCGCCGTTCCGGATGCGCGCCGAGCCTTACCCCCGACCGCAAATCTGGGATCGCCTATCCGCCGCCTCGGCTCGCCTCTTCGATGTCGAACGCGTAGGTATTGTCCGCTTCGACTCCGTCGCCATGCAATGCCATTCGCAAGACGGCCGGGCCCGATCGGCGCAACGACGCGGCGACGCGCCCAATCCTCGTCACCGAATCGGGTGCGAACTCTATCTCACCCTGTGCCCGGGAGATTTCCTGATCCTTTACGATCAGCTCCCACGACCAGCGCACGGGTCCCACACCGCGCGCAAGGTCGTTGACGACAAACAGGGGCAACGATAGCCTGCCCCCAACATCGTAGCGCTCCCTCGGGAACTCACAGCAAATGAGGACCGGGCTCATAGCCTTCGCGACGGTGTCGTAAGCCGACTTCTTCCTGCGATTCCAGTCCACTACCGACCAGGAGATGGCCGGTGCCGGGTCGTTGAGCATGAACGGGAAGGTTCCCCCCGTCGGCCGGTACTTGCGGCGCCGGAAGAGTTCCGTGGCGTGCTTCAGGACCTCCGCCTGATACTCCTGGCTCTCCCGGACAAAGGCGTTGCGATCTCCCCTCCAGGGCACATAGTGCTCCATGCGGGATGCCTGGAGCCTGTACCTGGAAGACAGTGTTTCCCAGTCCGGCGGTTTTCCGGCGGGCCAGATCTCCTCTAGCGAGGGCCCATTGGGCAGCGCCTGAGCACCATACTCCGTTGGCAGCCGCGAGAGACCCGGCACGATGTTTACGACCCGTTCGAGATCCCTGAACTTCCCGTAGTACCAGCCGAAGTAGAGGTGGTTCGTCGTCAGCGGATGGCCCGCAGCGTCAATCACCGGGCGGGCAGGGTCTTCCTCTTCGAGCGCGCGGACGACGGCCGGGTCCAGGACCCTTCGCTGCCATAGAGCCCAGCGTGGCGCCAGAACCTCCGCCGCGGTACGCAAGATATCTGCGACGCTCCATTTCTCGGGCGGGACGACATAGAAAGGTTCATCGTGGGCCAGGTAGATCGCGACGCACGGGTGCCTCTGCAGATCCCGGGCCATCTCCTTGGCTTGCCGCACCGCCGGTTCGAGCACGCTCCGTCGGTGGGTCCACTGCAGCGGAAAGTCCTGGAGGACCAAGAGGCCGCGGGCGTCGCAAGCGTCGTAGTACTCTTCCTCGGCCACGTGGGCGTGAACGCGCACCGCGTTCATGCCCGCCTCCCGAACAAGGTCCGCGTCCGCGCGCGACCTGTCGCCGGTCGTCCTTGCCGGATAAGCGTCGGTGGGCAGATGGTTTATCCCGCGCAGGTAGGTCCGCACGCCGTTGAGGTAGACCTGCCAATCCCGCATCTCCACCGTGCGCGCACCGAAGCGCACCGACTGCTCGGCCCCTCCGCAGCTCACGGTCATCTCGTACATAGGCTGCTCGCCGCGATCCCAGGTCCACCACGCCCGTACCCGCGGCAAAGAGAAACCCAACTCGACGCGGTTTTCGCCCGGCTCGAGCCGGATTTCCTTCGACGCCAGTGCGCCTGGCGCTTGGAAACCCAGAGGCTGGGCGCGCCCGACCATCGTCGTCCTCAACGCCTCGTGGGCGTAAAGCGTCAGGTGTACCCGCCCCCGTCCCGTATGGTCCGCGGCGGCCCCGAGAGTTCGAAAATGAACCTTTCCCGCGGAGACGAGCGAGACGTCCCTGAAGATGCCACCGGGATTCAATTCGGGATCCATGCCGTCCCAGCGGGCCCACACCCCGCCTATGGTCTTCTTGTCGTTCTCCTCGCTCTCCTCGGGACTGTAAACCTCGACCAGCAGCTCGTTCTGCCCTTCGCGCAAGTACGCCGTAACGTCGAACTCGAAGGCGGCAAAGTACCCTTCGTGGTCGCCCAGATAGACGCCGTTCAGCCACACCCGCGCGGAGTAGTACACGCCGTCGAAGCGGAGCAGGAACATCTCGCCGCCGGCAGCAGGATCGTGGACGAAGCCGCAACGGTACAGCATCAGCCCCTCGTAGGTGGTGAGGCCGTCCTCGAGCTGCCAGTGACCGGGGACCGTTACAGCCCGCCAGAGAGACCCCGGCCTTGCCCCATCAGCTCCTGCGTCTACCAGCGGTGCGGCGAGAGGCGCTGCCTCCCACCCTTCAAGCGTCCTCCGCACCGCTCTGCCTTACGGGCACGGGTTCACGCCGGATCTCGACGGGTTCCCAGCACATCCCGTGACGTCAGGAGATGGCGGACTTCGCTCATGGTCAACAGCATAGCGTGTAACGGTCCCGATGGCCGGAGCGCGGCGCGCAGCCGTATCAGGTGAGGGCCGAGTGCACCATTTTCTGGAAGTGGATGACCAGCTGCTCGCTCTGGACGAGGAAGCGTCCTTGCGCCGGCACGCCCGCGCGCAGGCCCCGCTGGACGGAGTCTGTCAGGGCGTCGTCCTCGACCCCGACCTGATCGTTGAACGCGATCAGGTCCCGGACGAAGCCCTCTGGCACCCCAGCGCCGAAATAGTGCTCGGAGAAGCCGCGGGTCCGACCCGGACCGTCCGGGACCCACACGTCGACCGAAAGGTTCGGGTGCCCCGGGTTGATGTTGATCGTGAAGTTTGGCCACAGGAAATGGTACTGGGACTGGGTGACCGCGCCCCGCGCGTCGTAGGCCAACTCTTTCTTGCTCGTCCCTTCGAGGACGGCCGACCGCACCGGCGCGACCTGGCTCAGGAACCAGTCGTGAGGTTGCAGACGAGTACGCGTCCGGATCCACATCGACGACGGCGCTGAAGCCGGGGTGTTGTATCGCGCAGTGGTAGCACTCGAGGTAGTTCTCGATCATCACCTTCCAGTTAGCGTGGCGCACCCACTCGTCTCGACCCCTGAACTGCAGTCGCGTGAGGTCCAGGCCGCTTTCGGCGATGATCTGCGGCAGTTGGCCCAGGACGTCGGCCAGCGGACCGGCCTCGAGGTCAGGGTTCACGAAGACCCACGGGCCCCACGTATCCACCAGGACAGGCAGGAGCGGGAAATCTTCTTTGTCGAAGCCCTCCTCGTATTCCGAACGCGGCGCCGCCTTGAGGCGTCCGTCGAGGCCGTAGGTCCAGGCGTGGTACGGGCACTGCAATACCTTCTTGTTCCCCGAACCGCTCATGACCTCGTGCCTGCGGTGCCGGCAAACGTTGACGAAACCCCGCAGTCCTTCCTCGCCGCGCGCGACGACGATCGGCAGGTCGGCCGTCGAGCCGGTGATGTAGTCGCCGACCCCGACGAGCTGCTCCAGCCGCCCCACGTATTGCCAGTGGCGCCGGAAGATCCGCTCGTTCTCGAGTTCGACGATCGCCGGATCGGTGAACCACAATGCCGGCAACGAGAACCCGTGGTCGAGATCCTCTGCCGTGGGCGGACCTGGCGCGTGCTGGGTCATCTGTCGACTCTCCCTTGAGGGGTCACGGCAGGAGCGGATGGTCCGACTCGTTCGGGCAACGGTGCCGACCATCGACCTGCCGAACAGCGCCTTCGACCCGGCACGCCCCGGGGCAACCTCGCTCCTTTCCCGGTATGGCTGCCGGGATTAAAGCAGGATGCCGTCTTTGGAGCAAGCGCAGGTTCCTACGATCGTCTGGTCCGTTCTCCTTCAGCGTGTGGGCCTCAGCGCGGCGCGGGCTCGATCTTGAGCTTCATCTTCGACACGTGCCTGTAAGCGCTCGAGTCCAGGTCGTAGGTTCGCACGCCGAACACCAGGGCATCCAGCGGAAACCACAGAACCACCCAGATAACGACGCCGAGACCCTGGCCGATCAGGTCGACAAAAAAGTTGTCGGTGTTCTGAAGCGGCCGCTGCACGATAACGTACGCGACCAGGACCACGAGCGCCGTCACCAGGGCCCATAATCCGCGATAGCGCAGCGCTCGTTCGTCCTGTCGGGCCTCCGCTTCGCGCGCCGCGCAGTAGCGGCGCACCGCCTCCATGGTCCGCTGCTCCAGGGTCGACGTGATCTGATCCGGCGGAAGCAGGACGGTCACCTCGACCCGCCGGCGCGACGGGTTAGCGCGCAGTTCGTTATAGATGTGCTCGACGCCGGGCCTGGTGCTGTATTCGTGGAACTCATCGGAGAACGGCGAGAGGTCGGGAGTTTTGAAGAGGTAATCGATCCTCGCGTACTCCAGCGTAACCCGAAGAACCCTGCGACCCGACATCTGCGCCTCCCAACCGCCGCCTCACCACTCCAGGAGGAATATTGCCGCGTTTGGGAGGGTTAAAGCAAGAAAAATGGGCGACGACCTACTCTCCCACAGGGTCTCCCCTGCAGTACCATCGGCGCTGGCGGGCTTAACTTCTCTGTTCGGAATGGGAAGAGGTGTATCCCCGCCGCCATCGTCACCCTTTCAAAAGCGGCGTATATTCGGTTGTGAGGCCCAAAGAGCAACGCCTGATCTTTGGAAACTGCATAGCGATCAAAAACCATTAAGCCCTCGACTTATTAGTACCACTCGGCTGAACGCATCGCTGCGCTTACACCTGTGGCCTATCAACCTGGTGGTCTACCAGGAGTCTTACTCCCTCATGGGGATGGGAGACCTCATCTTGAGGTGGGCTTCCCGCTTAGATGCTTTCAGCGGTTATCCCTTCCGTACATAGCTACCCGGCGGTGCCCTTGGCAGGACAACCGGTACACTAGAGGTACGTCCACTCCGGTCCTCTCGTACTAGGAGTCGCTCCTCTCAAGTCTCCAACGCCCACGGAAGATAGGGACCGAACTGTCTCACGACGTTCTGAACCCAGCTCGCGTACCGCTTTAATGGGCGAACAGCCCAACCCTTGGGACCTACTCCAGCCCCAGGATGCGACGAGCCGACATCGAGGTGCCAAACAGCCGCGTCGATGTGAACTCTTGGCGGCTATAAGCCTGTTATCCCCGGAGTACCTTTTATCCGTTGAGCGACGGCACTTCCACTCGTTACCGCCGGATCACTAACCCCGACTTTCGTCCCTGCTCGAGATGTCTCTCTCGCAGTCAAGCTCCCTTGTGCGTTTACACTCTGCGCACGATTTCCGACCGTGCTGAGGGAACCTTTGGGCGCCTCCGTTACTTTTTGGGAGGCGACCGCCCCAGTCAAACTACCCGCCTGACACTGTTTCCCGCCCGGATCACGGCACGGGGTTAGAACACCAACACGGCAAGGGAGGTATCTCAAGGACAGCTCCACCGAGACTAGCGTCCCGGCTTCCCAGCCTCCCTCCTATCCTGCACAAGCCGTGCCGATATCCAATGCCAGGGTATAGTAAAGGTTCACGGGGTCTTTCCGTCTTTCCGCGGGTACTCGGCATCTTCACCGAGACTACAATTTCACCGAGCCTATGGTCGAGACAGCGCCCAGATCGTTACGCCTTTCGTGCAGGTCGGAACTTACCCGACAAGGAATTTCGCTACCTTAGGACCGTTATAGTTACGGCCGCCATTGACCAGCGCTTCAGTCGCTAGCTTCGCCAAGCCCCGAAGGGCAGGGCTAACCGGCTTCCTTAACGTTCTGGCATTGGGCAGGCGTCAGCCCCTATACATCGTCTTTTCGACTTAGCAGAGACCTGTGTTTTTGGTAAACAGTCGCCTGGGCCTATTCTCTGCGGCTCCGAGCAGCTTTGGCCCGCGAAGGACCTGACCGCCCAGAGCTCCCCTTCTCCCGAAGTTACGGGGACAATTTGCCGAGTTCCTTAACCATAGTTCGCTCGATCGCCTTAGTGTTCTCCACTCGCCCACCTGTGTCGGTTTTGGTACGGGTACGTACGCAACTCGCTTAGAAGCTTTTCCTGGAAGCATGGGTTTAGCCACTTCGCCCTGAAGCGGGCTCGGCCCGGCCCTCAGCCTTTGTGGGGCCCGGATTTTCCTGGTCCCCAGCCTACGGCGGTGCCCGCGGTCTACCAGCGCCGCGGTTGGCCTACCCTTCTCCGTCCCTCCATCGCTCGAACGCTACGTGCGTAGTGCAGGAATATCGACCTGCTGTCCATCGCCTACGACTTTCGTCCTCGGCTTAGGTCCCGACTGACCCTGGGAAGATTAGCTTTACCCAGGAACCCTTGGGCATTCGGCGGACAGGTTTCTCGCCTGTCTCTCGTTACTCATGCCAGCATTCTCTCTCCTGATCCGTCCACGACGGCTTCCGCCGCCGCTTCGACCGTAACAGGATGCTCCCCTACCACTCCAGAGAGCCTAAGCTCTCTAAAGTCCGTGGCTTCGGTAAACGACTCAAGGCCCGAGAATTTTCGGCGCAACACCACTTGACCAGTGAGCTATTACGCACTCTTTAAATGATGGCTGCTTCTAAGCCAACATCCTGGTTGTCTGTGCAGCGCCACATCCTTTAAACCACTTAGCCGTTATTTAGGGACCTTAGCCGACGGTCTGGGTTGTTTCCCTTTCGGAAATGAAGTTTATCCCCCACTCCCTGACTCCAGCGCTCTAACGTCTACGGTCTTCGGAGTTTGTCTGAAGTTGGTAACCTTGTGGGGCCCCGCGTCCAAACAGTGCTCTACACCCGCGACGAAACGCGCTAGGCTATACCTAAATATATTTCGGGGAGAACCAGATATCGCCGGGTTTGATTAGCCTTTCACTCCTATCCACAGCTCATCCGCCCGGTTTTCAACCCAGGTCGGTTCGGCCCTCCACGAGGTCTTACCCCCGCTTCAGCCTGGCCATGGATAGCTCACCCGGTTTCGGGTCTGCGGCCCCTGACTGTGCGCCCTATTCGGACTCGCTTTCGCTTCGGCTCGCTCTACGCTTAACCTCGCCAGAGACCAGCAACTCGCTGGCCCGTTATGCAAAAAGTACGCCGTCACAATAGCAAAGCTACTGCTCCGACCGCTTGTAAGCGTATGGTTTCAGGTACTATTTCACTCCCCTTGCGGGGTACTTTTCACCTTTCCCTCACGGTACTGGTTCACTATCGGTCACCGTTAGTGTTTAGCCTTGCGGGGTGGTCCCCGCGGGTTCAATCCGGGTTTCACGTGTCCGGATCTACTCAGGTGCCAAAAAGGAAGTCGCTCGAGTTTCGCCTACGGGACTGTAACCCCCTGCGGCCGGCCTTTCCAGACCGTTCGGCTACCCGCGCGTTTTGTAACTTCCTGGCCGCCCTGCGGAGCGACCCTATTGGTCCTACAACCCCCGTTGCGCAACGCCCGCAGGCTTCCACGCAACTGGTTTGGGCTAGTTCCCCTTTCGCTCGCCACTACTCAGGGAATCGAGACTTTCTTTATTTTCCTCCGGGTACTCAGATGTGTCATTTCCCCGGGTTCCCTCCTCCTGCCCTATGTGTTCAGGCAGGGGTGACACGGCATGACCCGTGCCGGGTTTCCCCATTCGGAAATCCGTGCTTCATAGCCCGCTTGCGGCTCCACACGGCTTATCGCAGCTTGCCACGTCCTTCATCGGCTTCCGGTGCCAAGGCATCCACCATACGCCCTTACTATCTTAATGGTATGGATTTCACGCTATGCAGTTTTCAAAGACCAGGCGCCTTCGCTCTCGCGGGCGCTCGCTGCGCTGACTCTGCGCACCAAAAAACAGGGCCCGAAGGCCCTGAAAACTGAACAGCAGCTACTCGAAGGGGCAAAAGACAACCCAGTCCGCCAAAGACCGGTCGAAATATCCTAGAGCAAGAACCCCACGGCGAGCCGAAGCTCAAGCCGCATTATGCGAGGTCCTCGATCGGTCGCGTGTTACCACACTAACCTGCTCCCTAGAAAGGAGGTGATCCAGCCGCACCTTCAGGTACGGCTACCTTGTTACGACTTCACCCTAGTCGCAAACCCTACCTTCGCAAGCCGCCTCCGGTAAACCGGTTGGCTGAGCCTGCTTCGGGTATTGCCTACTCCCATGGTGTGACGGGCGGTGTGTACAAGGCCCGGGAACGTATTCACCGCGGCATGCTGATCCGCGATTACTAGCAACTCCGCCTTCACGCAGTCGAGTTGCAGACTGCGATCCGAACTTAGACACCCTTTGATGAGATTCGCTCCACCTTGCGGTCTTGCAACCCTTTGTAGGCGCCATTGTAGCACGTTTCTAGCCCTGGACGTAAGAGCCATGATGACTTGACGTCGTCCCCACCTTCCTCCGGTTTGTCACCGGCAGTCTGGTGTGAGTCCCCAACTTAATGCTGGCAACACACCACGGGGGTTGCGCTCGTTGCGGGACTTAACCCAACATCTCACGACACGAGCTGACGACAGCCATGCAGCATCTGTGGTGCACCCTCGAAGGTCACACGTTTCCGTGCGCTTGCAGCACCATGTCAAGTCCAGGTAAGGTTCTTCGCGTTGCATCGAATTAAAGAACATGCTCCGCTGCTTGTGCGGGCCCCCGTCAATTCTTTTGAGTTTTAGCCTTGCGGCCGTACTCCCCAGGCGGGACACTTAACGCGTTAACTTCGGCACCGAGGGATTCGACTCCCCCAACACCTAGTGTCCATCGTTTACGGCGTGGACTACCAGGGTATCTAATCCTGTTCGCTCCCCACGCTTTCGCGTCTCAGCGTCAGGTATGGCCCAGCGAGCCGCCTTCGCTACTGGTGTTCCTCCCAATATCTGCGCATTTCACCGCTACACTGGGAATTCCACTCGCCTCTACCATCCTCTAGCCTGGCAGTATCCACCGCACGCCCGGGGTTGAGCCCCAGGTTTTCACGGCAGACTTACCAGACCGCCTACACGCTCTTTACGCCCAATAATTCCGGACAACGCTCGCCCCCTACGTATTACCGCGGCTGCTGGCACGTAGTTAGCCGGGGCTTCCTCGAAGGGTACCGTCAGGCTGGGGGCTATTAACCCTTCGCCCTTCGTCCCCAACAACAGAGCTTTACGACCCTAAGGCCTTCGTCGCTCACACGGTGTTGCTGCGTCAGGCTTTCGCCCATTGCGCAAGATTCCCGACTGCTGCCTCCCGTAGGAGTCTGGGCCGTGTCTCAGTCCCAGTGTGGCTGATCATCCTCTCAGACCAGCTATACATCGTCGCCTTGGTGGGCCGTTACCCCACCAACTAGCTAATGTACCGCGGGCCCATCCCTCGCCGGATGGCCGAAGCTACCTTTCCTCCGTGGACCATGCGGACCTCGGAGCGTACGGGGTATTAGCCGGAGTTTCCTCCGGTTGTCCCCCTGCGAGGGGCAGGTTACCCACGTGTTACTCACCCGTTCGCCACTTTACTCACCCCGAAGGGCTTTCTCGTTCGACTTGCATGTCTAAAGCACACCGTCAGCGTTCGTCCTGAGCCAAGATCAAACTCTCCGAACTAGCTTCTCGCTCCACGAGGGAGCGTATAGCTGTGGTTGTGCGGGCGCCACCCGCGTGGCGGCCGGCATTACACTCTCCGACCACTGAGAGTCGGTCTCGGCGTTTAAGACGGGTTGTTTTGTTTCTCTGCCCGATCTTTCGCTGCTATTCAGTTTTCAAGGCCTCATGCCCCTTGCCTCTCGGCGGAGCCTACGGAGACGAACTGCCTCGGGGACTAAAACGCCCACCTTTCGGCGGGCCTGGTACGCGCTCCCAATCTGTCGGGAGACCTACCCTATGTGCCCCTCTCGGTTATCAATTCGTTCCCCGTCATCAGCTAGAGGATTATAGCACCACCCCCCCGGGTGTCAATCCCGGGTTTGGGGAGTTTCTCGGCGCCACCTCTGCCGGCGAACGCCTCAGGAAAGTTATCCCTCCGAAGCGCCAGCGGCGGCGATTATAGCTCTGCCGGCGGCGGCGTCAAGGGGTACCGCAGCGAATCTTTGTCGACGGCCGCCGGTGGCCCCTCGCGGGCCTCAGGCACGCGCGGTGAGGCGGGCGTACCGGCGCTTGCCGACCCGCAGGACCTTGCCGTCGAGATCGCCCGGCTTGAGGACGAGCTTCTCGTCCTCCACCGGCTCGTCGTCCAGCCGCACCGCGCCGCCGCGAACAAAGCGCCGGGCCTCGCCGTTGGTCTTCGCGAAACCGGCCAGCGTGATGAGGTCCACGATCCAGACCTCTTCGTCGGCGGGCAGCGCCACCTCGGGGGTGTCGTCCGGGACCTCGCGGCGCACGACGGCGTCGAAGGTCCGCTCCGCTTCCGCGACGGCATCTTCTCCGTGGAACGACGGACCAGGGAACGGCGCGAGCTCGCGCTTCTGCTCGACGGGCTGGGCCTGCGGGGCCTGGCGCCCGAGGAGCAGACCGTAGTAGTCGGACATCAGGGGATCCCGGATGCTCATGGCCTTGCCGAACATCTCGTTTGGCGGGTCGGTCACGCCGATGTAGTTGCCGAGCGACTTGCTCATCTTCATCGCGCCGTCGGTCCCGACCAGCAGCGGGCGTCGTAAGGACGCACTGGGGCGTCTTGCCGTAGTACTCCATCACGTGCCGGCCCATGAGCAGGTTGTAGAGCTGGTCCGTGCCGCCGAGCTCGACGTCCGCGTCGAGGGCGACCGAGTCGTAGGCCTGCATGAGCGGGTAGAGGAGCTCGGTCAGGGTGATCGAGTCCCCGGCCGCGAAGCGCTTGGAGAAGTCGTCGCGCTCGAGGATGCGGGCGACCGTGGTCGCCCGGGTCAGGTGGATCATGTCGGCCAGGGTCAGCGGCGCGAGCCACTCCGAGTTGTGCCGAACCTCCGTCCTCGTCCCGGTCGAGGACGAGGTAGGCCTGCTCCAGGTAGCTGCGGGTGTTCGCCTCGATCTCCTCCGGCGAGAGGACGGGTCGCGTCTTCGAGCGTGCCCGATGGGTCGCCGACCCTCGCCGTGTAGTCCCCGATCGTCAAGACCGCCGTGTGGCCGAGATCCTGGAAGGCGCGCAGCTTCTTGAGCACGACGACGAAGCCGAGGTGGATGTCCGGGGCCGTGGGGTCGATGCCCAGCTTGACGCGCAGGGTCTCGGCCGCTGTTCAAGCGGCGCTCGAGCTCCTCGCGCGGGATCACATCCACCGCGTTCTCGTAGATCTGCCGGGTGTCGGCGTCGGCCTTCATAAGTAGGATCGCAACCTTCTCGCAACGTCAATGTAACCCTACTCGCGGTTAGTGTAGTATACCGGCTCGATGGCTCGAACCCACCAGAGCAGAACGGGTCGCGGCGCGCGGGCGCAGAGCTCCGGACCGATGGGCCCAAAAAGCTCCATCTCGCCTACCGGCCAGCCGCAAGAAACGGACTTCCGCGCGGACCGGGCTACGCCACAGGATCGTCCGCGGCATCGGCGTCTTCTTCCTGTGCGTGCTTCGTCGGCGCGGTCGCGTTTGCGGCCGGGGGATACGCGGGTCGTGATCGAGAGCGTCGACCGGATTGGGCGAGCCGTCCCAGACCGGAGACGCATCCGACCTACATCTACTCGGCTCCGCTCGGGGACAACGAGGGCTCGCGGCGCGTGATCGGCACGATCTTCGGCGGTCAGAACCGCAAGACCACCTCGCTGGAGGAGATGCCGCCCCACCTGCTCAACGCCCTGGTGGCCAAGGAGGACGAGCGCTTCAGGGAGCACGGCGGGGTGGACCTCTGGGGCATCATGCGCGCGCTGTACGTGGACATCCGGGCCGGTGCAGACCGTCGAAGGGGCCAGCACCATCACCCAGCAGTACGTCAAGAACGCCTACCTCACCCACGATCAGTCGGTCACCCGCAAGGTCAAGGAGGCCCTGATCGCGCTCGAGATCGAGCGCAGAGAGCACGACAAGGACCAGATAATCGCCGACTACCTGAACACGGTCTACTTCGGCAACAACGCCTACGGGGTGCGAGGCGGCCGCCGAGACCTACTTCGACAAGTCGGTCGAGGACCTCGAGCATCGCGGAGTCGGCGACGCTCGTCGGGCTGCTGTGGTCGCCGTCGACGCTCGGCCAGGATCGCGACGGGCGCGATGTGCCAGCGCGACCTCGTCCTCACGCAAGATGCGGAGACCGGCTACATCACCGGCCAGGACTACGACCGGCGCTCGAGAGACCCGATGCCCGAGACCTGGCCCGTGAACCCGATGGTCGAAACCGGCCTCAACGGGTCCATCGGCGACCCGCGACTTCGCCGAGCTGGCCGAGGACGAGCTCATCGCGCGCTACGGGGTCAACACGGTGCTGCAGGGCGGAGCTCAGCGTCTACACGACCCTGGACCTCGAGGCCCAGGTGGCGGCGCGCGAGATCCTCTACGGACCCGGACGGCTACCTGCCAACGCCGCCAGTCTCCCGACGCCGCCCTCGTCTCCCTAGATCCCGCAGACAGGACAGATCAAGGCCATGGTCGGCAACCGGGACCCCAACTCTCAGTTCAACCTCGTCACCCAGGGGCAGCGGCAGCCGGGCAGCGCATTCAAACCGTTCGCGCTCATTGCCGCCCTGGAGCAGGGCATAGAACCTGAGACCGAGTTCGTCTCCGAGAAGAAGGAGTACATGGTCGAGGTGCCCGGCCTCGAGAAGCCCGAGAAGTGGACGGTCGAAGAACTACGACGGGATCGTGCGCGGCGAGATGACCCTCGAAGAGGCCCTGTGGTGGTCGGACAACACCGTCTTCACGGACCTCGTGATGAACGCCGACGGCAAGGGCCTCGATAACGGTCCATCGGCCGATCATCGACGTCGCCAAGCGCCTCGGGGTCACGGCGGACTTCGGTCCGCACCCGCACCCTTCCGTCGTGCTCGGCACCCAGGAGGTCTCTCCGCTGGACATGGCGACCGCCTACGCGACGATCGCCAACGAGGGACAGCGCGTCGAGCCGACGGTGATCTCGCGGGTCGTCGCCAACGAGGGCCAGAGTGACGAGAAGATCCTCTACGACGGCGCCGAACCAACCCCAGCGGAGAGCAGGTCATCGAGCCGGAGATCGCGCACAAGGCCACCGAGATCATGATCGGCGACGTCACGGAGGGTATCGCGAAGGACGCGTCCCTCGGCGAGCGGCCGGTCGCCGGCAAGACCGGGACCAGCGAGAACTTCTTCGACGCCTGGTTCGTCGGGTACGCGCCGCAGCTGGTCACGGGTATCTGGATGGGCTACGGGGAGGGCGGCGCAGACCCTCGAGTACGTGCTTGAGTACGCGCGCAAACTTAACGGCCTCTCCGGCGGCATCACCCCGGCCGAGATCTGGAAGACGTACTGGAGGACCAGCTCAACGGCCGGTGCCCGTCGAGAAGTTCGAGGGCGTCGAGATGCCCGAACCCGAGGAGAAGGAGACGACCGCGCCTACCACCGGTCCGCAGAATCGAGGCGCTACGGAGCGAACCACGCCCGCGGTAGCTGGAGCGCCCGGTGCGCAGGACGCGAACACGTCGGCCTCGGCGACGGCCAGCGCGGAACCGGCCCGTGCGGCCGACTCGAGCGCTCGCCCCGCGAGGAGGGCCGCCAACGACGGCGCCAGGCCCAGGCGCTCCAACGCCGTCGCTCGGCGGGCCAGCGTGCCGGCTAGTGCCCGCCCGGCCGCGAGCTCTGCAAGCCCCGCTCCTCGATAGTCTTCGGGGGGACGGAGACGTTACGGTCACCGTGGACCAGGTAGCGCCAGGGTAGGTCGACCCCACGGGTGATCCCTACGCGGGTCGTGGCGACTATCTCACCGTCCGGCGGCGCGCCCTCGCTAATGTAGAGGCTGCCTTGGGTGAGGTCGTGCCCGTCGTAATCGAGGTAGATCCCCAGCGCCTGCGTCAGGCGGCCGGGCCCGCTGCACAGATCCGAGTCGACGGCCGCGCCTCTGCACCATCAGGTCCTGCCCGTCGATGGGCCGGAGCGCCCGGATCAGGACCGCGCTGCCCACGCCTTCGGCCTCGCAGACGACGTTCAGCAACCGGTGGGTACCATAGGACAGGTATACGTACGCGAGGCCGGGACCGTCGAACATTGTCCGGTTCCGCATCGTGGGCCCCTTGTAGGCGTGGCAGGCAGGGTCCTCCGGCCGATAGGCCTCCGTCTCGACGATCACGCCTGATGCGCAGCCCTCCGAGGAGTCGTGGGTCAGAACGCAGCCGAGGAGGTCGATGGCGACCTCCCTTGGATCCCTGTCGTAGAAGGGGGTACCTAGAATATGCTCGGTGACCCCTGCTCCCCGGTGAGGTCGGTTATGCGTCGGGAGAGCTCGTCCAGGTCGAGCCCCGCTTCGGAGCGGATCGAAGATTTCAGAAGGGGGCGCACCTGGCCTATCTGCATCTGAAGTTCGCTCAGGAGCTCCACGGCCCCGCTCTCGGCGCCGACCATGTCGCGCAGGATCGTGCTCTCCGTGCGGCCGGCGATCAGCGGGTCGGGAATACCCTCGACGTAGACCATGGTGCGGCGCCCGCTGCCTCGATCTTCTTCGATCGGGTCGAGGGCCACTATCCTGTCGGCCCTGACGAACTTCCCGAACCCGAGGGCAACGATCCGATCTGGCACGACCTTCATGGTCGCGGATTCTAGCATAGCGCGTATCGTCCAAAACCGTTATATTCTCCAGGGCATGCTGTCCGGCAAGAAACAGCGACTGGTCGGCGAGAGGGTCGAGCTGCTCCGGCACGACCGGAAAAACTACCGGCTTTACGGGGAGTGGTACAGTGACCCGGAGGTCTGGCGCCTCACCAGTTGGGCCGCGGCGCCCCTGGGCCGATCCGCGACGGAGCGCCTCTTCGAAGATCGCGAACTCTCCAGCACCGACGACTCGTTCGCCATCCACGTCCAGGGCCAGCAGGACCCTATCGGCGTGATCAGCCTGATGAACGTGAGCACCGCGAACGGGGCTGCGGAGCTGTCCGTGATAGTCGGCGACCCGCAGGACCGCCAACCACGGTTTCGGCGCCGAGGCGATCGAGCTGCTACTCGACTACGCCTTCGACGAGTTGGGCCTGAACCGCGTGAGCCTGAGCGTCTTCGAGTTCAACGAGGTCGCGATCTCGACCTACGCGGAGCTGGGTTTCCGCGAGGAGGGCCGTCTGCGCCGGGCCCTCCTGCGCGACGGCGCGTTCCACGACGCGATCCTGATGAGCGTGCTGGCTTCGGAGTGGCGCGGAACAGGCGGCTAGGCGCCGCGTACCTGGGCACCGAACTCGCTCTCCAGGCGCCCGGAGATCTTGCGCAGCTCGGCATTGAGCGCCTCGTCCGTGAGCGTTTCTTCCCCTTGAAATGTGAAGCCTAGGGCGACGCTCTTCTTGCCATCCGGCACTTGCGGGCCATCGTAGACGTCGAAGACCCGCGTTTCGACGAGTACCGGTATGCGCAGCCCGTCCACCGCCGCGACCATGTCGCCCACGGGAACACCCACATCTACGACCACGGCGAGGTCCCGGCCGACCGCCGGCACGTTGGTGAAAGGCGCGAAGCGCGGGGTCGGATAGGGCTCGCAGAACGCCAGGTCCAACTCGAACGCGGCGACCGGCCAGCCCGCGAGATCGAAGCCGTCGAGCGCCGCCGGGTGCAGCTCGCCAACCCAGCCCACCTCCAAGCCGCCGACGCGGACGCGGGCGCACCGCCCGGCGTGCAGGAAGGGAAGTGGCTCGGCCACGAACTCGGCCCCGGGGATCAGCCGCTCGACGATGCCCTTGGCCTCGAAGAATCCCGCGCGCCGCTCCGGCACGTTCCACCCCTCTGGCCGAATCGTGCCGACGAGCACGGCACCCACACGCTGCTCCTCCCTCGCTCCCATGAGCGCCGAGGGGCTCAGCTCGGCATCTGGCCCAACGTTCTCCACCTCCCCCGTCAGACGGAAGTGGACGGCGGTCTCGCGCAGTCCTTCGGGCGGTGGGCTTGCCGCGAAGACCCGGCCAAGCTCGAAGAGCACGCCGCCGGTACCGAAGGCCTTGTTGCGAGCAGCGGCGTCCAGGAGACCGGGAAGCAGCATCGGGCGCAACTCGGCCGCCTGCGCGCTGAGCGGGTTCCTCAACTCCAAGACTCGGTCGTCAGAGAGGTCCAACCCGAGGTCTTCGCGCCAGCGGGCGGGTCCGAATGGGTAGGTTATGGCTTCGGCAAGCCCGAGGTCTGCGAGCACACGCCGCACCAGCCGCGCCTTCCGCTGCGCGGGGTTAAGGCCCCCGGGCAACGCGATGCCCGGTAACTCTTCGGGCACCTTGTCCAGCCCGAGAAGTCGGCCTACCTCTTCGATCAGGTCGGCCTCCCGCGTGAGGTCCTGCCGGAAGGTGGGAACGACGGCGGCGACGCTGCCGTTCTCGCCCCTCGCCTCGCAGCCCAGAGAGACCAGCCGTTCCTCCGCCTCCTCCCTGGCCACCGGCATGCCAAGCAGCAACTCCGCCCGATCGACGCGCATCGATACCTCCCACGGGCGAACCGGAGCAGGGTAGTGGCTCAGGACGTCGGGCGCGGCGCGGCCCTCCGGCCGCTCGGTCAGCAGCCCGACCACACGCTCCATCGCGAAGTCCACCATGTTCGGGTCCAGGCCGCGCTCGAAGCGGCTAGAGGCGTCCGTGCGGAGCCCCAGCCTCTGGCTCGTCGCCATGATGTTGCGGCCGACAAAGTTGGCAACCTCGACCAATGCGTCGTTTGTATCGTCCCCCACCTCGGCGTCCTCGGCACCCATCACGCCCGCGATGCCGAGGCCCCGCTCTTCGTCGGCGATGACAAGCATGCCGTCGTCGAGGGTGCGCGTGGAACCATCCAGCAGCGTTATCATCTCGTCGCGTGCCGCCCGCCGGACGACGATCCCATCCCTTATCTTCCCCGTGTCGAAGGCGTGGATGGGCTGGCCCGTCTCGAGCATGACGTAGTTCGTGGCGTCGACCACGGCGTTTATCGGGCGCATTCCGGCGGCAAAGATCCTGCGCCGCATCTCCAGCGGCGCCCGGCGCCCCGGCGCGAGGTTCGAAACCCGGCGCAGGTCGTACCGGGGACAGAGGTCCTCGGCATCTACCATCAGCCCGAACGCCCGGCTAGGCTCCCCAACGGCATCGAAGGCGACCTCGGGGATCCGGAAGCCGATCCGAAGAATGGCGGCGAGTTCGCGGGCAACCCCGATCATGCCCCACAGATCCGGGCGGTTCGGATTGACGTCGAGCTGTAGCACGGTCTCCCCGACAGGGAAGTAGTCGGAGACGGTCCGCCCCACGACGAAGTCCTCGTCGAGCAGCAGTATCTCCTCGTGGTCGTTGGAGATGCCGAGCTCGCGCTCGCTCATCATCATCCCGTGCGATTCGAGACCCCTGAGTTTGGCCTTCTTGAGCCTGGTTCCGTCTGACATCACGCTGCCGGGAAGCACCACAGGAACACGGACGCCGGGATACGGGTTGGAGGCACCGGCCACGATCTGGACAACCTCGCCCCCGAGGTCTACGTCGGCCACATAGAGGCGGTCGGCGTTGGGATGCTGCCCGAACTCCTGCACCTCCCCCACCACGACCTCGCCGTCGAGCACGCCGAAGCGGTCGACGCCATCGACCTCCTGGCTGTGCAGGGAAATGGCCCTGACCAGCTCCTCGGTCGTCAGGTCAAAGTCCACGTATTCGCGGAGCCAACTTAACGGAACGCGCAACGGGTTACCTTTCTAGGTTAGCGAAGTAGCGCATTGGGAGAAGTTGAGACTCAACCTTCCGCTACTCCCTATCCGCCCAACTAAAACTGCCTCAGGAACCGGAGGTCTCCTTCGAAGAACAGGCGCAGGTCGGGGATGCCGTACTTGACCATGGCCATCCTGTCCGGTCCGAACCCGAAGGCGAATCCGGTGTACTCCTCCGGGTCGTAGCCGACCTCCGAGAGCACCGTGGGATCCACCATCCCGGCCCCGCCCATCTCGAGCCAGCCGCCGCCCTTGCAGACCTTGCAGTTGGGGTCTACGCCATCGCAGATAAAGCAACTCACGTCCTGCTCGACGCTGGGCTCGGTGAACTGGAAATAGCTCGGCCTGAGCCTGACCTTGACGCTCTCACCGAAGACGTGCCGGGCCATCGCCGCGAGGGTGCCTTTAAGGTGGGCGAGCGTTAGACCGCGATCCACCGCAAGGCCCTCGATCTGGTTGAACATTGGCGTGTGCGTGGGGTCCGAGTCGCGCCTGTAGGTTCTGCCCGGACACACCACGTAGACTGGCGGCTCCTGGGCCAGCATGGTCCGGATCTGGACCGGTGAGGTGTGCGTCCGCAGCACGAGACCCTCGTCGAGAAAGAACGTGTCCTGCATCGTGCGGGCCGGGTGATTGGGCGGGATGTTGAGGGCCGTGAAATTGTAGTAGTCGGTCTCGACCTCGGGACCCTCCGCCACCCCATAACCGAGCCCGACGAAGAAGTCGACCACGTCGTCGATAACCCGCAGCGTGGGGTGCAGATGGCCCCTGGGGTACGGAACCCCGGGAAGCGTCACGTCTACCGCCTCGGCCTCCAGGCGTCGCCGCTGTTCCTCGGCGGCTATGCCGGTCCGTCTGGCCTCGATGTTCTGCTCTATCTCGCGGGAGGCACGGTTGGAAGCCCCGCCGACCTCCCGACGTTGATCCGGCGGAAACGTCCCGATGCTCTTCTTGATCTCCGTGAGCTCCGCCGAGCGACCAAGAAAGCGCACCCGCACGTCCTCGAGGTTGTCCGTGGAGCCCGCCTCGGCGACCGCGTCGAGGGCCTCGGAACGCAGCTTTTCTATGCGCTCTACTACCGACATGGTGCGCTATGGTAGCACACGCAAATACGCGTCGTAGAGCAGGATCGAGGCCGCCATAGCCGCGTTGAGAGAGGGGGCCTCCGAGGGTATCGTGACCCGGTGCCGGCAGGCCTCGACCACCTCCTTGGGAAGCCCCGCTCCCTCGGCGCCGACCGCGATGACAGACCGCTCGACGGCTGCCCCCGCGCGGGCTTCACCGCCCTCCGGCACCGCCGCGACCGGCGTGAAACCCTGCCGCTCCGCGACGCGCAAGAACGCCACGGAATCCACCTCCCGCGCGATGGGCGCGTAGAAGATCGAACCCATCGTCGCCCGCACCGTTTTCGGGTTGTACAGGTCCGCGCAGCCTCTGGAGAGGGCAACCCCGGCCTCGAACGCGTGGGCGGACCGGACGACGGTTCCCACGTTCCCGGGATCCTGGACACCGTGCAGCAGCACCAGGCGTTGCGTGCTGGCGAGCAAGGCCTCGGTCGCGACGTCCAGGAACGGGAAGACCCCGACCGGTCCGGCCGGGGTCGCGAGCGTCGAGACGCGCCGTACCTCCTCTGTCTCCCTGAAAACGTGCACCGGCGGGACGGGCGCCTCCCGCAAGAACGCTTCCCCCTCCGCCAGGAACAGCCGTGCCGCCTCGCGGTGCTTCTTTGCGCCGAGCTTGGCCGCCCGCTTCGCAGAGATCGCCGGTTGCGCCGGCAAGGGCTTGCTAGTCGCCGTCTTCGGTCTTCGAGGCCTTCTCGACGTCCCCAACGGTTATGCGGCCACCCTGGCCGGTTCCTTCGACGCTGGCGAGGTCGACGTCGAGCTCTCCGGCCTTGCGCTCGGCCGCGTCCGTAGCGTCTACCGAACCCTCTTCCTCGACGGGTTCGGTATCCACGTCAGGTTCCTCGGGCTGACCCTCGGCGGCCTCGGTGGCCTCCACGTCCGTTGGCGCCTCGACCGAAGCCCCGGCGTCGTCCCCACCGGCCGCGACGGGTTCCGGCTCAGGCTCTTCCGCGGCTGGGACGCCGGTCGACCTTGACCCGCGCCTCGACCGGATCCCCGTTCAGCGCGTTCTTCGCCTGGGCGACCACGGCGCCAAAGGCCTCAGGTTCGGTGGCGGCGAGGTCGGCCAGCACCTTGCGGTCGAGGTCGATCTCGGCCAGCTTGAGGCCGTGTATGAACTGCGAGTAGGAGAGTCCGTGCTCGCGGGCACCGGCGTTGATGCGCTGGATCCAGAGCGCCCTGAAGTCCCGCTTGCGCTGCTTGCGGCCCTCGTAGGCGTAGACGCCGCTCTTCCAGACCTGCTCCTTGGCCCTCTTGTACGAGGTGTGCTTGGTCCCCCGGTAGCCCTTCGCCTGCTCGAGCACCTTGCGGCGCTTCTTGCGGGCGTGGAGGCTGCGTGCGGTGCGTGCCATGCTACCTCACCCCCAGCAGACGCTTGATCTGCTTTTCGTCCTGGCGGGCGAGCGTGGTCTCGGTGTTCAGCCGCCGCTTGCGCTTGCGCGACTTCTTCTCCAGCATGTGGTTGTGCCCGGCCCGGCGGCGCCGGAGCTTGCCCTTCTTCCTCACCTCGAAGCGCCCGGCGGCGCCTTGGTGGGTCTTCATCTTCGGCATGCGTTCTCCTCCGCGTTTTCGTCGTGATTGTCCATCCGCCTGGAGGCTCGCGGCACGGGAGAAAAAGCCGTGTCGCCTCCGTCAAGCGCGGCGAATTGTATCAAAGAGTTGCTTTACCGGCGAGCGGCCCTCTCCCGACGTCCTTCGGCCTGGGCCGGCTCCGCCTCTTCGCGGGCCGCCTGGGCCTCCTTGGACTCCTTCTTGGGGGCCATCACCATGACCATGTTGCGACCGTCCAGGTTGGGCTGGCTCTCGACGCGCCCGAGGTCCTCCAGGTCGCTGGCGAGCCTCCTGAGAAGCCGCTCGCCAAGCTCCGGGTGCTGGACCTCGCGACCGCGGAACATGATGGTCACCTTCACCTTGTCGTTGCCGCGCAGAAAACGCTCCACGTGGCCGCGCTTCGTGTTGAAGTCGTGGTCGCCGATCTTGGGACGGAGCTTTATCTCCCGCACGTGCACGTTGACCTGCTTCTTGCGGGCGGCCTTGCGGGCCTGCTCCTTCTGGTACTTGTACTTGCCGTAGTCCATCATCCGGACCACCGGCGGGTTCGCGTCCGGTGCGACCTCAACGAGGTCCAGGTCGGCCCTCTCGCCGTAATCCATGGCCTCGCGGATGTGCTTTATCCCGAGTTGCTCGCCCTTGTCTGAGATCAGTCGCACAGACCGCGCTCGGATCTGGCCGTTGATCCTCGGTTCCTCTTCAGTTGCTACTGTGAACCACTCCTCTCAAAAACCGTTGAAGGGAGCCGTCGTCGTGTCCAAGATTCGGGAGAAAAAGGAACACGCGAAGACCCAACTTACAGGCACGATTATACCGCGTCTCGGCCGACGGTGTCTACAGGCATCATGCCCTGATGGCGACCTCTTCTAGCACCCGCTCTGCGAAGGTTTCGAGTTGCACGGCCTCCTGCTCCTTACTGCCGCGCCTCCGTACATTGACGGCGCCCGCGTCCTCTTCGGCGTCGCCCACGATCAGCAGGTAAGGGATCTTCTGCCGGGCGTTCTCCCGGATCTTCTTCTGCATGCTGGTTGGCGAATCGTCCACCTCCACCCGCAGCCCTGCGTCGGCCAACCGACCCTGTACCTCTCGAGCGTAGCCCAGATGTCGATCCGCCACGGGTATAACCGCCGCCTGCACCGGCGAGAGCCACACCGGGAAAACGCCGGCGTAGTGCTCGATCAGGACGCCGAGAAACCGCTCGGTGGAACCCGTGACCGCCCGATGCAGCAGGACCGGTGTGTGCGTCTTGCCGTCCTCTCCGACGTACTCGCAGCCGAGGCGGGCCGGCTGGATAAAGTCGACCTGGATGGTGGAGAGCTGCCACTCGCGCCCGAGCACGTCGCGCGCCATAAAGTCGGCCTTGGGACCGTAGAAGGCCGCCTCTCCGGCGACCTCCTCGTAAGAGAGGTCCGCCGTGTCGAGGGCCGTGCGCAGCGCCGCCTCCGCCCGCTCCCACTTCTCCTCGTCGGCGATGAACTTGCCGCCCTCCGGGTCGCGCAGGGAGAGGTGCACCACGTAGTCCGAGAAACCGTAGGTGTCGAGGACCTCGCGGATGATCTCCAGCGCCCGGGCGAACTCTTCCTGGACCTGGTCCTCGGTGCAAAACACGTGCGCGTCGTCCTGCGTGAGGCTGCGCACCCGGGTAAGACCGTTCAGCTCCCCGCTCTTCTCGTAGCGGTACAGCGTGGCGAACTCGGCGTAGCGGATCGGGAGGTCCCGATATGAGTGCCCGCGCGAGTTGAAGAGCGTCATGTGGCTCGGGCAGTTCATCGGCTTGAGGCGGTATCGGGTCTCCCCGTCAACCATCGGCGGGTACATCGAGTCGGCGTAGTGCTCCAGATGCCCGCTCTTTGCGTAGAGTGACTCGTTGACCAGGTGCCCGGTCCACACGTGATCGTAGCCGTGGCGGGTCTGAACCTCGCGCACGTAATCCTCCATCAGGTGTCGCATCATCTCGCCCTTGGGCAAGAAAAGTGGGATACCCGAACCGACATCGGGGGAGAAGGTGAACAGGTCCAGATCCTTGCCGATCTTGCGGTGATCCCTGGCCCTCGCCTCTTCGAGTTGCCGCAGGTAACGCCTGAGGTCCTTCTCCGAAGGCCAGGCGGTGCCGTACACGCGCGTCAGCATCCGGTTCTTCTCATCTCCGCGCCAGTACGCCCCAGCGATGTTCTGAAGCCTGAAGGCCCCAAGGTCCCCGGTGCGGGCAACGTGGGGGCCGCGGCACAGGTCGAAGAAGTCGCCCTGACGATAGACGGAGATGTCACCGTCCTCCAGATCGGAAAGGATCTCCAGCTTGTACGGGTTGTCCTCGTAGAGGGCCTCGGCCTCGGCCTTGGAGACCTCCTCGCGAACGATCGGGAGGTTCCGCTCGGAGATCTCGCGCATCCGCTCCTCTATCCGGGGCAGGTCCTCGTCGGTTATTCGCCCGGCGACGTCTATGTCGTAGAAGAAGCCGTTCTCTATCGGCGGGCCGACCGTGAGCTTGCTACCAGGGTAGAGTTCCAGTATCGCTTGCGCCATCGCGTGGGCCGTCGAGTGTCGCAGCACCTCCATGCCCTCCGGCGAATCCTTGGTAACAACCTCGAAGTCGCCCCCGCCGTTCAGTGGCGCGTCGAGGTCGACGAGTCGGCCGTCGAGCCTCGCGACCACGGCGTCGCGCAAGAGGCGCGGGCCGATCCTGCCCACGACGTCGCGCACGCGGTCACCGGGCTCGAGCTCCAGGTTATTGCCGTCTGGGAGCGTAACGGACGCCATGTGCCTCCCTTCGGTCGGCGCCATCAGCCATCAGCTTTCAGCCGTCGGCAGGACGGTTCGACGCGGCACTCACCTCTGATTTGCGGGCCATTTTGTAGAGGAGATGCTACCAGGAACGGCGGCGAGTAACGCTCCCGGCTACGGCGACGTGCGGCTGATTGCTGAAAGCTGAGAGCAGGGCCGAAGGTCCTACAGTGGGCGATAGTGGATTCGAACCACTGACCTCTTCCGCGTCAAGGAAGCGCTCTCCCCCTGAGCTAATCGCCCGCGTTCGCGGCCCCTCCCCGAGAGGCGGCACCCGGAGTCGAACCGGGGTACAGGGTTTTGCAGACCCTTGCCTAACCACTCGGCCATGCCGCCGATCGCGCCGCTCTGCCTCCGGCGAAGCCGCGGCCCCGCGGCAAGAGCGGAAGACGGGATTCGAACCCGCGACCCTCACCATGGCAAGGTGATGCTCTACCAGCTGAGCTACTTCCGCGTACCTGCGCCGACTAATTTAGCACGCCCCGCGACGCTCTACAAGCGGCCGCCGAACCACCTTTTGCGGGAGAAAACGACGTAGCGCATGATGAAAAAGCTGATCGTCGAGGCGACCACTATGGAGATGATCTTGGCGACGTTGCCCGCTAGATAGGTCGGGACGTCGGTGTAGATGAGCACCGGCCTGACCAGAACCCAGAACAGCCCGTTGCTCACGCCTATGTTCAGGAGCGCCTGCAACGCGAACAGGACCCTCTGGCGTACGCTGCGCTCCGACCGACTCCTGAAGGTCCAGAGCGTGTTCCACGCGTAGCTGTTGATGTTGGCCAGGACGAGCGCGATGCCGTTGTACACAACGAGCACCATAGGGTCCCGAGTAGGTTCGAGCCACAGGAACAGGTTGAGGATCCCGATGTCCACCGCGGCGTTCGACAGCGCCGACGAGAGAGAACTTGGAGAAGCGGATGCTGCCGCTCTTGAGCTTGGCCCGGCGTTTGAGCTTGGCGCTATCGTCGCTCATCGCGGCGCCAGCGCCTGCTCGTAGTACCCACGCAACGTGCGGGTCGAGGCCGCCCAGTCGCGTTTCTCCGCCACCGCCCTAGCGTTTCGAGACATGTTCGCCAGCAGGCCGTCCTCTATGAAGAGCCGACGAACGGCCGCGACGAACGACGCCGCGGAGCCCGGCTCGTAGAGCAGCCCGCTCTCCCCCTCGCCCACCACCTCGCTGGAGCCACCGCTGCGGGCGGCGACTACCGGCAAACCGGAGGCAAGGGCCTCGAGCATCGCCATCCCGAGCGTATCGGTCCTAGAAGGGAAGACGAAGACATCCGCGGAGGCGTAGGCCGCTGCGAGGTCGTCGCCCTGCAGCAGCCCGGTAAACACCGTTGGGGTGCCGGCGAACTCCTGTTCCAAGTCCGCGCGCGCGGGTCCGTCGCCGACGATCGCAAGCCGAATGCCGGAAACCTTCCCGAACGCTTCCTTTAGGAGGCCAATGTCCTTCTCGGGGGCCAGCCGGCCGACGTAGAGCAGCAGCCTGTCGGTCGCCTCTCCGCCCGAGAGCCGTTGCCGCCAGGTCGGCGATGACCTGGAAGGGTTGAAACGCTCGGCGTCCACCCCCTGGGGCCAGAGACGCACCTCCTTGATGCCCTCCGCGAGCAGGTACTCCATCGTCGCCAGCGAGGTACAGAGGTTTATGCGCGCCCGGTTGTGCACCTCCCGGGTGTACCACCGGGTCAGGTTTACCAGGGGCCCCAGGTTGTAGTACCGGGCGTAGGTGGCAACGTTCGTGTGGTAGGAGGCCACGAGCGGCAATCCAAGGCGCCGGGCGTAGTAGATCCCGCCGGGCCCGAGGATAAACGGGTTGACGATGTGGATCAGGTCAGGTCGGAAGCGCCGAATCGCCCGGCCAACCCAGGGATGGGCCGGGGAGAGCGTGATGCGCGGGTAGAGCGGGAACGGCACGCCCGGCACGCGATAGATGGGCGCGCCGGCGTACGAATCGGGACCGCCGTCCGGGTACTTGGGCGCGACGATCATCATCTCGTCTCCCGTCCGGGCGAGTTCGTCCATCGTGTAGCGCAGCCGGGTCACCACGCCGTCCGTGGCCGGCAAGAACGTCTCGGTAAAGATTGCGATACGCAAATGGCTGCCCGGCGTCCGCCCGCTAGCCCGCGAACCGCGGCACGCCTAGAGGTTCGAGACGATGGCTTGCGTGAACTCCCTGGTGCCTGCGCTGCCCCCGAGGTCCTTGGTCCGGGTCTCGGGGTTCTTCAGGGCCGCCTCGATGCCGGCCTGCATCCGGTCGGCCTCCTCGCCGTAGCTCGAGGTGGATCAGCATCTCCTTGGCCGACAGGAGCGTCGCGAGCGGGTTCGCCCGGTTCTGGCCCGCGTACTTGGGGGCCGAGCCGTGTACCGGCTCGAAGACGGCGATCTCCTCGCCGATGTTCGCCCCGGGCGCCACGCCCGAGCCCGCCGGTCAGCCCGGCGCACAGGTCCGAGAGGATGTCGCCGTAGAGGTTCGGGCAGACCAGCACGTCGTAGAGGTTTGGCTTGGTGACGAGCTGCATGGCCATGTTGTCCACGATCCGGTCGTCTATCTCCTCGAAGTCGTCCTCGTACTCCTCGGCGACCTCGAAGAACACGTCCCTGAAGAGGCCGTCGGTGTACTTCATGATGTTCGCCTTGTGCACGACCGTGATGTGCTTGCGGCCCTGCTCCCTGGAGCGCTCGAAGGCCATGCGGCAGATGCGCTCGGTGCCCTCGCGGGTGATGATCTTGATCGACTCCGCCGCGTGCTTGCCGACCATGTGCTCGACCCCGGCGTAGAGGTCCTCGGTGTTCTCGCGGTAGATGATGATGTCGATGTTCTTGTAGGGCAACTCTATCCCCGGCAGGCTCAGGGCGGGCCGGACGTTGGCGTACAGGTCGAGTTCCTTGCGCAGCGCCACGTTGACCGAGCGGAAGCCGGTCCCGACCGGCGTGGTCAGCGGCCCCTTGATAGCGACCTTGTTGCGCCGGATGGACTCGAGTACGGACTCCGGCAGGGGCGTGCCCTCCTTGTCCATCACCGTCTCGCCGGCCTCGGCGATCTCCCACTCGATGTCGACATCGAGCGCGCCGATGACCTCCTTGACGGAGTCCGTTAGGTCGGGCCCGATGCCGTCGCCCGGTATAAGAGTAACTGTGTGCGCCACGCGCGATCCCCCTTTGGGTCTAGACCGCGCCTAGTATAGCGAGAGCGCCGGGGACCGGCTGCCGCTCGCGGCTCGTCAGCGCATGCTCAAGAAAGCCGCGACCAAGGCGGCCGCGAAGAGCAGGCCGAGCAGCAAGAAGAAGGCGGCGGGGATCAGGACCACGAGGGCGGCCTTACCCATGGTGGTCGCGTGCACCTCGCGGACACCGACGATGGCAAGGTAGATACCGTAGAGGCTCGCGACGAACCCGAGGATCGGGATCCAGCTGACCAGCGCGACGACCGCGGAGTACGCTACCACCCTGAACGTGCCCTCGAAGCCCACGTTCCCGGAGCCCACGATGAGCATCACCAGGAGATGTAGGATTCCGGCCCCGATGAAGAGGCCTATCGCCGCGCCGATGGGTGCGAGGACGATGTTCAGGATAAAGCCCAGGATTCCTTGCTCGCCCCAGGCGCCGGCCAGCGCGAAGAGTCCGTTGAAGATGGCGTAGACCTCGTAGCAGATGAGCGCGAAGATCAGGGGGTTCAAGAGGTCGCCGCTGCGCAGGATGCCGCGGAAAAACTCGGCCGGCCGCAGGACCACGCCCCGGACCGTGGCTATGAACGTCTGGACGGGGTCCCTGTAGTCGAACTCGCCGGATGCTCCGCCCGACACCGCCCGCCCGCCGCCTCCGCCGGAGCCTGCACCGGCGCCGCCCGTGTTGAAGTCCATGCCCATCCCCTTCCACCGCTGTCCCGAATAGCAAGCAATCTACCGGCTGGCGGCATAACGCGCAACTCCGACGCGGGTCAGGATGGGTGCTGTAGAATGTTGGTCAGCGCCTTCGTGAAAGGGATGGGGCGGGAGATGTCTTCCACGATCGAGACGCTCGAGCGGGAGCTGGGCGAGGCACAGGCCGAAAGGGAGCGGGAACAACGGGCGGTGATCCGGGCGGAGAACGCCCACGAGGCGGCCTGCTCGGCCCGCGATGAGATCTGGGCGGAGAGCACCGCCGACGACCCCGACGTCGAGCGCCTGACGGCGCAGGTCTTCGTCAGGCGTCGCGAGCTGTACGCCGCGGTCGATCGGCTCAAGGCGGCCGAAGGCAAAGAGCGCCGCGTGAAGAGCCGCCTGATGTACGTGCTGCCGGCAGAGAGACGCCGCTACCTGTCCGGCGCGGTGGACGAGGAGTTCGAGGAACTTCTGGAGGCCGTTCAGTTGGCGTACCGGGCGATCCTTCCGGACGCCGAAGTTCGGGTGGTTACCGAGAAGCCCGGCGAGGTCAACCTGCGCGGCGATGCCACGTGGCGGGCGTTAGAGAGACTTTACTGCGGAACTGTCCGGCGCTGGGTAGAGGTGAGGGTGGACTCCGGATCGCGCGAGGCCGTGCGGATGGCGCGCCAGATCTCCTACTACGCCGGTGGACACACCCCGCGCGTCTTCGTCGGCGGCGAGGAGGTCAGGCTAACGGGATACCACGGCCCGGAGGACCTCGAGCCGCTCGCAGACTACGACGACCCCGAAGGACGGCTCGCGCTCGCGCGCATCACGGCCAGGCGCTACCTGGACGAGAACTCCGTCGGGCGCCTCGCCAAGCGCGCGTCAACGCTCGTGCAGGTGGCCGAGATCGCCCGCCTCTACCAGACCATGAACCTGACCGTGGACGAGATCCGCTGGCGGCTCGAGCAGCTGATCTCCCTCCGCTTCGAGGTGCTGGAGACCGTCTACAAGCTCACCGGCGACCGGCGCCGCTTCTCGTTCTACGAGATAGCCCGCGCCGCCCGACTCCTCGACGGACACTTCCCCGACGCCGGCGTGGCCGCCGAGGTCCTCTCCCGCTCCGTGGAGCGGGCCCTCCGGACAGGAGTCCCCCTGGTCGACGTCGCGTACCTGAGCGTGACGAGCGACGGTTTCTAGCTTTCAGCCCGCCGCGCCCTTCGGGCTCCGCTCTCAGCCCGGGTCGGATCTTCGATCCTCGCTTTCAGCACGCTCCCTCCGGTCGCTGTCAGCTTTTGGCCGTTCGGCCCCGGCCCGGTTGCGTCGGGCGAATTGTTTCGCTATGAGGCTACGCGTGATCTGACCGTTCGAGGCACGCGGGGCAGTTACGGCCCTCGCGCACCTGCGGTTGGCTGAAAGCCGCCTGCAAGGCGGCGTGCTGAAAGCGAGACCGGCGCAGCCGGACGACGCGGGCTGAGAGGCGCGAAGCTCCGGGCTGACAAGCTGAGGCCTGACAAGGCCGAGCGTGCCGACCCTTCAGACCACCAGGTCAGAAAGGTCGTGTTCGGGGACCGACAGGTTGTAGGGGCGGGCGGGGCGTTCAGCGAGGACGCGGACCTTGTAGACAAAATCCGGGACGAACTCGCCGCGCCGAACCTCCAGGATCTCGACCGGTTGTCCGGTGGCCTTGAGGGCGGCGCGGTCGCCGACCGCGTAGCGCGCCGGGCGGTTGCGATCTACCAAGCGCCTCCCTCCTCTCGCGGAACCGCCAAAGTATAATGGACGCCGCTCTGTGCGGGCCCCAACACATTGGGAAGGAGGACGATGACCGAAAGCTACGATCTCATCGTCGTCGGGGCTGGGCCCGGCGGTTCGTCGACGGCCTACCACGCGTCGAAGTCCGGTCTGAGGACTTTGCTGCTCGATCGCCAGCGGTTCCCGAGAGACAAACCGTGCGGCGACGGACTCATGCCCCACGCTGCCTCCGAGGTCTCGCTCATGGGACTCGGCGACTGGCTCGACCAGCCCAATCACGGCCGCTTCTCGGGCTTCTCTGTCTACACCCGAAGCGCTTTTTTCCGCCAGGGGGTCCCCCCCACCCTGCACGGTCCTCACGGCTACGTCGTCAAGCGCGAGGAGACCGACGCGAAGCTGCTTGAGCGGGCCGTGGGCGCTGGTGCCGAACTGCGCGCAGAGACCCGGGCGACCGACCTGTTGCGCGCCGCGGACGGCGTTGTGGTCGGCGTCGCCGCGGCGGCCAACGGAACGGAGCTGCGCTTCGGGGCCCCGCTCGTCGTGGCCGCCGATGGTGTGGGCGGCTTCGCCGGCGAGGGTATGAAGGCGCAGCAGAACGCCGTCGCCCGCCGCCAGTACTTTCGCGGCGTGGACGGTCCCCACCAGGAGGACCTCCAAGTCTTTATCACGGAGGACATGAACTCGGTGGGTGCCGGTTACGGCTGGGTCTTCTACCTTGGCGGCGGGCAGGCCAACGTCGGGGCCGGTGTCTCGACCAGGGCGCTCGCCCGGACCGGCCGCAACCTCAAGGATTTCTACGATCGCTTTCTCGAGGAGCCTGAGATCGCGCGCTGGCTCGCAGAACGCCGAGCCCGAGGGTCCACCGAAGAGCTGGTCGCTCAAGATGGGCATGCTGGGCGCCCGTAGGTACGCTCAGGGTATCGTCACGGTCGGCGACGCGGGGCACATGGTCCACCCGATCAGCGGTGAGGGCGTCGGGTACGCCCTGGAGTCCGGCCGTCTGGCGGCCTCCTGGGCGCACGAGGCGCACGCCAGGAGGGATTTCTCTGCCGCCACCCTTGCCGGTTACGAGCGGCAACTCAAGAAGCAGCGTGCCAGGGAGCACCTCTCGGGCCAAGCGCTGGTCAACCTCGTTCCGAACCTGGGGATGCTAGAGCCGTTTTTCAAGGCCTGCGAGAAGGACCCAGGGGCCCGGCGGACCCTGATCGAAGGCTTCACCGGCGACGCCCCGGTCTACAGCCTGCTCAAGCACCCCCGCGCGCTGGGGACCGCGCTGGTTAGCGGGCTTCGGGAGGCGGCCCACCGTTAGGGCCAGCCTCGTTCGCCACCCGAACGTCGTCCACGTAGAAGGTGGTGGGAAGCACCCGGTCCGTGGTGGCGTAGAAGCTGAGGAAGACAGTGCGCCCGTCGAAGCGCGACAGGTCGGCCTGCTCGGTGTGCCACCGGCGGGCGCCGGCGTCCGTGTGCCTGCGCAGAACCGCTATCTGCCGGCCCTGAGCGTTTACGAGCCGGACGCGCAGGCCGTCGAACGGGTGCAGCTGCTCGTCGGTCTTGACCCTGATCTTGTACGACAGCTCCTGGCCGGAACCGACCCGGATCCTCTGCCGCAGCTCGTCCTCGCCCTTGTTGTAGCCGCCGAGGCGGGCGTGGCCGTCGACGATAGAGGTCCGCGCCGTCCTGGCGATTGCTGGTCCCAGACCGTCCGCCACTGCAAGAGCCGTTCTCGATGTCGCCAAGATCCCGGTCCGGCCGCGTGCGGCGGTCTTGTCGGTGCCAGGTTCAGGCTTGGCGTCTTGCTGCTGGTCCTCGGGCGGATCGTCGGACCGGCCGCCAGAACCGGAGGCCTCGACCCGGGGCGTGCGAACTCGGGTCGACAAAGCCGCCAAAATCGGTGGTCCAGTACCAGCCGTGGCGCTGGATCCGGGCACGCTGACCCTGGCGATGCCGATCGACCGGTAGTTACCGTCGAGCATGGCCGCGTTGTGGGACGGCGACACCTTCCAGGCCTGCATCGCCTCCTCGGCGGTGTCGTAACCGACCGCCAGGTTCTCGCCCTTGTAGGTGTTGTAGGTCGTAGCCCTTCGGCCTTCATCCGGTCCCACGGCTCGGATCCGGCCGGGTAGTAGGAGCTGGACACCGTATTGTGGGCGAAGAAGTTACGCTCGCCCATGTCCTCGGAGTGGCGCTCGGCAGCAACGGCCAGCGTGTCGGAGAGGATCAGGGGCCGCAGACCGTTGCTCTGGCGGTAATCGTTGATGAGCGTGAGGAACTCGCAACTCCTCGGCGTCGTAGGAGGTTGCTGGGCGCTCTCGCTCCCGGCGAGCGCCGCCGTAGAAGCAGCACGACAAGAACCACGGCGACTAACCGGTTCCGAAGCGATCCTTTACCCAACGATCTCCATAAGGCTCGAGAACATGATCGGCATTATGACGCCAAATCTCTACTCGCACATCCCCCAAAGATCTTTACGAAAACCGTCTAGCCCTTTCGGGCTAGAACGCCCGGGGCGGGTGGTCCGCGGGGCCGCTATCATTCGGGCCGAGACCAGGAGGAGGCTTGCGCGACTTGGCTACCGGACCGACTTTCAGCGTTGGAGAGCCGCGCGTCAGCATCCTGGACGACGGCATCTTCATCACCGACGCGGGCAACGTCTTCGGCGGCGGCCGCAAGGCGCAATCCAGGGGGCCATGCACCCGGTCCTGATCGAGGCCGGCGACGACCTCGTGCTGATCGACGCGGGCTTCGGGCCGGAGCTGCCCGAGATGCTCGTCGGCCGCTACGAGTTACGGCGCGAGAAGAACCTGATGGACGGACCTGGCAGGAGGTCGACCGTGCGGCCGAGGACGTCACGCGCGTGATCCTCTCGCACCTGGACGCCGACCACGTGGGCTGGGCGTTGGATCCCCGGGGCTTTCCGAACGCCACCGTCTACGTACAGCGCGACGCGCTGGACGAGGCGCGTGAGATGCCGGAAGGCGACGGGCGAAGGGCGGCGGTTCCGGCGGTCGAGAAGGGCGTCGAAGAGGGATGGTGCGAATTGCTCGAGGGCAACGGGGACATCTTGCCCGGCATCAGGGTCGAGGTCCGATCGGGGCACTCCGCGGGGCACCAGATCGTCTGGATAGAGGCCCAGGAGACACCTCGGCCCTATACACCGCGGACCTCGCCCCCGCCAAGATCTGGCTCGACCCCGACCTGATCGCCGGGGTGGACACCGATCCCGACGCCGCCCGTCAGAACCGCATAGAGGTCCTGACGGAGGCCGAGTCGAGGGACGCGACCGTGATCCTGTACCACGAGCCCAATGACTGTCTGGTCCGCATTCGCCAGAAAGGCGAAGGCTTCGAGGGCGTGCCGGTGCAGGATTAGCCGGGTCGCCTAGCTCGCGCGGCGGCGCTGCCTAATCTTGCGCCAGATTATGGGCGCGGCAAGTATGAGCAAGCGTTTCAGTAGCGTCTTCATTTCTTCCTTTCTGTCGAAGATTACCCTGGATACGAAGTTGCCGGCCGCAAGGTTGCGGTGCCTGCTCGTTAGCCCTCGTTCCAGACGGTCAGATCGCCCGCTGGCTGGCGCCGCCGGGGACGCTCGCCCATGTCGGGGTAGCCCAGGTAGAGGTAAGCGACGATCCTGTCGCCCTCCTCCAGCTCGAAAAAGTCGCGCATGTGCTCGTGGTAGGCGACGGGACCGGTTCGCCAGATCGCCGCCAGGCCCAGAGAATGGGCGGTGAGCAGCATGTTCTGGACGGCGGCGGCGCACGCGGCGAAGTTCTCGAGGGTCTCGACCTCGTCGCGGCCGGCCTTGGAGACGACGGCGATGACCACCGGAGACCGGAAGGCCTTCTTGCGCTCGCGGGTGATCCTGCCGGACGCCAACTCGTCGTCTTCGCCTTCCGCCTCGGCCATCAGGCGGGCCGTCTCGGCCCGGGCGCGGGCGAAGCGCGCCGCGGCCCTTGCCGGTGAAAACGTGAAACCTCCACGGCTCGGTGATCTTGTGGTTCGGGGCGTGCACGGCGCTCTCGAGGACGCGCTCGACGAACTCGCGCGGCACCGGGTCGGGCTTGACCCTACCGACGCTCTGTCGGGTCTCTATGGCGATCAATACGTCCATGTCGGAGCATATTCTAGTCGAGTCGCGGCGCGGCAAGGCGGGGAGAATTCACCTATCATTGCGCCATACTGTTGAACCGTAGAGGAGGGCGCAACTATGGCCAAGAGCAAGGTTACGGTGGTAGGCGCGGGCAACGTTGGCGGCACCACCGCGCAGAGGCTAGCAGAGCGCAACTACGCCGACGTGGTACTCGTCGACATCGTCGAGGGCTTACCGCAGGGCAAGGCGCTGGACATCCTGGAGAGCGGCCCGATCCTGGGCTACGACTCCAACGTGATAGGGGCCAACGACTACGAGGAGTCCGCGGGCTCGGACGTCGTGGTCATTACCAGCGGTAGCCCCCGCAAGCCGGGCATGAGCCGCGACGACCTGCTCAAGACCAACCAGAACATCGTCGGCAGCGTGACCGAAGAGGTCGTCAAACATTCGCCGGACACGATCCTCGTCGTCGTGGCGAACCCGCTCGACGCGATGTGCCACGTCGCGCTGGAGACCAGCGGTTTCCCGCGGGAACGTGTGATCGGGATGGCCGGGATCCTGGACACCGCCCGCTACCGGACCTTTATCGCGCAGGAGCTCGGTGTCTCGGTTCGCGACGTGTTCGCGCTGGTTCTCGGCGGACACGGCGACACCATGGTCCCGCTGCCGAGCATGGCGACCGTGGGCGGCGTGGCGATAACGGAGCTCTTGCCGAAGGACACGGTCGAGGCCATCGTGGACCGCACGCGCAATGGGGGCGCCGAAATCGTTGGTCTCCTCAAGAGCGGCAGCGCGTTTTACGCGCCATCCGCGGCCGCCGTCGAGATGGTCGATGCCATCCTCCAGGACCAGAAGCGTGTCCTCCCGTGCGCCGCTTACCTGCAGGGCGAGTACGGTATCGAAGACCTCTTCGTCGGCGTCCCGGTCAAGCTCGGCACCTCGGGCATAGAAGAGATCGTGGAGTTGGACCTGCAGCAGAACGAGCTGCAAGAGCTCACGACCAGCGCCGACGCCGTGCGCGAGCTTGTCGACGTGCTGCGCGGCTAGCCAGCCGATGATCTGAAGGCAGACAAAGTCGGCAGCGATCGGCGATCGCGCCTCAGCCGCCCATCTCCATCAAGACCCGGGCGATGGCGTTCACGGTCTGGGCTTGCTGCTCCAGGTGCGGTATCTTTGCGGTGTTGTCCGACGGCTGTGATCCGTACCATCCAAACTGGGCATGGTTTCCGCCGTCGATCCGGACGAACCTCGTATCTTCTGGCAGGCGCTTTGCCGCGCTCCTGACCTCCTCCGGCGAGGCGAGCCCGTCCTCGGAGCCGTAGATCGAGACCACCGTGAGGTCCGCGCGATCCGAGAGATCCGTCGACTCTTGCGGGTAGGAGGCGAGAAGCACGAGCCCTTGCACAGCGTCGGGATGGTCGTCTGCGAACCCGAACGCCGCCACTCCGCCGAGGGAGTGCCCGCCCACGGCCCAGCGTTCGACGGCGGGGAAGGCCTCGATCACTTCCGCTGCCTCGCCCTCATCCAGGATCGCGAGCTTCAGGGGCATCGGCATCAAGACGACCAGAAAGCCCTCCGCGGCCAGGTCCCGAGCCACAGGGGCGTAGGCGTCTACCGGCACGCGCGCGCCGGGATAGAACGCGAGCCCGGCTTCAGGTCTGCCCGTGGCCGGCCGAAATACCGTCCACCGTTCGTCCTCGACGTCCACTTCCCCGTCCGAACGCAGCGCGGACCGCGCCTCGGGCATCGGGTCGCCAACGGGGACGCTGGACCAGATAGCGACCCCGACGAGGGCCAGGATCAGGACGGCCGGAAGAACCAGCAGCCAGCGCTTGCGAAACCTCACCCTGGTTGCCGCCGACGGTGCCTCAGGCTAGGGCGAACCGTTCGTCAGACCCGGGTCGGCGACACGGTCCAAGACGTGCGCTACAGGACCTTGATTCGCCGGCGGACCTTCGTGGCGGCGAGGGCGGCGGCGATCTCGTCGAAGACCCGGGCAGGCTCCGAGCCCGAGTCGAAGAGGGCGTTTCCCGGCTCGCCGGTAGCATCGGGGAGGATCGGGATGCGGCCGAGGACGTTCGAGCCGAGCTCTCCGGCCACCCGGTCGCCGCCGTCGCCCCCGAAGATCTTGAGCTCTTCCCCGCAGCACGGGCAGACAGCGTGCCCCATGTTCTCGACCACGCCGATGACTTTCAGGTGGGCCTGGACGGCCATCTTGCCGGCCTTCACCGCCACGCGGGCGGCGTCGGCCTGAGGGGTGGTAACAACCAGCGCCTCGGCCTTCGGGATCATCTGGGCGACGGTCAGGGCAACGTCCCCGGTCCCCGGCGGCATGTCCACGATGATGAAGTCCGGTTCGTCCCAGTACACGTCGCGCATGAGCTGGGTTAGAGCCTTGTTCACGATCGGGGCCCGCCAGATGATAGCCTGCCCCTCGTTGACGAAGTTCCCCATGGAGATGAACTTCAGGCCCTGCGGCGACTCAATCGGGAAGATGACGCCGCCGACAACGTTCGGCTTCTCCAGGGTGCCGAGCATTACCGGGACTGAGGAACCGTGCACGTCGGCGTCGAGCACCTCCACCGAATGCCCCGCCCGGTCCAGGGCCGCGGCGAGGTTGACGGCGACGGTGCTCTTGCCCACGCCGCCCTTGCCGCTAACCACGGCGATGATGCGCGTCTTCGACTCGTCCTTGAAGGCCGGGGCAAGCTCGGAGGGACCACCGTGCAGGGAGGTCAAGAGGTTCTGCCGGTCATCGTCGGTCATGACGCCGAAGTCCACCTCGACGCTCTCCACGCCGTCTATCTCGGTGAGCCTGTCCTGGATGTCGGTCGTGATCCGGTGCTTCATCGGGCACCCGGCCGTGGTCAAGGCGACGCCGATCGTGACGTTCGAGCCGCTGATCTCGACGCCCCGGATCATGTTAAGCGAGATGAGATCCCGGCCGATCTCCGGGTCGCGCACGTCGCGCAGCGCCTCTCGTATGCCGGCCTCCGTGAACCCGTCGGCCGGCTCGCCCGTCGACTCGTTGGTCGGGCTACCGTCGCCCTCCGCCGGGGCATCCCCCCCGTTACGCCTGCGGAACCAGTCAACCACGTTTGCCAACCTCCCCCGGCTCAACGGCCGGTGCGAATACCAGAATCCGGGAAGGCCGATAGACAACCTTCTCGTCGAGCAATCGTACCATACGACCCGCGCGCCCTAGCCCGCCAATCGGCCGGGCAAAGGGGGCCGCGACCGGCTACCGGGCCCTCGGGTAATTCGACCGTTGGGGGCGGCGGTGCCTCGTACTCAGGAGGGCCTGTACTCCCCAAAGACGTCCCGCAAGGTGTCGGAGACCTCGCCGAGGGTCGCCAGGTTCGCCAGGGCCTCCTTCATCGGATAGAGGAGGTTCGAACGGCCCTCCGCAGCGCGACGCAGGCCGCCAAGAGCCTTCTCCACCGCCTCCGGGTCGCGAGCGTCCTTGAGCTCGGCGAGGCGTTCGGCCTGACGCTCGCGAATAGACTCGTCTACGGTGTGCAGCTCCATGTCGGGGTCCTCGTCGCCGGCGGAGCCGGCGTAGCGGTTCACCCCGACGATCACGCGCTCCTCCTTCTCGACCTCCCGCTGGAAACGGAAGGCGGCCTCTTCGATCTCGGCCTGCATGAAGCGCTCTTCGATGGCCCTTACGGATCCACCAAGGTCGTCTATGTGCCGGATGTACTCCCAGGCCCCTTCCTCGACGGCGTCGGTCAGGGACTCGACGAAATACGAGCCGGCCAGCGGGTCCGCGGTGTCGGTCAGGCCGCCCTCGCTCGCGAGGATCTGCTGCGTGCGGAGGGCGATGCGCGCGCTGCGCTCGGAGGGGAGCGCCAGGGCTTCATCAAACGCGTTGGTGTGCAGGCTCTGCGTGCCACCGAGTACGGCGGAGAGCGCCTGGACCGTGGTGCGTACGACGTTGTTCTCGGCTTGCTGCGCTGTCAGGGAGGAGCCGGCGGTCTGGGTATGGAACCTGAGCTTCAGGCTCCGCTCGTCGGTCGCCCCGAACCGCTCCTTCATGATCCGGGCCCACATCCTCCTAGCAGCGCGGTACTTGGCCACCTCCTGGAACAGGTCGTTGTGGGCGTTGAAGAAGAACGAGAGCCGCGGCGCGAAGGCGTCAACCTCGAGGCCGGCCTCGAGCGCCGCCTCGGTGTAGGCGATGGCGTTGGAGAGCGTGAAGGCCAGCTCCTGGACCGCCGTCGAGCCTGCCTCGCGGATGTGGTATCCGCTGATGGAGATGGTGTTCCAGCGGGGGAGCTCCTCGGCGCAGAAGGCGAAGAGGTCGGTCGTGATCCTCATGGAAGGTCCGGGCGGGTAGATGTACGTGCCGCGCGCCAGGTACTCCTTGAGGATGTCGTTCTGGGTGGTGCCGGTGACGTCCTCCTTCGCGACGCCCTGCTCCTCGGCGACCAGCGAGTACAGGATCAACAGGATCGAGGCCGTCGCGTTTATCGTCATGGAGGTCGAGACGTCCTTGAGGGGGATGCCGTCGAAAAGGTCCCGCATGTCGAGCAGGGAGTCTATGGCGACGCCGACCTTGCCAACCTCTCCGAGGGCGAGCTGGTGGTCGGAGTCGCGGCCCATCTGGGTCGGGAGGTCGAAGGCGACGGAGAGGCCAGTCTGCCCGTTCTCCGTGAGGTACTTGAAGCGGGCGTTGGTCTCCTTCGCGGTGCCGAAGCCCGCGTACTGGCGCATGGTCCACGGCCGGCCGCGGTACATGCTCGGGTAGGGTCCGCGAGCGTAGGGGAACTCGCCAGGGTCCCCGAGCCTCTCGTCGTAATCGAAGCCGGCGAGATCCCTCGGGCCGTAGGACGGCCTCACCTCGATCCCGGACTCCGTGCGGCGTTCGTCGACGTCCATACGCCCCCTATCTATCCGCTTTCGGCGCTTCTACGAGCTCGGTGAGTACGCCGAAGGCGTTGCTGGGATGATGCGCGAAGGCGACGCGGGCGCCTCCGGCTCCGACCCTGGGCTGCTCGTCCACGAGCTCCGCGCCGTCCCCCGCGAGCCCTCGCAGCACGACCCCGACGTCGTCCACGGCGTACGCAACATGGTGGACGCCAGGACCGCGCCGGGCCAGGAAGCGTCCCACCGGTGTGTCGGGTGCGGTGGGCTGCAGAAGCTCCAGACGGGAGTCCCCCACCGTCAGCATCATCGCGATAATCCCCTGATCTTCGACGGTCTCCGGCTCACCAACTTCGGCGCCAAAGCTGTCTTTGTAGAAGCTGGCGGCAGCCTCCAGGTCATCCACCGCGAGGCCGAGGTGGTGGATCCCGCGCAGCGTCGCGTGCTCTGTGCTCGTAGCGTCACCCATCCGGTCATCACATTGTAGACCAGAGCCGGATCGGCGCACGTTCGCTAGACTGGGATGCGGCGGTCGCACAAGAAGGGGGCGCAAATGGCGCAGGGCGTGCTTAGAAAGATAGAGGAGCTTTCGGAGGAACGGGAGCGCCTGCTGGCGCGTGAGGGCGCCCACACGGCGGATCGCGACGTCGAGGCGCGCGTCCGTCAGATAGACCACGACCTCCAGGTCCTGTGGGACCTCCGCCGCCGCGAGTTGGCCGGGGAGACGGTAGATCTGGACTCGGACTACTACGACCTGTACACGGTAGACCCTGGCGACGACCCTCCGGGCCGGTGAGAGGGGCCCACTCGACCTCTCTAGAAGCCCAGCCGGGTGTTCACGTCGGCCCACTCCGCCGCCGCCGACGCCCGATCCAGGATCTTCTTGAGCTCCAGGACGTCGTCTTCGGAGAACGCCTCGCGCCGCACGTCGGGCACAAACTTCACGACGCGGCCGTCCTCGTAGCGGACGACGATACGGCTGACCCCGCCGGCGGTGGGCCCGTTCGCGTCCGGCCGGTTCTTCTCACGGACTATGCCTTGCACGCCAGATCCCTCCCGTCTACTGGTTGAAGCCCTTGCGGATGCCGTGGGCGATCGTGTCCAGGTACGCGGCCATCATGTGGATCTCGTAAGACTGGAACGCCCCACGCAATCGCGGCTTGAATACATCCGAGTCACCGTTGTCGAACTCGATGACGAACTCCTGGATGCCGTTGGGATCGAGGTCCCCCTGCGCCATGTCCAGCGGGCTGCCCCGCCACTCCCTGTTTTCTTCCTCCAACGGGGTCTCCCTTCGGTACGCGCTCCCGCCAGCAGAGATGAATGTTACCAGCACCCGCGGCCCCGGCGTAGTCCGGAGCGGGCTAGAACGGCATAAGGGGCGAAGCCGCGACAAGCAGCGGGGCGATGAGCAGGGCGGGGAGCATGTTGGCGACCCGCACCTCCTTGAGCTCCAGAAGCACCAGACCCAGGCCGAAGATCAGGACGCCCCCGGTGGCGGTGGTGGCGGCGACCATCGCGTCCGTGACGACGGCGTCGAGGAACCCGGCACCCAGGGTGAGCGCGCCCTGGACGATGAGGACGGTTCCGGCGGAGAGGAGCACTCCCCAGCCGAGGACAGAGGCGAAGGTCAGGGCTGCGACGAAATCGAGGGCGCTCTTGAGAGCCAAAAGGTCGTAGTCGCCCCGCAGGCCGTCCTCTAGCGAGCCGATCACCGTCAGGGGACCCACGCAAAATAGCAGGCTCGTCGTGACGAACGCCCGGCTCACCGGGCTCCCCCCCTTCGAGAACCGGCGCTCCAGACCATCGCCGAGCCGCTTGAGCCCGGCGTCGATGCCGAGCAGCTCCCCAATGACGAGCCCCGCCACGACGCTTACCAGCGGCACGAGGGGGTTATCGTACTCGAGGAAATTCGAGATCCCGACGAGGAGCGTGATGATGCCGATGGCTTGCATCGCCGTCTGCCGCAACTTCTCCGGGAACCTCGCGCCTGCCAGGGTACCGATGCCGCCGCCGACCAGCACAGCGACGACGTTTATGGCGGTCCCGACCCCGATCATGGAGTCCAGTGTAGGCCACACTCGTCTAGCCCGCTCCGGGAGCGCGCCGGCCCAGGTCCTGGCCCCTTGATCGGCCGCACGCGCCGCGCTTTAAGTCCCCTACCTGATCTGGGACCCAACCGGGCGGTCGCTAGTCTCGGAATAATTCTCGCCATCCGACTGAGCTTTGAGGACTTGGCCCGCTTCCGAGGTCCGCGATTCCTCTCTGCCGCGGAGGACTCTGCTGGCCTCGCTGACCTGTACGCGCGGGCATCTCGTTCGGGCAGAGCGTTATGCGCACGGTGGCGTTCATCGAGGCCGAAGCCGTTCGGTCTTCCGAACCCCGCGTCAGCGTGGCGGAGGCCACAAGGACGTATCGTCGCCACGCTCCAGGAGCCGCAAACATTTGCCCGTCCTCGCAAACGTCCGCTGGAGATGTCCGCGCAGGCGGGTAGGCCTGCCATGGTCGAGTTGGGGACCGGGCCTCAGATAACCCGGTCCCCTCGCGCGTGTCACGCTTGCGAACCTAGCGAACCACCTGGAAGTTCCATTGCCTCACCCTCCTCATACCCGCCTTGTCGGTTGCCTCGACCCTCACCGCGTGCGTCCCGAAGGCAAGCGTCGTGCTCCTGTAGGAGATCACACGATCACCGGTGTTGTAGGTGAAGTTGGCCTTCTGGTCGCCGTCGACGAACAGCCTGATGTTGCTCTTGGCGAGCGTGTTGGTTTCGTCGGATACGCTGGCGCGCACCGTGGGCGCACGGGCTGTGATCCTGGAGGCCGGTCTTGGGCTCCTGGGCACTATCGTGGGCTTCGTGGTGTCGATGGTCACGGAGAGCGCTTCTGACGCCGGGGAGGCGTTGCCCGCCCTGTCCGTAGCCCTCGCCGTTATCGAGTGCGTACCATCGGCGAGCTGTTGGTCGCCTGCGACGGTGAACTTCCAGGTGCCGGCGTTGTTCGTGGTGACCTGTCGCAGGAGGTTCTGACCCTCGTCGACTCTGACCGTGGAGCCCGCTTCGGCCGAGCCGGTGAAGGTCGGCGTCGGGTCCCTGGTCACGTTGTCGCTGTCGGAGGAGCCGGTGTCGCTCCCGGCCACCAGGTCGGGCCTAGACGGGGCCGGTGTCGTCGTGTCGACCCTAAAGCGATACGCCGTGGCTTTGCTTCTGTTCCCGGCCGCGTCCCTGACCCTCACCCTGAAGTAGTACATGCCATCGTCCATGCGTTCGTATTCCATAGGCGATGTGCACCTCACAAAGGACCGCTTGAGGCGTTCGCGCGAGAGAGAGCACTCGAACGTCGCGTCCGGGTCGTCCGCGGAGAACCTGAACGTCGGGCTCGGATTGTTCGTGACAGCGGGAGGCCGGACGTCGATGGTCACGGTCGGAGCCTGCGTGTCCGCCAGCACTGTGGTGAAGGGCCAGATCACGTCTGCCGCGAGGGGGTTGCCTGCCGGGTCCTTGACGCCCTCCTCCCCACCGGCGAGCGTGGCCACGTAGGTCTCGGACTTCTTCAGGGCGTTGTCCGGATTCAGGGTGGCCGTCCTGGAGGCGGCGTCGTAGCTAACGCTGGCGGGCACCACGTTCTCCGCGGCGTCGCGCAGCTTGAAGGTGCTCTGGGTGACCGTGCTCGGGCGAACATCCTCGGAGAAGGTCGCCGTGATGTCGGTGCCGACGTCCACATCGGTCGCCTGAGGTAGCTGGCGTCAGCCTATCGACCGTCGGTGCCTCCCGATCCACCTCGACCGTCCAGGTGCGATCGGCGACCTGCGAGAGGTTTCCGGCTGCGTCCTTGGCCCTCACCGTAAAATCGTGCGGCCCGTTGGGAAGTGAGGTATACGTCTTCGGCGAGGAGCACGGTTCGGAGGGTGTTTGCATCGAGGCTGCACTCGAAGCCTGCCCGCTCGTCAGCGGAGAATCCGAAGGTGGCCGAGTCGCTGTCCACGGTTCCCGAAGGCCCGGAGTCAATGGTGACCGTAGGCGCCTTGGTGTCTACGATAACCCTGATGACGTCGGACTCGTCAGATTCGTTGCCAGCCCTGTCCGTGGCTCTGGCCGAGTAGGCGTGCTCGCCGTCGGCGACGCCGTCGAGGTCGATGCTCCAGGAACCCTCCTGGGAGGTCTCGGCTGTGCCCATCGAGGTGGTGCCCTCGAAGAGCTCGACATTGGTGTTGATGGCCTCTGCGGTGCCCTCGACGGTGAAAATACCGTCGTTGTCGAAGGCGCCGTTTTGCGGGCTCACGATTGTCGGCGCTCCGGGCCTGACCGTGTCGATCGTTAGGGTAATGGGGTCGGACGCGTCAGATCTGTTGCCCGCCTGGTCCGTGGCCCTCGCGGTGACCGTGTACACGCCGTCTGGGAGGCCATCCTTGTCTGCGATGGTGAAGCTGTAGGCCGCCGTCATGTCCGCCGTTACTATTCCCGTGAAGATGCTTCCGTCGTCCAGGGTGAGCTCGACAGTGGAACCCTTCTCGGCGGCGCCGCTGAAGGTTGGCGTATTGTCGGTGGTTACGCTGTCCGTGATGGAGGCGCCGCTGTCACTCTCGGCGTCCAGCATCACGGTGGGCTTGTCGGGCGGCGTGGTGTCGCGTGGTGGGGCGGTGGTGAAGATCCAGTTCACGTTGGCCGCGAGGGGGTTGCCGGCCGTGTCCTTGACGCCCTCATCGCCGCCGGTGACCGTGGCCACGTAGGTAGTCTGAAGCTTTAAGTCAGGGTTCGGGTTGAGCGTCGCCGTCCTGGAGGCCGCGTCGTAGCTTACCTGCGCGCTCAGATCGGGGCCGCCCTGCTCGGTGTGCTCGAAGGTACCCTCGCTTATCGTGGTGGCGTCCATCTCCTCGGAGAAGGTCATCGTGACGTCGGTACCGATGTCCACGTCGGTAGCTTGAGGTGTTGGCGTCGAGCCTGTCGACCGTCGGTGCCTCCCGATCCACGACCACGCTGAGCGCCTCCGAGGCGATCTGAGACGTTGCCCGCGGCGTCCTCGGCCGTCGCCGAGATCGAATAGGTGCCGCCGACGGGGCCCTGGCCGCCGGGGACGGTGAAGCTCCAGTCGCCTTGCCCGTTCGCGTTGGTCTCACCCAGGAGGTTCTGGCCCTCGTAGAGCTTGACCGTGGAGCCCGCTTCGGCCATGCCGGTGAAGGTCGGCGTCGCGTCGTTGGTCAAGTCATCGGTGTCTGAGGCGCCGCTGTCGCTATCAGGCGCCAGGTCGGGCCGCGATGGGGCCGCCGGGGTCTCTGTGTCGATCGTCCGAGTCGACCATCACGCTGATCGTGGCTGAGGAGTCGGAGACGTTGCCCGCTGCGTCCTCGGTCGTCGCCGAGATCGAGTAGGTGCCGTCTGCGAGCTGCTCTGAGATCACCCTCGCCACCCCGGAGCCGTCGGCCCGTGCGGAGCCCAGGGGAGTCTGTTCGTCGCCCCTGTAGATCCTCACCGTGCTGTCGGGCTCGGCCGTGACGTCGAAGGCGGGGGTGTTGTCGCTGGTGACGTCATCTGCGTCGGAGGAGCCGCTGTCGCTGGCGGGGATCAGGTCCACCCTGGTCGGGACGCCTGGCTTCCTGGTGTCGATGGTAACGGAGAGCGCCTCGGATGCAGGCGAGGCGTTGCCCGCGCTGTCCGTGGCCCTGGCCGTGATCGAGCGATCACCATCGGCGAGTGCCTGGCCCTCTGCGACCGTGAAGCTCCAGTCGCCTTGCCCGTTCGCGTTGGTCTCGCCCAGCGAGTTGCCGTCGGTGTAGAGCTCGACGGTAGAGTCAGGCTCGGCGGTACCGGTGAAGGTAGGCGTATTGTCGTTGGTCATGTCATCGGTGTCGGAGGAGCCGCTGTCGCTCTCGGCCGCCAGGTCGGGCCTCGACGGCGCCGCCGGGGCCTGGCCGTCGCGCCGGTAGAAGATGGTGACCTGCTCAATGGTGGGGCTCACCGAGGAGTCGGGGCTCGAGAGGTTGGCCCGGTACTGCACGTAGCGGCCGCTGGGGCTCGCGATCGTGCCGCCGGAGCCGACCGCCTCCCAGCCCGACCACGTCCCGTCGGGCGTGGCCGAGTTGCCGGAGCGGGTCTCGAATGTCACCTCGGTACCGGCCGGTTTCTGGGTGGTCGAGGTGAGACTGATCCAGTCCGTGCCGCTCTTGCCGGAGTCGAAGACGCGGGACTCGAAGGTGCCGCGAGAGGCGTAGGGGCTCATCCGCAGCCAGTCGACCGTCACGGCTGGTCCCACCGTGCGTTGAAGTCGCTGGCGAGCGGGCGCATCTGGGCGCTGATGGCTTTCGGGTGGCGGGCTACCTGCTGTGCCGTCGACGTAGAAGACGACCTCGGAAGCGTTCCACTCTATGCGGTAGCGGTGCGGCGTGCTCGGGTCCGACGCCGGTTATCGGCGTGTTGGTCGCCGTTGTCCCGTTGGTGCGCGCGTACAATCCGAGGGCAGGCTTCCGCCGCCCGTGCTGAACATGGCCCAGTGGGCGAGTTGTCGAGGTCGACGCCGAAGCCGACGTGCTGGAAGCTGATCGCGCCGAAGGTCGCCACGAACTCGAGCGAGTGGCCGGGATCGTAGAGGGCGCTGGTGTTGGCGCGCGCGCCGTCGACGCTGAGGATGCCGTTGGACACCGTGGAGGTGCCGCCCGTGCCCACGGGCTGCTCGTCCACCCGCTAGGCAGCGCCGTGCCCGAGAACTCGGCGCCCACGGTCGGCTTGAGGATGACCTCCCCATCAGCGGCCTGCGAGACGTAGGTGTTCGCTCCCGGCGTCCCGCCAGAGAAGTCGCTAACCGTCGTGTCGGTGAGACCCGATGGCGGCGTCTCGAAGCTCGCCGGAGCATCGCCGCCGGGCGGAGAGGTCGCCGAGTTGCCGTCGGCGTCGGCAGAGATGACGCGGTAGTGGTAGGTGGTGCCAGGCTCCAGCCCTGTGAGCTCGACGCTGTGAGAGGTAACCAGCGCCTCCTCGGAAGCGCTCTGGCTCAGCGAGGCGGGGGCGGTGCCGTACTCCACGCGAGAGGTGGAGGGCTCGTCGGTGGTCCAGCTTATGGTGGCTGTCCCATCGGCTGCTGGTATTGCCTCCACCGCCGAGATGACCGGCGCCTCGGTGTCAGGCTGGACTTCCCCGTAGGTGGCCACGTAGTCGCCCGCGCTCGCAGGGAAGAAGGCGTACTCCACGCCCTTGATCGTCTTCCTTGAGATGTTGACCTGGGCGCCGTCGCGCGTGAGGCCGGTGAGCGCCCCAGTGTCGGACCTGGCCGGCACCATCGCCTGCAGGCCGCGCGCTGCCGGGTCGGCGGCAACCGTGAAGCTCAGCTCGTCGCTGTCGGCGTTCCAGCTCAGGTCCTCGAAGGAGGAGCCGTTGCGAGCGTCGAGCCAGTGGAGCATCTGCTGTGAGGTGACGACCGGCACGCCGTGCTGCTTGGCGTATTGCACGATCCCCTTGACGAAGTCGTTGTTGTTCAGGTTTTGGGGCCGATCGGTGTGCATGTTGGCGTTGAACGCCCCGTAGTAGCCCTGCGGGGCTATAGCGCCGTCGCCGGACTGCTCGCCCTGACCGCCGATCGCGTTGTCGATGAGGACCTTCGCATCGGGAGCCGCCGGATAACCCCACTCGTCTATCATCTGTGTGGTCGACTGGTAGACGTCGATCATCGAGCCGTCCTTGTCGGCGAAGCGCATCGGCATCCCCGAGCCGGTGAACATGCCAGCGCGGTTCTTGATCCAGGGTCCCGGATAGTAATAGTAGTTGGTGTCGAGCCTTATGCCGTTGTCAAGCTCGACCTTTGGCTGTGTGACCCAGTCGCTCCAGGCGATGCAGTGTGTCCTGTTGGTGGTGGGCGGCTCTACGCTCGGGAACTCCGCCCGGAACCGGGAGAGGTCGTCCCGGTAGAAGTCCTCCAGGTTCTCGGCTGTCCAGGGGCTCGTGCAGCCGGTTTGCATGTGTAACGCCACCTCGAAGCCATCGTCCTGGTAGGCCTTGGCCTGGGCGTCGCTCAGCGGCGTGTTGGGGTACATGTAGGAGGTGCCGCGGATGCACTCCCAGTCCGCCACCGAACATCCCTGCGGACTTTCCTGCTTGAAGTAATCGAAGTACTGGTTGGTCTGGCCGCCGGCGTGGTCGTCGCCGGTCATGATGATGACCGCCTCCTCTGCGCGCGGGAAGTACCAGAAGCGCGGCAGCGGCTTCTTGTCGAGGTTCATCTGGCCGATCATGTTGGCGAGCAGTCGTTGCTGCTCGTCGGCCTGCGGGATCTGCACCTTGTCGAGGTTGATCCAGTCGGGCTGGACATCCCCCGCCTTCGCGCCGTAGAACAAATCGTTAGCACGAAGCCCCGGATCTCCGGAGTCCTTTACGTCGCGATTCTGGCCCTCCCATGCGGGGTTGCCCTGGCGAGTGTAGACCACGGAGCGGGCCAGGTCGTAGGTGAACGCCGCCGCCTGCCCGCCGTTCGCGCCGACTTCGCGCAGCGTCACGGCCGGGTTCTGGGTGGCCGTGTTCGCGTTGGAGTAGAGCGTCGCCACCGCCCGGGTGCCGCCGCCAAGAGAGTAGAGGTCCGCATCACCGTGGAACTGGATGGTCTGGCCCACGATCCCCTTGCCGGGGGAAGTGGCGGTGTCGACCTTCAGGTACTCGTTGGCGAGCGTTCCGGAGGCGTTGGTGAGCCCCAGAAGGTCGGCGAGCTTCGGGTCGGGGCGCATGGCGATAAGGTTGCCCCCCGCGCCCACCCAGTCGGTGAACATGGAAACCTGAACGTTGGTGAGCGGCATCTCGCCGAGGATGACCGTCTCGTACTCATCAAGCGTTCCTGCGTTGACGTTGGAGATGTCGGTCGCGGTGAAGGCGTTGAAACCCTCGTTGCGCAGGATCTCCGCGTAGTAGCGGCCGAACGGGTTCTCCGCGCTACCGATAACCGCGATGGGCCCACCGGGGCCTTCATCCGGCGGCGGTGGAGGAGGCGCCGCCGTGGTGAACGTCCAGGCCTCGTCCTGGGCCAGCGCGTTGCCGGCGACGTCCTTCACGCCGTTGTCGCCGCTACTTACGGTTGCGGAATACGTTTCGGAGTTCTCCAGGGGTTCGTTGGGATCCAGGATGGCCGTCCTGGAGGCGGCGTTGTAGCTGATGCTGGCGGGCACCACGTTGTCCGCGGCGTCGCGCAGCTCGATCGTGTTCTCGTCGATCGTCGCCGCGTCCATCGCCTCGTTGAAGGTGGCGGTCACGTTCGCGCTGGTGCTGACCCCGGTCGCGCCGTCTGTAGGCGAGACCGACCGAACAGTCGGGGAAGTGGTGTCGGGGCCAACGGAGGTCTCGAAGACCACGTCCACCCAGTAGTTGCTCGCTCTAAGGTTTCAGTCAGGGAAGCCGCTCGCGCCGTACTTGTAGACGCCGTTGGCGCCATCAGCGCCGTCAGCCGAGCGCGCGCAGCGGCGGGTTGTCCTTGCCGCCGGAGGCGAAGTAACCGGAGCTGTCCGCGGAATAGTATCCGACGGTCGTAGTGGTAGGAGGCGACGTAGGTGGTGTCGGCCGTGTATCTGCACCGGGTTGATCGAAGCTTACCTCCTGCCAGCCCGAGGCAGTCTCGCCCGCGAAGGTGGCCTCCGCGAGTTGCTGGCCGTCGTCTGGTCCAGAGGTGTCCCACGTGGGTGCCGGTGTTCTGTGTCGCCCTTGTAGAAGCGCACCCCGGTTATGAAGCCGTCGGTGTCGGAGCGGAACCTGGTCCCGACCTCGATCGGCCTGCGTGTCGTTCTCGTTGACTGTACGTCGGCGTCTCCGTGTCGTCCCAGATGGTGCACGGACAGGTCGCCGGCGCCTGGGGTCCGACCGTCACGTTGATGCCGGCTCCGGCGCTCTCCAGGTTACCGGAGTCGTCGACGGCGCGGCTCTTGATGGTCACCTGTCCCTCTGCGTCGCGGGGTCCAGGTGTAGCGCCACTGCTCCCGGCCCTCGGCCGGGTTCCAGGTGTTCGCCGCCGTCCACGGAGACCTCGACGCCGCCGACGACCCCGCCGGTCTCGCCGTCGGTGGCGGTGCCGGTGATCGTGTAGGGCTCGCCCTCCTCCACGGTGTCACCGTCCTTGGGAGAGATGATCGTCGAGGTGGGAGCGGTCTCGTCGTCCGATGCCGTGGCAGGTTGGAGGTCGGACTGCAGGTTGCCGGGCTGGACGCCCATGTCGGCGAAGAGGTTGACCGTCGCCTGCTGCATGCTCGGGTCGGGATCGGCGCTGCCGAGGTCGTGGTTGCCGTCGAGTCCCCAGGACCACTGCACCGTGCCCGCGCCGAAGACGAGAGCGCCGCTGTCATCCCTGTAGAGCGAGAGCTTGTGCGTCTTACCGTCCCGGTCGGTTTCGGACATCGTGATCCTGCCGTCCGGGTAGGAACTAGCATACTTTTCCTGCTCGAAGTCCCACTCGTAGCCCAGGGTCCCGTTCGTCAACTCGGCTGCTGGATCTCCAGGGTTCATGTTCGCAATGTCGGTGTTACGCCAGAAACGCAGATCGCCGAAGTCGGCGGGCACCTCTATGGGGGTCCGGCTCTCGGCCCAGCTGATCTGGCCGCTGAGCGCGTTCTCGGGGCGGCCCGCATCGTAGTCTCCGCCGGTGCGCCACAGTCCCGTCCAGATGTCGGGCTCGTCCGGGTCGCACTTGCCCCCGCAGGTGAACTCGCCCTCCCCCTGATTGCCTTCCTTGTAGGTCACGAGCGTACGGTATGAAGTGTCCGGTCCGGCGATGCTGTTCTCCCAGCGGGTCTTCCAGTAGACCTCGTTGCCGGAAAAGAAGGCGAGGTTGACTCCGGCGTCGCGGGCGGCCTCGACGTTCTCTCGCTGGCCTTTGGACCAGTACTCATCGTGGCCTACAGAGAGGAAGGTCTTGTGCTCTTGGATCTCCTCACCGCGCCGATCGCTGTCCACGTCGGTGAAGTAGGAGATGTCGTAGCCGTTCCTCTCCAGCCACCTGACCATCGGGTATTCGGCGTTGAAGAGCCAGTCCTGTCCGTTGTCGACCTCGCGTGTGAAGAAGGGGCGATTGTAGCTGACCTTGGCGGCCCTACCGGCCGGAAAGTCTGCCGATCCGTGGTAGAGGCTGTTCCCGCCGTAGTCGTTGTAGGCCTGCCAGGTTGTGTCGGAGGTCTGGAAGAGGAGGTCGGATTCTCCGTCGTCGTCCCTGACCATGAAGACGATGTGGCTGCCGCCGTAGTAGTTGGCGACGTCCTCGCGCACGAGCTTGGCGAAGTAGATCCCCGAGACGGCGTCATCCGGGACGTCCCAGGAGGCGGAGACGCCCCAGTTGCCGCAGTCTATAAGGCCGCTGTCGGCCTCTTCCTCGCACTCCGGCTGGTCCTGGGGCAGCGAAGCCGAAGGCTGGACCGTGGCCACCCGGCGGGCCCCGTCGCCGCCGTAATAGCCCATCCGGTAGATGTCGAGTTTGTAGTCGGTGGCGGCAGTATCGACCTTGAACTCAACCGTCGCGCCCTGGTTGACGCTGATGTCGGTGGCGAAGCCCTGGATATCCGGGTCGCCCGCCCCCTGGACTTCCCACTCGGCCCGGTCGTTGCCATCCTTGCAGTTCTCCGCGACGATCTCGTTCGCCGGGTCGGCGCAAGAAGGATCTGCCTGGGCATGGGCAGGCGGCGAGAGCGCGAAGTACAGAAGCAATGCCAGAGTCAGGCTTATGGCAATGTTAATCGGCATCGAAGCTGACCTCTGCCTGATCTGCGTGCCCGCTCGAACGGTATCTCTGATCATGCGCCCTTCCTCCACCCTGGTATCCTCACTTGGCCTCGGGCCTTCGTATGCTGCTGCTTGCATCAAGCCTACCCACGGCGCGGCATGCCTGCCGTCGAATCGCACCACAAACCGACCTCATACATCCATCGCCCTCCATGCCTCCATGGACACTCAGAACCCGAACATTGTATCCATGTTCACAACGCGTGTCATCAGTTTCCATCATGCTGCGGCCCTGAGCCCGAGGCAATGTTGACACAGGCTCGCCTTCCGGCAAACTCGAGGTACGTCGGACGTGCCCTCGTCTGGGCTTGCATCGATCCGGGCAGTTATCCGGCAACTGGTAGCGCGCTGCCCGGCCAAAGCGTATACGACGGCCAACGAGCCGAGCTCTGCGACTCTTACAAACGCTTGATCGACCAGACCCGGACACGAGGTTGGCAGGTTCGCAGTTCCGACGAGGAACGCGTCGTTGCCGGTAGCCCGCATCGCGATCTCCCTGATCTGCCCTTTCTGGCAACCCCGGCCAGGTGTCGGCCAGTGGGTCTGATCTCTCATCCGTACGAACATGCAGGGAGCGGGATCCGCAGTTGCCCGGCTAGAATGCGATCGGGCAGCACGGGTACCACCGCGAGGATGAAAGGAGTGGGGATGGCACCCCCAGAGATCGAGGAGCCCGAACGAAGACACTTCTCATACAGGACCACCAAGGACGGCCAGGTGTTCCTCTACCAGGACGGCAGGCAGGTGACCGTGCTGAGAGGACGCACGGCCCGCAAGTTCGTAACGGACATCGAGCGGGCGGCCCCGGAACGAGCAGAGAAGCTCATGGCGCGCGTCACCGGCAACTTCAAGAGGGGCAACGAGAGGCCGGGGCGTCCCTGAGCCCGGCCTCGCGGGGGCCGTGTCTCTGTATAATTCGCACCGTCGTGATGGGCGTCGCGGGGGAGTAGGGTTGGATCTCTACGAGCATCAGGGTAAGGAACTGTTGAGGAAATACGATCTCGAGACGTTGCCGGGCATCGTGGCCGGAACGCCGGAAGAAGCGCGGCGGGCGGCCGAGCAGCTCGGGGGGACGGTGGCCGTCAAGGCCCAGGTCCTGACGGGCGGGCGCGGGAAGGCCGGCGGGATAAAGGTGGTCGACAGCCCCGATGAAGCCGAATCTGCGGCGGAGCAGATCCTCGGCATGGATATCCGGGGGCACACGGTCCGGCGCGTCCTGGTCGAAGGCGGCGCGGCCATCGAGACCGAGATGTACCTCTCCGTCACCGTGGACCGGGGGGCGAAACGGCCCCTGATCCTGTTCTCCACCGAGGGCGGCGTGGACATCGAGGAGGTCGCGGAGACCAAGCCGGAGGCCATAGTCCGGCTGCACGTGGACCCGCTGCTCGGCCTGCTCCCTTTCCAGGTGCGCGAGATCGTTTTCGCCTCCGGACTCTCCGGGGACGCGGCCAAGGGCCTGAGCCTTACGCTCAACAACCTGTACAAAGCGTTCGAGGATGCCGACGCGAGCCTCGTGGAGATCAACCCGCTCGTCGTTACCGAAGAGGGTCGCGTCCTCACGCTCGACGCGAAGGTGACGGTGGACAACTCGAGCCTGTATCGACACCAGGACGTCGCGGAGATGGGCGACGTGGAGGCGGCAGACCCGCAGGAGCGGCGGGCGCAGGAGGTGGGTCTACAGTACGTCAAGCTAGACGGCGACATCGGAATCCTGGGCAACGGGGCCGGCCTCGTCATGAGCACGCTGGACGTCGTCGCCCAGGCGGGCGGCGAGCCGGCCAACTTCTGCGACGTCGGTGGCGGGGCGGATGCCGAGCAGATCTCGACCGCCCTCGACATCGTCACCTCCAACGAGCAGGTCAAGAGCGTATTGTTCAACATCTTCGGCGGCATAACGCGCGGCGACGAGGTCGCCCGCGGCCTGCTCTCGGCCATCGAGCGGACGGGACTCGAGCTCCCCATCGTTGTGCGGCTGGACGGGACCAACGCGGAGGAAGGGCGGCAGATCCTCTCCGAGAACACCCCGGATAACGTGCACACGGAGAAGACCATGCTCGACGCGGCCCGCAGGGCCGTCGAGCTCGCGCACGGCTCGCGCGACGGCGACGGAGGGCGGTAAGGGATGGCGATACTCGTAGACGACGGAACGCGCCTGGTGGTCCAGGGGATAACCGGGCGGGAGGGCGCCTTCCACACCGGGCGCATGCTCGAGAGTGGCACAAAGGTCGTTGCCGGGGTCACGCCGGGCAAGGGCGGGCAAGAGTACGAGGGCGTTCCGGTCTTCAACACCGTCGAGGAGGCGGCGGCGGAGACCGGGGCGAACGCCAGCGTGATCTTCGTCCCCCCGCCGTTCGCGGCGGACGCCATCTTCGAGGCTCTCGGCTCCGACATGAGCACCGTGTGCTGCATAACGGAGGGCATCCCGGTGCACGACATGATGCGCGTCGCGGGCTTACATGCGCATCCAGGACGCCACCCTCATCGGTCCCAACTGCCCGGGCGTCCTCTCGCCCGAAAAGTCAAACGTCTCCATCATGCCGCGCGACATCTTCGTGCCGGGTAACGTCGGCGTCGTCAGCCGCAGCGGGACGCTCACGTACCAGATCGTCAACGAGCTCACCCAGAGGGGCATCGGCCAGAGCACGGCCGTCGGCATCGGGGGCGACCCCATCATCGGGACGAACTTTATCGAGATCCTGGAGAAGTTCGAGGCGGATCCCGAGACGGACTGCGCGGTGATGATCGGGGAGATCGGCGGCAACGCCGAGCAGTTGGCCGCCGAGTACATCCAGGAGGAGATGCAGACCCCCGTCGTGGCCTACATCGCCGGCTTCACCGCCCCCGAGGGCAAGACCATGGGACACGCGGGCGCGATCGTCTCCGGCGGCGAGAGCACGGCGGAGGCCAAGAGCGAGGCCCTGCGGCGGGCCGGCATCCGGGCGGCGACGAACCCGAGCGAGGTCGCCGAGCTTGTTGCGGAGACCCTGGGCTGACGGTGACGAAACTTGCCGGACCGGGCCGCGTACTCTAGGCTGCGCGATATTCGCGGCCAGTCTACCCGGTGGTGCCTTATGTTGCGGGTCGTAGTGGATAAAGATCGCGATGTCTAAACCTGTCGCCAGGACGGCCCGCCCCCCCAGCCGGTTAACGCGCTGGCTGCTGAAGCACCGCATCGAGGTGGTCCAGCCGGGCCCCGGGGCGCGGGAAGAGCCAGGCGCAGCAACACCCCTGGTGGCAGGTCGTCTGCCTGACCGGGGTGGACTACTTCTCGACGCTCGGCTACATACCGGGCATCGCTCTCGCGGCGGCCGGAGTCTTGTCGCCGATAGCCACCATGCTCATAGTTTTGCTGACGCTCTTCGGCGCGCTCCCCATGTACCGCATCGTCGCCGAACAGAGCCCCCATGGGCAGGGATCCATCGCGATGCTCGAGAACCTGCTCTCGTTCTGGAAGGGCAAGCTCTTCGTCCTGTGCCTGCTCGGTTTCGTCGCCACAGGCTGGGTCGTCACGATCACCCTGTCGGCCTCCGACGCCACCGCCCACATCGTCGAGAACCCGTTCTGGCCGGAGTCCCTGGGAGACGAAACGAACACGCTGGTCGTCGTCACGCTGCTGCTGGTGGCGCTGCTGGGTGCTGTCTTCTTGAGAGGTTTCCAGGAAGCAATCGGCATCGCCGTGGTGACGGTCGGAGCGTTCCTCCTGCTCAACCTCGTCGTTGTCATCGTTGGCTTCTACGAGATATTCACCCGACCCGAGGTCGTCGCGGGCTGGCAGGAAGCGCTGTTCGCCACCCACGGCGGCCCGCTCTCGATGCTGGGCGCCGCCGTCGTGGTGTTCCCGCTCCTGGCCCTCGGGCTCTCGGGGTTCGAGACCGGCGTCGGCATGATGCCCCTCGTGCGCGGCGACCCCGACGACGACCCCGCAGCGGCCTGTGGGGCGGATCCGCAACACCCGCAAGATGCTCACCGTCGCCGCCATAACGATGTGCTTCTACCTGATCACCACGAGCATCGTCACCACGATGCTCATCCCCGTAGAGGAGGCCAGGAGCGGAGCGGCGGAGGGCCGGGCGCTCGCCTATCTGGCCCACCAGTACCTGGGCGACGCCTTCGGCACGGTCTACGACCTGAGCACCATCACCATCCTGTGGTTCGCGGGCGCGTCGGCGATGGCGGGTCTCCTGAACATCGTGCCCCGCTACCTTCCCCGGTACGGCATGGCGCCCGAGTGGGGCCGCGCGGTCCGGCCGCTCGTGCTGGTATTCACCACGATCTCGCTCATCGTCGTCACCATCTTCGCGGCCGGCGTGGACGAACAGGCCGGCGCCTACGCGACGGGTGTCCTGGCGATGATGACCTCGGGGTCCATCGCCGTCACCCTCGTGTGCCAACGTCGAGGGTCCAACCTGGCGGCCGTCGCCTTCGGGTTCATCACGCTCGTCTTCGTCTACGCGCCGTGCGCGAACGTGTGGACCCGTCCCGACGGCATCGCGATAGCGGCGCTCTTTATCGCCGCCATCGTCACCGTCTCGCTCGTCTCCCGGGTCCAGCGCTCGACCGAGCTACGCCAGGAACGCATAGAGATCGACGAGAAGGCGCAAAGCTTCATAGACGAGGCGGCCAGCAAGGGCGAGATCCACATCGTCGCCCACCGGCGCCGCACGGACGACAACCCGGCCGAGTACACCCGCAAGGAGAAAGAGCAGCGCGAGGACAACCACATACCCGAGCGACCAGCCGATCCTCTTCCTCGAGGTCGACGTCGAGGACGCCTCGGAGTTCACCGACGTGCTCGAGGTGCGGGGGGTCGAGATCGGCGGCCACAAGGTGCTGCGGGCCGTCAGCTCGGTCGTCCCGAACGCCATCGCCGCCCTGCTGCTGCACATCAGCGACAACACGGACAAGACGCCCCACTGCTACTTCGGCTGGACGGAAGGCAACCCGATCGTCTACCTGATCCGCTTCATCCTCTTCGGCGAGGGCGACACGGCCCCCGTAACCCACGAGGTGCTGCGCGAGGCCGAGCCGAACGCCGATCTGCGTCCCGCTGATCCACGTCGGCGGCCGATGAGCCGCCAGATCGCGGTCATCGGCCTCGGCCGCCTCGGCGTCGGCGATGGTCGCACACCCTGAGCTCGCTCGGCCACGAGGTGCTCGGCATCGACGCGAGGCAGGAGGTCGTGCAGAACCTCGCGGACGACCTGCCGGGCGTCGACATCGTCGCGGCCGACGCCACGGACGAGGACGTCCTGCGCAACCTCAACCTCGATACCTTCGACGCGGCCGCGGTCGTTATCGGCGAGAACCACGTCGAGGCCGGCATCCTGACGACCGCGAACCTGAAGGACCTCGGGGTGCCCTTCGTCGTCGCCCGGGCCACGAGCGCCGTCCACGCGCGCGTTCTCGAGAGGGTCGGCGCCGACCGGGTCGTGCAGCCCGAGAGAGAGATGGGAGAGCAGCTGGCCCGTACCATCGCCTCCCCCGGCGTTATGGACTACGTGGACCTGGGCGACGACGAAGCCCTGGTCGAGGCCCTGGTCCCCCACCGGTGGGTCGGCAAGACCCTCGCCGAGCTGGCCCTCGCCCGCACCAGCGGCCTGACCATCGTCGCCCTCAAACCCAAAGGCGGAGCGGGCACGATCCCGCACGGCGACACCATCCTCCGAGAAGGAGACGTGATGGTGATAGGCGGCCCGAAGAAGCGCCTCGACCACCTGCTCGATGATTAGCGCGCGGGCTCCATCCGGGAGCCCGCTCTCAGCCCGCCGCGCCGTTTCAGGGCTCCGCTTTCAGCCCGCATCGTCCAGCTTCGCCGGCCTCGCTCTCAGCACGCTCCCTCCGGTCGCTTTCATGCCAACCGCCAGGGCGCGGTCCGTCGCGGCCGAGCTCCCGACCCACCGGGTCCCAGAAGCGCCGCGACAGGCGAGGTCGGGCTAGTGCCGGACGGTCGTGGAAGCTGAAAGCTGAGAGCGAGGGACGCAAGGCCCGACGCGTGCTGAGAGGCGCGAAGCGCCGGGCTGACGAACGGAGGCCTCGGAGAGGCCGGAGTGCGGCTACACCGGCGGGTCTATGATGCGGCGACCCATCAGGCTGGCGACGAGTTCGACGGCGAGCTCGGCGGTGCCGTTACGGTCGTCGAGTATGGGGTTCACCTCGACGACATCGAGGGAGGAAATGATGCCGGCTTCGTTGACGAGCTCCATTAGCAGGTGGGACTCTCGGTAGGTCAGGCCGCCCCGGATCGGGGTTCCGACGCCGGGGGCGAGGTTCGGGCCGACGACGTCGAGATCGAACGAGAGGTGCACGCGGTCCACGTGGGAGAGGTCCTTCAGCGCCCGGCCCACGACACCGGCAATGCCGTGCAGGTCGATCTCCTTCATGGTGTATGCCCGCATGCCGGCCTCGTGGATGAGCTCGCGCTCGTCGCGGTCGACGCTCCGGATGCCGATGAGAACCACGTCCTCGGGACGCACGCTAGGCTCAGGTCCGCCGACACGGACGAGGTCCGGATGCCCTCGGCCGGTCAGGGCGGCGAGGGGCATCCCGTGGATGTTGCCCGACGGGGACGTCTCCGGCACGTTGAAATCGGCGTGGGCGTCGAGCCAGATCACGCCGGTGCGACCAGCCTCGCGAACGACGCCAGAGACGGTGCCTATGGCCACCGAGTGGTCGCCGCCCAGAAAGATGGGGAATAGCCCCTCCGAAACCATGGTAGAGGCGCGTCCCGCGACCTCCAGGCAGATGTCCCGCACCGCTGCCAGATGGCGGATCTGGCCGCCCTCCTCTACGGTCTCGGGGATCGGGGCGTCGGCGTTCCCGAGGTCGGTGACGGCGTAACCGAGCTCTTCGAGGGCGTCCTGTAGGCGAGCGTACCGGATCGCGCTAGGGCCCATGTCTACCCCGCGGCGATCCTGGCCGAGGTCCATGGGCACCCCGAAGATTCCAACGGGCATTCTCGCGGCGGTTGGAGCTCGATCGACAGGTCAGACATAAGCGACGCCTCCGGATCTCCTGGGGTCCGCCGACGCTTCGAAGGTGCCTTCGGGAGTCCGGCGGACGGCGTTGATCCCACCAAAGTACATGTTGGCCCCCTCGTAAGGAAGCACCTGCTCGTAACGGTCGAGGTCGGCGGTTCGCGCCCCGTGCTCGTAGGCGAAGAGCCCGGCCTCCGCGTGGAACCGCGGCGCGAGTACGGCCTCATCCAGCGGCATCCCGAAATCCAGCACGTTGACGAGCGTCTGCAGGATAGCCGTGGGGATACGCGAGGCACCCGGCGACCCGAGGGCGACGACCCCCCCCTCCTCCGAGGATACTATCGTGGGGCTCATGCTCGAGATCAGGCGCTCCCCGGGCTCGAGCGCGTGAAACCCTTTGGGGTTGAGCTCGGGCTCGCCGAGGGTGTTGTTCATCGGTATGCCGGTGCCGGGGATGACGAGCCCCGAGCCGTACCCCATGGTCGCGGTTATGGAGACGGCGAGGCCGCTGGAGTCCAAGCAGGAGATGTGCGAAGTGTTCGGGCTCCCCGTGAACCCGCCCATTCTTCCGCCAAACGGGGCGAAGATGCGCTCGCGTTGCTCTTTGGCGTACTCCTCGCTGGTCAGGCGGCGGGCCACGGCCTCGTTCTCGGCGCCCTCGACGTAGGCGACCCCGCGGTCGTGAAGGGCGCGTTCCATGGCGCCGGCCATGGCCCTCACGTAGTCCTCCTCGGCCACGGCGGCCAGGTCGTAGGCGGAGACGACCTGAAGCATCTGGGCTAGCGTCGGGCCCCCGGCCGACGGCGGGCCGTTGGTGTAGACCTCCCCCGGCCCGTACGCGACCGTGAGCGGCCGGCGAACGACCGCCTGGTACTCCGCGAGGTCCCGCTCGGTGAGGATGCCGCCGACCCCGCGGATGTAGGAGGAGATCCTTGCGTCCCAGCTCGCCCTCGTAGAACAGCGATGTCCCGCCCTCTCCTACGGCCTCGAGCGTATCCGCGAGCTCGGGGAACCGCACCTGCTCCCCTTCCTGGAAGACGCGGTCCCCGTTGTAGAAGTTCTTGCGCGTCTCGTCGGTCAGCCGCAGCACCTCCTCGGCGACCGCGAACCACATGGCGCTGGTCTTGCACAGCGAGAAGCCTTCCCGAGCCAGCCTTACGGCCGGGGCGAGGGTCCGGGAGAGGTCGAGCCGCCCGTGACGCTGGAGCAGGCAGTCCCAACCCCTCAATGCGCCCGGCACGGCGACCGCCGCCCCGCCGACGGTGGAGCTCACCCCGGCCCCGTACTTGAGCATGACCGTCTGCGGGCTCCCGCCCGCCCCGAAAGCGGAGGCCGGCAGCCCCTTCCCCGGCATAGCGTCGTAGTAGTCGATGAGTTCGACCCCAGCCGTACCCTCCGACCCGGGATCGCGTACGAGGGCGAACCCGCCGCCCCCCAGCGAGCTCAACAAAGGCTCGGTGACGCTAACGGCCGCGGCCGCCGCGACCGCCGCGTCCGCCGCGTTCCCGCCGGCGCGGTAGATCTCCGCCGCAGCCTCGGCCGCGTAAGGAGTCCCCGCGGCCGCGGCGAAGGTCGGCTGTGTTGTCCGGGTAACGTCCACCGCCGTTTATCATACGCGTTCGAGGCACCCGCTGGAGGGCATCCAGCGCCGACAAAGATGGCAGCGGTCATAAGGCCTCCTGGAGCGGTTTCGTGGCGTCACCGGCGCAGGAATAGCAGAGCTTGTAACGTCCTGGCTTACTTTTTCCTGCAAATCTGCTGTTTGTATATCGTGTTGACTTGTAGTGAGGTTCGTTGTCTATCATTGGGCTGACAAACTACGGGAAAGGTCGAGACTTGGGCGAAGAGGACTTGGGCAACGGCGGGTTGAGGTTCAACTCGGCGTCGGACGGCGAGATCCTGGCCGCCGAAGTCGCCGACTCTTACTTTCACCGAACGATGGAGATACTACGGGCCCGCGGGCTCCAGGACACGGCGGTGCACGCTGAGGTGGCTTACAAGACCTCGGATCCCGAGGAGTGGTTCGTCGTCGCGGGGCTGGACGAGGTTTCCACGCTCCTCGAGGGGACGGGCGTCGAGGCCCACGCGGTGCCGGAGGGCACGATCTGCCGACCAAACCAGCCCGTCCTGACCCTATCCGGTCCCTACGGCGCGTTCGCCGAGCACGAGACCGCCATCCTCGGGTTTCTATGCCAGGCCTCGGGCGTGGCGACCGGGGCGGCCCGTTGCCGGCTGGCCGCCGGGGACAAGCCCGTGGTCTCCTTCGGCGCGCGCAGGATGCACCCGGCGATCACCCCGATGATCGAGCGCTCGGCCTACCTCGGCGGCTGCGACCGGGTGGCGGTCGATCTCGCCGTCAAGCGCATGGGCATCCCGGCGACGGGCACCATGCCCCACGCCCTTGTCCTCATCATCGGTTCGACCGCCGAGGCCGCTCGAGCCTTCGATGAAGCGGTAGACCCCGACGTGCCCCGCACGATCCTCATCGACACCTTCGACGACGAGAAGTTCGGGGCGCTTCTCGCGGCTCGGGCTATCCCTGACTCGATCTACGCGATCCGCATGGACACGCCGGGCAACCGCCGCGGTGACTTCCGGGACCTGATGCGCGAGGTCCGTTGGGAGCTGGACCGCCACGGCTTCGGGCACGTCAGGATCTTTGCCTCGGGCGGCATAGACGTGGATTACATCCTGCACCTGAACCCCATCTGCGACGCTTACGGGGTGGGCGGAGCTATCGCCGACGCCCCAATGATCGACTACTCCCTCGACATAGTCGAGGTTGCCGGCGAGGACCGCTCGAAACGGGGCAAACGCGGCGGCAAGAAGCGCCTCCTGGAGCTTGCCGATGGCTCGCGAGTCGTCCTCCCCGCCTCCGAAGCCGTCCCTGACGGTGCCAGCGACCTGCTGCGGCCGCTCGATGCGCGTCTCGCCGCGAGACCCGACCTCGAAGCGCTGAGGGAGCGCGTGCTGGAGCAGCTCGCGACGGGCGAATACCCTCTCGTACCAGGGTCGGCGGGATGACGTAACCCATTTGAGCTAGCACCGCTTCATGCCGATAAGCTAGCCAAGAATGGCACATTTGTGCGATGTCAAACAAGGGGTCATCCAGGATAATTACCTTGAAAATAAGGACCGCGCGAAAGGACGCGACGATGATGGATTCGCAAGCCCCCGCCACCCGGCCACTGGTCTGTCCCTATTGCGAAATCCACGAGCTCGTCCCCGCGGGTAGCAATTCGGCCCGATGCCCATCCTGCCGGAACTTTGTCGCCGGCCCGCTACTCGCTTCGCTGCGCAAGATCACGACGCTCCCAGACGCCACGGGTCATCACGCGTGCGAGTGCGGACACCCAGAGATGCGCCTCCTCCCCGACGGCGTGTACCGGTGCCCCTCCTGCGCCGCCGAGGTCCTGCCGCTCGACGCTCCCTCTGTCTCCTGGCGGTCCCACGATCACAGCGACGCTTACTGGAACGGCTGGCTGGACGGGCGCTACACCGAAGCTCGGCCCTTCACGACGAACCGTCGCCTCTCTCGCCTGGACGACCCTTCAGACCGGCTGGACTACTACCGCGGACACCGCGCGGGTCGAGCCGCGCGTCAGTCGAGGCTCGGCGAGGCGCTGAAGGCCTCCTGAGCCGGTACCTCCCCGCGGCGATCTCTTCGTCGGCGGCCCACCCTAGGCCCCGTTCGGGTCTATGACCAGGTAATAGCTGCACACGCCCTCGCCTACGTTGTCGAACCGGTGCGGGATGTCCGCCTCGAAGTAGAGAGCATCGCCCTCGCGCAAGGGGTATGGCACCCCGTCCAGAATCGCCAAGAGCTCGCCCCGCTCAACGACGACGTGCTCCGCGACCCCCCTCCGGTGCGGTGGGAACGTTCCCGACGAAGCCCCCTGGGGCACGACGTTTCTTACAAATTCCACGCCCCCGCCGCCAAACGTCGGCGAGATGAGTTGTCGCTCGAAACCCGTCTCCGGGTCCCGGACGATCGCGCGCCGGCTCTTGGGCGTGCGAACGACCTCGCGCCGCTCCTCGATGCCCAGCAGCAGGCTCAGCGTCACCCCGAGACCCTCCGCAAGCCTGGCGGCGACGACGAGGGTGGGGTTCTTCTCCCCGCGCTCGAGCTTGGAGATCATGGCCCGACTCACCCCCGAACGCTCCGCTAGCGACTCCAGCGTTAGGCCCTTCTCCCGCCTGAGCCCCTTGACCCTTCCTCCTAGCCGCTCGGATTCGACTGCCTCGAGCACTATGACCCCTTGATGCCTACCGCGTATTTTGGTAGAAGAAATTCTATCATGGTAGACATGATCGGCTACGTGGTGGCGTTCGCGCCCTTTCTGGTTGCTGGCGTCGCGCTGGTGGTATTGCGCTGGTCGGCGGCGGCGAGTGGGGCCGCGGCGCTCGTGGCGGCTTTGGCCGGGGCATGGCTTTGGCCCGCGCTGGATCCGTCGGCCCTGATCGGCTCGTTCGGGGCTGGGTTGGGGACCTCGTGGCGCGTGCTCTACGTTCTGTTTGGGGGGCTGCTGCTCTACAACCTGCTCAGGGAGGGCGGCGCGGTCGAAGAGGTTTCGCGGTTCCTTGGGAGGATCGAGCCAGAGAAGGGGGCGCTCGCCGTAGGGGTAGTGGTTGGGGCGGCGCCCTTCTTCGAGTCCGTGACGGGGTTTGGCGTTGCGGTCGTGATCAGCGCCCCGATCCTGCTGGCCGCTGGCTTCCCGCCGTTGCGGGCGGCGGTGCTCGCAGGCTGGGGGCAGTGCGCGGTGCCGTGGGGCGCTCTTGGGGTGGGGACCGTGATCGGGGCGGACCTGGCGCGTATGAGCTTCGCGGCGCTCTCGGACTGGAGCGCCGTGCTGAACCTGCCCCTCTTCCCCGCCTACGGCCTGTGTGCGGCGGCCCTTGCCGGCGGGGTGGCCGGGGTGCGGCGTCACGGCGTGGAGGCCGGGCTCCTCGGCCTGCTGGCGGGAATCGGGACCCTGGGGACCAGCCTGTACCTGCTCCCCGAGCTGGCCGGAGCGGTCGGCGGGCTTTCGGCAACGGTCGGGTTCCTGGCGCTCAGGCGCAGGAGGTTGTCCGCGACGTCCATGCCGGTTCGGGCGCTCCTGCCCTACGGTTTCCTGCTTGTCCTGCTCGCCCTGGTCAACGGCATTGGCGGTGTCGGGACGGCGCTGGCAGGGCTTGGCCCGGTGTTCGAGGGCCCCGGTTTGCCGCTGCTGCTCTCGGCGGCGTTCGCGGCCCTGGTCTTTGGGATCGGACTGGTGACGGTCGGAAGGGCGGCGCGGGAGACCGCCGAGCAGTGGCTTCCTACCGCGGGGGCCGTGGTCACGTTCGTTCTCGCCGGCGAGGTAGTAGCCGGCAGCGGTGCCGCCGCGCTGCTCGCCTCCGGTGCCGCGGCCTTCGGCATCTTCTACGCGGCCGTTGCCCCGGTGCTCGGTGCCCTGGGCGGGGCGCTCACGGGCTCCAACGCGGCATCCAACGCGCTCTTCATGCCGGTCCAGGTCGAGGCGGCGCGAGGGGTTGGGGTCTCGCGGGAGCTCGTTGCGGCCCTACAGAACGTCGCGGGCAGCCACGCCAGCCTCCTCGCCCCCCAGCGTGTGGTGCTTGCGGCGACGGCCACCGGCATCGTTGGTCGGGAAGGCGAGATCGTCCGTGCCTCCATCGCGCCGGTCGCCGCCTCGGTCGGTTTCCTCGTGCTCGTGGGGCTGCTCTTCGCCGGCGGATGAGCCGCCTAGCCTACCGTTCGTAGACGGCGGGCCGGCGGTTCTGCAGGGCCGGGAACTCCGCACGGAACCGGTCGAGGTAGTCCAGGTCGAGGGCGGCCAGGGCGTGGCCGTCGCTGTCGGGGCACTGCGCGAGTATCGTGCCCCACGGGTCGACGATCATGGACCGTCCGTAGGTCCAGCGTCCGTCAGCCTTCTGTCCCCATTGTGCCGGGGCGACGACGAACGCCTGATTCTCCACGGCCCGGGCACGCAGCAGGATCTCCCAGTGATCCTTGCCCGTCTGAAGGGTGAACGCGGCGGGGACCGCCAGGATCTCGGCGCCGTTCAGGGCCAGCAGCCGGTAGAGCTCGGGGAAGCGCACGTCGTAGCAGACGGAGAGCCCGACCGTGGCACCGCCGGCCTTGGCGGTCACTATCTCGTCGCCGGGGGCTATCGTCTTGCTCTCGAGGTACTCGCGGTCGGGGGCCTTAACGTCGAACAAGTGTATCTTGCGGTAGGTAGCCGCCAGCTCGCCGTCGGGCCCGAAGAACGTGGAGGTATTCGACAGCCGCTCGGCGACGGGGTCACCCTCCAGGATCGAGCCGCCCAACACGTAGATCCCGAGCTCGCGCGCCAGGCCGCCAAGGAAGTCGGTCGTCGGTCCCGGGATGGGCTCGGCGTTCTCGCGGTACGCCGAATCGAGGCCATGACAGTTCCAGAGTTCGGGCAGGGCAACAAACTCCGCACCCGCGGCGGCTGCGGAGCGGATCAGGGCCTCGGCGGTCCGCTGGTTGTCTTCCTTGTCCGGCGTCGAAGACATCTGGATCGCCGCCGCCACCATCGCTCTACGTTCCATCCGGCCTCCTCTAACGATGCCGTCCATTTTCCAAACCTTCGCGATGCTCCTCCAGCACCCCCACCAGTGTATCCTCGTCGTCCACCACGCGATCCAGGGGGACGCGCGCCATAGGGTTGAGTCGGGAGGACTCGAAGGCCGCGCGGGGGTCGGTGTGTAGCCCGATCAACAACCGCTCTACGCCCCGCAGCTCCCTGTGGCAGTGGGCGATACCCAGCTCGACACACGTCCCCTCGACGGGCACGCGCCCGTCGAGCACGGGTGGTTCAGCACGCGCGTTGTCCGGGCCAGGTTTTCAGTGGGCACCGAGGGCGCGGTCGAGGTGGACCGCCGCGCTGATAAGCGCCAGGTGGGTGAAGGCCTGGGGAAAGTTGCCCAGGGCCTCTCCGCTATGGCCGACCTCTTCGGCGTAAAGGCCCAGGTGGTTTGCGTAGGAGAGCATCTTCTCGAAGGCGAGGCGTGCCTCGTCGAGCCGGCCCGCGCTCGTTAGAGCTTCGACGAGCCAGAAGGAGCATAAGCTGAAGCTCCCTTCGCTGCCTACCAGGCCGTCGGAGGCCGCCGAGTCCGTGTTGTAGCGGTCCACCAGCGTGTCGTAGGTCAGCTCTTCCTGGATACGGTCCAGGGTAGAGAGCCAGCGCGGGTCGGTCGAGCCGACGAACTTAACGAGAGGCATCAGTAACAACGAGGCATCGAGGGCGTCTGAGCCGTAATACTGGACAAAGCTCTGCTTCTCCTCGTTCCAGCCTTTCTCCATAATCTCCTCGTAGATCTTGTCTCGCTCGGAGATCCAGCGCCCGTCGCCGGCCGGCAGGCCGCGCTGGCGGGAGATGCGCCCGGCCCGCTCCAGGGCCACCCAGCTCATGACCTTGGAGGAGACGAACTGCTTGCGGCCGCCCCGGACCTCCCAGATGCCCTCGTCCGGGTCCTGCCAGTTTTCCGACAACCACTCGAGGAGGCGGCGCAGGTTCTGCCAGAGGTCGTGGTCCAGCGGGGCGCCGTACTTGTTGTAGAGGTAGGCGGCGTCGAGGATCGCGCCGTAGAGATCTAGCTGGCGCTGACCGTAGGCGCCGTTTCCGAGCCTGACCGGCTGGGAGCCCATGTAGCCCGAGAGGTGATCCAGGACCGTCTCCGAGATACTCTCGCGACCATCGATGCCGTAGAGCGGCTGCAGGAGGCCGTCCGAGTCGCACTCGCAGCGGGCCCTGAGCCAGCCCATAAAGCGGCGCGCCTCGTCCTCGAAGCCGATGGAGATGAGGGCGTAGAGCGTGAAGGCGGCGTCGCGCAGCCAAGTGTAACGGTAGTCCCAGTTGCGTTCGCCGCCTATCCTCTCCGGTAGCGCCATGGTCGGGGAGGCCACCAGCGCCCCGGTGGGATCGTAGACCATGAGCTTGAGGACGAGCGCGGACCGTTGCACCATCTCCCGCCACCGTCCCTGGTAGGTGCACCCCGACAGCCAGCGCCGCCAGAACTCGAGCGTCCGGCGCAAGAGCGTCTCGTACTCGGCGCCCACCGGCGCCTCCTCCGGCGCCGCCCCTTCCTCGGTTCCCGCCAGCACGAACGTCGCCCGCTCCCCCTCCCCGAGCTCGAAATCGGCCCCAGCGGCTCTCTTTGGGCGCTTCTCCAGTGGGACGTTGGCGGATAACCCCAGCGAGTCGTGGGACGGGTCCAAGGACGAGAAGACGGCGGTCGATTTTCCGAGCGAGAGATGATGCTCGTCGCGGGCATAGTCGAATGCCGGGCGGCACTCCATCCTGAACCTCATCCGGCCGCGCACAACCTGGACGTTGCGCACCAGTCGGTGGCGGTCTTTGGGGCCAGACAGGATCGGCATGAAGTCGAGGACTTCGGCCATGCCCTGCGAGGAGAAGAACCGGGTAAGCAGGACGTTGGTGTCCGGCAGGTACAGCTGCTGGCTGCGGACGTACTCCGTCGGTCGCAAAGAGAAGTGCCCGCCCTTCTCGTCGTCCAGGATCGAGCAGAACACGCTCGGCGAGTCGAAGGCCGGCAGGCAAAGCCAGTCTATTGTCCCGTCCTTGCCCACGAGCGCCGCCGTGTGCAGGTTCCCGATCACCCCGTGGTCCTCTATCGGAAGATAGCTCACGCGACTCCCCGAAGACCAGCAGGCCTGTTCTGCGGCTCCACGTCTCCTCCATCCTGTATCCCCGGTCGGACCAGGACAGTTTACAGCGACGCGGCGGGAGCACGCTCCCCACACGGCCCATGGGAATCGTTTCTCCGGAAAAAGCCCAGGGTATACGGTAAGGTGGCGTTTTGAATGCTAGAAGCCAGAAGACGGAGGATGGACCGTGGAAGAAATGTTGGGCGGAATCAGGATCACTTACCTCGGGCACTCGGCGTTCAGGTTCGTGACCCCTGGCGACGAGCAGATCATCATCGATCCGTTTCTCTCGCAAAACCCGACAACCCCGGATGACCTGAAGACCGTCGGGGAGGCGGACACCGTGCTAGTAACCCACGGGCACCCCGACCACCTCGGCGACACCGTGCAGATAGCCCAAGATACCGGGGCGACCGTAGTCTCGAACTTCGAGATCTTCAGCCACCTTCAGGGCCAGGGCGTCGAGAACGGCGCCCCGATCCAGAAGGGCGGCACCGCGCAGTTCGGGGGGATCAAGGTCACCGCCACCAACGCCTTCCACTCCTCGAGCATCCAGACGGAGGACGGGAGCGTGGTCTATGGCGGTGAGCCGCTGGGCTACGTTGTGGAGTTCGAGAGCGGGTTCAAGCTCTACCACGCCGGCGACACGGCCGTCTTCGGCGACATGCGGCTGATCGGGGAGCTCTACAGCCCGGACCTCGCCCTGCTGCCCATCGGCGACCGGCTGACGATGGGTCCTTTCGAGGCCGCCCACGCCGCCCGGCTGCTCGGTGTGCGCAACGTGGTACCGATGCACTACAATCCAGAAGTGCTCCCGGTATTTACCGGTACACCGGAGAAGTTTCGCGAGCACCTGCGCGAGATAGCGCCCGGCGTCGTTGTCCACGTCATGGAGCCCGGTGACGACCTGGCGTCCTAGCCAGCATCCTTAAAGTATAGGTTATCGACCCGTAGCCCCGGATCTCGCGAGAGCCGGGGCTAAACCGTCGCGGAGACTATGACGAGCACGACGGCCCGAACCGTCTCCCCCGTTGTCCCGACCACGTCCCCGCTGATGCCCCCAAAGTACCGCCGGGCTAGGGGCAACGCTGCCACGGTGAGCAACGGCGCCGAGAACCCGGCCATCAAGCCGACGACTCCGAAGGGCAGCAGGAAGGGCAAAGGACCAAGCAGGGCCAGCAAGATTCCTCCGCTCCGGCGCGTGCCCGTCAGGGCGTTCACGAAGGGCGCCGTGGACGAGCGCATCTGGGCGGGTCGGCCGAAGCAGAGCATCAGGAGCATCGCGGCGCGCGAGGCGACCTCGCCAGCGAGCAGGGCCAGCGCCGCGCGGAGCGGCGATCCCCCGGCAAGGGCAACTAGCGCTGCCAGGGCCGGCGCGTAGATCAGGAAGAGGCCCCCGATCCCTCCTATGCCAACCCTGGCGTCTTTGAGAACCTCCCGCCGCCGTTCGGGGGTGCCACGCACCATGATCGCGTCCCCGACGTCGAGGACGCCATCGGCGTGGTGGAGCCCGGCCGCGAGCAGCACCGCGCCCAGCGCCAGCGTCGCCGACACTCCCGGCGGCAGTGCGTACCCGACCAGAAAGACGGCGACGCCCGGTAACGCGGTGACAAGCCCCACGAGCGGCAGAAGGTGCGCCTGGGTCGCAGCGGCTGATAGCGAAACATTCCGGACGGGCAGGACCGTGAAATAGGAGAGCAGCGCCCGCATCGACCGCGCCTACTTCACCTTGATGCCGATCCCGGCGACGCACAGGTGGACCTCGCCGGCCGCGGCGGCTGCCCGCTGATTGACGCGCCCGAGAACGTCCCTGAAACGTCTGACGGAAGAGCTCTCGGGCACGATCCCGAGTCCGACCTCGTCGCTCACCAGGATGACGGGTGTGGGCATCACGCCCGCTCCGTCCAGGTAGCGCCCAAACCGCCCGAGGATCTCCTCCTCGTCCTCCCCAGCGGCGAACCTGGCCGAGACCCAAAGCGTCAGGGAGTCCAGGAGGACGGCGGCGTGGTCGCGGGAGGCTTCGAGGACCGTCTCGAGATCGCCAGACACCTCGAGCGTCGTCCAGCCGGCTGGACGACGCTCGAGGTGGCGCCTGACGCGCTCCTCGAGCTCGGCGTCGCCGGCCGGAGTCGCGGTCGCGACGTAGAGTACGTTATCGCCGCCGACACCGGCTGCGAGGCGCTCAGCGATGGCACTCTTACCGCTGCGGGCGCCACCCAGGATGAGGGCCCGGACGGCTACGATTGCTCCCGGTGCAACGCGGTCACCAGCCGACCGTTCTCCTCGGCGCCCCGAACCGCCACCCGGAAGTATCCAGGTCCGAGCCCGGGGAACGGTTCACAGCCCCGGACAAGCACCCTACTCCGGGCGAGGCGCTCGGGGAGGCCATCCGGTCCACCCACGAGCAGGAAGTTCGCGGCGCCGGGGAAAGGTCGCAATCCCGGCACCTCGTCGAGCATCTCGAACAGTTCCTCCCGCAAGCGCGAAACGCCGACGATGGATTCGGTGGCAAAGGCTCGATCCTGGGCGGCGGCAACGCCGGCGGCGGCCGCGACGGCGTTTACCGACCAGGAGGGTTGGAGGGCTCGCACGCGGTCCGGCTCCGGACAGACCAGACATCCCAACCGCAGCCCCGGGATCGCGAAGAACTTGGTGAACGAGCGGGCGACGAAGAGCCCGCTCTCCACAGCGACACCGAGGTGCGGCGTGAAGTCCACGAAGGCCTCGTCAACCACCAGCGCTGCGCCGGCGTCTCGGGCCCGGTCCGCGACGCCGAGCACATCCTCTTGCGTCATGGCGTTACCGGTAGGGTTGTTCGGGTTGCAGAGGAAGATCAGGCCGATACCGCGCAGGTCCGCGAGGGCTTCGGGATCGAGCCGGAACCCCGTCTCCGGCCGCCGCGCCACCCGTCGCACGGGCTCTAGACCGGCGGCCTGGGCGGCGGCGGCGTACTCGGAAAACGTGGGCTCGAGCACCAGCGCTTTCGGTGCGGCGCCATCGGCGGTCGCGGCTCGGGCGGCCAGGAACAGGGCCTCCGCCCCGCCGTTTGTCGGCACGACGCTGTCGGGGTCGACACCGAGGTAGGTTCCGAGGGCGGTTCGCAGCTTTGCGTAGGTAAGGTCGGGGTAACGGCTCGCCTCATCCAGCAGCGCGCGGCCCGCGGCCCGAATAGCCCCGGGCGGCGGCCCGAACGGGTTGATGTTCTGGCTGAAGTCGAGCAGGTCGGTTTCGGACACCGCGAGGTTTCTCGAGACCAGACCTCCGTGCGCCCCGTGATGACGGCCGCCGGCATGGTCTGCCCAGCCGCTAACCACGATAGATGACCCGCTCAGCGACAAGAGTCGCGAGCGCCAGCAGCGCGCAGCAGCGACGCATGAGGTTTACCGACCGTCGGATGTCCTTGGCTCCTGGCGGGCGTCCGTCTCCCAACACCGGGCCCCCCCGCAAGGCGCCGCCGTAGGAGTTGGCGCCCCCAAGCCTGACGTCCAGGGCACCCGCGAAGGCGGCCTCTGTTCGGCCCGCGTTGGGGCTCCGCGTGCGTGGCCCGTAACGGAGAACGCCGCCGACAACGGAAACCGGCCTTCCCGAACAGACGGCGGCGGCGACCACGGTCATCCGCGCAGGAAGAAGGTTGGCGAGGTCGTCGAGCCGCGCCGACGCCCAGCCAAGCTCCGAATAGGGAGGCTCGGGATAACCGACCATCGAGTCCAGGGTGTTCACAGCCTTGTAAGCCAGCGCGCCGGGCGCCCCGAACAACGCCCCGTACATCATCGGGGCGATAACGCCGTCGCTCGTGTTCTCCGCCACGGATTCCACCGCGGCCCGGGCAACTTCGGGCCCGGAAAGATCCGCGGTGTCCCTGCCAACGAAGCGCCCGACGCCCGCTCGTGACGCTGGCAGATCCTCTGCCCGCAGTGTCGTCTCGACGGTCTTGGCGGCCGACCCGAGGCCGCGCATGGAGAGCGTGGTCGAGATCAGGGCGGTCTCCAGAGGCCACCGTAATCGTCCGGGGACGATCCCAAGCAAGCCCCTGGTGGAGGCGAAGATCGCGGCGGGCAGCACAACGGCCAGGGTAATGCCCGCGAGCCGCCGGACCAGGGGTCCATCGAGTCGGAGCGCCCGTACTTCGAAGGCGGAGATCGCGCGTCCCATCCACACCACAGGGTGCCAGCGCTCCAGCGGCTCCCCAAAAAGCGCGTCGAGCACCAGGGCCACGGCTACCGCCGAACCCCGCCCCGGTCTCATTCTAGGGCCGGCTTGGCGGCGGCATTCCTTCTCGAGCCTCCGCGGAGGAGCCCCACGAGTGCGCCGGCGGTCCCGAGAAGGATAGCGCGCAGCACGAAGTTGGCGATGGAGCGACCGAGGTCCCTGAGTCCGGGGGGTTGCAGCGCGGCCTCGATCTCCTCCGCCGTCGCCCGCGGTGGCAGCTCCCCAACGTCATCGCCGCGCTCGATGCGTCCTTCGCGCAGCTCGACTATCTCCTCGTTGACGTAGGCGGCGATCTTGGGCGATGCCTCGCGCGCGTAGGCCCGCGCGTCGTCCGCGAAGACCGTCGCCGTCAGGGCGGTCAACAGGAACAGCGTGACCCCGACAACCACCGCGACGACCGTTGCGGCGAGCGCGCAGTCGCGCAACAGAAGGGAACGGTAGCTAGCCCCGGCGTCCAGGCGCGTCGGGCGAACCCGCAGCGCGGCCAGGATGGCGAGAAACAGGTAGGCGGCCAGCGCGAGCCGGGTCCGGTACGTCTGTACCAGCGCCATCACCCAACCCTCGGTCTCCGCCGGGTTCAGGTAAAGAAAGTAAAGGTCGGCGATCGCCGCCACGAGCGCGCCGAAGAACCCGTAGAAGAGCCCTTTCCTTATCGGTCCCAAATCTCACCTCGGTAGGCGAACCGCAGATTCCGACGCAGCATACCGTATCCCCCCGCGGTGGACTGTGAAGTTGCCGTCGTTCCTGGGTCCGCGCTACGGATGCCGTTTCGGCAACGTGTGACCATCGCCCGAGCTTTGTGCGAGACGCGCACGAAGCTCGGGTTTGCGGTCGAACAGCGGGGCGGGCGATTCTGGGTCGCTACGGCACGGGCTCCACGGGCCGTTCTTCGCCCTGTCCGGGGCGATAGCCGCGCAGGAGAAAGTACAGGCCGGCGAGAACGACGGCGCCGCCGATGACGGTCGCGAGGCCCGGCTTCTCGGCTAGGACTAGCCAGGCCAGGAGGGCGGCTACGACGGGCTCGGCGAGTATCGTGCCGGAGACGATTGACGCGTTCACGTGTCCTAGGGCCCAGTTGAAGACCGTGTGACCCAGGATCTGCGGCCCGAGCGTGATGGCCCCCAGCCAGAGCCACGTCTCCCCCGAGTAGCCCCACATCTGTGTCCCCGAGACGAGCCCGGCCGCCAGCAGTCCCAGCGCCGCCACGAGGTAGACGTAGATCGAGTACGTCAGGGCGCTCATGCCCTCCGTGCGCAGGGAACGACCCGTCAATACGTAGACGGCCATCATGATGGCCCCGACCACGGCGAGCGCGTTACCGAGGGAAACGCTCTCGCCATACGAAGCACCGCCTCCGGCTATGACGACCGTGCCGGCGATCGCGACCAGAATCCCGAGAAACGAGACCAGGGAGGTGCGCTCGCCGAGAAACAGGTAGGCAAGGATCGCCACGAACACCGGCGTAGTGCTGACGAGTACCGCGCTCGCCGCCACGCTGGTGTAGTCGAGCGAAGCAATCCAGAACCCGAAGTGCGCCCCGAGGGCTATCCCGGAGACGGTCGTGGTCCGCAAGGCCTGCCGGCTCGGGGGACGCTCGCGGCGCAGCACAGCTACCGGCAACAGCACCAGGACACCCAGCGCGCAACGCCAGAACGCGATGGCGATGGCCGGAGCATCGGTGAGGCGGACCATGACGGCCGCGGCCGAGACGGCCGCCACCCCCACGGCTACCGCCGGGAGCGCGAGCCTACCCCATGCCTTGTCCTGTACCAAACGAGCGCCACCGCCTCCCTCGCGCATTGTCCGGTTCGGGCCCAACGCCTGGCCCACATCGGGCTACCGTAGACCGGCTCGGCCCGGGCCGCAAGCCCCGCCTCCTTGAACGCCTCCACGGTCCTCACGCAGTGCAGCGGGTCGGTGACGACGCGCACGCATTCGATGCCCCGGTCGCGCGCGATCCCCGTCACCAGCAGGGCGGACTCCCACGTGTTCCGGGCGGCGTCTTCGAGTACGACCGCCACGTCCGGGACGTCTACGGAACGGAGGATCCGTCCCATCACCTCGGCCTCGCTCGGCGGGTGCTCCCCGACACCGCCGGTCGGTATCAGGAGGTCCAACTTCCCTGAGGCGTACAACCGGGCCGCGTGCCGCGCCCGGGCCTCGAGCGTCCGGCTCGCCCGCCCTCCCGCCAGCACCTGAGTGCCGAGCACGACGGCGACCCTGGGCTCCTCCCCCACCTTCCCGCATTCGGACCACCCCCGTCGGTACACGGCGACCAGCCGACGCAGGTCAGAGAAGATGCCGCCAAGCACAGCCTTGCTCACGGGCGCGTGTCTTCGGACGAACGCCAGGCTAAGGCGAGATCCTCGGGCCTGTTGATGTTGGTCAGGAAACGCTCGGGCCGCCCGAACCGTTCGAGCTCGCTCTCCACGTAGCGGACCGTCCCGAGGTCGTCCAGGAACTCTCGGACGGAACGTACACCCTCGTCAAGAGACGTGCCAATCAGCGGTAGCAACCGGCGGTCGTAGGCGGCGCAGAGGGGATGCGCCCGACCACCGTGACGCGGAACCACGGCGGCCGCGTCTTCCTCGCAAAGAACCTTTAGCAAGAAACCAACGAGGTCCGCTGGCAAGAATGGGAGGTCGCCCGCCGCGACGAAGGCCAGCCGCTCGCGGGCCGCGACGAGGCCGGCCTCGATGCCGGCGAGCGGCCCCAATCGCCCCGGCCTCTCCTCCAAGACACGACGGACTCCCTCCGGCGCTGCGCCGGCTCCCGCCTTCCCCACGACGACCACCTCGGAGCATCGCTTCCCTAGCGCCTCGCAGACCCGTCGGAGCAGCGGTTCACCGGCTACCTCGAGGAGTAGTTTGTCGCGGCCCATCCTGCGGCTCCGACCGCCGGCCAGGACGATACCCGAGGCTTTCGGCAATGGGCTCAGGGCTTGACGGTCGCGGGCGCGGCTCCCCTGCGGTCGGCGATCTTGCGCCTCAGGGCCTCGACCCGCTGCCCGCGTAATGGGCTGTAGGCGCGGCGGCAGAGGCGTTTCGCCAGCGCCAGGTCCACGGAACTGCCGTGGACCTTTTGCGCCCGCCGCCAGGTAATCAGGTGGCCGGTGAAGATCAGACCCAGGTAGTAGCCCGTCCTCCGAAAATAGCTGGGCAAGATAGCGTATTCCTCGCTGGTGATCGTGCCCGCGGCGACCTCGTCGCGCAACTCGTCCCTGATAGCGCGCCGCTCCATGGCGAGCGAGGCGATGATGATGACCAGATAGACGACCAGCACCAAGAAAAGCACCCCGTAGGCCAGAGGCCCGAAGACGGTTGCCGTAAAGTTGAACGTCGCGTGCAACAGTATCGCCCCGAGCAGGCCGAGAACCGGCGGGATAAAGGCCGTCGCCCGGTACCGGGCCCAGGGGATCAGGCCGATGCCGATGCCGGTGAGCGACGTGAACGCCGCGTGGGCGAAGCCGCCAAAGATCCGGCGCACCACGAAGGTCTCAGGGCCGAACTGCAGACCGTAGAGAATGTCCTCCGCGATGGCGAACCCGAACCCCACGGCCGAACCGTAGACGATGCCATCCATCACGCCGGCGAACTCTATGAGGCCGCTCCTGCGAGACGCGAGGTAGGAGACGAGGAAGATCAGGAACAGGGCGAGCCCTTTCGCGCACTCTTCGACCACCGGTGCCACGAAAACCGCGGTGACGAAGTTGGCCGCCTGCTGGCCGGCGATCGTGCTCAGGGTGATGGACGCGATCGTGTTGAAGAAGAGCGAGATGGTGGTCGCAACCGCGAAACCCCAGACAAAGACCGGGATTACGTAGCGCAGTGACTCGCGCTCGTAGAGATCCACGGCGTGGATAAAGATCAGGTACACCAGCGCCTGCAGCAGGCCGATACCCACGAGCGCCGCGCCGAGGTTTCCGCCCTGGGCTTGCAAGAGGCCGACCCAGACCGGTGACCCGCTCAATCCCACAGACGTGCGTGCCGGATCCGCGACATGAGCAGCAGTATACCCCCCTGCTGATAGAATGAGTTCGATGGCGACCGCGTCCTGAGGAGTGCTGTTGGACAAGGATCTCCACGACCGCGGATCTATCGGCGACGCTATGGGCTACATGACCCACGGGGTCTATGTGCTCGGGACCAGGCGCGGGCGGCAGTCGAACGCGATGACCGCCTCCTGGGTGATGCAGACCTCCGAGCGGCCGCCGTGCGTGGCCGTCGCCGTGAGGGACGATCGGTACTCGCGGGACCTTATCGTGGAGAGCGCCACCTTCGCCCTGAGCGTGCTGCGCGACGATCAGGTAAACGTCGCCACCCACTTCTCGGAGACCAGCGGGGAGTACCACGACAAGCTGCAGGGCATCCCTTACGGTCTAACCCCCGGAGGCTCACCTTTCCTGCTCGACTGCCTGGCCTTCCTCGACTGCAAGGTGATGGACAGCGTCCGATCCGGGGATCACACGGTAATCGTCGGTGAGGTTCTGGCCGCCGACGTGGTGGACGACCGTTTCCCGCTCATCTACGACCCGAGCGAGTACGAAGAGGCGCTGCGCTAGTGGGTGCTGCGTCGAGGCTCGAGGAGCTCGGGCTAGAGCTCCCCGCCGTCCCGGAGCCGGCGGGCTCCTACGTGCCAGCCACCCGCTCGGGGGCCCTTGTCTTTACCGCCGGTCAACTCCCCCTCGTGGATGGCGACTTGACGATCACCGGCAGGGTCGGCGAGACCGTGAGCCTCGAGGAGGCGCGGGAGGCGGCGCGCAGCGTGCGCGCTGAACGCCCTGGCCGCGGCCGCCGCCGAGGCGGGGGGCCTGGACAGGATCTCCCGGGTCGTCAAGGTCACGGGCTTCGTGGTCTCCGCCGGCGGCTTCAACGGTCAGGCCCAGGTCATAAACGGAGCCTCTGAACTCATCGGGCAAGTCTTCGGGGAGTCCGGCCTGCACGCCCGCTCGGCCGTGGGCGTCGCGGAGCTGCCGCTCGGCGCCCCCGTCGAGGTCGAGATCACCGTCGAGGTCGACGGCCAGGTGTAGCGGATCACCACCCCCCGCGGCTGCGGGCCTATAATCTGGTGGGACGTGATGAGCACGAATACTATTGCAAGAGGAGGGCTCTTGGATGCTACGCGAGAGAAGACGCGCATAAAGCTCTACACGGGTGACTTCTGCCCGTTCTGCCGGCGGGTAAAGGCAGAGCTAGAGAGGCTCGGCCTCGACTACGAATCGGTCTATGCCGACGCCGACGGGCGCGAGGAGGTCATGCAGCTCTCCGGGCAGCGCGCGATCCCGATCCTGACCATCGGTGACGAGGTGCTCGTGGACTCCTCCAACATCATCCGCGAGCTTCGCAGGCGTTACGGCTAGCCTTCTCTACGGTTAGGGGCTACCGGCCGTGTCCTCCACCTGACCGATGACGTACCCGGCGTAAAAGGCCACGGAATCTTCCCGACCGACGCTAACGAAGGCCCTGGCTTTGCCGACGGGATCGAGGGCAAAGCCGGCCGCCTCTACGACGGGGCCCTCGCTCCACTCCTCGGCGGGGCGCCAGCAAGCTGGGGGCCCCGCCTCGCGGCGGATGGTCTCACCGAGAAAACAGCCGAGGCCCTCGACCAGCGCGTCGAAGATCGGCGGCCCCTCATCTTCCCTGTCCTCGTCGAGGGCCGCCATCAAGAGCTCCTCGACCAGGGGCAAATACCCGTTCTCGTAGCGTAGTTCGACCCCCCAGTGTCGGCCCGCCACCTCCCTGAACAGGTCTGCCGCCGACTCCGGCAGGCGGGTGTCGACGGCCAGTAGATCCAACTGCAAGAGCGCGGCCGGGGAATCGCCGGCGACGAACGACACCTCACGCGGCAAAGGGTAGGCGCTCAAGAACTCGAGTTCTTTCTCGGAGTGCTCCGAGCCGCGCACGATGGCCGCCTCGGTTGCCGCCTCGGCGACGGCCTTCTCGTCCCAGGGCGCCGTACGAACCTGCATGAACACGTCCTGGTCGTCCTGGCGCAGGTGTATGGGCATTACCACTTTCCCCAGGGGCGAGTCCACCTCTTTGAAGAGCTCCACGATCTTTCCGCCGCGGTCTTCGAGCTCCCCGGCTACCCTCAGGATGGTCGCCGGGCGGGGAGCGTCGGGTTCTATCCGAATGTCGCCTTGAGGTTCCTGGCGGGTCTCCGTTCCCTCATCCGTTCCCTCTTCGGGCGCATCCGCTCCCCTCCGCCAAAACATGCCGCGCTAGCCTCCAGACTTCAACCCCGGGAACCCGCAGATTCTAGCATCCGCCGCCGGGCGTTTGCCGAAACCCGTCCCGTAGACTAATCTAATCGCCATGCCTCCAGTTCATGATTTGTACGTGATCCGGCACGGCCAATCGACGGCGAACGCCTCCGGCGTCTGGCAGGGTCAGATGGACTTCCCGCTCTCCGACGGGGGCCGGCAACAGGCCCGGCTCGCGGGCCGCGCCCTGTCCGCCGAAGACCTCGACGCCGCGTACTCGAGCCCCTTGAGTCGGGCTTACGAGACGGCCCAGATCGTCACCCGAGAGGCTCACCTGAACGGCCCCGTGACGCCCGTCGACGGTCTTACGGAGAGGGGCGGTGGCGTCCTCGAGGGCCACACGTGGGCCGAACAGGAGGAGCGCAACCCGGAGCTGGCACAGAAGTTTCTGCGGCTGCCGGAAGCGGAACGCTGGACGCTCGTTGGGGCGGAGACCGACGAGGAGATCCTGGCCCGTTTCGAGGCGGCGCTGGCCTGGATCCGCGACCGCCATCCGGACGGCGCCCGGCTTGCGATCGTCTCCCATGGGGGCGTGATGCGGGCCTACCTGAGAGACCGCTTCGGCGAAGAGGTACTGCCAGGCACCCGGCGGGCGGCCAACGCCTCCGTTACCCGGGTGCGGCTGCAGGATGGCAAGGGACCGCGCCTGATCGAGCTAGCCTCGACCAGGCACCTCGATGGCGAGACCGGGTCTACGCCCCAGGCTCTCGAGTAGCAGCGGCCCGCACCCGGGACGCTCGGGGACTCTTTGAGGGCGTTAGCCCAGCGCGCGGACGCGCCGGGCGTTCGGCCCGCGGTCGTTGCGCCCTACCTCGTACTCCACGTCTTCGTTGGGGGTGAAGACCGAGGGGTCGCCCTGGATCTCGGAGTGGTGGAAAAAGATGTCCTCGCCGGAGGGGCGTACAAGAAAGCCGTAGCCCTTCTCGCCGTCGAACCACTTGACGCGTCCGCGCTCTAGCGGGAACTTGCCACCCGTCGTCGTGGCCTCCTCAGGCGGCTTCCCGCCGTCCTGCGAGGGCTCGGCGGCAGTGACGTCCGTATCGACGGCCTCCCTGACGGGGGCCTGTACGGTGGCGCTCCCATCTCCGCGGTCGGGCTCGAGCACGATCGACTCCTCGGCGACCTTTACCACCACGGCTTCGACCCCGGACCAGTGTTCTCTCCAAATCGGATCCTCGGCCACCGCGGGGTCGAGCCAGAGGCCCCAACCCTCGCTCTCGCCGTGATCCAGGACGCCCTCGAAGTGGGCCTCCGGCTCGGTCCTGGCCCGCTCGCGGCGATAGATGTCGTTGCGGGAGCGGAACGACTGCACGGAGGAGGCGCTGGTGCCCAGGGCGTCGGCGATCCAATCGTCCGTCTTGCCGTCCTGCACCCACTCCCGGATCTGCTCCATGTGCGGTTTTAGAGCTATGCGCTTTCTGGGATCTGCCATGCTACCGACCGCTCCTTCTTGCCTTTTCCTCTCTGTCGGTCTGCTACAAATGATTGCCTGATACGAGTGGCTAAACCATGGGTAACCGTGATATAGAACGACATTCTATCACCTGGCATGCCCCACGTTAGGCCTGGTGGCTCATTCCTCTCCCTCGCGACCAGTGTTCTTGGGCCGTTCCTTGCCCACATCCTCTGGGGCTGCCGGCTCCTTCTTGGTGCCGGCCTCCTCCCGCACGCCTGGTGCGTCACTGGCCTGGGGATCTTGGACCCTGGAGGGTTCTTCCCCCTTCCCAGGGTCTTCCCTCGCGGCTTCGCGCGCGGCACGGTCCTCGGGGCTCGGCTTCTCTTCTCGGGCCTCCGCGGCCGCTCCTCCATTTACGCCCCCGCCCGTCGCCGCCACGCCCTGTTCGGCGTTCTCGTCTGACGGACTTTCGGGATCTTCCGCATCCTCCCCCTGAGGTTCGGCCTCCCGCGGCGGCTCGGGGAACTCCGAGAGGCCTTCTTTACCGATCTCCTCCAGGATCTCGCCGACAAGCGGCGCGGGAAGCTCCAGGTGAAGGGCGAGGCCTTCGGCGCGGGCCAGGGTATCGTAGTCGTCCGCGCCTGAGTCGTAGCCGAGAGCCTCCAGCGCGCGAACCACGTTCTCCGATGGCACCAGCGTGTCGCCTCCGGCCACCACGCGCAGGTACTGCATGAGGCGGAGGTCGAATCCACCCACCACGCCGACCACAGGCTCCGTGTCGTGGATGCGCCGGCGCACAAAGAGGCGGGTGTCATAGCCGTCGGCCCATCGGCGCAGGACCTCGAGCTCGTCGAGGTAATTGTACTGAGCGACCCGGTGCTGGAACTGACCCAGGAGCCGTCCCGTCAAGACGCGCAGGCCGCCGTCCCCGAAAAACCACTCGTCGCCCTCGACGTTCATGAGGCCGCTGGTGCGCGAGATCGTGAGCGGTTCGTCCTCGACCTCGAAGGTCTCACGGAACCGGGCGACCATCTCGCGGACCTCATCCCGGGGGTGGCCACTCTTCATCAGGGCTGCCTCGTAGACCACGAGGGAGGCCTCCCGGTCCTCGCCGAAAAGGTGGTCCACAGCGACCACGGCCCGCTCGAGCCTACTATCGTAGTCCTCCAGGTTTCTAATCTTCCAGGCGGCCTCGGCGCTCCTGTTTGCGACTTCGACCATAACCTCCCCTGAGCGATCATAAACGGCCCGTAACGCCGTTAATATACAGCATTCCTCGGCAGGACTCGGACCCCGTTCATCCGCGCCGCTCCGACCTTTTACCCGTTCATGGCGTGCGATCCATCCCTCAGACCGTAGACACCCGGAGCCGTCTGGACGAACGGGGTGTCGAGGTTGTCACGGACGTCCACCGACAGGCGGGCCCGCATCGTGTTCTGGGGGGTTCGGCCGGCGCTCTCGAGATAGCCGGACTCGAGAGCGATCTCGGTTATGTCCGTGTAGTGGAGCGGGTGGCCGATCTCCTGCAGGACCTTGCGCGCGGCGGCCTTGAAGTCCAGGGTGACGCAGCCCAGCCCGTCAGTCGACGATCCCGGAGGAAACCTCCGGATACGCACCGATGACGCTCACGTAGGGGCAGTGGTCCTCCAGGGCCTCGAGGGCGCGGCGGACCCTCTCGTCGTCCGGGTGCCCCCTGAAGTCGGCGAAAAAGACGTAGGTCCAGGCGCGCTTGCGGCTGGGGCGGCTCTCGATCCTGGTCAGGTTGATGTCATCCTGGGCAAACGCCGCCAGCGCGTCCCTCAGCACCCCGGGCCGGTCCTTGACGGAGAAGACCACGCTGGTCTTGTCCCTTCCGGTGCGCGGCGTCCACGAGCGTCCCAGCACGATAAAGCGCGTCGTGTTGGTCCTGGCCTCATGGATGTTTCGCGCGAGCACGTTGAGACCGTGGGTGTCGGCGGCAAGGACGCTGCCGACGGCGGCGACCCCCGGTTCTTCGGCGGCGTGGCGTGCCGCCTCGGCGGTGGAGGCGACCTCCTGTAGGCGCGCCCTCGGGAGCTCGCGGCGCAGCCAGGACTCGGCCTGCGCCAGCCCCATCTGATGGGAGCAGACCGTCGTCACCCCCTCCAGGGATGGCTCCCGGGAGATCAGGTTCTGCGAGATGGAGAGGTACACCTCGCCGCAGATCTTCAGCGGGCTGTTCATAAGCTCGTCCAGGGTGTGCGTTACCGCCCCCTCCATAGAGTTCTCGACCGGCACCACCCCCTGCTCGGCCTCCCCGCGCTCCACGCGGGCGAAGACTTCGGCGACCGTCGATTGCGGCAAGAGCTCCACGCTGGTTCCGAACGAGCGCAGCGCCGCCTCGTGGGTGAAGGTGGCCTCCGGTCCGAAGTAGGCGATCTTCAGGCGGGCCTCGAGCGAGATGGAACTGGAGATGATCTCGCGGAACACGGCCTCCAGGCCCCCCTGCGGGAAGTCGCCGTCGCTCAGGTTAGCCACCCGGTCGAGCACCTCCCGCTCGCGTGCGGGCGCGTACGCCTCAAGGCCTTTCTGGTGCTTGATCTCGCCGATCCTGCGCGCGAGCCTGGCTCGCTGGTCCAATAGGCGCACGATCTCTTCGTCCACCTCGTCTATGCCAGCGCGAAGGTCGACTAGCTCCTCCGCAGCCACCTGTCGCGCGTCGTGGGCGACGCCGTCTCCGGATCTTCTGGGGTTCAGCATGTAGTTGGGGCCTCCGGTGGGAAGTGTGCTCGGCGATCAGATCGGGAGAAACGAGCCCGCGCGCGTGGGCCGGGCAGGTTCCCCCTGGATAAATCGCCCGAAGCTAGAGACCGCGCGCCGCATGGTGGCCGCAAAGTACCAGACCGGGCACGCCCCTGTCAAAAACCGCCGACCCCGAGCAAGAGCAGGACCGCGACCACCGCGGCCAGGGCGAAGCGGTAGTAGGCGAAGATGCGCAGCGAGTGGCCGGCCAGGTAGGCCAGGAGGAACTTTATGGCCAGGTACCCGACCACGCCGGAGGTCACGCTGCCCGCGAGAAAAAGCAGAAAACCGTGGAGGTCCATGCCCCTTCCGGCGATCTCGATGAGGCTCAGCGCCGCGGCCGCCGCGGTGATCGGGACACTCATCAGGAAGGAGAACCGCGCCGCTTCCTCCCTCCTCAACCCGAGGAACAGCCCGAGCGTAATGGTCGCCCCGGATCTCGAGACGCCGGGGAAGAGCGCGAGCGTCTGGGCGAACCCGATACCGAGCGCCTCTTTGAAGCTCAGCTTGTAGGCCCGCCGATTCTTACGCCCCACCCGCTCGCCCACGAGGAACAACACGCCGACCAGGACCAGGTTGTTCACCACCAGCCAGGGCCACCGGACCTCCTGGGCAAAAAAGTCCTCGAACAACAGGCCGACGACCCCGGCCGGTATGGTCGCCAGAATGATCAGGTACGCCATCCGCTGGTCCCGGTCCTCGAAGTTCGGACCTCTAAAGGACTGCAAGAAGGCCCGGGCCATGGAGACCAGATCCCGCCAGAAATAGGAGACGACGGCGAGGACGGTACCCGTGTGTATAGCCGCGTCGAACGACAGACCGAACCGGGCCTGATTCACGCCCAGAAAGTACTGCCCGAGCAAGAGGTGCCCGGAACTCGAGACCGGCAAGAACTCCGTGAGCCCCTGCACGATGCCCAGGATGATTGCCTGAAGTATCTCCAGCACGGCCTAAACCGGGACAAGCCTTGCGCGGATCACGCGGGTACTATGGCAAAAGCGCCGTGGCTTGTCAGCCTGCGGGTTGCCAGCCACCCTAGGTATGACCGATGCGCCCGAGGGCGCGCGAGTCCTTCAGGGTGATGCGCCCAGACTCTATGACGATGAGGTCCCGGTTGCGCATCTCGTTCAAGACCTTGGTGACCGACTCGCGCGTCGAGGCGACCATCGCCGCCAGGTCCTGGTGGGTCAGGCGCAGGTCTATGGTTACGTGCCCGTCTACGTGGCCGTCCTCGCGCTTGCCGAACTTCTGGGCGAGTATGGGCAGCAGGTTGGCGAGGCGCACCTCGGTCTCGCGCGGCAGGAGGCACTTGACCAACTCCTCGTACTGCACGAGCCTCAGCTCGAGGAGCGTCATGATCTTGAACGCCACCCGCGGCTCCTGGCGGACGGCTCGCTCGACGAATACTTTGGGCACCTTGGTTACTCGGCACTCGGTGACGGCCTCCGCGTACGCCCGCTGCCGTGCCTCGCCCGCGAAGGCCAGGTGCCCGAAGATGTCCCAGGAGCGGAGCAGCCGTAGCGTCGCCTCTTTGGTCCCGGAGTAGGGCCGGAAGAGCTTCAACACCCCCGAAGTCAGGACGTACAGCGCGTCCCCGTACTCGCCCTCGTTGTAGACGGCATCTCCCGCAGCGTAAGTTCTTTCCGCGGTCGCGATGCCCATCTCTTCCAGGATCCGCAAGAGCTCCCGGCATTCCTGCTCTTGCAGCATCGTGTACTCGGAGACGGAAGGATCAACCTCCAAATCTACCCCCATGCCTTATGCCCAACGCCAGTGTGGCACCGATCTTATTGCCCCTGCCAGGACAGCCTGCTACATCTTGCTACATTGTACCCTACGCCGCGCCGGCGCGGGATGCTGGGCCACGTGATGGGTTAGAATGGCTCTGCGAATTGGGATCAAGAGAGGAGTCGAGGTGCGCGAGACCCTGGCGTTCGGGATTATGGTCCTGGTCTTGATCTTCCTCTTTGCCTTCACCTTCGCCGTGCTCGGCAAAGGAGAGTACGAGCCGGGCGCAGCTCCTTCCCTGGAGGCCCCCTCGGAGCTACCGGCCTGACGGCTTAGGAGCCGTCGGCCCCTTGGACCGACGCCGCCCCGGATCCTCCGGGCTTGCGCTCGACGGAGACCTCGTAGGACGTCATCTTCGGGTGCCCGCGCATCAACTCGCGCATCCCGCCGCGCGCGTGGGCCTTCGAGAACTCCTCGGAGAACGCCCGTCTACGCACTCGGGTGAATAGAGCGGTTGGCTGGAAAGGGGCGGGCGTGCCGGCCAGCCGTTTCTAGTATAGCCCTATGGTAGCCTGGCGGTCCCAAGGAGCTGCCGCGAAGAACTCCTCCAGCACGGTGGCAAGGGCGTGCGGAACGACGTCTTGGGACTGGCCTTTGAGGACGTGAGCACGCACATCCGGACTGACCTCCGTGAGCGCCGACTCCGTCTCGCGCATGAACGGGAAGCGCTCCCCACCGGCGATGACGAGGGTGGGTTCCGCGATGGAGGCTGCCACCTCGGTCGGCAAGATCCGTGGTCCAGGATCTTCGTTTCGTATTTGAGGATACGCCATAGCCACGAGCGCCGGCCAGAAGGGGGCTTGGCGCAGTTGGGCGACTACATCGGCGGGTAGGCCCACGCCATCCGTCTGGAACAGCGCGACCGCGTCGCCCCGGCGATCCGCCTCTACACCAGCCCGGTTAGCCGCGCGGCGAGATCCTCCCGCAGTTGCCCTCGACCGCCGTCGGCGGTCACCGGCGGCTCGTACAGCGCCAGCTTGGGGATGGCGAGCCCGCGGGCCGCCGCCATCAGGGAGAGGACCGCGCCGGAAGAGTAACCGAACACCGCCGCCGATCCGCCGGCCTCCTCGACGAGGGCTACGAGGTCCTCGACCTCTCGCTCGACCGCGTACCGCTGCGCGCCGCCGCTGTCGCCCCGCCCCCGGCGGTCTGAGTGTAGACGGTGAAGCGATCTTGGAGGGCCGCGGCCAGAGGCGCGTCCGTCGCCCGGTCGTTGAACGCGCCGACTACCAAGATGATCGGCGGTCCCTCCCCCACCCGATCGAACGCGATGGCGGTTCCGTCTTCAGACCGTAGCTTGTGCACGGATACTCATCTTTCCTCTGTCCGTCGGGTCGCTCCCGTTCGGTTCAAGCATACGGAATCAGTATCCAAACATAACTGGCGGGTTCATAGGACTAGACAAGGCTTGCCGCCGAAGACGGACCGGGGTCGCCTGCAAGCGGGATATCCTTCGAAAGCGGTATCTCCCTTCGGCAACTTGGGAGAACTACTCCGAAGATGGGTGAACAAGGGCAAGAGAAGGAAGGGCCGGGGCAGGCACCGAAAGCTTCCCGGCCCTTTCTATCGGTGCCTAACTTCTCTACGGTGCCTGGCGCCCCGGTGAACACAACGATGGAGAAGAGGTGGTGTTCAGCACACACCGCCTGAGCCACTTCGCGTTGAAGGCGTGGGGGTCGCCGTCCATCCTGTCCGCGTGGGCGTGGCGAGAAGCCGGTCCCCAATCGCCGCCGCCCATCGAGACCTGTAACGGCGCGCTCAGCTTGCCGTCGGTGGGCCGCGGATAGAAGACTTCCATGCGGTGGTCGGGGAACCGGTAAGGGTACCTCGAGGGACACGATGACCACGCGTCGAACTTCACCGAGTTCGGCCCGCGGCCCGCGCCAGGGTTCCAGCAGTTCGGGAACTCGAACGACACGCTCCAAGACCGGGTGCATCCAACCGGAGGTTTGGTCCTGGGCGCGCCTCCACCACACTTGTATCGCACGTTACCGTTGGCCTCGGTGGCGATGTTCCGTAACCCGTTGGGGATGGGCCTCATGTTGCGGTCGATGCCATTGATGTCGCGGTAGTAGTTGCGAACAATTAGCGGCCTCTGAATCTTGCCGCCCTCCCTGAATGCCGGGTGCCAGTAGGAGCTGGTAGCCTCTCTGATGCGGCAAGTGGTCGCGGGATTGGCCTTCAGTCTGTTGTAGGTACTATTGGCGTCGACGCTACGGTTGCCATAGAACTCGTGGACGTGCGGTACGGCCGGGTCCATTATGGGGTCTATGGACTCCCTCTTAAGGTAATCGCATGCGAATTGGAGTGTGGGTGGGCTGGCGGCCAGCGAGGTGCGCGATGCGCCGAAACTCGCCACCGCGCTGAGCACGACAACCGCTAGCAACACGGCCGCCGCGATTACACCGATACGCTTCAGGTTAAAGGCCATCATCCTCCCATGCTTGCGGTTCTCTTCTCGAGCCTGTAACAAATTGGATTCGGACCGAGGACGTAGTTCGCCCGGTGGACTAACAAACGTGCGAAGGCGACAAAGCGCAGCTTGCCCACGGTCTGCCGCAGTCGCTCATGGTCCTTGGCCAACCCCCGAAACCCAGACGCCCACGATAATCGCCCACGCGAATTTGCCCCCTCCTAAGCTTCGCGCCAGATTGTTGTAGCGCATCCTATCAAGGATGCGAAGTGGCTGCAAAATGTAGCACAAAATAGCACTTTCGGCTAGCGCGCCTAGCACCGTCCCTGACGTATGCTGTTTGGCCTACGTGCTCGAGGCTGAGACATCGACGCTACTCTCCCGCTTCACCGGGAGAAACGGGGGGTCAACAGGATGAACTATTCGACGGAGGCGTTTATTCCCACCCGCGACGCAACATTGGCGGTCGTATCGAAGCATACCGGTGGCGGTCGGGCGCGATGAGGCGTCTCGTTCTCTTGATCGCGTTAGTGGTAGGCCTGCTTCCGTCCCTTCCGGGAGAAGAGGACGCGGCTGCCGCCACCCTAAGGTCCGGCTTCGAGGACCGGCTCGTGGCGTCCGTTGGTGGACCGACGGCGCTAGCCTTCACTCCCGACGGGCGCATGCTAGTCGCCACTCAGCCGGGACAACTGCGGTTATACGAAGACGGGGAGCTACTCCAGGACGCGGCGCTCGACCTCTCCGACAGGGTCTGTTCCAACTCGGAGCGAGGCCTGTTGGGGGTGGCGGCTGACCCGGACTTCGCGACCAACAGCTACGTCTACGTCTACTACACTTTCAACAAGTTCGGTTCGTGCCCGCAGGGCCAACCCAGCGACCCGAAAAACCCCATCAACCGTGTGTCGCGCTTCGTCATGAACGGCGACACGATCGATCCCTCGAGCGAGAGGGTTCTCATAGACAACATCCCCTCCCCCAACGGCAACCACAACGGCGGGGACCTGAAGTTCGGTAGGGACGGCTACTTGTACATAAGCGTCGGCGACGGGGGCTGCGATTACGCCGGCGATTCGGGCTGCGCCGGGGCTAACGACGCGTCGCGCGACCGCAACGTCCTTCTCGGCAAGGTCTTGCGCATTACCAGAGACGGCGGAATCCCGCCCGACAACCCCTTCGAAGGCGGCGAGAGCGCCCGCTGCGCCGCAGCGGGCCGCACCGACCCCGGGAGGGATTGCCTAGAGACCTTCGCCTGGGGTTTCAGGAACCCCTTCCGTATGGCCTTCGACCCCGACGCCACGGGCACGCGCTTCTTCGTGAACGACGTAGGCCAAAACGCTTGGGAGGAGGTGGATCGGGGCCAAGCGGGGGCCGACTACGGCTGGAACCTGCTGCGAGGGAACGTACGACAACCCATCCCGTCCCGGCTCGGTGGATTGTTCGGGCGCCGTCCACACGCCACCCGTCTACGAGTACGGTCACGCCGACGCAGGGTGCTCGTCGATTACCGGCGGCGCGTTCGTGCCCGACGGCGCTTCTTGGCCCGCCTCCTACGACGATTCCTACCTCTTCGGCGACTACGTATGCGGCAAGCTCTTCGAGCTCAGACCCGACGCGGCCGGCGGCTTCGCGCCAACCGAATTCGTGACGGGGTTGGAGGGAGGCGGGCCCGTCGATTTGGCGTTCGACCCCTTCGACGGGAACCCAGGCCTCCACTACACCACCTACGCCAACGGGGGCGAGGTTCGCCGCGTGACCTACGCGGGCGGCGCCGGCAATCGTGCACCGAACGCCGTCGTGAACGCCGATCCGACCTCCGGTCCAGCGCCACTGAGCGTCGCCTTCGACGGCAGTAGGAGCAGTGACCCAGACGGCGATGCGCTGAGCTACCATTGGGACTTTGGCGACGGTTCCCCGTCCCAAACGACCAACGCCCCGACCATAAGGCACACCTACTCGGAGAGAGGTGCGCACACGGCAACGCTGACGGTGCGGGACACGAGCGGCGCGGAGGACGCGGCGACGGTCAGCATAGACGCCGGTGGGGGTCTTCCTCAGCCCGAGATCGAACTGCCTGCCGAAGACCAAACCTTCGCGGTCGGGCAGAAGATCGTGCTGCGCGGGAGCGCGACCGACCCGGAGGACGGCTCGCTTGCGGGCGGCAACGCTGAGTTGGCAAGTGCTTCAGCACCACAACGACAGCCACACGCACCCCTACCTCCCCCCCACTGCCGGCAACAACGTCGAGATCACCGCCCCCGCCCCGGAGGACCTCTTCGCCACAAATTCTGAAGGGCAATTACCTGGAAGTAAGGCTTACCGCCACCGACTCGACGGGCCTCTCCCGAACGGTTACCCAGGTTCTCCGCCCTAATGCGGTCGACGTCACGTTCGAGAGCCAGCCGTCCGGGATCTCGCTGCGAGTCAACGGGACGACGGTCGACACGCCGACGACCCTAACCTCCTGGGAGGCTTACGAGCTGGAAGTGATCGCGCCGTGGCACATTGCAATAGCAGGAACGACGTACCTGTTTGATCGGTGGTCCGATGGCGGCGCACACCTTCACGGCATCGTTACAAGAGCGGAACCGAGAACTTACACCGCGACCTACGCGACCTGCACAATACCTGGGACCCCGCAAGACGACCAACTGTACGGCACCCAGGGCGACGACGTCATCTGTGCCCTGGGCGGCGACGATATCATGAACGGAGGAGGCGGCGACGACACGCTAAGAAGCGGGCAGGGCGATGACACCCTCGGCGGTGGTGACGGCTCCGACATCCTGAAAAGCGGGCAGGGTACGGACAAGCTTAGCGGCGGCGCGGGTGACGACTTTCTCTTGGCGGGCGGCGGCGCCGATGAGCTTTTCGGGGACTGGGGAGATGACCGCCTCGACTCGGAGGATGGTGTGAGCGGCAACGACGATCTCGACGGCGGCGCCGGCACGGACACCTGCGTGACGGATGACACCGAGGCCTCGATCGGCGGATGCCCCTAGCATCGGTGCGGCTCGCACAGCCCAGACGCCGGGATAGACAGCGCGGGCGCCTCCGCACTCCTATGCCTCGGTTCTCGACCACCTCGGTGACCTCCGAACAGCAGGGCATAGGAGGTGCCTCATCTCAGACGACAGTCGCAAGGGTGAAGGTGGGCATCCTAGCGTATGGTGTACGGAACCCCTCGCTGCCCACCCAGGCATCGCATGAGGCGCGGTCTCGCCAGCGCGTGATCACCAGCACCTCGTCGTCCTGATCCGACCGTAGAACCTCCATGGAAACGAAGCCGGGAAAGTCCTGGACGTGCCCCCGGCTCGCGGCGAACCGGCCGGCGACCTCCTCCGCTGCGCCCTCTCGCACGGGAAGGCTGTTGATGATGGCTAGCACGGTCCCCTCCGGTGGATCTAGTGCGCGACGACTATGCCGCTGCCGCCGACGCGCTTGGCCATCCTGAGCGCTTTGAGCGCCTCCCCCATAAGCCCCCCGGAATCATCGGCATGCTCGGGGTACTCGGCAACGCCCACATCAACCTCGAAATCCCCGGGGTCGGCGGCCAGACGCTCCAGGACGCGTTCGGCCAAGTGGTAGGCCTCCTCGCGACCCGTCTCCGGCAGAAGTGCACAGACCTCGTCGTCCCCGAAGCGGGCGCAGATGGCGTCTTCCGGCGCTATGTTCTGGACGGCCTCGGAGAGCTCGTACACGATCTTGCGCGCCCGACCGACCTTTCCGGCCGCGACGGTCTCCGTGAAGCGGGCGACGTCGAAGATCGCGACCGCGAGCCGCGCGTGGGACGCGACCGCCTGCGGCAGGAGGAGCCGATTTAACTGGTCCCTGTCGGGCAGCCCGGTCACGAGGTCCGTCGCCGCCGCCTTTCCGAGCGCCTGCTCCATCTCCCGGCGCGTGATGGCGTCGAAGGCCTCGAGACCCGCCTCGGTGACCCAGTCCGATGCCTGCATGAGCTTGACGAAGAATTCCGCGACCTCGGCGCCGTCTAGCCCCGTGAGATCCACTCCATTCTCCACCGAGCGCCACACGCATCGTCGCAGAACGGCGAAATCTTCAATGACGCCGACCGTATCCCGACCCAACTCCTGCTGTTGCTCGGCGATCCTGCCGACCAGCGCCCGCACCGCACCCCCGCGAGAGAAGGTCTCGACGGTCTGCGGGCTGCGCAGAAACTCGACAAAGACGAGCGTCAGCTCCTCCACGCCTTCCGCCAGTCGGGCATAACCCGCATCTTCCACGTCGGCGCGCCGGTTCTGCTGCCAGCAAGCCAGGATCTTCGGAAGATCGGCACCGATCTTGTCAGGTATGCTGCGTTCGCTCTCCACCGGTCCCAGTATAACCCCGACCGGCGCTCGGTACCCCCTCGATTTCTCAGGAGAAGTATCCGCCTATCCGAAACTTTCCGATCCAAAGCCCGTAATAAGAGGTTCCTATGAGGCCCGCAGAGGTCACCATAGGCGAACCGGCGCAAAGAGATAGAAGTTTAGGAAAGCGGGGATCCGGGCAAAAACTAAGAGTAGTTTTTGAAATTGATTTCGGCTACTATTCATTTCATACGAGGAGGCCACGGTGGCGGCAGATTTAGAGAAGCGGATCGAGGGCCAGAAGCCGGAGCGGGAGCTCGAGACCCCGGAGCTGCTCGCCAAGTACTTGGCCCACATCGGGCAGGGGGACCTTCTCACGCACGGTGAGGAGATAGACCTCTCCAAGAGGGCCAAGGCCGGCGACCGGCGGGCCAAGCAGCGCTTGATAGAGAAGAACTTGAGGCTAGTCGTCTCCGTCGCCAAGAAGTACCGAGGCTACGGGCTGCCCTTCGAGGACCTGATCCAGGAGGGCAACATAGGCCTGATGAAGGCCGTCGAGAAGTTCGACCCCGACAGGGGCTTCCGGTTCTCCACCTACGCGACGTGGTGGATAAGGCAGGCCGTGCAGCGGGCCGTGGCCGACAAGGGACGCACCATCCGCGTCCCCGTGCACATGACCGAGAAGATCCGCAAGGTCGGAAGGACGATGAGCGAGCTCGCCGGCGAGCTCGAGCGCGAAGCCACCGACGAGGAGGTCGCCCGGCGCCTTGGCTGGGACATCGACGAGGTACGCCTGACGATGAGCGCCATGCCGGACGCCACCAGCCTCGACCAGCCGGTCTCCTCGGAGGACACCGCGAGCCAGCTCGGCGACTTTATCGAAGATGACAAGGTCTCTGACACACCCGATACGGTGATGCGCGAGATGGAGACCGAGCACCTCAAGGAGGCCATCGATCGGTTGCCCGATCGGGCGCGCTACGTACTTGTGAGGCGCTACGGCCTCGATGATCGGGACCCGGCGACCCTCGCCGAACTGGGCGAGGAGCTGGACATCTCCCGCGAGCGGGTCAGGCAACTCCAGCGGGAAGCGGAGCGAATCCTCAAGGGCGGCGAGTACGGCCGCGTCCTGCGTGACGCCGTGGCATAACCGAAGCCCAAAGCGTTCCATGAAAAGGGCCTACCCTGCAGGGTAGGCCCTTTTCGTGACCCCTCGATGCCGGTCTGCTAGCCTCTCCGGACGTGAAGAGCAAGCCAGATCGAGTTTTCCTCCTGCTCACGGCGGCCTTCGTCACCTTCTCGGCGGTCGCCGGAACCGGCCTCCTCCTGGGCGTTGACCGTTGGATCCTGCGCCTGTCTCAGACCGATCCGTCGCGCGCGCTGGACGCCGTAGGGTACGTCTTCTCGACGCTGGGAGATCTGGAGTACGCGGGGGCCGCCTTCGTGGCGCTGGCGGCGGGGCTGTACCTCGGCAATCGGCGGGCCTTGGCGACGCGGCTCATCGCGGCCTTTGCGGCTACGGGCGTGATCGAGCTCCTGATGAAGTTCTTCTTGCCGGTCCCCCCTATCCCCGATGCGACGGCCCGTTCGACGGACCCAAACCCGATCCTCGAGGTGGACTACCCATTCCCGTATCCGAGCGGACACGCCCTCAGGGCGACCCTCCTGCTCGGCGCGCTGTACCTGCTGTGGCCGAACCGGATCCTGCGCCTGGTCGCCCTCGTCATCTTATCCGGTATGGTCCTCACCCGAATATACCTGGGGGTCCACTGGGCCTCCGATGTAATCGGGGGCTGTCTGCTGGGCGCCGCCGGTCTGGCATGGGCGTTCGGGAACAAACCCAACGACCGAACCCGCGGAGTTGGCAACGCGAGCGAACGGAGACCCGACACCTCGACGCAGAATCCTAAAGCTGATAGCTGACGGCTGAAAGCGGCCGACCGAAGGGAGGCCCAGATGAAGATCACGACCGTAGGGACCGGCACGGTGGTTCCTCGCCTGGAGCGGCGCCAGAGTTGCGTGGTGGTCGAGGTTGGCGGGGAGATGCTCGTCTTCGATCTGGGCTCGGGCGCGGTACGCGGCATGGTCAAGGCCGGCCTCGATCCCTTCGGGGTGGACGGGATCTTTTTCACCCATTTCCACCCCGACCATACCGTCGACGTGGTCCCTTTGCTCTTCGCGTTCAAGTACGCTTCTCAGGAGCCCCGCGCACGCCCCCTGCGCATTGCAGGTCCGGAGCCTTTCGGAGCCTTCTGGGCCTCGCTCACGGACGTCTACGGCGCGTGGATGCTGGGCGGTTATCCGACGCCCATTCGGGAGCTACCCCACACCTGTTCGGCGCCCATAGAGCTCCCCGGTTGCCGCCTCTCCTGGGCGCCAGCGCGGCACCGCCCCGAGAGCATCGCCTACCGGCTCGACACCGACGGCGGCGCCTTCATCTATACCGGGGATACCGAGTACTCCGAGACCGTCGTTGAACTGGCCCGCGGCGCCCATACCCTGCTCATCGAGTGCTCATTCCCGGACGACAGCCCCGTGGACGGACACCTGACCCCCGGCGGGGCCGCCAGGATGGCGACGGAGGCCGGCGTCGGGCGCCTGGTGCTCACGCATCTCTTCCCGCAGGTGGAGAGCCCGGATCTCGCCGCGAAGGTCGGCCGGAACTTCGACGGTGAAGTGGTCGTTGCCGAAGATGGCCTGAGCCTGGAGTTGTGACGCGGCTAGAAGAGACCTACGATGCCGCGCAATCGGCGCAGCGGCCGTGGAGCGTGATCTCGTGCCAGTCCGTCACGAAACCGGTCTCGCGCTCCACCTGAAGCGCGAGGTACTCCATGAGCTCTTCGTTGAACTCTATGACCGTGCCACAAACGTCGCACCGGGCATGGTGGTGCATCCGCTCGGTGGCGAGCTCGTAGCGGGAATAGCCCTCGCCGAAATCTTCCTTGCGGACGATGCCAAGCTCGGTCAACAGGTCCAGCGTCCGGTACACCGTCGAGAGGCCCAGCTCGGGATGCTCGCCCTTTACCCGGTCGTAGATCTCCTCCGCCGAAAGATGCCGCTCCCCCTCCAGCTCCTGCACGATCACGCGCCGCTGGTTGGTTAGCCGGTATCCCCTGTCCTTGAGTATCCTCTCGAACTCGACCATCTCCTCAAGTCTACCCCCGCGCCTTTCCAGGATCAAGAATTAATCTTGTACAACGGATTTGGGCCGACCGGGTCGAGAAGCTGGCGCGATGTCTCGGGGGCTTCGGAGTCGGGATCTGCGTCGGCCGGCGCGGCCTAGTGTTTCTTCGCGTCGGCGGAGAAGGTGACCTTGCGGCCGCCGGGCCACCAGTTCCAGTCTCCCAGGATACGCATCGTTGCCGGGACGAGCAAGACTCGGATGATCGTCGCGTCGACGAAGACGGCCACCGCAAGTCCCAGACCTACGGCCTTGGTCAGGATGATCCCCGTGAAGGCGAATGCTCCGGTGACGACGATGATGATCGCCGCCGCGGACGTGATGATACCGGCCGTGGCGACGAGGCCCTTGGACACGCTCGCGGTGTTGGAGTCCCCGTTCTCATAGGCCTCCCGGATGCGGGAGAGCAGAAAGACCTCGTAGTCCATGGAGACCCCGAATATCGTGCAGAACATGAGGATGGGTAGCGTCGCATCGACGAACCCGAGGGGGGTGAAGTCCAGGAGGCCCGAAAGGTTCCCGTCTTGGAACACGAAGACTATGGCCCCGAAGCTCGCCGTGAGGCTCAGGATGTTGACGATTACGGCTTTGAGCGGGATAAAGACCGAGCGGAAGGTCAAGAGCAGCACGAGGTAGGTTACGCCGACGACGAAAGCCGCGGCGTAGGGGGCTTTGCCGTAGAGGCTCGAGATGAAATCCTTCTGCCCGGCGGAGAGGCCACCCACCAAGAAGTTTGCGCCCTCCGGGGCCGCCGCGGCGCGCACCTCGTCCACGGCCCCGTACGCGGCCTGCGTGTAGGGGTTCACCTTGGGGACCGCCCGCAACAGCGTCCTCTCCCCCGCCACGTACGACTCGATGGCGTCCTGCAACTCCTCGGACTCCCTGGCCTGCCTGGTCTCCAGGAAGTTCGCCACGCCCTCAGGGGTCACCTCGCCGTTCGCGGAAATCCCCTCCGGCAGCTCTGGTATTCGGCGCTCGACCTCGGCGTCCACGCGCCGCTCCACCTCGTCCCTGACCCTGGCTTCGGATCCTGGCGGTAGGAACCCGTACTGGGCCCTGAGTCCGTCGAGCTGGCGCTGCACCTCCTCATCCACCCGGCGGTCCCCCTCCGCGCGTGCGCCCTCGCGCGCCCGGGTTATGCCGACGGCGTAGTCCCTGGCGGCGGTCTGCCCGATCGTGTAGATGCTCTCCACGCTGGAGATCTCACCGGTTCCCCGGATGCTCTCCGCGAGGTCCCTCACGTCCGAGAGGCCCTCGGCGCTCAGCGGATCCTCCGGCAGGGTCGCGACGACCTCCATAGGGTTCAGGGCCGGGTAGTCGAACTCGCTCTTCAAAATGTCGTCCCCGGCGCGGGACTCGTACTCGTCCGGCAGCACGCTGGCCTCCGGGATCCCGACCTTCATATGGCCGACCGGGTATAGCAGGGCCGCCGAGGAGCACGGCGACGAGAAGGATGACGATCAATGGGTGACGCATCACGAGCCCGGCGCTGGCGCTCCAGAAGCCCGTCCCAACGGTGCCCTGGCGGCGGCGGATGGAGAGCCAGTTGATCCTGGGCCCGAGCACCCCGAGAAAGGCCGGCAGAAGCGTCAGGGCGGCGGCGACCGAGACGAACACCACCAGGACCCCGGCGATCCCGATAGACCGCATAAACATGAACGGGAAGAAGAGCAGGCCGGAGAGCCCGATCAGGACGGCCGTGCCGGAGAAGAAGATGGATCTGCCAGCCGTCGCCACCGTGCGCGGTATGGCCTCGGAGACATCGAAATGTCCAAGCTCCTCCCGGAACCGGCTCACGAAGAACAGCGCGTAGTCAATGCCGAGGCCGAGGCCCAGCATCGTGGACAGCGTGAGCACGAAGACGGACATGTCGTAGGAGCCGGCCACGAAGTACAGGACGGCCAGGGCCGTCAGGACGCTCACACCCCCGATCACGGCCGGGCACGGCCGCCGCCACGACCGAGCCGAAGGCGATGAGCAGGATAACCAGCGCGAACGGGAAGGCGTACTTCTCCGCCCGCTTTATGTCCTCGTTGCTCGCCCGCTCGAGGTCCTGATACACGGCCGGAGCACCGGTGACGTAGGTGTCGAGCTCCTCCGAGCGGACCCTGGAGCGCACGTTCTTGACGACGTTGCGGGTCTCGTCGATGGAGATGTCGAAGGCCACCACGGCGTAGGACTTCTCGCCGTCCTCCGAGAGGAACCGGCGGTCGCGCGCGCCGGCGTAGGTGGCCACGCTGCGGACCTCGTCCATCTCGCGCACGTCTTCGAGGGCCTGTGCTTCGGCCTGCCGGAACCTCTCGCCCTTCGCCGGGATGCCCCCGCCGTCGAAGACCACCGTGAGCGTCGCGGGCGAGACCCCGAACTCCTCGGTCATCAGATCCTGGACCCTCTCCGCCTCCGAGTTCGAGCCCTCGAATCCGCCGCCCTTGAGCCGCCCCGAGAGGTCTGGGGCGAAGAACGCGCTGGCGACCAGTATGACGCCCCAGATCACGAGCACCGCGAAGCGGAATCGGTAGGTCAGGACCCCGATGCGGCGAAATATGCTCATTCTATGGAGTCCGTAATCAGAGCTATTGCCATCCGGGATATGTTAGCCCAACGGGCGTGCGGTGATGGGCTTTGGATCACACGGGACGGAAGCTATGAGGTCTCTCGGTGGTCGCCGGCCGAAATCCCACGCGGCAGGGTCAGCGCCAGCAGTAGCCCGAGGATGGGCATGGCGGCAATGACGAGCATCGTGGCGGCGAGGCCCGTCTGGTCGGCGACGTAGCCGAGTATCGGTGCGCCGAGGCCGCCAAGGCCGATGGAGAGTCCCATGGTTATGCCTGCCGCGAGCCCGATGCGCCCGGGCAGGTACTCCTGCCCCATTACCACCGTCACGCCGAAAGTACCAACCGTCGCGGCGCCGATGAAGGCGAGAAGGACCATCCCCAGGTACGGTCCGGAGAGGGTAAAGGCGTAGATCAGGGGCGGTAGCACAAGCATGGAGGCGCCGACCACGACCCGCCGCCCGAACCTGTCGGCGAGCGGTCCCATTACGAGCGTCCCGACCGCCCCGCTCGCCAGCATGATCGTGAGGGCCACGTTGCCGATGGCAGCCGAGACCCCGAGCTCACGTTCGTAGTAGGTGGCGACGAAGGCTACCAGCCCGAAGTAGACGAACGAGCGGACGATAACGATCGCGATCATGCGCACAAACGGGCCCCAGCGCTCGGGTGCCTCGACCGCCGCCCCTCTCCCGTCGGCTTCGACGTGCGGCTCGAAGCCGCTCATCCGCTGCTGCTCGTGCAACATCACCGCGGCCATCAGCGCCGCCGGCACCGCCAGTAAGAGTGTGCCCGGAAGATCGAAGACCAGGACAAGGGGAGTGGTGAGCGCCGGCCCGAGCGCGAAACCGGCGTTGCCGCCGACGGAGAAGAAGCTCATTCCTCGGGCGCGCCGCGAGCCAGAGACATAGTTCGCAAAACGCGCGGCCTCCGGGTGGAAGGCGGCCACGCCTATGCCGCTCAGGATGACGCTGGCGAAGATCAGGGGGTACGAAGGCGCCACGCCCACGAGCGCCATGCCGACACCGGCGAAGAGCACCCCAAGGGGCATCAGCACCGGCAAGGGCTTGTTGTCGGAGAATACCCCGAAGAGCGGTTGCACGATCGAGGAGCTGACCGTCGCCGCGAGAACCAGTGCCCCGGCCGCCGCCAGCGAGAGGCCACGCTCGGCGACGAGGAAAGGCAGCAGCGCTGCCACCGCGCCCTGGTTGAGGTCCGTGAACAGGTGGCCGGCGGAGAGGACGGACATCGCCCGCCGGTCCACGCCCTTCTTGGCTACCTGGTCACTCAAAACTCGGCTCCTCCGCGCCTCGGCGCGCCGCCTTGACCTCCGTCCGCGGTCGATACTATCAGTCCTCGGAGATCTCGTACGGTGCGTATGCCCACACGCGGCCGGCCCGCAACTCGGAGATCATGAACCCGACCGCCGAGAGCATCTCCCGGGCGCCCTCGGCAGGGTCGCCGGGGGCAGGGCGCCCGCTCCGGGGGGCAGAGATCTTCTGCAACACCTCGGGCGCGTCGGAATCGATGCCGCCGAGCTCCCTGGCCTTTTGCACGGCGTCGCGGAAGCCCCCGATCTCGTCGGTCAGCCCGAGCGTTAGCGCCTCCGAGCCCGTCCACACCCTTCCGCCGGCGATACGTTCCAGGTCCTCAAGCTCGATGCCGCGGCCACGGGAGACCCGGTCTTTGAACTCGCGGTAGAAGAACTGGATCTGACGCTGCAGGATTCCGAGCTCTTCGTCCGTCGGTGGGCGGCTAACGTCCAGCAGGCCGGCGTGGGCTCCCCGATCGATCGCCACCGGGTTCACGCCAAGCTTCGCGTACAGCTCGCCGGCGAAGGGCCTGATGCCGAGGACCCCGATGGAGCCCGTCACGGTGTTGCGGTGCGCGACGACGTGGTTCGCGGCGGCGGCGACGTAGTAACCGCCGGAGGCCGCGGCGTTCCCCATCAGGACGACGACGGGTTTCTTCTGCCGGATCCGCTCGACCTCGCGCCAGATCAGATCGGAGGCCAGCGCGTCACCGCCGCCGGAGTCGACGTGGAAGAGCACGGCCGCAACGCGCCGGCTCTTCTCCGCCAGCCGCAGCGCCGCGACCACCGACTCGCTGCCGGCCTGCTCGCCGCCCAGGAGGGGCAGCGGCACGGGAAGGCTCCTGCTGCGTCCCCTCACTATCGCCCCCGTGAGGCTCACGAGCCCGACCCGCCGGCGCGCGTTAGTCCGGTACGGGACACGCAGGCTCCTGCGCGCGGCGGCCCACTCGCCGAGCTTCGCGCGGTCCCCGTCCGCGCCGAGGCGCGTTGCCAGTTCGTCCTCGTAGCAGACCGCGTCGATGAGGCCCCCGGACAGCGCCGCCCGCGCGTCGTACGGAGCACCGTCGATGTTGCGCTGGGCCTCCTCCTCGGGGATCTTTCTGCCCCTGGCTATGGCGTCGAGGAGCGTCTCGTAGCGGCGGTCTAGCAGGCGCTCGGTCTGCTCGCGCGCCTCGCGCGAGAAGTCTTCGCGGACGAACCGGTCGTAGGCGCTCTTGTACGGCGAGACGGCCAGGACCTCAGCCTCGAGCCCGGCGCGCTCCAGGGCGCTCTTGAGGAAGTTGGCCCGGGCCCGGAGCCCGGTCACATCGACCGTGACGACGGGAGAGAGCACGATCTCATCCGTGGCGCAGGCCAGGTAATACGACCGGGTGTCGACAGGATCAGCGAAGAAGGCGACCACCCGATTTCCTCCCTCCCGGAAGGCTTCGAGCTCCCGTCGCAACTCCTCGAGGGCGGCCCAGCCTGCGCTCAGGTTACGGACCCGCAGCACAACCCCGCGCGGACGCCCATCGTTCGAGATCTGGTCGAGCCGCCGGCGCACGGCCTCCAGGCTTGGGGGTCGTGGTCCAGGCGAGAGCCGGCGGCGCAGAAAGCCTACAGAGGTCTCGAACTCTGGCAGGGTGCCGGTTATCTCTATCCACACGTAGTCGGGAGGACGCCCCAGCAAGCGCACTCGGGCGTTCCTCAGCAAGCGCCACAGGTTGACGAAAGCGACCGTGAAAAGCGACATCCGGCTAATGGTACAACGCGGCAAGAGAATCGCCTTATGGTAGACTCGGAAATAGGAATGGTTACTAATCGAGAGATGCTTTTGCCATGCCGAGCGCGCTAGAACAGGATATCCGGGAGAAGTTCCGGGAGTCCGGGTACACGCTGACCTCGCAGAGGAGGGCCGTGCTCGAGGCGTTGCGCGCGTCGGAAGGGCACCCTTCTGCCGAAGACGTCTACCTCATCGTCAAGAAGAAAAACCCGCGCGTCGCGCTCGGTACGGTCTATCAGGCGCTATCGGTGCTGGAGGAGATCGGCGTCGTCGGATCCAAACGCTGGGCGGAATCCCCCACGCGCTACGACCTTAACGTACGCCCGCACCTCGACATCAGGTGCGGGCGTTGCGGGCAGGTCTCCGAGGTGCCTGGCGTTGGTCTCGGGCAGATCGAGGCGCGCGTCCGAGAGAACACCCCCTACGAGGTAACCAGCGCTACCCTAGTCGTCGAGGGCGTCTGCCCGGCCTGCCAGGGCTAGGCGCCTCCGAAACCCACGTGCTGACTGCTTTGCGTGATCCGCTGCCGGCTCATCGCGTGCCGACCCGCGGGGTGAGCGAGGGGCACTTTACCTGACGGTCGACAACGTTTACCCTGCCACCAACGGACTCTGCGGGGGGCTCGAAGACACCTGATGTGGCGAGTAGTGGAGGAGGAGGATCCAGGTTGAGTACAGACGACAGGGACCCGGTTTCCGAACTCGCCAAGGGAATGGAGGCTGCCGAGGCCTTGATCGCCAGCCTCGAAGATGAGGTGGCGAACCTCCGTCGCGACCTCGAACAGGCAAGCACGGCCCTCAAAGCCGCCCGCGAAGAGGTATCCGCCAGGGAGCGCGCGCTCGAGGGCGGAGACGGCGCCAGGAACCGGTCCGAGGAAGAGGCCACGCGGCTTCGGGCGGAGCTCTCCGGGCTCAAGAACCGACATGCCGACGAGCAGCTGCGGTTGCGCAACGAGCACATCACCGAGCTGGCCGAGGTGCGTCGCAAGCTAGAGGAACAGCGCCGCTCGGACGTGCAGGCGGCGTCCACCGAAGAGCGCTTCGAGGCCCTGCGAGAGGAGCACCGGATAGAGCGCGAGGCCCTCGAAGAGCGGCGTCGTTCGGAGGTGGAGGCCCTCAAAACGTCCGCCGAGCGGTGGGAGGAGAGGCTGAGAGAAGAGTACCGCGAGCAGGAGGAGCGGCACCGCTCGGAGATGGAGACGGTCCTCCGACGGGCGGAGGAGGAGAAGGCGGAACTTCAGAGCGGCTTCACGAGGAACCTCGAGGAGAGCCTCTCGCGGGAGATGCGCGGCACCGAGGAACGTCAGGAAGCGGCGTTGCAGGCCCTCCGAAGCGCGGCGGCCGGACGCGAGATCGAGTTGCAGCGGGACTACCAGGCGGTGGTCGAAACGCAGCAGGCCGAGATCGAATCTCTCAGGGAGGAGCTGGAGACTAGGTCCCGCAATGAAGCCGCGCGGCACCGTAAGGAGCTCAGGGAGGTGAAGGTGCTCGCCGATGACCGGGAGCGCGAGCTGCGCGACGCGCATGCGGCCAGGCTGAGCGAGGCGAACGAGGACGTGGAACGCCGTGTCGCCACCCTACGAGCCCAGCGCGAGGCAGACAACCGGGCCCTGCTGGCGCGGCACGCGGAAGAGACCAGCCGCCTGCGGCGTGAGTACGAGGAACGCCTGGTGGCCGAGGACGAGCGTCGGAAGTCCGAGACCTGGGCCCTGGAAGAGAGGCTTGCCGAAGCCCGCGTCCGCCGCGAAACCGAGACGCGGGCCTACAACGCCCGCCTCACAGATCTGGAGGCTGCCAGACTGGCGCAGCGTTCCTCCGCGGAGGAGGATGTAGCCCGGGTGGTCGAGCGTTTCGGCGCAGAGATCTCGGCCCTCGAAGACCGCATTGCCGAACTTCAAGACGCTCTCTCGGAGGCGCACGCCGCGCGAGCAGGCATTCCGGCGGAGGCCGTCGAACAGGAGATGTCCGCGGCCCGTGGTGGAGGAACAATCGAAGACGGGCAAGCGCGCGCCGCGTCCGAGAACCTCGTGGACGAACTCGACGCGCGCAGGATACTCGCGGAGGAGCGGGCGGCGGATCTGGAGGAGCAGCTGCGCGCGGCGCGCGAGGAGGGCCGCCGAGACGCCTCCGAGCTAGAAGAGGCGCGCGTAAAGCTCAGGAGCCTTGCGGATCCCGGACGCCGCCTCAGGGAGGGCATAGAGCTGTTCAATGCCAGCGAGCACGCTCGCACGATCGCCTCCATCTCCAAAGCGTTTGGCCTGCCGCGGGTTCACGCCGGTACCGACGTCGGGGACCTCACCAAGCCCGTCATCACATTCGCGTGGGAGGGGGTCGAATGGCGCCGGTACGTCGCGGACCCCACCGAGGGCGTGGAAGAGCCGAGGGTGTACCTGGTGGGCACCGGCGACGACCCGGGCGAGGCGACAGAGACCGAGAGTCCCAACGCCCGCATGGACGCCCAGGGGCGCTTGACGCTCGGGGTCCAGGCCCGCTAAAGGCATAGCTGGCGGCCATCAGCCGCCGGCGAAACGCTTCACTTGAGGTGCGGCCCCCGACAGAAGGCGACCCCGAGCTTCAGGCGCCCTGGCCGCCGCGTTTCTCGTTCGCCTGCGCGCGGCGGCGCAGATACCTCTGGTTGTGGTCGTAGAGGCCCTGTCCGCGCCGTCCACCCACGTAGGCGGCGGCCAGGGCGACAAGAAAGAATACGAGGACTAGCACCGCCGTCCCCCCGTTCGCCAGGCCGGGAAATGGGCCGCTGCCCGTCAGGACGTTGACTACCGGCGAGATCAGGAACGCCACAGGGGCGACGAGCGCCCCATGGAGCCGGGGACGATTGGGGGCCTTGTACGCCGCGGCCATGCCGCCGAAGTAGAACGCGAAGCCGGCGGCGAACAGGATCAGGAAGGTCGGCGGGACCGTCGGCCCCGTGCGCTCCAGACCGAAGAATCCGGTGAACACGGGAGCGAGTATCCCGAACACCACGAGCAGGCCGAGGGCCAGCGCCAGCAAAACCCCGAGCCCGATGGAGATAACGCTCCTCATAGTGCCTATTCTAACAATGGCGGCCGCAAGTCAGCGTGGGCGGCTTCACGCAGGATTTTCCCCCGGCTTGTAGGAGCGGGCGCGGCGTAGTACCCTCTGCGGCCGTGGGTCACAGCAGGGTGCGCAGATTCTCCCGAAGGGATTTCCTCAAGCTTGCCGGCGCAGGCGCCGCTGGCGCGACCCTGCTCGGCGGAGGCGTCCTGGCGGGCTGCGACACTGTCAGAGAGTCGGTGCCGGATCTCCAGAACAGGATCCCGTTCGCGGGGCCGGACACGAACGTCGTGCTCGTCATCATAGACAGCCTGCGCAAGGACCATCTGGGCGCCTACGGCAACACCTGGATCCAGACCCCCAACCTCGACGCTCTGGCCGAAGAAAGCCTGCGCTTCACCCGCGCCTACCCGGAGTCGATCCCCACCATCTGCGCCCGACGCGCCATCCACACCGGCACCAGGACGTGGCCGTTTGAGGACTGGCAGGTGCCCAAGGGGGAGGACATCATCCTTCAGGGATGGCAGCCGATACCGCGCGGGCAGACCACGCTGTCCGAAGTTATGCGTGAGAGCGGCTACCAGACGATGCTCGTCACGGACAACATGCACCAGTACAAGCCCTCCTACGACTTTCAGCGGGGCTTTGACGCGTTCCAGTTCTTCCGCGGCCAGACCACCGACAACTACGCGCCGAACTGGACCTTCGCGCGAGATCCCGAGTCGCGCGCCAAGGTCCAGCGGGCGCTGCTCAAGGGCAACGTGCCGGCGATGACGGCCCAGATGCGCCAGTACTTCTCGAACGTAGCCGGCCGCCGGTCCGAAGAGGACTGGTTCTCCCCCAAGGTCTTCACGGCGGCCTCCGACATGCTGGAGTTCGCCCTAGAGGGGCCTCCCTTCTTCATGGTGGTCGACTCCTACGACCCGCACGAGCCGTGGGACCCGCCGGAGGACTACGTCCGGCTCTACGACGATGGCCCCTACGACCTCAAGGAGCCGTACTCCATCATCTACGGTCCGAGCGACTACCTCGTGGACCGGGAGTTGGAGAGGATGCGGGCTCGATACGCGGCAGAGCTGACAATGATGGACCGCTGGCTCGGGCGGTTTCTGGACAAGATGGAGGAGCTTGGCCTCTTCGAGAACACCCTACTGGTCCTCCTCTCGGACCACGGCATACCCTTGGGCGAGCACGGGATCACGGGCAAACCCCCATACTCGCTCTACCCGGAGCTCACCGATATACCCTTCTTTATCCGGCATCCGGAAGGCCGGGGCGCGGGCGAGGCGAGCGACTATCACGCTTCAACGCACGACGTCGCGCCAACCATCCTGGGGTTCCTGGGGATCGACACCCCTGAGCAGATGGAAGGCCAGGACCTCTCGGTCGTCTTTGGCAACGGGCAACCGGAGGAGCGGGCGCACTTCACGGCCGGGTACAACGAGCACGTCTGGTCCCGCGACGACGACTACGCCCTGATCTGCAAGTACGACGGCTCGGAGGCCCTGCTCTTCGACCTTCAGCGGGATCCCGAGATGCGCCAGGACGTCGCGGTCCAGAACCAGCCCGTCCTGAACCGCATGTTCACCGACTACGTGCTGGCAGACGCGGGCGGCCCGCTACCCGTCTACGAGAACCCTCGTCCCTCCTGAGCTGACCTAACCCTCGGCCAGCGCCGCGACCAGCTCCCGGCAGAAGTCGGGTATGTCCGGCACCACCCGGCCCCACACCAGGTTTCCGTCGCGAAAGGCGGCCTCGTCCACCCAGGTCGCTCCCGCGTTCTCGAGGTCGTCCTTGATACCCAGGGACCCCGTCGCCCGAACCCCGTCGACGATGCCGGCCGAGATCGCGACCAGCCCCCCGTGGCAGATGATGCCGACGGTCTTGCCCCGCTCGTGCACCTGCCGGACGAGGTCCGTGATGCCGGCGTAACGCCGCAGCTTGTCCGGCGCCCAGCCGCCGGGCACGACGACGCCGTCGAGCTCCGCAGCGTCTACGGCATCGGGCGTCACGTCCGCCGCGGCCTGCAGAGCATTCTTGCCCGAGACAGGCTCCGTGTCGGGGCCGACCGTGACGACCTCGGCGCCCTCCTCCCGCAGCCGCATCACCGTCACCCAGTACTCGAGATCCTCGAAACCCTCCGCGAGGAGCACCGCCACCTTTTTGCCTCTGAGTTGCAAAACAACTCCTTTCTAACCCGGCATCTTTAAGAGTTCGTCCACGGCCCTGCGGGCCTCGTCACCGCCGACCTCGAGCGCCCGCATGAGCTCCGGCACGGCCTCCGCGCCCCTCCCGGAGCGTAGCAGGCGTTCCGCAGCCTCCAGGTGCGGCCGGTAACCGGTACCGTTTGGGGCTGGACCACCCTCCTCAACCGGCGCGGGGTCTTGGGCGCGTTCGGGTACGGGCTCGCCGCGCACGAGGGCGAGGAGCTCTTCACCGTAGCGGGCGGCGCGCCTCAGCCCGATACCCTTGATGGCCCCCAATTCCCTGACGTTCGCGGGTCTGCGGGCGGCTATCTCTTCGAGGTGCGAGTTGTGGAGCACCACGTAAGCGGGGACACGTTGCTCGCGGGATTGCCTACCCCGCCATTCGCGCAAACGCTCGAAGAGGGCCGGGTCGATTCCGGCGACGCCATCGGCGCCGGAACCCGGCCCCGCAACGGCGGACGCCAGTAGAGTACCTTCGGGCGCCGTGGGCCGAGAGGTACCGGCAACCCCGCCCGCCACTACGACCTCGCCCAGGCACACGTCGCAGCCACCGCAGGGGACCACATCCTCATCGTCGCCGAAGTGACGCAGCAGACGTTCGCGGCGGCAGGTCGTCAGGTTGGCGTAGGCTTCTACGTCCCGGATCTGGGTGTAAGCCGCCGAGGCCCGGCCCTTGAGGCGCGCGGCGATGTTGCGGCGGCTCTGGGAATCGAGGGCGGCCGTCTTGAGCCTGACGTCCACGAGCGAGCCGCGGGGGACGGCCTCGACCACACCGTCGACCATCAGGCGGAAGACCGCGCCCTGGGCGACGACGGGCCGCACCGCGGCCCGTCGGGCAAGCTCTGGCAGGCCGACCGTCCCGGCTCCGGGTAGCGCAGCGTGCACGGCCGCGACCTCCTCGCGCAGGTCGCCGGGCTCCTCCGATAGGCTTCGCACCTCCACCTCGGCCCACAGGTCGTATCCGCGGGAGAGGAGGCCGGACTCCTCCAGGCTCCTCAGCACTATCCCCGCCGCCTCCGGATCGACTCCGCCCAGGGCCGCCAGGGAGTTCGGCGGCACGTTCACCCGGCCGTCACGCTCGACCCCGGCGAGACCGCGGAACAGCGCGGCCACCTCTTCCTCCCCGGCGGCGTTCAGCGTCACGAGGCGCTTGCGCCGCCCGAGATCCTGGCCCCGGAACAGGACGACGCACTCGCTCGGGACCCCGTCACGCCCGGCCCTACCGGCCTCCTGGATGTAGGCTGGTAGGCTGCCCGGCACGCTGGAGTGGATCACGAACCGCACGTTCGGCTTGTCCACTCCCATCCCGAAGGCCACCGTCGCGACGACCACCGGCAGCTCGTCGGTCATGAAGCGCTCCTGCACCTGCGTGCGCTGGGCTGGCCCCATCCCGGCGTGGTAAGCGGCGGCCTCCACTCCAGCTTTCTTGAGGCTTCCCGCAAGCTCTTCGCACTCCTTGCGCGTCGTGGCGTAGACGATGCCGGGCGGTCCGCAGCGGCGGATGGTGTCGAGGACCAGGGGCAGTTTCTCTTTCTTCTCCCTCGCGCCCAGGACACGATAGGTCAGGTTCGGGCGGTTAAAGCTCGTCACCACGACCTCGGGCGAGCGCATCCGCAACGAGCGGAGGATATCCCCGCGCACCTTGGGCGTAGCCGTCGCCGTGAGGGCCAACACCGGAGGGCTTCCCAGATCTCTCACGGCGCGGGGCAAGAAAAGGTAGTCTGGCCTGAAGTCGTGGCCCCACTCGGAGATGCAGTGGGCCTCGTCGACCACGAAGAGTCCGACGCCGGCCCGCCGCAAGGAGAGCACGAATTCCAGCGAGCGCAGGCGCTCGGGGGCCACATACAACATCTTCACCTCGCCGGTGCGCACCCGCCGCTCCACCTCCCAACGCTCCTCGGGCGAGAGCCCCGAGTGAAGCGTGGCGGCGTCCGCCACTGAGCTCTGCAACAGCGAATCGACCTGGTCCTTCATCAGTGAGATCAGGGGCGAGACGATCACCGTCAAGCTCTCCTGCATTAGCGCCGGCACCTGGTAGCACAGGCTCTTGCCGCCACCGGTGGGCATTACGGCCAAGGTGTCCTTGCCCTCTAGAACGGCCCGAATCGCCGCCTCCTGACCCGGGCGAAACGAGTCGAAGCCGAAGATCTCCTTGAGGACCTTGAGGGGCACGACGTTATTGTAGAGCACGCGTCGGCCTTTTCAGACCTCCGCTTGTCAGCCCGGCGTTTCGCGCCTCTCAGCACGCTCCGGCTGAGGCCTCCGCTCTCAGCACGCTTCGGACCTCCGGTCCTCGCTTTCAGCCGTCAGCTTCCTGCGTGCGACCCTAACCCGGCCGCGCTAAACGCAAGGGTTCTGCACTCAGGCGTGTCGGGTTCATCGACCAAGAGTCTTGCGCCGGAAGGTTTGCTGAAAGCCCGCGCAGCGGGTTGATAGCCGGCGAGCGCGGGGAGCCGAGGCGGGCTTCTTACTCCTCTTGCGGCGGTCGGGTGAATCGGGGTACCGGCTTGAGACCGCGGATGGTACCTGGCGGGCGGTCGTCGCGCTCGGGGGCCGGCTGCTTTTCGTCGGGATCGTTCTCGGCGGCGTCGAGCAGCTCGTCGAGGGAGCGACGGATGTCGGCGGACGCCCGCCGGTATGCGATCCCGAAGCCCAGGTTGGGCAGGGCCAGGGCTGGTAGGACGCCGAGCAGGAACAGGGGGCTCTGGGCCCCGGCGAGGATAAAGAGGATCGCCAGGGTCGCGCTCAGTATTCCTCCCAGAGAGAGGTACTCGCCTCGCTGGTTCGAAACGTCGGCGGTGAGGTTGGCGGCGCTGCGGTCGCCTTCGAGTCCCTCCACCCTGAGCTCTACCGACTGCGCCTTGAGGAGCGCGCGGTGCCCGGAAAAATCGAGCGCGCGCCGGACCATACCCAGCTCGTCTCCCGAGTCCCAGAGCGAGCCGAGTTCTGTCTTGCGTCGCAGTTTCAGGCCCTGGCCGAGGCGCAGCAGGCCCTGCAGGCGCTCCTCGGTCTGGTCGGCTGGCCGCTCGACCTCCCGGACGGCCCGGAAGCGCGCTGGACCGTAGAGCTTCCACGCGAGGGTGTGCGGCTCGGCGGTCCTCTCGGAGGCCAGGTCCCACATCGCGCGGCGCACGTCCTGCTCGGGGAGGCCGGCGGCGGCGGCGACCTGGACGAGCACCTCGGGGGAGACCGTCGGGGTGCCGTTCGTGCTGCGGGACCAGCGCCGGGCATTCAACTCCGAGGCCCGGCGCAGGATCGCCTCGACCTCGGCCGGGCTCAGGCGTGTTTCTTCGCTGTTCGTATCTTGCGCCATACGGGGCGTGATTCTACAGGTTTTCGAATCCGGTTTCGGACCAGAGAGCTAGAGCCGCTGGTCCCGCTTGGAGGTGATGGCGAGGATCCGCGGGGTATCCCTCAGGTAGGACCAGCCGGAGAGGATCGTAAGCACGACAGCTATCAGCATCGCCCACCAACCGACGACCGCCAGCACCCCCTGCCAGCCGTCGGCGCCCGGTTGCGCGAGCAGCAGGATAAACACGGCGATGCTCTGGGCGTTCATCTTCGCCTTGCCCCAGCGGTTGGCCGCGATCACCTCCCCCGCCTCGAGCGCCACCATCCTGAGGCCCGTCACGGCAAACTCCCTGATCACCATGACCGCGGCCATCCATGCGGGCATCAAGCCCTCACCGACGAGGGCGAAAAAGACCGAGACGATCAGGGCCTTGTCGGCGATCGAGTCCATGAGCTTGCCGAAGCCTGTGACCTCGTTGCTCCGGCGAGCGGCTATGCCGTCGAAGTAGTCGGTAAGGATCGCCCCGACGTAGATCGCGACCGCCGCGTAGCGCGCCCACTCGAAAGGCAGGGAGAGCGCGACCAGGAGGGGTAGGACCGCCACTACGCGGATGAGTGTGAGCTGGTTTGCGAGTGTCATGTCGCCTTTACCCTGCCGTTTCGTGCCGCCGTTAGTCCAGGCAAACCTAGCACCTTTGGGTGCGCGTCTCAAGGACCACCGGCAGGTTGCTCTCCGGCCTAGTCTCTGGTCGTATTTCTTATCTGGGTCACGGCCGGCCGCAGGAAGTAGCCGATGATCCAGTCCGCCGCTATGTGGGTCCTGCTCTGGGGGCTGTTGAGACGCACCAGGTAGGCGAGGCGCCAGAAGATCGCCGCCAACACCCCGGTGAACCTGACGCCCATCACCTCGTTGACGGCGAAGTCGCTACCAAGCTCGACGAGCTGTCCTATCGGCCGGTACTCGAAGGCCTCCAACGCGTCCTCTTGGCCGTCAAGGGTTGCGAGCACGTTGCGGGCAACCACGTGGCCCTCCTGGATGGCCGCCTGCGCGGTCGGCGGGACCACCTTGCCGTTCTCCTCGCGCGTGTCCGCGACGGAGGCGCAGTCGCCTATAGACCAGATGTCCTCGAACCCCTCCACGCGCAGGTGCTCGTCCACCTTGATCCCCGTGCGCTCGTCGTAGGGAAGGCCGAGGTCGGTTATGACGGCGTTCGGGCGGTTGCCGGCGGTCCAGATCACGTTCTCCGTCGAGATCTCGTCTCCGCCCTTGAGCTTGACGCAGTTCGCGGTGATCTCCTCGGCCATCGTGTTTGTCCTGACATCGATGCGCTCGTTGACCAGCCGGCCGCGGGCGGCCTTGCGCAGCGCGGGATCCAGCTCGGCCAGGATTTCGGGCAGCCCCTCGAGCAGGAAGATCCTGACGCGGTGCGGGTCTATGTTCGGGTAATCGGGGGCCAGGCTCTCGTGGACGAGGTTGTGGATCTCGGAGGCGGTCTCTACCCCGGTCGCCCCGGCGCCGATGACCACGAAGGTGAGCTTGGACTCGGGCACCTCATCCCTTATGAGGGAGACCTCCTCGAAGCGCTCGATCACCCGGTTGCGGATGCGCTCGGCGTCCTCGACTCCCCGCATCTGGAGGCTGTGCTCCTCGACGCCGGGGATGCCGAAAAAGTTGGGTTGTCCGCCCAGGGCGATAACGAGCTGGTCGTAGGGAAACTCCACGCCCCCGTCAGACTTGACGACCTTTCGCTCGTGGTCAACAGCGTCGATCTTCGCCCGACGAAAGCTTGCGCCGGAGGTGATCAAAGCCCGCCGTAGCGGCTGGGCGACGTTGCGGGCGTCGATGTCGCTGCTGACGATGCCGGGGACCATGGGCCAGAAGGTGAAGAAGTTGTCGCGGGAGATGACGAGTACCCCGACGTCGTCCCGGTCGCGGGAGAGCTTGCAGAGGTCCTGGGCCGCAGTGTAGCCGCCGAAGCCGCCGCCGAGTATCAGGACCTTTTTCTCGAACTCTCCATAGGGCGGTTTCTCCCACGGCGCGTACCGCGGCTGCGGGTTGAGGGATTTCCTGAGGGCCCCGAGGCCCAACGCTATGCCACCTAGCGCCAACCCTCCCTTTACCCAACCGTTCAACGCGCACCTCCCGAGATTTTGAACCAGCCGGGCGACGCGACCTTGGCCTTACCACCCGTACCACATCTTACCGAAAGGAGCGCCAATACTAAACAACGTGAGCGTGTGGACGCCATCGGTCCGTCCAACCGGGCGAACCGTTACCCCATTCTCAGAGCAGCTTCAGGATCTCGTCCGCGTCGGCGACCGTCGCAAACTCTCCCCGGAGGCTTGCTAGCGAGACCCCGTGCACCTGATCGGCCGTGAATCGCTCGCCGTCCGCCCCGGTACGACCGAAGGTGGCCGTGGCGTCCGAGACCACGTACGTAACGAATCCGAGGTCACTGGCCATCCGCGCGGTAGAGGAGACACAGTGCTCGGTGGTGAGACCAACGATAACCAGGGTCCCGATTCCGTCGGCGCGCAGACGCCCCGCTAGGTCCGTGCCGATGAAGGCGCTGTTGACGGCCTTCTCGACCACCGGCTCGCCGGGCGCAGGCCGCACTACGGCCTTGATCTCGTTGCCGGGAAGCCCTGGCCGCAGTGGCGAGTCTGGCTCCGTGGACATGTGCCTGACGTGCACAACGGGCCGGCCCGATGCGCGCCACGCCGCCAGCAGCCGGCCGGCTTGTTCTTCCGCCCGCGGATTGTTCCTGCGGCCATGCTTCGGATCGTCGATACCCTCCTGGATGTCGACCAGGAGCAACGTGGCCTGACCTCCGAGCGGCGAGATCACGGCCCGCTATCCGGTGGTCTGAGGTAGGTACCGCAGCGGACCTTCCGGCTCACCGCACGCGTGTCGGCGAGCGATTTGTCCATGGCGGGCACCATCCCTTCGCGTGGCGCGGCCGCGCTCAAGACCGCCGATCCTGCCACGACCATGCTACGCGACCGCGCGGAATCCGTCAGCGTCGGTAAGCTCATGAGGCGCGGGATCACCGTATGTACCTCCTAGGAGACCGCAACCCTCACGGTCCTCGAGCGCGGCCCGTCGAACTCGGCGAGGAAGACGCCCTGCCAGCGGCCGAGGTCGAGCTCGCCGTCGCGCACCAGAAGGGTCTGCGACTGGCCGAACAGGCTTGTGAGCAGGTGCGAGTCGCTGTTCCCCTCGGCGTGCACGAACGACACGTCCAGCGACCCGACGAAAGCCTCGCACGCGGCGGCCAGGTCTCGGGGCACGTCCCTGTCGTAGTCCTCGTTGACGGTCACGGCGGCGGTGGTGTGGGTGGAGGCCACGATGCACGTTCCCTCATCCACCCCCGACTCGCGCACGGCACGTCGAACGTCGGCCGTGATGGAGACGAACTCGTACCGGTTGCGGGTCTCGACTGAGATGTCGCTGGTTCTCACGATCCTCCTTCGCTCTTTCGTCGTCGCGTCGAGCGTCGCACGCCGGACGCTCAGCCTTCAAGGGCTTCGGGAAGAGCCGCGACGCTGTCCACGGTCAGGTCGGCTTCCTCTGCCGTTCCCGGGCGATACGCACCGGTCCGAACCTGGATGCCGACCAGGCCAGCGGCCCTGGCTCCCGCGACGTCCGCCTCCGCATCGTCGCCGACCATCGCCACCTCGCCGGGCTGGAGACCGAGATCCTCGACGGCCGAGGTAAAGAAACGCCCCTCCGGCTTCCCGACGACGGATGCCTCCTTACCGGTGGCGTACTCCAGGGCGGCCACGAACGGGCCAGCGTCCAGGGCGAGTCCGTGCTCGCTGCTCCAGTAGCGGTTCTTCTGCAGCGCGATCAGGCCCGCCCCGTCCATCAGGAGCCGGAAGGCGGCATCGAGCCGTTCGTAGGTGAAGCCTTCACCCAGGTCACCGACGAGAACATGGTCGGGGTGAACGTCGGTGATTTTGATGTCTTGGAGGTCTTCGAGCAGAGATCCGTCAACAAGTGGGAAGCACGTGTCCTCTCCGATGACCGCGGCGGCGGCCCTCGCGGGCGTGAAGATCCCAGCGTCCTCCACATCGAAGCCCATGGAGATCAGGCGCTCGCGCACCTGCCGGCGCGGACTGCGGGTGGTGTTGGTCACGTACCGGATCTGGACTCCGAGGCCGCCGAGATCCCGCACGGCGTCCCGCGCGCCCTCCACCGGCTCGTTGCCGACGTAGAGGGTGCCGCCCAGGTCGAACAGCAAGCCCTTGATGCGCACGCGAGTATCATAGCCCGAATGATCGGCCCGAGCGTCGCTCGCGAAGCCTGGTAGCCGGGCGAACCCGAAAGCCTGCGCCACGCTCCGCGGGCGACTGAACCGGAGACGGTCTCCAGCGCCCGGAGGGCCCGTCAGCTGGGGACGGGCCCTCCGGGGCAGAATCTTCGGATGTGGTCTCAGAGCGGTGCCGGGGCGCTACCTTCGAGGGGCTATCGTACGTTCACCCTGTCCGTGGCGGCGGACCTGAGGAAGACACCCGGTTCGGCGGCAAACACCGCCCGGTAAACGACGTCCTTCTTGGGCTCGATGCCGGTGAGGCGATAATTACCGTTCGCCCCCGTAGTGAGCTGGCCGCCGGTAACCGGAACGAAGCTGGTGGTGCCTTCGGGCTTTCTTGTCAGGACGACCGGCTTGTCGGCCAGGGGGGTTCCGAAGGATGCCAGCGTTCCGCTAAGCGTGACCGACTGGCCGCGGTTAATCGTGGCGGGGTTTACGTTGAGCGTGATCGAGGTGGGCGCGGCGCCGACGATCTTGCCCTGGACGGCGAACAGGCTGGTCTCTCCCACCTGGACCGGCTCGGGCAGCGGGTTCCCCTGCGCGTCGGTCGTCCGTTCTATCCGGAAGAAGTTGGTGTCGAAGGGGCTGCCGACGACCCTGTGGTTCACGTTCGGGTCCCCGACGTAGCCTTCGGGCGGCGCGGGCGCGACGGCCGGGTCCCAGGTCAGGAAGGGGTCCACGCGGCCGAAGAACGCGTCGGAGAAGTCGCATCCCCCATCGTTTGGGTCCGGCGAGAGCGCGCAGCCGATGTCCTCGGTGAAGTTGATGCCCCGGTCGCCCCCTGGCACGTCCTCGAAGGTGTCCACACCGTAGGGGTGGGTAACCCTGTAGGTCGCGCCGGCCACCGGAACGGTCGCCCGGACGCGGACGCGGCTGAAGCTTACCTGGTCCCCATCCGCGGGAACCTCGTTGGCGAACGCCGCCTCCCTGGCCAGCACCAGCAGGGCGTCGCCCCCGCCGGTCAGGTTCATCTCGGCCTCGCCGGTCCACCAGAAGGCCTCGTCCGGAAAGTTGCTGTCGGCGGGGTCAGGCGCGACGAGCGGCGGTTGATTGGGGTCGGGCAGACCTTCTAGGCACAACGGCGGACCATCGATACAGAGCTCCAGGCGCAGCCCGGTGGAGTCCTCGTACCAGAAGGGGAAACCGTGCTCGGGCACGATGGGCCCTACCGTCTCGACGGCCTTCGCCGGCTGGGCGAGGATCGCCATCAAACCCAGAACAGCAAGTATGCTTCCAAGCAACGCCGCCAAGATGGTCGTTCGGCTCCTCTGGTCGTGGATGGTTCTCACGTGCGGTGCCACAGCCCTCCCTTCCACTCGCTAGCCATGTGCGGTGCAACTGCATGGATGATGCTCCACAAAGAAGGGTCGCCGCATCGCGCGTATGGGCGACGTTTGCCAAACCAAGTTTCGCTAGTCTAATCGGACTACGCCAAATAGGTTACAAACACACCGGGACGCCGGGCTCGGGAGGCCGAGTTCCGGGGCTGCGACCGCCGGCAGAGCGCGTGCAAGCCCGCCGGTGGCGCCATCCCGGCGCGCACCGGACTACTCGCATCTGTAGTCATACGACGGCAGGCTCGGAAATCTCGAAACGCTTTGTAGGGGCGTCGACGACCGCGCGACACCCCAATGGGAGCGTAATGACAGGCGAGGTGTGTCCGAAGTCCATGTCCGCGACCACGGGGAAGCCGAAGCTCTCCGTGCGTTCTAGGAGGACCTCTCGAAGTTGTTCCCGCTGTTCCTCTGTGTAGCCCATGGGCCGGCCGAAGAGCAGGCCGCCGATCCGCTCGAGAACGCCCATGTTCTCGTAGTCCATCAGGATTCCGTCGACCGTCGCGGGGCTGGGTGCCTCCTCCGAAGGCTCCAGGAACAGGACGGCGCCCTCCCACTGCTCGGGATCGGGCCAGTAGGGTGTACCGCGCAGGTGCTGCATGGACTCGAGGCAGCCGCCCAGCAGTATCCCCTCCCCGTGCCCATCCCTGAGCCAAGACCATCCCTGGGAGGTTTCCACTTTGCGCGGCCGGGTCAGATCCTCCTTCTCGTCCCAGTCGAGCAGCTCCTCGGTCCACCAGGTTGATTGCTGAACAGGACCGACGGGCCTGGCTTCGCCGACGGCTTTGATCATGTGCTGCTCCGTGTATCGGTGCATCCTCGGGAACTCTGCGATCTCGACCATTAGAGCGGGCCCATTGAAGGTCACAAGCCCCGTCTGCTTCCAGATGGCGACGTTGAGCACGGTCACGTCGGAGTAGCCCATAAAGATCTTGGGATTCTTGCGGATCAGGTCCCAGTCGAGCAATGGCAGGAGGTGGCAGGAGTGGTCACCGCCGATCGCGGCCACGATAGCCTTCACCTCTGGGTCCGCGAAGGCCCCGTTGATGTCGTCGGCGCGATTCTCGGGGGTATCGGAGACCTCCCCCATGGAGTTTTGCGCGTGCGAGGCGAGCCGGACCTCGTATCCCAGGGAACGGAGGTGCTCGACACCACGCTCGACGCGGTGCGGGTAGTGTGCGGGTCCTCCCCAGGAGGGGCTTACGATTCGGATGTGATCCCCGGAGCCGAGCCTGGGCGCTTTCATCAACCTTACTCCCCACAAGAAGTGTCCTCCTTGTCATGCTAGGTGCAAGGCCTATGCGGCGCAACCGTCGGTCCCGGCCGGTTGCCCACGCAGGCCACCCGGCGAACTAGAGCGACTCCCAGAGATAGAGGCATGCGAGGGTTCTGTGCGGTCGCCATGGGCCGGCGAGCTCGCGCAGATAGTCGGCATCGGGGAGACCCGGCAGCCCGTAGGCCCGCTCGACGGCACGCCGGACGCCAAGATCCCCCACGGGCAACACGTCCGGCCGGCGGAGGTGGAACATCAAGAACATGTCCGCGCTCCACCGCCCGAGGCCCTTGACGGCCGTGATCCTCTCGGCCACCGCTTCGTCGGTCGACCCGTGCAGAGCTGCAAGATCGAGACGACCATCTCCAACCCGAGCGGCGAGGTCGCGCAGGTACCCGATCTTCTGCCGGGAGAGGCCGACGGCGCGCAGCGGATCGTCCCCGGTGCCGAGCAACTCATCTGGGGTCGGCGGGCGACCGCCGAAATGGTCCGTCACGCGCCCGTAGATGGTCCGCGCGGCCTTTGTGGAGAGCTGCTGGCCGACGATCGTGCGAACCAGGGAACCGTAGGCGTCCTGCGGACGACCGCGTCGCCGGTCCTCTTCGCCGAGCGGACCGAGGCGGCCTACGAGCGCCTCCATAACCCGGTCACCGCAAGAGCCCAGATGCAGAAAGCCGGCGTCGCCCGCGGGCGACGCCGGCTTCACAGGTTCCTTGCCGATCCCGACCTAACGGCCGAAGAACAGCTTGGCCGCCGGGCTCATCATCTCCGGGTTCCACATCGGATCGAAGCTGAGCTGGGCGTTCACCGTATCGACGCCCTCGATGGCGAGCGTCTCCGTCTCTACCTGTTCCTGGATCAAGTCCCCAACGGGGCACATGGGGCTCGTCAATGAGAACGTTACGTCAACGTGCCGCCCCTCGTCGTGGACGCCGACGTCGTAGATGAGCCCGAGCTCGACCAGGTCCATCCCGATCTCGGGGTCTATGACGTTCCTGAGCTGGTCCACCACGCGCTCTTCTGTGATCATTACTCACCTCTCCTGTGTTGCCAAGCCGCGCTTACGCACTTACCTCGTAATTGTATTTGCCGGACCCCATTTTTTCACGTCCGCCGTAAAGATGGACGCCGCGTACCTTGTTAACCCCTTGTTACACCTGATGCACTTATCCCCCGACACCGACACGTTTTCCACAATATATTGTGGATAAGTGGCCTCCACGCGGGTTTGCACACCCCATATTGTTATCTTGTGTTACCTTGGCTCGTCCTCTCCGACAGCTTACTAACCGGTTTCCGCGAGCTTCCGGGCCACGGCACGGCTCGCGTTCCAGGATCGCCAGTCCGGATGTCGGCCGTTCCGATACTTGTCGTAGAATGCCCTCTCGAGCGTGAGGTCCCGCCCCAGAGCCGCGCTCCCCACCGCGGGTAGCGCCTCGAAGATCGCCGGGGCGGCGTCGGCGCTGAGCGAGGCCAGGTAGTGGGGATCGAATCGCTCTTGGCTCTCGGCGCGCTCTATGTTCACCCTGGCCACGACGGCGTCGGGGCTCAGGACGTTCAAGAAGAGTACGGTCGCGAAGCCCGCTAGGAGGGCACCGAAGGCGAAACGCTCCCGTCTGCCCGCGAGCACGGTGATTGTGAGCCACAGCAGGACGGCGGCGATCCAGACCATAAACACGGTCGCGCTGTAGCGCGGTACCGTGAGACCGAACTCCTGCATGTAGAGGTACATCCTGTGCAGGGCTGAGGCCATGATCACGAAAACGAGCGTCACCATCGCCCCGGCGAGCGCCCGGAACATGCGTACCTGGGCCGCGCTTTCGGTCCGAAACAGCCAGTGGAGCGCGAGCAGCAGCGGGACTACCAGGCCCGCGACCGCGAGCAGCTCGAAGAATCCGCGACGGGCGTACTCGGCGTAGGTGAGCTCGAGGAGGGCCAGCCGCTGCGTCCCGCCGAAGAAGTATCTGGCCTGGATCGCGACGAAGGCCAGGAACAGGGCGTCGAGCAACCCGAGCACGATGCCCAGCTCCACGATACCAAGCGATAGAGGCCCGGGTCCGTCTGGAAGTGAAGGTCGTTGCGGAGAGGCGAGGAGCGCGACCCACAGAGCCCCGGCCACCAGCCAGGCAACAGTGAGGATCAAGAGCAGGTGACTGACGACGTCCGGATCCAGCCCGAAGAGATCCTTTACCACGCTCTCGAAGGCGGCGTCGGCGGCCGCGAAGAGTCCCCCGAAGATCAGGAGCAGGGGCGCGGCGATAAGGGTCCCACGGGCCGTCGCAGCCAGCGGACCCCTCCAACCTCGTCGACCCAGGTCGCCCCACCGTATGTCCTTGACCGCGACCGGTATCGGACCCAGGAGGGCCGCCGCTCCGGTGTAGATCCAGCCCACAGCGTACTCGCAGACGCCCGCGCGGCGCAGTGCCCCGCGCCTGCCCCAGTACGCCGCGAGCGAGATCGCGGCCACCGCGGCCAGAACATCGAGGGCGACGACAACCGGCGTTGCGCGCCACGCGACGCCTGCCGCGAAGACGAGGGCGACAGGGATCAGCCAGAGGCCCTCGGCCGCCGGTCCTACCCGTCCCCACACCGCGAGCGCAACCGCCATGACTATCGCAGCGACCATCCAAAGGACGAAGTTGATCCCCCACGGCGTCGTGCGCAGCAGCAGGTCGCCCAGCATCCCGAGGATCAACGCTGCGCCAAGCACCCCGAGCCCTAGCCTGATTCCGTCGCTCATCGTGCCGGTACCTCCCGTTGCCTCTTGGCCAGCCGTGCGTCACGGTAAGGGGGCCAGGTAACAGTACGGGACACAGGCCGGTTAAGGAGATCGAAGATCCCTTCAAGTCTTGGCGCGGCAAGTAACAGACCGTTACGCGAAGACGCCGGCGCCTGCGAGCCTCAGGACAGCCACGGCGTACCACGGCGAGTCAGTCGGATGCCAGCCGTTTGTCGAGATCCGGGCGCACTATGTATCGCCCGATGCGCGGAATCCCGTCCAGCCCAGGCGTACCAGGAGCGCCGCCGTGATCGCAGCGGTGGCGCCCCAGATCTCGCGCGGCGGCGTTCCTCCGACCGCGAAGATCGGCACCTTGTAGGTTCGCCCGTCTCGTTGCCAGAGGGTGTGGCGAAAAACGCCTGGAGCCATCAGGTCCTCCAGGGAGGCGGTGATGATCTCCTCCACCTCGTCGGGGGCGAGCACCAGTTCGGCCTCGGGGGGCAGGAGGCCGACGAAAGGGCTGACGCGGAAGTTCGAGGGTGGGATGTACATCTCCTCCAGTTCCCCCACCACCTCCACCAGTTCCGGCCTGAGGTCTATCTCCTCTTCCGACTCGCGCAGGGCGGTCTCGAGCAACGATCCATCCCCTGGCTCGGCGCTGCCACCGGGGAAAGAGATCTGACCCGCGTGGTCCTGGAGATCGGCCTTCCTGACCGTGTACACGAGCCGCGCTCCGTCCGGCTCCAGGAGCACCGGCACCAACACCGCCGCCCGCCGGGAGTCGACGCCTGGTGGCGGGACCCGCGACCTGCGCTCCCCCGTCTCCACATCGACCGGGGAGAAGCTTTCGTAGACCTCCCGCCAGTTGGGCAGCCGACGGGCAACCCCGCGCCGCAGCTCCCCGGCTATCTCGTTCGTGGCGAAGCTCTTGTCTTCCACGAAGATAATCATAGACCACGGTTTTCGGGCCGCACACGCTCATGATCGGCCAGCTGCGCCGAGCGTCGATTCGTCGGGCCTAGCCTTCGTGGTAGGTGTCAGCGGCGAGCATATCGAGGGCGATGGCGGCGGTCCAGGACTGCTCGGCGGAGCCGAGTGGATCCCCGGTGAACGGCTCGAAGTACTCGGCGAACCCTCCCTCGGCGAGTTCGTCCAGGGTGTCGTGGCGCAGCCGGGCCGCTCGGGTAGGTTCGCCCAGGCGTAGCAAGGACCACCACAGGAGCCAGTTCGCGACGGGCCAGACCGGCCCGCGCCAGTAGCTGCGGGGGTGGAAGCCTGGCTCCTCGGGGCTCGTGCTCGGCGGCAGCGGGCGGCGCAGCCGCTCGTCGCCGGCGAAGGCCGGGGAGTCGAGGGTCCGCAGGAGATCCCCGGCACGCTCCGAGCCGACCCCGCCCGCGATCAGGGGCGCGAAACCGGCCACCGTTCGCACCCGGAGCGGCTCGTCGGAGAGCACGTCGCAGTCCAGGGCAGAGCCCGAGATCCGGGTCCCACTGCTCCTCGCAAGTCCCGCCCGCCCGCGCTCGATCCAACCCTCAATCGGGCTCGCTCGTCCTGTCGGGGCGTCGACGGCGTCGGCTATGCCGAGCAGGGCCTCGTTGGCGGCGACGAGGATGGCGCTGAAGAGCACGTCCTTGACCAGGAACGGGTGCGACGCGTAGATGTCCGCCTCCTCGTAGCGGGCCCGCTTGAGGCAGCTCCAGCAGCCACAGGATAGCGGTCGTACTCCGCGTTCGGTCGGCCGATGCGAAGGGTCCGTGACGTGCTGGAGGTCGTAGCGGGTGTACGTCGGGAAGGTCGCCGACCTGGACGTCCGTGCGAGGGGCCGGTCCCAACTGGGGGAGTTGTCCGTGCCGCTCTCCCACGGGTGGTAGATGGTCACGAGCCCGGACCCCTCCGGGTCCCTGGCCGTCGCCAGGTAGCGGTGCCAGGCGAAGAGGCGCGGGTAGTTGTCCGCGCAGGAACGCGCGGGCGCGTTCGACGCGTCGATCGTCCTTGCCCCGGGCGGTCTCCCAGATGCGTCCGACGGCCATCGCGTGGACCGGCGGCTGGCAGAGCCCGCTGGTGCGCGGCCCCGAGGGCGCGTCATCTGAGAGGCCGAAGAGTTCCAGCGCTCGGCGTCAGGGAAGTAGCTCTTCGGAGGCGCATCGGGGTCGAAGACTATGTGCGGGACCTTGCCGGTCGTCCACTGGCTGGCGAAGAGGGTCTCGAGCTCGCTGGTGGCCCGCGATTGTCGACGTGGGCGAGACCAAGAGCGATGAACGCGGAGTCCCAACTCCACTGGTGCGGGTAGAGCGAGGGCGCCGGCTTGGTCCAGGACTTGACGCCGTTGCGCCGCAGAACCCCGGCCGCCAGCGGGTTTACGCCGTTCGAGATCCTGGTCGGCCGGGTCGGAGGGGCTCCTGGACGCTCTTCCTCCTGCATGAACCGGTACTGACACGCTCCCGTCGGCTGGCCTACGCCGACTAATCTATACGGTCACACGCCGACCTTCAAGCACTCCGAAGTAAACTCTGGAAATCGCGTAGTCCTCGCCGGTCCGCTCGGTCTTCGCGATTCTCCTCGTCGTGGAGAGCTCCTGCCACAGCGAGTCGAGAATCCGGAAGCCGTCGTAGGCGTCCAGCGAGTCGCGGGAGAGGCCGTAGAAGACCTGCGCTCTGCTCGCGGGCGATCTCCTGCAGGTCCTCGCATCGCGCGGCGGTTGAGCTCCGCCTCGTCTTCGAGCGTCTCGACCCAGTTCTCGAAGAACCGCCGCGAGAGCCGCATGCCGCCCTTCTGCACGTCGAAGGCGTGGTCGACGGCGGCCTTGTAGGACTCGCGGGCGTTCTCTTCCGAACTCCTCTGGCCGGACGCTCCTTCGCGGTCTCCCTGCCCCTCTCGTCCATCGACGTACCTCCTGCCCCGCGTCGCGCTGCATACGGCGCGGCGTTTCTCGGACCTCGGTCTTGCAGTAACCGCGCCAGCGCAGCACGCGCACTGCGCTGTGCTCCTGCGACCTTCCGAACCCGCGCTTCCGACCGAGGCAACGCCGTCCAGGGTTGCCCCAGCTTGGCGCCGGCTCCTCTCTCGCTCTCTCCGGCCCGGATTATATCCTCCCGGCGCTCCCGGTACCGCCAGGCTGCTTGAATCCTTCTTCGATCCGTTGCTAGGATGGCCGGATGGTCAAGGTAGCGTGTCATCGGCGGAGACGGCATAGGTCCCGAGGTCGTCGGGGCCGGGATGCGGGTCCTGCAGACCGCCGCGGAGGGCGATCCTTCGCTGGATCTCGAGCTTCACGGAGTTCCCGTGGGGCTGCGAGTACTATCTCGAGCACGGGCGCATGATGCCCGAGGACGGCCTCGAAACCCTGCGCCGGCTTCGACGTGATCTACCTCGGCGCCGTCGGCTGGCCGACGGTCCCTGACCACGTCTCCCTCTGGGGCCTCCTGCTTCCCATCAGGCGCGGCTTCGACCAGTACGTGAACCTGCGCCCGGCGCGGCTGCTTGCGCGGCGTCAGAGAGCCCGCTGGCCGACCCGGGCGACCTCGACATCACCGTGGTCCGGGAGAACACCGAAGGCGAATACTCGGACTCGGGCGGACGCATCTACAAGAGACACGCCGCACGAGATCGCGGTCCAGGAGAGCATCTTTACCCGCCGCGGGGTCGAGCGGATCGTCCGCTACGGCTTCGAGGAGGCCAAAGGCAGGCGCGGCCTGCTCGTCGGGGCGACGAAGTCCAACGGCATCAGCATAACGATGCCGTTCTTCGACGAGATCTTCCGCGAGATCGCACGAGGAGTACCAGGACGTCGAAGCGTCCCTGATGCACGCGGACGCCCTGGCCGCCCGGCTCGTCCTCGACCCCGAGCGCTTCGACGTCGATCGTGGGCTCCAACCTCTTCGGCGACCTCCTCTCGGAGATCACGGCGGCCATATCCGGCGCCATCGGCATCGCACCCTCGGCGAACCTGAACCCGGAAGGGACCTTCCCCTCGCTGTTCGAGCCGATCCACGGCTCCGCCCCGGACATCGCCGGCCAGGGTAAGGCGAACCCGGCGGGCGCGATCTGGGCCGGCGCCCTGATGCTCGAGCACGTCGGATACGCCGAGACGGGCAGCAGGATCCTCGCCGCCCTGGAAGAAACCCTCGAGGCCGGCACGAAGACCGGCGACCTCGGCGGCACCGCCGACACCGGAGAGATGACGGACGCCGTCATCGACGCGGCTGGCGTAGGGGCGGTTCGCGAACGCGTCCGCTACGAGCGACGCGAACCGCCCACTGCTACGGGCTGCGCAGCTCGCGCCAGATGGCGGGCAAGACCTTCGCCGGGTAGCTCCACGGACAGAACGACTCTCCGTGCTCGCGGACGCCGGTAGCGGATCGGGACCTCCTCCAGCCTGAAACCTTTGCGCAGGAGATCCAGGGTCAGCACCTGGGCGTAGTTGTAGTCGTGGATGATCTCCGCCCGTGCCGCCGCCTCCCGAGAGAAGGCCCGCATCCCCGTCTGGCCGTCGGTTATCCTCGCGACGCGCGAGCAGCGCGAGCAGCGCGGTGAAGGCGAAGTTGCCGAGGCGCCGGTGGAGTCTCATCCCCCGCGCCCCGTCGGAGCCGAGAAAGCGGCTCCCGAGCACGTAGTCCGCCCGGCCGGAGAGCACGGGCTCGAGCAGCCTCGGGAATGTCCTCCGGGAAGTACTCGAGGTCGGCGTCGAGGTAGGCGACGACGGGCGCGCCGGCGTCGACCGCCGCCCGCAACCCCGTGCGCACCGCCGCCCCGAGCCCCCGGTTCTCCGGGTGTGCCGACGACGACGGCGCCCACGCGCCTCGGGCGATGCTTGCCGTCCGCGTCCGTCGAGCCGTCGTCGACGACGATGGGTACGCAGTCTCGTGGCCCGGCACGCGGATGCGCCGAGATGCGGTCCAGAAGCTCCCCGATGGTGGCCTCCTCGTCCTTGGCCGGGATCACGACGGCGAGCGGCCTCATCCGGCCCCCTGGTCCTCGAGCGCCTCCTCGAGGACCCGCCCGGTCGAGCCCTTCGGGCGGTTCGACGCCGAGCAGGTAGCAGATCGTCGGCGCGAGATCCAGGATGGAAGCGGGGATCTCGCGCCACCGTCTGCCTCCGACCACCCCGCTGCCCCACATCGCGAACGGGACGAAGCGCTCGCCCTCCGAGAGGTGGCCGTGGGCGCCGATGCCCCTGCCCTGCCCGTGGTCGGCCATCAGGATCACGGCCGCGTCCTCCAGGTAGCCCGCGCTCCTCGCACCAGGACCATGAAGCCCTCGATGAGGCGGTCGGTGATCTCGATGCGCTCCACGTACTCGGGGTAGTAGGTGCCCCTGACGTGGCCGTTCTGGTCGACGGCGAGCAGCTGCAGAACGAGCAAGTTCGGGATCGTGCTCCTCGAGCTCGCGCCTGGCGGCCGCGATGAGGTTCTGGTCTATCTTGTCGTTGTGCGCGACGCTCGTCACGCTCGCCACGTCGTCCCCGAAGGCGTCTATGAGGTGCGCGATGCCCACCAGCCGTCCCTTCTTGCCGACCCGCCGCAACACGTCGAAGACGCTCTCCACCTTGAGCCCGAGCTTCAGCACGAGGTTCGACGTGATGCCGTGCACCTCCGGCGCCGCCCCCGTGAACATGGACGAGAAGCACACCACCGTCCGCGCCGGGTAGACGGTCTCGACGCTCTCGTAGACCGTCCCGCCGGCCATCATCTTCTCCAGGTAGGGCTTCTCGGCCTCGTCGGAACCGGTCGAGGCGGCAGCCGTCTATGACCACCACGATCACGCGCTTGCGCCAGAGCGCCGCCCCGGTTCACGTCCCGCGTCGGCTCCGCTGGATAGACCGGCTTCCAGTCGAAGAACCGCCGGTGGACGAGGTAGCTCGCGATCCCCACCACCGCCGTGAACGCCAGGACGAGGCCAACGCGAGCCGACGGTGATCGGCCCGGACGACGAGGTACTCGAGCATCGAACAGCGACGATGCAGGGCCTTGGGCACCTGCTCGAGGAAGTTGCCGCTGGTCGAGTCGGGGTTCTCCAGCACGAGCCGCCAGAACCGCACGAAGTTCGTCTTCGGCGCCCCCGTCCGCAGGTGGTAGTAGAAGGTCCCCCAGAAGAAGACCGTGAAGAAGACGTAGAGCCCGAGCGCGAGCGCCAGCGCCCCCAGATCCACGAACCGGAACACGACCACGAACAGCCGCGAGGAAAACCCAGAGCGCCCACCTCAACCCGAGCGGGAAGTCGTACCGGACGAACAGCAACGACGAGCGGCGCGGCCAGAGCGAGCGCCGGGCAGCGCCCGCCCCCAGAAGCCGCCGACGAGCGACCTCCCCGACGTGCAACAGGACGAAACGTCCCGAGCGACGAACACGGGATGGAACGACTTGCCCTCGTTCAGGACGTTCCACATCCTGGCGGCCAGGATCTCGAACCTCGAAGCCGCCTTCATCCGGCCCGAGCTCCCCCCGCGTGACGCCTGACGCACGCAACCACGCGATTTGATCTGCCTCACACTAACCTCGCGCCACGCTTGACGTGAGGCCGCCCCGTACATTACCTTTCCCTCTGAGCTCTTGCAAATGATTTTCATTAGTACCGGAGGCTGCTGTCGGGAGGCGAGGGTCGCGCATTGAGGGAGCGTGGGGCGGAGGTCTTGACTCCTGGTGCTCTGCGTGCTGGCTGCTCGCGTGTGCGCTGGCTGCGGCCAGCCGCCGCCATCAACGCCTGGTGAGTCCGGGGGCGGGCGAGACGACTCCGGGAGACCACCACGAGCGAGACCACGGCGGAGACCACGGAGGAGACGACGGCTGCCGTGGAGGTCGAGGACAGCCCGGAGTTCGAGGAGGCGGCCGACGGGTACGAGGAGTACGTCGTCGAGCAGAGTGCGCTGCTGGAGGAGCGCACGGAGGCGTTCACGGACGCGGTGATCGCGGGCGACGTCGAGGAGGCCAAGCGAGCTCTTCGGGCCGACGCGCGAGCCGTGGGAGCGGATAGAGCCGATAGCGGCCGCGCTCGGGGACTACGACCCGAACATCGACGCCAGCGAGGGCGACGTGCCGGACGATGAGTGGCGAGGGTTCCACAGGATCGAGCAAGCCCTGTGGGAGCGAGAACACGACCGAGGGTCAGGAAGAGTACGCCCGGCGGCTGCATGGAAGACGTGACGAACCTGCGCGAGGACGTCGAGGAGCTCGAGCTCGAGCCCGTGGACCTCGTCACGGGGTCGGTCGAGCTGCTGAACGAGGTGTCGGCCGGCAAGATCACGGGCGAAGAGGACCGCTACTCGCACACCGACCTCTACGACATCAACGCCAACGTCGAGGGCTCCGAGGCGGCCTTCGAGGAGCTCAAGCCCGAGGTCGCCGGCGAGGACATCGACCCTCGCGAACGAGGTCGAGCGAGGGCTTCGATGGCGTCTACGAGGAGCTGGATCAGTACCGCCGGGCGACGGCTGGGTCTCCTACGAGGAGCTCGACGAGGCGGACCGCCGCGCCCTGAGCCAGAAGGTCGACGCCCTCGCCGAGCCCCTCTCCCGGGTCGGGCAGGTGCTCGAAGAAGGCTAGGATGGTACGAACCGGATCATGAGCGACAAGAAGGCAGACGGAAGAAGCTCAGCCGCAGGGACCTGTTCCGGCGTCACCGGCGCGGCCGGCGCGGGCCTGGCCCTCGGTGCCGGCGGCTACGCGGCGCTCGGGGGCGCCGCCGGACGCGCGGGACGCCGGCGACGAGGCGGCTCGCCTGCCGGTCTCACAGACCGTTGCCTTCCACGACGCCCACCAGGCCGGGATAGCGACGGCGCAGCAGGAGCACCTGCACTTCGCGGCCCTGGACCTCATCACCGAAGACGTCTCCGAGGTGCGCGACCTCCTGCGGGCGTGGTCCGTGGCGGCGGCGCGCATGACGGAGGGCGAGACCGGCCGGCGAGGACAACTACAGCCAGTTCCTGCCGCCGGACGACACCGGGGAGGCCTTCGACCTCTCCCCCGCCAGGCTGACCGCTGACGTTCGGGTTCGGACCGTCGCTCTTCGAGAAGGAAGGCGAAGACCGGTTCGGGCTCGGCGGCAGCGAGGCCGGACGCGCTCGCGCCCCTGCCGCCGCTGACCGGCGACGTGCTGGACGAGGATCGTTCGGATGGGGACCTGTGCATCCAGGCGTGCGCGGACGACCCGCAGGTCGCCTTCCACGCCGTCAGGAACCTCGTCAGGATCTCACGCGGCCTCGCGGTGGTGCGCTGGAGCCAGCTCGGCTTCGGCCGGACGGCGAGCACCAGCAAGACGCAGTCGACGCCCCGCAACCTCATGGGCCTCAAGGACGGCACCAACAACATAAAGGCCGAGGACGACGGACCTCATGGACCGGTACGTGTGGGTCCCCGAGGGCGAGGGACCGTCGTGGATGGCGGGCGGCACCTACCTGGTGGCGCGCAGGATCCGGATGCTCATCGAGGTCTGGGACCGCGTCTCCCTGGGCGAGCAGGAGGGCAGCATCGGGCGACACAAGTACAGCGGCGCGCCCATCGGCAAGGAGGACGAGTTCGACCCGGTGGACCTGGAGGCCAGAGACGACGACGGGGAACTCCTGATCGCGCGAGGACGCCCACGTGCAGGCTCGCCCGACAGAGCGACGAGGAGAAGATCCTGCGCCGCGGCTACTCCTTTACCGACGGCTTCGACGCCGAGCGCGGCCAACTCGACGCCGGCCTGTTCTTTATCTCCTTCCAGCGCGACCCGCACAAGCAGTTCGTGCCCCTGCAGCAACGACTCGCCGCCAACGACCGCCTCAACGAGTACATCCGCCACACCGCGAGCGCCCTGTTCGCCTGCCCGCCCGGCGTCCCGCGAGGGCGGCTACGTCGGCGAAGGCCTGTTCGAGCAGGTTTAGCCGCCACCAGACCCCAGCACGCACAGTCGAACCAAGCTAGCCGGCCCCGTCCGCTCCACACGTGGCGCCTCCGGAACGACGGCAAGGCTAAAGCCCTCGCGTCAATGCCAGACCTATTTGATCTGGATCAATGACCCAGATCACACCCGGCACATGCAAGCCTTGACCCCCCGTACGCGCCTGTGCCGATAATGTCGCTAATGAGACTCATTGTCATATACTTCGGCTTTGGGACGCTAGAACCCACGGGTTCCGCTGTTCTGGAGCCGGCTTCGCGTCTTGTGGCGGAAAGGTAGGAGCAGACGTGCGTGGCGTGATGATCCTGGTCGGGACGGAGACCGGCACGGCGGAGGACGTTGCGGACGGGCTTGCGTGCGCCTTAGAGGATGCCGGGGTCGTGGTTGAGGTCATCGACATGGAGGAGGCTGTTCCCGCGTCCCTGCGGGACGGACGTGCGGTAGTCGTCTGCACGGCAACTCATGGGGACGGGGAGCTGCCGTACAACTCCTGGGACTTCTTCGAAGCGCTGGAAGAGGATCGGCCGGATCTGCGCGGCGTGTCGTATTGCGTGTGCGGGCTCGGAGACAGCAGCTACCCGGATTTCTGCCAGGCGGGCAAGACCTGGAGCCGAATCCTCGCGGAGCTCGGTGCCGACGAGGTCGTCGAGCGTCACGAGATAGACGGCCTGGTGGATGACGCGACCGTGGACCGGGCTTGCGAGTGGGTGGTCGCGGCCGCCCGCAGGTTCGAGGACGTCGCCGCCGGGCGACGCTGAAGGGGGATCGGCATGACGGACTCGACGGCAGCACGGAAGCGCGAGCGGGAGGGGAGAAAGCCCCGCGGGCCGCGCAAGAAGCCGCTAAGCTCGCGGTTCCGGCGGGTGATCCTGTGGGTACACCTGTGGACGAGCCTGGTGGTCGGTCTCTTCGTACTCATCGTCACCCTCAGCGGCACGGCGCTCGTCTTCCGGGACCAGACGGATCGGCTGATCTTCTACCCCGAGATGTACCGCGAGTCGGCCGGCGCCTCCACGACGGACATCCAGGAGGCCCGCGAGATCGTCGCTCGAGCGTACCCGGAGATGAAGGTGGACGCGATCGCGGTTCCCGAGGTCATGAGCGGTGTCTACCAGGTGGAGATGCTCGCCAAGGACGGTTCCTACGCCGCCGCCACCGTAGATCCAGCGACGGGCGAGGTGCTTGGGGAGCGCGGGGACATGTACGCGGAGGGGTTCAACGGCTTCCTGACCAAGGTCCACTTCTACCTGTTTGCCGGAGAGGTCGGGCTTACCGACGAGCTGGGCATGAAGCTGGTAAGTATCGTCGGGATCGCCCTGCTGGTCATGCTCGTTACGGGCGTCTACCTATGGTGGCCGGGGCTCAGGCGATGGGTGTCCGCGTTTCGGGTGCGATGGCGCGGGGACCGTTACTCCCGCAACTACGATTACCACAAGGTCGTCGGAATATTCGCGGTCCCCGTGCTCGCGCTAATCGCGCTGACCGGCGTCACCTTCGGCTTCTACGAAACGTCGCGGTCGTTATGGTACGCGGTCACCTTCACCGACCCACCGCCCGCGTTCCCGGCCTCGACGCCGAAGGTGGAAGCCGCCGGCCGGGAGCCCCTCCCCCTCGACGAGCTGGCCGCCAGCGTCGAGACCCGAACCGACGCCGAGCACACCCGGTTCTACGAGCTGATGGGAGAAGGGAACGAGGCCGTTTACGTGACGCTCGCGGCCGGATGGGACCCCTACGCGGGCTTTAACGGCTACGACGGCAACCTCTACGGTTATGCCGACCCCTACACTGGTGCGTTGGTCTGGAAGCACGATCCCAGAGAGCTTCCGCTGGCGGCCCGGATCTTCGACGGTTGGGTCTTTCCCCTCCACACCGGCTCTTTCGGAAGAATGCCCGTCCGTATCCTGTGGGCGCTGGTCGGCCTCACCCCGACGATTCTGGCGGTCACAGGATTGACCATGTGGCTGCTCAAGAGACGAGCCTCGCGGCGCCGTCAAAACCGCACGCGGACGGCGGCAGCACCCTAGTACCCAGGGGGCTCGAGGACGTCACGACCATTCGACCTAACGAGAGGAGCCCGTTGAGCGAGCGAGACATGCAGCGTAGAGCGCAAGCTTGCGCCGAGGAGCGGATAGCCGAGATCTGGCGCGAACTAGCGGTGGGCGAGGCGTGCTCCGTAGAGCCCACACACTGGAAGATTACCGAAGAGGCACTGCTCGACGAGCTCACCGAGCTCGAGCTATCTCTGCTCCCAAGGAACGCTGCTCAGCCCGAAGCCGTCATAGGCAAGAGACGATGCGGCTAGAAGGTTTGACCCGCGGGCGGCAATGGTAGGCTGCAAGAACGGTCCCAACTTTTCTTCTCGAGGTGACGTCGTCTAGGATCCAGGTCGCTCTGCGCTCGCAACCAGCAACAGTTGCAGCACGTGCGCGTCGTCGATGTCCTCGCGCCCCGAGAACTTGGCGTGGCGCAGCAGCTTGCCGGTGCCCCGCAGCAGGCCGTGCGGGTCTGGCAGCAAGGCCCCTCGATAGAAACCGAGGTTGGCACTTGTCTTGAAGGGGGCTATGTAGCAGATAAGGTCCTCGTCGGCCCTGCTCTCACCGGTCCCGTAGCTGACGTTCTTGTAGCCCTCGAATACCGTCTCCTTCGCGTCCGGTAGCGCCTCCTTGACGAGCGAGCGGAGGTGACGGCAGGTGTCCTGAACTGCTGGAGAATACGCCGCGAAGAGTTGTTCGGGGGTCATCGCGCTCACTCCTTTTCGGATGGGCTCCCGACACTGCACATGCATGCTAACAGGGAGACCCTGAGTCCGCGTAACGGACCCCGAGACACTCTTTGGGGGACGGACGATCGGCGACCCGGGGCGACCCGGGCAAGCGGCCGCTAGCCGGCCTGCGCCGCTATACGGTTCTCTCCAGGCGGAACACCCTGTAGTTCAAGGACAAAGTCTCTCTCTGAGTAGGCAGCTCTTTCTCCACGGCCGAGAGCGTCGGGAGGTTCAAACTCGCGGACCCCACCTGGCGAAAGTCCACGTCCGAAAGCAACGGTGCCGGCCCGCCGTCCGTGGTGATGTACACCGCGTCGTCGAGGAGCCCCGCACGGTCGAGCTCGTCGATCTCACGGACGAAGCGTAGCCGGTCGTAGGGTAGGACAGGATGGCCGTAGGCGTACTCGAACGTAGAGGCCGTGACGTCGAAGCCGTCGGGCATCTCCATAAAGACGACCTCGGCGTCGGGGATCTCCCGCTCCACCCTTTCGAAGCCCGCGACCGCCCCCGTCGAACTCCCGATGGCCCAGGATCGGCAGCGCCGTGTAGACGGTCCACCCGATCGCGCACAGAGCGCAGCGTTACGGAGAGCGCGACCCCGACGCGCGGTCGCCACGCCCGCCCGAGCCAGCGGCCGGCCTCCACCGTCGCGTAGCCGGCGAGGAGGCTCAGGATCGGGAACGCCGCCGGGACGAAGCGCCGGGTCGCCCACGGCAGGTCGGGGGAGACGTTCGGGACAGCGGCATACAGGACCCCAAACCCGAGGAAGGCGCCGAGCAAGAGTACGCGCGCCGCATCAAGCCTCCGGGCCGTCAGTACGAACCCGATGAGCCCGAGCACCGCAACGACCGGCGTCGTGAACCATACGAGGCGAACGAGCACCTGGGTTCGGTACGCCCCGAAGTCTCTGGACCCGTTGGGCAGGGCATCCCAGGGGACGGGCAGCAAGAAGTACGCCCAGAGGGCCAACGCCCCGAGACACATCGCGAAGCCCAGCGCGTAGCGTCCGCCGCTGACCTCCAGGTAGGTCCCGATGCCTCTCCCCCACCGGGCCCGAACGTAGAGAAACGCCCCCGCCAGCAGCACGGCGGCGATGGCAGCGTACGGCGCCAGGGCGAGGGCTTCCCTGAGGCCATGCTCGGCGTAGATGACGTACAGGTACCGCGCTCCGACGGTATTCAGGTAAAGCACGGTGGCCCCGGCGAACAGCGCCAAGGGTACGCCAGGGTAGAGCCAGCGCCACGCGGGACGGTGGGTGAGCAGGTCGTAGGCGAAAAGAAGGGGCACGGCCGCGGCGGCCAGGAACGCGTCTACCCTGACGAGCATGACTCCGCCGAGAAGCACTCCCGCGAGCACGCCCGTGAGCGGCCCGGCTCCCCGTACGAAACGGACGCCGAGCCACAGGCCGGCGAGGACGGAGAGCTGGGTCATGATCTCGCTGGACGGCTGGCGGGCCCACCAGACCTGGGCGTAGCTCAATGCCAGAAGCGATGCCCCCACGAGCCCGGCCCACCTACCGAATAGCTCCTTGCCGAGCGCAAAGGCCAGCCCGATAGCGAGGGCGCCCATGACGGGGACCACGAACAGGCTGCCCCAGAGGCCACCGGCCAGGTTCCCAAGGCCCAGAAATGCGAACGGGCCTGGGAAGAATTGCGGCACGATCAGATCGTGCCCGTAAATGTAGAAGCCAGGATACTTTTTGCCTTCGAGGAAAGGATGGAACGCGTCAACCGCACCTACGAGCGGATCCCGGTGCAACAACGCCCCCGTGCGGGCGAGACGGTCGGCGAAGAGCGCGTACACGCCGGGGTCCCGGCTGGTTGAAGACGTACTCGGCGGGCCGACCGTAAAGCGCGAGGCTCCCGGCCACGAGCACGAGCACCCCCGAGTCCCACCGCGTCCAATCCTTCCACCGCGGTATCCAGTCTCCTCCCCCCAGCGCGACCACAAACGCCGCCAGCGCGCACGCCCCGAAGGCCACCAGGATGGCATGGAACGTGAACCACCCGGCGAGCGCCAGTAAGGTGAGAAGGGGCGAGGCGAGGGCTACCGAGGCTGCCACCCGCAAGAGCAAGACATCCGAGAAGCTGTCGTCCTTGCGAGCCAGACGCCGCCCGAGCAGGTGCCCTGGCAGGTAGATGAGCGTCAGGATCAGGACGGCTTGGAGCACGGAACGCTAGGCCGTCGCGGCGACGCGACCCTCCCCGGCGGCCCACGCTACCTGCGCCGCCAGCCCCTCCTCGAGCCCCACGCGCGGCGCGTAGCCCAGGAATCGTGCCGCCCGGGTCGAGTCGGCCCACGTGGAACGGACGTCGCCATCGGCCGGCGGGCCGTACCGGGCCTCGACCGACATCCCCGTAACCTTCCTGACGGCTTCGATCATCTCGTTCACCGAAGCCCGCGTTCCCCCGCCCACGTTGTAGATGCCGACGGGCGCACCGAGCGCGGCGATCGTCGCGTCGACCGCGTCAGAGACGTAGGTCATGATCGCGCCTGTGCTCGCCGTCGCCGAACACCTCGACCGGACCGTCCCGAGAGCGCGGCCGTAACGAACCGCGAGAGGGCCATCTCGGGGCGCTGGCGCGGCCCGTAAACCGTGAAGTACCGCAGCACGGTCGCCGACACCCCGCGCTCGCGGGCGTAGCATGCCGACGAGCTCCTCGGCGGCGAGCTTGGTGAGACCGTACGGCGAGGCCGGGCGCCGCGCGTGGTCCTCTGCCACCGGACCGTCGAGGGTCGTGCCCGTAGACGGAGGAGGACGATACGTAGATGAACTTCGCCGAGCCGTCGCGGCCAACGGCCTCGAGCAGTCGTTCCGTGGCGAGCACGTTGCTGCTCCAGGTACCTGCGCGAAGCTCCCCCAACTCCGTCGCACACCAGGCTCCCCTGCGAGGTGGACGACGCCATCTACGCCGTCCACCAGCCCGGTCGAGATCCAGCCGGAGCAGATCTCCCTCGACGAGACGGAAGTTGCCGGCACCCGACGCCGAGCGCGAGGTTCCGTTCCTTGCGTGCGGCGCGAGTAGTAGGCGCGTGAAAGCGTCGACGCCGACGACCTCCGCCCCGCTCGCGAGGAGCGCATCAACCAGGTGCGAACCGATAAACCCCGCCGCACCGGTAACCAGCACCCGCCTCATGGGGGGCCTTTGATCCAACGCACAAACCTCCCGCCTAAGACTTGACTCGACCCGCGCCGTACACTACCCTGACCTCGGTGTTATTGCAAACGATTGTCATTATGAGCATGACCGGGATCCCGGACGCCCTGGCGGCGTGTAGGGTCGTCGCTGTCGGGTGCTGTTAGAGAGGGTGCGGATGGTATCGCGTTGCGTCGGCAGGGCCTGGGTTCTGGCGCTCTACTTTTTGTTGCTGGTTGCGGTGGTAGCCGCTTGCGGGCAGCCGCCCCCCGAGGAGGATGAGGGCGGCACCGGCGAGAACACCGCTGGTGGTGGGGAGACGACGGCCGGGGAGACCACGGCGCAGGAGCCCCTGACGCCCGGGGAGGGCTCGCTCGTCATCTACTCCGGCCGCAGCGAGGAGTTGGTCGGCCCGATCTTCGAGCAGTTCGAGGAGCAGAGCGGCATCGACGTGCAGGTCAGGTACGGGGAGACGGCCGAGCTCGCCGCGACGATCCTCGAGGAGGGCGAGAACAGCCCGGCGGACCTCTTCTTCGCCCAGGACCCGGGCGCGCTCGGGGCGCTGGACGACGAGGGACGCCTGACGAGGCTGCCGGATGACATCCTGGACCGGGTGCCGGCGCGCTTCAGGGCCGACGACGGCGACTGGGTCGGCACCTCCGGGCGTGCCAGGGTCGTCGCGTACAACACCGAGGAGCTCTCGCGAGGGGGATCTGCCCGGACTCCATCTTCGACTTCACCGACCCAGAGTGGGAGGGCAGGATCGGCTGGGCCCCGACCAACGGGTCCTTCCAGGCCTTCGTGACCGCGCTGCGCGTGCTCGAGGGCGAGGACCGGGCCCGCGAGTGGCTCGAGGGCATCGAGGCCAACGACCCGTTCGTCTACCCCGACAACCTGACCGCCGTCGAGGGCGTGGCCTCCGGCGAGGTGGACGTCGCCTTCGTCAACCACTACTACCTGTACCAGGTCGAGGAGGAGCAGGGTGACGACCTACCCGTCGCGCAACTACTACCTCCAGGGCGGTGACCCGGGCGCCCTCGTTCTCGCGGCTGGGGCCGGGATCCTCGACACGCGCGCAGAACCCGGAGGCCGCGCGAGGGCTTCCTCGAGTTCGCGCTCTCCGACGAGGCCCAGCAGTACTTCGCCGACGAGACCTTCGAGTACCCGCTGGTCGACGGCGTCGAGGTCAACGAAGAGCTCGCTCCCGCTCTCCGAGATACAGAGCCCCGAGGTGGACCTGAGCAACCTCGACGACCTGCAGGGCACGCTGGAGCTCTTGCAGGAGACGGGCGTCCTCTAGGTTGGAGCTACCGAGCCATCCGCGACTCCGAGGCCGTACCGGCAGAGGTCCGCCCGCAAGCGGCCGCCAGCGATCCTGGTCGGGTCCCGGCGGCGCTCGTCGTGGCGGCGATGCTCCTCCGCTCGTCTACCTGGTCGTCCGCTCTACGGAGGGTGGCTGGGAGGGTATCTTCGAGGTCGTCCTTGACGGCGATACCTTCGCGGTGCTCGGGCGGAGCGCGCTGCTCGCGGCGGCGGTCACCGGGGCCTCGGTCGCGGTCGCCGTACCGCTGGCCTGGCTCACGGCCCGCACGGACCTGCCCGGTCGGCGTGCCTGGGCCGTCCTGGCGGCGCTGCCGCTGGTCATTCCATCCTACGTCGGTGGGTTCGTGCTGGTGAGCCGCGCTCGGTCCGCGGGGGATGCTGCAGGGCGCGCTGGAACCCCTGGGCGTCGAGCGGCTGCCGGAGATCTACGGCTTCCCCGGCGCCGCGCTCGCCCTGACGCTCTTCTCCTACCCCTACGTTTTCCTGACGGTGCGGGGCGCGCTGCAAGGGGATGGATCCGGCGCTCGAGGAGGCGGCGCGAGGACTTGGGCAGCGGGACCTGGCCCACGTTCTTCCGGGTCACGCTGCCGCAGTTGCGGCCGGCCATCGTCGCCGGCGGCGCTGCTGGTAGCGCTCTACTGTCTCAGCGACTTCGGGGCCGTCTCGCTCCTGCAGTACGACTCGTTCGCGAACCGAGATCTACCTGCAGTACCGATCGGCCTTCGACCGGACGCCGGCGGCCATCCTGGCCCTGATGCTCGTCGCCCTGACGGCCGCGGTGCTGCTCGTCGAGGGTCGCACCCGCGGCCGGGCCCGCTACCACGGTGGCGCCGCCCGCGCGTCCTGCCGCGACGGTGCGCCCTCGGACGCTGGCGCTGGCCCGCCCTCATTTTGTGCGGCGGGGTCGTCTCCCTCGCGCTCTTCGTGCCGGTCGGGATCCTGTCGTTCTGGCTCTTGCGCGGGCTCGTGGCGGGCGAACCCCTGCGCCCCTTGTGGACCGCTACCTGGAGCTCACGTCTACGCGTCGGGGCTCGCCGCCGTCGTCGCCGCGCTCGTCGCCCTGCCGGTCGCCGTGCTGGCCGTCAGGTTCCCGGGACGCCTCTCGGGGCTACTCGAGCGAACAACGTACATCGGGTACGCGCTGCCAGGGATCGTGCTGGCCCTCGCGCTCGTCTTCTTCGGCGCCAACTACACGCCCTGGGCCTACCAGACCCTTGGCCTCCTCGTCTTCGCCTACGCCCTCCACTTCCTTCCCCAGGCCGTCGGGTCGACGCGGGCGGCGCTGCTCCAGATACGCCCCAGCGTCGAGGAGGCGGCGCAGGGGGCTCGGCCGTGGTCCCGTCGGGGTGCTCTCGACCATAACCGGCACCGCTGGCCAGCTCCGGCATCCTCGCCGGCGCCGCGCTGGTATTCTTGACCACCATGAAAGAGTTGCCGGCAACGTTGCTCTTGAGCCCCATAGGGTTCGAGACCCTCGCCACCAGGGTCTGGAGCGCCACCTCCGAGGCCTTCTTCGCGCGGGCGGCGGCGCCGGCTTTGATCCTGATCTGCCTCTCCGCCGTCCCGATGTACCTTCTGCTCATCAGGGAGCGCGCCAAGTGAGCGCGGCGAACGGGCAGGTCATGGTCCGGCTCTCGGACGTCAGCCGGGGCTTCGGACCCGTGAGGGCCGTGCACAACCTCGACCTCGAGGTGCGGCGGGGCGAGATCCTGGCCCTCCTGGGCCCGAGCGGGTGCGGCAAGACGACGACGCTGCGCCTGATCGCGGGCTTCGAGGCGCCCGAGGCGGGGACGGTCGAGGTCGGCGGCCGCCTGGTCGCGGGACCGCAGGGACAACGTGCCGCCCGAGAAGCGCCGGGTCGGGATGGTCTTCCAGGACTACGCCCTCTTCCCCCACCTCACCGTCGAGCAGAACGTCGCCTACGGACTACCGAAGGGCAAGCGTCGCGCCGGTCGGGTGGAGGAGGTTCTGGCCCTCGCGCGGCTGGACGGCCTCGGGTAACCGCATGCCCCACGAACTCTCCGGCGGGCAGCAGCAGCGCGTGGCGCTCGCACGGGCCCTGGCTCCCGAGCCCGCGGTGGTGCTGCTCGACGAGCCCTTCTCGAACCTCGACGCCGTGCTGCGCTCTCGGGTGCGGGGCGAGATGCGCGAGATCCTGACCGACGCCGGCGCCACCGCGGTATTCGTGACCCACGATCAGGAGGAAGCCCTGAGCCTCGCGGACGAGGTGGCCGTAATGATGGGGGGCGCCATCGTCCAGAAAGCGCCTCCCGAAGAGCTCTACAACGCCCCCGTGAGCCGAGCGGTCGCCGAGTTCGTCGGCGAGGCAAACTTTCTGTCCGGCACGGCGCTCGCCGACTGCGTGCGGTGCGCCCTCGGGGACATACCGGCGTCTTGCCCCTTCAACGGCGAGGTCGAAGCGATGGTGCGGCCCGAGTCTCTGAGGGCGGTACCTAGCCCGCAAGGCGACGCCACGGTGATCGGGCGAGAGTTCTACGGCCACGACCAGCTCGTCAAGATCCGGCTCTCCTGCGGCGCCGTTGTCCACTCCCGCCTCGGCGGCGGACCGGGCCTGAAGGTGGGAGACCGCGTGGACGTTCGCGTTCAGGGCCCGGCGGTGGTCTTTCCCAGGGCCTAGAGGAACCCCGGGCCAGGACCCTTCAGGCGCGTTTCAGGTTGCGGTCCTTCCGCGGATCATGGCTACGACCTCCGACCGGCGGGTAGCGTCGTCCTCGAAGATGCCGCGGGCGGCGAGGGTGACGGCCAGGCTGCCGGACGCCTGCGCGCCGCGCATGGTCACGCACGAGTGGCTGGCCTCGACCATGACGAGAGCGCCCAGCGCGTCGAGCTTTCCCTGGACTGCGTCGGCGATCTGGGCGGTGAGCCGCTCCTGTAGCTGCGGCCTGCGGGCGTAGCCCTCCACAACGCGGGCGAGCTCCGAGAAACCGGCCACCTTGCCATCGGGCACGTAGGCGACATGGGCCGTGCCGACGAACGGCAAGAGATGATGCTCGCACATCGAGGCCACCGGCACGTCTCTGACGAGGATCAGGTCGCGCGCGGCCTCCACGAACCCCGCCTCAAGATGCCGCGAAGGATCCTCCCGTAGTCCGGAGAAGAGGTGCGCGTAGGCCTCGGCGACCCTCGCGGGAGTCTCTCTCAGTCCGTCCCGATCCGGATTCTCCTCCAACGCCGCCAGGAGCTCCCGCACAGCCCGTTCGATGCGCGGTTTGTCCACGTCCCTGGCAGAACCCTCCGTCATATCCTTACCCCTGGACGATCTCCGGCAGCCGGCTCAGATCCGGCAAGGCATACGTCGCCTCGGGGACAGTGTTTCGGTCCCATCGGTCGACGAGCACGACATCGATTCCGTACTCCACCGCCCCCCGCACGTCCGACTCGGGGTCGTTGCCGACCATGACGGCCCTGTCCCGGCTCACCCCCGCCACGCGAAGCGCCTCCTCGAAGATCCCCGGCGCCGGTTTCTCTACGCCGATAACGGCGGAGACGATGATGCCGTCGAAATACCGTTCCCAGCCGAGCCGCTCGATGATCTCGGCGAGCTGTATGTCCCAGTTAGAGACAGCGTAGACGCGGCAATCGAGCTCCCGCAACTCCTGGAGTACCCTTTCGGAATCCGGGTACGGGTTGAAGGAGATCCTGCGCTGCGCCACCTCCGCAAGTACCTCCGGCGGCGCGTCGATGTCCAGCTCCCCGGCGGTCAGCTGCGCGTTGCGCCGCCGGAAATCGGTAAGGTCTTCATCGGTCCGGTACGCGATGTTCTCACGGATGTGCCGCCGCAGGCCCTTCCATACAGGCCCCGTGGCCGTCTCGACCGTCAACCCGCCGTTCTGGGAGTATGGTGCGAGATCCCGAACGTATCCCTCGACGTCGAGGTCCACGTAGAGAAGTGTCCCGTCGATATCGAGGAAGACGGCGTCGTAGCGGGGCGGCGCGTTCGAGCTCACCGGTTCCATGCGACCCGTGCCCGCCTGAGTAAGAAAGCCAAAACTAGAAGCGCCTGCAGCGGGTGGCGATGCGCGCTGCGAAGGTTGAACGACCAGCCCACGCCGAAGAGGATCGGGACGACGAATCGCTCGTCCCGCCGGTTCCAGAACGTCTTGCGGGCGCGCCGCACGGTGGGGCTGCGAAGATCATAGGGTACGAGCCCAAGTATCCTGCCGTGGGATCTCACCTCGGGTGCCTTTCGGTTGGCTCGCCATTCACGGTCAGCGGAGTATAAACCGCGCCTGCCGGCGCCGACGCGCAAGGTTTCATTTTGGGCCGAACCGCCCGAGGTGGTCCATCTCGTGCCGCATTATGCGGACGGGCTCGCCTTCGCCGTCCTTCCCTCGTCGGCCCATATGGCGTCGAGTATAGCGTCCATCAGACGCCGGAGAGATCCGTCAAACTCGGCGACCACCCTCGCGGACGTTTCGAGTCTTGAGGATGGGATCCCCGAACTGCCGGATTTCGAGAGCCATCGCTGCACCCCCTAGCGGACCGCGGCGTTGCTCGTCAAGCAAGCCCCGCCTCGGCGTCTCTCACAATAACTCGGCCTCGAAACCGCGCTCCTCGGCGAGGCTGGCCAGCGTGTTATCGACTTCGTCAGCGGCATCGTCGGGCACGTAGAAGTAAGCCGTCTGCGGGTAGGTATCCTCGTCCGGCTCGGAGCGGATGTGTTCGTAGTAGACGTCCAGGACATCCAGCGCGTCACGGACAGCCTCGAGGGTCGCCTCGTTCTTCACGCCCGCAACGCGCAGCATCGTCTCTCCTGGCATCCCTACCTCCTCACGCCGCGAAGTCGAAATCGAGGAACCAGCCGCCGCTCTGGATCAGGTCCCCATCCGCATACAGCTCACCGCCCTCGCGCAGATCGCAGATGAGATCCCAGTGCACCGACGAGTCGTTTTTGCCCCCGGTCGCCTCGTAGGAGCGCCCTATCGCCAGGTGCACCGTGCCGCCGAGCTTCTCGTCGAACAGGATGTTCTTGGTGGCCCGCGGGATGCCGTAGTTGGTACCTATGCCGAGCTCACCAAGGTAGCGCGCCCCATCGTCGGCGCCGAGCATGGAGTTGAGGTATTCCTCACCCTTCTCCGCGCTCGCATCGACGACCTTCCCACCCTCGAACCTGAACCGCACGCCCGAGACCTCGCGCCCGGCGACGGCAACCGGTACCCCGAAGTAAACCTCGCCGTTGGCCGAATCCTCGACCGGACCCGTGAAGACCTCGCCGCAGGGCATGTTGTGCTTGCCGTCGCCGTTCAGAAACGTGCGCCCCTCTACGGACAACGTGAGATCCGTCCCGGGTCCCACGAGGCGTACCTCGCGAGCCGCCTCCAGCCGCTCGATAAGCCGCGCCTGCTCCCTGGCCTTCTCCTCCCAGTATCGGACAGGGTCCTCTGCGTTCAAGGCCATCGCCCCGAAGACGAACTCTTCGTACTCGCCCAGACTCATGTCGGACTCCTGCGCGAGAGCCGGCGTCGGGAACAACGTGAGCGCCCACCGGTCCTTGCCCAGCACGATCTCCTGGATCTCCTTGTCCCTCTTGGCGAGCGCCTGCTGCTTGGCCGGGTCCACACCGGCCAGTGCTCGTGTATTATACGAAGCCATGACGCTTATGACGGCGTCGGCGCCTTCGTAGATCGCGCGCGAGATGGGCGGGGTCTTCTCGTAGTGCAGGTCCCTGGCGCGTTCGAAGAAGAGCTCCTGCATGCCGGGTAGTGCGACCTGGGTTATGGGTGTGGCCCCCACGTCGAGCAGGCGGGCGTAGATCTCCTTGATCAGGGGCTCGGCCGCCGCGCCTCCGGAGACGAGGACCTGCTCCCTCTCCGCGGCTCCGACGGAGTAATCCACCAGTAACCTTGCCAACTTCTCGAGCCGCTCGTCCTTCAAAGCGCGATCCTCCTTCTAAAAAGTCCGGTGAGCTTATCATCTGCGCGCTTGAGATCGGCTGGCGAGGAGAGCGCCCTTTGCGACTAGCCCCCGTGCGCGTCGAGGCCCTCGCGGGCGAAGCGCAACGCACCGCGCATACGCTCGATGATCACCGCGGGATCCGGGGTGCCGAGCGGCCAGGGTTTGAGCTCGAGGGTGAGCGCACCCCGGTAGCCGCCGCCCACGAGGGCGGCCAGAAACGGCTTCAAGGGGAGGCGACCCTTCCCCGGAAGGCGGTGCTGGTCCCCGCCGGTGAGGTCGGAGTCGGAGAGGTGAACGTGGCGCAGTTGATCGGCCAGCGTGGACCTCGCTCGCATCAGATCCACCTTGGCCGCACCGGCGTGGCTGGTGTCCAGGGTCACATCCCCCACGCCGAGCAGGTGTTCCGGCAGGTAACAGCTCCCGGGTCGGACGGCGAAAAAGCCCCGCGGCCGGTTTGGCGGCATGTTCTCGACGGCCACCGGTACGCCTTGCTCGCGGGCCTCGCGCAGCGGTCCGGCCTTCCATCGCTCCAGTGGACGGCCGGGAGGCGGAGGGTGGGCGACGACCACGGGCGTTCCGAGCCGCCCGGCAAGCTTCGCGGATTTCACCAGCGTCTCCTCCGGCCCCAGGCGCCAGGCCCCGCGGTACAGCGGGGGGTGGAGGGCCAGTATCGGGACGTCGTGTCTAGCGGCGAGCTCGTTCAAGTAGTCGAACTGGTGGGTGTCCCACCGCTCGTCCATCATGATCTCCACCCCGTCGAAGCCGGCCTCGGCCGCCCAGGCGTAGACCCGTTCCAGCCCGAAAGGGTAGAGCGAACCGGTGCTGAACACGACGGGAATGCTCAGCGGTTCTCCCGCAGGATCGCCAGGAACTGCTCCAGCGTCGAGGGCGAGTGGTTCTGGTAGTGGTTGTTGGCGTAGGCGAAGACGGTCTTACCCTCTGAAAGGAAGTGGTCCAGCCGCTCGGCCCACCAGAGCAGATCCTCGTCCGGTCCGCTTGGGGTGGGTGTGCCCTGAGGGGAACTCGCGCCGGTTGCCGAGCCAGCGCACGTAGACGAAGTCCGCGGTCGCCTCCTCCATGCGCGGCATCCGCGGGTAGTCGATCAGGGTGAGGGCGACGCCCGTGGTCGCGCAACAGCTGCCGGCAGGTCGGAGCCGAGCCAGCTCCTGTGGCGCACCTCGACGGCGTAGCGGAAGCCCCTGCGGCAGCGTCGTCAGGAAATCTTCCAGCACCCCCATGCCCTCGACCGTGAAGGACGGCGGCAGCTGCACGAGCAGCGGGCCGAGCCGGTCGCCGAGCCCGCCATCGTGCGCACGAAGGCTCTCGGCCTCGCAGCTCGACGCCGACCAGGTTCTTCTCGTGCGTGATCTCCTGCGGGAACTTTGCGGCGAAGAGGAAGCCTGTGGGGACTATCTCGCGCCACCTATCGACGGTGGAGCGGCGGGGCGTCCCGTAGAACGTCGAGTCTATCTCGACCGTGGCGTAGTGGTTAGCGTACTCGGCAAGGCGGGAGGCGGCCGGGGTGCCCTCGGGATAGAGCGTGCCGTCCCAGTCCGCGTAGGACCAGCCCGAGGTCCCGAGGTACAGCCCCGGCTCCGGCGGCGTGACACGTCCGGGGGCCTCTGCGAAGAGGCGTTGCTGCTGCGGGGTCGTCGATGCCCGTCACAAGAGGAGGGATGCTACCACAGCAGGGCCTACCAGGATATGAAAGGCAGCCTCCCGCGAAGGCGACCGATTGCAGTAGGCTAACCGGATGCGCGGGCAGGGAACACGGCGGTGAAGGTCTTCTACAGCGACCAGTTCGTGCTCCCTCTGCCCGAAGGGCACCGCTTCCCCATGGTCAAGTACTCGATGCTGCGCGAGCGGGTGGCGGCTTCGGACATCTGCGGACCGGGCGAGCTTCGCGTGCCGCGGGCGGCGACGGACGAGGAGATCCTGCGTGCCCACGACGAAGATTACCTCGCCCGCGTGGTCGGAGGCAGGCTCACCACCAAAGAGGTCCGGCGCATCGGCTTCCCGTGGTCGGAGAGGATGGTCGAGCGCTCGCGCCGCGCTTCGGGTGGCACCATCGGCGCCTGCCTGGCCGCCCTCGAAGAGGGTTTCGCCGCCAACCTGGCCGGTGGAACCCACCACGCCTTCGCAGACCGCGGCGAGGGCTTCTGCGTGTTCAACGACAGCGCCATAGCCGCCCGCGCGGTGCAGGCCGCGGGCCTGGCCGAACGCATCGTCATCGTGGACACCGACGTGCACCAGGGGAACGGCACGGCGGCGATCCTTGCACGGCGATCCTTCCATCTTCACCTTCTCCATCCACGGCGCGGCGAACTTCCCGTTCCACAAAGAGGAGAGCGACCTCGACGTCGCCCTCCCCGACCGGCGCCGACGACGAGGCTTTCCTCCGGCGCTTTGCGGGACGGTCTCGAAAGGGCGCTCGACGCCTCAGAGCCGGAGCTCGCGATCTACCTCGCCGGCGCCGATCCGTTCGAGGGCGACAGGCTCGGCAAGCTGGCCGTCAGCAAGGACGGGCTCGCCGAGCGCGACCGGCTGGTGCTCGAGGGGTGCGCGGAACGCGGCATCCCGGTCGCCGTGACGATGGCCGGCGGCTACGCCCGAGAGATCTCACACACGGTAGACGTCCACTTCCAGAGCATAATGAGTGCCGCAACGTTACAACGCCTACTGAGGAGTGACACCGTACATGGAAAGCAACTCTAACGGCTCGCCGGTCTTCGTGGTCCTCGGGGCTACCGGCGGTATCGGCTCGGAACTGTGCCGGAGGCTCTCCGCCGACGGCGCCAACCTGGTCCTCGGCGCCAGGGATGAAGGAAAACTGAAGAAGCTCGCGGACGAGGTTGGCGGGCAGGTCGTCCCCCTGGATGCCACAAAAACCGACGAGGTGGACCGGCTGTTCGCGGCCGGCGTCGAGCGGTTCGGTCGCGTGGACGGGGCCACCAACTGCGTGGGCTCCTTCATGCTAAAGCCCGCCCACCTGACCTCCGACGAAGAACTCGACGAGACGCTCGCCCTCAACGTCAAGACCGCGTTCGGCACGATCAAGGGCGCGGCCCGGCACATGCCGAAGGGCGGATCCGTGGTGCTCATCTCCTCGGTCGCGGCCCGGGTCGGGCTTGCCAACCACGAGGCGATCTCGGCCGCCAAGGCCGCGGTCATCGGGCTCGGCCTCGCCGCCGCGGCCACCTACCTGCCCCGCAAGCTTCGCGTCAACATGATCGCCCCCGGGATGGTGCAGACGCCCATGACGGCGAGCGTTACCGGCAGCGAAGCCTCCCGCCAGGCATCCCTGGAACTGCACCCTCTGGGGCGGCTCGGCGAGCCCGAAGACATAGCCTCCGCCATCGAGTGGTTCCTGGATCCGGCCCAGAGCTGGGTGACGGGGCAGGTCCTCGGTGTGGACGGCGGCCTCTCCACGCTGCGTCCCCTCCCACGCCGCTCCTCGCGGAGCTAGGGTAGCCGTGAGCGAGGAGCGTTCGTGCGTGATCGTCGGTGCCGGCATCTGCGGCCTGCTCGCGGCCCGCGAGCTCTCGGAAGCCGGCTGGCGCGTGACGGTCTTCGACAAGGGCCGCGGCGTCGGCGGGCGAATGGCGACCCGCAGGGTCGGGGACGGTACCTTCGACCATGGCGCCCAGTTCTTCACGGTGCGCGAGGAGCGATTCGAGAGCCTCGTCGAAAGCTGGCTCGACGAGGGCGTGGTCCGCGAGTGGACCCGCGGATTCGCCGACGCGGAAGGCGACGAGAACCGGGACGGCCATCCCCGATACCGGGGGACCGAGGGGATGACCTCTGTGCCGAAACGCATCGCCAGGGGACTCGAAGTGCGAACGGGTGAGAGGATCGCGGAGGTCACCTCTGGGGATGGGACGTGGAGCGTGCGCACAGAATCGGGCGCGCTAGTAACCGGGTCGGCCCTGCTCCTTACGCCCCCAGTTCCGCAGTCGCTGGCGCTCCTCGACGCTGGGGGGTACACGTTGAGCCCGCCATCCCGGGGCGCCCTGGAAGACATCACCTACTCGCCGTGCCTCGCGCTCATGGCCCTCATGTCGGATGAGCCGACCTGCGTGCCCGTTCCCGGCGGCGTCCAGATAAAGGGCGAACCGCTCGATTGGATCGGGGACAACCAGAGCAAGGGCATCTCGCAGGCCCCCGCGGTCACTGTCCACGCGGGCCCGGAATGGAGCAGGGACCACTTCGACGATCCCGAGGCGGAGATCACGTCGGCGCTGCTCTCGCTCGCGGGTGAACGGCTCGGCGCCGACCTTGCCTCCCGAACCGCGGAGACGTCGCTGGCCCGGTGGCGCTACAGCTGGGTAACGGGGTCGTATCCTGAGCCGTACCTCGTGGCTTCGGAGGAACCGCCCCTCGTCTTTGCCGGGGATGCCTTCGGAGTCGGCAAGGTGGAGGGTGCCGCCCTCTCGGGCCTCGCCGCCGCCGACCGGCTCCTCGGCCGCGCCGGGTGAAAGGACGTGGAACTTCTCCTCCTCCTCCACGCCGCGGCCACGCTGTTCATGGTCGGGGTGATCTGGTTCGTCCAGGTGGTCCACTACCCGCTCTTCGGAAAGGTGGATTCGGACGTCTTTGTCGCGTACGCGGAGGCACACTCGAGGCTTACCAGCCTGGTCGTCGGACCGCCTATGCTGGTGGAGGCCGCCACGGCCGTGATCCTCGTCTTTGCCCATCCAGCTTCAGTACCTGGCTGGCTTCCCATCCTCGGCCTGGTCCTTGCTGGCCGGGATCTGGCTCTCGACGGCGCTGCTACAGGTGCCGCGCCACCGGGCACTGGGCACCGGCTTCGAGCCCAGCGCCCACAGCTTGCTCGTCGGCTCCAACTGGGTGCGTACCGGGCTGTGGAGCGCCCGCGGGCTCGTCGTCCTCGCCATGATCTCCCGAGTTATGGCGTAGTGCACCCCGCCTAAGCCTGTTCTGGCGTCGGGTAACAAAAAGTGGTACATATAGACTTGAAGACCAGAACGGTCGAAGGAGCGGTGGACTTTGGGTAACAGAAGGGTGGCGCTCAAGCCGCACGCGACGAAGATCCGGGGCTGGGTCGAGGAGGGACGGGGCGACGATTGGATCGCCCAGGAGCTCAACACAACACCCTCCAGCGTGCAGAGCTTCAGGTCCCGCAACTCCATCTATCGCCGGGATCCCGTTCGCCGCGGTCAGCTCTCGGAGCATCCGGCAGTCCTGGACGTGACCGACGGCGGCATCCTGGTTCGCACCGACGCCGGCGACTCCGAGCTCTTCGATCGGGAGTGGCGCGGCTACCTGCGCGGCGCGCCCGAGGACCTGCAAGTTGTGATCACCCAGGATCGTATCTACCTCGAGAAGATCCGCTAGCTTGCGCGACGAGTCCCCTGTTGAGGTGAGGCTCTCCAGCGCCGAGGCAGCGGCCCTGCACGCCGCGCTCGAAAGGCTCCTCGAAGACGGACAGCCGGATCCCCACCTCGAACGCGCCTACCGCCTCCTGGGCTGGCGCATGCTCGCCGCTACCGGCGGCACGGGCCTCACCGCCACCATCGCATCCCTGGCCCGCGAGGCCAGTACCCTCGAAGACTACGAATCCGCCCGCCGCGACCTGCTGGACCCGATACTCGAGGGCCTCGAACGTGGCGAGAACCGTGACCCGTGAGGAGCGCGCTGGCCCTGCCAGCGCGCCCGCCCGCTCCGGCTAGCGCTTCCGCTCTCAGCACGCCGCTGCGCGGCTTTCAGCATTTTGGTTGAGTAGGTGAGCGCTCTTGGAGGAGTCGTGGAAGAGAGGTTTTCGCGGTACCACCTGGACATGGATTCGTTCCCTCGCGAGATGCGGTCCGGTCCTTGTTTTGTCTGCGAGGTCGTGGCGGCCAAGAACCGGTTGCCGTAGACCTTCGTTTATGAGGACGGGGACGTCGTCGCTTTTCTCGACGCTTACCCGAGGGCTTACGGATACACGCTCGTCGCGCCCAAGGAGCATCCTGAGCAGGTTACGGGCAACTACTCTGAGGAGGAGTACCTAGATCTGCAGCGTCTCGTCTTCAGGGTGAGTGAGGCGGTACGGCAGGAGGTCGGAGCCGAACGGATGTACCTGTACACGTTTGGCAGTAATCAGGGCGGTGCCCATGTCCACGGGCACGTCGTGCCGCCGCCCCTAGCGTGCCATATGAGGATCAGCAGGGCGCATGGGTGAGTTGGAGGATGGGGTGTTGGAGATTCCGCAGGACGAGTTGGCGGGGCTTGCTCGCGATTTCTTGCCACGACCAGGATCGTCCCGCGCCCGAGCGCCGATGGTCCACAGTGCCACAAGCTGTCTCACAACAAGGGAAACCGTCTCGCCAATGGTTTTCGCCAACCCACAGCGAGAAAAGCTGACAGCCGAGGGCTGAAAGCTGACGGCTCGTTTCGGGGGAGGACACCGTTCTCCCCCGAAACGCTTCAGACACTGACGAAGTAGGAGGCCAGCACGAGCGCGAAGTTATATGCGGCGTGCACCACGAAGCTTGCGGTGGTGTTGATGTACTTGCGGATCAGGCCGAGCCCCACCGACAAGACGAAGATGTAGAGCAGGATGAGAGACGGGCCATACTGTACGTGTACAGAGGCGAACAGGATCGAGGTCGGCACGATCCCCAGCACGGGCTGTAGCGCGCCGCGAAACAGTGTCTCCTCGCCCAGGGCGGCGCCGACGCCGATCACGAGCCCGAAGATCACGGCCTCGATCAGGCTCATGCCCTCAGTGCTCAGAAGGCCCTCGGAGATCCTGCCGACCCTCTCTGCCAGGTCGGGCTGCAGGGAGGCGAAGAGGGCGTTGGCACCGAACGAGAGCAGCACCGCCCCGACGACGAAGGCCGCCAAAGGGATGAGCTGGCGTGGCGTGATGGGGAGGTAGCCTAATCGCCTGACGGCCCCCCGCAGGTCGCGTTCCACGCCGAAACCTACCCCGAGCAGGGCCACGACCGCGAGCGGTAACTCGCCGAGAACAACGGTGAGGGGGCTGACGCGGCCGGTTTGGGCGAGGGCGCTTCCTACGGCTCCGGGCGCCGCCGCGAACGTGATCAGGAAGACGAGGTTGCCCGCGAGCACGCCCACGAACAGCCAGAGCGCGAGAAAGGTCGGAGGGTCAGACCAGAATCCGCCCGCCCGCGGCTCCCGCGCTCCATCGTCTCCGGTATCGCCTTTTGGCACCCCAACGGCGGGCGCACGACCGCGGCTCGTGATCCTGCGCAGCGGCGGGACGCACAGCGCGAGCCCGGCGATCCCTCCGAGCAAGAGTACGCCGGCAACGCCCAAGAAGACCGCGGACGCGAGGCCCTGGGTCTGCAGCTCGGGGCTGCGCCCCGCGAGCGCCACGAGAACGCCGAGTGCCGCCGTAAGGAAAGAGAGAAACAACAGGACGACGAAGAGGCTGATCTCCGCCCCCCGGCTACGCCTGCCCCAGTGCGCGAGAACGGCCAACCCTCCGACGACGGCGATCACCATCAACGCCTGGACAAAGGCGGCCAATTCTTGCAAGCGGATGCCTCTCGTGACGGTGGGCTCGGTGTCAGATTACCACAAGAAGGCTACCGGGCCGCGCGAAATCCGCGACCCGGGCAAGTCGCCTGGGCTGGAGGGGGAATAGCCCATTGGCGGGCAATATAGCCCGTCGAAATTACATTACCGCTACCCGAAGGTAACAATTCGGTAACGAACGGCTCGCTGCGCTCGCAGCCCGCTCCGGCTTCGCCTTCACTCTCAGCACGGCCCCTTCGTGGCCTTTCAGCGCGCTTCGGGCCTGGCGGCCCTCGCTCTCATCCGTCAGCTTTTTTCCGCTACGGAGCTACCCGCGTCCCTAACGGCGAATCGTGCCGTACAAAGCAACGCAAACCTTCGTCCGTTGAACGCACTCCAGAAAACCTGCCCCCTGGCACTTGGCTGAAAGCGACCGTAGGGAGCGTGCTGAGAGCGAGGCCGGCGGAGCCGGACGAAGCGGGCTGAGAGCGGAAGCCGCAGGCTAGAGCGTGCTACGAGCGGGGCCCGAAGGGCGCAGCGAGCCTCTAAGCGGCGAGCGAGTTCGTCACCGGAATAACCGGCGCGGGCTCGAGGGCGGCGGCGACGGTGACGAGGAGGTCGCTCACCTCCATGTCCAGGCTGCCGGCGATGTTCTCCAGGACATTGGAGGACGGGTCTTTCTCGCCACGCTCTATCTCGGCCAGGTAGGAGACCGACACGTGCGCCCCTTCGGCTACCTGCTTGAGCGTGAGCCCACGTCCGTTGCGTTCGGCCCGCAGCGTGTCACCGATGGCGGAGAGAAGGTCGCCCTTGCGAGGCTTGGGGGTTATCTGCGCGGTCGTCACGCCCATGATTCTATCCCCCGGAGGGCGTGAGGCGCAACCCGCCAGCGAGCTCTTTGACGAGCCGCATCTCGCCCTCGTCCTCCTCCGACGTGCCGTACGGGGTCTCCATCACCAGCGGAACGCCCGGTAGACGGGCAAAAAGCTCGGGCCACGCGTCGGGGGGAACCTGACCTTCCCTCACCTTCCTGTGCCCGTCCCGGTGGCTCCCAGGGGCGTGAGTCGCGTCGTTGAGGTGCACCAAGGCAAGCGCGTCCCCCACGGACTCGCCAATCTCCTCCGTCGTCCGCCGGACGGACTCGGGGGTCGAGAAGTCGCTTCCGGCGACGAAGGCGTGGGCGGTATCCACGCACACCCGTACCCCGGCGCGGCGGGCCACCTCTCCAAGCGCCCCGAACGTCGAGCAGAGCTGCGTGCCGGCGCCGACGGAGTTCTCGATCGCCGGCTCGGTGACCCGACCGTTGGAGGCCGCAAGGTTGACGGCCTGCTCCTTCGCCGCGACGAGCCCGGCGACGAGACGGTCCAAGCCCTTCTCCTCGTCCTCGCCGCCGTGGCTGCCCGCGTGCACCACGACAAAGTCAACGCCGAGCGTCGTTGCGGTGGCAAGCTCGTCGGCCAGTGCGCGCACCGAGCGCCTGCGCAACTCCTCGTTCGGGGATGCGAGGTTGATCAGGTACTTCGCGTGCGCGACGACCGGGGCCAGACCTAGCTCCTCGCTCCCCTGGGCAAACAACTCCGCGTCCCGCCGCGGCGCCGGAACGGCCCAACCCTGCGGGTTGGAGACGAAGATCTGGACCGTCTCGCATCCCAACCGGCGAGCCGCGTCCAGGGTCTTGTGCAAGCCGCCGGAGGTTGGCAGGTGCCGTCCCACCTTGTTCGTCCTTTCGAGCATGGCAAGGATTGTAGCCCTCGAAGGCCGGTCGTGTCGTGAGGGATATAATCAGCGGTAGACTCTCGAGAAAGACGGAAGGATCTAACGCATGGCAATCGATGGCAAGGTCGCGAAGATACTCGGCAACAGCGAGATCGTCTTGAACCGCGGCCGGAACGGCGGCGTCCAGACGGGAATGCTCTTCGAGGTGTTCTCGCCCGAAGGCGAGGAGGTCTGGGACCCAGACACCGGGGAGACCCTTGGCACCGTTGAAGATGTGAAGGCCGTCGCCGAGGTAACGGAGGTCAAGGACCGGCTCGCCGTTGCGCGGCTGCAACACGCGAACTCCCCCTTCGGGGCCGTGGACATCGGCGAGATGCAGGAGAACCTGCAGCGCATGTTCGGCCAGATGTTCGGCGACAACGTGCAGGTCCAGGGTTTCGGGACCGGCTCGAACGACGATCAGGACCTCGAATCCATGCTCGGCGGACCGCTCCAGGATCTCTCCAAGGTGCAGGTCGGTGACGCCGTGCGCGAGCTTCGACGCCACTGATCGGCCGCGGAGAACCCCGGGGCCTGCCCGTAACGTTCGGCCTGATCTCGGCCTGCGTCCTGGTCTACGTCGGAGTCGCTACCGTCGGCCGCGGTGCCGGGATACCGTTGGCGGACGGGTTGATCGTCCAACCTTCGGAGGTGCTCAACCGGGGGTCCCTCGTCCCCGCGCTCGTGGCCGAGGGACAGGCGTGGCGTCTGCTCTCGAGCATGTTCCTACACGCCGGGATAACCCACCTCGGGTTGAACATGCTCTCCCTGTACTTTCTGGGCGCTTTCGTGGAGGTGGCCTTTGGGCGGGGCCGCTTCCTCGCGTTGTACCTCCTGAGCGGTCTCGCTGGCGGGCTCGCGTACCTGTACTTCGATACGTCCGGTGGCCCGGCGGTCGGCGCGTCGGGGGCCATCTTCGGCCTCCTCGGTGGAATCCTCGGATACTCGCTTCGGCGGGGCACCTTCTCCTGGCAAAACCCCCTGATCCGGCAGCTCCTGATCCTGCTGGCCCTCAACCTCTGGATCGGCTTCTCCATCCCGAATATCAGCAACACGGCCCACCTGGGAGGCCTCGCCGGGGGCGCGGTCTTCGGCTTTCTGGTCGCCCCGACGATCTACTCGCAGAAGAGGCTGCGCGCCTTTTCCCCCGTCCTCCTCGTCCTCGGCGCCGAGGCGCTGCTCCTAGCCGCCTGGTTCTACCTTTTCTAGCCTTCCCGGGGATGTCCAAAGCCACGCTCCATCTCGACGAGGTGAAGTCCGGCCCGGTTCTTCCTCCGGATGCCCTAGCCGGCGAGGACCGTCAGGAGCGCGACCGTAGTGGCGACGAGCGTTACCGCGAAGAGTATGCCGCTGCCCCGGCCTGGATGCTCGGCCCGGGCCTCGGGGAGCAGGTGCGCGGCACCCACGTACGCCAGCACGCCGCCGGCGATGCCGATGAGCAGGCCCAGCGTCCCCTCCCCAAACTCGGGCAACGCCAGGACGAGCAACGTCGCGAAGGGTATCGCGAGCCCCAGGGGGATCGCCGTCCGCATCACCTGCGCCTTTGTCGCGCTCGCGGACACGAGGACCGCGGCCAGCGATACGCCGACCGGTACCTGGTGCACGAGGATGCCGACGCCGACGAGCCAGGAGGTAACCTCGGGTGCCTCGACCCCAACGCCCACGGCGAAACCGTCGGCGAGGTTGTGGATGGCAAGCCCCAGGACGAAGGGCCCTAGCGCGTGCTTTTGTACGGGCGCCTCTGGCGAGTGGTGCGTGTGGGCGCGAAATAGGGCTTCGATCAGGAACAGCAGCGCGAACCCCGCGACGAAGCCAGCCTTCGCCACGCCATCCCCAAGCTCCAGTGCCTCCGGATACAGGTCCACGAAAGCAAGGGCGAGCAGGATGCCGGCGGCGAACGCCGCCGCGTAGGATCTCCCCCGCGCCCCGAGGCCTCCCCCGAAGAGGGCGAGAAGGCTTGCCCCCGCGAACCCGGCCGCGGCGAGCACGGACAATAGAATGGCGCTCACGACACGTCTGTCACCAGGTTCACCGGCATCCGGCGCACCTTCCGTACACCTCGAGGCTGTGCGACCTCACCTCGAAGTCGAGTCCCCGCAGCCGATCGCCATCGAGGGGGCACATTTCGAACTCCGAGATGTCGCCGCACGTTTCGCAGATAAGGTGGTGGTGATGGTCCTCGGCCAGCTCATAGCGCGCCCCGTCCCCAAGGTCCAGACGCCTCGCGACCCCGATATCCGTCATCAGCGCCAGCGTCCGGTAGAGCGTCACGAGCCCAACGTCCGGGCATCGGTCCCGGATCTCCTCGAAGCTCTGGTGCTGCTCCGCAGCGAGCGCCCGCAATACCTCGACCCGCTGCGGCGTCGCCTTGAAGCCCCGTCCACGTACCCTTCCTATAATCGCCTCTAGCCGCAACACCCTCCCTTACAACTGAAAGTTTTTTTCAGTTAGCGCCCAAGGCTAGCATCGGCGGGTAGAGCCGTCAACTTGGTGCGTCAGTCGGGATTGGGGCGTTTGCGGCGGGTTCCGCCGGAGTGGCGGAGGAGGAGGATCATGGCGCAGCCCAGGGCGAGCAGGCTGCTGACGAAGAGGTTGCCGCGGATCGTGCCGCCGATGAGGAAAGCGGGGTCGATTCGCAGGCTCTCGACGAAGAATCGGCCGACGGAGTAGAGGCTGACGTAGAGCAAGAAAACGTCACCGTCCTTCAGGCTCTCCGCGAAGCGACGTGCGACCCAGAGCAGCACCAGGCACACGAGTGCGTTCCAGATGGACTCGTAGAGAAACGTCGGATGAAAGGCCGTCGCGTCGGCGAAGTCGGGCGGGCGGTTCTCCGGGGCAATGCGAATCGCCCACGGCAGGTCCGAGGGGCGGCCGAAGAGTTCCTGGTTAAAGTAGTTGCCCCACCGGCCGATGGCCTGTCCCAGGATCAGGCCCGGTGCCGCGGCGTCGGCGAAGGCGAGGGCGCTGATGCCCCTGAGGCGGGCGAAGATCACGAGCCCGAGGAAGCCGCCGATCACGCCGCCGTAGATGCCGAGACCGCCGTTCCAGACCTCGAAAACCCCGGGGAAAGGGTCGTCGGCGTAGAGGTCGTAGTCCGTGATGACGTGGTAGACGCGGGCCCCGATAAAGCCCAGGGGGATTATCAGGAACAGCGAGTCGAGCGCCAGGGCGCCGTCGTAGCCCTTGCGGGTCAGCTCGCGGGAGGTGAGCCAGACGGCAGCGGCGATGCCGAGGGCGATGCACAGGCCGTAGTAGCGCAGGGCGAGCGGCCCGATCTCGAAGATGATCGGTGACGGCGGGCTCGGCAGCGACATTAGGACGACGGGCAACGCTCGGGACCTACTCTTCGGGCGAGATGGGTTGCGTCTCTGTCGGCTGCGGATCTTCCTTGGACTGCTCGACGCCGTAGTACGCCTCCAGGGTGTGACGCACGGCCGGCCCGGCCGTCATCTCCGAGCCCTCCTGGAAGGCGCCGCCGCCCTCTATCATCGTCACGACGACGAGGGGCTGCTCCTGCCCCTCCGTCCAGCCCACGAACCAGTTCACGAAGTCCCCGGTCGGAAGCTCGCCCGTCCCGCTCTTCCCGACGGTCGGGAGCTTGGAGCCCTTGAAGATCTTCTCGGCGGTGCCCTTCTCGGCCGTGACGCCGCGCAGGCCCTCTATCACCGTGTCGATCTGGTACTGGTTGGTCTGCACCCGGCGGGCGGGCTCGGGCGAGATGTCGCCCACCACCTTGCCGTTCTGGTCCCGCACCTCCTTGCCAACGTGCGGGGTGACCAGCGTCCCACCGTTGTAAAGAGCCGAGTAGGCCCTGGCCATCTGGACCGGGGAGACCAGCAGGTCGCCTTGCCCGATGGCAAGGTTGACCCAGTCCCCGACGCTCCAGTATGCGCCCTGGGCACTGCCGTGCAAGGCCCTGTAGAGCTCCCTCTCGCCGGCCTCCGTGGGTATCCGCCCCTCGGTCTCGCCGCCTACGTCTATGCCCGTGAGCTGCCCGAAGCCCCACCTCTCGTAGTAGTGCGGCAGCCAGTCCTTGTCACGGGTGTCGTTCCAGATCCAGTCGGCCACCTGGTAGAAGAATATATCGTTGGAGTCCGATATCGCCTCGGAGAAGTTCTGGGGGCCGTGGTTCCCAAGGTACGCGTAGTTGGGGCTGTTCTGCCGCCAGCTCCGGTAGCACGGGCTGGCCGAGACGCTCGACGGTGTCCAGCACCCGGCGCCATCAAGGGCGACATTGTCGTTGACGATGGTGTAGGCGTCGATAACGCCCGCGGCCATGCCGCCGAGGCCGGTGAAGATCTTGAACGCCGAGGCGCCGGGCTGACCACCGACGACAGCGCGGTTGGTGAACGGATCCTCGGACCTCTCGGATGAGAGGTATCTGTACTTCTGGAGCTCCTCCGCGCCCGAGATGCCGCCAACGAAGAGCTGCGGGTCGAAGTCGGGACGACTGGCCATCGCCAGGATCTCGCCGTTCCGAGGGTCCATTGCCACGACGGCCCCTCCCCTCCCCGGGTAGCCCTTCGCCCGCGTCCTCTCCAGAGCGGCGTCCAGCTCGGCCTCGGCGACCTTCTGCAGGTTGAGGTCCAGCGTCAGCTTGAGGTTGTTGCCCGCGACGGGGTCCTTCACGCTGTCGGGCGCCTCGGTGCTGGGGTTCACCTCGATGGGATCGCCGTCCTCGTCCACGAACTGGTTCATGGAGTCTATGTTCGCCCCCTCGGGGACGATCCGCCCGTAGACGTCGACCTTGTACTTGTTCCAGCCGGGCTCGCCCCGCAATGCTTGCTCGTAGGTCAGCTCGACCCCGCTCTGGCCGACGATGGAGTCGTTGGCGAGGTCCTTGTTGTCGGGCAGCTTGAGTTGGTCCTGCGTCACCGCACCGGTGTAGCCCAGGACGTGGGAGGCTACGTTGCCCTGCGGGTAGCTGCGCACCCAGTCATCGTTCACGGCGACGCCGCCGAACTCGGCGTTGCGCTCACGGATATAGGTGACGGCGCCGCGGTCGGCGTTCTCCTTCACCAGGATCGGGTTGTACTGTGCCCCCCAGTCGAAGGCCGCCTCGTACCGGTCGAGGACCGATCTGGAGTCGGCCCCCACGATCTTGGCCAGTTCCTCGAGCTTACCGGGGGATATCTCCGACGGGATCACCGTGACGTTCAGGCCGGGCACGTTGTTCGCCAAAATCTCGCCGTCCCGGTCGTAGATCACCCCTCGCTGGGCGGCGATCTTGACCTCGCGGGTCTGGGTGGCCTGGGCCGAGAGGTTGTACTCTTCCCCGGTAAGGACCTGCAGGTACCAGAGCCGCGCGCCCAGCACCACGAACACAAGCGCTATCAAGACGGCGACGGAGACCACGCGAACTTGCATGTTCCCCTTGGTCATCGGTGGGGTATCCACCTGCTTTTTCGCAGGCGCGGCTTCCTCTCTCTTCTTGCGGGTGGGAAGCCGTATCACCCCGTACGCCTCCCCTCGTTCGCCGCGGAAGGCGGTGTCTCGGTGCTCACTTTCTCGGCCCGAACTATCAGGCGCCGGGAATAGTCTGGCAACGTACACGTCTGGAGCGTGACCACGTTCTTGCCCGGAACCGGCCGGGTAACGGAGACCTCCGTCGGATCCACGACGAACGTCCTGTAGACCCGGTAGACGTACCGCCGGTCGATGGAGTCGGTCAGGAGGATCTTGTCGCCCCTCTGCAGCTTGTTCAGGTCCCAGAAGGTGAGCCAGCTCTGGGTGTTGGGGTATCCGAGCCTGTGTCCAGCGATGTAGACGTTGGCGACCCGCTGCCACGGGCTGCCCGTCCCCCTCAGATGCACCCCTCCATGGTCGTGGAACGCGTCTTCGTCGTCGCCGGCCGCGACCGGGACCTCATCGTTGCGGATGCGGGCCATGCCCGGGACCGTCATTCTGAGGGTCTTGTCCTTGGGGCCTCGGGCCACCGGCCCCTGCGCGGGCCGCGCGACGGCCGGGGCGACGGCGCGCTGGGCGCGCGGCACCGGACGCCGCTCGGCACCCACCACGGGCGACGTGGGCTGCGTCCTGTCTACGGCCGCGGCGCTAGCCGACGGCGCGCCCGGCAGCGGCGACTCCACGAAAAAGGTGGCCGTCAGAACGATGCCCACCCCGACCAGGAGCAGGCTTCCGATGTTCAAGATCTTGTCCCTCAAGCGCGTTGTGCGTCCCTCCCCGCGTGGGCGTGCTTCCTCCGCCGGCCCAGCCTTCAACGCAACCCATTGTAGCCGAAAAGCCGGAGCCTACTAGCCCTTGACCGTCAAGAAGCGTCCGATTCTTTGCCTCGCGCTCTGTACCCTGCTCGTACGTCCCTGGAATGCTTCCAGATCAAGAGCGTCCCCGCGTTGTGCGCGGCGTGGGCGAAGACGGGGGCCAAGAGCCCGCCGGTGAACGCGTAGAGCCCCCCGAGCACGAACCCGGCGAGGATCGCCCACCCGGTCCACAGGAGGTACCGGCGGTCGGGGCCGACGTGCAGCAACCCGAAGGCCACCGACGCGATAACGATCCCAAACTCCTGCTGCACCGCCCCGCGGAAAAAGACCTCCTCCCCGACCCCAGAGAACAGCGAGACGAGCAACAAAGCTGCCGGCGTGGCGCCGTCGACGAGCCGCGGGGCGAGCTCGTCGGCCAGCTCGCGCAATACGGGCAGGAAGCGGTAGGCCAAAAGCCCGGAGCCGACCGTGACGAGGGCCGTCGAGGCCCCCAGTCCGAGGTCTACGGCCAGCGAGTCGCCGACGACCCTGAGCTCGAAGCCCCGAACCGCCGCCCAGAGCATCGCTACGGCGACAAAGAAACCGTAGAAAACGGCGGCGAAAAAGACGAGGCGCGTCCCCACGATCGCCTTCTCAGGCCCGCGCCGCGGCGCGATCTGCAGGAGGGACCATAACCCGGTATTGTACCCAATGCCAACAGGCGGACAGGTTCGCTCGGGCGGTGGCGTTGGCGATTCCGGAGGTAGCGGGGGGAAGATGCGCGACGAGTCGATATTCAAGGCCTACGACATACGCGGCATATATCCTGACAGCCTGGATGAGGACGTCGCGCGGGACATCGGCCGCGCCTTCGTCGCCCACCTGGGGCTCTCGGGCTCCCGGGTGATCGTGGCCAGGGACATGCGGCTCTCCGGCGAGGCCATCGAAGGCGCCTTCGTCGAGGGTGTCACGCAGTCGGGCGCCGATGTGCTCGATCTCGGCGAGGTCTCCACCGACGCGCTCTACTTCGCGGTCGGGCACCTGGAAGAACCGGGCGGAGCCATGATCACCGCCTCGCACAACCCCAAAGAGTACAACGGCTTCAAGCTGTGCCGGGAAGAGGCCATAGCCCTCTCCGGGGAGCACGGGATAGGGCAGATAAAGGACCTCATCGTCTCCGACAAGCTGCCCAAACCCGCCCAGTATCCCGGTTCCGTAGAGGAAGGCGAGATAGCCGAGGACTACGCGCGCCACTGCCTGACCTTCATAGACACCGAAGGCCTGAGACCGCTCAAGTTAGCGGTCGACGCCGGCAACGGCATGGCCGGCAAGATGCTGCCCCCGATCTTCGAGAAGCTGCCCTTCGAGTACGTGGCGAAGTACTTCGAGCTCGACGGCTCGTTCCCGAACCACCCGCCCAACCCCTTAGACCCGGAGAACATGAAGGATCTCCAACAGAGCGTGCTCGACGAGGGCGCGGACCTCGGCGTCGCCTTCGATGGCGACGCCGACCGCTGCTTCGTCGTCGACGAGAAGGGCGAGACCATCTCGGGGGATCTGCTCGCCGCCCTCGTTGCGAAGAACGTCCTCGAAAAAGAGCCCGGCGCGACCATCCTCTACAGCGCCGTCTGCTCCAAGGCGCTCCCCGAGCTCGTCGAGCGCGAGGGGGGCAGGGCGATCCGCACGAAGGCGGGACACTCGATCATCAAGCCCCAGATGCGCAGGAACGACGCGGCCTTTGGCGGAGAGCACTCCGGCCACTTCTACTTCAGGGACAATTACTTCGCCGACTCGGGGATAATAGCGATGCTCACCGTCACGGAGCTCATCGCGCGCCAGGACGGCCCGCTTTCGAGCCTCCTCGAGCCCATCGACCCCTACGTCCGCTCCGGAGAGATCAACTCAGAGGTCGACGACCAGGAGGAGACCTTGCGGACGGTCGAAGAGCACTTCTCGCAGCGCAAGGGGGTCAGGATGGATCACCTGGACGGCCTGACCGTGGACCTTGGCGAAGAGTGGTTCAACCTGCGCCCTTCCAACACCGAGCCGCTCCTGCGCCTCAACGTGGAGGCCCCAGACCGCCAGACGATGGAAGACCTCCGCGACGAGGTGCTGGGGCTGATGCGGGGTTAGCCCCGCATCAGCCCGGCGCTTTGCGCCTCTCAGCCCGCGCAGCAGGCGTGCTAGCTAACCGTTAGCAGGTTTCGTACCTCGCGGACGCCTTCGGTCTCCGAGGCGATCTCGCCGACGGCGCTCTTGGCGTCCTCCGACGGAGCGACGCCGCGCAGTTCCGCGACACCGTCTATGACCTCGACGTTCAGACGCGGCAGGCCTGCGGTGCGCGGATCCTCGCCGACGCGGGACCGGATCCGTTGCTCGACCTCGTCCTGCTCCTCGTCTACCCCGCCGGCGCCGGCGGAATGGTGCTCCCCGATCAGGGGGCCGGAGGCCGGGTCTGAGTAGTCGCGCTCCGCCCCCGTGCGGTTGGGGTCCGTCGGCTGCTGATGGGTACTGGCGTCCCCGCCGCCGGCGGTGCCGGTGGGCGTACCGGAACCCCACGTCTGACCCCGCTGCCCGGCCGGGCTGTCGGCGTCGGGCGCGTGGTGCCCGGTGCCGTCCGTGTAGGAGGACGAAGCGCCTTCCTTGGAACCCGCGCGGGAGAGGATAGCCCCCACGACGAGGCCCAGGAGGGCGAAAAATCCGTACTTGAGGTAGCGGGCGCCCTTCGGCTCCCGAGAGCTGGCCGCGGCCCGCACGAGCTTGGCCTGTCCCTTGCCCACCTTCCAGGCAGCTTTGCCGGCGGCCTTTCCAACCATGGGCGCCACTCGCACCCCGGCTTTGGCACCGAGCTTCGCGCCTGCCTTTGCGCCTTTTCTCTTCCTGCCTGCCATCCGTTTGCCTCCGTTCGTGATCGCGCTTGTTCTCGTTAGGGGTTACCCCGAACCTTCCGTCGGAAAACTCAAGTATGGTCCACGTTGTCCTCCGATGCTTGGCGCAGCTTCGGCGCTACGGTAGACGCCCGGTAGCGCAACCGGCGCTCGTTTAGCGGCTCCTCGAACTCCGCCTCCCTGGCCATGTTCAGGACCCCGCCCCCGGCGGCCGCTTCGACGAGGACGGCCAGATCCTCCCTCTCGGAGGCCGTGAGGTCCGCGGCGCCGAGATTACGCTCCTCGCGCTCGAAGAGCCTCACCCGCCGGGCGAAAGAGACGAACACACTGCAAGGCTCGGGACACGGAATATCGCCGCGCCCGCGGTCCATCGCCAGCGGCGTGTCCCCGTCCACGTCCCAGAGCGTCCTCTTGAGGCAGACCTCGTCTTCGCAGCATGCCCTGGCAGCGTCCTGCACGCCCCGGTCAGACAGCCGCTGCACCCGCTTGTAGATGCCGCTCTGCCGCGCGGCGTTCTCCCGGTAGCTCGTGAGGGTCAAAGTCCCTTCCAGGTCCATATGCCAGTGTACGACGCCGGCCGGGTAGAGGTAGTCCATCGCGACGCCGAGCTCCCTGACATCCCCGACCCGCAGCATCCACCCGCGCCTGAGGTTCGGGGCGCTCTTGAGGGGGCGGTGTTCCCCGTTCTCGGTGAGGCGCGAGATCTCCCGCGCCGCCCTCGGATCCTGGTGGATCCGGAGATCCTCCGTGTCCGCGTCTTCCTCATGGCGCAGGGAATAGCCGCCCTGTTCCCGACGGACGAGCACCTGCCCGAAAACCCGGCCGGAAGGAGACTCGCAGATCCACGCAGCGAAGGACTCCCGCGCGGCTACCGCCACGTTGGTCCCTTCATCGTTCGTCTGCCGAGGTCGGTCCGGGGCCGCGTCAGACAAGGGGCTCGGAGCGCCTCGACTCCCGGGCCCGGGCGACGATGAGGCTCGCCATCGAGGGGTGCGTGCCGACGGGGGCGCCGTAGAAGATCGTGCGATCCCCACGAACCGTCACCTCGCCGGTCAGCCCGAGGTCTTCGGGGATCGTCTCGCGGGTGTGCCAGCCCTCGGCTATGAAGACCGGGATCAGGATCACGTTCTCCGCGGCTACGTTCGCTACGACCTCGGATATCTCCGGTTCCTGGTCCAGAAAGCCGACCTCGACGAGGTCGTAGAGCCCGCGCTGGCGGATGCGCTCGGCGTTGAGGTAGATGACGCCGCCGGAGTTCTTGTTGAGGTCGGTGCCGTGTCCGAGCAAGACGAGGGCCGTCTTTCCCGTCGCCGCCTTGCCCCGCATGAGATCGTCGGTGCGCTCCAGGATCACGTCCGGCATTCCTTCGAAGGTGCCCAGCGGCCCGGCGTAACGGACCGTTTTGTTCCCCTTTTTCGTGACGGGGCCGTCCAACCCGAGCTCGCGCGGTATGACCTGCTGCGTGAAGTAGCCCTCCGAGATGAAGGCGGGTACCACGTACACGTCATCGGACTCTACGGTGTCCAGTACGTGGCGCATGGAGGGTTCCTCTTTCCAGAAGCACTCGACCACTTCGTCGAACTCGTCGGCCTCGCGGATGCGCGCGGCATGCTCGTAGACCGGTAGGCTCGAGTCCCCGTTGAGGTGCGAGCCGTGCCCCACGATAATAAGTGACTTCATCGACCCGTTCCTTCTTTGTTGGGCAACGGCGCAGTCCAGATTCTACCAACGGCGTTCCGCGGCAACGTCGGATCGTTCACCGGCTTCGGCCGTATCCGGTGGCCGGCCTGAGGCGCTGGCTCAGGGCCGTCGGTCCGTACTCCAGGGCGACGAGGAACGCGGCGGCCGCGACGGGCGGTTCCGTGGCTGTCGGAGAGAGGCGGGAATCTTCGCGCAGCAGACCATCGAGGTTTGCGATGCTCTCCAGGCCGCGCCGCGAGCGCACGCCGCCGGCCTTGAGGACTCCGCGCGCCATGCGCGAGACGTCCTCGGCCTCGATGGCGCCCGCGCGCCCGGCCACGTCGAGGTCGGGGACCTCTGACAAGACCTCCAGGTACGCCTGCACCAGCGCACCTCGGATGGAGTCGGCACGCGAGAGGGCCCCCAGTAGCGCGGGCCGGGCAAGCTCGCGGGTGATCTCGAAGTCGCGGGCGTACTCGCGGGCGAGGGCGTCCCGCGCGGCGGAGAAGCGCATGGCGTCGCGAAGCGTCGCATCCTGGCCAGCGCCCACCGCTATACTCAAGGACCCGACCAGCGCGCCATTGTCCCCCGCGAGATCCAGGGCCCGGGCAAATGGAGAAAGGTCCTGGTGGCCGAGCCTCGCGAGCACGTGCCCCGTGGTCTCCCCGACCACGGCCGCCCGGGCAAGCGGCACCAGGTAGGCGACACCGCGCGGGTCGGCAAAGGCGGCGAAGGCCTGGGAGGCGGCGGTGGCCGCGAGCACCGTCTCGCCAACCCCCCGATGTCCAATCCCGGCCACCGCATCGCGCACGGGTAGGGTAGACAGGACTCGGGCCTCGTGGGCGACGCGGCCGTCCACATATCGGGACCCAACGCCGGGTGTGGGCGCGCTGTAAGCGAGGGCCAGCGCGGTCGCCGCCGCCTCCCCCGCTAGGGACGCATCCATGGGTGCCGTGCCGCGCTCCTGCATCCTGGTACCGTCAACCCCCGTTCGGTCGTGGAGGCGATATTCTAAACCCCTCCTCACCCCGGCCGCACAGACCCGGCGGACAACGCGGTAATATATGCGGCGGTTCGGACCAGCCCCGCTTATCCCTTCGGGTGGGCGGATGACGCCTCCGGCCGGCGTAACCGTCACGTACGGAGGATGAGCTTGAACACCGCCGAGAAGCCGTCCCTGATCCCCGAGAGCGCCTTCGAGACGGGCGCTCCCGAGGGGATCTTGGGCGCCGAAGAGGAGCTCTGGCTCGCGGACCCCCAGACCCTCAAACTCGCGAGCGGAGCGCAGAACATCCTCGCCGCCGAGCCAGAGGACCGGTTCTCCGGCGAGCTTATAGATTGCGAGATCGAGTCGAACACCGGCGTGCATCCGGATGCCAAGGACGTGGCCGGGGACCTGACGGAGCGCCGGCGCGTCCTGCTGACCCACGCCGAACGTCTCGGCCGGGTGCTCGGCGCCAGCGGAACCCACCCGGTCGGCGACTGGCGCGAGCAGCAGATCATCGAGAAGCCCCATTACCAGCGCCTCAAGGGGAAGCTGGGGTGGCTGATACGCCGCAACAACACCTTCTCCCTGCACGTGCACTACGCCGTCAGGGGACGGGCGAAGGCCGTCTACCTCTTCGACCGACTGCGCGAGTACGTTCCGCACTTTCTCGCGCTCTCCGTGAACTCTCCCTTCTGGCAAGGCGAGAACACCGACATGCAATCGGCACGGGTCCTGATCTTCTCCCGCTCCATCCATCGCGCCGGACATGCCGGAACCTCTGGGCTCCTGGGAGAACTACGCCAAGTACGTGGATTTCGCCCAGCGCTCGGGCGCCATAGACACGCTAGGTGAGATCTGGTGGGACGTCCGCCCGCACCCGGGTCTCGGCACGATAGAGATGCGCGCCTTCGACGCCCAGACGGACCCGGCGCCGCAGCGAGGCCCTGATCGCCCTCTCCGCCGCCGTCTGCGACATGCTCTCGGCGGAGTTCGAGTCTGGCGATCTTCACACCGATCCGGCCGAGCCGCGAGATCGAGGAGAACAAGTGGAGCGCCCAGCGCTACGGCATGGGCGGCACCTTTGGAGACCACGAAACACACGAGCCCGTCGAGACCCGCCGTGCCGTCGAGGATCTCGTCGAGGACGCGGCCGCCGCGACGGATAGGGACCTCTCCTCGGTCTTCCGTATCCTGGCGCAACCCACCGAGTCTGTCCGACAGCTCGAGGTCTGGCGCGCCACGGGCTCGGCCGTCGAGGTTGCCCGGGACGTGGCCGCGCGAACCCGCATCTCCGCCGGCGTCTCCTAGCAGAGGCTCTTGGGGGTCAGAACGCCAGCAGCGCGCCGCTTACTTGAATGCCCGTCGAGCAACCTGATTGACGATTATCTTGCGGACCTGCTCGTTCTTGAGGGCTCTCACTGCCAGCTGACGGGCCTTCTTGTGCTTCAGCAGTTTCAGCGCGATCTTGGCCTTGCTCAAAACCCTACCTCCCCGGGACCGTCTTCGGCCTCGTGTGTACTACGCGGCTTTGCGGAGTTCCCGGCGCAGTTTTCTGTTGATCAGGACCAACAGCTGCCTGCTCGCCGGCGGTCAGGTCGCCCTGCTCGGCGGCGATGATCTCTTCCAGCCGTTCACCCTGATAGGCTACCACGGAGCCCTCGAGGTAGTGGTCGATGACCCTCGGGCTGATGTAGGAGGCGCGGGCGATGTCGCGGGTGTTTCCGAGCCTCTGGGCCACGTCATCCACCGCGGCAGCACGTTGGACTTGGCCAGCTTGACGTCCTCGGTCACCCCGAGCTCCGCGAGCTTGACAGCGGCTATCAGGGTCCCGGCCCAGGTGCGGAAGTCCTTGGGGGTGAATTCTTCGCCCATGACCTCCTTTACGTACAGCGTTGAGGTCGCGCGCCTTGACGTCCCGGACCTCGCCAGCGTCGTCCAGGTACTTGAAGACCTCGTACCCCGGCACCTCCAGGCACTCCTCGACAACCCGGCGCAGCCTGGGATCGGTCACGCACTTGCGCTGGTGCTGACCCCACTTGCCGGCGTACTCGAAGATCATGTCGTCGCCCTCGATCCTGAGGTGCTTGCGCCTCACGGTGGCGATCCCGAAAGTACTGTTCCTTTTGGCGTATCGTTCCTCGCCGACGCGGAAGTAGGCGGCGTTGATCAGGCGCGTCATGGTGGCCAGCACCTTTTCGCGGTCAAGCCGCTTGCGGCGCAGGTGGTTGCTGGTGACGCGACGCATCTCGGGCAACACGTCGGCAAAGCGGAGCACGCGCTCGAACTTCTCGCGCTCCTTGCGCTCGCGGTAGCCCCGGCTGTAAACGTACTGCAGCTTCCCCGAGGAATCGTACCCGATGGCCTGCACCTTGGCGCTGGGACCGCGAGCGATCCTCACCTCGCGGTAAGCCGGCGGGACCTTGAGCTCCTCGATCCTTCGCAGCACCCGCTCCTCGCGGACGGTCTCGCCCGTATCGGGGTACCGGTAGAGGAAGCCGTTCTCCTTGGTTCCGAGGCGTCGGATACCAGTTGTGAAAAGCATGTGCTCGCCCATGCGCCGATTATCCATTCAAGCCCGGCGTCTCATTGAGAGAAGGTTCACCGTTGAACGGGCATTCTTGGACACCGCGACGCCCACGAACCCGCCGGTCTCCGCCCGTGGCTCAGGGAACTCCTCTATGCGGAGTGATCTATCTCGGTGTGGTACCTGCTCCCTAAGCGTCCCCCAAGCATGCCGCCAAGCAGGGCCACCAGCAGCACGACCACTATGACGACGATGCCAACAACCCCGAGCTGCGAGAGGTTACCGATGATGCTCGGCACGTCGTTCTGCACCAGGTTCGCGAGGTCATCCGCGATCCCCAGGGGCAGAAATCCGCTGAGGATTCCGCCGGCCACGGCCACCAGCACGAGGGCGATAAAGCTCCACACAAGCAACATCGCGCCGTTTCGGCCGCCATCGAAGCGCGCCAGCCGCCCCGCCACATAGCCCCCGACAAAGTAAGCCAGGAAGATCAGGACGGCCACGAGGACGAGCCCGGTTATAACGGCCGCCCCGATCTCGGCGCTGCCCAGGTCTGGGGCGAAGCCGAGGGGCACCAGGACGAGACCGGCTATCGAGGAGAAGACCGCGCCGGCGACGAGGACAAAGATGAAGCCGAGAAAGCTTGCGAGCCAGTCGACGCCGCCGTACATGTCGCGCAAACGATCCTCGCGCTCCTCGGCCGCCTCGAAGTACCCCCTCGGGTACGGCGTGGCCTCCTGCCCTGCGGTCCCTGAGCCCGGCGCCCGAATGACGCGCGTCTCCTTTTCCTCGCCGCTCGAGGACGGCGCATCCCCCCTCGGGGCGGCAGGCCCGTTGCCCGAGTCGGTAGGGACCTGCCGCGTGGCATCAGGGTCTTCCTGGTCTCCCCCCTGGGGCACCTGACGCGTCTCCTCCGAATCCGGCTCGTCGCCCAGAGGACCCAGCCTGCGTCGGTCTTCTGGTCGGCGTTCGAACCTCTCGCCCATCTGTCCCCCTTCGTCCCGCGCTGCGGTCTACCGCAGGTTAGCTGCGCTCTCGTGTCGTACCGTTCACGCTAGATTCTACATGGTGCGTAGGCCACCTACCCATACCGGGCCCGCGCCGCCCGCCTGGCGGCATTCTTGTACATGTGGCCCAAAATGCACGGGTTTAGACGGAGCATGCCTTGTACGGTCGGCCATATGCAAGGGGAAGACGGGTCCATATCATGGCCCGTGTTGTCATGGTACCCCGGCCTGGGGGCTGAGTAAAGCGAGTTCGAGAGGAGGCCAGGCTTGGAGAATTCCGGTAAACAGGACATCCTTCAGCAGGCACAGGACAGCAACGTACAGTTCATCCGGTTGTGGTTCACGGATATGCTGGGCGTCCTGAAGAGCTTCGCCATCACGGCGGATGAGCTGGATGATGCCCTCGACGGCGGGATGGGCTTCGACGGGTCCTCGATCACGGGCTTCAACGCCATCGAGGAGTCGGACATGATCGCCATGCCCGACCCGTCGACCTTCAAGATCATCCCCTGGAGCCCCCAGGAAGAGCCGACGGCCCGCATGATCTGCGACATCAGGACGCCCGACGGGGACCCGTACGTCGGCGACCCGCGCTACGTGCTGAGGCGCGCCCTCGAGCGGGCGAACGAGATGGGCTTCGACAAGTTCTACTGCGGACCCGAGCTCGAGTACTTCTACTTCAAGGACTCCGAAAGCATCCAGCCTCTCGACTACGGGAGCTACTTCGACCTGACCACCCTGGACGCCGCGACCGGGCTCAGGCGCGACACGGTGCAGGCGCTGCAGTCGCTCGGCATCAAGGTCGAGTACAGCCACCACGAGGTCGGCATCTCCCAGCACGAGATCGACCTGCGGTTCGACGACGCCCTGACGATGGCCGACAAGGTGATGACCTACAAGACGGTCGTCAAGGAGATCGCCACCCAGCACGGCGTGTACGCGACGTTCATGCCCAAGCCGATCATGACAGAGAACGGCTCGGGAATGCACACCCACCAGAGCCTCTTCTCCAACGGCGCCAACGCCTTTTACGATGCGGACAACCAGTACTACCTCTCAGACGTGGCGCAGGCGTTCATCGCCGGCCAGCTGCGGCACGCGAGGGAACTTTCGATCATCTTCGCCCAGTTCGTGAACTCCTACAAGCGGCTGGTACCTGGGTACGAGGCGCCGGTCTACATAGCCTGGAGCCGGCGCAACCGCTCGGCGCTGGTGCGCGTCCCGCTCTACCATCCGGGGCAGGAGCGCGCGACCCGCATGGAGCTGCGCTGCCCCGACCCGGCGGCGAACATCTACCTGTGCTTCGCGGCGCTGTTGCACGCGGGCCTCGAAGGCATCGAGAAGGGCTACGAGCTTCCCGAGCCCATGGAGCGCAACCTCTACAACCTCACCTCCGAGGAGCGGGAGAAGATGGGCATCCAGTCCCTCCCCGCGGATCTCGGCGAGGCCATCAAGGAGGCCGAGAACTCCGAGCTGTTGCACAAGGCTCTCGGCGAGCACGTCTACACGCGCCTGCTGCAGCTCAAGCGCGAGGAGTTCGAGGAGTATCGCGTGCAGGTCACACCATACGAGATCCAGAAGTACCTGCCGATCTTGTAGCTCCTCGCCGGCAGCTTCCGACGGTTAGGCACGAGTTTGGGGCGCGGAGAGATCTCTCCGCGCCCCTTTCGCGCGCGGCGGTGCAGGGCAGGCGGTGGCACTTTCCGTATAATCTTGGCCGTCGTGGGTCTTGTCGTGTGTGGTACGCGAACGAGAGGTGATCGCGTTTGGTGCGGGTTGGGGTGAGAGGGGGCGCGCCGGAAGAGGTGTCCGCAGATCTGCTGGCGGTCGGGTTGCACCCGGACGACGAAGCCCCAGGATACCTGGGAGACGCGGCGGGGCCAGCGCTCTCCGGCGGCGACTTCGCCGGGAGGTTCGGACAGTCGGCTCTGCTCTATGCGGACGGACTCGCGGCGCCCCGACTGCTGCTGGTAGGGCTGGGCGATAGATCCTCGTTCACGCTAGAGCGGCTCCGCCGCGCCGCCGCCAACGTGGCGAAGAGGGCGCGCGCCCTCGAGGTCTCCGAGGCGGCGTTCGTGCTGCCCGAGCCAGAGGGGTCCGGCATCGGGGGATCGGCCCGGGCCGCGACCGAGGGCGCGGTGCTCGGCCTCTACCGGTTCACCCGGTACAAGACGGATCGCGGCGCCGAAGGAGAGGCCCGCGACCACGACCTCGACGCCTTCGACCTCGTGGTAGACGGGGCCGACGAAGTCGAGGCATCGAGGGGGGCACGGGTCGGAGAGAATGTGGCGGCCGGCGCGATGCTCGCCCGGGACCTCGCCAACGAGCCGTCCAACACGGCAACGCCGGAGCACCTCGCGCAGCAGGCGCGCCAGATCGGCGAGCGCTACCGCATGGAGGTCACGGTCCTCGATCGGGCGGGGATTGAAGGCGAAGGGCTCACGGGTCTCGCCACGGTCGGCCGGTCGGCTGCCAACGAGCCGCGCTTCATCGTGCTCGAGCACCGCGGTGGCGGAGACGAGGCTCCCGTCGTGCTCGTCGGCAAGGCGGTGACCTTCGACTCCGGGGGCATCTCCATAAAGCCCTCCACCGGGATGGAGGACATGAAGTTCGACATGAGCGGCGGGGCGGCGGTGCTTGGTGCGATGGAGGCCGTTGGTACTCTCGGGCTGAAGCTCAACGTCGTGGCCCTCGTCCCGGCGACGGAGAACCTGCCGGGCGGGGACGCGTTCAAGCCCGGCGACGTGCTCGAGATGCACTCGGGCAAGACCGTCGAGATCATCTCCACCGACGCCGAGGGGCGCCTGATCCTGGCCGACGCCCTCTCCTATGCCCGGCGCTTCGAGCCAGCGGCCGTGGTGGACTGCGCCACCCTGACCGGCGCGTGCAAGGTCGCCCTAGGCGACCACGCCAGTGGCCTGATGGGCAACGACGAGGATCTCGTGGCGGAGGTCCAGACCGCCGGCGAGACGGCCAATGAGCGGGCCTGGCCCCTGCCGCTCTTCGACGCGGCCACCGAGCAGATCCGGGGCGACACGGCCGACATCAAGAACTCGGGAGGACGCTTCGGCGGCGCCCTCACAGCGGGCGCCTTTCTCAAGGAGTTCGCCGATTATCCTTGGGTCCACCTGGATATCGCCGGCACCGCCTACGGCAAGAAGGGCGGCGCCTACACCTCGAAGGGGTCCACCGGCGTGCCCGCACGCCTGCTGGTCGAGTTCCTGCTCGGCCGCGCGGATCGGGATACCGGGGATGGCTCATGATCCTCGAAACGCTCGCCGTCGGGCCCTTTCAGGAGAACTGTTACGTAATTGGGGACGAGGAGACCGGCGTCGGGGCGCTGATCGACCCTGGGGACGAGGCGCCGCGCATCGCGATGGCGGTCGAAAACACGAACCTGGAGATCACCCAGATCATCCTCACCCACGCCCACATAGACCACGTCGGGGCCGTCCGCGCCCTGGTCGACGAATACGCCTGCCCCGTCGCGATGCACGCCGAGGGCGAGCCGATGCTCAAACTGCTTCCGTCTCAGGCCGTGATGATGGGCATGAGGTTCGGACGGGTCCCTGAGGTCGACCGCCGCATCGAGGATGGAGAGGTCCTCGAAGTTGGCGCCCTGAACCTCGAGGCCCTGTACACCCCCGGGCACGCGCCGGGCCACCTGGCGTTCTACATTCCGAGCGAGGGGCTCGTCATCGCCGGGGACGCTTTGTTCGCGGGCAGCGTCGGGAGGGTGGATCTGCCGGGCGGAAACGCCGAGGTCCTCATGCGGAGCATCGAGGAGCGGTTGATGACCCTGCCGGACGAGACGAGGGTCCTGCCCGGGCACGGACCAGAGACGACCATCGGCCACGAACGAGCGACCAACCCGTTCCTGCAAGGAGGCGGACTTCTATGAGCGAGGCCGTAGAGAAACACCGGGAGTCGGCCCCCGAGACGGTGCGGGTGGCCATCCTCACCATCAGCGACACCAGGACCCCCGAGACCGACACGGGGGGCGATACCGCCGAAGAGGTCCTGACGGGCGTCGGCCACGAGGTCGTGCACCGGGGGATCGTCAAGGACGAGGCCTCCCGCATCAGGACCGAGTTGGTAGATCTTCTCGCGCGCTCCGACGTGGATGCCATCGTGACCACCGGCGGGACGGGCATCTCCGCTCGCGACACCACCTACGAGGTGGTCGAGCGCATGATCGAGAAACGGCTCGACGGTTTCGGCGAGATCTTCCGGATGCTCTCATACGAGGAGATCGGGGCAGCCGCGATCCTCAGCCGCAGCGTTGCCGGCGCGGTCGGGACCAAGCTCGTCGCGTGTTTGCCGGGTTCGAGAAACGGCGTCCGCCTGGCCGTAGAGAAGCTTCTGGCGCCCGAGATAGCCCACGTCGTCTTCGAGCTCAAGAAACACGAACAGGGGTTGGATCGTTAGTGGTTTGTAGTTGGTGGCCAAGAATGGAACCATAACGTCTGCTAACCACCAGCCAAGAACCACCAACAGGAGGAACATCTTGGAACGCGAACCGCTGTCCTCAGAGTCCGACGCCCTCTGGCGCAGGCTCTGGGAGATCTGGCAGGAGAACGCCGAGGAGGACGTGATCCTGGACTCAACCGCGCTCGGGGAGCTGGAGGACGAGATACCGGAGCTCGAGGGTCGGATAAAGACGGCTCTAGCCTACCTTCAGCGCGCCCGATACGTGCAGTACCGTACGGGCGTCGGCGACGAGGGCCTGGAGCCCATTCTCTACGACGTCTATGAACCGCGTTAACTCGGTGGTTTGGGTGCTGATGCCGGTCGGGTTCGCCGCCGGCGTCGCCGTAGCTCTGCAGTTCGGGGTCAACTCTCAGCTGCGCGGCACCGTCGGTGGCGCCGTTACGGCGGCGGCGATCTCGTTCGTCGTGGGTACGGTCGTGCTGACGCTCGCGGCGCTCGTGGTAGACCGCCGGCTGCCGGAGGCGGGGGCCGTCCTCGCCGCGCCGTGGTGGGTCTGGGTCGGGGGCTTTCTCGGCGCCTTCTACGTGCTCGCCTCTATCGTCCTGACGCCGCGTCTGGGCGCCGCGACCACCGTCGGGTTGGTCCTCGCCGGTCAGGTCGTGGCATCGATGATCATCGACCACTTCGGCCTGCTGCGTCTACCCGTTCAAGAGGCTACCCTGCCGCGCCTTCTCGGCGCCCTGCTGATAATCGGCGGCGTCGTCCTGGTGCAACGGTTCTGAAGCGCTTGCGGAGCCTCTGCGTCTTCTGCGGCTAGCAGCTTCGGAGAGGATCCCGCCTACCAGAAGGCGGCCCGGTCGCTGGGCCGCACGCTGGCCGAGAGGGAGATGAGGCTCGTCTACGGCGGCGGGCGCGTCGGCCTCATGGGAGCGATCGCAGACGCCGCGCTCGAGGCCGGCGGCGAGGTCGTTGGCGTGATTCCAGAAACCCTGCTGGAGCGCGAGATCGGCCACGAAGGCCTCATCACACCTGCACGTGGTCGGCTCCATGCACGAACGGAAGGCCCTGATGGCAAAGCTCGCCGGCGGCTTCGTCGCGCTGCCGGGCGGTTGCGGCACGCTGGAGGAGCTCTTCGAGGTCTTCACCTGGGCGCAGCTCGGCATGCACGACAAGCCCTGCGGACTCCTCAACGTGCGCGGATACTACGATCCCCTGCTGCGCGCCTTCGACCGCATGGTCAGCGAGGGTTTCTATCCGAGGAACGCCGTAGAACCTTGGCTCGTCGCCTCGACCCCGGAGGACCTGCTCGTCGCCTTCGACCAGCACACGCCCCGCCACCGTCCCCAGGTGGATCGGCCTCTCGGAGACCTAGCGCAGGCGCTCTTCGCTCGACCAATCCGAGTACGTAGCAGCGGCCAGCCGCCAGGAAAGCCGAAGGCTGACCGCTGATGGCTGGTCGCTCTAGGTCACTGTGAGCTGGTGGCCCTCTTCCTTGTAGCGGACGGCCATGTCCTCGAGGGAGATCGGCTCGTAGTCGTCCGCGTGGCCGGCCTGGCCGAAGGCCTCCATGCGGGCCCTGACGACCCCCTGCATGGCCTCGCGGGCGGGCTTGAGGTAGTAGCGCGGGTCGAACTCGCCCGGGTCCTCGGCGAAGGCCTTGCGGATGGCGCCCGTCGCGGCGAGGCGCAGGTCGGTGTCCACGTTGACCTTGCGCACGCCGTGCCTGATGCCCTCCTGGATCTCGCGCACCGGCACGCCCCAGGTCGGACGGATCTCGCCGCCGTACTGGTTGATGATGTCCACGAGCTCCTTGGGCACGCTGGAGGAGCCGTGCATGACCAGGTGCGTCGTGGGCAGCCGCTCGTTGATCTCCTCGATGATGTTCATCGCGAGGACGTCGCGGTCCGGCTCCTTGGTGAACTTGTAGGCCCCGTGGCTCGTCCCGATGGCGACCGCCAGGGCGTCGACCCCGGTCCGCTCGACGAACTCGACGGCCTGATCCGGGTCGGTCAGGTCACCTCCCCGGAGCCGTACGCCGTCCTCGATGCCGCCCAGGGTCCCGAGCTCGCCCTCGACCGTGACGCCCCTGCTCGTGGGCCATCTCGACGACCTCGCGGGTGACGCGCACGTTGTACTCGAAGTCCGACGGGGTCTTGCCGTCCTCCATCAGCGACCCGTCCATCATGACGCTGGTGAAGCCGAGCTCGATGGCGCTGCGGCAGGTGTCCGGCCCGTTGCCGTGGTCCTGATGCAGGGCGACCGGGATCTCGGGGTAAACCTCCGTCGCGGCCTCCATGAGATGGTAGAGGAATCGGTCGTTGGCGTACTTCCGCGCCCCCCGGCTGGCCTGGATGATTGACCGGGGAGTTGGTCTCCTGCGCGGCCTCCATGATGGCCTGGACCTGCTCGAGGTTGTTGACGTTGAACGCCCCGACCCCGTAGCCGCCCCTGGCGGCCTCGTCCAGCAACTGGCGCATCGTTACCAGTGGCATGCGCATCACTCCTCTCTCGCTTGCAAATACTGCCCCATCCTCTGGGGACCTGGGGGCCCGCGCAGTATAGCCCCTCACCTCCGAGACGGCTAAAGAAGCGGCGCCCCCGAGGGGGCGCCGAGGTTAGGGCCGGTGCTCCGTTGAGCGGTTAGGCCCGCTGCCAATCCACCCGGTCGGCCCTGACCACGTAGCGGACGTACCAGTTGGGGCCCATGGTCCAGTAGTCGCCGTAATCCTCGATGCACGTCTGCAACGAGATCATGTCCCTTCCGACCTGCGGGCGCCGTAATCCAGGTCTCGGACGGCAGCACCTCGTAGATCTCCGTCACCTCGTACGTGTAGGTCGTGCCCTTGGCGTCGGTCAGAGTAGATCTTGTCGCCGTACGCCAAGAGGGGTAGGTTGTAGAACTGGTGGTCGCTGGCGGTTCCTGGCCACCCCAGCCTGTGCGCGGAGATGTAGGTGTTGGCGTTGTCCTGCCATGGCCAGCCGGTCTCCACCATCTTGGCCGCACCGGCGTCGAGGGCCGCGAGGGAGTTGGAGTTGGCGACGTAGTTGTCGTAGAGCCCGAGCTTGGGGACGTCGAGCCACAGGTCGTTGGTCTTGGGGACCGGCGGCTGAGCGGGCGGCTTGGCCGCGGCCTGTTCGTTGTTGTCCTTGGGCTCCTCGGGCTTGTCCGCCGCCTCGGCCTGCTCTCTGGCCTCTTCTTTCTCAGCCGCGGTCTTCTTGTCTTCCTCTTCCGCGGCGAGCACCTTCTCGGCGCCCCCGGCGTCCGCGTCGGCCACCGCCTCTGGTGCCTCGGCCGACTCGGGGGTGTTGACCCGATCCACCGGCTCGCGCTCGGCGTTCTGCGCACGGTCGATGCCTATCGAGGGGAGGCCAGCGGTCAGGCCCACCAATCCGCCAAGCGTCACCACAACCAGGACGGCGAGCACGGCAAACCCAGCCCGCTGGCGCCGCCTCCTGAAGATCCGCTTGTTAGACCTCTTTCCCATGCACGAACCCCGCCCCTCTCGTTCGCCCAAACTTGCTAGATATTCACCGTTGGTGATGCGCATTGTAGCAGCGCTTTTCGCAAAGTGGTACCACGGGATCAGAACAATACTTCGCCGGCGTTAAGGAACCTTCTCGGGCGCAGGAACCGGTTTGGAATCTGTCCTGGGGCGGTTAGGATGAGGTCGATGATAGAGCTTGAAGAGCATCGCGAGCTCGTACGGGCGTGTTCCCGCTGTTTCCTGGAAGGCGGTAACGCCCCTGTGGTCGATGAGCCCAAGGACACGCGCATCATGCTGGTGGGCCAGGCGCCAGGGATCACCGAGGTGACCACGCGTCTGCCGTTTACTGGACCTGCGGGGCGGCGTCTCGAAGGGTGGTTCGCCGAGGCGGGTATCTCCCGGGACGAGATCTATTTCGCGGCGCTCGCCCGCTGTTTTCCGGGGAAAGCCAAGGGCGGCGGCGACAAGGTTCCATCCAGGGCCATGATCTCCAACTGCCGGCCCCACCTACGGGCCGAGTTCGAGATGCTGCGGCCCCGGCTCGTGATTCCGGTCGGGGGGTTGGCGATAAAGGAGCTGCTCGGGGTGGGCCAGCTGGTCGAGGCCGTCGGGCTGAGCTTCGAGAAAGATGGGGTAGTATATGTGCCGCTCCCGCACCCCTCGGGCGCCTCGACCTGGTTGAACGCGGCGGAGAACAAAGAGCGTCTCAGGGCCGCGCTCGCGATGCTCAGCGGGCTTGCGTCGGAGCTGAGGGGGCGGCCGCCAGAACGATCGGAGGGCAAAGCTTGAACACGGAGACCCAACGCCCGCTCGGCCAGCAGACGGGGGACGTCACCCTCTTCGCGCGGGACCTCCGCAAGAGCTACGGCGACTTCGAGGCCGTCAAGGGCGTGGACTTCGAAGTGAGCCGCGGAGAGTGCTTCGGGTTTCTGGGCCCCAACGGGGCTGGCAAGACCTCGACGATGAAGATGATCTACGGGGCCGCCATCCCCACGGGCGGGACGCTCTCCGTCGTCGGCCTCGACGTCAGGCAGGCCGAGCGGGAGGTCAAGCGGCGTATCGGGGTGGTGCCGCAGGAGAGACAACCTCGACGAGGGCCTCGAGGTCAGGGAGAACCTGCTCGTCTACGGCCGGTACTTCGACCTGCCGCGCAAGGTGGTCTCGCGGAGGGCCGACGAGCTCCTGGAGTTCGTGCAGCTGACGGAGAGGGCGAACGCCCCGGTCGAGCACCTCTCCGGAGGCATGAAGCGCCGGTTGCTGATAGCGCGCGCCCTCGTCAACGATCCCGACCTCGTCGTGCTTGACGAGCCGACCACCGGCCTCGACCCACAGGCGCGGCACCTCGTCTGGGACAAGCTCAGGGAGCTGACCGGCGAGGGCAAGACGCTGCTGCTGACCACGCACTACATGGAAGAGGCGGCGAGGCTCTGCGACCGGCTCGTCATCATGGAGGGCGGGGAGATCATCGCCGAAGGCACCCCGGCGCGGCTCGTGCGAGGAGCACGTCAGCCCGCAGGTGCTGGAGTTCCGCTCTGACCGCGACTCCCTCCGGGGCGCTCAGGCCGTTGCTCGAGGAGATCTCCGACAGCGTCGAGGAGAACGGCAGCCGCGACGCCCTGGTGGCCTTCACCCGCGACCCCGACGCCGTCTTCGAGCGGGTGCAGCGGTCGGGGGTTCGCGTCGACAACGTGGTGCGCCGGGAGTCGGGCCTCGAGGACGTGTTCATGCGCCTGACGGGAAGGAGCCTGACGGACTGATCGGCGAGGGCATCAAGATACCGTCCCCGCGCGGGGCGTTTCGGGTATGGCAGCGAAACCTGACCATCTTCCGCAAGTACTGGAAGAGCATCATGTTCCCGAACTTCGTGGAGCCCCTGCTCTACCTGGGTGCGATGGGGCTGGGGCTCGGGGCGTTCATCCAGCAGGGCGGCATAAACGGGCAGACCTACGTGCAGTTCATAGCGCCGGGTCTGCTCGCGAGCAACGCCATGTTCGCGGCCTCCTTCGAGAGCACCTTCGACACCTTCGTCAAGCTCCGGTTCGACAAGGTCTACGACGCCATCATCACCACGCCGGTCAACGCGGAGGACATCATCGCCGGCGAGTACCTGTGGGCCGGCACCAGGAGCGCGCTCTACGGGACCGCCTTCCTGATCGTGCTCATCGCCCTTGGGCTCATAGGCTCGCCGTGGGCGGTCCTGATCCCGCCGATGCTCCTGATCATCGGCGATCATGTTCAGCGTCATGGGCACGCTGTTTACGAGCCTCATCCACCAGATCGACTTCTTCTCGTACTACTTCACCCTGGTGGTGACGCCGCTCTTTCTAGTCTCGGGGATATTCTTCCCCGTCGAAGACTTCCCGGCGCCGGTGCCCCAGATCGCTTGGTGCACCCCGCTCTACCACGCGGTCAACGTCTGCCGGGCTCTGGCCTCCGGTCCGACGCCGGCGATGCTGGGGGACTCGCCTGGATCCTGGTCTTCACCGTCGCGCTGGCGCTTGCTCCCGATCCAGATCATGCGCCGCCGCCTCGTCTCCTGAGGCGTCCTATCGGGGTGCGGTTCTGATAGGATTCGCGCAAGGATGGAGGCCGAACAATTCACCGTACGCCTGGCAGAGCCGGAGGATGATCCCGCGATCGCCGCGCTCGTCGTCGAGGGCTTCCTCGACAAATTCCGTCCCGTGTTCGGCGGGCGGATGGACCGTTCGGTGAAGATCATGGAGAAGTGGGTGGACCTCGAGCACGCCTCCGGCGGGGTAACGTCGCTGGTGACCGAGGGCTATACGGACCGGGAACTCGCGGGCAGCGTGGGCGTCCGCACGGGCGCATCCCGGGAGGACATCCTGGCCCGCGGGCTGTGGAGGACCCTCACCCGAAACCTGGGCACGCTGCGAGCTCTCTGGGCGACGACGCTGCTCTCCTACCCCCGTTACTCCTCCAAATCGTCGGAGGCGTACATCGAACGCCTTGTGGTCGCGCCGGCCTTTCAACGACAGGGTATGGCCCGGCTTCTGCTGGCGACGGCGGAGGATTTCGCGCGGGACGCATCCAAGAAAACGGTCGGCCTGCACGTCAGCGGGGACAACCTGCGCCGCGCTGCGGTTGTACGAGGCCGAGGGGTACGAAGAGATCTCGCGACAGAGCTCTTTCCTGACCGCGCGCTTTCTCGGCATCCGGCACTGGCTGTACCTGAGAAAAGACCTCTAGTTCTTCCAACTACGGAGATGCTCGGCCGGGTCGTCAGAGCCTCGGGGCCGGGCTAGTCTCAGGCGCGCTCGGGAGCTTCGGGATCCTCGGGGGCTTCCGTATCCTCCCGAGGATAACGGTCGTCCGAGCTGCTGCGCGGCGGGCGAACCGGACGCTCGGGCCAGTCGAACAGGTCGTCCGGCAGCTCCGGAATAACATCTCCTTGCGTGTCCCTCTTGCGGCGATACCGGGGAGGCCGATCCTCGTCGTCGCCAAAGGGCGTCACGTCGTCCTCTTCGGGGGGCGGCTCGGGCGCCCGAGCCGGATACCTGTCGCCCTGTTTACGCACTACGTTGGGCACGCCGTCGCGTGGTCCGGGCTCTGATAGCGGATCCGGGGCAACGTCGGGCTCTCGCTCGGATGCCAACGGCGGCTGGCCAAGCGGTGGCTCGTCGACCGGTGGCTCAACGAGCGGTTCTTCTCTTCGTTCCTCTCTGGGTTCCTCTACCGGCTCATCCAGCGGATCTATGGCCGGCCGCGCCCGCGACTCGCGGTGTGAGAACAGGTCCGTCGTGTCATCGAAGGCCCCGCCGGTGTCCGATCGCCGAACCTCTTCGTCGACCGCGAGCTCATCCTCCATCGCCTCATCGGCCGTGGCGGGTTCTACCTCCTCCGTAACGACGGGCTCGACGTAATCCAGATAGCGCGCGTCCCCGGTCAGAAAAGCGAGTACCTGGGCGTTGAACTCCGCCGGCCGTTCCAGCATCGGCATGTGACCGCAGCCGTCGAGCAGGCAGATCTCCGCCTTCTCGACGCTTCCGGCCCAGACGCTGACGGATTGGGGGTCGACGATCTGGTCTTCTTCGCCGGCCACGACGAGCATCGGCGCCTTGATGATTCGGCCTGGCGGGACGAGCCGTCCGCGCGAGATCTCACGCCGGCCTACGCTCAGGGTCGTGCTGACCGCCGCCGGGGTGGACCTGCCCGCGTCCTCGACTACTTCCTCGGTCAGGTCGTCCGGGTCGGCGACGAAGGGGCGCATCCAGAGCTTGCGAATGGGCCGAACGACGCGTCCGAGCGAGTAGAAGATCGGTCCGAACACCGGCAGGGTCGCCAGCCACAGGGGCGTCGGCAGGTCGATCTGGTCCTCGTCGGCCGGCGTCGAGACGAGGACGAGCCGTCCGACCACGTCGGGATGATCGGCGGCGAGCTTGACGGCCATCGTGCCGCCAAAGTCGTGCCCGACGACGCCGGCGCGGGTCAGGCCGAAATGTGCGCAGAAGGCGTACAGAAGCCTGCTGCCGTAGCGGACCCCGTATCCGTTGAGCGGCTTGTCGGACTCCCCGAAGCCGGTGCAGATCCAGGTGTAGACGGTGAAGCGCTGCGCGAGCCGCGCGGCAAGCTCCTCCCATACCCGGGAGGAGGAGAGCCACCCGTGGACCAGCACCACCGGCGGCCCGCCGCCGACGACGTTGTAGCGGATCCAGGTATCCGTCGAGCTCCAGATACTCCGTGTCCCGGGCGTTCTGCACCTCTCGGGTGCTCCTGCCGAGCGCGACGGAGGCCGCGAGCGCGAGCGCGATGACGAGAAACAGGATTATCAGGAACGTGCTCATGGGCGCAATAATAGCGCAAGCCGGGGGTTTACCGCAGGCTGCCCGTCAGCCCGCGCGCCGCAGGGCAAAACCTTCAGGGGTGGGCTCAGGCGCCCCAGCGGCTGCTCAGGAGACGCCGGATCACGAACGACGCGATGATCGTCGACGTCAACGAGAAAGCCGCCTGCAGCACCGCCTCCTTGACATCGTCCCGCACGCCACGAACCTCCGGCTCCTTGATTAGCTTGTCAGCCAAGCGACTCGCCAGCAAGTAGGCGAGCGCTGTGGACAGGATAGAGATCAGGCGCTTCTGCGTCTCGTCGTTCACGGCTAGGTGCCTCCCGTGCTGGCCTCCTGTCGCGACGGCCGGTAATTCGGCCGTCCGCCGCATTCTACCCGCCGCCCGGGGTTCTTACCCGGCGGCGACCTGCGGCTTGCTGAGCTCTCGGGCTCCCTCGCCCCTGTAGAGACCCTCGAGCTGCGAGCGGAGCGCGTTCCGGTCGCAGAGGCTGGCGTGGCAGTCGATGCAAAAGAGGACGTCGTCCGGCCGCCCGGGGTGGAGGTCGTGCTCCATCATGAAATCCAGGAGCTTCTGGTAGCCGTCGCCCATCTGGTCGACGAACTCCGAGAAGGAGATGCTTCCCGAGATTAGACGCTCGCAAGCCTCGCAATCGCCCAGCTTGCCGAGGCGACGGTTGGTATGCCTGACGATGAGCCCGGGGGCGACCTCCCCGATCTCCGGTGCCTCCTTCGCCAAGACGGCCCCTCTCTAGTCCCCGACGGTGGGGACGATTCCCTTTTTTCCCATTTTCCCCTGGGGTCGCCGGTACCCCGTCCGGCGACGGTCCGTAGAGTCTACGTGCACCGGCGCGTTTTGTAAAGCGTCTCCCGGAGGCCGCCGGTCGGGCCCTATATACTCGGGTTGTGCGCGGTTTCGGCTCAGACGACCGAGTGGCGAATACGGCAACATCCGGCAGCGCTCCGGCGCCCGCGGGAGCCCGTGTAATCGTGGTCGGCGCGGGGTTCGCGGGCGCCTCCTTGATCCGCAACCTGCCGCCCGAGTTGCGACGATCCGGACAGACCCTGCTCGTGGACCGCGCGGACAAGTACGCGTTCGTGCCCCTGATCCACGAGGTCGCTGTCGGGCGGATCCATCCCGACAGCGTAGTGTCCCAGATCCCCCCCCTGTGCGACGAGCACTGCGGCTTTCTACAGGCAGAAGCCTCCGACATCGACCTTGCCGGCAAAACCCTGAACACCGCCGCGGGCCCCGTGCGCTACGAGTACCTGATCCTGGCGGCTGGAAGCGGCGCCGCCAGCCCCCCGGACCATGTCTCCAGCAGCTTCCAGCCCTTCTGGAAGCTGGAGGACGCGCTCAGGCTCAGGGATACCCTCAGCGAGGCGTGGCGCCAGGCTACGGCGCCGGGGGCCGGATCTCGGGTTTCCCCAGGCGAGCTGACCGTCGCGATAGTGGGCGGCGGGGCGACTGGGGTAGAGCTTTCGGCGGAGGTCGCCGCGCTCTTCGACTACCTGCGTCGGCGCACGGCCCGCCCGCCCGCCGTCGCGCCCAGGGTCGTGCTCTACGAGGCCGAAGACCGGCTCATGGGCTGGCTAGACCCCTTCTTCCACGAGGCCGCGATGGAGGTTCTCACACGCCTCGGGGTCGAGGTGCGTCTGGGCTCCGCCGTCGAGGGAGCCGACGAGGAAGGAATCCGGGCCGGGGACGGGTGGATGCCAGCCCTCCACCGCGTCTGGGCCGCTGGGATCGAGATCTCTGACCCGGTTCGTGGTCTGTCCGGCGAGCATGACCGCGTCGGAAGGGTCGAGGTAGACGCCCACCTTACGCTGCCGGAGCACCCCGAAGTCTACGTCCTTGGCGACGCGGGAATATACGAAGATCCAAAGCTTGGCGTGCTGCCCCCCACGGCCTCCGTCGCGGTGCAGCAAGGGCCCTGGGTTGCCCGCGACCTTGCCCGGCGGCTGCAGGGAAGGACCGCCGACGGACGTCCGCCCTTCGGCTTCTTCAACCGGGGGTACGTCGTGAGCCTGGGCCCCGAGAGCGCCGTCGGTGACCCCTTCGGGACAAGGGTTAGGGGACCCGCGGCCCAGGCCCTCTACCGCAGCATCCTCCTGTACTACCTCAAGAGCCGTCGGGACCGCGTCCTCGCCGCGTCCGACTGGGCCATGGAGCGCACCCTAGGTCGCGTGGGGTTCTAGCACGCTGGCTTCGCCAGCTTTCAGCCCGCTCCGGTCACTTTGAGACCTCCGCTCTCAGCACGCTTCGTGCCCGGCGACCTCGCTTTCAGCTTCTCCCGCTGAGCATGCGCCCCTGACACGCCATGCGTAAGGCTCCCGACCGGGCGCGACGCACCGTCCGGCCGATCGAGAGACGCGGGGCTGCCGCACCTTGCTCCCCCTTGCGGTTGGCTGAAAGCGACCGGAGGGAGCGTGCCAAGAGCGAGCCCGGCGAAGCCGGACGAAGTGTGCTGACAAGCGGAGGCGTCAGCCGGAGCGTGCTGCCGAGCCACGAAAAGCGGCCTGCTCCAGGTGACGCTCGACTATGCCTGGCACGTCTTCAGGGCTAACGCGGGTGTACCAGACGTCGTCGGGGTAGATGAAAACGACCGGACCCTCCTCGTGGCGGCGGGTGCAGGCGTTGCGAAGAACGGAGGACGCTGCGTAACCGCGGCGCTCCACCTCGCCGCGGAACGCTTCGAGGAGTTCCTCCCCGCCTTTGGCCCCGCACCGTCCTTCGCCGAGGGTAGCGCAAACAAAGATCTGCCGCAACATCGTCACCCGAGTATTCTACGCCGCGCGCATGGAGAGTCCAGGAGGATTGGCGTTCAGTTCTCAGCCTTCTCGTGATGGTCATCACACGAGGGCGAACGCGGAGCCGCGCGAGAGGGACGCCGCGAAACCGTAACTTCTGCACGGTTTCGCGGCGTGCTTTCAACACCTAGCTGAAAATTGACGGACGACAGCTAAAACGCCGTCACGGAGAGGCCGGTCTCCTGTCGTTCCTGGATGCGGCGGGCCATCCCGCTCTCCTTGGCCTTCTCGGCGACCGCGTTGGCCACGGCCGGGGCGACCCGCTCGTCGAAGACGCTCGGTATTATGTAATCCTCTGAGAGGTCCTCCTCCGGGATCACGGCCGCCATCGCCTCGGCGGCGGCGAGCTTCATCGCCTCGTCGATCTCGCGGGCCCGAACGTCGAGCGCGCCCCTGAAGATGCCGGGGAAGCACAGCACGTTGTTTATCTGGTTCGGGTAGTCGCTGCGCCCGGTGGCGATGATCCTGGCATGTCCCACGGCTACCTCGGGGCGTATCTCGGGGTCTGGGTTTGCCATGGCGAAGACTATCGGGTCGGTGTTCATCTTTTCCAGGTGCTCGACGAACAGCACGTCGGGCGCGGAGAGGCCCAGGAAGAGGTCGGCGCCGACGATGGCGTCGTCCAGGGAGCCCGTCCGGCCTTCGGGGTTGGTGTTCTCGGCGAACCACTGCTTCATCGGGTTGAGGTTGTCGCGTCCCTCGTGCACGATGCCCCTCGAATCGCAGCCGACGATGTTCTTCGCCCCTGCGGCCATCATGATCTTGGCGCACGCCACCCCGGAGGCGCCGACGCCATTCACCACTATCCTCAGGTCCTCAAACGTCTTGCCGACGATCTTGAGCGCGTTTATGAGGGCCGCCAGCACCACGACGGCCGTGCCGTGCTGATCGTCGTGGAATACCGGTATCTCCAGGTCCTTCTTGAGCCGCTCTTCGATCTCGAAACAACGGGGCGCCGAGATGTCCTCGAGGTTGATCCCACCGAAGGTCGGGGCCATGTTCTTGACGGCGTTCACGATCTCGTCCACGTCCTTGGTGTCCAAGCAGATCGGGAACGCGTCCACGTTGGCGAACTCTTTGAAGAGCATGGCCTTGCCCTCCATCACGGGCATCGCGGCCTCGGGACCGATATCCCCGAGACCGAGCACTGCCGTGCCGTCGGAGATCACCGCCACGGTGTTTCGTTTGATGGTGAGGTTGAATGCCCGCTCCGGATCCTGGGCTATCGCCCGGCACACCCTTGCCACCCCGGGCGTGTAAGCCATAGACAGGTCATCCCTGGTCCTGAGCTGCATCCGGGATCGGATCTCGATCTTGCCTCCGAGGTGCATGAGGAACGTCCGGTCCGAAACGTTCACGACGTCGACGTCCGGCATCTTTTCTACGGCGCGCACCACCTCCTGCCCGTGGTCCGAGTCCCTGGCGTTGACCGTGATGTCGCGGACGGTACGTTCCTGCTGCATCCTCACGATATCCACCGCGCCGACCAACCCGCCAGCATCGCCAACGGTCGTCAGAATCTTGCCGAGCGAACCCGCCCGGTGCGGAAAATCGACCCGCAGGGTCATGCTGTAGCTCGCGCTCGGAATGCTCTCCACGTTTTCCCTCCACTTTTTCCCCGTGCACTTACCGGATGGTTATTCTATTGCACGGCGAGCCGCACAAGCGGCTCGCCGGCACGCCGCAGCCCCTCGGGCTGCGCTTTCAGCCTACCGCACTGGCACGCGGGCCGTGGCTACCCCACACTTCTCCATCGACCGGGCGATGCGCTGCCGCGGATCGAGCGCTCTGCCGAGCGGACCGGGGCAGATCCACAACGGCAATAAGCTGACGGCTGAAAGCGAGGACCGAAGGTCCGAAGCGGGCTGAGAGCGGAGGCCTGACAAGGCCGGAGCGTGCTGAAAGCTGGCACAGCCAGCGTGCCGAAGCGCCCGCGAGCGGGCGCTTCACACCGGCAGGAAGCTCGGGTCGTCGGGGAGGTCGATGCCCGGCAGCGCATCTCGCCGGGCGAGAAACCAGCGGCCGAGTTCGGAGTCTCGGCCGGCCTCGTCGGCGGCCCGCTCCAGGCCCGCGCGCAGCTCGAAGAGGAGGGGCGGACGCTCGCCGTAGGAGACCATCTCTAGCTCGGCGGCCACGGCGGCGTCTACGAACGCGCCCCACAGGGGACCCGTGGTGGACTGCACCTCCGGCGGGGAGGCGAACGCCGTTCGGATCTCCTCTGGCAACGAAGCAAGGCCCGGGCCGTCCATCCGGCCCGGCACGAAGGTCCCGTCACCATCCTGCAGATGCCTGCGGGCGGCGAACAGCAGGAGGCGCGAGGAGACGGTGCGCTTGGCCCACGAGCCAGCGACCCTCTCCCAGTCCACGAAGGACCCACCGTACAGCCTCTCCAGGTCCACGTCAGGTCAGACCCGGCGATCGACGAGCTCCGCCCCCGTACGCTACGGTAGCCCCTGCGTAACCCTAGGTTTCCTGACCCTGCTGGTCGTTCGGGATCAACACGTCGTTGACCGTAACGTTGACCTCGGCCACGCGCAGCCCGAGTAGGCTCTCGATGCGGTTGATGACGTTGCGGCGGACGGCCTCGGAGATCTGCGGTATCGAGGCGCCGTACTCGACCGCCATGCTCAGGTCGACCGCCGCCTCTTCCTGCCCGACCTCTACGCTGACGCCGCGCGTGTTGCCTCCGCCCCCCGAGCCGCCCGTCACGCTCGACAAAAAGCCGCCGACGGCCGCCGAGGTCGATCCACCCATCTGGACCCGCTCTACCTCCTGGGCCGCGATCCCCGCGACCTGCTGCACCACGGTGTCGCTGATGGTCGTCGTTCCGCGATCGCTCTGCAGCGGGCTGGCCTCCTGCCCACCGGCTCGCTCCGTCATACTCCGTCTCCTCTCTTCGATGGTCAAACCAATAGGGTACCCGGGTTCGAGCTCTCGCGCCCAATACCCCCGTTCAGAGACCGGGCGGGGCGTATCAAGCGCCACCACCCCATCTCGCCTCCCGTACCCTCGACGGCGCACCATAAACTTACGAACCTTCGTATATGTTTTGCCGGATTTGTTTCTAGGAGCCGGCGTAGAAGACGTCGAACTCGCCCATGTCGGCCGCCGGGAAGTCCTGAGCGGGGTCATCTTCGGTGGCTTTGGTCATGTAGAAGGACCAGATGTCCATGGGCAGGGTCTCGCCGTTGAGCTCCTTGATGCCGTGCACGCCGACCATGGACCGACGTCCGTCGGGGTAACCGACCCATACCGAGGTGCACAAGCGCGGCGTGTAACCCACGTACCAGGCGTCCGCGAAATCGTCGCTCGTGCCGGTCTTGCCGGCCGAAGGCTTGCCAAGCTCCTTGTCGAGGTCGTGGAACATCGTCGCGGTGCCGCTCTCGACCACGCCACGGAGCACCCTGGTGGTGGCCGCGGCCTGGTTGCCCGTCAGCACGCGGCTCCCGAAGATACGGTGGTCGTAGGCAGCCTCCTCCTTACCGTAGCTGACGTGTTCGATGCGCTCGACGGCGTAGGGACCGCGATGGATGCCGCCGCCGGCGAAGGTCGCGTAGGAGGAGGCCATGTCCAGGGGGCTCACTCCCACGCCCAGCCCTCCGATGGCCGTGGAGGGGTAAGGCTCGACGGGCGTCGTGATGCCCAAGGCCCTCGCCATGCTCGCCACCCTCGAGAGGCCCAGATCGGTCGCCAGCTGGACAAAGACCGTGTTGTCCGACTCGGCCATGGCCTCGTAGATCGAGATCAGACCTCGCTCCACGCCGTCGTAGTTGTTGACGACGTAGTCCTCCTCACCGTAGCGGAAGCTCAGGGTCTGGGAGACATAGACGCTCTCGGGCGAAACGTTCTCCTTGGCCAGGGCCGTGGCGAGCACGAAGGGCTTGAAGGCGCTCGCGGGCTGCCGGCGGCCGTCGAGGGCGAGGTTGAAGCCGTTCTTCTGACCGACCAGCGCCCGGATGGCGCCCGTCTGGGGCTCGACGGTCACGACCGCTGCGGAGGGATCGGTGGCCTGGTTCAGAACATTGTTCTTGGACTCGACGGCGGCGTGCTGGAGTTCGGGATCGACGGTGGTGTGGATCCGGAGGCCGCCCTGTTCGAGTGCTACGGATCCCAGTTGGCCCTCGACTTCGCGGCGAACCCGTTCGAGATAAGGGTCGAAATCGGGGTCTTCGGGCGCCGGGTCCGGGGCGAACTCGAGCGTCGCGTCTCTCGCGGCCTCGGCTTCGGCCACGGAGATCATGCCCTGACCCCGCATGACGGCCAGGACATCGTCGCGACGAGCTTCGGCGCGTTCGGCGTCGGGCTCGCCCGTCCACGCGGTGTAGGTTGAGGGGGCGTGCAAGAAACCGGCGAGCGTGGCAGCCTCGGAGAGCGTGAGGTCTTTTGCGTCCTTGCCGAAGTATGTCCTGGCGGCGGCCTGGGCACCGTAGGCGCCGTCGCCGTAGTAGACAGCGTTCAGGTAGGCGGTCAGGATCTCTTCCTTGCTGTGTCGGCGTTCGTAGGCGAAGGCCAGGGAAGACTGGACAAAGCGCCGCGAGAAAGAGACCCGCAGGCGGTCCTCTTCGGGGACGTAGAGGTTCTTCATCAGCTGCTCGGTGATGGTCGAGCCGCCCTCGTGCACCTCCCATGCGCGCAGGTCCGTCCAGGCTGCGCGCGCCACGCCTTCGACATCGACCCCGAAGTGGTCTCTGAAGCGGCGGTCCTCGACGGCGACCACCGCCCTTGGCAGGTGATCGCCCAGGGCGTTAGGGCCGACCGTCTCCCTGTTCTCCGCGGCCTCCAAGGTGGCTATCTTCTGCCCGTCGGCGTCGTAGACGTAGGAGTTTTCGACGAGCGCCGGGTAGCGGCGCCCGAGGTCCTCCTGGTAGCCGCTAACCACGACGAGGTACAGAACGCCGACCGAGACTACGGCCGCGGTGGCCAGGATCAGGGCGACGTTGAAGAGGATCCGCAGGGCCCGTGCTGCCCGGCCCAGCGGCCGCCCCCTGGCAGTCTTCTTGCTCGTCTCGAAAAAAGTGTTCACCTCGAATCGGCGTAAGTCTACCCGAAAGGGGACCGCCTCGGCCAAGGCGCGATCCCCAGTTTTGGTGGTAGGATTCCCGCGTGCCTGATCTTATCTGCACAGCCCGTCGCGTCGGCAACCTCGAGAGCCGCACCGAAGAGTACGAGGTGTCTTACGAGGTCGAGGGCCTGAACCACCCCGGGCAACGAGGGATTCGCGTCAAATACCAGGCCGCCCGGGCGTACGAGATCAACGCCGCCCTCGACGCGGCCTCGGAGACGGCGCGGGAGGCTATCGCGGAGGCAGACGCAGGCCTCAAAGGTCCGACCGACGGAGCCCTCGCGCAGTTCTCGTGGCGTGCCATACAGTCGGCCAAGTACCAGGGCGGCGCGCCCGAAACCTCCCGATTGGAGCTCTGAGGCGGCCAGGAACGCGGGAGGCCCCGCTCCGTGGAGCGGGGCCTCTTCGAGGTTTGCTGGACTCTAACGGAAGATGCGGTTGCAGCCGGTGAATTGATCCCGATTGTCGGCCACCACGCGGTCGAAGCCCTCGACCACAGTCCACCACGTCGCGTCGCGCGGGGCGGTTGCGCGTGAAGATGTCGTCGTCACCGGAACCGGCGGTGATCACGTCCACCGCGGACTCCCGGCGGGGACCGGCGATGATGTCGTCCTTGCCGCCCGCGGCGTTGATGGTATCGGCGCCCCGGCGCGCGTTGATAAAGTCGTCGCCGCGCTTGGCGTCTATCTGGTCAGCGCGGTTCGTTCCCGATAAGCCTGTCGTCCCTGTTGGTCCCGTCCAAAGTGGCCGCCAGCGCGATCCCCCCGAAGAGGGCGAGCGCGGCCAACACGACCGATACGCCCAAGACAACCCGCCGCTTCATTGTTGCTCCTTTCGTCCGAGACGCGTCCGATCGTCGCGTCAACCTGATCGCCAGAGGCATTCTAGGGAGGGATGACGCTCCGCGCATCACCAGTTTGGGCCTATCGCATGTTTATTTCGTCGCGGAGCACCCCAGATCGTCACGCCGGTTTCTGGTCGCGCTCCGCGGCGAGCAGCGCTTCCAGGGTGACCCGACCTTCGTAGAGGGCCGTCCCCACAACCGCCCCGACGATGCCGCGCAGCTTTGCCAGGGCGGCGACGTCCTCGGCGTCCCGGACGCCGCCGCTGGCTATCGCCGGAATCAAGGTGGCGACGGCCGAGGTCTCCTCGAGCGCGGGCCCCTGCTCCATGCCGTCTCGGGAAACGTCCGTGAAGAGGACCGTCGCGACCCCGTCGCCGGCGAGCTCCTCGGCGAGATCCAGGACCCCGATACCGCTGGAGCGTCTCCAGCCGTGGGTTGCGACCACCCCGTCCCTGGCGTCCACGGCGACGACGAGACGTGGGCCGAGATCTTCGATCGCCCGCAACCTGAGGTCGCGGTCCCGCACGGCCGCGGTTCCGATGACGACCCGCTGGGCCCCGGCCCGCCGCGCGGCCCCCACGTCCTCCACCGTCCGAATGCCACCACCGACCTGGAGGGGCACCTCCACCGCCCGGGCCATCTGCCGCGATCAGATCCGAGCTGGACCGGCCTGCCCTCGCTGGCGCCGTCGAGGTCGACGACGTGTAGCGCCTTGGCCCCCTTTCGCAGCCCACTCGCGGGCGCGCTCGACGGGATCGGAGTCGTACTCCTTGGAGCGTCCGAAATCCCCCTGCCCGAGCCGCACGCACCTCCCGCCCCGCAAGTCTATGGCCGGGAAAACCGTGAAGCCGTTCATCCTGCGGCCCGTCCGTGGACGGTCGGCGAGGATGGACCGGCTTTCGACGGCAACACCGCGCTCACACGCGCCGCGCCCAACCGAGAAAGTTCTCGTACAGGGTCAGGCCGGCACGGCTGCTCTTCTCCGGGTGGAACTGCACGGCGGCCAGGTTCTCGCGGCCCGCGGCGGCGCAGAAGGTCTCGCCGTACTCCGAGGTTCCCGAGGAGGTCGTCTGCTCTGAGCCGGCTCCGGGAAATAGGAGTGGACAAAGTAGAAGTCCTCGCCGTCGAGGTTTTCCAGCACCGGGTGCGACTCGCCGCACCTGCGAGCTCGTTCCAGCCCATGTGCGGGACCTTCAGGTCCCCCGCGACGAACCTCCGCACCGTGCCAGGCAGGATCCCAAGCCCCTGCACCCCGGGCGACTCCTCGGAGCCCTCGAAGAGCGCCTGCAAGGCCCACGCACACACCCAGGAAAGGCTTGCCGGCCTCGAACGCGTCTCGGCAGGCCGCGTCCATCGCCCGATCGGCGAGCTTGGTCATACAGTCCCCAAAAGCCCCGACGCCCGGGAGCACCACCGCGTCCGCGGCCCCGATGCGATCGGGGTCCGACGTGAGGTCCACCCTGGCCCCGACCTTCTCCAGCGCCCGCGTCACGGAGAGCGTGTTGCCCGCGTCGTAATCGACGACCGCCACGGTCAGGCTGTCAGCCATCAGCCGTCAGTGTCGGCTGTCTCACGACGGTTGCTACCGCCGGAGAGAACGACGCGACGTCGTCTCCGTATGCGGCCAGCAACGATCGGCCAAAGCCTCGCTGATCGCTGAGAGCTGACGGCTGACAGCTAATCAACAACCCCTTTGGTAGAGGCGCTGCCGGAGGTGCGTTGGGAGATGCCCTGCCGCAGGGCGACGGCGAGCGCCTTCACGCCGGACTCGATCTTGTGGTGGGCATTCTCGCCGTAGTGGCAGTTGAGGTGGAGCGTAAAGCGCCCGTACTGGGTGAAGGCGCGCAGGAACTCGGGGAAGAGCTCGGTGTCGAAGGTGCCGATCTTCTCCGGCATCGGACCGAGGTTGCAGGTGAGGTGGCTGCGGCCTCCGAGGTCCACCACGACGGTCGAGAGGGCCTCTATGAGCGGCGCGCTCGCGTCGGCGAAGCGGACGAGGCCCGAGCGGTCGCCCAGCGCGTCGTCGAAGGCACGCCCGAGCACGAGCCCCGTGTCCTCGACGGTGTGGTGGTCGTCGACCCAGGTGTCGCCCTCGGCCTCCACCGTGAGGTCTATCCCCGAGTGGTGCGACAGCAGGTGCAGGATGTGGTCGAAGAAGCCCACGCCGGTCGCGACCTCGGCGCGGCCAGTCCCGTCAAGGTCCAGGCGCACGCGCACCGAGGTCTCCCCCGTCTTTCGCTGCGCTGTTCCACTCCTTGGCATCTCGCTCCTTCTAGACCGCTGGTGACGCTTCGGATGAGCGCCAGGGCATTCTATACAATCGTCCGGCGGCCGAGGAAGCTTCGTTGATCGCCTCGGCACGCCGAAGGATCTCGCCGGCGCCGGTCTCCGCCCCCTGCGCGTCAGCGGAGGCGTACGCCGACGCTGGCGGCGTGGTTCTCGAAGCCTTCGAGGCGAGCGCAGGCGTTCGACGTGCGGTCCGAAGTCGGCCAGGGCATCCGCCGTGTAGTGCAGGTAGTTTGTGCGGGCGACAAAGTCGTGGGTCCCGAGCGCGGAGGCCCAGGCGGCCGTGCCGCCGGTCGGCAGGGCGTGCGATGGGCCTGCCCCGTAGTCGGCCAGGGCGATCGGGCTCATGTCCCCGAACGCCACCATCCCTGCCGTATCGAGGTCTTGCAGGATCGCCTCGTGGTCCTCGGATATCACATGCGCATGCTCCGGGGCGCAGAGGTTGGCGATCTCTACGGCCTGCATGCCGGCGGCCTCGATGCCGTCGCGCTTGACCGTCGCCAGCACGCTGGCGGCCTGCTCGCCGCCCATCACGCTGATGCGCGCGTTCGGCCACATCCACAGGAAGCGCGCGCCGTAGGCGCGGCCGCACATCGCGTAGTTGCCGGCGCCGAAGCTGCCGCCGATCACCACGGTGAACTTGGGCACGTGCGAGCACGCCACCGCCGTCACCATCTTCGCGCCGTCCTTGGCGATGCCGGCGTTCTCGTACTTGCGGCCGACCATGAAGCCGGTGATGTTCTGCAGGAACACCAGCGGGATGCCGCGCTGGTTGCACAGCTCGATGAAGTGCGCGCCCTTGAGCGCGCTCTCGGCGAACAGGATGCCGTTGTTGGCGACGATGCCGACCGGATAGCCGTGCAGGTGCGCGAAGCCGGTGACCAGCGTCTTGCCGTAGCGCGCCTTGAACTCCTGGAAGTCGCTGCCGTCGACGATGCGCGCGATCACCTCGCGGATGTCGAACGGGCGGCGCGTGTCCTTCGGCACGATGCCGTACAGCTCGCTCGGCCGCGATACAGCGGCTCGCGCGACGGCTGCACCGCGACCGGCAGCGTCTTGCGGCGGTTGAGCGTGCGCGACGATGTCGCGCGCGATCTGCAGCGCGTGGCGGTCGTCCTCGGCGAAATGGTCGGCCACGCCGGACACGCTGGTGTGCACGTCGGCGCCGCCGAGCGCTTCGGCATCGACGACTTCGCCGGTCGCCGCCTTCACCAGCGGCGGGCCGCCGAGGAAGATCGTGCCCTGTTCCTTGACGATGATCGATTCGTCGCACATCGCCGGCACGTAGGCGCCGCCGGCGGTGCACGAGCCCATGACCACGGCGATCTGCGGGATGTTCTCCGCGCTCAGCCGCGCCTGGTTGTAGAAGATGCGGCCGAAGTGCTCCTTGTCCGGGAAACACCTCGTCCTGCAGCGGCAGGAACGCGCCGCCGGAGTCGACCAGGTAGACGCAGGGCAGGTGGTTCTCGCGCGCGATTTCCTGCGCGCGCAGGTGCTTCTTCACCGTCATCGGGAAGTAGGTGCCGCCCTTGACCGTGGCGTCGTTGGCGACGATCACCACTTCCTGTCCCATCACCCGGCCGATGCCGCAGACCATGCCGGCGGCGGGCGCGGCGTCGTCGTACATGCCTTCGGCGGCGAGCGGGGCGATCTCGAGGAACGGCGAGCCCGGGTCGAGCAGGGCGGTGATGCGATCGCGCGCCAGCAGCTTGCCGCGCTCGGTGTGCTTGTCGCGCGCCTTCTCGCCGCCGCCGTCGGCGGCGCGCGCCAGGCGGGCGTCGAGTTCGTCGACCAGCGCGCGGTGGTAGGCGACGTTGTCCTGGAAATCCTGCGAGCGGGGATCGATGCTGGGAAGTGAGTGCGGGCATCGATGCGGGGCGTGCGAAAGATGCGGCATCAGACCACAAAGCGTCCGCGCGGCCAATCGCGATGGCCCGGCCACGGCGGCTCGCGATGCAGGCACGTCGCGTCGCACGAAAAAGAAAGGCCCGCTTGCGCGGGCCTTTCGACAGTCGCAGGCGAGCGAATTGCGCTTGCAGCTTACTTCTTGGCTTCTTCCGCGGCGGCTGTCGGCCTTGTCGGCGACCTTCTGCGCAGCGTCGGCCGTGGCCTGGGCGGCATCGGCGGTGGCGGCGGCGGCGCCGGCAGCGGCGTCGGCGGCGGCGGCCTGCGGTCGAGTCGGCAGCGCTGTTCCAGCGCGGCATCGGCCGTGGCGGCGGCAGCGGCGTCGGTGCGCGGCGGCGGCGGCGTCGGCGGCGTGCGGCGGCGGCGTCGGCGGCGGCGTCGGCGGCCTGGTCGGCGGCGGCGGCGGCTTCGGCGGCTTCGCTCTGCGCGGTGTCGGTGCGTTCTTGCAGGCCGACAGGGCCAGGACGGCGGCGGCGAGGAGCGACGTAGAGCTTGGTGTTCATGGGTCTCTCCGGAGGGGTTGTCTGAGAAGGCACGTGAAAGCAATCAACAGATCAGGCAACGCCAGTGCGCGCGGCGATCCGGCGCGGGCCGGTTCATATCGTTCACTGACTCGCGCATGGAATACAGCCGCCGGCGAGCTCGGCGGCCTCGCATGTAACCATCAGCTCACTACGGAAAAAGCCGCCGGAATCCGGCGGCTTTTCGCAGGTAATCACTTGGGCAGTTGCCTGCCCGAAGTGATTACTTCTTGGCTTCTTCCTTGGCAGCGTCAGCAGCCTGCGTCAGCAGCGTCGGCAGCCTGGGCGGCGGCGTCGGCAGCCTGCGCAGCGGCGTCGGCAGCAGCGTCGGCAGCGGCCGGAGCGGCGGCAGCGGCGGTGCGTCGGCCGAAGCGGCGGCAGCGTCAGCAGCCTGGGCAGCGGTGTCGGCAGCGGCCTGGGCAGCGTCGGCAGCAGCGGCGTCGCCGGTAGCAGCGGCGTCGGTGTCGGCAGCAGCTGGGCTTCGGTCGAAGCAGCGGCAGCGTCGGTAGCGGCTTCGTCAGCCTGCTTCTGGTTCGAGCAAGCGGCCAGGGCGAGGCCCAGAGCCAGGGCGATCAGCGCCTTGTTGAAGGTCATGGTTCGTATCCTCGTCGTTTAGTTAGGCAACGCGCAACTGCGCGTCGATAACATGATGACAAGCCGGTGACGCGTGTCAAGCGGCTTGGCCGGTTTTTTTTAGGTAATGCGTTTTTAACGTCTTCATAGCAGCTCGACGGCGATCGCGGTCGCTTCGCCACCGCCGATGCACAGCGAAGCCACGCCGCGCTTGCCGCCGCGTGCGCGCAGCGCATGCAGCAGGGTCACGACCAGGCGGGCGCCGCTGGCGCCGATCGGGTGGCCCAGCGCGCACGGCGCCGCCGTTGACGTTGAGCTTTTCGTGCGGGATGCCGAGGTCCTTCATCGGCGCCATCGCCACGCAGGCGAACGCTTCGTTGACCTCGAACAGGTCGACGTCGTCGACCTTCCAGCCGGCCTTGTCGAGCACGTTTGCGATCGCTTTCACCGGCGCGGTGGTGAACCATTCCGGCGCCTGCGCATGGCCGGCGTGGGCGACGATGCGCGCCAGCGGCTTGAGGCCGCGCTTGCGCGGCTTCGTCGGCGCGCATCAGCACCGTCGCGGCGGCGCCGTCGGAAATCCTCGACGAACGACGCGGCGGTGATCATGCCGTCCTTGCCTGAACGCCGGCGCGCAGCGTCGGGATCTTGGCCGAGGTCGATCTTGCCCGGCTCTTCGTCGGTGTCGACGACGACGTCGCCCTTGCGGCCCTTGACCGTCACCGGGACGATCTCGTCCTTGAACGCGCCGCTGGCCACGCGCGGCCTGCGCGCGGCGCACGCTTTCGGCGGAGAACGCATCCAGCGCTTCGCGGTCGAAGCCGTACTTCTCGCACGCCATGTCGCCGAACACGCCCATCGCCTTGCTGTCGTACGGATTGGTCAGGCCGTCCCACGCCATGTGGTCGAGCATCTCGGCGCTGCCGTAGCGGATGCCGGTGCGCGAGTTGTTGAGCAGGTGCGGCGCGTTGGTCATCGACTCCATGCCGCCGGCGACGACGACGTTGGCCGAGCCGGCCTTGATCAGGTCGTGGCCGAGCATGATCGCCTTCATGCCCGAGCCGCAGACCTTGTTGATCGTGGTGCAGCCGGCCGAGGTCGGCAGGCCGGCGCCGAGCGCGGCCTGGCGCGCCGGCGCCTGGCCGAGGCCGGCCGGCAGCACGCAGCCCATGATCACTTCGTCGACCTGGTCGGCGGCGACGCCGGCGTGCTCGAGCGCGCCGCTGATCGCGGCGGTGCCGAGCGTCGGCGTCGGCACGCCGGTGAACTGGCCGAGGAAGGAACCGATGGCGGTGCGCTTGGCACCGACGATGACGACGTCGCTCATGGGGAACTCCGGAGAAAGTCGGGCCAGCGCGCAGGGCCGGAACCCGCCGATTATGCGGCGCCGTGCTGCAGTGCCGCAAACCCCGGTCTCAGGCGCAGCTTCAGCAGGTACAGGCGCCCGGCCGCGGGCGGGCGGTGCCCTGGCGCTGGAAACCGAGTGGCTCGAACAGTGCCGGCACGCCGGTCCAGACGAAGGCGCCGGCCTGGCGCTCGCCCGGCGCGACCGACTGCGGGTAGGCCTCGATCTCGGTCGCGCCGCGCCTGGCGCGCAAGCTCGACCGCCGCCGCGACCAGCGCCCGTGCCACGCCCCGACCGCGCCAGCGCGGCGGGCACGTACAGGCAATTGAGCGACCACGTCGTCGCGCGCCAGTGCGCGGACCAGGGCCTTGCTGCGATCCAGGCGCGGGAAGTCGCCGCGCGGCGCCGATCGAGCACCAGCCCACCGGCGCGTCGGCGACGAAGGCGAGCACGCCGGATGCCGCGCCGCTTTCGACCAGCTGCCTGAACGCCGCGCGGTTCGGCGCGCCCTTGGCCGCGTCCCACGTCTTGCCGCCCATCGGCACGCGCCACCACATGCACCAGCAACCGCCGCACGCGCCGTGCGTCCGAACAGCGCTTCGATGCGGCCAGTCGTTGCGCTGGGAGCGGGCGTGTAGCGATGGTACGGTCATCGATGTCGTACCGTCACTGAGGGACGCGTCATTGTGGGCAGCCCGGAATGGATTGATACTGCGGGACGCGTTCGCTGGGGAGCGGCGTGATCGAACGAGGACGCCATGCGTTACCGCGAAAAAGGACTTGTCACTGCGATGCGCGGTGCGCTGCTGTGCTCCGGGCTGCATCGGCCTGGCCGCGTGCGGTGGTGGCGGTGGTGGCGGCAACGTCCGGTCCGGTCCGACATCGCGCCGCCGCCGCCGGCACGCCGCCTTCGCCGCCGCCGCCGACGCCGCCCGTGGTCGTCCGCGCCGAATCCGGCGTACAGCCAGCACCTCGCGCTGACCAACACCGCCGCCGCGCACCAGGCCGGAATCACCGGCGCAGGGCGTGCGCATCGGCGTGGTCGACAGCGGCGTGATGCGCAACCACCCGGCGTTGTCGCCGCGCGTGGTGGCCAACCTCAACTACGTCTCTTCGCCGCCCAACAACCTGGCCGTCGACGATGTCGCCGGACATGGCACCGCGGTGTCGCAGATCGCGGCGGGCACGCCGTTCGGTGCATGGCCGGGCGGCATCGCGCCCGGCGCGCAGATCGTCTCGGCGCGCATCCTGTCACGACAAGGCACCCAGACGACGACGGCATCCGGTCAGGGCAACGAGGTCGATGGCGCGCTTGGACTGCAAGGGATCCACCAGGACCTGATCAACCGCGGCGTGCGGGTCATGAACAACTCGTGGGGCGGCCTGTACTGGACCAATCCGGCCGCGACCGCGCCGATCGCCGACGAGTACCGTCCCTTCATCATCAGCAACAACGGCCTGGTGGTGTTCGCCACCGGCAACGCAGTCGATGCCCAACCCGTCGAGCATGGCGCGCTTTGCCGAGCCAGCCCGGATCGAACGGCACGTTTCCCGGCGGCCGACCTGGAGCGCGGCTGGCTCGCGGTCACCGCGGTCAATCCGAGCAACGCTGCAGCTCGACGTAGGCACCGACGGTGCCGTCTACGCCAACGCGTGTGGCGTGGCGATGCGCTACTGCCTGGCCGCGCCCGGCACGGTCGTGGTGACCGGCACCAACGACGGTCCCACCAGTCCGACCTACTGGCGATGGCGCGGGCACGTCGTTGGCCGCGCCGCAGGTGTCGGGTGCGGCGGCGCTGGTGTGGCAGGCGTTCCCGTACTTCAGCAACGACATCGTGCGGCAGACGTTGCTGGGCACCGCAACGGACCTCGGCGCTCCAGGCGTCGACGATCACCTTCGGCTATGGCCTGCTCAATGTCGGCAAGGCCGATCAGCGGGCCGGGTCGATTCGACTGGGGCGATGTCACTGCCGCGTTCGACGGCGACGACGTCCGACTGGTCGCAACGGCATCGAGCGGCACCGGAGGGCTGATCAAGCACGGCACCGGCACGCTCGTGCTCGACTAGCGCCTACTTACACCGGGGCGACCCAGGTTCAAGGAGGCATCGTTCGCGTACAGGCGAGCCTCAGTGGCACCGCGTCCACTTCGATCGCGCCGGGTGCACAGGCTGGAGTCGCGCAATGCGCGCCGGGCTCAGGGGCAACGTCGACGAACAACGGAACGCTGGCTCGCCTACAGCGACCCAGATGCACCAGATCAACGGCAGCTATGTCCGCAGGCTTCGAGCGCACGAGCTGGCCATCGAGGTCGGTACGTTCCTGAACTTTTCCGGTGCCGCGCAGCTCGACGGCGGCGAACTGCATGTGCTGGGCAAGGCGGCCGGGCTACGTGCCAGCGCCAGCCAGCGCGAGACATTCCTGCGCGCGTCCGGCGGCCTCAACGGCACGTTCGGGTCGCTGACCGCGGCGCCCGGCGTGCTGCTGCAGGCGACGCATCGGCTACGACCCGATCGACGCATGGTTGAACATCAGCCGCCTCGACGTCACCGCAGCCGCGCAGAGCATGGGCCTGTCGCCGACTGCGCTGTCGAGTGCGGCAGCGTGTCGAAGGCGCGTTCGATGCCATCGACGACAGGGCAACTCGGCGGGCAGCCCGGGCTCGACGACTTTCATTGCCGGCGCCGGCGCAATCCAGGGCACGCCGACCGCGGCGGCGGCCGAGCGGACCCTGGCCAGCCTCTCCGGCGAACTGCACGGTGCGGACACCGCGTTCGCGATGATGGCCATCGAAGGCAACCGCCGCGCGCTGGAATCACGCGTGGATGCATTGCAGGCCGCGCCGGTCGGCGGCGCCTGGTCCGACGGCCTCGAAGGCGCAGCGGGCGATGGCGCAGTTCGACATGCGATGTCGACGGCTGGATGATCGGCCAGGACCGCCGTCTCGGCGACCGCCTCACCGTCGGCATGGCGCTGGCGCGAGACCGAGGGCTACGCCCACCACGACCAGCGTTCGACCGCGAGCACAACCGCCAGGCCGAAGCGCAGTTCTACGGCAGCTACGACCTCGGTCGCGGCTACCTGCTGGGCAGCCTCGCGCTGGGTCGCATGCAGCGCTGGACGCAGCGCGACATGCTGCTGGGCGACGAGTCGTTCCGCGTCGACAGCCGACTACGCGCATCGCTACGCCAGCGTCGGCCTGCAGGCGGGCCTGCCGATGCGCGTCGGCCGCGGCCGCATCACGCCATATGCCGGCGTGCAGACATTGCAGCTCGATCGCGACGGCTTCAGCGAGCAGCGGCGCGCTCGGTTTCGGCCTGAGCACCGACCGCCTCGACGATGACGCTGAGCCAGGCCCTGCTCGGCGCGCGCTTTACCGACGACTGGTCGGTCGGGTCGTCGCTGTGGGACCTGCAGGGCCGCGCCGAATGGCAGCGCCTGCTGTCGCAGTCGGGCGGCGACATCGATGCGCGCTTCACCGCGCTGGACGTGTGGTCGCCGATCGTGGGCGAGGCGCTGGACCGCGATGTCGGCGTGTTCGGCCTGAGCCTGGGCACGTGGCTGCGCGGCGGAAGCCGCATGGGCTTCGACGTGGACGTCCGTCACGACCAGGGCGACACCTGGACGCAGGCGATGCTCAACTGGTCGACGGCGTTCTGATGCACGGCTGATCTGCCATGCCACGCCTGCACATGCGCGGACGTGGCATTTCATGGTGGAATCGGGGAGATGGCTGCGCGCCATGACCGCCGGGGGGCGGTGCGCGCGGTGGATGAAAGGGGAAAACATGGAACGTATGCCGGCACGCGCGCCCCTGGCGCGCAGCGTGATGTTGGGCCTGTGCGTGATGGGAATGGTGGGCTGCGGTGGAGGCGGGGGCGGCGGCAACGTCCGCAGCGATCCACCGCCGCCGGCGCCGACGTCGCCCAATCCGCCGGTACGACCACCCGCGCCGCCGTCGCCTTCCGTCGTGACAGAGCGTTACGCGCACTGGCGGGTGATCAATCATTTCGGTGGCTCGGATCTGGGAACCGACGGCGTCATCGGCGTGGTGTCCACGGGCGTGCGCGGCGACGCAGCGGAACTGGCGGGTCGGCCGGTACGGCAATTCACCTACGTCGACGCGGCCACGAACGATCTCGGTGTCGCGGACAAGGCCGGAGTGGGCACGGACCTGGCCAGGGTCCTGCTGGAGCGGCCGGGCGAGCTGTCGTCAGGCATCACGCTGGCCAACGGCGCCAACATCGTGTCGGCGCGCCTCGTGCCGGACGCAACGGGCAACGCCGCGCTTGGCGATTCGCAAGCGGCTCCATCGCGCCTGCGGGCGATGCACGACGATCTGGTGTCCGCCGGCGTGAACGTCATGCTCAATGCCTGGGGCAGGACGCCGTGGAGTGATGCCGCCACGACGGACGCCTACGTCTCGGCGTATCGCCCGTTCGTGGTCGACCACGACGGACTGGTGGTGTTCGCCGCCGGCGACCAGGCAGGCACCCAGCCCTCCACCATCGCCGCATTGCCCGGCCGCAGCGCCAACGCCTGCGGTCGAAGGCGGCTGGCTGACGGTGGCTGCGCTCGACACGCTGGTCCCGACGCGGCTGGCCCCTATGCCAACGCCTGCGGCGACGCGGCGCGCTTCTGCATGGTCGCCCCGGGCGACCTTGCGCTGGCCGCGTCCGCGGGGAATTCCAGCGCCATCCGCTCCGTCAACGGCTCGGCTTTCGCGGCCGCGCAGGTGGCGGGTGCCGCCGCTTCGCTCAGGGAGAAGTTTCCCTACATGAGTGCCAACCAGATCCGGCAGATCCTGTTGGGAAATGCCGTGGATCTGGGCGCGCCCGGCGCGGACGCGACCTTCGGCTGGGGACTGCTCGATTTCGACTGCTCGATGCGCGGACCGGCCAAGCTGCTGTGGGGCGACTTCGAAGTCACGATTCCCGCCGGCACGCACTCGGTCTGGTGGAACGACATGAGCGGGCCGGCGAGCGTCATCGTCGGAAGCGACGAAGACACGGCCGGTACGCTTGAAAGCGCCTCGTTGCACATTTCGGGGAACAACACGTTCACCGGCTCGATGCATATCAAGTCCGGCCTGACCGTCTCCATCAACGGCACCATGACCGCACCGATCACGGTCGACGATGGCGCGTACTTCTACGCCTGGGAAGTGACCTTGCGGGCGCCGGTGATGAATCGCGGCGTGATGCAGGTCAACTCGTCGTTCGGCGATCAAGTCCACACCTTCCTCGAGGGCGACGTCACCAACGAAGGTGTCCTGGTGAATCGCGAGCAAGCGAACACGCCGCCTGATGGGCAATCTCTTCCTCAAGCCATCCGGCACCTTCATGGTCAACGCGCTCGGCAACGATCCGCTGCGCGTGAAGGGAAGGATCGAAATCGCCGGCGATCTGTACATCGCCGACCTCGCGGAAGGCTACGTGGCGCGAAACCGCACCGAGATCCTGGTCGGCGAAGGCGGTATCACCGGCCAGTTCGCGAATGCCTACTCGGCGCCCCTGCTCGACGCGACGATCGGCTACGACGCCCACACTGTCTGGCTCGATGTGGCGCGCATCGATGCGCGCGGCGTGCAGGGCGTGACGTACTCGCCAGCGAGTTTCGGTGCGGCGCAACGTGTCGAGCATGCATTCGGACAACTGGACGACATTGTCCTGTCGAGCCCCGCCGGCGCGCTGCCGACGGCATTCTCCGCTGCGGCTGCGCAGCTGCAAGGCGCTGCAGCGCGGCTGCCGTTGAACGATCGCTCGACAGCCTTTCCGGCGAACTCCACGACGCCGACGGTGCGTTCGCGCTGATGGCACTCGAACGGCAACCGCGACGCGGCGAATCGCGCGTCGATGCGCTCCGGCCGGGCATCGCTGCGGGCGCGTGGTCGCAGTCGCTGGACGGCGTCCGCCAGCTGGTCGGCGTTCGACGTGAGCACGAACGGCTGGATGCTCGGCTTCGACCAGCGCGGCGGCGACGGCATGACGATCGGCGCGTCGCTGAGCGAAACCAGCGGCGATGCCTGGCATTCGCAGCGATTCGACCGCGAACGCAACCGCCAGATCGACGGCCAGCTCTACGCATCGTGGAGCCTGGACGACGACGCATATGTGCTGGGCAGCGCGGCGTTCGGCCACATGCAGCGCTGGCTGCAGCGCGAAGTGCTGCTGGGTGACGAGGCGTACCGCGTGTCCAGCGACTATGCGCACCGCTACGGCGCGCTGTCGCTGCAGACCGGACGGAATCTGCGTTTCAGCACCGGCACCGTCACGCCGTACATCGGTGCACAGGCGTTGCGGCTGCAGAGGGACGCCTTCAGCGAGCAGGGCGCATCAGGCTTCGGCCTGACCTCCGACGACGCATCGATGTCGGCATTGCAGGCCCTGGCCGGCGCGCGCTGGAGTCATGCGTGGAGCGGTGATGCAACGCGCTGGACCTTGAGCGGTCGCATCGAATGGCAGCACCTGCTGTCGC